>NZ_KB899337.1 GCF_000378165.1 Saccharibacter floricola DSM 15669
ACACTCCCACCTTGGAAGACTTCACCGGTTCCTGCGGAAAGATTGACTGTATTTGCGAGCCCCCCTTGGTAGATATTGCCAGTACCGCCGTTGATGGCCATGGTGCCTGCCGCACCACCAGAGAAGACTTGCCCAGTACCACCGTTAACGGAGAAGTTATTAACAAACCCACCGCTATGAGCCATGGCAGTGCCGCCATATAGGAGGTAATTGTTCGTTGTTCCTCCATTAAGCGTATCAGCGATACCGTTTTGAGTAAGAGTGACTGCGTTTGTGACAGAGCCGCCATTATTTTGGACGGTCCCATTTGTGGAAGCAAGGAGGTTGTTCGCGGTTCCGCTGGAGAGAAGGTTGATTGTCCCACCACCAACTGCCGTCCCGGTGGTGATCATGCCACCAGAACTCACTAGCTCTGTCCCGCCACTGACATTTACAGCCATGGCGGTGCCGCCATTAAGAATGGTTCCTTGTCCACCAGAGGTGATTTGCGAGCTGGTCGTTCGGCCGTCAGAGCCAACGACTTCCGTTCCGCCTTGCTGTACGATATCGCCTGAAGTGTAGCCACTGGCGTACATACCGACGACCGGCGTGCCGTATATACCACCATCAAGCACGCCCTGATATGTACCGCCTTGCACTGCAACAGTACCGCCCTGCATTGCAGTCAGGCCTACGCCCTTAGCGCCGGACACTTGTACCAGCCCACCGCTAATAGCTGTGGAAAAGGAAGTAATCCCGCCATTGTTAAGCTGAGTAGCGCCAGAGCCTGTAAAAATTCCTCCCGACGTTTGCCCGTTACTCTGAACCCACTGGACACCGCTATTATTCCCACCGATAGCGGTTCCGCCGTTACCAACAACCGTTTGGGAGCCCGAATCAAACGTTCCACCAGAAATAAGCCCCCCAGAGCCCTGCACTCTGTACCCTTTAACGACCAGATTGGGGGCCCCGCCGGCGAGAGCATACCCACCGCTAAGGACGTGTGGATTGTAAGCAGTGCCCGCTCCATCAACCGGAGGCCCTATGAGCGAGGCAGCTGCAATAGCACCTGACGATCCTGCCGTGGCACCATAAGAATAGCCTTGATTAAAAGCGTCAACAGAGGCGTTGCTTCCTGCGGATGCGTTGTAGACGGCACCACCATTTATGCCAGCAATGAACGCACTATCCACGGCGTAACCGCCATTGATGGTTCCACCTGCTGCGGATACAACGGCACCGGCCGCTTTATCATTAAGGCGACCAGCGCCACTGACAAAAACAGAATCAGCACCGCGTACTCCGAAGAATCGAGTGGATCCAAAGGTAATACTGCGGTCAAAGCCTCCAAGTTCGGGGTCTCTATGGTGCCGAAAACGCATAAATTTTATCTCCTAGCTAAGAAGCGAGAGAATAAAGGTTACTCCCCAGTTGATGCAGGTTGGGGAGGTGGATGGGCTGATTGCTGCTAATGACGCTCATACAGGGTGTTCGTCTGCTCCTGCTTTCATACTTCCTTGATATGCTGGCGAAAAAAAACATCCCAGAAAAGCGGGGCGTGCATACAACATAACTGCCTGACTATGTTCAAAATAAGGTTCTATGAACCTAGAATCAAGGAAATTTACTTAAAGTATAGGGCGGAAATTGTTGGTGTCCGCGGGGGGATTCGAACCCTCGGCCCCAGGATTCATACCACGTCAGCTTTCGCTGCCATCGGCTCGGGAAGAGCGCGATGTTTGTGGTCTGGACTGTCTCTTTACCACAGGCATCAGCCCAAGGTATCGCCCGTACAGTCTCTACACCTTCCTGACGTGCTGTCAGGCTTGGCTCGGGATTGGCATAGCCAGTCATAGCTGGCGGTAGCGTTCCCCGAATTTGAGCGAATCCACTAGGCGGTTTCCCATGATCCTAGCGCCCAATTTTATTTAGGAATCCTGTGCTCTATCCAGCTGAGCTACGCGGACACGCAGGAGTTCAGTATTCTTTCTTGGCATGGAGCGCAAGTGGGAATAGGCGTATTGTTTTAATAAGTGCGCAATATATTTATCATTCACAAAACAGTAGTGTTGACCTTCAGATAGGTGTTGAGCCGGCTTGAATATGGCCTCATTGATGAGAAAAAGAAGAAGATTTGCTTGCAATCTGCGGTATATGCGCTTGGCCTAAGCGAAAGGGCGCGATATGAAGGAGAGGATAGTTGTATAGTTTTCAATTGTGCCAGATTGAAAGCTCCCGCTCGTGACCCGGCCTTGGCACGGCCCAGCAGGATGTGCATGTCCCGAATGTCACTTACCCCTCGTCTTTGCTTGTCTTCTCTTTCGTTGTGCGTCACGCAGGATCGGCGCGTAAGGGCTTTGTCCTTACTGGCAGTGATGGCCCTAGGAGGGTTAAGTGCTTGTGGTGGTTCTCGAGACCCTTCAGCGCTCTCCCAACCACGTAATCATCTTTTAGGTGTTGATCGTGGGGCGCAAGGGGGCAGTGACCAGCTCCGTGGTGGGGTGAATGCTTATCTTTGGCGCGGTGCGATTGATACGCTTTCCTTTATGCCAATGTCTTCAGCCGATGCCGCTGGGGGCGTTATTCTAACAGACTGGTATCAACCACCCGGCTCTACGGATGAGCGCTTTAAGATTGCGGCTTATGTGCTGGATCGTAGGCTGCGTTCTGATGCGCTGCGTGTAACAATTTTCCGTCAGACACGGCTGAACGGTGGTGAATGGCAAGATACGCCTGTTGCGCCTAATACAACGTCTGACATTACAGCGCGTATTTTAGAACGTGCTCGGCAGTTGCGTGCTGAAAATGGTGGTAAAAAATAATTTCCATGAGCGATATGACCCCTCACGAACTTTCGACATTTGACTTTCATGCCCGTGAGCCTTTTTGGCAAAAACGCTGGGATGAGGCGAAAAGCTTTGAAGCCCCCGACGTGCCGCCTGCGGATCGGCCTAAATATTATGTCCTAGAGATGTTCCCTTATCCTTCGGGGCAACTTCATGTTGGGCATGTGCGCAACTACACGTTGGGTGATGTGGTGGCGCGGTATAAGCGTGCACAAGGCTATGCGGTGCTTCACCCAATGGGGTGGGATGCATTTGGCCTGCCTGCAGAAAATGCAGCGCGTGAACGGGGGGTTCACCCTGGTACTTGGACGATGCAGAACATCGCGACAATGCGTGAGACATTGCAGCGTTTAGGGTTTTCGCTGGATTGGAAGCGTGAAATTGCAACGTGCCAGCCAGAATATTATGGCCAACAGCAAAAGCTGTTTTTGGACATGCTCAAGGGCGGTCTGGTTGAACGACGTGACGCGGCTGTGAACTGGGATCCGGTTGATCAAACAGTTTTGGCGAATGAGCAAGTCGTTGACGGACGTGGTTGGCGTTCAGGCGCATTGATTGAGAAAAAGACGCTCTCACAATGGTTCCTCAAAATCACGGACTTTGCTGAGCCTTTACTTGAAACGCTCAAAAAGCTGGATCGGTGGCCTGAGCGCGTTAAAACGATGCAGGAGCGTTGGATAGGTCGCTCTGAAGGGGCTAAGGTTCGGTTCCCACTTCATCATCCTCCCGAGGGGTATGAGAGTGAAGGGGATGCGTGTGAGGTCTTCACTACACGGCCTGATACTTTATTTGGGTTGAGCTTTATTGGCATTGCGGCAGACCATCCTCTGGCGCAAAAAATTGCTCAAGAAAATTCGGACGCAGCTGCTTTCGTTGAGGAATGTCGTCGCGTTGGTACGTCTGAAGAAGCGCTTAGCACGACGGAAAAGCGAGGCTTTGATACAGGGTTGCGCGTGACTAACCCATTCAATCCTGAACAGACGGCGCCCGTATGGATCGCCAATTTCGTGCTGACGGAATATGGCACGGGTGCTGTTTTTGGGTGCCCTTGTGGGGATCAACGTGATCTAGACTTTGCCCGTAAGTATGATTTGGCCGTTCCTTCTGTGTTGCTGCCAACAGGTGAGGATGAGGCGAGCTTTACGTTGGGGGAAAAGGCCGTTACCGGGCCTGCCACGTTGTATCATTCAGGGTTTTTAACGGGAAAATCCACGAAGGATGCGATCCGTGCTGCCATTGAGCATCTGGAAAAAATTGGTGCTGGGCAGGGTGTGACGAATTGGCGCTTGCGTGATTGGGGTGTCTCCCGCCAGCGCTATTGGGGCTGTCCGATCCCCATTATTTATTGTGATTCATGCGGTGCCCAACCCGTTCCTGATGACCAGCTTCCTGTGACGTTGCCAGAAGATGTTTCTTTTGAACGGCCCGGGAACCCGCTGGATCACCACCCAACATGGAAGCATGTTGCGTGTCCATCATGCGGCAAACCAGCGCAGCGTGAAACGGATACGTGCGATACGTTTGTTGATAGCTCCTGGTATTTTGCGCGCTATACAAGCCCTCACGCCAAGACGCCGACTGTGGCGGATGCTGTTAATGGGTGGTTGTCGGTCGATCAATATATCGGCGGTGTGGAACATGCGATCTTGCATTTGCTGTATGCGCGTTTCTTCACCCGTGCGATGAAGCAGACGGGCCATCTTGATGTTGATGAGCCATTTAGTGGCTTGTTTACCCAAGGCATGGTGACTCATGAGAGCTACCGAGATGGTGACCAGTGGCTCTATCCTGAAGAAGTTGAACAACGCGGCGATGTCGTTGTTTCTAAGAAGACGGGCCGAGACGTCACGGTTGGTCGTTCTGAGAAAATGTCCAAATCGAAGCGTAATACGGTATCCCCTGTTGATATTATTAGCCATTATGGGGCCGATACAGCGCGCTGGTTTGTCTTGTCTGACAGTCCTCCAGAGCGTGATATGGAATGGACGGCAGCGGGTGTTGCAGCGGCGGCACGCTTTATGCAGAAGCTCTATCGTCAAGTGAGTGACGTTGCGCAGCGTGATGCGCGTGAGGCAACTCATGGTGAGGCTGGGGCTGATTTGCGTCATATAACGCATCGTACCATTGTCGCTGTGACAGAAGCGCTTGAGAATTTCACACCAAATGTTGCCGTTGCGCGTTTGCATGAACTGTCTTCAGCCCTTGGTGAGGCCGAGAAGAAAGGCGGTGAGGGGATCGCTGCAGCACGCCGTGAGGCAGCCCATGTTGTGACGTTGCTGATTGCGCCTATGATGCCGCATCTAGCGGAAGAGCTCATGGCATTGCTGGAGCCAGACGGAGCTCTCGTGGTGGAACGTGCTTGGCCGGAGGCGCAAGAAGCGTTGCTTGCCGTTCATAAGGTCACGATTGCGGTGCAGGTGCGCGGGAAATTACGTGGAACGATCATTTGCGCTCCGGATGCTCCTAAAGAGGATGTTCTTGCCCAAGCAAAGGCCGATGAGAACGTGGCTAAAGCTCTTGAGGGTAAGCGGATCGTGAAGGAAATTCATGTTCCGAACCGTATCGTTAACTTTGTCGTTGCCGGCTAAAAGGAGGTGCTAAGTATGAGCCGTTATCTGTCGCTTGCCGCTTTTGCGGTCATGCTTGGCACGATGCCTTTAATGGGAGGGTGCGGTTTTCAGCCTCTTTATGGTACGCAATCTAAGCAGTCAGTGCGCGTTTCACGTGAATTGCAACGGGTTTATGTTGCGAATATTCCGACGCGTTTCGGACAGGAAATGCGCCTGCAGCTGCAACAAGAGCTGGCGGGGTCAGACCCTGAACATCCAGATGGCTATACATTGCAGGTGGATGGGCACACCTCCTTCGAAGCGGTTGATATTCACCAAGACAATACGTCAGGCCGGACACGCCTTGTCGGTTTAGCGAATTGGCGTCTCTACACGGTTGGTGCGTCGCCTAAGTTGCTAGCTGAAGGTAATGCACGGACATTGGATGGGTATAATCCGACGATTGAGCAATATTTCTCTCAATCATTGAATGATGAGACCGTTGAGCAGCGTGTCGCGCAAAATCTTGCGCATGATACAGTGCAACAGGTTGCGATCTGGTTCCGCAGTCATGTTGCTCCCGGTGCTGCACAAAAGGTTGATACAGCCGAGGTGCCAGATACGGATTCTATGCCGCCGGATAATAGAGGAACGCCGTTGCAATATATTGGTTCCGATGGTTTCCCAGCCTCTGCGACCGGGCGCTCGAATTGGAATGGATCGGATACGGCAACGGGAGAGGATCATCCCCGGTGAAGATTGACGCACGCACTGTTGCGCGTGTGATGAAAGAGATCAGTTCGTGGCGTGCTGTGTTGCTTTATGGTGATGATGCTGGGTTGATCCGAGAACGCGCGGTTGCCGCTGTACGTCAGATTGTGGATGATTTGGAAGATCCTTTTCGTCTGGCACGTTTGGAGGGGGACGAACAGTCTCGGCTTGAGGAAGAAGCTTTAGCGCTTTCGTTAACGGGCGGGCGCCGTGTGGTGTGGTTGCGCGAGGCTCAAGACGGAATCGCGCCGATGCTGGAGCGCTTGCTGAAGCAAGAGAGTGATGCGCTGATTGTTCTTGAAGGGCGGGGGCTAGGGCCGCGGTCGAAGCTTCGTACATTAGCTGAAAAACACAAGAAAATTGCGGCAATCGGGTGCTATCCTGAAGAAGGGCGGGCTTTATCGCGCACCGTGACAGACACGCTTTCTGAAGATCGTATTACGATTGATCGGGATGGTTTGGCTTGGCTGATGGGGCATCTGGGGGCTGATCGTACGTTGGTGCGTGGAGAGCTTGAGAAGCTTCGTCTTTATGCAGGGGAAAATGGTCGTCTCACTTTAGAGGATGTTCATCATTCTGTAGGTGATTCTGGTGGTGCCTCTTTAGATGATGCTGTTTATGCGGCTTTAGCGGGAGATCGGTTTATCGCAGATCGTTCGTTAGAAAGAGCTCTAGCTGATGGGGCGAATGCGATTGCTTTTGCCCGGGTAACGCTTAATGTATTAGAGCGCTTACAGCAGGTACATCTTGCGATGAAAGATGGAAAATCTCGCGTAGAAGCGATGGGGGCTTTGAAGCCGCCTGTTTTTTTCCGTCGTAAAGAAGTGTTTGGTCGGGCGCTAGACCGTTGGTCTTATGAGGCATTAAAGTGCGCTGCGAGCGATACACAGCATTTAGAGTGGGTGTGTAAGCAGAGCGGTGGTGTGTCAGATGCGATGGAATGCCGTCGGCATCTTGTCCGGTTATGTCATCCACGTGCTGGAACAGTCGCTTAAAGAGCGTTTTATTATCCCTACAAGATAAAGTGACATGGGTACGAGAAATAGGATTTTCTCGTTGTTTTTTCGTGTCTTTTTTATGGCAAGAAGAGTTTGTTGAATTTTTTTTTACATCAAGTTAATTGAAATTAAGAACTATTATCACTTATCAGCGTTCCGTGTTCTCTCTTTGCCGATGCGCGGGGCCTGTTATGAGTCGTTTCATCCGTCATTATTTAAAACCGGCTTCGGCTGTCTTATCGTTGGGCGGGGTTGCCGTGGCGCATGGTGAGCCCGCTACAGCACAACGCGATCTGTCTTCCTCCAATGATCAGTCGCGCCGTTCAAATTCTGTATCGGTCGATCATTCAACGCAGAAATCTTCTGTCACGTCTCAAACTGTTGAGCGTGTGCATGTTGTGGGTCATCCATTTAATACATTGCATACAAGTAATGATATGGGACGAATGCCTCAAGATGTTATGCATACGGCGCAGACTATTGATGTTGTCCCACGTGAATTAATGAAGCAGCAAAATGCGAAGTCATTAGATGAAGCATTAAAAAGTGTCCCTGGCATTACTGCCTCTGTGGGTGAAGGTGCAGGGGGGATGAGTGGTGATCAGTTTCTGATCCGTGGCTTCCCTGCACAAAATGATATTTATGAAGATGGGTTGCGTGATTTTGGTGTCTATACACGCGATAATTTTGATTATGATTCCATCAATGTCATTAAAGGGCCGTCGTCAGAAGTCTTTGGGAATGGGACGACCGGAGGAGCTATCAATGCGGTGACAAAGGCTCCGACGCTTCAAAATCATGCAGGAGCGGATTTTAGTGGTGGTTCGGGGCAATATTATCGTGGAACAGTGGATATTAACCGGCGTTTAGGGGCGCATACGGCTTTTCGTATTGAAGGGATGGGTAATTCCAATAACGAGGTTGGGCGTAACACCGTGTTCTCTCATCGCTGGGGGATTGCGCCATCTGTTGCTTTTGGATTGGGAACAGACACAACGGTTGTCTTTCAGATTATGCACCAGTCCAATCATGGTGTGCCTGATTATGGTGTTCCAGCGATTAAAAAGCCGGGTGATAGTGTAGCCCGTCCCATTACCGAATATGGTGTTCGACGCAGCAATTGGTACGGTAAGCCTCAGGATGAGGATAAAACCAGTGATACGATGGAGACGATGCGGCTAACGCATCATATGAACTCCCATATTACCTTCCATAATGATTTACGTTTTGGTGAGTTTAGTCGTGACTATACGGCGTCTAATTTAGATTGTGGTGGTGGAACAACCTGTGGAGCGCTTTTTGGATCAGACCCTGCGAGTGCGACCGTCCCGCGTAGTCAACATACCAATCATGGAGCGGGTGGGGGCCCCATCCCCTATAAACAATGGAGCTGGTCTGTGCAGAACGTGGCGTCTATGCAGGCGGATTTCCATACAGGTTTTCTTAAACATCAGCTTATTACTGGGTTTGATATGGAATATGTTCATGACAAACGTCAGCAATACACGTTCCTAAACCCGACGGCTGAAGTAAATCTCCTCAACCCTAATCCTCATAATGTTGGGAACTTAAATAAAGTTCGTGCGGATTCAGGGTCAGCGTGGAAGAATTTAAGTAATCTCAAAGGGGTAGGGCAAAAACCAGATAGTAACGGCTACGGCTTTGATACCGGTATTTTCCTTTATGACCAGATCTGGTTTACCAAATGGCTATCGGTCAAAGGCGGGTTCCGTTGGGATCGTTGGCAAACGCAGTATCGCTCTTTTGGGGGTAATCCTAGCCAAGCTAATGCTCATAATGACAGTACACAGAATGTGCTGAATCCTTCAGCGAGCCTGATTATAACGCCCAATAAGTGGCAGATGTTCTACTTCACCTATTCCAGCTCAACGACGCCGATGGGGATGTATGTCACCAATGGATCTATCCCGGTGCGCCCAGGGACGGAAAGTGCGGCCAACAAGCCAGAGCGTGCTCAACTGTATGAGATTGGAAGTAAAATGAGCCTTCTTGATGATCGGCTTGGGGCAACAATTTCACTCTTCCGTCTTGATAAGAGTAATGCGTTAACCACGGATGCGTCATCAGGTCAGTCAATTGCGACAGGTGATGGGCAACGCAACCAAGGGTTAGAGTTGTCCCTTGGGGGGATGATTTTACCCGGTTGGAATGTGACGGCGACCTATGCTCTCTATGATCCAAAGATTACATCCTCTTCGAGTGCGGCTGAACGGGGGAGGATGATTCAATATGTTCCACATAATCAGGCGACGTTATGGACGGCTTATGAAGCTTTCCCTTCCAAGCCATGGAATTTCACGATTGGTGGAGGGGTAACCTGGCGCCAAGGCGTCTGGTTGGATAATGCAAATACGGCTCGTGTTCCGGCTAATGTGGAATTTGATAGTATGCTTTCGCATCGCTTTAATCGTCACTGGAGCATCGCTCTTAATGGATACAACCTCTCTAATAGATTGAATTATAATAGTCTTTTCTCAAGCTATGCGACGCCGGCGCCGGGGAGAAGTTTTCTTGGACGGATAAGCATGGACTATTAATTAAATTCATACAGTTACTAATCGTGTTTATTGGAAAGGGAGGCAACTATGCCTCTCTTTTTTTGGGGAATTGCTGCTATTTTCCTGTCAATTAAAGAGACTGTTATTTTTTTGCAACACTAACTTATCAGAAAGATAAGATCTTTTTATCATGCTTGTAACTGCGAACAATTATCATTTACAGAGAGGCTGTGTCTTTCGTTAACAGGCCTCACGGAGCCTCTCATGAGCCATTTCATACGTCATTGTTTAAAACCAGCTTCGGCCGTTCTCACTTTAGGGGGGGCGGCGACAGCTCATGGGGAAGCTGCTAATGTTCAGCGTGATTCCTCTTCAGTGGCGTCATCAACGCAGTCTGCTTCTACGCCAGAAAAATCAACCTCTTCCGCCTCTTCAATGGATTCAAAAGAGGTTGAACGTCTTCACGTTGTTGGTCATCCGTTTAATACGATACGGGCAAGCAACGATATGGGGCGTATGCCACAAGATGTGATGCATACAGCACAAACGATTGACGTTGTGCCGCGTGAGCTGATGAAACAGCAAAATGCGAAGTCACTGGATGAAGCACTTAAGAATGTTCCCGGTATTGCCGCTTCTGTTGGGGAAGGCGCTGGGGGACTGAATGGCGACCAGTTTTTGATTCGTGGTTTCCCGGCTCAGAACGATATTTATGAAGATGGCTTGCGTGATTTCGGGGTCTATACACGTGATAACTTTGATTATGATTCGGTCAATGTCATCAAAGGCCCTTCTGGGCAGGTCTTTGGGAATGGCACAACGGGTGGTGCGATCAACGCGGTAACGAAAGCCCCGACCCTTCAAAATCACGAAGGTGCTGATTTCAGTGGTGGTTCTGGGCAATATTATCGTGGCACGGTGGATATCAACCGACGTCTTGGTGCGCATACGGCTTTTCGTATTGAAGGCTTAGGAAATTCCAACAATGTGGTGGGGCGTAAAGGCGTTTATGACCATCGCTGGGGAATTGCTCCGTCCATCAGTTTTGGTCTTGGTACGAAAACGACGCTTGTGTTCCAAATCATGCATTTGTCGGATGAGAGCGTTCCTGATTTTGGTGTTCCCGTTGTGGCAGCGCGTGGGTCTAGTGTTGGACGGCCAATCACCGAATATGGCGTGCCTCGGCAGAATTGGTATGGGAAAGATCAAGACCGGAACAAGACGAGCGACACGATGGAAACATTGCGTCTGACTCATCATTTCAATTCACATTTGACGTTTCATAATGATCTACGCTTTGGAGAATATAGCCGCAATTTTGAAGCCTCAAAAGTGCAGTGCAAAGCCGGTTGTATCAATGCGATTAATAGTGGCAACCTAGGGGCTGGGGCGATTGAACGCACGACACCTGGCAATAGTGTGCCCTTGCCCTATCATCAGTCGAGCTGGTCTGTTCAGAATGTGGCTTCTTTGCAAGCGGACTTCAAAACGGGCTTTATTAAACATCAGCTCGTGGCGGGTTTTGACATGTCCTATGTTCATGATCGTCGTCGCCAGGATGTGTATAATAAAGCAGTTCCACAGGCGAACTTGCTTCATCCTGATGGTGGTACCGCAGGGGGTGTGTACCGTATTGCAGCGGGAGATAATCCAGGTTTTATGCCGGTGATCCCAGGGCTTGGGAAGAAAGCGAACAGCTCGGGTTATGGCTTTGATACGGGGATCTTCATCTACGATCAGATGTGGTTTACCAAGTGGCTGTCCGTGAAAGGTGGCTTCCGTTGGGATCGTTGGCAAAGCCAGTATAACGCGACGGGTGGCCCGGCGAGTTATATGAACGGCAAAAATTCTATTGCAAACCCCGATATACATATTCCCGATACGGAGAATGTCATCAATCCGACGGCGAGCCTGATCCTGACGCCTAATAAATGGCAGATGTTCTATTTTACCTATTCCAGCTCGACGACCCCGATGGGCATGTATGTGACGAGTGGGGCGGTTCCGGTCATGCCGGGGAAGCAAAGCGGTACGTTACCGTCCAGCAAGCCACAGCGGGCCCAGCTGTATGAAGTGGGCAGTAAGATGAGCTTGCTGCATGATCGTTTGGGGGCGACAATCTCGCTCTTCCGTCTTGATAAAAGCAACGCATTAACGACGGATCCAGTGGCGAATGCAACAATTAATACCGGTGATCAGCAGCGCAACCAAGGGTTAGAACTGTCGCTGAGTGGGATGATCTTGCCGGGATGGAATGTCACAGCGACCTATGCGCTCTATGATCCGAAAGTTACCTCTTCTGCAACGAAGTCTAATGTTGGGAAGATGATTCAGTATGTTCCACATAATCAGGCAACGTTATGGTCAGCTTATGAAGCCTTCCCCAATAAGCCTTGGAACTTCACCGTTGGGGGTGGCGTGACATGGCGCCAAGGTGTGTGGTTGGATAATGCCAACACAGCGCGCGTGCCAGCGAATGTGGAATTTGATAGCGTGTTGTCGCATCGGTTTGATCGTCATTGGAGTGTGTCTCTGAATGGGTATAATCTCTCAAATCGTTTGAACTACAGCAGCATCTTCTCCGGCTATGCCACACCAGCACCGGGGCGGACCTTCCTTGGTCGTTTGAGCATGGATTACTAAGCGCTCGTTTTTATATTTTACTCTGTCCGAAGGGACGAAAGTCATGATGATTCACATTCCTGGTGTTCTTTCTGCTGAAGAACTTGCAGCATTGCGGGCTCGTTTGCGTGAAGGGCAATGGGCTGACGGTCGGGACACAGCGGGGGGGCAGTCGGCTTCTGTAAAGAATAATCTGCAGATCCCGCCCGATAGTGAGCTTGGGCGTGAGCTATCGACTTTTGTCCTTCGTAAATTAGGCAGCAATCCGCTCTATAACAGTGCGGTGCTGCCATTGCGGCTCGTCCCGCCGCTTTTTAACCGCTATGATGAGGGGATGTCTTTTGGGGCGCATGTGGATAACGCCTTGCGTCCTATTCCCGGCACGGGGCAGCGTATTCGCACGGATGTTTCCAGCACGCTCTTTATTAGTGATTTAGATGAGTATGATGGGGGAGAGCTCGTGCTTTACGGCCCATCTGAAGAAAAGAGGGTTCGCTTGCCTGCGGGGGATATGATTGTATATCCAACAACCGCCCTTCACAGTGTTTCTCCCGTAACGCGAGGGAGCCGCTGGGCGTCGTTCTTTTGGGCACAATCAACGGTTCGTTCACAAGAGCATCGCTCTATTTTGTTTGATCTTGACCAAAGCATTATGGCGCTGATGGAAAAGTTCGGCCCGCGCGATGGGGAGGTACTTCGTCTGACGAATGTGTACCATAATCTTCAACGCAGCTGGGCTGAGTTGTAAGGCCGATACCGAAAGAAGCGTTTTAAAAAGGCCCGTCTTTCAAAGGACGGGCTTTTTTGTATCTGAAGCTCTCGTAATTTAGAACCGCGCGGAAATATCAAGATAGTAATACCCCCCATTAATGCCGAGTTGGGACGTACTCATATAATATTTAGGCGCACCAAGATAACGGTTCTCTTTAGGTGTTTTCGTCGGATAAGCCGCGAAAATGTTATTTCCCCCTAAAGTTGCGTTCCAATGCTTATTAATTGCGTAGGTTAAGGAGAGGTTCGTTGTCCATTTCGGTTTATTATGAAACGGAAGATAGTTGGTTGTGGACGCTGTAGAGGTATTATTGTTTTTATAATAGGTGAGCTGAGACGTTGTTTGTCCGTAACGTATTTCGTGAAGTGACACGACCCACTGGCCGCCGGGTGACGTCCAATTACCACCGAAGATCATCTTACTGCGTGGGTATGCGGTTGTGATATAGGCTCGGCTTGGTGCGTTCAGCAATGGGCTCCCATCCTCACGAGTAGCTTGATGGCGTAAGCGTGTGCGGTTGAGATTGATCGCAACATCCCAGTTCACGTGGCCAAACCGTCCGAAATCTGTGGGGTAGGTGGCGGTAATGTCCAGCCCTTGTGTGCGGGTATTGGCCACATTGGCAAACCATTGGGTGGAAAGATTGTTGCCCGAGACACCAGGTGGCGGTGTAAAGCCGTTGCTGCTTAGGATCGTAGCCGCTCTGTCACCATAAAGATTGCCGCCGGGTAAAATGCGCCCACGTAAATCAATCTGATAGACATCTGCTGTGACATGAAGTTTCTTAATAGGCTCGGCAATAATCCCGCCCTCAGCACTGGTGCTTTGTTCAGGCTTGAGGCGCTGGGCCCCACTCGCGAGAGCCCCGGGAGAGCTGGCCGCAATAAGGCCACGTGCTACGGTCGGGGAAATGGTTAAAGCAGAGAAATGCTCTTGTGCGAGTGTTGGAGCATGGAAGCCATTGCTAAATGTGCCGCGAATGGCCAGACGTTTCGTAAAATCATAGCGTGTGGAGATCTTACCCGTCTGTGTATTGCCGACATCGGTGTAATGTTCGTAGCGTCCCGCAGCATCAACTTGCCATTTTTTGGTAAGATGAGTTGAAATATCAATATAACCTGAGATGACGTCACGGTTAAAGTTCCCGGCATTGCCAGCATTTGTGCCGGAAAGGGCAAGGCTGGTGCCCCCTTTATAGGTGCTGTCTGGTGATCCTGTCGCAATTGAATAGGATTCGTAGCGATAAGCAGCGCCACCGGCGAGATTGATACTATGAGGCCAGATAGAGATGTTGAGTTTGCGACTTAGGTCAAGGCCTGTCGTCCATTGGGAATTGCTATAGCCTTGGACATTGTTGAATGTTTGCGGAGTAGCTCCTGTATCGCGGTAAAGGGCGGTGTTAGCATCTTGCTTGAGGCCAATATTATCAAAGTCACGCCCATAAACTGTGGAAATATCCCAGTTCCAGCCAAGATTTTTCCCTTTTAACCCAGCGGTGACTTCAAAATCATTTTCCTCATTCGTTTGAAGGGGGGAATATCCACCAGGATATAAGGCAGCGTAGCCGGGATAGGATTTGAGCGAGGAGGGCAGGCGATAATTCTGGAAGGCCTCAGCATGGCGGTGTGCGTAGGTTGCCGTTGCGTAAGCCCGTAAGTGATCGGCCAGATCATAAGCAGCGTTAATGGCTACAGCTTGACGTGTTTGCTCAGGTTGGCTGAGGACTTTGTTAATGTCCGTTCCTGTCCGGCTATCAGGAGCAGAGCGAAAAGCGTGGTCTTGGTGGACAAAATCACCGCTAATATGGATAAAGCCGCGATTATTGAGGTTAAGCCCACCATCAAGGAAGAGCCCTTGCTGGTAGCCGTCGCCTTCGCTAGTGATCCCGCTATTAGAACGAAGCGTGATCCCGTGATTTTGCTTTTTGAGGATAATATTAACAACCCCCGCGACAGCATCGGAGCCATATTGGGCAGAGGCACCATCGCGCAATACTTCAATATGGTCGATGGCTGACATGGGGATCATGTCAATGTCGGTCGGTGTTGTACCCTGCTGAGGGCCTGCATCAGCGTAAATATTCGCTGTTGTATGGCGCCGGTGCCCATCAACGAGAACTAGTGTCTCGTTAGAGTTGAGACCGCGCAGACTAATAGAGTCTGTCAATGCACCTGTATCAAATCCGCCCGTTGGAACGGTAAGAGAGGGCAGAAGCAGTTGCATGGCATCGCGCAACGTTGGTTGGCCGGTGCGGGCCAGTTGTTTGCTGGAGACAACATCGACTGGCGCAATAGCGTCACGTGCTTTTTTCCCCAGCTCACGTGTTCCTGTGACAATGACACTTTCACTGCCACCGGACAGGGTAGGGGCTCGTTGTTCACGAAGTGCTTTATCGTGGGAAGAGCGTGACGCAGACCGTGCGTGCGTTGCCTTTTTGACAGATTGTGCGCTGGCTAAACAGCTCGTTCCCAAAAGGGAAAATGCCATAACGGCGCATGATGAGAGAGGGAAACGAGCAATCATAAACGAGCATCCTGCTGCACAATGCGGGTCATGATGGATTAGACAGACGGGTCTTCTGAGTTTGGTATATTCACAACCAGAAATTCCCTTGGTCAGCCTACAAAATACTATGCTATATCGTTGTTTTTGTATAGCACGAACTTAAATGATCTTTTATCAAGAAAAGCTGACAATAACAATGAGGTAGGAAGCTTTTATAACGTGATATACTTAAAATTGTTGCGATAAAACATCATGTTCCTTCTGTTTAGTGAGGATGTATGTTTTTAAGCAACAAAAAACCCGATGAAAGATCGTTAGTCTTCTCATCGGGTTCTGAGTTAGGAAAGAGGTATCGGGTTACTTGAGATCAGAAGCTGAAGTTGATACTTGAGCACGTAATCCAGTTTCAGGAACCTGAATGTCAATCTCAAGAGTTGAGCAGTTTTGACCACGATCCAGCTTAATGTTGACATTGTCCTGATCAACCGAGACATGACGAGCCAATACCTCCAAGATTTCACGATGGAGCGTGCGTAAAAGATTTGTATCATCTTCACCGCTCACGCCACGCTCATGTGCAAGGAGGATCTGGAGGCGATTGCGGGCAACGGTACTGCTTGAGGGCCGCTTGCGTGAGAAAAAATTATCTAGGAAACTCATGCGCCCCTCTTTTTGAAAATAAAGTCTAGCAGCCCGCGTTTCTCTGTAGGGATAGAAACAGGAAGTTCCTCACCCTCTAGGCGTCGTACAGCTTCAAAGTAAGCTTTAGCAGGTGCGCTGTTTGGGGCCGCAAGGGTAACAGGCGCTCCAACATTGGACGCTTTCAGGACATCTTCACTTTCTGGAACAACCCCTAAAAGCGGGACAGAAAGAATATCAATCACATCATCAACACTCAGCATTTCATCGCGCGCTGCTCGCGCCGGATCGTAGCGTGTTAACAAGAGATGTTTCTCTACACGCTCACCTTGTTCTGCGCGTGCTGTGCGGCTGTCTAACATGCCAACAATGCGGTCAGAGTCACGCACCGAGCTGACTTCAGGGTTCGTAACAATAACGGCATGATCAGCATGGTGCATCGCAAGCTGAGCGCCGCGTTCAATCCCAGCAGGACTGTCGCAGAGAACCCAGTCAAATTTCTCCCGCAACTCTTCCATCACACGGCTGACGCCTTCAGCAGTGAGAGAGTCTTTGTCGCGTGTTTGGGAGGCCGGGAGGATGGAGAGGGTTTCGCAGCGTTTGTCGCGAATCAGGGCTTGATGGAGGGTCGCATCACCTTGAACAACATTGATTAAGTCAAATACAACACGGCGCTCAACACCCATGACGAGGTCAAGATTGCGTAAGCCAACGTCAAAATCGACAACGGCGACATTCTGTCCATTACGAGCTAATGCTGCTCCCAGTGCTGCGGTTGTTGTCGTTTTGCCAACGCCTCCCTTACCTGAGGTCACAACAATGATTTGAGCCATGAAACGATCAACCCTCTCCAAATACCGGCGAATGTACTACCCCTTGAGGAATATATTCTCTAGGATAGCATTACACGGTTAATTAATAAGTTTTTCTTACCAGAAAATAAATTGAGCTGGTAAATAAATTTATCACAGTCTCTTCATACTCCATAGTGTTTAACGATGCTCTGAGTGAAGAGAGCGTACGGTGATATGGTCATTGGCTAAAAGTGCTTGGGCGGCTTGCCCGATCCAAGACGGGTCAATCTCTTCTGAGATCATGTAAAACCCATCAATAGCGAGAAGTTCAGCTTCCATACGCACAGCGTAAATACGGGCTCGCGGCCGTCCATCGACACCCGCAATGGCACGTCCACGCAGCGGCCCATAGACATGGATGGATCCGCCAGCAATAATCTCGGCACCAGAAGAGACAGCTCCTAGAACAATAATGTCTCCATCTGGATTTTGTACAGATTGCCCTGAACGCACTGGCCCATTGATGATAAGGGGTTCTTTTAAGTCAGAGACGGTAGAGGATTCATCTTCGGTGTTTTCGGGAAGTGTGACGGGGCCACTTGGGCGACCCCCATTGAGCTCTGCAGGCCAATCCCATTCTTGTAGGGCAGGCCAATCGCGGTTACCTCCTTCAATGCCGATTAAGCGAATCCCGCGTTCTTTGAGCTCATTCTGAAGGGTATTTAGTCCAACTGTGTCGGCAGAGAGAAGGTCAAGATCAAGGATTATTGGCTGGCGGCTAAAGAAACCAACAGAACGAACCATTTGTTCGTCCAGTCCTTTGAGCCATGCTTCAAGAGGCGCTTCGGGCGACAGGATGAGCGCTAAAAAGGAGCGTCCACGTGCACGAATCGCCATCGCACCCGACGTGGAAGCGCTGGTCTTTTGAGACTGCAAAGGGGCAGAGGAGCTGGACATGAGGCAATGCTTACCATTCTATTGTATCAGATCTACCGAACGTATCTTGTTCCATAGCCCCGGAGTGCCATAGAAAAGAATCATGCGTATATTGCACCACCTACCCCTCTCTCCGCAATCGCGTTTGGCACGTCTTTTACTCGGTGAGAAACGTTTGCCATATGAGCTCGTGATCGAAAAGGTCTGGGAACAGAACGAGGCCTTTTATGCGTTGAACCCAGCAGGAGACGTTCCCGTTTTGGTCGAAGAAAGCGGTCTTGTCGTGCCTGGGGCCCGCGTTATCTGCGAATATTTAGAAGATGTGTATCCCGATACAGCTTTGCTAGGACGAACGGTTGGGGAGCGTGTGGAAGTGCGACGCTTGCTGGACTGGTTTGACCGGCTTTTTCAACAAGAGGTAACGGTTAATTTGTTGGGGGAGAAGGTTGAGAAGCGTCTATTTGGGCAAGGCCTTCCAAGTGGAAACGTGCTGCGCCAAGGCTATAAAAATCTGCGTTTCCATTTGGACTATATCGGTTATTTAGCTGAAACGCGGACATGGCTGGCGGGGCCTTCGCTTTCTGCCGCTGATTTCGCAGCGGCAGCTCATTTATCAGCGCTGGACTTCTTGGGGGATATTAACTGGAAGCATGCGCCTTCCGTGCGGGATTGGTATGCACGGGTAAAATCGCGTCCCTGCTTTCGGAGCTTATTGAGCGATAAAGTGAGTGGGATTACGCCGCCACCTCATTATGCGGATCTCGACTTTTGACGGACATAATGAGTGCTAAGGGCACGACAGCGTGGGATGTTCTCGTATTAGGTGCGGGAGCAGCGGGGCTTATGGCGGCAGCCACGGCCAGCCAGCGTGGGGTGCGTGTTGCGGTGTTAGATCACGCAGCAGAGCCGGGACGGAAGATTTTAATCTCAGGAGGTGGGCGCTGTAATTTTACCCATCTTGAAACCAGCTGGGAGCGTTATCAGTCGGCTAATCCCCGTTTTGCGCGTTCGGCTTTAGCGCGCTACACGCCTCGAGATTTTTTAAATCTTGTCGAGAAGCACCATATTGCTTGGCATGAAAAAGAGGCTGGGCAGCTTTTTTGTGATGGGTCTGCCCGTCAGATTGTCACCATGCTGGAAAAGGAATGTGCGAAGGGAGCTGTCCGTTTTTATTACCGCCATGCGCTTCAAAAGCTGTCTCATGATGGACATTGCTTTCAGGTGCACACCTCACAAGGAATCATGAAAGCACGCACTGTTGTTCTAGCGACAGGGGGGCTCGCCTTACCAAAGCTAGGGGCTACCGATAGTGCGTTACAAATTGCGCGTCATTTTGACTTAGATGTGGTGGCACCAATGCCCGCATTGGTGCCTTTAACCTTGGAGAAGCCCTTTCCAGAGCTTGCTGGCGTCTCGCTACCGGTGACGACCTCTTTGGGAAAGAAGGGTGTGCGTTTTACGGACGGTATGGTCTTTACCCATCGCGGTTTATCCGGCCCAGCGATTCTCCAGATTTCCTCTTATCGTTCGGCAGAACAGTCCTTTTGGATCAATTTGCGTCCGGGGCATGATGTTTGGGAGGATATGACAGCTGTGATGAAGGCTCGCCCACGTGCTCATGGAGCGGCGTTGCTGGAGGGGATCCCAATACGATTGGCGCGTCACTTAGCGCAAACAATGCTGGATGGGCGTCCATTGGCTGAACAGCCCGGCAAAGCTGTACGGGCTTTAGCAGAGCACGTGGCACGCTGGGTTGTTAGCCCTGCGGGGACGGAAGGATATGCCAAGGCGGAAGTTATGCGCGGAGGGGTGGATACGCGGTGTCTCTCGTCTCAAACGATGGAAGCAAAAACGGTACCAGGGCTTTATATCGTGGGTGAAGCTGTCGATATGACAGGATGGCTCGGGGGATATAATTTTCAATGGGCATGGGCGAGCGCTGTAGCGGCTGGAAAAGCAGTTGCCGAGCGCGTGAAGGGTTAAGCGCGTGCTGGATAGAGCGTAAAGCTGGTTTTATATTTTCTATTGGCATGAAACGCGTATAATCGCTCGGCATAAGCGAGAATGCGACTGTCGTCAGGATAAAGAATAGATGGGACAGAAAAATCAGAGAGCGGAGAGTGCGGCGGTGAGTGAGCAGACAAATCTTGTAGAAGAGACGAATGAATGCGCTGCGGCCCGACTGTTGCTGATTGAAGATGACGAGAGTCTTGCAGCGGAAATTGTCGCAAACCTTGAAGGGCGAGGGTACGATGTCCAGCGGGCAGCGACAGGGACGGAAGGTCTAGAGGTAGCGCGTGCCTCTCATTTCGATGTGATGGTGGTGGATCGGATGCTGCCAGAGCTGGATGGGTTGAGCGTGTTGGAAAGCTTGCGACAGCAAGGCTATATGATGCCTGTTCTCGTGCTTTCGGCTCTTTCTGCTGTGGATGACCGAATCAAAGGCTTGAAGGCTGGAGGGGATGATTACCTCGGCAAGCCTTTTGCGATGGAAGAATTGGCAGCCCGCCTTGAGGCCTTGCTACGACGCCCTATGCAGGGCCGGGCCTCGCTTTTGCGTGTGGGACCGTTGGAAATTGATTTGATTGAACGTCGAGCAAGCCGATCGGGACGTGCGATTGACCTCCTGCCACGGGAGTTCCGCTTGCTGGAATATATGATGCGTCGCCCTAATATGGTTCTGACTCGGACGATGTTGCTTGAAGATGTGTGGAATTATCGCTTCATCCCCCAGACGAATTTAGTGGATGTGCATATAGGGAAGTTGCGTCGCAAGGTTGATGGTACTGGTGAAGCCCCGCTTATTCAAAGTATTCGCGGGTCAGGGTTTAAGCTTTGTGTTGTGGATTGATCTTTTTCGGACAGCGACCTTTCGCCTAACCCTAGGGTTGGTTGCCGTTATCATCGTAGGGATGGGGCTGCAATTTAGCCTTCTTTATGGAGAGATGAATGGGTATGAGCAGCTCCGCTCCAATGACCTTCTCCATCGCTCGGCTGCCCTTTTGGTGCGGGAAGAACCTCACGAGCTTGAAGTAAAACTACGTGAGCGGAGCACGAATGAGCTGCGGGTTTTTCTCAATGGCGCGGCGATTTTTGACCGTAATCATCATTGTATTGCAGGGGATATTCCCAATTGGCCGAAGGGGCTTCATAGCTCTCCAGCTGTGCAGCCCTTAACGATGACGTTGCCTGATGGCTCTCGCACGATGATGCGTTTTCTCGTGGTGGAGGTGCTTGGCCCGGCCGGGGAAGAGGATCGTCTGCTCGTTCTCGCGCGTTCGCGGCATATGGCGGATGAGCTACGGTATATGGTGTGGCATGCCGCCATTTTATCCATCGTGCCGGTTGTTTTGTTCTCACTTTTAGCGGGTATGCTGCTCAGTCAACGCGCTTTGGCACGGATTAAGAGCATTCATCAAGCGATTGAGCGTATCATGAAGGGAAATGTGCATGAACGACTCCCGGTCGGACGTGGTCGTGATGATTTAGAGCGTTTGTCGCGTTCTGTTAATCATATGCTAGACCGGCTTGAGCAGCTTATGGGAGAGATGCGCGATGTTGGCAATGATATTGCGCATGATCTCCGCACACCCCTTGCGCGTGTGCAGGCACGCCTCGACCGTGCGTCCGCCTTGTCGCACGACCTTTCAGTGGAGAAGAGTGAGGTCTTTGACAAGGCGATGGGGCAATGTCGTCGTGATCTAGAGCAATGTTTTTCAATTATTACAGCTCTACTGAGGATCGGGGAAATTGAAAGCGGGCAGCGGCGTGCTGGCTTTGCAACGATGTCCCTTGGCCCTCTTGTGACGGATATTGTCGATCTCTACGAGCCGATTGCGGAGCTGGAGAATATCACCCTCTACGTTGTTTTGCCGGATCACCCTGCGCAGATTGTTGGTGATGCTGATTTGCTTAATGAGGTTTTGGCGAATCTGTTGGATAATGCGCTTAAATTCACCCATCAGGGTGGTTGGGTTCGTGTGAGTGTTGGGCTGTATGAAGATGGTCGCGTATGGGTTGAGGTGCGCGATACGGGTATTGGCATTGCGCTAGAAGAGCGGGAGGCCGTACTAGGGCGTTTTTATCGTGCGGATAAAAGCCGACATATTCCTGGAAGTGGTTTAGGGCTTAGTTTGGTAGCCGCGATTATTAGGCTGCATGATGGCATTCTAGAAATCGAGCCTAATGAGTCAGAGGCTGCGCATACGGGAACAGTATTCAGAGTTATTCTCCCATCTTTTTCTGTTCAAAATATGACCCTCTCATCAGGATGAGAGAGATTTTAAGATAAAATTATTTTCAAAGGAAAGCCTGTTTTCTTGATAGTAGTGTAAGGATATAGGTCATACTGTTTGTGGTTAGAAGAATGATCGATGTGATGCTTGTATGGGGAAACCATCAAGACATTCAGGAGCTTTAGCATCTCTAGCCACTTAGCCAGAAAAACCTTCAAGGGAAGGGAGTGTGTGTGACTGTCACGACAGCCAGAGAAACCTGCGTAACCCGTTTTGTATGTACGGTGTTGATTCCTAATGAATAGTGTTGTCGTCACGGCGCTGCGCCGCCCTTATACCTTTGTCGTCCTGTCTATTATCATCGTTATTTTCGGCGTTCGTGCTATTTTTGGTACGCCGACGGACGTTTTTCCAAGTATTAAAATACCAATTGTTGCAGCTGTCTGGTCTTATACCGGGCTAATGCCTGAAGAAGTCTCAGGAAGGATTGTATATTATTACGAGCGCTCCCTAACGGCGACGGTCAGTAATATTGAGCATATTGAGAGTAATTCGTTTTACGGGCGTGGGGTTGTGAAGATCTTCTTCCAACCGGGAACAGATCCCTCCGTCGCGCAAACGCAGATTACATCTGTGTCTCAAACGGTGATTAAACAGCTGCCAACAGGTGCGACGCCACCGCTTATTATTGCCCTTGATGCCTCATCGGTTCCGGTGCTGACCCTTCAGGTGAATAATCCGAATATGTCGAGTTCGGAAATTTATAACATGGCCTCCAATTTGATTAGGCCTGAGTTAGTTTCCGTTGCTGGCTCGTCCATCCCTAGCCCGTATGGGGGGCTGGCGGCTGATATTATGGTGGATATTGATCCAACCAAATTATTGGCCCATCGCCTTTCTCCTGTTGATGTTGCCACCGCACTGAATAAACAAAATATTGTCTTGCCGGGAGGTGACCAGAAAGTCGGATCCTTTGATCTGATGGTAAGGACAAATTCAGCGCCGTTAGACCTTGATGCGTTTAACCGCATGCCTGTGAAGCAGGTGGGGAACTCTGTCATCTATCTGCGTGACGTTGCATGGGTGCATAAAGGTGGGCCACCGCAAATGAATGCCGTTTTGGTGAAAGGCCATCAGTCGGTGATGATTGTGGTGATGAAAAGCGGTAATGCCTCAACGCTGGATGTTGTCAGTGGTATTAAGAAAATTCTTCCAGATGTAAGGGCAACCCTGCCACAGGGAACAAATATGAGCATCCTGACCGATGCGTCGAGCTTTGTGAAAGAATCGGTCACGGATGTGGTTCGGGAAATGGTGACAGCAGCCGTGCTGACCAGTTTAACGGTGCTCTTGTTCCTAGGGTCGTGGCGTTCGACCGTGATTGTGGCGACATCTATTCCTTTAGCGATGCTGTCCTCATTGATTGGGCTAAGTATCGCGGGACAATCCATCAACGTTATGACCTTGGGTGGCTTGGCGTTGGCTGTGGGTATTTTGGTCGATGATGCGACCGTGATGATTGAAAATATTGATGCCCATCTGCACATGGGTAAAGATCTGGAAACGGCCATTATTGATGCGGCCAATCAGATCGTCATTCCCACCTTTGTCTCAACGACCTGCATTTGTATCGTATGGTTGCCGCTTTTTGAATTAACGGGTGTCGCAGGTTGGCTGTTTATGCCGATGGCAGAGGCAATCATTTTCGCCATGATTGCGTCTTTCATCCTTTCGCGTACGCTCGTGCCTACGATGGCCAACTGGCTTTTGGCAGCTCAGGTGAATGCACAGCGTGATCCAGAGCTTCAAGCGCGTCCGCCAGGATTTTTCACGCGCTTTCAGCGTCGCTTTGAGGAGTATTTTGAACGCTTCCGCACAGCGTATCATGGTGTGCTGAAACAAGTCTTGGCGATCCGCACGTGGTTTGTCGTGCTCTTTTTGGGAGGTGCCGTAGCGTCGTTGTTGCTCCTTCTGTTCGTGGGGCAGGACTTCTTCCCAGAGGTGAAATCAGGCACGTTACAGCTACATATGCGCGCACCTATTGGTACGCGTATTGAAGAAACTGCAAAAATTAACGGTCTGGTTGAAAAAAAATACGCGAGACCTTGCCAGGGCAAGTTGTCAGTGTGGTCAATAATTGTGGCCTGCCTGTTAGCCAGCTCAATCAAGCGATGATTCCATCTCCCACAACAGGTTCGCAGGATTGCGATGTGACGGTGCAGTTGAAAGACGGGGAAAGCCCAATCGCAGAGTATCGCCGCATGGTGCGACATGCGCTGAATGATACCTTTCCCGGAACGGTCTTTACGTTTCAACCGGGCGACCTAACCGCTAAGATTTTGAATTTTGGCCTACCAGCACCGTTGGATGTTCAGGTGGTTGGGCGTAATCTACAAGGCAATTATGCGTTCTCTGTAAAATTGGCGAAGAAGCTTCGGCATATTACAGGCTTGGCAGATATTAATATCCAAGAGCCCATGACGCAGCCAACATTGCTCATTAATGCACGCCGTAGCTTTGCTTTTGGAACGGGTATTACAGAGCGTGATGTGGCCGATAATGCTCTGGTGACCTTATCGGGGAGTGCGCAGGTTGGGCAAACATATTACCTTAATGCGCAAGGCACGTCTCAGCTGATTGATGTGCAAACCCCTGCCACCTATCTGCAAACGCTGAATGACCTTGAGAAAGTGCCTGTCGATAAAGGGGACGGGAACCCTAACGGCCAGACATTGCAGCTTTTAGGAGGGGTTAGTCACTTTACGGAGACAGGAACGCCTGCCGAAGTGTCGCATTATAATATCATGCCCGTTTTCAATATTTATGCCTCAACAGAAGGCGTTGATTTGGGCACGGTATCGCGCGCTATTCAGCATATTGTTGATGAAGAACGCCCTCATCTGCCTCATGGGTCGAGTATGGTTGTGCGTGGGCAGGCTGTCACGATGAATGGGGCTTATGTACAGCTTATTGGTGGGCTCGCCCTGTCGATTGTGCTTGTTTACCTTATTATCGTTGTGAATTTTCAGTCGTGGCTTGATCCATTTGTGATTGTTATGGCGCTTCCCGGAGCGCTAGGCGGCATTGCATGGAGCCTCTTTTTAACGAACACCTCTCTTTCTGTGCCTGCCTTAACGGGGGCTATCATGTGTATGGGGACGGCCACAGCGAATGCGATTTTGGTGGTCGCCTTTGCGCGGGAACGTCTTGATGTGCACGGAGATGCGCTGAAAGCGGCTCTTGAAGCTGGGTATGAACGTATTCGTCCGGTGCTTATGACAGCGCTCGCCATGATTATTGGGATGATCCCCATGTCTATCAGTAATTCGTCTAATGCGTCTTTGGGTAAGGCTGTGATCGGGGGGCTTATTGTTGCCACGATTGCAACATTGCTCTTCGTCCCTTGTGTGTTTGCTCTCATGCATTATCGCCCTAACGCTGCGGGTGCAGCATCCATGCCTAATAAAGGAGACCGCCCATGAGCTCGTCCCCACAGTCATCTCATGGAGGTTCACGCCAGCGCGGGCGCATCATAATGGTGGTGTTGTTGGCTATTATTGTGGCTCTCGTTGCGTGGGGGCTTGTGCAGCGTGGTTTCCACAAGCACGAGGTGCATCAAGAGACAGAGGATGCATCCATTCCCCGTGTTGCGTTGATTACGCCAGAACCGGGGCCTTCGACACGCCAAGTGGATCTCCCAGCAAATTTGGCGGCCTGGTATGAGGCACCCATTTATGCGCAGGTCTCTGGCTATGTGAAAATGTGGTACAAAGATTATGGCGCAAAAGTAAAACGCGGAGATGTGCTCGCAGAAATTAGCACGCCGAGCTTGGATGCGCAGTTTAATGCGGCTAAAGCACATTACGATGTGGTGATGGCGCGCTATCGTTTGGCGCTCATCACGACAAAACGCTGGACAGCTCTTCGCGGGACACAGGCTGTGTCACGACAGGAGGTGGATGTGCAAGCGGCGAATGCGGCCGCGCAAAAAGCGGAGCTTGAAGCGGCTTCTTATGATGTAGAGCGTTATCAAGCGCTTGAGAACTTTAAGAAAATTATTGCCCCTTTTGATGGTATCGTTACCTCGCGTTTGGTCAATGTGGGTGATTACGTTAATCCAGGTGGTGGTAATGTGCGGGCGCGCGGCTCTATTGCGGAGCTTTTCTCAGTTGCAGATGTGCATCGTATGCGCGTGTTTGTGTCTGTCCCGCAGGATTTCGCGAGTGTTATCTCACCGAAAATCACAGCAGACCTAACGGTGCCGCAATATCCTAATCGTAATTTTAAAGCGACGTTCTTAGCGACAGCACGTGCGTTTAACGCAGCAACGCGTACGGTGACGACAGAACTCGTCCTCGATAATGACGAAGAGCTTTTATGGCCGAACTCTTATGCAACGGCTCATATTAAAGCACCGGGAGACCCCGCTATCTTGATCGTGCCGACGAATGCACTGCTTTTCCGTGCGCAGGGGATGCAGCTTGCTAAGGTGGTTAATAACCATGTCCATCTTCAAAATGTGCAGGTGGGGATTAATTACGGCCTGACGAGCCAAGTGCTCAGCGGAATTGATGTGAACGACCAGATTATTGCAAGCCCGACGGCTGATCTCTTAGAGGGCGACGAAGTGCATGTTGTGCCGCAAACGCGCGGGTATAATGATACGGGGAAACCGGCTCATCCACAGCCTGTCATTAAGAACGTAACGTCTGGAGATTTGCGCAAAGCCGCAGCTGTTGATCCAGAGCCTGAAAATGCGCAACCCGATGCAGCGAAGTCTTCACCAGATGCACAGTCAACGCCTGAGAAGGCCCCACCACATGAAGGGGGGCATTAATGGGGAAGCGATTACGTATATTGTCATGGCTTGTGGGGTGTAGCTCTCTTGTTTTGACGTCTTGTGATCTGGCGCCCACGTATCATCCGCCACATTTTATCTATCCCAATGGCTGGGCTGGCCAAGGAATGATGGGGGATGCGCGTCCAGCTGATATGGCAGCTCGCGGTGCTTGGTGGAGTGTTTTGAATGATCCACTCCTTAATCAGCTGGAGCATAAGCTGGAAGAGAGCAATCCCGACTTGCAGGCAGCGGCTGAAGCTTTCACGCAAGAGCGCGATATTGCGCGTGAAACAGAAAGCCGCTTGTACCCACAGGTGGCGGCTTCAGGGCAGATGAGCCGTAACAAGCAATCCCAAGGGCATCTTTTCCGAGGGAAAAGCAGCACGTCTCTCACTTATGAATCGAATGAGGCGTATAGCGGTGCAGCAACTTGGGAGCCGGATTTTTGGGATGCGATACGTAATTCGACGCATATGCAGAAGAATCTCGCCCAGGCAACGGCTGCACAATATGCACTAACGCGGCTAACGCTACAGGCCGAGCTTGCGTCTGACTATGTGGCTCTACGTGGAATTGATGCTCAGCTTGGTGTTTATGAAGACTCTATTCGTTACTTCCGTACGGCTGTTGAGATCACGCGGTTACGACAGGGTGGAGCGATTGGCGCGGGGTTGGATGTTTCTCGTGCAGAGAACCAGCTTTACGCCGCACAGGCGGCTCAAAGCAGTTTGCTTGCACAGCGACAGGTGGAAGAACACGCTATTGCGGTTTTGTTGAATACGGTGCCAGCGGGGTTCCATATTCAACCGATTAATGATTCTCGAATGCATTTTAATGTTGTTGCGATTGATACGGGGATTCCGTCAACGTTGCTCGAGCGGCGTCCTGATATTGCGATGAATGAGCGTGAGGTGGCAGCGTCTGCTCGTGCTATTGGCGTGTCGCGAGCGGCCTTTTTTCCTCACATCGTGATTAGTGCCACAGGTGGTTTTGAAGATAGCGGCTTTGATTTAGCCAGTATTTCAAAAGCCTTTTGGAAAGTGGCGGTGCAAGCGGTCGAACCGGTCTTTACCGGTGGGATGCGGCGGGCAGCATTACAACGTGCATGGTCGCAATACCGCGAACGCGTTGATGATTACCGCTCGACAGTGTTGAGCGCTTTTCAGGATGTTGAAGATGGATTGAGTCAAACACGTCTCTTCCATCAAGAACAGCTCCAGCAGCATCAATCTGTCGCGGCGGCATTGCGGACGCAAAATATGACGATGGCTCTCTATACAGGCGGGTTGACGAATTATCTGGATGCGCTGGTTGCCCAGCAAGATGCTTTGCGTGCTCGGCTAGAAGAAGTACAAGCGCAAATGGCACAGATCCAAGCGACTGTACGCCTTGTGCGTGCCTTAGGGGGCGGGTGGACATCTAGTGCTCTGCCAAAAATCAAAGACATCGATCCAATTGGGCCATTGCAATATCAGGGGTTGCATCATGCGCGCCCAGCAGGAGAGGTGCCAACGGGACAAGAACCTATGGAACAGGATCGGGACTTAACAGGGCAGCATATGGGGGTGTTAAGTGCGCCTTTTCCTAAGTAAAGCTTGACGAATCTGTAGGAACTGGTCTAGGGGGACACCCAAGTCGAACGCGGGAGGGGGCGTCGTGCGTCCTCCGTCCAACCGCGGTTCGGGAACGTAACATAGGGAGTCCCGGATATGGCCAAGAAAATTGTTGGCTACATCAAATTGCAGATTCCGGCAGGTAAGGCGAACCCGTCTCCACCAGTCGGTCCAGCGCTGGGTCAGCGCGGTCTGAACATTATGCAGTTCTGTAAAGAATTTAATGCAAAGACACAGAGCCTTGAGCCAGGGATGCCGATCCCGGTGGTGATCACGGCTTATGCTGACCGTACTTTCACCTTCATCACGAAGACACCGCCCAACACGTTCTTCCTGCTTAAAGCAGCTAAGATCACTAAAGGCAGCCCTGAAGTCGGGAAGAGTGCTTCCGTTGGTTCTGTCACTATTCCGCAGCTGCGTGAAATTGCAGAAACCAAGTTCAAGGATATGAACGCAAACGATATTGATGCTGCTGTTCGTATGCTGATGGGCTCTGCAAAGTCGATCGGCCTTGATGTGGTGGAGGGCTGAGAACATGGCAAAGAATAAACGTCTGACAGCTCTCCGTGCCAAAGTTGACAGCAACAAGCTGTACACGCTGAGCGAAGCCGTGGCTCTGGTGAAGGGCAATGCGGTAGCAAAATTCGATGAAACCATCGAATTCTCTGCTAATCTTGGTGTTGATCCTCGTCATGCTGACCAAATGGTGCGTGGTCTGGTTTCCCTGCCAAACGGCACAGGTAAAACACTCCGCGTAGGTGTGTTTGCTCGTGGGCCAAAGGCTGAAGAAGCTAAGGAAGCGGGTGCTGAGGTCGTCGGTGCTGAAGAGCTGGCTGAAAAAGTGCAGGCTGGTGAGATTGACTTTGATCGCTGCATTGCCACACCTGATATGATGGCTCTTGTTGGTCGTCTCGGTAAGATCCTTGGCCCACGTGGTCTGATGCCAAACCCTCGTTTGGGTACAGTTACCATGGATGTTAAGGGTGCCGTTACGGCTGCGAAGTCCGGTCAGGTTGAGTACCGTGCAGAGCGTGCTGGTATTGTGCATGCTGGCGTTGGTAAGGCTTCCTTCACGGAAGAGCAGCTGACACAGAATGTTTCCGCTCTGCTTGATACGCTGCAAAAAGCACGTCCAGCAGGTGCAAAAGGTACGTACCTCAAGAAAGTATCACTGTCCTCCACAATGGGCGTCGGTGTGCATATTGATGTAACGAGCCTCGAGGGCTAGAATAGCCGTCGTTTAAGAATCGCCACTCTTGCGAGTGGTGTCGGGGTGGTGTATATCACCCCATCCTGTCCAAGAGCGCACGTAATTTCTTGTTTTAAAGCTTAGAAAAGCGCGGGTGTTAGACGGATGAGACCGTAATTGCCCATATCTATGGTGCATGAGCTGGTTTCCTTCCATGGACAGGCGAGCGGGCTTCGTTGTGAAGAGTAATCTTCAGGGCGTTGCCTATGGGTAACTAGGTTTGAGAAATCAAACTGACGAGGAGACAGGTTTTGGACCGTACGGAAAAACGGGCCTTTGTCGAGTTCCTCACAAATGTGTTCGGTAGCGCGTCCACAGTGATCGTCACCCATAATAAGGGTTTGACGGTAGCTGATGTGACAGAGTTGCGCCAGCGCATTCGTGCTGCGGGAGCGACATATAAGGTTGCGAAGAACCGGCTGGTCAGCCGTGCTCTGGATGGGACCCAGTTCGACGGCCTTGAGCCGCTGTTTAAAGGGCCAACTGCCATTTCATGGGCAGATGAGCCAGTTGCAGTTGCCAAGGTGTTGGTCGAGTTCGCCAAGAAGAATGACAAGTTGGTGGTGCTTGGTGGTGCCCTTGGTAATCAGACGCTTAGTGCGGATGAGGTCAAGGGTCTTGCTGAGCTGCCGTCTCTGGACGAGCTACGTGGCCAGCTGGTTGGTATGATCAGTACCCCAGCAACACGTATTGCTGTCGCCAGTCAGGCTCCGGCCGCCCAGCTTGCCCGCGTTCTTGGTGCCTATGCCAGAACCGGCGACAAGGAAGCCGCCTAAGAAACTGGATGTCCCCTATTATGGGGGTATCCCTTAAATGTGCATCATAGAGGAAAATACCATGGCCGATCTGGCGAAACTGGTTGATGAACTATCCGCCCTGAGTGTTCTGGAAGCTGCTGAGCTTTCCAAGATGTTGGAAGAGAAGTGGGGCGTTTCCGCTGCCGCTCCTGCTGCTGTTGCAGCCGCTCCTGCTGCTGGTGGTGGCGAAGCTGCTGTTGAGAAGACCGAATTCGATATCGTTCTGGCAAAGGCTGGCGATAAGAAGATCAACGTGATTAAGGAAATCCGTGGGATCACAGGTCTGGGTCTGAAGGAAGCTAAGGACTTGGTTGAAGGCGCACCTAAGACCGTTAAGGAAGGCGCTACCAAGGAAGAAGCTGACAAGATCAAGAAAGCTCTTGAAGACAACGGCGCAACAGTCGAAGTCAAGTAAGAGACAATCCATCGCAATCTTTCATGTAAGAAGGATTGCTGGAGTGAGTGGGCGGGCACTGCATAGCGGTACCCGCCCCATTTGCCGTTGACAGGAAAAACGCGTATAAAGCGTTTTGTTGGCACGTCAGTAGGTATGGATAAACCAGCCGTTCAAGTCGTCTGACATTTTCTAGGTCCCGGCAGGGGCGAGAGAATGGCAGCTAGGAGGGCGACTCGGAGGTCTGGTGCAGAGGCAGGATAAGATGGACGCGATCACAAAATCGTTCACAGGGCGTAAGAGGATCCGCAAGAGCTTCGGGCGTATTCCCGAAATTGCGCCGATGCCAAATTTAATTGACGTGCAGCGCGCTTCGTACGAAGCTTTTTTGCAGATGAATGTGCGTCCTGACAGCCGCGAGACGGCTGGTCTTCAGGAAGTATTCCGTTCCGTTTTTCCAATTCATGATTTTGCTGGCCGTGGACGGCTGGATTTTCAATATTACGAATTTGAAGAACCGAAATATGACGTCGAAGAATGCATTCAGCGCGGGCTGACATATGCCGCGCCGCTGAAGGTTGTTCTGCGTCTGACAACTTGGGATATTGATGAAGATACGGGTTCTCGCTCGATTCACGATCTGAAGGAACAGCCGGTTTATATGGGTGACATCCCATTGATGACCGATAATGGGACCTTCATCATCAATGGAACCGAGCGCGTTATTGTCTCGCAGATGCATCGTAGCCCGGGTGTCTTCTTCGATCACGATAAAGGAAAAACCCACTCTTCAGGGAAGTATCTCTTCGCTGCTCGGGTGATTCCGTATCGTGGCTCATGGTTGGATTTTGAGTTTGACGCAAAAGACGTCATCCATGTCCGTATTGACCGTAAACGTAAGCTGCCAGTGACAACATTGCTGTATGCTCTTGAGGGGGAGAACTCCATCAAGGCACGTGAAGCAAAGTTGGCTGAAGGGGGCGATGTTGACGTCCTCGAAGTGAGCGGGATGGACGAGGATGAAATCCTCGCGAACTTCTATGGTATTGTGCCGTTTACGCGTGCAGGAACTGAGTGGGCTCGTCCGTTTGATCCGGAAGCATTCCGTGGTCTGAAGCTTCTTAGCCCTCTGGTAGATGCTGACACAGGCGAGATTGTTGCTGAGGCTGAAACAAAGCTGACAGCGCGTGTCGTTCGTAAAATCGCTGAAAAAACCCGTGTTGTGCATGTTGGACGTCTGGATATTCTCGGGCGTTTCATTGCGCATGACTTGGTGAATGAGCAGACGGGTGAGATCTACGCAGAAGCGGGCGAAGAGCTGACGGAAGAACGGCTTGAAGCCCTGGAGAATCTAGGTCTGACAGAGCTGCCTGTTCTCGCTGTTGATGCGACTCATGGGCCGTGGATTCGCAACACATTAGCGGCAGATAAAAACACTTCTCGTGAAGAAGCGCTGATTGATATCTATCGTATCATGCGTCCCGGTGAGCCACCGACCCGTGAGACCGCTGAAGCGATGTTGAATGGTTTGTTCTTTGATCCAGATCGCTATGATCTTTCTGCGGTTGGCCGTGTGAAGATGAATATGCGTCTGGATGTGGATGCACCAGATACGCTGCGTACCTTGCGGAAAGAAGACATTCTTCGGACTGTTAAGATTCTTTGTGACCTCAAAGACGGTCGCGGTCAGGTCGATGATATTGATAACCTTGGGAACCGTCGTGTTCGTTCAGTAGGCGAACTGATGGAGAACCAGTATCGTATTGGTTTGCTCCGTATGGAACGCGCTATTCGCGAACGTATGGGGTCTGTCGATATTGATACAGTCATGCCGCATGATCTGATTAATGCGAAGCCGGCGGCAGCGGCTGTAAGAGAGTTCTTTGGCTCTTCTCAGCTGAGTCAGTTCATGGATCAGACGAACCCACTCTCAGAGGTGACGCATAAACGTCGTCTTTCTGCGTTGGGTCCGGGTGGTTTGACGCGTGAGCGTGCAGGCTTTGAGGTGCGTGACGTTCACCCAACGCACTATGGTCGTATCTGCCCGATTGAGACGCCTGAAGGGCCAAATATTGGTTTGATTAACTCACTGGCTACCTATGCGAAGGTGAACCAGTATGGGTTTATCGAAACGCCTTATCGCTTGGTGAAAGATGGCGTTCTTCAAGATGGTTGGAAATATCTTTCCGCCATGGAAGAAGAAAAGCTGATCGTTGCGCAGGCTGATGCGAAACAGAAGGACAATCAGCTGACTGATGAGCTGGTCGCTGTGCGTCAGACGGGTGACTTCCGCTTGGTGCCGCCGGCACAGGTAACTGCTTGTGACGTATCGCCGAAGCAGCTTGTGTCCGTTGCTGCTGCATTGATTCCGTTCTTGGAAAACGATGACGCGAACCGTGCGCTCATGGGTTCCAACATGCAACGTCAGGCTGTGCCTTTGGTGAAGGCTGATGCACCGTTGGTCGGTACTGGGATGGAAGGGCCTGTGGCTCATGATTCCGGTGCGGCGATTGTGGCGAAGCGTGCAGGTATTGTTGACCAGCTTGATGGGGCACGTATCGTTATTCGTGCCACGGATGAGCAGGGCTCAACACAGGGTGTGGATATTTACCGTTTGCGTAAATATATGCGCTCGAACCAATCCACATGCCTCAACCAGCGTCCATTGGTGAAAGTTGGGGATCGTGTTGCTGCCGGTGATATCATCGCAGACGGCCCATCAACAGAACTGGGTGAGTTGGCCTTGGGTCGTAACGTTCTCGTCGGCTTTATGCCTTGGAACGGGTACAACTTTGAGGATTCAATTCTGATCTCTGAGCGTATCGCACGTGATGACATCTTTACCTCTATTCATATTGAAGAATTTGAGGTGATGGCACGCGATACGAAGCTGGGTCAGGAAGAAATCACACGCGATATTCCTAATGTCGGTGAGGAAGCGCTGCGCAACCTCGATGAAGCCGGTATTGTGTATGTTGGCGCTGAGGTGAATCCAGGCGACATCTTGATCGGTAAAGTGACGCCAAAGGGTGAAAGCCCGATGACGCCAGAAGAAAAACTTCTGCGTGCCATCTTTGGTGAAAAAGCATCCGATGTGCGTGATACGTCTTTGAAGCTGCCACCTGGCACAAGCGGGACGATCGTGGATGTGCGCGTTTTCTCACGTCGTGGCGTGGATAAAGATGAGCGTGCTATGGCCATTGAGCGTTCAGAAATTGAACGTCTGGCGAAAGACCGCGATGACGAGCGTCACATCCAAGAACGTAGCTTCTTCAACCGTCTGAAGGAAAACCTCTTAGGGCAGAAAGCGGCTGCAGGCTTTAAGGGAATTCGCGCTGGTGAAGATATTACGCCAGAGCTTCTTGCTGAGCACCCTAAACGGGCATGGCGTAACATTCCTGTTGAAGACGCCGCTGTCACAGCTGACCTTGAAACGCTTTGCCGTGAATTTGATGAGGCATTGCGTCGCATCAATGGCCGTTTTGATAATAAGGTAGAGAAGCTGCAACGAGGGGATGAACTGCCTCCTGGCGTGATGAAGATGGTTAAAGTCTTCATCGCTGTGAAGCGTAAGCTTCAGCCAGGCGATAAAATGGCTGGTCGTCACGGAAATAAGGGTGTGGTGTCTCGCGTCGTTCCAGTTGAGGATATGCCGTTCCTTGAGAATGGTCAGTCCTTGGATCTGCTTCTGAACCCGCTCGGCGTGCCATCACGTATGAACGTGGGGCAGATTTTGGAAACGCATCTTGGCTGGGCATGTGCCAATATCGGTCAGAGCGTTGCAGCTATTGTTGATGACTATCAGCGCACGGGTGAGCGTCGTCAGGAGCTCCTTGATCGCTTGCATGAGATTTATGGGGATAAGGTCTTTGAAGAAGAGATCGCTCCAATGTCGAATGACGAGCTGATTGAGCTTGCCAATAACCTGCGTAAGGGTATTCCGATCGCAACTCCTGTGTTTGATGGTGCTTCCATCCCTGATATTGAGGAGATGCTGGCAAAGGGTGGTGTTAACACATCCGGTCAGTCTCAGCTTATTGATGGGCGGACGGGTGAGAAGTTCGAGCGTCAAACAACGGTTGGCTACATCTACATGTTGAAGCTTCACCACTTGGTTGATGATAAGATTCACGCTCGTTCCATTGGTCCTTACTCGCTGGTTACCCAGCAGCCGCTGGGTGGTAAGGCTCAATTCGGTGGTCAGCGCTTCGGGGAAATGGAAGTCTGGGCGCTGGAAGCTTACGGTGCGGCCTATACGCTTCAGGAAATGTTGACGGTTAAGTCCGATGACGTGTCTGGGCGAACGAAGGTCTATGAAGCGATCGTACGTGAGCAGGATGATTTTGAAGCGGGTATTCCAGAGAGCTTCAACGTCTTGGTTAAGGAGCTGAAATCGCTTGGTCTGAATGTGGAACTTGAGCAGGGAGCATCGTAAGTCGGTGCTTTCCTCTTTCTCTTCGCGGTTCATTTTTAACGTGCCGGCGGGACGCCGTTCGGCACAGTGGGGTTTCGGCGCATGAACGAACTCATGAAGATTCTGGGTCAATCTGGCCAGTCTGTCAGTTTTGATCAGATTCGGATTCAGCTTGCTTCGAGCGAGCAAATCCGTTCTTGGTCTTATGGTGAGATTAAAAAGCCAGAGACGATTAACTACCGTACGTTCAAGCCAGAGCGTGATGGCTTGTTCTGTGCACGGATTTTTGGTCCTACGAAGGACTATGAGTGTCTGTGCGGTAAATATAAGCGGATGAAGTTTCGCGGTATTGTCTGCGAGAAATGTGGTGTTGAAGTCACCTTGGCTAAGGTGCGTCGTGAGCGCATGGGCCATATTGATCTCGCTGCGCCAGTGGCTCATATCTGGTTCTTGAAGTCATTGCCTAGCCGTATCGCGACGATGCTGGACCTGCCACTTAAGGACGTTGAGCCGGTTCTGTATTTTGAGAAGTTCCTCGTTCTCGATAAAGGCGTGTGCGAATCTGACCAGATTGATTCGTATAAGCATGGCAAACGTCGCGATCAGTATCTTCTTGACGAAGTGCGTTGCGAAGAATTGCTGGATGAATATCCAGATGCAGGTCTTGACGTTGGTATTGGTGCTGAAGCGATCAAGCGCGCGTTGTCGAGCTATGATTGGGGCATTCCCAATGCTCAGGAGCGTGAGCTGAGCAAGGCAGCCCTTGAGCGTGGCGATCCAGATCCGTTCGACTATGACATGGAAGTCATGGAAGGCGATTCAGAGAAGACCATGATGCGCAAGAAGTTGCGCAAGGCGACCTCTGAAGCAGCGCGTAAGAAGCTTGTTAAGCGTCTTAAGATGGTCGAGTCATTCGTTGAGAGCGGTGCACGCCCAGAATGGATGATCATGGATATCGTCCCAGTGGTTCCGCCGGAACTGCGTCCGCTGGTGCCGTTGGATGGTGGACGTTTTGCCACGTCTGATCTGAACGATCTGTATCGTCGCGTTATTAACCGTAACAATCGTCTGAAGCGTCTGATGGAGCTGCGTGCTCCTGATATTATCGTGCGTAACGAAAAGCGCATGCTTCAGGAATCTGTTGATGCTCTGTTTGATAACGGGCGTCGTGGTCGTGCGATCACCGGGGCGAACAAACGTCCGCTGAAATCTCTTTCGGATATGCTGAAAGGGAAGCAGGGGCGTTTCCGTCAGAACCTGCTGGGTAAGCGCGTCGATTATTCTGGGCGTTCCGTGATTGTGGTGGGGCCAGAGCTGAAACTGCATCAGTGCGGTCTGCCTAAAAAGATGGCGTTGGAGCTCTTTAAGCCATTTATTTATTCCAAGTTGGAAAAATATGGCCATGCGACCACCATTAAAGCGGCAAAGCGCATGGTGGAGAAAGAGCGTCCGGAAGTTTGGGACATCCTTGAAGAGGTGATCCGCGAGCATCCGGTTATGCTTAACCGTGCCCCAACCTTGCACCGTCTAGGTATTCAAGCGTTTGAGCCAAGCCTCGTTGAAGGGAAGGCCATTCAGCTTCATCCCCTGGTTTGCACTGCCTTTAATGCCGACTTTGATGGTGACCAGATGGCCGTTCACGTGCCGCTGTCCCTAGAAGCGCAGCTTGAAGCACGTGTGCTGATGATGTCCACGAATAATATTCTGAGCCCGGCCAATGGTAAGCCTATCATCGTGCCGTCACAGGATATCGTCCTTGGGCTATATTATCTCAGCCTTGAAGTGCCAGAATACCGCCTGACACCTGATGAGGCCGTTATTGAAGATGGTAAGGTCGTCAAGGCAGGCCCACCGGCTTATGTGTCTGTTGCAGAAATCGAAGCTGCGATGGCCTCTGGTGCGTTGAAGCTGCATGATAAAATTCGTTTGCGTTTGGAAACAAAAGGTGAGGACGGAAAGCCCGTTCGTCAGCTTCTGTTAACAACGCCAGGGCGCGCCTTGATTGCGCAGATTCTGCCGCGTCATCCGGCGATTCCGTTCAGCTTGGTGAATAAACAGCTGACGAAAAAGCTTGTCTCGGATGTGATTGATACGGTGTATCGTCATTGCGGTCAGAAAGAAGCCGTGATCTTCTGTGATCGCTTAATGTCTTTGGGCTTCCGTCACGCGGCTAGAGCAGGCGTTTCCTTTGGTAAGGATGATATGATCATTCCGAAGGAAAAAGCTGGCTTGGTCGACCGCACGTCGGCTGAAGTGAAAGAGTTTGAGCAGCAATATCAGGAAGGTCTGATCACGGCTGGTGAGCGCTACAACAAGGTGGTTGATGCATGGTCTCGTTGTACCGACGAGGTTCAGGCTGCCATGCTGAAAGAAATTTCTAAGCAGGTTCTGGGCAAACCAACGAACTCTGTTTGGATGATGAGCCATTCCGGGGCTCGTGGGTCACCAGCGCAGATGAAGCAGCTTGCTGGTATGCGTGGTCTGATGGTGAAGCCATCGGGTGAAATTATTGAGCAGCCAATTGTGGCAAACTTTAAAGAAGGTTTGTCGGTTCTTGATTACTTCACCTCAAGCCATGGTGCTCGTAAGGGGCTAGCTGATACGGCGTTGAAGACAGCCAACTCTGGTTACCTCACACGACGTTTGGTTGATGTGGCACAAGATTGCATCATTACCGAGCAGGATTGTGGTACAGAGCGTGGGCTGACAGTACGTGCTGTGATGGACAGTGGTGAAGTTGTTGCATCACTTGCAGAGCGCGCTTTGGGCCGTACTTTGGCGCGGGATGTTTTCCATCCGACCTCGGGTGATCTTGTTTTGGAGCGTAATACACTTCTCTCAGAAGCCGATGTGGAAGTGTTGGAAAGCGCTGGAATCGAAGCCATTGATATTCGCTCGGTTCTCACCTGCGATAGCCAAGCGGGCATCTGCGCGCACTGCTATGGTCGAGATTTGGCACGCGGAACGCCTGTCAATATTGGTGAGGCTGTCGGTGTTATTGCTGCACAGTCTATCGGTGAGCCTGGAACGCAGCTGACGATGCGTACCTTCCATATTGGTGGTGCGGCGACACGTGGTGCTGAGCAGTCGATGGTTGAGGCATACCGTGAAGGTAAAGTGACCATTAAGAATCGTAATGTGGTGGAAAACTCACAAAACGTTCCTGTGGTGATGTCTCGTAACTGTGAAATCCTGATTTCGGATGAAAACGGGGTTGAGCGCGGACGCTATCGTGTTCCATATGGGGCGCGCTTGATGGTGTCCGAAGGCCAAGAAGTCGAGCGCGGCTATAAAATGGCCGAGTGGGACCCATACACCTTGCCGATTATTACCGAGCAGGCGGGTACTGTTGAGTATCTCGACTTGATCGATAGTATCACATTGGTTGAGCGCGTCGATGAAGTGACGGGTCTGACCTCTCGCGTCGTGGTGGACTATAAGCATGCAGCTAAGGGCGTTGATTTGCGTCCACGTTTGCAGCTTAAGGATGCCAATGGTGACGTTGTGCGTCTGGCCAATGGCAATGAAGCACGTTACTTCTTGTCACCTGACAGTATTCTCTCTATTGAGAATGGGGCAGAGGTTCATGCTGGTGACGTGTTAGCACGTATCCCGCGTGAAGGGTCTAAGACACGTGATATTACTGGTGGTTTGCCGCGCGTTGCTGAACTATTTGAAGCACGCCGTCCAAAAGATCATGCGATCATTGCCGAGGGTGATGGCCGTGTTGAGTTTGGGAAAGACTACAAGTCTAAGCGTTCTGTCATTGTGACGAATGATGAGACCGGTGAGAAAACGGATTATCTCATCCCTAAGGGCAAGCATATTTCCGTGCAGGAAGGTGACTTCGTCCAAAAGGGTGATCCGTTGGTTGATGGGCCACGCGTGCCTCATGACATTCTGAAAGTCATGGGTATGGAGGCGCTGTCAGACTATCTGGTGAACGAAATTCAGGATGTTTACCGTCTGCAGGGTGTGAAGATTAACGACAAGCATATTGAAGTGATCGTCCGCCAAATGTTGCAGAAGGTTGAGATTCTAGAACCGGGTGATTCGACTTACTTGATTGGCGAAACGGTCGATCGAGTTGAGTTCGAAGCTGAAAATAGAGAGTTGCTTGCCAGTGGCCGTGAGGCCGCAAAGGGTATGCCGATTCTTCAGGGAATCACGAAGGCATCGCTGCAAACGCAGTCCTTTATTTCAGCTGCTTCCTTCCAAGAGACGACACGTGTCCTGACGGATGCGGCGACTTCTGGGAAGATTGATAAGCTCGGCGGACTGAAGGAGAACGTCATTGTCGGCCGTCTGATCCCTGCTGGGACGGGTGGAACTATGCGGCGTCTCCGGAGTCTTGCTGTGGGGCAAAGCCCAGCTCAGCTGCGTAAAAATGCTGCTGAAGTTGAGGATGCCGCAGAGTGATTTTGGGTGTTGAGTCTCTCTCTTTTAAGGGAGAGACTTGACTCTTGGGGTGAGTCGCCATAGACTTCGCGCCCTAGACAGTTCCCGCTTTTCATAGCGCAGGAATCGTCCCAAGATAAAAAATTGCATCTGGTGCTACTTCCGTTTCATGAGAAAAGAGGTTAAGCCCAGAAGCTGAGAGTTTCGGAAGGAAGTGGAAGAGCTGCTTTCTTTCGTTAATTTGTGCAAGGACAGGCGGTTCAGCCGCGTGTCGGTTTGAACGAATGTCGCGACGGGGGGTTGGCCTCTGTCGGCATATTGGACAAGGATTGGGAAGGGCGCATGCCGACCATCAACCAGTTGATCGCAAAGGGCCGCGAGCCGGCCGCGAAGCGGAACAAGGTTCCTGCTCTGCAGGGATGTCCGCAGAAGCGTGGTGTTTGCACGCGTGTATATACCGTCACACCAAAGAAACCGAATTCCGCCCTTCGTAAGGTTGCCAAAGTGCGTCTGACCAACGGGTATGAGGTGGTGAGCTACATTCCGGGTGAGGGACACAACCTCCAGGAGCATAGTGTTGTGCTTATCCGTGGTGGTCGCGTGAAGGATCTTCCCGGTGTGCGTTATCACATTCTTCGTGGTGTGCTTGATACGCAAGGTATCGCGAAACGTCGTCAGCGCCGTTCGCTGTATGGCGCTAAGCGGCCGAAATAAGGGGTATTTGGAATGAGTCGCCGACATCGCGCTGTTAAGCGTGAGATCCTTCCTGATCCGAAGTTTGGAGATGCTGTCATTACGCGTTTCATGAATGCGTTAATGTATGACGGCAAAAAATCCACTGCTGAACGTATTGTATATGGAGCACTTGAAGTGCTGCGTCAGCGTGGTGGTTCTTCAGCGGATCCAGTTGCTATGTTCCACTCAGCTCTGGATAATGTAAAGCCGGCTGTTGAGGTTCGTTCCCGCCGTGTTGGTGGTGCGACCTATCAGGTGCCGGTTGAGGTTCGTGCAGAGCGTCGTCAAGCTTTGGCTATTCGCTGGCTGATTGATGCTTCGCGTAAGCGTGGTGAAAACACTATGCAGGACCGTCTGTCTAACGAGTTGATGGATGCGATCAACAATCGTGGCTCCGCTGTTAAGAAGCGGGAAGACACGCACCGTATGGCTGAAGCCAATAAGGCATTCAGTCATTATCGCTGGTAAGTTCCAGCAAAGAGGGCTTCCGGTACTGCGGATCTTTTTAAAGAAAGTAGTGCCGGCGTGGAGTTTCAGTCATACCTTTAACTCAAGGTAGGGTTGAGGTTTTGGAGAGAGACGATGGCAAAGGCTAAGTTTGAGCGTAATAAGCCGCATTGCAATATCGGCACCGTTGGTCACGTTGACCATGGTAAGACGACGCTGACAGCTGCAATTACAAAAACACTGGCAGAGACCGGTGGCGCAACCTTCAGTGCTTACGACATGATCGACAAGGCACCTGAGGAGCGCGCTCGCGGGATTACCATTTCAACAGCTCACGTTGAGTATGAGACGGAAAAGCGTCACTATGCTCACGTGGACTGCCCAGGACATGCTGACTATGTGAAGAACATGATCACTGGTGCAGCGCAGATGGATGGTGCTATTCTGGTGGTTTCCGCTGCTGATGGTCCAATGCCACAGACGCGTGAGCACATCCTGCTTGCACGTCAGGTTGGTGTGCCAGCTCTGGTGGTTTTCCTGAACAAGGTTGATCAGGTTGACGATCCTGAGCTTCTGGAGTTGGTGGAAATGGAAGTGCGTGAGCTTCTGTCTTCCTACGACTTCCCTGGCGATGATATCCCCATCGTCAAGGGTTCTGCGTTGGCTGCTCTTGAAGACAGCAACAAGGAGCAGGGTCAGGAAGCTATCATGAAGCTGATGGATGCTGTTGACGACTATATTCCTCAGCCAGAGCGTCCGATTGACCGTCCGTTCCTGATGCCAATCGAAGATGTGTTCTCCATCTCCGGTCGTGGTACGGTTGTGACAGGTCGTGTTGAGCGCGGTGCTGTAAACGTTGGTGACGAAGTTGAGATTGTTGGTCTGGTTGACACAATCAAGACGACCGTCACAGGCGTGGAAATGTTCCGTAAGCTTCTTGATCGCGGTGAAGCTGGTGATAACATCGGTGCACTTCTGCGTGGTGTGAAGCGTGAAGATGTGCAGCGCGGTCAGGTTCTGGCAAAGCCAGGCAGCATTACGCCACACAGCAAGTTTAAAGCGGAAGCTTACGTGCTGACGAAGGAAGAAGGCGGTCGTCATACCCCATTCTTCACGAACTATCGTCCGCAGTTCTACTTCCGTACGACAGACGTGACCGGTGTCGTGACTCTCCCAGAGGGTACAGAGATGGTCATGCCTGGCGATAACGTTACCATGGACGTCGAGCTGATTGCTCCGATTGCTATGGATGAAGGTCTTCGCTTCGCTATTCGCGAAGGTGGCCGTACAGTGGGTGCAGGTGTTGTGGCAGGTATTTCTGCCTAAACTCCTCTGACGCTTTGAATGTGAACCCCGGTCGAAATTTATTTTCGGCCGGGGTTCCATTTCGAGTGGAATAGCAGTAGGACTGCACTCGGATTATTAAGTTGGATGAATTAAGATCATGGACGACCAAAACATCCGCATTCGCCTAAAGGCGTACGATCATCGTGTGCTTGATAATAGCACAAAAGAGATCGTCAATACGGCGAAGCGTACGGGTGCTCGGGTTCGGGGTCCTATCCCGCTGCCGACGCACATCGCACGGTTTACTGTGAACCGTTCACCGCATGTGGATAAGAAAAGCCGCGAGCAGTTCGAAATGAGAACTCATCGCCGCCTGCTCGACATTGTTGAGCCGACCCCGCAGACCGTGGACGCCCTCATGAAGCTCGACCTCGCCGCTGGCGTTGATGTCGAGATTAAACTCTAAGGTCCAGACGATGCGTACCGGATTGATTGCAAGAAAGCTGGGTATGTCCCGGCTCTTTAAGGAAGACGGCACTCATGTGCCGGTGACGGTGCTGCACCTCGATAATGTCGAGGTTGTGGACGCGCGCACCAAGGAGCGTGACGGCTATACAGCCGTTCAGCTTGGCTTGGGCACCGCGAAAGCAAAGCACGTTACGAAAGCGAACCGCGGGCATTTTGCTCGTGCGAAAGTTGAACCAAAGCAGAAGCTTGTTGAGTTCCGCGTGGCAGAAGATGCTGTGCTGGAGCCTGGCACAAAGCTTTCTGTAAACCACTTTATTGTGGGGCAGAAAGTGGATGTGACCGGTCGCAGCAAGGGTAAAGGTTTTGCTGGTGTGATGAAACGCCACAACTTTGCTGGTTTGGAAGCGACGCACGGCGTGTCCATTAGTCACCGTTCAGGAGGATCGACGGGTCAACGTCAGGATCCTGGTAAGGTGTTCAAGGGTAAGAAAATGGCTGGTCACTTGGGTGACGAGCGCGTGACGACACAGAACCTTGAAATTGCGGCTGTTGATGAAGAGCGTAACCTGATCATGGTGCGTGGCGCCATTCCAGGTGCTAAGAACAGCTTCGTCCTGGTTCGCGATGCAATCAAGAAGGCCCGCAATGCGGACGCGCCGTATCCGGCAGCGACCGTTGAGGCCGCCGGGTGAGGGATATGGAATACGATATCAAAACCCTCGATAACGGGAGTGCGGGAAAGATCGCGCTGCCGGAAGAGATTTTCGGGATTGTCCCGCGCACTGACATTATGGCTCGTGTTGTGAACTGGCAGCTGGCGAAACGCCGCGCTGGAACGCATGCAACGCGCGGTCGTGGTGTCATTTCTGGGACAACTAAAAAGCCTTATCGCCAGAAAGGCACAGGGTCTGCGCGTCAGGGGTCTTTGCGTGCACCTCAGTTCCGTACTGGTGGCATTGTCCATGGGCCTGTCGTCCGTGATCACGGCTTCAGTTTGCCTAAAAAAGTACGTCGCCTTGGCCTAGCTTCAGCTTTGGCTCAGAAAGCGGCGGAAGGTAAACTGATTGTTCTGGAGAGCCTTTCAGGTGTGGACAAGACGCGTGATGCGTCTGTGCGTTTAAAAGCACTTGGTTGCTCTTCTGCGTTGATTGTTGATCAAGTTTCTGATCAGCCTTTTACGCGTGCTATTGCGAACTTGCCGAAGATCGATCTTCTGCCCACGATTGGGGCAAATGTTTATGATATCCTCAATCATGAGGTGTTGGTGATTACCCGCGCCGCTCTTGAGGGTCTCAAGGAGCGTCTGGCATGACAACCAAAACCGTTCTAAATGCACGTAAGGTGGCGGCCAGCCTTTCTGAGGTAGCTCTGTACGATATTCTGCGTGCACCGTTGATTACCGAAAAAGCAACCATGCTCTCTGAGCGTGATCAGGTTGTTTTCAAGGTGGCATTGGATGCAACGAAGCCGCAGATCAAAGTCGCTGTTGAAAAGCTCTTCAATGTAAAAGTAACCGGTGTAAGCACATTGGTTCAGAAGGGGAAGACAAAGCGCGTCAGAGGTCGTCCAGGTCGCCGTTCTGATATCAAGAAGGCGTATGTCCAGCTTGCTGAAGGTCAGTCCATTGACCTTACAGCGAAGCTCGGTTGACGCGCGGGGTAAAAAACCATGGCATTAAAGCACTTTAATCCCACGACGCCGAGTACCCGTGGCACTGTGCTGATTGATCGCAGCGAGCTTTGGAAAGGCAAGCCGGTCAAGCAGCTGACTCAGGGGAAGAATAAGTCTGGTGGTCGTAATAACTACGGTCGTACGACGGTTCGTTTTCGTGGTGGTGGACACAAGCAGTCTTATCGTTATGTCGACTTCAAACGTCGTAAGTTTGATGTGGCGGGTACGGTTGAGCGTCTTGAGTATGATCCAAATCGCACAGCGTTTATCGCTCTTATTCGTTACGAAGATGGCGAGCTAGCTTATATTCTGGCTCCGCAGCGCGTAAAGATTGGCGATCGCGTTATTGCTGGGCAGCAGGTTGATGTTCGTCCAGGCAATGCAATGCCGCTCGGTGCGATGCCTGTTGGAACAATCGTGCATAATATTGAACTGAAGAAGGGTGCTGGTGGTAAGCTGGCTCGTTCTGCAGGGAATTATGCTCAGCTGGTCGGTAAAGATGCTGGCTATGCTCAGGTGAAATTGCAGTCTGGTGAGCTACGGTTGATCCGTGGTGAATGCATGGCGACAGTTGGTGCTGTTTCCAACCCGGACAACATGAACCAGAGCATGGGTAAGGCAGGACGTCGTCGTTGGCTTGGTCGTCGCCCACATAACCGTGGTGTTGTGATGAACCCAGTTGACCATCCACATGGTGGTGGTGAAGGACGTAGTTCCGGTGGTCGTCATCCTGTGACTCCTTGGGGTGTTCCAACCAAGGGTTATAAAACCCGGGTGAATAAGAAGACGGACAGTCTGATTATCCGTCGTCGTAAGTCCGGCAAGTAAGAGAGGGCAAGTAGAGATGGCACGTTCCGTCTGGAAAGGCCCGTTCGTCGACGGGTATTTGTTTGGTAAGGCTGAGAAGGCTCGTGCATCGGGCCGTAACGAAGTGATCAAAATTTGGTCACGTCGTTCTACAATCCTGCCACAATTCGTCGGACTGACGTTCGGGGTTTATAATGGTCATAAATTCCTGCCAGTGCAGGTGTCAGAACATATGGTAGGGCACAAGTTTGGTGAGTTCTCACCAACACGTACCTATACCGGCCATGGTTCTGACAAGAAGTCGAAGCGAGGCTGATCATGAGTAAGCCGAAGCATATCCGTACCCTTGCTGACACTGAAGCACAGGCGGTTGCGCGCAATATCCGGGTTAGCCCTCAAAAGCTAAATCTGGTTGCTGCTATGATTCGTAACCAGCCTGCTGATAAAGCAATTTCAGCGTTGACTTTTTCACGTCGCCGTATCGCGCAGCAAGTGAAAGTGGCTCTTGAGAGTGCTGTTGCTAATGCGGAGAACAACCATCAACTTGATGTTGATCGTTTGGTTGTGAAGACTGCTGAGGTCGGCAAATCGATCGTCATGAAACGCTTCCACGCACGTGGCCGAGGGCGTTCAGCACGGGTCCAGAAGTTTTTCAGTCATCTGAAAATTGTTGTTGCTGAGCGTGCGGAAGTTTCTGAGGAAGCTCCTAAAGCCGGTAAGAACGACAAAAAGCAGAAGGCAGCCTGATATGGGACATAAGGTTAATCCAATCGGGCTCCGGCTCGGTGTTAATCGTACGTGGGATAGCCGCTGGTATGCGGGCAATGATTATGCTCGCCTGCTGCACGAGGATCTAAAGCTACGCGCTTTTCTGCGCCGTAAGCTTTCTGGAGCTGGTGTTTCTCGTGTCGTGATTGAACGTCCGGCTAAAAAGCCACGCGTTATGATCTATGCGGCCCGTCCTGGTGTGATCATCGGGAAGAAGGGGCAAGATATTGATGCGCTACGTAAGACCTTGAGCCGTATGGCTAAGACTGATGTGGCTCTCAATATTGTAGAGATTCGTAAGCCAGAAATCGATGCAACCTTGGTTGCTGACAATATTGCTCAGCAGCTTGAGCGCCGCGTAGCCTTCCGTCGGGCTATGAAGCGTTCTATCCAGTCCGCTATGCGTCTGGGTGCACAGGGGATCCGTATTACTTGTAGCGGTCGTCTTGGCGGGGCTGAAATTGCTCGTGACGAGAAGTATCGTGAAGGTCGTGTGCCATTGCACACACTTCGTGCGGACATTGATTATGGTACATCCACAGCTCAGACCACTTACGGTGCGTGCGGTGTGAAAGTCTGGATCTTCAAAGGTGAGATCCTGGCTCATGACCCATCCGCTCAGGACCGTCGTGCTGCGGAGCAGGCTCCTCAGAGATAAGACGGGAAATTTTTCCGTCTTTACCTGCGGTGCTTGATGTGAGGAAAGAAAATCATGCTTTCTCCAAAGCGGACAAAGTTTCGTAAAGCCCATAAAGGGCGTATTCATGGGATGGCCAAGGGCGGTACGCAGCTGAATTTTGGTGCGTATGGCCTGAAGGCTCTTGAGCCAGAGCGGATTACTGCTCGCCAGATCGAGGCGTCTCGTCGTGCGATTACACGTGCGATGAAACGTGCGGGTCGTGTTTGGATTCGTATTTTTCCAGACACTCCGGTCTCGACAAAGCCGGCAGAAGTGCGTATGGGGTCCGGTAAAGGTAACCCCGAATATTGGGCGGCCCGCGTTAAGCCGGGACGTATCCTCTTCGAGATCGAAGGGGTTCCTCCTGAGGTTGCCCGCTTGGCTCTAAGTTTGGCAGCTGCAAAGTTGCCGATTAAGACCAAGTTTGTTCAGCGTATCGGGGAGGCTTGAAAATGGCTGAGACCTATAAAGTTGCTGATTTGCGTGCGAAGAGCGAAGACGAGCTGAAGGCTCTTCTCGTTGAGCTGAAGCGTGAGCAGATCAATCAGCGCTTTTCTGCCGCTACAGGCCAGTCCGAGAATACGAGCCGCGTTAAGGTTGTGCGTCGTACAGTCGCACGTATCAAAACGCTGCTTCATCAGTCGAAGAACCGGGCGGGCGCACAAACGTCCGCCGCTAATTCCTGAGAGGAGACGGACGATGCCCAGGCGCGTCCTGACAGGTCGGGTGACAAGCGATAAGATGGACAAGACGGTAACCGTTCTTGTCGATCGTCGTATTATGCATCCGCTGTATAAAAAGTTTATCCGCCGTTCCAAGAAGTACGCGGCTCATGATGATGCCAATGCGTGCAAGGTTGGTGATTTGGTGCGTATCGTTGAGTGCGCACCACTTTCCAAGCGCAAGACGTGGACGGTTATTTCCCGCAACGGGTCTGATGTTGCAGAGGCAACATCAACTCCGGCTGGCGCATAAGGGGGTAGACACATGATTCATCCCGAGACCAACCTGGACGTTGCGGACAATTCCGGTGCACGTCGGGTGCAGTGCATTAAGGTACTGGGTGGTTCCAAACGGAAGACCGCCTCGGTCGGCGACGTCATTGTCGTATCCGTTAAGGAAGCGATTCCGCGTGGTAAGGTGAAGAAGGGTGATGTGCATCGCGCCGTCATCGTTCGCACATCTTATCCTGTGCGTCGCGCTGATGGTTCTGCCATCCGCTTCGATCGCAATGCGGCAGTTCTGTTGAACAATCAGCAGGAACCCATCGGAACCCGTATCTTTGGTCCGGTCGTTCGTGAGCTGCGTGCGCGTAAGTTCATGAAGATCATCTCCTTGGCTCCGGAGGTGCTATAATGGCTGCACGTATCAAAAAAGGTGACCAGGTTCTGGTGCTGACTGGACGTTCACGCGGTGTTCGCGGTGAAGTTCTTTCCGTTCTGCCGAAGGTTGAGAAAGCCGTTGTACGTGGTGTTGCTGTGGCAAAACGTCACAGTAAGCCAAACCGTATGGGCGAGGGCGGTGGCATTATCGAACGTGAAATGCCCGTCCATCTTTCTAACTTGAAGCTGATTGATCCAAAGAGCGGCAAGCCAACACGCGTTGGTTTCCGAGTGCTGGATGATGGTCGTAAGGTCCGTGTTGCTAAGGTAACCGGCGAAGTGATCGAAGGCTGAGGAGCGAACGATGAGCGATAATAAAGGTACCGTTCTGCCTCGTCTGCAGCAGCACTATCAGGACGCTCTTCGGGCGAAGTTGCGTGAGCAGTTCGGCTATAAGAATGATATGCAGATCCCCAAGCTCGAGAAAATCGTGCTGAACATGGGGGTGGGTGAAGCTGCTGCTGACCAGAAAAAGCTTGATGCTGCATTGGCAGAAATGACGTTAATTGCTGGTCAGAAGCCTGTGAAGACCGTAGCTCGCAAAGCTGTGGCTGGCTTCAGGATCCGTGAAGGACTGCCGATTGGTTGTAAAGTGACGCTACGTCGCGCACGGATGTATGAGTTTCTTGATCGTCTCGTGACGATTGCGATGCCTCGTATCCGTGACTTCCGTGGTCTTCCGGCAAACAAGGGCTTTGATGGCCGTGGTAATTTTGCCATGGGTATTAAAGAGCAAATTGTTTTCCCGGAAATTGACTACGATCGAGTTGATGCCATTCGCGGAATGGACATTATCTTTGTGACGTCAGCAAAAACAGATGAAGAAGCTAAGGCACTGCTGAAGGCTTTTGATCTGCCGATTGCGTCCTAAGCGATATTTTTCGTAGCAATCACGGTAAAAGCGGGATTCTTCTCTTTCCTTAAGGAGAGAATCCCGTTACAAAGCCGTTGATTGGAAAACCGTTGGGATAGGCCTAACAGGTTCCGGGAGAAAATTCGAGATGGCGAAGACCTCTGCGGTTAACCGTAATAACCATCGCGCCGCTCTTGCGAAGCGTGATCGGGAAAAGCGGACCGCTCTCAAAACTATTATTAAGAACCGTTCTCTTCCGATGGAAGAACGTTTTGAAGCATCGCTGAAGCTGGCTAAATTGCCGCGCAACGGTTCGCAAACTCGCGTACGTTTGCGTTGTAAGATTTCTGGACGCCCACGTGCGAACTACCGGAAATTCGAGCTGAGCCGTATTGCTCTGCGTGACCTTGCTTCTACGGGACAGATTCCCGGTATGGTCAAGTCCAGCTGGTAAATAAGGGTAGTCTGAATGTCTATGTCTGATCCTTTGGGTGATATGCTCACCCGGGTCCGTAATGCTCAGCGTGCCCGCCATGCTGCTTGTGTTGCGCCGGCTTCTAAGTTGCGTGCAAGTGTCCTTGAGGCGCTGAAGCGCGAAGGTTACATCCGTGGTTTTTCGACCGAAGAAGTGCGTAAGGGAATTTCCCAGTTTCGCATTGAGCTGAAATATGCTGAAGGTCAGCCGGTAATCCGTGAGATTCACCGCGTTTCCCGTCCAGGGCGTCGCGTGTACTCCAAGATTAAAGAGCTGCCGCGTGTTTATGCCGGCTTGGGTGTTTCCATCCTTTCAACACCGCGTGGCGTTCTTTCGGACGTCGAGGCTCGCGCTGCCAATGTTGGTGGCGAGATTCTCTGCCGCGTCTTCTAAGGAAGGAGGGAAAGATGTCTCGCGTAGGTAAATATCCTATTACGCTCCCCGCTAACGTAGAAGTTACTGTGAAAGATGGTAATTTTTCCGTAAAAGGTAAGCGCGGTGAGTTAAGTGTTCCTGTTTCTCCTTGGGTAGATGTCAAGGTAGAAGATGGGAAGGTTGTTGTTTCACCAGTCGGTGGGCGTACAAAGCAGGGCTGGACAATGTGGGGAACTTCCCGCGCTGTCTTCGCAAACATGATTCAAGGTGTTTCTGCCGGCTTTACGAAGACGCTTGAAATTCAAGGGACAGGTTTCCGTGCTGCAGTGCAGGGCTCTAACCTGGTTATGAACCTTGGATTTTCACATGATGTGGTCTATCCGATCCCCGCAGATGTGAAGATTACAACGCCGCGCCCAACAGCCATTACGGTTGAGGGTAATGACAAACAGCGTGTCGGTCAGGTTGCTCTGGATATCCGCAGCTTCCGTAAGCCTGAGCCTTATAAGGGCAAGGGTGTTCGTTATGAGACCGAAGTTCTGCGTCGTAAGGAAGGTAAGAAGAAGTAATGGCATCGCTGCAAGGATTGCAGGAACGTCGCCGCAAACGGTTGCGTTTCCAGCTTCGTCGCAAGAGCGGCGGCCGGCCGCGTTTGTCGGTCTTCCGCTCTAACAAGCACATTCATGCTCAGCTGATTGATGATGCGCATGGCCGCACTGTTGCTAGTGCTTCAACGCTTGAAAAGAGCGTTCGTGAAGCGGGTAAGACAGGCGCCGATATTGATGCAGCTACCATCATTGGTAAGCTCGTGGCCGAGCGTGCTGTTAAGGCAGGCGTCAAAGAGGTCGTTTTCGACCGTGGCGCTTATCTGTATCATGGCCGGGTGAAAGCCCTGGCAGAAGCTGCCCGCGAGGGTGGGCTGTCGTTCTAAGGAGGATCACACATGGCACGTGAGCCAAGAGAAGGCGGCCGTGGTGGTCGTGAGCGTGAGCAGGGTGATGAGCTGGTTGATAAGCTGGTAACCATCAACCGTGTTGCAAAAGTGGTAAAGGGCGGTCGCCGTTTTGCTTTTGCTGCGTTGGTGGTTGTCGGTGACCAGAAAGGTCGCGTTGGTTACGGTGCTGGTAAGGCCCGCGAGGTGCCTGAGGCTATTCGTAAAGCAACGGAACATGCTCGTCGCACTATGATCCGCGTACCGATGAAAGAGGGCCGTACTCTCCATCATGACGCTGTGGGCCGCTTCGGTGCTGGTAAGGTCGTTGTTCGTGCAGCTGATGCAGGGACGGGGATTATTGCTGGTGGTCCGATTCGTGCGGTGTTCGAGAGCTTGGGCGTGAGTGACGTTGTCGCTAAAAGCTTGGGTACTCGGAACCCACATAACATGATCAAGGCCGCTTTTGACGCTCTTGAGCGTTCGAGCAGCCCGCGTCAGGTCGCATCACGTCGCGGTAAGAAGACCTATGAGATCTTCGGACGTCGTGACCATTCGGAGACGGAGGGTGCAAATGTCTGATTCTCAGGGTAAGACCGTCCGGGTAACACAGATTGCTTCGGTGATTGGTTCCAAACCTGGTCAGGCGGAAACGATTAAGGGGCTGGGCCTTCGTGGCATCGGTTCCTTCCGTGTTCTGGAGGATACCTCGGCTGTGCGCGGCATGATCCGTAAGGTATCCCACCTGTTGAAGGTGGAGGGCTAAGATGAACCTAAATGAACTGCGTGATAACGCTGGTGCTCGCTACCGTAGCAAGCGCTTGGGCCGTGGTATCGGTTCAGGTAAGGGAAAGACCTCAGGGAAAGGCCATAAAGGTCAAAAAGCCCGTTCAGGTGTTTCTATTAACGGTTTCGAGGGTGGTCAGCTCCCGATTTATCGTCGTATGCCGAAGCGTGGCTTCGTCAATATCTTCCGTAAGGAATATGCGGCGGTTAATCTGGGTGCCGTGAGTAAGGCTCTGGAAGCTGGTAAGCTTTCTGCTGCAGCACCGGTGACAATTGAGACACTCCGCGAGGCGGGTCTTGTTGGAAGCCGCAAGGTGGCTGGTGTACGTCTTCTGGCGAAAGGTGAACTTTCTCAGGGACTGAACTTTGAGGTTGCCGGAGCTTCTGCTGCAGCACGTGCTGCAGTTGAGAAAGCTGGTGGTTCCGTCAAGGTGTTGGCCACCAAAAAAGAGGCTCAGGCTCAGGCCTGAGAACTCTTATGCCCAGCTGCATTACTGGGATAGGGTGATCGAGTGAACGGCGCCCCGTACTTTGTGCGGCGGCGCTGTTTTCATGAAAGGACGGGGAGATGGCTTCTGCCGCTGAACAGTTAGCCGGCAACCTCAGTATGAGTTCGTTTTCTAAGGCAACTGAACTCAAGAAGCGTATTTTATTTACGCTTGGGGTGCTGATCGTTTACCGACTGGGAACCTTTATTCCGGTACCTGGTATTGATGCGACTGTTTTAGGGCAGATCGCGTCTCAGCAACAAAACGGCATTCTTGGAATGTTTGATATGTTTACAGGTGGTGCGCTTGGTCGCATGACACTGTTTGCATTGAACATTATGCCGTATATCAGTGCGTCTATTATTATTCAGCTTCTTTCGACGGCCTTACCTTCTATGGAGGCGATGAAGAAAGAAGGGGAAAGTGGGCGTAAGAAACTTAATCAGTATACGCGTTATCTAACGGTCTTCATTGCGATCATACAAGCTTATGGTTTTGCTATGGGCTTGGAGAGCTTACGTTCCCAGAGTGGGGCGAGTGCTGTGATTTCTCCTGGCATTATGTTCATTATCCCTTATGTCGTCATGTTGGTGACGGGGACGATGTTCTTGATGTGGCTTGGCGAGCAGATCACATCGCGCGGGCTTGGTAATGGCATTTCACTGATTATTTTTTCAGGTATTGTTGCTAATTTGCCTCATGCGATGAGTAGCTTGTTTGAGTTGGGTCGTACTGGAGCGCTTTCACCGTTTTTTGTCGCGGTTTTCTTAGTGCTAGCTCTCGCTGTTATTGTCTTCATTGTGTTTATGGAACAGGCGCAGCGTCGTGTCGTTGTGCAGTATCCTAAACGGCAAGTGGGTAACCGCATTTATGGTGGTGACTCAACGCATATGCCACTGAAGGTGAATACAGCTGGTGTTATTCCGCCCATTTTTGCGTCGTCTGTTTTGCTGATTCCGACCACATTGGCTGGATTTATGCATAATCATGGCGGCATTTTGGGACGGATGAGCCAATGGCTTTCACAAGGGCAGCCACTCTATATGGCATTTTATGCCGCGATGATTGTGTTTTTCTCGTATTTCTACGCTGCTGTGAGTTTTAACCCAGAGGAAACAGCGGAGAATCTACGGAAACAAGGTGGTTTTATTCCTGGCATTCGTCCCGGTGCGAATACAGCAACCTATTTTGATCGGATCCTCTCGCGTCTGACGACGATTGGTGCGGCTTATATGGTGTTGGTGTGCTTGTTGCCGCAATTTTTGATCAATCATTATAATGTTCCTTTTTATTTTGGCGGAACCAGTTTGATCATTATTGTATCGGTTACGATTGATACGGTAACGCAGGCACAATCTCATCTTGTTGCTCACCAATATCAGGGGCTTATGCGTAAGCAGCGTGGGCGTGGTGGTCGTTCCAAAGAAAAAGGAATGCAACGGTGAATATTATTCTTCTTGGTCCTCCGGGAGCAGGCAAGGGTACGCAAGCGAAGCGTTTAGAAGCTGCCTATGGGGTGAAGCAGATCTCTACAGGAGATATGCTTCGTGCTGAGGTTGCTGCTGAGACACCTATTGGGCTTCAGGCACGTGAGTTGATGGAGAAGGGGCAATTTGTTCCTGATCCAATCATGGTGCAAATGATTGAAAACCGGATAGCAGAGCCTGATTGTTCGCAAGGGTTTATTCTGGATGGTTTCCCCCGGACAGAAAGTCAGGCCGTAGCTCTGGATTCTATGCTGGAGCACAAAGGCTTAAAGATTAATGCAGTTATTTTGCTCGATGTGGCAGAAGAGGCATTGGTCCGCCGTCTAGCGGAACGGGTTGGGGAGGACGGTTCACGTCGCCCTGATGATCGTCCAGAGGTCGTCCGTTCTCGTCTGGAGGTTTATCGCGCTCAGACGGCACCTATTCTGCCTTATTATGAGCAAAATGGACGTTTGAAGCGTATCGATGGTATGCAGACTGTTGAAAATGTTGCTAAGAAGATAGATGATATTCTTGCAACTGCTTGATAGCTCTGGATATTGAGTGTGATCACGAAAAAGTGATCGGTATTGTTTGACTTGTGCGGCTGGGGGGTATATTTCGCCCAGCACGTAGTAGATACGGCTTTAAAAGCCGGAATCGTTTTGCAGAGGATCAAGTGACCTTATGAAGGGTTACTAGTCCTTAGTCGAACAGAGATTTTTTTGGGGACGCGGTGAAGGCGCCGCGTTGATGGGAGAATTAGCGTGGCACGTATTGCCGGCGTAAACATTCCGACCAACAAGCGGGTGGTCATTGGTCTGCGCTATGTTTATGGCATTGGTCCAACAAGTGCACAGGCAATCTGTGCAAAGCTGGACATTGCTGATGCAAAGCGCGTGAACGAACTCTCTGACGATGAGATCGTCAAGATTCGTGAGTTGATTGATAGTGAGTATCGGGTTGAGGGTGATCTTCGTCGTGAAAAAGCGATGAACATCAAACGCCTGATGGATTTGGGTTGCTATCGCGGTCTGCGCCATCGTCGTAGTCTGCCGGTACGTGGTCAGCGGACGCATACGAATGCCCGTACCCGTAAGGGTAAGGCTGTGGCCATTGCCGGTAAGAAGAAGTAAGATAGCGTAACTTCTTTCGAGCTTTAGCGAATTTAGTAGGACAAGCAAATTATGGCCAAGGCTGCCGCACCGCGTATTCGTAAGAAGGAGCGCAAAAACATCATTTCTGGTGTTGCGCACGTTCTTTCGACCTTCAATAACACCATGATTACCATTGCCGATGCACAGGGTAATGCGATTTCTTGGTCTTCCTCAGGGGCTCAGGGCTTTAAGGGCTCACGTAAGTCCACACCATATGCCGCTCAGGTGGCAGCTGAGGAAGCCGGTCGTAAGGCTCGTGAGCATGGGATGGAAACTCTGGAGATTGAAGTCTCCGGTCCGGGGTCAGGTCGTGAAAGTGCTCTGCGTGCTTTGCAAGCAGTTGGTTTTACGATCACCTCGATTCGTGACATGACGCCGGTTCCTCATAACGGGTGCCGTCCGCGTAAGCGTCGTCGCGTTTAATCAGTCTGTGTGGTTGCCCGGGAGCATTGGGCAACCACATAAACTGGGAAAGTTTTTACCGCACGATTCTGTGCGGGCCTGGCGCCGCCATTTTTCGTGGCGGGCTTCGTTGTTTGAAAGGCCATGACCTTGGTTCTCCAGAAAAACTGGCAGTCCCTCATCAAACCGGAGAAGCTTGAAGTCGAGCCTGGCCCGGTTCCTTCGCGCATTGCGACGATCGTGGCTGAGCCGCTTGAGCGTGGTTTCGGTCTTACGGTGGGTAACGCTCTGCGTCGTGTTCTTCTCTCCTCTCTTCAGGGTGCCGCTGTAACGGCTATCCAGATTGATGGGGTTCTGCATGAGTTCTCGTCCGTCGCAGGAGTGCGTGAGGACGTTACGGACATCGTGCTGAATGTGAAGCAGCTGGCGCTGCGTATGCATGGTGAAGGGCCGAAGCGCATGATCCTCACGGCTACAGGGCCGGGTGAGGTGACTGCAGGGCAAATTCAGACAGGTCATGACATTGAAGTGATGAATCCTGATCTGGTGATCTGTACCCTTGATGATGATGTCAAGCTTGGTATGGAATTCACTGTCAATATGGGTAAGGGGTATGTTCCGGCCTCTGCAAATCGTCCGGATGATGCTCCTATTGGTCTGATCCCCATTGATGCGATTTATTCCCCGGTTCAGCGTGTTTCTTATAAAGTCGAGCCAACCCGTGTTGGGCAGGTGACAGACTATGATAAGCTTCTGCTGACAGTGGAAACAAATGGTGTCGTGACACCGGAAGACGGCTTGGCTTTGGCTGCGCGTGTTCTTCAGGATCAGCTCCAACTCTTCATTAACTTCGATGAACCTCGTCCGGTTCAAAGTGAAGAGCCTCAGGATGACCTGCCGTTTAGCCGTCATCTGCTGCGTAAAGTGGATGAACTTGAGCTTTCAGTACGAAGTGCAAACTGCTTGAAGAACGACAATATTGTCTATATTGGCGATCTTGTGCAGAAGAGCGAGCAGGAAATGCTGCGGACTCCGAACTTCGGTCGTAAGTCGCTGAATGAGATCAAAGAAGTGCTCACAGGCATGGGGCTTTCGCTGGGAATGAATGTTCCAGCTTGGCCGCCAGAGAGCATTGAGGATCTGGCCCGGCGTCTCGACGAGACATTCTAATAGGCCTTGGCTGGGAAGCTTTGGGTAAAGATTAGGGAAAGAAAATGCGTCATAATCTGGGCGGGCGTAAGCTCGGTGTTACTTCTACTCATCGTGCAGCGATGTTCCGCAACATGGCTGTGGCTTTGATTAAGCATGAGCAGATCACAACAACGCTACCAAAGGCGAAGGAACTTCGCCCGGTTGCAGAAAAGTTGATCACTCTTGGTAAGCGCGGCACGCTGCATGCACGTCGTCAAGCTTTTGCTCAACTGCGTGATGAAACCATTGTCTCCAAGCTGTTTGCTGCTCTGAGCAAGCGCTATGAGGGCCGCAATGGTGGTTACACACGTGTGCTGAAAGCTGGTGTGCGTTATGGTGATAATGCAGACATGGCTGTGATTGAGTTTGTGGATCGCGACCTCGAAGCAAAGGGCAAGGACAGTGGGCCTGCTCAGAATGCTGAGGGTCAGCAGGAAGCTGCTTGAGATTTCTCTCCAAAGAGAGAATAAGAAGGGGGTCGGCGCGTTAGCGTGCCGGCCCCTTTTTGTTTATCTATAAAGGAAAGACGAGAAACAATGCTTGGTTGTCTTAAAGAAAAAATGTGTCCTTGGTCGAAAGAAGCGAAAAGCTTAGTTGAGGAGCTTGTGGCTGACCATCCATGGCTATGGTTGGGTGTTGCTGTGCTGTTTGGTCTTCGGGTGGGTCGTAAAGGATTGCTCGGGTGCTGTAAGAAAAAGAAATGCTAACCTAGAGGTGGATTATCCATAAAAGTTGTTGGGTACTCTTGAGGCAGATAGGCACTGTGCCCGCATATGAAGCGTATTAGAGTAGATATTAGTGCGGGCCGGTGTCGGTTCTGGCTTGTCAGGTTAAGTGTGTTTGCCTGAAGGCCCCTGGTCTGAAAATGTACGGGGTTACATTTTACCAAGGTTATTGAGTTCCCCCGCTGTACGAGGGCGGGGGTGGTATGATGATATTAGTTTTTATCTTTCTGAATAAAGCTCGGCAAAAATGGATTATCGGTTTGTAGGGCGTTTTTAGTTGGCAGTTCGTGAGAGCTCCATCCGCCTCCAAGGTCCGTGATTAGGCGGATTTCTGAGAGAAAACGCTGCTGCTGAACTTGGAGTTTATTTTGCTCATATTGCAGCGCCGTTTGTTGAGCGGTGATGACGGTTGTATAGATTTGTGTGCCGGCTAAATATTCATTCATTGAGACGCGAACGGCTTCTTCAGCACTTGAGACGGCCCCGCCTTGATAGCGATAAACATCGCTGAGATAGCGCAAATTAGACAGCTGATCTTCTGTGTCTTGAAGGGCACTCAAAACCGTTTGCCGATAGGTGGCAACGGCGTTGTCATAATCGGCTTCAGCTTCACGCACAGCGGCTGTACGAGCCCCTCCTTGGAAGATAGTCTCTGTGGCTGCAGCGCCGAGAGACCATGCACGCGTTGCACTTTGGATAAGCTGTTGGATGGGGTTCCCACTATAGCCGTAGCTCGCACTTAAGTTAAATTGAGGGTAGAAGGCGCCGATGCGATAGCCAATTTCAGCATTGTAGCTTTCCATTTGTCGTTCAGCTTGAGCGATGTCCGGTCGTCTTTCCAAAAGTTCACTCGGAAGCATGGTTGGAGCAGGAGGGATGGTACGGCCCAAATCACCATCAGGAATGCTCAGTGCGGCGGGCGGTTTGCCCGTTAATACAGCAATGGCGTGTTCATATTGCGCGCGGGCAACATGGGCATTCGAGAGGCTCGCCTGAGTCGATTGGAGCTGATAGCGTGCTTGAAGCACGCTGGTAGGGTCTGCAACACCTGCTTCTAACTGATTGGTGAGAATGGTGAGGTTATGGCTATAGAGGCCAACATTGCGTTGATAGAGGTGGATAAGGCTGTCTTGATAGCGCAGGTTGATATAATCAGTCGCGAGTTCTAGCTGATATGAGAGGCGCATATTTGCCATTAAAGCAGCGCTGGCTTGTGAGGCGGTGACTTGTTGTTGGACTTGGCGCCGGATCATGCCCCACACATCAATGGTCCAATTCGCAGATGGGCCGGTTGTCCACGTATTGGAGACATTGGTGATGGAGTGGCTTCCACCGTCAATTCCGTCTGGAACAGTGGCGCCTTGCGAGTTACGCTTAAAGGAGAAATTCCCACTTAATGTTGGGAAGAGATTGGCACGAATGGAGTCAATCAATGTCCGTGCTTTTCGGTATTGCGCTTCATATTCTTTCAAGCCCTGATTGGAGCGATCGACCTCTTCTTCCAGCTGATTGAGGAGGGGGTCATTGAAGATCCGCCACCAATCTCCTTTAGGGAGGGTGCTCATAGACGGTTGAGCTTTTTGCCAGCCTGGAGGTGGTGGGGCTTCTTTAAAACGATCGGAGATAATCGCTTTGGGGCGGTGATAATGAGGGCCGACCATGCAACCGCCTAAGAGGGAAAACATCGCAGGGGAGAGCAGAAGAGAGGTGCGGAAAGAGGTCAGGTGGCGCATGGGGAAAAGGCGGCTCCAATCAGGACACAGTCAGTGTGATGATGAAAGAGGAAAGCGATTTCGGCAATGGCGAAACCAGCTGCCGAGATGGTCTAAGTAAAGATAAACGACCGGTGTTGTGTAAAGCGTTAGGAGTTGGCTGAAGCAAAGCCCTCCGAGAATAGCGACCCCGAGGGGATGACGCATTTCACTGCCGTATCCATGGCCAATCATGAGCGGGACCGCCCCAAGGGCTGCGGCCATGGAGGTCATGAGGATAGGGCGGAACCGGAGCTCACTTGCTTTGATGATGGCCTCATGGGGGCTTAATCCGTTGCGTTGAGCGACGACAGCAAAATCAATCAGCATAATAGCGTTTTTTTTCACAATGCCGATCAAGAGGATGACGCCAATTAAGGTGAGGAGGGAGAAGGGCTCTCCTAGCAAGGCCACGGATAAGAGCGCGCCAACACCGGCAGAAGGTAAGGTGGACAGAATCGTAATGGGATGGATGAGGCTTTCATATAGAATTCCTAAGACGATATAGACGACGGCCAAAGCCGCTGCGATGAGCAGAGGCTCTTGATTGACGGATTTTTTCAGAGTCGCGGCACTTCCGGCAAAGCTGCCTTGGATGGTGCGTGGGAGATGAAGTGAGACAATAGCACTTTGTATGGCCGTCATCGCGGGGCCTAAAGCCGCCCCGGGGGCGAGATTGAAGGAAATCGTTGAGGCGACAAACTGCCCTTGATGGTTCACCGCAAGAGGTTCGTTGACGCCCTTGAGCTCTCCAAGTTGCCTTAATGGCACGAGTGTTTCTCGCTGCGTTGTAACGGCAGCCCCGCTGGAGGCAGACTTTCCACCCGCAAGAGCATTGGCCATCGCATTTTGATAGGAGAGCTGGCTTTGTGACAAGGTCGTGGGGGCTGGGCCATTTTGACGCACCCGAATATTGTTAGATGCATATCCCCCATGGGCCGTTCCACCTGAAACGCTCACCCACATTTGTTTTAGGAAGGAGGGGTTTTCCCAAAAACGAGGGGCTGTTTCGACAATGACGCGATATTGATTGAGCGGCCCATAAATGACGGATGCCGAGCGCTGCCCGAAAGCATCATAGAGGGCGTTGCTGATAAGCTGCGGTGTGACATTGTAACGGGCTTCTATATCACGATCGATGAATAACGTAATGCCGCGCCCATTTTGTTCCACATCGGAGGAGACATCACGGATCATGGGGAGGTGGGACAGGGCGCTGACGAGGCGTGGCGTCCAGGCGTAGAGTTCCTCAGCAGAGTTGCCCTGCAGCGTATATTGATACGCTCCGTCAGTGGATCGGGCACCGCCGCCTATGAGGCTGGGCAGGCGGAGCCGTAATGTTAAGCTACTATTCTGGCGGAAGAGATGGCTGAGGCGTGCAATTGTGTCGGCAACAGAATCGTGCCGTTCGCTGCGTGGTTTCAGTGTGATGAAGCAGTTTACGGAGTTAGAGGAACGCTTGCCCAATCCGCCAATGACACTCTCTACATCAGGATCTCGCGCGAGCAACTTCTCGGCCTGACGAGTCATGTTTTGGAGGGCGTGAAAGGAAATAGATTGGTCTGCCACAAGACGTCCCATGAGCATGCCTTGATCTTCTTGAGGGAAGAGCTCTTTTGGAAGAACCATGAAAAGATAGGCAGCAAGGGCGATGGTGAGGGGCAGGGAGAGGATAATCAATCGTGGATGGCGTACAGCGCGATGGAGGCTGCGTGCATAGCCGGTGGTCAACAGGTGGAGACCACGGTCAAGCCTATGGTTGACCCAGGCCCAGAAACGCGATGGGGACGCTGTCTTTTCCTCTGGAAGACGCACAAGCTGGGCGCTGAGCATGGGGGTGAGGCTGAGTGAGAGAAAAAGCGAGACGAAGAGAGCGCAGACCATCGTCATGGCGAATTCATGAAAGAATTGTCCGGCGATCCCTTCCATCAGGAAGATTGGTGCAAAGACGACGATGAGAGAGATGGTGATAGAAATGACCGTGAAGGTTACTTCCTCAGTTCCCAAGATAGCGGCTTCTCGTGGAGAATGACCCATTTCCAGATAACGTGTGATATTTTCAAGAACCACGATGGCATCATCAACGACAAAACCCGTTACGATGGTGAGGGCCATGAGGGACATCGTATCAAGCTGGTAGTTAAAAAGACGCATCAGCCCGAAGGTTGTGACGATGGATACCGGCACGACGATTGCTGGGATTAAAACGGTGGTCGGCCGGCGTAGGAAGAGCAACACCACGATGACGACGAGCAAAACCGAGAGGATGAGCGTAAACTGTGTATCAGCTAGTGAGGCACGGATCATCGTGGAGCGGTCAAGGCGGAGATCAAGCTGCGTGTTGCCTGGAAGAGCGCTGCGGATTTTAGGTAGGTTGGCTTTTAGTCCGTCCGTGGTCTTAATAACATTGGCTCCGCTTTGGGGATAAACGGTGCAGATGATGTCTGCTTGACCGTTAACGAAGCCAGATTGGCGGAGGTCTTCGGCCCCATCCACAACCTCGGCCACATCAGAAAGGCGCACAGGTTGCGCATTGCGATAAGCGATGATGAGGTCGCGATAGGCATGGGCACCCGTGGCTTGGTCATTGGTGGCCAAGATCATTCGTTTGCCATTGATCTGGAGAAAGCCCTTGGGGGTATGGGCATTCGCAGAGGCGAGGGCGGCCCGAATATCTTCAAAACCAATGCCATAACGGAAAAGACGGAGTGGGTTAATTTCAACACGCACCGCTGGCAAAGCACTTCCCTTGAGGTCGACATTGCCTACGCCTGCAACCTGTCCAAGGCCGGGAGTAATGACGTTACTGGCAAAATCAAAGAGCTGCTGAGGTGTGCGTGTGGATGAGGTCAGCGTCAGCACCATAATCGGTGGGCCGTTTGAATTGGCCTTCATATAGCTTGGGTCGCTGCGCAATGTTGTGGGGAGATCTTGCCGTGCGGCGCGAAGTGAGGACTGCACATCACGCGCGGCGCCATTAATATCGCGTGAAAGGTCAAATTGCAGCAGAATACGTGTTTGGTTCACCGTCGATTGTGAGGTGATCTCACGAATGCCGGCAATGGCCCCGAGATGGCGCTCAAGCGGCTCTGCGGTGGTGCTCGCAATTTCAGAGGGGGAGGCCCCCGGTTGATTAGCCGTCACCATGATGACGGGATAATCAACATTGGGGAGGTCAGATACGGGAAGCTGCGTGTACCCCAAAAGCCCCGCGAGGAAGAGAGCCAACGCCATAAGTGTTGTGCCAACAGGGCGGTCAACAAAGAGGCGTGCGAGTGTCATGGTCTGTGAGAAGGAGCCGTGGAGGGGCTGCGTCGAACCCATGAGCGCAGAGTTTGGGCGCAGCGCTCCATGAAGAGATAAATCACTGGCGTGGTAAAGAGGGTGAGCAGCTGGGATAGCAGGAGGCCAAAGACAATCGAAACGCCAAGAGGACGCCGTAATTCTGCGCCTGTACCATGGCTCAAGACGAGTGGGAGAGCTCCGAAGAGAGCGGCTAAGGTCGTCATGAGAATAGGGCGGAAGCGTAGCAGAGCGGCTCGTCGGATAGCATCAATGGGAGCCAGGCCTTCTTGACGTTCGGCACTGAGGGAGAAGTCGATCATCATGATCGCGTTCTTTTTGACGATACCGATCAGCAGAACAATGCCGATGATCCCCATAATATCCAGCGACATTCCAAAGGCGTATAGTCCTAAGAGCGCTCCAATGGCTGCGGAAGGTAGCGTGGATAGGATCGTAACGGGATGGATGAAGCTTTCATACAAAATCCCCAACACAATATAAACGGCGACCAAAGCGGCGATGACAAGCCCGAGTTCATTGCCCAAAGAGTTCTTGAAAGCCGCAGCCGTCCCTTGGAAGGCCGTTTGGAAAGAGCCAGGAAGGCCAATTTTATCGCGGATACGTTCAATCGCTGAGGTGGCTTCTCCCAGAGCATGTCCTTGGCGCACGTTGAAGGAGATCGTTGTGGCGGGGAATTGGCCGTAATGGGTAATCAGCAGCGGTGAGAGCGTGCGTGAAAGCTGCGTGACTTGAGAGAGCGGCACCAAACCAGAGGTTGGTTGGCGTGCCGGTCCTGTTGTGCTGCCTCCAGCAGCCGAAGAAATGCCGGGAAGATAAAGCTGAGAGAGGCTGTTTTGGCTGGTTTGAAAAACAGGGTCTGCTTCTAAAATAACGCGATATTGGTTGGATTGAGTGTAAATCGTCGAGACTTGGCGCTGCCCAAAACTATCATAGAGTAGATTATCAACCGTTTGAGGCGTGATGGAATAGCGGGCGCCATTGGTGCGGTCCAGTGTGATCATGGCGGTAAGGCCATCCGATTGAAGGTCGGATGTCACACCATCAATGGAGGGTTCATTTTGCAGGGCAGCCATAAATTTTGGCACCCAGATGCCAAATTCGTCATAATCTGGCGTTTCCAGCATAAACTGATAGTGCATGGCAGAAACGGTGGAATCTAACGAGAGATCCTGAACCGGTTGTGTGTAAAGCTGCGTATCGACGATGTCGTGGCTTTCGGCTGAGAGGCGCTGAAGAATGGTATGAAGGTCGCTGCTGCGTTCTTCTTTGGGTTTTAGGTTGATGAGGAAGCGGCCCACATTAAGCGTCATGTTCTGCCCATCAACACCAACGAACGAGGAGAGGCTGACGACGTCTGGATCTTGTAAGAGACGGCGGCCTAACGCGGCTTGGCGTTCCTTCATGGCGTCAAAAGAAATATTGGGGCTCATGGACGAGATGCCCTGAATGACGCCCGTATCTTGTTCAGGAAAGAAGCCTTTAGGGATTTCCCATGCTAAAAAACCAGTGAGCAGAACGGTGCCGAGCGTGACGACGAGGGTCAGAGGTTGGTGGCGCAGCACGACGTCCAGAGCGCGGCCATAGCGCTCGATGAGCGCATTCATAAAACGATTGACGTAAGAAGCGAAACGCTCAAGACGGCTCGGATGACCCGTCGTTTTATGCTCGCTGAGCATCCGTGCGCACATCATGGGCACAAGGGTGATGGAGACAATGGCTGAGAGCACAATCGTCACAGCGAGTGTCATAGCAAATTCGTGGAAAAGGCGGCCCACAACATCGCTCATAAAGAGTAGTGGGATGAGCACTGCGATTAAGGAGACGGTGAGCGAGATAATCGTAAAGCCGATTTCTTGCGCACCCTTAAGGGCCGCAGTGCGTCGGTCATCACCAGCTTCAACAAAACGAGCGATATTTTCAATCACGACAATCGCATCATCCACCACAAAGCCGGAGGCGATGGTCAGGGACATGAGTGAGAGATTATCCAGCGAAAAGCCCAGCATATACATGGCCGCTAAGGTGCCGATGAGCGAGAGCGGGACCGAAAGACCGGGGATAATGGTTGCGGGGATGTTGCATAGGAAAAGGAAGATCACCCCCACCACGAGCAGCATGGCCAGCACAAGCTCAAAGCCGACATCTTCAACAGAGGCACGGATAGTCGTGGTGCGGTCTGTAAGAGGCGTAATATTAATTCCGGGGGGAAGATCTTGGCGCAAACGAGGCAGAATGGCGCGTACGTTATCGGCAACTGAAATCACATTCGCACCGGGCTGCCGCTGCACATTGAGGATGAGCGCAGGCGTGCGATTAGCCCAAGCCGCGAGCTGGGCATTTTCAGCACCTTCGACGACTTGCCCGACGTCGCGCAGGCGTATAGGGCCATTATTTTGGTAGGCAATGACTTGGTTCATTAACTGATCAACGGACTTAATTTGTCCATCAATCCGCAGAGATGTGGCATGTTGAGGGCCGTCAAAAGTCCCTGTGGGGGAATTGACGTTGATGGTGCCGATAATGGTGCGAACCGTATCAAGAGCAATCCCGTATGAGGTCAGTTTGGGGATGTTGATCTGGATACGATAGGCCTTACGGTTTCCCCCCGATAATGTGACGAGGCCAACACCCGATATTTGACTAATTTTCTGCTCAAGACGCGTATTAACGTAATCTTCCACTTCTGTCAGTGGCAGCGTTTTGGAGGTTATCCCAAGTGTTAATACGGGCGTGTCCGCTGGGTTGACCTTGGCATAGATTGGCGGCGCGGGAAGATCGCTCGGCAAGAGAGAGCCCGCGTTGTTAATGGCGGCCTGAACCTCTTGCTCGGCAATATCCATCTGCATATCCAGCCCAAAGCGTAGCGTGATGACTGACGCCCCGCCGGAGGATTGAGAGGTCATCTGATCGAGGCCCGCCATTTGCCCAAGCTGTGTCTCGAGCGGGGCCGTGACGGATGTGCCCATGACATCAGGGCTTGCACCCGGATAGAAGGTAGAAACTGTAATGGTTGGGTATTCGACTTGTGGGAGCGCTGAAATTGGGAGGAAATGGTAGCCCAATAGCCCTGCTAACAGGAGAGCGACCATCAGTAGGCTGGTCGCAACAGGACGCTCAATGAAGAGGCGGGAGGGATTCACGCGGCAGAACCTTCAGACAGCAAGGGCATCAATAATAAACAGCGAAGCAAACACATTATGGGGTGGCTTGCCCCTCTGTGGGGGCGCTGCTTGGGGCGATAAAAACTTTACTCCCGGGGCGGAGGTGGTTGATCCCATCGGTAACGACTTTTTCACCCTCCTGAAGGCCAGATTGAATGACGGTATCAGTATCGTTGCTATAGCCAGTTTTGACCGTGCGGATTGAGACCGTCATATCCTTGTCGACAACGTAGAGGAAGGTGCCATCAGGGCCCGTTTGAACCGAACTACCAGGAACGATCAGGGCTTTTTGGAGTGTTTGTACGAGAAGATGGGCATTGACGAATTCATTAGGGAAGAGGCGTTCATCTTCGTTTGTGAAAATACCGCGTAGACGAACAGTTCCCGTAGCCGTATCAATTTGGCTATCCAGCGCTTTAACCGTTCCCGAGGCGAGTTTTTGTGAGTTATCGCTATTCCACGCCTCGACGGGAAGGCTGTCATGCGTTCTGAGCTGTTCTTGCACGCTGGGCAAGTCATTCTGAGGCAAGGTAAAGATGACAGAGATAGGCTGCATCTGCGTGAGGGTCGTTAAACCGCCTGACTGCCCAATAGTCACATAATTTCCCGCATCAAGTGCACGAATACCGACACGTCCATCAACAGGGGCGATGATATGACAGTACATCACATTAAGTTCAGCATTGCGGACATTGGCTTCATCGACTTTTACCTGTCCTTCAAGTTGCTGGACGGTAAATTCTTGGTCTCGCGCTGTCATGGCGGCAACGGAGTTTTGACGAATCAGGCGTTGATAACGCGCATTGTCAACGCGAGCCCGTGCGAGTTGTGCGCGGTCGGCTGTGAGTGTTCCTTCATATTGATGTAAAGAAGCTTCATAAGGACGTGGGTCAATAAGCTCGAGAATGTCACCTCGGTGAACATGCTGCCCCTCTTGGTAATAGACCGTGAGAATATGGCCATTAACGCGGGGTGTGATGGTCACATTCGTAATGGGAACGACGGTGCCCAGAAGCTGTAAAATAACAGGAACATCTTTACGATGTGCGGGAACCACAGCCACCGCTTGCGGCGCCCCTTGTGCTGAAGAGGGGTGAGATTTTTTAGAGGAGGAGTGTGTGTAGAAAAGACGCAGCCCAACAAGGAGAAGGAGTACACATCCTATAACCACCCAGACAATACGATAGCGAGAGCGGGCTGGAGGATTGGTGCTCATGGGCGTTTGTCTCTTCCTCGTAAAACAGGGATATTCCTCTATAGCGTTGAGTTTCGCAATAATTCAATTGGTGGGGAAGTTACGTGTTTTTAATACGGCCTTAAATTCTAGGCTTTTGGTTGGGAAATAGTACGTTTTTCCTTCGTGGGAGGTAAGTGGTTTGCACGCATTTTCATAAAATAATAACATGAGCTTATGATACTGTCATGGAGCATAACCGTTTTTACCTCTTGTAGTTTAACTAGAGCAGTTTCATATCTCTTAAGTAGGTTATGTTACAGTACGTAGTCGAGTGTAACGTGGGGGTGTAGAGCTCCTGAAGTTGCGCATAACAAGGAGACAATCATGGTCGGTACAACACAAAACAAGGCAGAAGGTTTGCTTGATGAGGCAACTGGTCGTGTAAAAGACGCCGTCGGTGGTGCAACAGGTGACCTTGGAAAGCAGGTTGACGGTAAATTTGACCAGGCTGCAGGAAAAGCGCGTCAGGAATTTTCTGACTTGTATGATGCGAATGAAGGCGCAGTAGAAGCGGCGACATGTTTTGTTCGTGAGCGGCCGCTTGTTTCTCTCCTGATTGCTTCGTTGGTTGGTCTCGTGATTGGACGTTTAGTCCTCAAGCGCTGCAAGTCCTAAAAGCGTAGGCGACGTGCGCAGAACTCCTCTTTAAGAGGGGGGTTAGCTTGTATGTGAATAAAATAGGCTTTCGGGGCGCTTTATATCGCTTTGGAAGCCTATTTTATGATAGGTACGCGTTCTCATAGTGTGTAGACAACGTCAAAAGAGGCCCGGTTGTCATTTATGGAATGGTTTTACGAACAGAATGGTCAGCAAGTCGGCCCCGTATCGCGGACTGAAGTTATCCGTTTGATTGTACAACGACGTATACAGCCCCATACTTTGGTATGGACGCCTGACTTTGGCGACCAGTGGCGTCCGGCGATCAAAGCTGGTCTTATGGTTTCTCTTTCTGGGCGGTTCCGGCACAATAATGCGGCGGAGAGCGATGAGCAGGGGGATAATCACACAGCGGCTCTTCCCTCTCTTTGGGCGTGGATTTATCTGATTGTCCCAAATGGGTTGGCATTGCTGATTCAATATATTGCTTACACAAAAGGCACGATTGAGACACCTTTGCTTCCGGTTCTGTTTGTCTATGCTATTTCTTTTATAGCACTCATGATGGACCGTCGCATTTTGCAAGCATCAGCGGTGCAACCTCCTTCTGTGTGGTGGTATTTTTTCTTTCCGGGGTATTTTATCATGCGCCGGGAGCGACTTGGCCGCGGGCGGGTTCTTGCTGCGTGTGCGGTTTTAGTTTTTGCATTAAAGGTAGCTGCTTCTCTTTCTTTATCATGGCCGATTTTAGAAAAGATGGTTCATACCAATATGACGCAGATGCAGCAGGGTACACATGCTCCTCAGCAGCAGAAGGTTCCTTCTCAACCTCCTGCATCTTCCCAGCCGCATACAGATGACGGGAAAGATCCTTCGTCGGAAAATGATACGACGATTTAGCATAATCGTTTAAAGCGTTGAGATGAGAAAAAACCCATCGGCCCTTTAACGAGGCCGGTGGGTTTTTGTTTGAAGTATGGGGAATAGAAGTGTGATGAAGGGGAAATAACAGGGCGGTAGAAATATTTTATACCTTGACATGCCTATTTTATAAAAAAAGGGCTTCCCTTTCGACTCGGAGTGATTCAGAAACGACTCGTGGAGTAACCGTGTCGTTATGTATGACGAGTAAGAGGGGCAATAATGCCAGATTACGAGCTTGAAAGAAAATATGGCGGGCTTGTTGCTGGCGTTGATGAAGTAGGTCGTGGGCCTTTGGCAGGGCCGGTTGTTGCGGCAGCTGTGGCCTTTAGACAAGCACCATCTTCTGAGCTGTCTCTTTTACTGGATGATTCTAAAAAGCTTACGACCCGTAAGAGAGAGAAGGCGTATCAGGCGCTCTGCCAGAGCCAAGAGGCGTATTGGGCGCTGGGCGCGGCATCGGTCGATGAAATTGACCAGATCAATATCGGCCAAGCCTGCTTCCTTGCGATGAAGCGTGCTGTTGATCGCTTGGCGCTCATTATGGGGAGGGCTCCAGACTTAGCGCTAGTTGATGGCAACCGTGCGCCCCAGCTTCTTTGCCCCGTTACAACGGTGATTGGTGGAGATGGGGTTAGCCTTTCCATTGCAGCGGCTTCTGTATTAGCGAAGGTGGTGCGGGATCGGATGATGGCACGTTTGGCGATACGCTATCCGGGTTACGGTTGGGAGCGTAATGCGGGTTATGGCACGGTTGCTCATATGACAGGTCTTAAAACGGAGGGAGTAACCCTCCATCATCGGCGTGCGTTTGCTCCCATACGGCGCCTGATAGAAGCAGAGGTTCGCGTAGCATGACAGCCGAAATGCCCATTAACCGGATTCTTCGCGGTGAGTGTGTGGAGGTCATGAAAGACCTGCCTGATGGAAGTGTGGACTGCGTGTTTGCTGATCCGCCTTATAACCTACAGCTTCGTGGAGAGCTCCGTCGGCCTGATGAGACTGTGGTTGATGGTGTTAATGATGCGTGGGATAAATTCGCCGATTATAAAACCTACGATGATTTTACCCGTCAGTGGCTGAGCGAAGCGCGGCGCGTGCTTCACAAGGATGGAACGCTTTGGGTTATCGGCTCTTATCACAATATTTTCCGGATTGGGGCGATCCTTCAGGATCTCGGCTATTGGATTTTGAACGATATTGTCTGGCGGAAGTCGAACCCAATGCCCAATTTCCGTGGGCGGCGTTTTACCAATGCCCACGAGACGTTAATTTGGGCAGCTCGAAGCCCGCAAAGCAAATATCGCTTTAATTATCAGGTGATGAAGGCGCTCAATGACGACCTTCAGATGCGTTCAGACTGGTATTTGCCCCTGTGCACGGGTAATGAGCGTTTACGTAATGATCATGGGGTAAAGCTTCATCCAACACAAAAGCCGGAGAGCTTGCTCCATCGTGCCTTGCTAGCGGCAACGACAGTTGATGATGTGGTGTTGGATCCTTTTTGTGGCACAGGGACGACGCCAGCTGTCGCTAAACGTTTGGGGCGCCGCTATCTTGCGATTGAGCGCCATCCTGATTATGTCAAAGCGGCCGAACAGCGCCTTGAAGAGACGCAGCGTTTACCTGCAGATCAGCTTGAAGTCACACCAGCGAAGCGTGAAATGCCGCGCATTCCATTCGGGTCGTTTGTGGAAAGTGGAACGTTGCCACCCGGAACAGTACTCCATGACCGTCAGCGTCGTTTAAAGGCGACTGTGGCGCCGGATGGCACGTTGGTTTCTGGGAAGCATCGGGGGTCTATCCATAAACTTGGGGCTCTCTTGACCCAGGCAGCGTCCTGCAATGGATGGACATTTTGGTATTTTGAGCGTGATCAAAAATGGATCCCGCTTGATACGTTGCGTCAAGAGAGTTACGCGCTCCGTCAAACGGCGTAAGAGAGGAGTGTCACAAGATCTCTGTCGTTGGGTCTGGCATTATATGGTGGTGGATAAAGCCGGATGGCATGAGCTGAGGTGGTTGGATTACCGTTTATGATCGCGTGTCTGTTTATCAATGCTTGGTGATTTAAACGTGATGTAAAAAAGGGGGAGTGCCAGATAGTGGCACTCCCCCTTTTTTTAGGACTGATAGAGCCCATGCACGTTATTAAATAGGCTGGCAATATTATGGCTGTGGGGTCAGCTTATGGCGCACAACATTCATTCGGGTATGACGCACATGCGGACGTGGTGCTGGGGCTGTGCTGGGGTGCGGCGCGTTAGGATCACCAAAGCCTAAGAAGCCCATATCAGGCTGTGGGCGTCCGGGATCGTCAAAGGTGCGTGCCGTCGGTGCAACGGCGGAAATACCTGTGCTTCCCTCAACATTAAGATGACCATTGCCGTGCTCTTGGGTGATCGCATCATGCTTGACATCGGTCGTAATACGCCCATCAGGGTTGTAGGTGCGCAAGGATAGAAGAAGGAACATGATGTCATTGCGGCCAAGATCAATCGCGAGGTCAAGCGGTGTCTGGTCTAGGACATTATGGGCGTTCATATCCGCCCCGCGGCTTAAGGCTTCTTTCGCTGCGATGAGGGAGCCACGATTAACAGCGTCAAAGAGGGCCCCCGTTGGGTTGAGATCCATACGGGAATGGCCTTGGTCTGAATCTTCAGAATCAGACCCCGGCAGAGCGGATGGAGGTGCTGCGCGACGGGCCGCTTTACGAGCCTCAGCTTTTTTTTGGGCGTCCATAGCCTCTTGTTCCGCCTCTGCTTCATCAGCGGACTGAGCATGAGCGGCGTGCCATGGCGTAAAAGCCAAGGGAGCAAAGGCAAAAGCCGCAAGAAAGAATAAATGCGGCAGACGGGGCAAGGCAGGAACGAACGATCGCATGATGGAGAGTATAGCCTCTTCTCAAGCCGGAAGCGAATAAAGGATACTGTCGTAACAGTGATAATACATTTCAATAAGCTCTTCTACCGATTAACGCCCTTCACGCCACCAGCCAAGAGCTAAAAGTAAGAGAATGACAGGTAAAATGCCCCATGAGGGTAATAAAGGCGTTTCACGGGTGGCACCAGCAACTGTTATTTGATGGCGAGGGAGGCCCATCCAGTCTGGGCCATGGAGCGCTGTTTGATCCGTTATTGAGCGGATCGTTGGTGTCGCTGCTCCATCAAGCCAATAGATGCCTCCTGAGGATGCGGTCACAAGAGGGCTGAGAATGTGCGTTGTGCTGCGAAGATCAGCATTCTCAACAGGGTCAGGATCACCCGAAACTGCAAAAGCTGTTAGCGCGTCTTGATGGATTGTCCAGATATGAGCGTTATGCGTGTCCTCTTCTGAAAGAGGGAGTGCGCCTCGTAAGACGGAACGGTGAGGTTGTGGCGTGAGCATAAGGCTCTGGTGGGTGCCAGAAGGTGTCAAAATATCAGCTGAACGCGGGGCTGAGTGCTGCTCAAGATGACGTTCTACGGTCAGGGTTTGACCGTTAATATGAGCATCTAGGCGGTTTTCTTCTAAGTCTGGCTCTTTCATAAGCCAATGAGATAAACGCCGCAGAAGCTCAGCCTGTGGGCCGCCTCCTTGTTCCCCGCGAGACCAGAGCCAGGCTTGGTCGGTCAGCATCATCGCAACGCGCCCTTGGTCTACATGATTGAGCAGCAAGAGGGGTGATCCGTGTGGGGTGGCAAGCAGGCTCGTGCCACGTGATTGGTCGGGTTTGAGTGCACGATACCATGACCCCCATTCTTTCCCCCATGGCCCTGTGCGCGGTAAGCCGCTTGTGACGGGGTGTTCTTCTCCTTCAGGGGTAAGGCGAGGATGAAATGCTTCTGCGATCATCCCGTTACTGGGGATATGAGCGGGGAGGACATCGCGCAAAGACGTATCTTGTAAGCTCCCATCTTGGAGCATCTCTGGCCCAGCGGTTACGAGCAACCCGCCGCCTTTGCGGACATAGTTGGCGATATTGGCAAGATACGCATCGGGAAGAATGTTCTGATTACGAAAACCATCGAGAATGATGAGGTCAAAGCTGCGGATTTTTTGTTCAAACAGCTCATGTGTTGGAAAAGGAATCAGCGCAAGATCAGAGATTGGTGTGTCATCTTCTGTATCGGGCGACCGCAAAATGGTGAAATGGACGAGGTCAACCGAAGGATCTGCCTTGAGAAGTTGGCGCCAAACACGGGCGGCCTGATTAGGCACACCGGAGACAAGCAGCACACGCAAACGATCACGCACACCATGAATACGGAGCACAATGGAATTATTGCGCGTGGAGACATCGTCAGAACGTGGTGTGACGTACACGTCTTTCATCGTGTCGCCGACATGAGTGATGGGGATGGTTAGATCAACAGGCTGTCCAGCGATGGAATGTGCGAGCAGGACAGAACGGCCATCGGGACGATGCTCCATAATATCGGCAGGCTGACCGGGGGATGTGCCAAGGTCATCGACTTGCAAGCGGATATGCGCATCTTGACCGACAATCACGTAAGGAGGTTCATTCAGAACACGAAGGCGGCGATCAACTTCTTCCCCCTTTGCCGTCAGGAGAAGATGGAGAGGTAGAGGATTGCCTTGGCTTCCTTTAAGCGACGCGGGAAGTTGCGGAGGGGTGTCGTGGTTCATCCCATCGGTGAGGAGGAAAACACCGGTTAGATTTGGGTAATTGAGGGCTTCGCGCTCAATTGTTTGGAAAAGCTGTGTTCCATTCCCATTGCCACCTGAGACATCCACACGATGGAGGTGAAGGTTCGTCAGCTTACCCGCTTGAGCTGTAATGTCATTGACGGCACGCTCGGTTAAATTGTGACGATCACGAACGCTCATAGAAGGCGATTGATCAACGACCAAAAGTGCTTCTTGAGGTTGTGGACGCAGCAGCGGATGGGCAATTTGTGGGCCACTGAGCCAGAGTAGCATCAGCAGCATCGCACTGACACGCCAAATGAGGCCGGGGATGCGTTTCCAAAGACCATAGGTGAGTAGTGCGAGAATGCAGAGCGCTGCACTCATCAAACCAAGAGGAGAGAAGACGGGTGTCCAATCAAGGGTCATCAGGGGCCTTCCTCGCCAGTAGGCTGCTGAGTGTCATCTTGGGTGTTCTTGAGGCGGTGAAGCATCTCGGGGTAATGACGCTGGTCATTTTTATAATTGCCCGTGAGTGCATAAATCACAGCATTAAAGCCAAAGCGATAGGCTAGTGTACGTTGGCTATCACCATCGGGCACAACGGCAAAAGGCGGATGACCCTGTTGGTCAATCGCCCAAGCATGGGCCCAGTCCCCATTACCGATAATGACAGGGCTAACATTCTCTCCGTTTTCGTCACCAAAGCGTGCGACATAAACGGGTTGCCCCGACACGCGGCCCGGATAGTCGTGTAGGAGGTAAAAAGCATGAGACAATGTGTGTGTGTCATCAATGGTGGTGAGCGGGGGAATGTCGAGCTCTTCTGTCACACGTTTAATGGCTCTGCGTGTTGCGTCCCCATTACTATTATCGAGAATGCTGCCAGCCCCCATTTCGTCTAACAATAGAAGGCCACCATGATGAATATAGTCGTTGAGAGCAGCGTTCTGAGCTGGGCTGGGTTGGGCATTTGGTAAAATGGGCCAGTAAATAAGCGGATAAAAAGCGAGATCATCATGCCCAGGGGTCACGCCAATCGGGGCGCCAAGATGGGCCGTGCTGCGATGATTCACAAAATGTGTCAGTCCTTCTAGCCCCTGTCGGGTGGCTTCGTCAGTTGGTGCATCGCCTGTCACGACATACGCTAAATGAATGTCTAGCGCACCAGTAGGGACGGTATCAGAGGAAGCTGAAAAAGCGGCGTTTCCTGCAAAAGAGACGCCACCAATCACCATAGCAACCCGGAAGAGAGGCAGAAATCCCTGACGGCCCAGAGAGCAGAGAATGTCCACACCAAGAAACACGAGTGCGAGCACACTAAGAAGAGGCCAAAGGGGCCAGTCAGGTGTGACAAAGTCAGGATTTTGAAGCGTGCCCAAGACAGGTTCATCATGTAAAGGCGAGGCGCCATCGGCAAGATTGAGTGGTTGAAGCTGTTCGGCAGGGCCATATAGCCCCGCAGGGTGAGTGGCATCAACGTGCCGGTTTTTGCTGTTAAGCGGGCGCGTACTAGTATCCGCGGGGCCTAACGTGCCTCGTGCGGTCAGAATCTTCCATGCGGGAAGGTCTGTATTGCGTGCGAGAACGCGATGGTCGGACTGGGCAAGGCTTGGCGCGTTAGTGACGAGACGTTCCAGCATTTGAGGGAAAAGACCTGATAGTGGGAGGGTCGACCAATCTGCCGTTGGTGTTGTGTGGAACAGGACGACCATACCGCGTCCTTCACGACGTGCGGTGACGAGGGGAGTGCCGTCGGTCAATGTTGCCCAAACATGCTCTTGGAGGTCATTCGTGGGTTGGGCCAATACTTGCCGTGTGACGGTAACTTCTTTGGGAATGGTGAGGCCTGCAAAGGGTGAATGAATCGGGAAATGAGCTAATCCCTGCGGCGAGCCCCATGACATTGGCCCGCCAAGTTGACGCATGCCGTGCAGAAGGGGGACGGGTAGAAGAGCGCGATCCGTGTCTGAAAAAGAATTTTCATCACGATGGGCGAGATCCGTCCCAGCAAAACGAACCAGTACACCGCCTTTTTGAACCCATGTGAGCGCATCATGTTGAGTGTCTGGATCCGTTAAGGTTCCATCTGGTGCCATTACAATGGAAAGCGGGCTGGTGAGCAGAGATTTCAAATCTCCACTACGCACGGCACCTTGTTTGCTCATGGCTTCAGTCAGGTAAAAGGCTGTGCCCGTTAGCGGGGCATTATCGCCGCCAAGATGTAAAATTCCGACAGGATGTTGATGTTGCCCGCCATTGAATAAGAATGTGCCAGCCGGCGGGGGAACAGCTGGCGCACTCACGGCGTCTAAAGACGTTGCTAAAGCGGCAGGCAAGGTCAGAGCGCTGGGCGTGCCTGTTTGCGCTGTCCAATGAGCGAGGGTGCTGACTTGCCCTTGTTCATTCACTGTTAGGCCATGAAGCGATAATGGATGTGACGGACAATGAGGGAGTGTTTCGGCAAGAATGGACGGCGCTTGTTGATGTGAGGGGGCACGGTTAAGGCGAATAAGATCGCACCGCTCCCAGCGAATATCACGCACATCATGGGCATTCTGGATGGCCTTTTGAAGGGCGTTGTCACCGTCCTGTGCAAGGCCGTCAGAGAGGATAACAAGGCTGGAATGCGCAAGCTCCTGATGCAGCGCGGCGTTGTTAAGCTGCTGGGCCATTGCAGAGCGGTCAACGGCCCAAGGCCGAGCGTGTACCGTACGCAGATAGCGCTCTAATGCGAGGTGATCACGTGGATGAACACTCTCGGGGAAAGGGCCGCCGGGATCATGCGCGGTGAGCAGAACGGTCACGGATCCGCCCGCTTGAAGGGTTTTATCACCGAGAATTTGTGCTGTTGTGCGGCGCTCTTCCCAATGGGGCATGGAGGCCCAGCCATTATCAAGGATGATCACCAAGGAAGATGGGCTTGGTTGAGCCTGCTTCATCAGCCAAAGGGGTTGGCTAAAGGTGACAATAACGAGGATGAGTGCGGCCATCCGTAAAAGCAATAACCAGAGCGGGGTGCGAGCACTATCTTGTCGTTTTGGGGCAAGTTGACGCAGGAGAAGCAGTGATGAAAATCGTTTTTCTCGCGGTTGAGGCGGTGTGGCTTTAACGAGCCAAATCAACCCAGGCAGGAGAAGAAGAAAGAAGAGAAGAGCAGGCGTTAGAAAGCTCATCGTTTCTCTCCCAGCACGTGATGAAGGCGCATGAGTGATGCTCCCATAGGCTGATCTGTGCGGTAGGGAATGAAAGAGGTTGATCGCCCACCGTGAGAGAGGCGTGCTAGGTGGTTTTTGAGATGCTGCTGATAGGTCTCGCGCAAGCTGCTGACAGCAGGAAGGGTGAGCGTATTGGGCTCTTCATCACTTTTAAAACGTACATGCCCCGTATAGGCGGAAAAGTCGCGCTCTTGTGGGTCAAAGACACCAAAGAGAGCGGTGATGCCAAGCCGTTTTTGCGTGGCGGTAAGCAGCGCATCAAGCTCGTGTTCCGGCCATAAAAAATCACTTGCCATGATAAGAGAGGCCTGAGGCGATGCATGGTGAAGCGTAGGGTTGGGGGGCGCCTCTATGAGGTCATGGGCAAGCCGAGGGAGATGTTGCGGTCCGCTATAGCAGCGTGGGCCACCGAGAACACCAACGCGTTCGCCTGCTTTAAGCGCGGCTTGGCCTAATGTAAGGAGCGCTGTGATGGCTGCATCACGTTTGGTGGATAGCGTATCTGTTGAGCGCCACTCCATGGAAGGTGAACGGTCTGCCCATAAGAGAAGTTGCCGCGCGGACTGACGTTCGCGTTCACGAACCCATAAGGTTTCGGGGTTGGGGGAGCGTGCTGATTGTTTCCAATCCACCAAAGTCGCTGGTTCAAGGGGCATATGAGGGCGGTATTGCCAAAAATCCTCACCATGCCCTGCTTTTCGCCCGCCATGCCGTCCAGCCTCAAGCGCTGTTGCAAGCTTACCTGCTGAAAGGATCAGCTCCGGTAGAGGGCTGTGATGGTTCGCAGCCGGGGAGGAACGCTTAGCCTGCGGCAAGAGAGAGCGGAGGAAGGACGGGATAGGCACGGTGGTAGCGTCTCCTTTGCCCCGGCTTAGGAACGTGCTGAGAGTTGGTCTGCAATGAGGCGTTCGGCTGTCATGCCTTCAGCCTGTGCACCATAGTTGACACCCAGACGGTGGGCTAAGACTGGAATAGCCAAAGCTCGTACATCATCCACACTGGGGGATAAACGTCCACCAAGCAAGGCGCGGGCACGCGTAGCGGTCATGAGTGTTTGAGCCGCACGCGGGCCGGGGCCATAATCAAGCGCTTTACGCACATCGTCGCGTGCGCTTTCATCGTTTGGTCGTAATCCACGAACGAGATCCAAAATAGCATCAAGCACTTTTTCCCCAACCGGAAGACGACGCACGAGGTCTTGCGCATCAAGAAGGTCGTTATGGGAAAGGAGGCGCTGGGGTTTGGCCCGGCGTTCGCCTGTGGTTTGGATCAGCATATCACGCTCTGCAGCCCGTGCGGGGAAGTCGAGCGTAATTTGCATCATAAACCGGTCAAGCTGTGCTTCAGGGAGGGGGTATGTCCCTTCTTGCTCAATCGGGTTCTGTGTAGCCAAAACATGGAAGGGTTCGGGCAAGGCCCACGTTTTTCCACCTTGCGTTACGTGGTTTTCAGCCATGGCTTGCAGAAGTGCTGACTGAGTGCGTGGGCTGGCACGATTGATCTCGTCAGCAAGAACGAGCTGACCAAAAATAGGGCCGGGCAGGAAGCGGAAATGACGCTTGCCGTGTTCATCCTGCTCTAAAATCTCAGCCCCGGTAATGTCGCTGGGCATCAGATCAGGTGTGAACTGAATACGAGAACTTTTGAGCCCCATAATCTGCGCGCAGCTTGTCACGAGCAAGGTCTTACCAAGCCCGGGCGCTCCCATAAGGAGGGCGTGCCCTCCGCTGAGAATAGTCGTGACGACATGTTCAATCACGTTTTGCTGACCAAGGACGGTTTGTCCGATTGTAGCGACCAGCTTTTGGAGCAAAGGGGCGAGGCGATCAGCCTCAGCAATATCCTGTTCACCCTGCTCTAAGGGGCGGTTTATATCAGTAAAATGATGGTGCTCGGTCATGCTCCCCCCTCAACGATGGACTTGGTCATTGTCTCAAATAATACAGTCTTCTGCCAAGCTCTTTTATGCAGATTATCACTGGCATTCTTTACGATAATGGGGAAGGGGGTTTTATTGTGTCGGGATCGTCACCAATTCCAATGCAGATTAAGGTCTGGTTCTGACAAAGAAGGAGGGAAAGTTGAGCGATTATGCGATACGGAGGCTAGCCCCTTCTTTGGGGGAAGACCGCACCGAACAGAGCGTTTCTGAAGAGATGCCGCGTGTTCTCCCGTTTCATATCCGTCGTGACGGGACATGGTTATATCGTGGCACAGCGATCACGCGTAAAACGATGCTCTGTCTTTTCGCGTCACTGTTAGATCGTGATGAGAAAGGGGATTATTGGCTGACGACCCCCACTGAATCGGGTATTATTCAAGTCGATGATGTGCCCCTAATGGCTGTGGAGCTCGATTTTCGTGGTCATTCCTCACGACATCAGAATCTGTGCTTGCGGACGAATATGGATGAGCTTCTCTGTGTGGGGCCAGAACATCCCCTTATCTGTGATTGGGATCGCCCTGCTTCAGATAGCACAGTGCCCTATATATATGTGCGTGCAGGCCGGGGGGAATACCCCATCATGGCGCGTCTCAGTCGAGCTGTCTTATTCGAGTTAGCGGCTTTGGCGACGCAAGGTTATGTCAAAGGTGAGCCCTGTTTGGGGGTTTGGAGTCAGGGAGAATTTTTCCCGTTATCCCGTCTGTCAAATGAAGAAGATGAGATGCCACCTTTGGACTGGATCTTTTAACGGTGGTCGTGTCTCCGTCATTGCTGCAGGAGCGTTTACGCCATCTTCCCGGCTTTGCTGGGCTGGAGCGTTTATGGGCGATTATTCCTACGGCGCGACTCGTGGGTGGGTCTGTTCGGGATGTGCTTTGTGGCGCGACGGTGCATGATCTTGACTTAGCCAGCCCACTCCCACCTGAAGAAGCACAGGCACGATTGGAGAAAGCCGGCGTTAAGGTGGCCCCCACAGGGCTAGCTCATGGCACGATTACGGCAGTGATTGATCATCATCCTTACGAGGTGACGACTTTACGGCGTGATGTGGAGACGGATGGTCGGCACGCTGTGGTGGCATGGACGGATGATTGGCAGGAAGATGCCGCGCGGCGTGATTTTACTATCAATGCGATGTCGTTAGATCGGGATGGTACGCTCTATGATTTTTTCCATGGACAAGAGGATTTAGAGGCGCGTCGCGTGCGTTTCGTTGGGCAGGCTGCACAGCGGATTGAAGAAGATGCGCTGCGGGCTTTACGTTTTTTTCGTTTCCAAGCGCGGTATGGAGGAGATGTTCCTGACCGGGAAGCCTGTGCGGCGATTACGCAGCATTGTCAGAATATGGCGCAGCTTTCTGTTGAGAGGATCGCGTCTGAACTTCTCAAAATATTAGCGGGCCCCAATCTTGAATCCACAATTGGTCTTATGGATCAGACAGGTCTTTTGCGCACACTTCTTCCGCAGGCAGAACCGTCAGGATTAGCGGCTTTGTTGGCATGTAAGGGGCAGCAGCGTGCTCTTGTGCGCCTTTATGCGCTTTCGCCTGATCCAGCGGTTGGGCAAGCGTTGAAGCTCTCCAACGTGGAGAAATCAGCTCTAAATGCGTATGCTAAAGCCCACCCTGTTCTACGTCCCGAGATGGATGATGATGATATTCGGCGCGCACGCGTTCTTCAATCGGAAGCCGTTTTGATTGACCGCACGTGGCTTGCTCAAGCGCATTATGATGCGTCCCCAGAGGACAGTTGGGGGCGTTTGCGGGCGCGTATCGCTGCTATCGTGCAACCTGAATTTCCTCTTTCGGGGCGTGATGGGATTATGCTTGGGTTGAAACCTGGGCCAGAGCTGGGCCAATGGATAAAGAAAGCGCGGGCTTGGTGGATGGCGCAGGGCTGCCGTCCAGATCGACATGCGTGCCAGACATGGCTTATGCAGCAGCTTCCCTCCCAAGAATGAGGCTGCTAGGGTTCGCCCTATGACGCAGCACAGCACAGATGATACGGCCAGTTTCGCGCTCATTGGGCGGATATGGCGTGAGGAAATTCGCCCTCATATGGGCCATGTGAGCCTGATTTTTATCCTCACGATCGCGATGGCTGTGCTTACGGCTCTTTATCCGCTGGTGATCAAGCGTGCGATTGATATGTTTGCCGCTCATGACCCGCGTATTCTCTATCAAGTGCCAATTTTGGTCATCCTTGTCACAGGGGCGAAGGCTCTTGCACAATATGGGCAAAATGTTGCGGTGCAGAAGATGGTGATGCGCGTGGTGCGGAGCCTTCAAGGGCGCATGTTCGTGCATGCTCTAGGGGCTGATATTGCCCGGATTGAACGTGAGGCTCCTGCTCAATGGGCAGCGCGTTTTACCAGCGATGCCTTGGCAATCCGTGAAGCGCTCACACGCTCGGTAAATGCGTTGGGTGATGTCGTGACGATTGTCGGACTGGTCGCATCAATGATCTGGACAGATTGGGAGCTCAGCGTGATTGCCGTTGTGTTGTATCCCTTGGCGACTATTCCGGTGCAAAAGTTGGGCAGGCGCGTGCGGCGTGCATCAGGTGGCATGCAAGAGCAGGTGGGACGAACCTCTGCTTTATTGACGGAAAGTTTTTCTCTTGCTCGACAAATTCGTATTTATCGGATGGAGAAGCTGGAAGAAAGCCGCATTGGTCGTGCGTTAGATCAGCTTCATGATCTATTCTTACGTATCGCGTGCAATCGTGCTCGTTTGGATCCAATGCTGGAAGTCATTGGTGGAGCGGCGATTGCTTTGGTGCTGGGTTTTGCGGGGTGGCGTTCAGCGATGGGTGGAGCCACGCTGGGTGACTTTACGGCATTTATTGCGGCTTTGTTTGCAGCATCGCGTCCTTTGCGGGCGCTAGGCTCGCTCAATACATCCCTTCAAGAAGGGTTAGCGGGCATGGCGCGCATTTTCACGGTTATTGATGAACCGGCTGCTGTTTCTGAAAAACCAAAGGCTCGCTTATTACCAGATGGGGCGGGGCATCTCGCTTTTTCCCGCGTGTCTTATCGTTATCCCGATGGGCATGAAGCGTTGTGTGATTTTGAGCTGGAGGTGACACCGGGGCAGACGGTGGCGCTTGTAGGGCCAAGTGGTGCGGGCAAGTCTACGGCTTTATCGCTTATTCCTCGCCTGCATGATGTCAGGTCAGGGGCGATTACGATGGAAGGAGTGGATCTGCGTGATCTTACCTTGGCAAGCCTGCGTGATCAGATCGCTTATGTCAGCCAAGAAACAGCGTTGTTTGATCTATCCGTGATGGACAATATCCGCCTTGGCCGACCTACAGCGTCTGATGAGGAGGTCGTGGCCGTCTGTAAAGCAGCGGCTTTGGAGTTTGTGGATCAGCTTCCTGAAGGTATTCATACCGTCATCGGGACAGGGGGACAGCGTCTTTCCGGTGGGCAGAGGCAGCGCGTCGCGTTAGCACGCGCTTTACTGCGGAACCCACGTTTCTTGTTGCTCGATGAAGCCACCAGTGCGCTGGATTCTGAAAATGAATCACGCGTGCAGGAAGGGCTGAGTCAATTACGCCGTGGGCGGACAACCCTCATAGTGGCTCATCGTTTGGCGACGGTGCAAACAGCGGATAAAATTATTGTGCTGGATCAGGGAAAGATTGTGGAAGCCGGCACGCATACCGACCTCCTTCATCAAAACGGCCTTTATGCGCGGCTAGTGCGGATCCAATCCTTAGGGGCATCCTGAAAGACAGCGATAAGGTCAGGCAGAACAGTTTTATAGAGATCGCCTTTAAAACCGAGATCATAGACGCCCTGTGAGATCTCTTCAGGGGAGACCCAGCGCCATGTGCTAAACTCGGCAGGGTCTTGTCCATCAAGGCGAATGTCACTGTCTTGGCCGGTATAACCGAAGACGAACCATTTTTGCCGTTGTCCGCGATAACGTCCGCCCAATGCTTTACCGATGAGGGCAGCTGGGAGGTCATAGGCATACCACTCTTCCCGTTCCCCTAAAAGAACGGCCTTGCTGGTTCCGATTTCTTCCATCATTTCCCGTTGAGCGGCTTGATGTGGGGTTTCCCCGTCATCAATCCCCCCTTGAGGGCATTGCCAGACCTCACCGGGGAGGTCTGCGCGCTGGGCGAAGAAAAGCTTCCCCTCTGCATTAAAGAGCGCAATGCCGACATTGGGGCGATAGGGAAGATCGGTAGGAGTGGTCATTTTTGCGTTCCCTGTGTCTGTGGGGCCGCCGTCATGAGCGTGACGAGGCGTAATGCCTGTTGAAGTTGGAAGTCAGTTTCCGGTTTTTTCGGGTCAAAAGCCGGCCATTTTTGTGGAGGAAGACGGTCAATCTTCTTCGCTCCTTCGGGTAAATCATGACGCAGTGTTTCTTTAGTCTCTGAACTTCCGATATTCGTCAGGACATGAGCAAGGTCTGATTCATGATATGTAAAGGCGCTGTCATCATCACGTGTGGCTTGTACAGCGATGTCTGGCGTAATGCCGAGGCCCTGAATAGAACGACCAGAGGGCGTGTAATAGCGTGCCGTCGTTAGGCGAATAGCGCCTTGGTCTCCAATAGGGAGGATTGTCTGCACAGAGCCCTTGCCGAAGGTGCGTTCACCCATAATGATCGCTCGGTGATGGTCTTTCAGGGCTCCTGAAACAATTTCACTAGCGGAAGCAGAACCCGCGTTAGTCAAGACAACAATGGGGAGACCGTGGGTAATGTCGGTATTTTTGCCGTCCCAGTGCTGATTATTTTCAGGGTGACGCCCACGGATGGAGACAATTTCACCGTCACGAATAAAGTCGCGTGACACAGCAATGGCTTGGTCAAGCTTGCCGCCCGGGTTGGAACGCAGGTCCAGGACAAGGCCATTAAGCGTTTTCCCGGGAGTTTTAGCGACATCCTTGACGAGTTTTTCGTAAGCTTTGCGCATATCGTGCTCAAGAGCATCGTCAAACTCAGTGAGGCGAATATAGGCCGTGCGTCCGTAAAGAGCAGAGCGCACAATCTGCGTATGAATAATTTCTCGTGCGAGGGTGAGGGTTTGTGTTTTCCCTGTTTTGGGGCGAAGGATGGTGAGGACAATTTTAGTGCCGGGCTTCCCACGCATTTTACGCACGGACTGATCCAGCGTGAGGTCGGCAATGCTTTTATTGTCCACCATTGTAATGACATCGCCAGGTTGAATACCGGCGCGGGCTGCGGGTGTATCGTCAATAGGAGAGACGACGCGGACATGCCCTGAATCCGCCTGAACCTGAAGGCCTAACCCGCCAAACTGCCCAGACATTTCATCTTGCATGTCTTTAAGCTGCTGTGGATCCATATAGGAAGAATGTGGGTCAAGATTGCCGACCATGCCTTGGAGGGCATTATTGATGAGCTTCTTGTCTTTAATAGGCTCAACATATTCGGAATGAACAACATCCATGACCGTGCCGAGGAGGGTCAGCATACGAACGGTCTCGGCGTTATTGTCTTGATCGTCGTTTTTATCATGCTGTGCCGGTTGGGCGCTGTCTGCGGTGAGGGCTGGCAGCGAATGGGCCATATCGTGGCTGTAGGCGGGGCCAACCCCGGCCCCGAACAGGCCATATGCTAGGCCCATAACAGCACCGGTAACACCCAAAATCGGACCGGTTTTGACTATCATAATGGTGTCATCCTCACAGGGAAGAAAGGAGAAAAGTCAGGCCACAGGACTATGTCGCGGCATTAAACGGTAAAGGTAGCTTATCTCTTTTCGATGAAAGGCGAAACTCTACCGAGCATGATTGGTGTAAAAATCAGTCTGTTAGGGAGAAGATGTGAGAAAAGGCATGGGGTTGGCGATGTTTGTGCCCCGGCGGAATTGTACAAAAAGATGGCCTTCTTGCTGGGGCATTACGCCTAAACGGTCATGACGTTGAATCGCTTGTTGAGTTTGCGCGGTAATATGGTCGAAACCTGCGAGAACAAAACGCTGGCTGTGCCCGCAATCAAGGATAACCATCGGCCCAAAGGAACGGAAATCTCCCGTAAAGAGGAGGCGGCCTGAACAGGGAGCATAGACTGGCGCTGAGGGGGGTGTGCGGTAGGTCAGGCCTGTTGCAGGCCCTGCTTCTGTTTCTTGCCCCCACCGGGTGATGAGTGTTCCTTGAACGGGGGAGAGGCCTTGTCCCTTAGCCAAACCAGGGCCAGTATCAAGCGCATGAAGGGCTGTTTCTGCCTGATGAGCTTGCGTGCCATGGTGCTTTCTGCGCAGCAAACGTGCTTGGTGCTGCAAATGACGGCGCGCAGCGGCTTCTTGGCGGGCTAGGCGTTCAATCGCATCGGTGAGTGAGTGCATATTGGCCCGAGACTCGTTGAGTAAGGCTCGGGAATGCGCAAGATGTTGTTGAGCTTCTTGCTGCTTTGCGAGAGCTTTCTGGGCTTGTTCTAAGCTTTCATTATGGCGTTGCTCTTGCTGTTGTTGTTGCGTTTGTATCAGTCGCGCATTTTGATCAAGCTGGGTTTGAGAGTGATGGAGAGCGAGCCGTTCACGTTGAAGCACATTGGCATGGTGCTGTATGGCCACAAGGCGAGCGTGGAGAAGAGGCAAGGCCAGAGCGGGATCTGCTGACGTTGATGATGAGGGGCGTAAGAGCTGCTCGGGGCTTTGTTGCATCTGCATAAGAGGCGGCAAAAGTGAGAGCGCTTCCTGTGTCTGAGCCGTGCCCTCTTGGTCTAATACTGTGTCGCGTGTGTCGAGCTGGGTCATTTGGCTATTGAGGCTGGCGAGCGTGGCTTGCGTGCGTTTTAACGCACGTTGGAGGCGTCGCTGCTGCCTTTTAAGTGTAGTGACTTGCTGGGTGCTTAAACGTGCCTGTTGCACATCACGCTGTGTTTGTTGCTCGCGTTCTTGGAGGTTCTGAATCTCTTGCTGCAAGTTACGTTGGAGGGCTTCGCGTGCTTCTCGGCTTTCATGCGGTGCTTGAGCATGAGAGGGAGAGTGTGCCTGACGTGAGGGGCGTGCGAGTGCTTGTGATGCTGGCACGATAAGACCTTCCCCAATGAGGGGGACGAGTAAAGAGGTTAACAGGAACTGTCTTATACAGAGCACAGAAGCAGCCTCTTTATCCTAGGGTAACGGTTTTATGATTCTCTTACTACGCGCAAGGAGAGAAAAACGATCATTGCGCAGCACTCTTCCTTGTCAATTAACCTGTGCATAGTAGGATGATTTCCTCTCCATACAAAACCGTGTTTAAAAGACGTTGCAATGCGTAGAAAAGGGACGCTTATGACTATTGAGGGTAACGAAAGATCAGACGGCCCTGGTTGCGCATGCGGAGATTTAAGCGACGAGCAGCGCCGTATTTTGCGAGACCATGGAACGGAACGAGCTGGAACCAGTCCGTTGAATGATGAAAAACGCTCCGGCCGTTATTGCTGTGCTGGGTGTGGGCATGAGCTGTTTCGTTCTGAAAAGAAATATGACAGTGGCTCCGGATGGCCGTCTTTCTTTGATGTTGAAGACAATGGGGTTGGGGTGTCAGAAGATACGCGTTTTGGGATGTATCGTGTTGAAGTACATTGCGCGTGCTGTCGTGGTCATTTAGGGCATCTTTTTCCCGATGGGCCACTCCCAACGGGAAAGCGTTATTGCATGAATGGCCTTGCTCTTCAGTTCATTGCTGATGATGAGGCATCCACAGAGAAAGGTTCTTAATGTCGTCATCGTCTTCTTCCATGCTGCATGTGCTGACACATCCTCTTGTCCGCCATAAATTAGCATTTCTTCGGCAGCATGATACGCCCATTGCTGTGTTTCGTGCTTCAGTGAGAGAGCTGAGTCTCCTTCTTGCTTATGAAACATTAGAAGCTCTTCCGTTGAGAGATGCGACGGTACTTTTGCCGGATGGTACTCAGGCCGCTGTTGAACGGATGGATGAAGCGCAGATCTGTTTTGTGCCCATTTTAAGAGCGGGGTGTGGTTTGCTTGATGGCATGCTGGATCTTGTTCCTTCCGCAAGTGTTGGGCATGTCGGCATGCAGCGTCATCATGTGACGTTGGAAGCGGAAGAATATTATTTTAAAGTTCCTGACCATATCCATCAGAAATGCTGCATTGTGTTGGACCCTATGTTGGCCACAGGGAACTCTGCCGATGCCGCCATTACACGCCTCAAACAAGCAGGGGCCAAAAATATTATTTTTGCTTGTTTAATTGCAGCTCCTGAAGGCGTTGCTTTGCTTCAGAAAATACATCCTGATGTGCGGATTATAACCTGCTCTCTTGATGAGAAACTTGATGAAAAAGGCTATATCGTCCCCGGGCTTGGGGATGCGGGGGATCGTTTTTTTGGAACGGATTAAGAGGGGAAAGGCCCAGTAAAGACTGGGCCTTATTTAAAGGCTGGGCCTTATTTTACGAGGCGCGCAGCAATATCGGCAACATGCTTGCCTAAGAAACGACCGCCATCACGTTCATTCTCGCTCACTTGGCGAGAGCCGTCTGGCCCAGCGATGGTGGTGGCCCCATAGGGTGCGCCACCGCTGATCTCGCTGTTTGTGAGCTGCCCTTGGAAAGAGTAAGGCAGGCCAGTAATGACCATTCCGTGATGGATGAGGTTTGACAAGATGGAGTAGAGGGTCGTTTCTTGCCCACCATGTTGGCTACCCGTGGACGTAAAGGCAGCGCCGACCTTCCCGATCAGAGCCCCTTTGAGCCATAGGCCGCCAGTTTGGTCAAAGAAGTTAGCGAGCTGAGCCGGTAGACGTCCAAAGCGTGTTGGACCGCCAACGATAATACCGTCGTAATTAACGAGTTCAGAAGGCTGTGCGATCGGGGCTTTCTGATCCAGCTTAAACCCGTTTGCTTTAGCCGCGTCTTCGGGAACGAGCTCTGGAACACGGCGAATATCGGCCTGTGCCCCAGCATCACGAACGCCAAGAGCGATGGCTTCAGCCATTGTTTCAACATGGCCATAGGTTGAATAGTAGAGGATCAAAATGCGTGGAGAAGACATGATTCACATTCCTTAAAAAGAGATAGGCAGGGCCGGCCTATGACGTGACCATAAGCCAGCTTTTGCGCCTCTGTGAACCAACAGAGCTAAAACACATTGTTTCAATTTTGTACGAAGAAAAGCTTACTCTCGGCGCACCGTGTAATGTTGGGAGAGATCACTTTCGATCTGTTGGGCATGTTCAGTATCGCGTGCTTCAATCATCACAACCAGTTCAGCCGTTTGGACAGAAGGAGCGGCGAAGAGACGGTGATGAGACACTTCAATAATGTTCCCGCCAAAATCACCAATTTTCTGCGAAATGTCCGCAAGCAACCCAGGCCGATCGGGGATCTGGAACACAAGGCGTAAGATACGACCTTCGCGGAGGAGTGAGCGTAAAATGACATGCGCGAGAATGCGGGCATTAATATTTCCGCCGGAAATAGGAAACCCGACTTTCTTGCCCTTAAAGAAGTCGTGATTGGCTAAGATAGCGGCCAATGGAGCTGCACCTGCGCCTTCGGAAACTTGTCGGGCTTTCTCTGCAAGCGTGGTAATTGCGCTTTCAACCTGCAACTCATCAACGACAAAAACACCATCGAGCTGATGGTCAATAATATTGAGGCAATGATGCCCCGGATGAACGACAGCGATGCCTTCTGCCAACGTTGAGCCTCCTGGCACATCCACGGGGCCTTCGGGGTAATGACGCAAAGGAGAGTAGGCAGAAACCTGAACGCCATAAATCTTCGTTTGCGGGCTAAGAGCCTTTAAAACGGTGATAAAGCCGGAGATAAGCCCGCCACCCCCGATGGGGACGACGACGAGATCAAGGTCGGGGGCATCTTCGAGCATTTCGAGTGCGCACGTGCCTTGGCCTGCGATTACGGCAGGGTCATCAAAAGGGTGAATCAGGGTGCGGTTTTCTTTTTGACGCAGCTCTTCGGCAGTAGCACAGGCTTCGTCAAAATTATCTCCAGCAAGGACGACACGCGCGCCCCAGCTTTTTGTTGCCGCAACTTTTGTAGCAGGTGTAAAGCGGGGCATCACGATGGTGGCATCAAGGTCAAGAAGGCTTGCTTGACGCGCAACACCTTGCGCATGGTTCCCTGCTGATACAGTGATAACGCCGTGAGCCCGTTCTTCAGGCGTGAGGAGGGCCATACGGTTGGCGGCTCCACGTTCTTTGAATGAACCGATAGCCTGAAGATTGTCGAGTTTAATGCTAATGTCGGCTTCCGTAATTCGGGAAAGAGCAACATTGCGAATCGTTGGAGTACGGGCAATGGTTGCTGCAATACGTTTCTGGGCGGCGCGAACATCGTCCAGAGTGACCCGAGTATCGGAAGCACAATCAGTCATTATTTATACACCACTTTCAATATTTCATATGTACGGTCTCCGCCCGGTGCGGGCACAGAGACGGAATCTCCCACATCTTTACCGATGAGGGCTTTTGCGAGCGGGGAGGAAACGGAGATCCGGCGTTCTTTGATGTCGGCTTCATGGAGGCCAACAATCTGATACGTGCTCTCTTTATCGGTTTCCTCATCCACGAGCTCAACTGTTGCGCCGAACTGCACGCGATTACCTGAAAGCGTGGAAGGGTCAATTACCTCTGCGGTGGAGATGAGACTCTCTAGCTCAAGAACGCGTCCTTCAATGAAGGACTGACGGTCACGTGCGGCGTCATATTCAGCGTTTTCTGAGAGGTCACCATGAGAGCGCGCTTCGGCAATAGCACGAATAACGGCCGGACGGGCCTCCGTCTTTAGGTGACGCAACTCGTCCTCAAGGCGTTTGAGCCCTTGGGCGGTCATGGGGCTTTTCTGCACGGTGCTTCCCTCAAGATTAGACAATAGAACAAACAAAAACGCGCCGCTCCTTCCCCTTCCAGAGGGAGAACCCTGTGGAGGGGGAGGAGTCGGCAGCAATAACGCTAAGCAGGATAAACAGCACAGAGCCTGTGCTGCAAGCCTACCGAACGTGTCTTAGAAGTCTCCGTGGAAGTAAGACTGTAGCGGAGCCACTCCCGGATCGCCGTTTTTAAGGGCTGCAATCGCGTAGGTAGCAGCGCGTGCACCAGCGATGGTGGTGTAGTGAGGAACCCCCATCGTGAGTGCTGAACGGCGGATATCAAAGCTATCGCGAGCAGCCTGCCCTCCTTGCGACGTGTTGATGACCATCTGCACCTCACGGGAGCGGATGGCATCGACACAATGAGGGCGCCCTTCCAACACTTTGTTGGTGCGTGTGACGGGAATGCCGGCTTCTTCGAGACGTTCAGCGGTGTGACGTGTGGCGAGGATGGTAAAGCCCATCTCCACAAGTTTCCGCGCGACGGGCTGCACATGTGCCTTGTCGCTATCACGCACAGACAGGAAGACCGTGCCTTCACTTGGGAGATTCACGCCAGCGGCAAGCTGAGACTTCGCAAAAGCCGTTTCAAACGTGCTGTCGAGGCCCATAACCTCCCCAGTCGAGCGCATTTCTGGCCCCAAGATCGTATCAACACCAGAGAAGCGGTGGAACGGGAAGACAGCCTCTTTCACGGCGACATGAGGGGCTACGCTGCGACCATCAAGAGTGAAGTCTGTCAGCTTGGCGCCGGCCATGATGCGTGCGCCAATTTTCGCGACAGGAACACCGGTTGCTTTGGCCACGAACGGTACGGTGCGGGATGCGCGGGGGTTCACCTCAAGAACGAACACTTCATCATTCTTGATCGCGAACTGCACATTCATCAAGCCACGAATGCCAAGCTCACGCGCCATGGCTTCCGTCTGTTCTCTCAGCTCTGTGACGAGAGCCGGTGAGAGCGTATAAGGCGGTAGGGAGCATGCAGAGTCACCGGAATGGATACCGGCTTCCTCAATATGTTCCATCACACCGGCGACATACACATTCTCTCCGTCTGCGATGCAGTCCACATCAGCCTCAATGGCATCATTGAGGTAATGGTCGAGCAGCACGGGAGCAGAGGCGACTTCTTCGCCAGCGGCACGCAGCACGGTGTTGAGGTAGTGCGACAACCCTGCGCGATCATAAACGATCTCCATCGCACGGCCACCGAGCACATAGGATGGACGGGCCACGACGGGATAGCCAACCTCTTCGGCAACATCGAGCGCCATATCAGGGCGATGAGCAATGCCGTTTTTCGGCTGACGCAGCCCCAGTTTACGCAGCATCTCTTGGAAGCGTTCGCGGTCTTCTGCGCGGTCAATCGCATCAGCGGGCGTGCCCAAGAGGGTAATGCCGGCTGCTTCAAGCGCGCGGGAGAGCTTCAACGGTGTTTGCCCACCATATTGCACGATGCAACCGAGCAGACGACCATTGGTCATTTCCGTGCGGGCGAGGGCGACAACGTCTTCCTCTGTCAGCGGCTCGAAATAGAGACGGTCGGAGCTGTCATAGTCGGTGGAAACGGTCTCTGGGTTACAGTTGACCATGATGGTTTCAAAGCCGGCTTCGCGCAGAGCATAAGCGGCATGAACACAGCAATAATCGAATTCAATCCCTTGACCAATCCGGTTAGGGCCGCCGCCGAGGATGATGACCTTATCGCGATCTGTGGGGCGGCTTTCACATTCCGGTGTGCCGAAGCCCCCTTCATAGGTGGAGTAGAGATACGGTGTGTCGGAGGCAAATTCAGCCGCGCAGGTATCAATGCGGCGATAAACAGGCTGGACGTTCAGCTTGTTGCGCAAAGCCTCAATGTCTTTGACGCTCTTGCCAGAAAGACGCGCTAATTGACGGTCTGAGAATCCCTGAGCTTTGATGTTGCGCAGGTCGATGGCGTCTTGAGGGAGGCCATCGCGCTCAATCTGACGCTCGGTTGCCACAAGAGCTTCAATCTGACGAAGGAACCAAGGCTCAAAATGGCAGGCTTCTTGGATGTCTTCCAAGGAGAGCCCGGCACGGAAAGCTTGAGCGACCATCAAGATGCGTTCTGGGCGTGGCTCAGAGAGCGCGGCGCGGTAGGCATCAGGGGAGCCATCGCCAGGCGCTTCGACAGGATCAAGCCCCGTTAAGCCCGTCTCCATAGAGCGGAGGCCCTTTTGGAGGGATTCGGCAAAGCTACGTCCCACGGACATCGCTTCCCCCACAGACTTCATTGACGTGGAGAGCAGCGCTGGCGTGCTTGGGAACTTCTCAAAGGTGAAGCGCGGAATTTTGGTGACCACATAATCAATGGTCGGCTCAAAGCTGGCAGGCGTGGTTCCGGTAATATCGTTGGTGAGCTCATCAAGCGTGTAGCCAACAGCCAGCTTTGCAGCGATCTTGGCAATCGGGAAGCCGGTTGCTTTAGAGGCTAGAGCAGAAGAGCGCGAGACGCGTGGGTTCATCTCAATGACGACGACACGGCCATCAACGGGATTGACGCCGAATTGGACGTTAGATCCACCTGTTTCCACCCCAATCGCGCGTAAGCAGGCGATGGAAGCATCACGCATCCGCTGATATTCTTTATCTGTCAGCGTGAGGGCGGGAGCAACGGTGATGGAGTCCCCAGTATGCACACCCATTGGGTCGATATTTTCGATGGAGCATACGATGATGCAGTTATCCGCCGTGTCACGCACGACTTCCATCTCAAACTCTTTCCACCCGATAACGGATTCTTCAATCAGAACTTCCGTCGTAGGGGAGGCGTCGAGACCGCTACGGACAATGTCATCGAACTCTTCGCGGTTATAAGCGATGCCGCCGCCTGATCCACCCATCGTAAAGGAAGGACGGATAATCGCGGGTAGACCTGTATGCTCGACCGCCTCGCGGGCTTCTTCAATCGTATGAGCGATGGTGCTGCGTGGGCTTTCCACACCGATTTTTTCCATCACTTCACGGAATTTGAAGCGATCTTCAGCGCGGTCAATCACATCAGCGCGGGCACCGATCAGCGCAACGCCGTGTTTTTCCAAAAAGCCTGACTTATCCAGGGCCATGGCGGCATTAAGAGCTGTTTGTCCACCCATTGTGGGCAAGACCGCATCGGGTTTCTCTTTAAGGATGATGCGTTCAACAAATTCCGGCGTGATGGGTTCAATGTAGGTCGCATCGGCCAATCCTGGATCAGTCATGATCGTGGCAGGATTGGAGTTCAGAAGAATGACGCGATAGCCTTCTTCCTTCAGAGCTTTACAGGCTTGCGCTCCGGAATAGTCGAACTCACAGGCTTGGCCGATAATGATCGGGCCAGCACCAATGATGAGGATGGAGCGGATATCAGTGCGTTTTGGCATGTCTTATGCTCCTGCCTTCTGAGTTGTGCCTTGTGTGTTCGCACGACGATCCATGACGGAAACAAAGCGTTCAAAGAGGTAAAAACTATCGGTCGGCCCCGGGCTGGCTTCTGGGTGATATTGCACCGAGAACGCTTCTTTCACCGTAGAGGCAATCCCCTCGTTAGAGCCATCAAAGAGGCTGACATGGGTGACTTTCACCGTTTCGGGAAGGCTTTTTTCATCCACAGCAAAGCCGTGATTTTGGCTCGTAATTTCTACCTTGCCTGTGGTGATGTCCTTAACCGGTTGGTTAGCGCCGCGATGGCCGCGCTCGAGCTTATAGGTGCTGCCGCCCAGAGCGCGAGCAAGTAGCTGGTGACCAAGGCAGATCCCAAAGATAGGCACATCAGCATTCAGCACAGCCTCAATGGCTGGGACGGCATAAGTGGCGGTTGCCGCAGGGTCGCCCGGGCCGTTGGAGAGGAAGACACCTTCCGGCTTCAGGGCCAGAATCTCTTCCCCTGTTGCGGTGCCGGGGAGGACATGGACATCACACCCAGCAGAGACCAAGCTGCGGAGGATGTTATCTTTCGCCCCATAATCAAGGGCGACGACGCGGCGTTTTACGTCTTTTTCAGGACGTTGATTCTGCCATACCGTCTCTGTCCAGTGGCGTTTGCCTTGCGTGACGTCCTTGGCGAGATCCATCCCGACAAGGCCGGGCCATGTGCGTGCTTTTTCCTTCAGAGCGTCAACGTCAATCTGCCCATTGCGTGGGAAGGAGAGCACCGCTGTTTGTGGGCCTTTATCGCGGAGGGTGCGGGCGATAAAGCGCGTATCAATGCCGCTAATGCCGCTGCGCCCTTGAGCAATCAGCCACTCATTAAGGGACTTGGTAGAGCGCCAATTAGCTGGAGCGGTTACGTCCTCTTTTACGACCAAGCCGAGGGCGGCCATTGTCGGGGCTTCGTTATCTTCAGGATTCGTGCCGACATTGCCGATATGTGGGAAGGTGAAGGTCACAATCTGCCCGGCAAAAGAAGGGTCTGTCAGTGTTTCCTGATAGCCTGTCATACCCGTGGAGAAGCAAAGCTCTCCAACGGCGGCGTCATTATGAGCGCCAAAGCCGCGCCCCCATAGGAGGGTGCCGTCAGCAAGGGCGAGAGCCGCTGTTGCGCCGTTTGGGCGGGTTGTATTGGAGGCGTGTGACATAGAAGGCGCTTCCTCTGAAGTGTCGTTCAGATCTGCCAGGGTAATTCCCGGCACGTGGAGGAGGGCAGGCCAGTGTTTAGCGGGCACTGTGCCGGACTGGCGCCATTTGCGCACAGCCTCGCTGCCAACACCGGTCAGCTGGGCGATTTCGGTAACGCCCCCTGCTTTTTGAATAATTGCATCAATGTTCATGGCTTTCTCCGCCTCGTGCCGTCCTCAGAGACCTACCGCCTAGATAGGGCATGAGAGATGAAATGGGAAGTTTTTTCCGACATGAAAAGGGCAGGTCTGTGAGTTGGGAAATTTTTTCCGAGATTCTCCCCTTTATCGACAGGGTCATAAGAGGCTGGTAGAGGTTTAAGCGTCTTTTTTGACTAAGAAAAATATCATGGCAGGAGTATGGTTATGTCACTTCGCGCACGTCTTATGGACGATATTAAAGCCGCAATGAAAGCTGGGCAGTCTGAACGCGTCGCTCAGCTGCGTGCAATTACAGCGAAAGTTAAAGATTTGGACGTGGCAGCGCGTGCGAAGGATGTCGTCGTTAGTGATGAGGATATCCTTCTGGCTTTGCGTTCTATGATTAAATCGCGCTCAGAATCAGTGGAGATGTATATCAAGGGTAATCGTCCAGAATTAGCAGAAAAAGAAGAGCGTGAAATTGAGACGATCCGTTCTTATCTGCCTGCGGAGCTGGATGATGACACTGTGAAAACGGCGATTAAAGAGGCTGTTGCTGAGGTGAAAGCCGAAAGCATGAAAGATATGGGCCGCGTGATGGCGGTGCTGAAAAAACGCTTCGGTGCTGCGCTGAATGCAGCCAAAGCCAGTGCGTTTGTTAAAGAGCATTTGGGCTAAGAGAGTTAAAGAAGGCAGTCTTAAAGTTACTGGGCTGCCTTCTTTGCATGTCGGAACACTTTAAGCGTGTCCGTCCGGTATATGTTTGCTAGGACGATGGGCATACATGCAGCTCAGCACGCTGCTGCTGACGAGGATAATCGCCAAGGCCTCGGGAAGCGTTGGCCAGCGCTGTTCCCACAAGAATCCGTAAATGAGCGAAAAGAGCGTTTCAAAGAGGATCATCCCACCGACCATTGTGAGGGGGACGAGGCGGCTCATGCGGTTCCAAAAACTGTTGGCCGCGACGGAAGCTAAGAGGCCCATACCCATCGAAACGGCGATAAAGAGCCCCCACTTTTCCGTCGGAACGGATTGCCACAAGAAGGCAGCAGGCAGCATAAGAAGTGCCATTGCCCCCGTAACAAGTCCGGTAAGCATATTCCATTCATGCTCACTGGTGGGGGGATTGAGCTGGTTAAGCCAGCGCGCATTGCGAATGGTGTAAGCACTCCAAGAAATCAGAGCGATGACCGCGCAGAGCAAGCCGATCATGAGAGAAAGCGCACTATGGCCCTCCGTGCTGTGGCTTGCCATGTGAAAGCCCTGCCACGCAATGCAGCTTATGCCCGCTGTGCTCAACAGAATAGACGGCACAAGGCGTCGTAAAGGGACGGCCCCATCTTCAAGGGCTCCGACGACCGTGACGGTGACGGGTAAAAACCCAACGATCAGTGTTGGCATGGCAATGCCGCAAAGCTGAACGCTTGTGCCGAGAATGACGTAGTAGAGAATATTCCCCAAAAAGCTGAGAATAATAAGCTCGCGCCATGCCTTTCCCGTCAGGCGTGCGGTAAGGGCGCGCCAACGTGGGAGCAGGGCGACAAGCGCAAAGAGACCGTAGGTAAGATAACGCACGGTAGCCAGTTGGAGAGGGCTGAACGGTTGGATCAATGCAGGTGCTAGCAGTGCCAGTCCCCAAAGAGCCCCCGCGGCTGCGCCGCACCCAAAACCAACAAGCGTCGTGTGTTTCATACGCAAAGAGTGTCTCCGTGATCTATGAGGTTAATCATGCTATGATCTGCATGATCTTATGAGATAGATCAAACGTGAATGGGCGTATCAGACGGATTTTATGGCTTTCGACACACATTTTCTCGACGAACTCCGTCAACGTACCCCGTTAACGTCCCTGATTGGGCGGCGTCACAAATTAACGCGCTCTGGGCGGAACTGGAAAACATGCTGCCCATTCCATGGTGAAAAGAGCCCGTCTTTTTATATTTATGACGATCACTTCCATTGTTTTGGCTGTGGGGTGCATGGAGATGCCATTAGCTTTGTGATGCAAAGTGATGGAAGTAGCTTTCCTGAAGCCGTCGAAAAACTCGCTTCTGAAGCGGGGATGGAGATACCAAAGGACGATCCACAGCAGGAAGAAAAAGCACGAGAGCGTCAGTCGCTTTATGATGTTTTGGCACGCGTGCAAGAGCTTTATCGCCAAAACCTCTATACAGCGGAGGGGCGAGAGGGGCTGGCCTATTTAACGAGGCGAGGCCTGAGAGAGGAAACGCTGGAGCGCTTTGGCTTGGGTTGGTCTGGTGATGGCCGCTCTCTCGTCGCCGCTTTGCGCGCTGATGGGATAACAGTTGAGCAACTCGCGCAGGTTGGTCTGATGCGCCTTGGTGAGGCGGGTCATCCTCGCGGGGAGTTGTTCTTTAACCGTGTCACGTTCCCTATTCGTGATCGGAAAGGGCGTGTGATCTCCTTTGGCGGGCGTATTCTGGGAGATGGACAGCCGAAATATCTCAATGGCCCAGAAACGCCACTTTTTTCCAAACGGCGCACGCTGTTTAACCTTGATCATGCCACACAAGCCGTCAGGAAGGGTGCTGAGCTTGTGGTGGTTGAAGGGTATATGGACGCCATCGCACTTGATCAGGCGGGCTTACAGGGCGCTGTGGCTCCTCTGGGAACGGCCCTAGGGGAGGAGCAGCTAGAGCTTCTTTGGCGTTTAACGCCACGGCCTATTATCTGCCTTGATGGAGACCAAGCCGGGCAACGCGCTGCGTTACGGGTATGTGAGGTCGCTTTGCCGCTTCTCTCAGCGGAAAAAAGCCTGAGTTTTTGCCGCTTAAGTGAAGGTGATGACCCGGATAGTTTTGTCCAGCGTGAAGGTGCTACGGCGATGGCCGAGCGTTTTGCGCATGCGCGACCGATGGTGGAGGAACTCTTTAACCTGTTAAGTGTGCGTGAGGTTAACCCGGGGCCTGAGCAAAGAGCGGCGTTGCGTGAGCGATTGATTGCTTTATCACGGCAGATTCCAGAGCGTAACTTAGCGAGTGAATATCGCAGCACGTTCTTGGATCTCTTTTTTGAGCGTTTCCGCCGTCATAAGGGGAAAAGGGGCGCGCGTTCACCGGGAAGGGTTTCTACAGGGCCGAGAGAGCCTCGCTCCGTTGCAGAAGGTGCTGTTGAGCGTCTGAATGTATTGACGGTGCTTATTGTGTGCCATCCCGCCATTTTACCCCATATTGAGCAAGCCTATACGCAGTTAATGCTGCCTGACACCTTAAACGATGTGCGGGAAGCGGTTTTGGAATGGGCCGATCAAAGCGAAGAACTAACAGCCGAAAATTGTCAGAAATGGATGCAAGAGCATGGCTTGGGAGAGGTACTCTCATCGCTTATTGATGGGCCGTTGCCGCGGACATTACGATCAGCACGCTCTGATGATGATATGCTGAAGGTTGATGTATTGGAAAGCTGGTGGCATTTTTATGCCCTCGTGAATTTTGCGTCCTTTGAGCGTGAGGTTCAGCAGTCGGTAGAGGATGTGTTGATGGCAGCGTATTCAAAATCTTCCGACTCGAGTGAGGGCGAGCGCTTCCCAGTGAGCATATTAGCGCGTATGAAGGTTGTGGAAGCGTTAAAACGGGGTGAACAACCAGAATTAGATGAAGGAACCGACGCGCCCCCTTGAAGCGCGTTTAACGGCGCCCAACACTTATGAGATAGGAGTGTGCAATAAAGGGAGTGGGGGTATTTGTTATCAAAAAAACCGATTTTACCCCCTGCCAGAGCTTGACTTGGAGCTCAGGATTGACCACTTGCACGCTGCCCACCTACTGGCATTTGAGTAGAGTTGACGGAGAGACGCATGGCCACGAAATCAGCCTCTGGAACGGATCGGAATGCACCCGAGCAGGATGGACCTCCTCTGGATGTGCAATCAGCTGCCGTAAAGAGACTGATTGCCAAGGGACGATCAGGCGGGAGCATTACGTTTGACGAGCTGAACGCTGTTCTGCCTCAGGACAAAATGACGTCTGAGCAGATTGAAGACGTTATGGCGGCTCTTTCTGAGATGGGCATTCAGGTTGTTGAAAATACCGACCGTGAAGAAGAGACGCCAAGTGAGACGACCGCCACCCCGTCGGAGGCGAATGAGGAACAAAGCGAGAGCGGAAATGTCGATGCCGTAGCGGCAAGCCGCACGGATGACCCTGTGCGGATGTATCTGCGCGAGATGGGAGCCGTGGAGCTTCTTTCACGCGAAGGTGAGATTGCCATTGCCAAGCGTATTGAGGCTGGGCGGGGCGAGATGATTAACGGCCTGTGCCATAGTCCGTTGACGTTCCGTTCTATTCTGGGTTGGTACGAGCAGCTTAAAGACGAAACTTTGCCATTGCGTGAAGTGATTGATCTTGAAGCGAGCCAAGGAGACCCGGAAGAAGCCTCGATGGAGGGTCTCTCTGACGAGGCACCACCAGAAGAAGATAACGACGCAGATTCTGAAAACGACGAGAATGGTGAAGAGTCTGAAGGTGGCGAAGGCGGTAATGGCGAAGGCAATGGCTTGTCGCTTTCCGCTTTGGAAGAGAAGCTAAAACCAGAGATTATGCTGCTCTTTGAAGCTTTTGAGCCTTTGTATCAGAAGCTATCACGGATGCAGAACAAACGCGTTGAAGCGTTGATGGAAGGTGAAGAAGCTTCCGATCGTGCTGAGAAAAGCTACGCAAAATTGCGGGGTGAGCTTGTCGCTTTAGTCGGGCGGATGCATCTGAACAATAATCGCATTGAAGAGCTTGTTGAGTCTATCAAAGCGCATGTGCAGCGGCTGAATACGGTTGAAGGACGGATGCTGCGTTTGGCAGAAAGCTGCAAGATTGCGCGTGAAGACTTTATGTCCCGCTATCGCTATCATGAGCTGGATCCAGAATGGCTTGAGCAGATTACGGTTCTGCCTGGGAAGGGTTGGAAAACATTAACAACCAAGCATATGGATCAGCTGGCGTCGATGCGGAAGCAGGTAGCTGACCTTTCGTGTGAGACGGGTTTGCCTGTTGATGAGTTCCGTCAAGTTTATCAGACGATTTCGCGCGGTGAGCGTGACTCGACACGCGCGAAGAAGGAAATGATCGAGGCGAATCTGCGCTTGGTGATTTCAATTGCGAAGAAATATACAAACCGTGGATTGCAATTCTTGGATCTCATCCAAGAAGGGAATATCGGCCTGATGAAGGCGGTTGATAAATTTGAATATCGCCGTGGTTATAAGTTCTCCACCTACGCTACATGGTGGATCCGTCAGGCAATTACGCGTTCGATTGCTGATCAAGCGAAGACTATCCGTATTCCAGTTCATATGATCGAGACGATCAATAAATTGGTGCGGACATCACGTCAGATGCTGCACGAAATTGGCCGTGAACCTGCACCGGAAGAGCTCGCTGAAAAGCTCGGTATGCCGCTTGAGAAAGTGCGTAAGGTTCTGAAAATTGCTAAAGAGCCGATTTCTTTGGAAACACCGATTGGTGATGAAGAAGACAGCCATCTTGGCGACTTTATTGAGGATAAGACCGCTATTATCCCGTTGGATGCGGCTATCCAGACCAATCTGCGTGAAGCTACAACCCGCGTTCTGGCCTCGTTGACCCCACGTGAAGAGCGTGTCCTGCGGATGCGTTTCGGAATTGGGATGAACACTGACCATACATTGGAAGAAGTCGGGCAACAATTTAACGTGACGCGTGAGCGTATTCGTCAGATTGAAGCCAAAGCGCTGCGTAAGCTGAAACATCCAAGCCGTAGCCGTAAACTCCGTTCCTTCCTTGACGATTGATGCTGTATAGGGGAGATGCTCTCTAGCAAGAGGGCATCATTCTCTTGCTTTTTTCCATTATTTGTGGTTAAAGGCCGCTTTCCCTGCCGTGATGATAGGCGTCTTCACGGCTATACCCGCGTCTTTTTCTTTTATGAGAAGAAGGGGTTTTAAATCGGCACTGGGCCGGTTTGGGTTGACCTTATCCGAAGGGAGTTTTCATGCCACTTTACGAGACCGTGCTTATTGCACGTAACGATGTCTCTCAGGCTCAGGTTGAAACCCTGATTGAGAACATTACCTCACTGCTGGGCGAACATGGTGGTTCCGTGCGCAAGCGTGAGTTCTGGGGCCTGCGCACGCTGGCTTATCGCATCAAGAAAAACCGCAAGGGTCATTACGTCCTGCTGGGTATTGAAGCCCCGATTGACGCGATGAACGAAATGGATCGTCAGCTGAGCCTGAACGAAGATGTTCTGCGTGTTCTGACCCTTCGTGTTGATGAAATTGACGATACACCGTCACCGATTCTGTCCCGTAAGGGTGACGATCGTGGTGATCGTGGTTCCCGCGGTGGGCGTGGTGGTCGTTATGAAAGCGGTCGTAACCGCCGTCATAACAATGACTCCTCATCCTCTGAAACGCGTGAAAACACGGCTGCAGCGGAGTAATCAAGATGGCTGATACCACGACAACCCCTGAAATCAATCCAGCAAGCCGTCGTATGGCTGTTGGTGCGCGTCGTCCTTTCTATCGTCGTCGCAAATCCTGCCCATTCTCTGGGCCGAATGCGCCGAAGATTGACCATAAGGATGTCCGTCTTCTGAGCCGTTTCCTGTCTGAGCGCGGTAAGATTGTTCCAAGCCGCATCACGGCCGTTTCGGCTAAAAAGCAGCGTGAACTGGCGCAGGCGATCAAGCGCGCCCGCTTCCTCGCTCTGCTCCCATATGTTGTAAACTGAGGAGCACGTCATGTCTCAGACTGAACTCATTCTGCTTCAGCGCGTGGAAAATCTTGGCCAGATGGGCGATATCGTCCGTGTGAAGCCAGGTTATGCCCGCAATTTCCTGCTTCCTAAAGGCAAGGCTCTTCGTGCGAACGCGGCAAACCGTGCTCGCTTTGAAAATGAGCGTGCTCAGCTGGAAGCTCAGAACCTTCGCAAGCGTGAAGAGGCCGAGCGTTTGGCCGAGCGTATGCAAGGGCTTTCTGTCACCCTGATCCGTCAGGCTGGTGATAGCGGAAGCCTCTATGGCTCTGTAACGCCTCGTGACATTGCTGCTGCTGCAACAGAAGCTGGTCTGACGGTTGCTCGTCAGCAGGTTGTGTTGGAAGAGCCGATCAAGATCCTTGGTCTGGTGGAAGCACGCGTGGCATTGCACCCAGAAGTCTCTATCCCTTTGACTGTCAATGTGGCGCGTTCTCAGGAAGAGGCTGAGCGTCAGGCTCGCGGTGAAGTTGTTGGGCAGGAAGAAGAAGAGGAAAATATCCTTGGTGATCTTCATGCTGAGCAAGCAGCCGAAGAGGCTGCTGCCGAAGCAGAGCTGCATAAAGAGGAAGAAACTCAGGCAGAAGCCTAAGGGCTTTAGCTCTTGCAGAGCTTCCTTTGGAAACCCAGCGGTTCTTCCGCTGGGTTTTTTGCATTTAGGTGGGTTTTATAAGTGCTTTGTTATGAAAGCTCTATGAAAAAGGGAGGATAAGGCTTGTCTTCTCTGACATCTATGCCATCTTATTCGTAATGGACTTAGAATAAAAACATAACGTCACGATGGCGTTGGGTGGTTCATGACGATAAGACCCAGCGATCTGTGTGGGAGAAGGAGAGCGTCGAAGTGAAGCGTGTTCTGGATATCTTCCTAAAGAAATTCATACAGACAGGTACGTTAACGGTTATTTATAGCGATGGGACACAAGGCCGTTATCAGGGGAGTAAGCCTGGTGATGAGGTTGGCTTGCGTTTGCATACGACAGCAGCTGAGAAGGCTTTGGCTTTAAAGCCAGCTTTGGCGTTTGGCGAAGAATATATGAACGGGACGGCAACACCTGAAGGGTGTTCTCTTGAGCGCCTTATGCACGTCCTGATGTATAATTTAGAAAATAGTAATTTATTAAGCGAAGAAATTAATAGCCGCATGCGCTATGTAGGGCGTCTTTTAAAACCGCTCAATTCGCTGAAGCGTTCGCGCAAAAATGTCGCTCATCATTATGACTTAAACGGTGATCTTTATCGTCTCTTCTTAGATAAAGACTTGCAATATTCTTGTGCATATTTTGAGCGCGATGACATGTCTCTTGATGAAGCACAAGAGGCAAAGAAACGCCATATTGCTGCGAAACTCCGCTTTGACCGGCCTGGTCTTGAGGTCTTGGATATTGGTTGTGGTTGGGGCGGGATGGCGCTGACCTTAGCCAAAGACTATGGGGCAAAGGTGCTCGGTATTACATTGTCGGTTGAGCAACTTCGTGTAGCCCGTGAGCGGGCTAAGGAAGCTGGTCTGGACGGTCAGGTGCGTTTTGAGCTCTTAGATTATCGCACGCTCCATCGCACATTTGACCGCATTGTTTCCGTGGGTATGTTTGAGCATGTGGGTGTTGCGCACTATGAAGCCTTTTTCAATAATATTCGGCGCTGCTTAAAACCTGATGGTGTTGCCCTTATTCACTCCATTGGGCGTATGGATGGCCCCGGAACCACGAACCCTTGGATCGCGAAATATATTTTCCCAGGTGGGTATTCTCCAGCACTCAGTGAGGCATTAGCCGCCGTGGAGCAAACGGGACTTTGGGTCGATGATTGTGAGATTTTGCGCTTGCATTACGCAAAAACTCTTGCCCATTGGCGCCAGCGTTTTGAAGCGAAACGGGACAGAGTGCGTGCAATGTATGATGATCGTTTCGTGCGGATGTTTGAGCTTTATCTAACAGCGAGTGAATTAGCGTTCCGCGTGCAAGGACATATGAACTTTCAGCTACAGCTGACACGTTCTATTGATGCGCTGCCATTGACGCGTGATTATATGTATGAAGAAGAGCACAACAAGGCGCCGTAACAGGCGCGTCGGAGTGCTGTTGAGGTTGGAAACCGGGGGTTAGCCCCCGGTTTTTTGTTGTCTTGCAAGGTGGCAACGGGCCAGACGATCAAATTCTGAAACAGAGAGGGTCTCGGCACGTCGGGTCGGGAGGATGTCTGCTTCTTCAAGTAAGGATAGCCCCCCGATCGGTTTTAAAGCCGTGCGTAGCATTTTGCGTCGTTGACCAAAGGCTGCCGCTGTGACTTGTTCCATAGCCTTAAAAAGCGGGCGTGATGGCTGTTGGGCATGAGGGACGAGCACTGCGACAGCGGAGTGCACTTTAGGGGGCGGGAAAAAAGCCCCCGGTGGTAAAGTCATACCAATCGAACAATCTGCACACCATTGAGCTAAAACAGCAAGCCGGCCATAGGCTGAGCTATTAGGGGCAGCGCAGACACGTTCTGCCACTTCTTTTTGGAACATCAAGACAAGACGTTCCCACTCTGAGGCTTGCCGAAGCCAGCTCACGAGGAGGGGAGTTGCGACATTATAAGGAAGGTTCGCAATAATTTGTCGTGGTGCAGGCCCTAAAGAAGTTGCATCAATGCGTAAGGCATCTTGCGGAACGATGGAAAGGCGAGGGCCATAATGTTCTCGCAGTTCCTCTAATAAAGGCCACGCACGCTCATCAACTTCAATAGCATGGAGACTACTTGCTTGGCTGTCTAATAAGGCACGGGTCAGCCCACCGGGGCCCGGGCCAACTTCTACGATATGACGCCCTGCTAGCGAGCCACCCAAGCTGGCGATACGCGCGCAAACGGATGGGTCTAAAAGAAAGTGCTGTCCAAGTGATTTGCGTGCATCAAGCCCATGAGCACGAATGCTCTCACGCAGAGAGGGGAGTGTGTGTGTCATTCGTGGCGTAGAACAGTCTGTGCTGCAGGGCGGATTTGGATAACCGCGCGACGTTGAAGGGAGCGATGCATTTGCTGAGCTGCCTGCTCAACACGTTCATTCATCATCTGGTCGGCAATTTGTCCCGGTGTTTGCTGGGCAAGATTGCGTTGCTCGCGTGAGCATACCATAAGCAAAGCGATACCATCTGTTGCAACAAGAGGGTGCGAAGCATGACCGGTCGGAAGTTTGCCAATGACAGCCTGCATCTGCGGTGCAAGGCGTTCCATAACTTGGAGGCCTGGGTTGCTTGGCCGTTTATCTCCCATAGAGCGATTGAGTGCTTCAACAGCATCGCAGTTATGGAGAGACTGAGAGGCACTGGTTGCTTTTTGTAAGGCAAGCTTTTGTTGGTCTGTCGGGTTGCTGGGGTCGAGCTGCGAGGTGAAAGGAATAAAGGCCTGTCGCAGCCCGATAATCGTGCCGAGCTGTTTGCCAACCACACGACGCCCTTGGACGGTAGCGATAATAAAGCCACCAGGAACTTTAATCGGGTTAGAAATAGCGCCTTCAGGCATTTGACGGATTACGTCGAGAACTTGCGGCTCAATACTATCTTCCTGCATCCAGCCACGGGCACCACCGTCCAATGCGGCTTGGTCTTGCGAGAACTGAGCGGCAACAATTGGGAAAGGAGCCCCTTCACGGAGCTGGTTGATGATTGTTTTCGTAAAAGTCAGCTCGACTTCATCATGTCGTGGATCAGGGACAGGAACAAAAATTTCACTGACCATATATTGAGGCCGGCCTGCTTCAGCCTGAAGGGCGCGTTCTCGTTGAGCGATTTGGTCAGGTGTCACGCGGTTGCGCGCGCCAAGTTCTTCACGCAAGACTTGCATCCATCCGAGCTGAACGCGAATTTGGTCAATAAGGGTCGTGAGCGAGACACCATCGGATTTTAGGCGATTGCGCAGAGCATTTTGCGGCATGCCATTACGTGCTTCAATGTTGCTAATAGCATTTGCAATCTGCTCGGGCTCAATATTGATATGCCGGTTGAGCATTTCCTGCATTTTGAGGCGTTCATCAATAAGTTGATGAATGATCTGCCCACGCATGCGTTGCATAACATCTGAACTGATAGGTAACCCTGTTGAGAGCACGAAAAGACGTGCGCGTTCTTCAACATCACGCTGTGTTAGGACTTGCCCATTCACGACAGCAATAATTTGGTCTTCCGTTGTTGAGGGAGCCTCGGTTTGTCGAGTAGAGGCTGCATTAGCAGTTGAAGCAGCCATTCCCGTGTGAGGGAAGACTAGCATCACAGCGGCGCAGACAGAGAGGGGAAGCAAAGCAATACGCGAAGGTGAGAACATATGTCAGCCGTTGATCCCAAAATTACCGATAGTCTTGAACGTGAAGTTGAGCAGCACGGTTGAATTGCGCCGTTGTCCACCAATATAGGTGTATTGTCGAACGTAGATAACGTCTAGCCCAAAGCAGTCATTGCTATAACCGACATCGCCGCCTGTTGCGACAAATTGCTTACGAGAGAGGCTGCGTCGTGCATAGGCTGAGAAATGATATTGACGCCAACGGGTTGAGACGCCCCCGCTCAGCTCGCTTGTTTCTTGGTTGTAAGGATTTTGAATCGCATTACCGCCTTTATTATAATTGACGTAGGAATAATAATAAGGCGTGACAGGGCCGTAAATATACCCGCCTGTGATCCGGAATTGCGGAATACCGGCGCTAAACAGCGCTTCACCATAATCAAATTTCTTACGCCACGGGTTGTAACGTCCGCGTGCTGTAATATCGAGATACTGATTAGGTGTAAAAGTAACACGCCCAACAGGATCTGAGAGGTGATGGTCAAGACCTGAAAAAGCAGGACGGTTGCGTGTGATATGTTGCTGGAAGCTTTCCCCGACGAGCATATCAATGGAATGGCCGTTCCATGTCCAGTTTTGGTGAATCCCCACATTACCGCGAATCCCGCCATCGAGTCGGTCGGTGCCCATATAGCGGTTAAGAGCGAAGAGGGTCGTGTCGCTGAATTCGTACGTAAAGCTATCTTCGTTGGGGAGGGAGCGCATGGCCGCACCGCCCGTGTTGGGAGAGGCAATAAATTGCACAATTGGTTCAAAGATCTGGCTACCATGACCTTTTGCGAAGGTGCGCAGGAAAGGCCAGTTCATTTTCAGAGAAACCGTTGGCTGGACTTGGCCGCTAACGTGAGAGCCTTTTTTGCCGTAAATCGGCTGTTCATTCAGGCGTGTCGAATGGTAAAGCATAGAATCGAGCCGAGCGGTCAGCAGCCATTTTTGACCAAGCCGGTTTTGGAAAGGACGATCCCATTGTAAGGCGAGTTCACCGCGTTGGTCGTTTACGCCGCGTTGACGATAGACGTAAAAGTCCGTGCTGTGGACGGTCAGGCGACCGCCGAGCGCATCGGGCTGTCCTGTAAAGTCGTAGCTAAAGCGTGGGAGAGCGTAGGGAAGCTCTTTATTGTTAATAATCCCGCGATTAAGCCCTTGATAGCCTTGAGCATCCAACATGATGTGGGAGCCAACACCAAAGCCTTCTAAATAAGCATTGGTGGGGAGGACGTCTGACCCATATCCGTTGAGGCGGTAATCGCGCATATAGTTCGCTGAACTTGCGATATTGACGTTAAAGCCAGCGCGCCAATGCCGGTCAAGATTGAAATCGCCGCTACCAAAAATATAGCCTTGAGCGCCGTGTTCTTTTCCCCCGGTAGAGCGCTCTCCAAAGGCATTATAAAAGGGGGTGTTGCGGCGTGTATCGTCTGCGATACCTGCCGTGATTTTCAGCTTCCCGAAATTGAAGCGATGGCGGTATTGAGCCGAAAGCTGTGGGCCTGTGTGGCTTGCAATGAGGGGAACGAACGTCAGATCCTGCTGATCGTCAATCACCCAATAATAAGGAAGGGTAAAATACGTTCCTAGATAGCGATCATGAGGGTTGACGTTGAAAGTCAGCAGTCCGCTATGGCGCTTTGCTGTTGGGTCTGTGACGGCGAAATAGGGGAAGTAAAAGACAGGAAGCCCTAAAACCTTCAACCAAGCATGATTAAATTCAATATTTTGATTTTCGCGATCTTGCGTCGCTCCATAGGCTTGAAATTGCCAAAAGGGCAGCGCATCTGGGTTTTTAGCGCAGGTTTTGCAGGCAGTATAAACAGCACTTGAGAAGTCATTTACAACACCGTTGCTGCGGCGCATACCTGTTGCCGCGAGCTTGGCATTTTGCTCCATCCTGACATAGATGGCTGTGCCGATGCCATCTTTCATACCGTGAGACAGTTCAACATGATCTGCGTATGTCGTGCTGCCATCGGGTTGAACGAGCGAGACATGGCCGCGTGCGCGCATAATCCCTGCTGCGCGATCATAGGTAATTTCGTCCGCGCGAAGGGCTTGACCACCTTGCCAAACGCGAACATTTCCCTTCCACAGGATGATCCCCGTTTTGTCGTAGCTTTCATGGTCAGCGAGATAGGTTAGCGGGTCTTGCGGGGAAACACGACCAGGCGTTACAAGCGGGCCGCTGCTGCTTGAATGCGCATTTCCAGCATATGCTGGTGATGTGCTTCCCCATGATAAGGCAGCAAGAGCTGAGCTTGCTAAAGCAAGGCCTAGAACAGGCGTGCGCTTCCCAAAAGCGAATGGAAAGTCTCTGAGCAAAGGCATTAACCATCCTCCATGTGCAACAGCAACGCTGCGGCTAGACACAGGCCCGCTCCTGTCGGGGCCCACGAAGCTAGGAGCGGCGGAAGGGCTCCTGACTTTCCGAGCTGTTCTGCGATTTTCGATACCGTAAATAAGGCAAAACCAGTTGTAATGCCAGCACCAAGCATACGGGCAACTCCACCACGCCGTGTGGATCGCATAGAAAAGCCAGCAGATACAAGCGCCATTGTTCCTGCCAAAAGGGGTAAAGCCAACAGCGCTTGGAAATGAAGACGGTACTGAATGGTGGAAAAACCCGAACGTGACAAGAGCTTAATAAAGCATGGAAGGGCCCAAAGAGACAATGTATCGGGCGGAGTTGTGCTGGTACGGATGCGATCAACCGTGAGTTCAGAGGGAAGAGAGAGGTGGTCTAAGGCTTGAGGGGTATGGGCCGGGAGGAGGCGAAAAGCGTTATAAAACTGCCAGTTATGATCTTTTAACTCTCCTGAAGACGCTTCTATACGATCAATAAGGTGGAAATGCTCATCAAGGCGAAAGAGGCTAATATGCTCCACTTGAAGAGAATCCCCCCTTAAATGCCCACGGCTTACATGAAGAATTGCTTCTCCATTGGGAGTAGTGGTTGTGTCATGTTGACGAAGCCAAAGACCATTTTTCTGAAAAAAAGTTGAACTTGGTTCCCCACGGAGCAGTTTATTGTCAAGCTGACTGGCGTGCCGAAACATAATAGATGAGAGGGGCGATAGCCCTGTTGAAACAATAACACCCAGCATAATGGCACAAAAAACTGGACTACTTAAAAATTGCCACGCCGATAGTCCTGCGGCTCTCATCACGATGAGCTCTGATGAGCGTGATAAGCGAGAGAAACAGGTCATACCGCCTAAAAGCATACCAAAAGGTAGCACATAGATAAGGTAATAAGGGGCATGAAGGGTTGAGATCAGCAGCACAACCCAAAGGCTAACGTCGGGGTGAGATGAGGCTCGTCTTAAAACGTCAATAAAATCAAAAAGTGAAATAAGCCCAGTGAGAGCGATAGTGGTTGCTAGAGAGGTGAGGGTAAATTTTCGACCTAAATAACGGGCTAATGTTTTTGGGAAATAGGCATGATGCATGACAAGTGACTGTCTGGCCTGTGAAAATGCCCTAAAAAATGGCCTCATGAGGAATGTTTCCCTTTAACAGGGCGTTTTAAAAAAGACAGACCTTTGAAGTGTTCGTGCAGTAAAAGAGCGCAGCATATGAGGATAGGTACGATAATTTCGGCCCAAAGCAATGGAACGAAGGTGAGTTGACGGGACGCCATCCCTTTGAGCATCAATGAAAGCAATAAGAGCCCGACAACACAAAAGATGGCCATAAGGGGTCGTATAATGGAGCCATACCGTGAAAACCCCCCACGAAGAGCACAGACTAACCCAATGATAGCGTAAGAAAGTGTTGAGAGAGGCGTCGTTAAACGTGCCCATCCTTCCACGGCGAGCTTGGCGCGATAGCGGAGGGGAACGTAAGAGGGAGGGAAGAAAAGAGCATGAAGAGAGAGCTCGGCGGCATCTTGATCACCTTCAGCCCCCGGATGGGAAGAGCTTAGTTCAATCGTATCATGCTTGAAGTCTAGCATGCCGAGCTGCCCTGTTTGTGGGTCGATTCCCTGACGAGAGCCATTGTGCAGTACGAGATTAAGCGCGTCTCCATGGGGGATCATGAAGGCTTCTTCAGCTAGGATCGTCGTCGGTTTGCTGGGGATGCGATTATCTTGGATGAGGACGCCTTTAAAGAAATTATCGGTTTCATGACTTTTTACATAAATCGTCATAGTACTTGAAACCGGTGTAAAGACGCCTTCCTCTAATAAAAAAGCAGCTGCTCGATTGCGAATTTGAAATTCATAACGATGAAACGCGTGATAGGATGCAGGGGATAGCCACAGGCTGAGCATATAGGCGAGTGTTGTCGCCATCAGTGCGCAGAGAAGCCCAGGGCGAGCGAGCTGAAGGGGAGAAAGCCCGGCGGCTCGCATAACAGTAAGTTCACGGTCTCCTGAAAGCTTATGATAGACGAAGAGAATAACCAAAAAGGTGCTGATCGGCAGAATGACACCAACAAGGGTGGGGAGCATTAGCGAGGTGAGGTGGAGAAAAGCCCCCAAAGAAAGGCCATGCTGAACGACCATGGAGACAAAATGGAGAGATTGCGTGAGCCATATCAAAGCGACAGCCCCACCTGTGAGTGCGATGAGAGCGAAGATCAGCTGTCGAAGCATATAACGCTCAAAAAGGAGCTGCTGGGATTGAAAGAAACGGAGAGCGCGCACAGATCGTTACCTTGATAAGAGATGATCAAGCAGGCGAGGGCTAGGTAATCGCTTTTTAGATAGTCCATCCCCGTACGGATTGTGCTTTATGTGTGCAGACAAAGTGCAGGATCAATCCGTGGTGGGGCGGTGAGGGTATGGACGAGTTGCGTGCCGGCGATGCCTCCTAGTAGGCCTGCTACCAAGGCAATCACAATGGCAGCGCGACGGAGCGGGGCTTGGGCAGTATGAAAACTGGCATATTGGCTGAGCTGTGCGTTCTCTTCTTGTAGCAGTGCATACTCGCTTTGTAAGCGACGATGCCGGTCAGCTAAGCTATCGGGCAGTGTCGTGCTGCGCGCTAAAACGGCTTGAGCGCTTTGCTCATGTTCAGCAAGGCTTCTGAAGAGGTTCTTTAAGGTGCCACCACTGACTTTTCGCTTCCGGGCACGTTGACGGAGCGCTTCTAAGGCGGCGCTGGCCTGTCCCTGTTCTTCATCAAGTACCAAGGCCAAAATATCGGCCAGCAAGCGGATGTCTTTTTGGTCTTCTGTGAGGTGCGTGTCATCCATCGGAGGCGTTCTCCTCTATAACCGAGCGTGGAGCCGCGGCGCGCTGTAAGCGATCCCTCAATGCAAGGCCCATACCATGAGCGGGAATGGGGGAAACGGCAATGGCTTTTAGGCCACGGCGCGTGCCTTCATGGTCTAGAAAATGAAGTCCTGAAAAAAGACGTGCTGCAGCCTCAGCAAGGTCCCCAGACGGGCTAAGATTCCATATGAGCTGTTGCGAATCGACGTGCTGGTCAGCATCGCCCAAGCAGAGATAGGCTTCCTCTGGTCGAGGAGAGGTGACATCTAAGCGAACGGGAAGAGAGGGAGCATAATGGGAGGAAAGCTGCCCCGGTGCGGTTGGACGTGATGATGAAGAGGATAGTTGGGGTGCTGGCGAAGAAAGAGGGCCACACATCTCTTCCAACGCGTCTTGTGTGACACCACCTTGTCGGAGAATGACCGGTTTGTCTCCTGTTAGGTCGAGCACAGTGCTTTCAACGCCAACAGTGCAGGGGCCTGTGTTGAGCACAGCGTCGATAAGGCCATTAAGCCCGTCTACCACATGCGCGGCTGTGGAGGGGCTGATTCGTCCTGAGCGATTGGCAGAAGGAGCGGCGACGGGGGCGTCAATCAGCGCGAGAAGTTGCTGAACAGCGCGACCGCGTGGCACACGGAGGGCAACACTTGGCAAAGCGGCAGAAGCCGTGTCGCAAATGCGGCTTTTCGGATGACGAGGCAGCACTAACGTGAGCGGCCCTGGCCAGAAATGGTCAGCCAACTGCTGAGCAAGAGTGCCTAAAGGTCCATCCAAGACTGCTTCTTCAAAAGCGCGTTCTTTAGAGGCAAAATGATTGATCAGCGGGTTGAAGGAGGGGCGTCCTTTGACCGCAAAAACACGCGCGACGGCATGGCGAGACGTAGAAAGAGCCCCGAGCCCATAGACCGTTTCTGTGCCAAAAGCGACAACACCGCCACGTTTGATGAGGTCAGCGGCACGACGAATCCCATCATAGCTGACATCAAGCCGTTCAGTGAGAGAAGGAGAGCGGCGTTGTGCTGTCATGAAGGGTGATCCGTCGATGTTGAGGAAGGGTGGTCACAAAAGCCAGTGCAATAGAAGGGAGGGTTCTTCCAGCCCTCTTTACCGTAGCGCAAAATATGACCGTGCTCGTCGTAAAGATGCCCGCCTGCTTCTTCCAAAATAGCCTGCGGGGCGGCTGTGTCCCATTCCATAGTAGGGCCAAAGCGCGGGTAAAAATCAGCAGCGCCTTCGGCTACACGCACGAGCTTAGCGGCCGATCCCATTCGGGTAATGGAGTGGATGGGACGCCCTGCAAGCCATTTTTGCAGCAATGTTTCAGATCCATGATGAGAGGAGGCGAGCACGCGTAGCCCTTCGTCACTCGGGGTGACGGTTTTAATGGTGTGTGTGCCCTGAGCGTCGTGGCGGAAAGCGCCTAGCCCCTTGCCACCACTATAGAATTGGGCAAAGGCGGGAAGGGCAACAGCGCCAAGAACGGGCTGGTCGTTATGAACGAGGCCGATATTAATCGCGAAATCATCTCCCCCAGCGGCAAAGCCTTTTGTGCCATCAAGAGGGTCAATCAACCAATAATAAGACCCGGGGTGGATATGGATTCCCGCGGCGTGCTCTTCTTCAGCAATAGCGGCAATATCGGGGTATGCTTCCCGGAGTCGCGAGAGAATATGCGCTTCTGAGGCTTGGTCTGCTTCTGTCACAGGCGATGAATCGGCCTTGATCATCGTGCGGAAGCCACGCTCCCGAATAGTGTTAACAATATCAGCAGCTTCAGAGATGACCTCTAAAGCTAAAGAAAGCAGGGCGCGGCGGTCGCGAGGGGTATCAGAAGAAACACTCATGGCTTTAACCTAACGGATTATCAAACATTCGTCACTTGCCCTCTTGTTTGTTCGCGTTCCTCTGCCGATAAGAGGGGTGGGCACACGGGAGGTCATCTTAACCTGTTGGGTGTGTCCGAGGATTTTTATTTTTGTCCCGGATAGTTCATGCTCCAGCTTTCATTTGATGTTTTCTCACATTCTGATCAATCAGCCCCTCTTTCTGTGGCGGTTTTATGCCATGGCCTGAAAGGGACGACGTCTCCCATGTTCCAGCGTTTGGATCAGGACACAGGCGGGGCGTTGTCCCGAGCCGTTCGCGTGCGTGATTTTCAGGGGAAAGAGGGACAAACTCTCTGTCTAGGCGCACCATCTGACAGCCTTGCACAGGTGCAGATTATTGGCTGCGCTCCTGAAGATGGAGCAGACTCAAAGTCAGAAGCTCTTGTGATGGAAGAAGCTGGCGGTCGGGCGTTTCGTGCGCTTGAGAAAAGCGGCTATGCTTCCGAGCAGGGAATTATTGTCGTGCCTGATTGCTTGGCGAGCTACGCGGCCGAAGTGGCTTTGGGAGCGCGTCTGACAAGCTATCGCTTTACGAAATATCAGTCAGAACCTTCCAAGCCTGTAAAGACGCAGCGTTTAAGCCTCGTTCTTTCAACCGAGGAAGCGGCTGAAGCGGCTTTGTCACGCTGGACGGCTTTGCAAGCGGTTGCTGATGGCGTGTTCTTAACACGCGATCTCGTTACAGAGCCTTCCAATGTACTGTATCCTGAAAGCTTTAAAAATCGTATCGAAGCGCTCAAAGAACTAGGCTTGGATGTTGAGGTTCTTGACCGTGCGCAGATGGAAAAGCTGGGATTTGGTGCGCTTTTGGGTGTCGCGCAGGGGAGTGAGTTCGCCCCGTATACTGTGATCTTGCGTCATAATGGGGCGCCTTCTGCTGAAGATGCGCCGCTCGCCTTTATCGGGAAGGGCGTGACATTTGATTCAGGCGGTATTTCCATCAAGCCGGCTGCTGGCATGGATGAGATGAAAGGCGATATGGGCGGTGCTGCAACGGTTGTCGGGCTGTTGAGTGCGCTGGCTCGTCGTAAAGCTGAGGTCAATGCCATTGGTGTTGTCGGGTTGGTTGAAAACATGCCATCTGGCACGGCGCAGCGTCCTGGTGACATCGTGAAAAGCCATAGCGGCCAAACGATTGAAGTCTTGAACACAGATGCTGAAGGTCGTCTCGTTTTGGCTGACCTGCTGTCTTATACGGCACAGACCTACAAGCCTGCGCTGATGGTGAACCTAGCAACCCTAACAGGGGCGATTGTTGTCGCTCTTGGGGCCGAACATGCCGGCTTGTTTAGTAATGATGATAGCTTAGCTGTGGCCTTGGTGCAGGCAGGTAGTGAAACGGGCGAGAAGCTCTGGCGGATGCCAATGGGCGAAGCTTATAACCGTGCGATTGATTCCGACGTTGCTGATATGAAGAATATCGGTGGACGTCCGGGAAGCTCCATTTTGGCTGCTGAGTTCCTCAAACGCTTTGTTGGTAAGACGCGCTGGGCGCATCTTGATATTGCAGGCACGGCGTGGCTGGACAAAGAATCAGCACTGGCAGGCAAAGGGGCGACAGGCTTTGGTGTCCAACTGCTTGATCGTTTTGTACAAGATCACGAGGCGCAGAACTAACAGCACGGTAAGAGCTGAGAGACATCATGACAGAAGAGGCGTCCAGCGATCAGCCTAAGGCGCCCTCAAAAGAGGCGCCAGAGGGAAAGGCTGTGCAGGTTGGGTTTTATCATCTGACCCGCACAAGCTTAGAGGAAGCATTGCCGCGTTTGCTTGGACGCACGCTCGAGACAGGCGAAAGAGCGGTGGTGCGTTGCCCAACGGCGGCCCGCGTGACGGAGTTGGATAAGGCTTTGTGGGAGCAGCGCACCTTGCTCTGGCTCCCTCATGGTACAGCGAAGATGGGCTATGCAGCGCGGCAGCCTATTTGGCTTTCAGCAAAAGATGAATGCCCCAACGGTGCGCGGTTTCTCTTTCGTATTGATGGTGCTGGCGAGGGGGCATTTGGTTCTATCGCCCGTGTGTTTGACCTTTTTGATGGACGTGATCATGAGGCTGTCGTGCAAGCGCGGCAGCGCTGGAAAGCGGCTAAAGCGGCGGGGTGTGAACTGACCTATTGGAAGCAGGAACCACAAGGTTGGCGACGAGCAGGATAGTGTAGCGGTGTTCTATAGCGATTCACTGACAGTGTTTCTTGCGGGTCTTGTGTTATGCCTATTTCTTGGTGACCGTGCGGTTCTGCATACTCTCTGGCACGGCTTACGGCCAAAAATGCGCGTGCCTCTGGATGGCCCGGCGTTAGAGCGTGCTTGTGCTTTGGGGCTCGCTTTCATCGTATTGATTGTACGCAATACGGATCTCACTGTCCTGCTCCTCGCTGTTTTAATGGTTGTATTAGGTGGGCGAACCGGGAATGTGTTTCTCCCTTTTTGGGGGATACCAGCCTTAGTGCTGTATGGCGTTTATCCATCATTATGGGGCGCCTTGTTGCTTCTTCCAGTGTTATTTTGGCCCGGTCAAAAGCGCGATATTGCTCATGAGCAGCAATGTCTTGGTGCGCTTTTAAGTGTCGGGTTAAGTGCGCATATTACCCCTTTTCAGCCAGGTTTTTGGACACTTGGTGCTGGCAGCGTCATGATGGCATTGAGTGCATGGGGATATATGCGGAAATGGGCGGTGCTCTCTGGGCTTGTCCTCGTGTTGCGCCCTCTTTTTTTGCTGGGTGTCATGATGGCCTCTCAAAAAGAAGGGCTTACAGCGAGCGCTCAGGCGGCGGCTTGTGCCTTATTGCTTGACCTTACCTTGTCTGTTGTGCGGGTTATTCAGCCGTCATGGCGGCTTTTGGCCTTATCTGTTCCGCCTTTGCCCGGGTTTATGGTCACTTGGCTCGGCATACATGCCACGCTTGGTTTAGTAACAGGAGCTGGGGGCTGGACTTTATCAGGTCTTGCCGTGGCGGTTATTTTGGCGCTTCTCGCTACCTTGGAGCTGATACGCTTTATCCCCACAATGCGTGCTACAGCGGTGACACCGTCTTTTCTGCTGGTTGCGGCTTTGGTGCCGTCCTGCGTGATGGTCGCCGGTGGGCTGCTGGCTCATCATGGTGGCTATGATGGCTTGAGCACTTTTTCTTTCGCGACGATATGGTCATTCCAAGGAGGGGACGGCGCCGTGCTCGCTTTCCCGGCACTTTGGGGGCTTGTGTTGATTTTTTGGGGTGTTTTTGTGCGCCCATGGTCTCTCACGCGGCCTGTGATGTTACCAGGGACATTGCCTGTTATGACCTCAGATCGGCAACGCTGGTTAGCGTGGCTGGGTGGAGAGACGCCTTCTTTGCCTTGGAGATGGCGTCGTCAGCTCGTTGTCATGCGTTATTATGGGCGTGAAGGGAGCCGTCGTTTTCGACAGATGCAGGTGCCGGTGTCGGAAATGAGCCTAACGATTTGGCTGGTCTTTCTTGGCGCTGTGCTCGCTCTTTTGGGGCTGAGTTCATGAAGCAGGATGTGTGGGCCCTTTTTGAGAATGGTTGTACAGCCTGCGCGCAGGTGGTGCTGTTGATGGTTCTAACGCCGCTCTGCGTCTGGGTGTTTGAGGAGCTGCCCTTATATCTATCAGGGCGAAGTGTGCGATCTGTTAGACTATCTTATACCCATTTTTGCACGTTACTATGGCGGGGGCTCCGCGCGGGATTCTGGCCGAGGGAAGGCATGGCCTTTGCGTTTATTATGGTCGTGTTCTGGAGCCTTCCAGGCGTGGATGCTTTTATAGGGACGCATGAAGGGCAGTTTTTTGCACCTATGGCTGATCCCTTATTGATAGGAAGCCTTCTTTTAGTGGGGAGTGCCTGTCTCACGCCAGTTGTGCCCGTTGGGCGATATTTGGGAACGGCGCTGGTGCTATGTGTGGCCGATATTTTGCTCGTGCTTGCCGCTCCTGGCACAGATGGGTTGGTGGGTGTGCATACGGCGTTGCAGCTTACACCAGGGTCTGGCTTGGCCGGGACGAGCATATGCTGTGCGTTGGCGTTGGCTGTGGTGGCTCCTTTACCGACAGAAGCAGAGCTAACGCGTCTTTTTAGCGATGATGTATCTGTTAAGAAACGTCCTCAGCGTGACCAAAACCGTATGCTGTTGGGCCTTTATCACATGGGGTGGCTGCTCTTGGTGGCGGATCTTCTCCTTCCGGTGTTAATTGGTGGGCAAGGTTGGGCCGGGATTGTTGGTTTAGCAGCACGATTGGCGATGACGCTTGCACTCATAGTCGGGTTAAAGCTGAGTGCTGTTGAACGGTACCCGCGCTTATTGGCATTGTTGATCGGGTTGGGTTTTTTGATTGCGTTAGCCGGAAGATTTGCGACATGACCGTCGGCTTTGCACTTGCCTTAGTGCTGGTATTAATCACGTTAGGGCGTGATGGGCGCTGGCTTCCCCTTTATGGTGTGTTGTGCGCGCTAACGGCGGCGTCATCAGGCAGTGGCATTATGGCTGTTTTGGTGGTGCTGGCGTTGCTGCTGTTTAATAGTGGGGCTTGGATCGGCTTGCGCGGTTTTTCCGCAGCACGGACATCCACGCATGTGCGGAGTGCTGAAGCGATTCTGCCTGTGGTGGCAACGCTTCTTATGCAGTTTGTCCTTGCCTTATCGGGGGCTGACCTTGGCCTTGTTCTCACCTTAGGGGTTGGGTTGGTTGTTGCTGGTTTGTGTTCGGCAGCGTGTGGGGCTCCACTCGCGCAGTTTTGTGGCCTCTTAAAAACAGCCGATGGGGTATTGATGGTGGCATGTTTGCTGGGGTCATGGGGGCTGTTTGTGACAGGAATAGCGCTATGGTCTGTCATGGCCGTTTTGGGCGTTACGCTTCTCCCTCGTCTCGCTTGGCGAAAGGTGGAGGAATAACAATGCCGGTCACGACGCTGCCCCATAGTGTTATTCCAGCAGGGATTTTCCCCTCTCCCGGGCTGTTCACATTACTATGTTGGCCCTTTTTGGTTACGTGGGTGCTGTGGGTGTCGGAGCGTGCCGGGCGTGCTCAAGAAATGGCCTATGCAGGTATGGTCATCAGTGCGCTTGGTTTGCTGGGATGCTCGCATGGTCTTGCCCTATCTGAAGGTATCGCGCTTGCTCTAGAATCCTGTGTGCCGGCCTTATTATTCATGCAGCTTCATCCCCATGGCGAGGGGAAGGGACGTCTTGGTGGGCGTGAGGGTGAACGCCTCCCTTTTCTCGTTGTTGGCTGTGTGCTGATGGGGTTTTGTTTGCGTTCCATGCTGGCTGTTACCGTTGTTATTGGAGCGGGATCAGTGTTGCTGGCGTGGTGGGACGGACGGGCTATAAGGCGGGCGTTCCCTGCATGGATGATGGCGCGTTTGCGCCTTTGTGGCGTGGTGTTGAGTGCGTTAGGAGCCGTATTGCTGCATGGTGTTCCCTCTGAAGTGACACCGGAAGCCGCGCAGAATTTGGGGATTGTCCTCTCCGTTCTTGGGCTTGCGATGATGGCAGGACTGGGCAGCGCGGCAACAGCAGCACCCGAGCTGGATATGCTGGATGTTGGGCTGCGTTTTGCCGCCCTTACCGTGATGGTGCATTTGGCCGTGTATCCTTTAGCGCGTCATCTTATGTTGCTTTCTGGCCTTATTGCGCTGTTGATTACGATGCTCGGGCGAGGCTCTGTGTTCCCCTTATTGCCATGCCTGACGGGGCTAGGCGTGGTAGCCGCCGCGACGGAGCAAGAAACAGCGCTCTTACTCCTTCAGGCCGGGGCTTTACTGGGGACGGTTTTGAGGGTGAGGGCGTCCTTTGACCCTAAAGAGCAAAGCACGCTGCCTGAACGTGCTCTCTTACCAGTGATGTTGGTGGTGCTTCTCCAATTAGGACATGTTTTGCCTTTAGGAGCATTGGTCATGTTGCTTCTTTGTTTAGCGTTGGGGCTGCGTGATGTTCGTTTGGCAGACCCTTCCCATCATGGTTGGCGCTTTTGGGTTGGGCAGGATCAGCAAACACGGTTATTAGTGAGCCTATTGATGATCTTGGCTTTTGTTGGTGTGTGCTTATCTGGGTGGAATACTGTACCAGGGTGGCGCGTATGACCGTCATGACCGCTGTATTACAGCATAGTGAACGTGTTGGTTTGTTTCATTATCGGATAGAAACAGACCTCTGGCGCGCTTTGCTAGAGATGGTTGATAGGACCGTTACCTTTATCGCTTTATGGGTTGATGAGGACGAAGCAACGCTGCTTTTGCTCTATGATGAAAGCCCTATTTTATTGAGCACGGCTGTCGAAAAGCGCCGTTATTATGCTCCGTCACTTCGTTTCCCCGCAGCTCAATGGCATGAACGTTTAGCGCGCGATCTTTGGGGGGTAGAGGCCCTTTCCGCGCGTGATGATCGCGCTTTGCTTGATGATGGATGCTGGCCGCTCACTTGGCCTTTAGCGCGTGAGCCGATCCCTGTGCAGGGGGAGAGAACATCACCTGACCACCGGCCGGGTATGGTGCCGTCGCGTACGGCGCTGCCGGGCTTATTGGGTGTGCGGTATGAGGTCGTCAATGGACGGGTGGAGCAGCTTGATGTGCAGATTGCACCGGGGCATCGTGGTGTACTCTCCCAACTTAAGGGACGCACAGTTGCTGAAGCATTGAAGATTATTAGTCGTGTCAATGCGGCAGGTTTTGTTGCTCATCCTTTGGCTTTTACACGTGCGGTAGAGCAAGCCCAAGCGCAGCTACCAACACCGCGTGAACGTGATACGCGCCTGATCTTGCTCGAGATTGAGCGTATGAGCGTGCATATGTTTGACCTTGCTCAGAGTGCGCGTGCTGCTGGAGCAGAGCTTTTAGCCACATATAGTGACCATATGCGCGAAGCTCTTGCCCAAACGTGTGAAGAGCATGGAGCATCACGTCGTTTAACCGATATGGTGCGGCCATTAGATGAAGGTGGCTGTGCGATCTCTGAAATCGTTCCTCTTGCACAGGCTGTGATCACTGTTGTGTCAGTCTCTCTTCCGCGTCTTATTGGGCTGCATCATGTGTATGCTTCACGCTTGGAAGGGCTTGCCGTGCTCCCAACAGAGATGGCTTGGGCGTATGGGATTGGTGGGGTCGCTGGGCGTGCGAGTGGGCGGTATGTTGATCGGCGTGCGCTCGATATTGGCATGCGTCTTGATGCGCTTCGCTCATCGGGACGGCATGAAGGCTGTGCTTTGGCACGCAACCGTCAACGTTTGGCTGAAATAGGGGATTCAATTACCCTAATGGAGCGTATCCTAGCGAGCATTGGTCTTGATGATGAGGCGCAGGCTTATCCGGTGACTGATGAAGGGGTCGGTGTGGCGGAAAGCGCTCGCGGCGATATATGGTATTGGGTCACCTTACAACAAGGGAAAATTCAGAAGATCCATATACGTGACCCAGCGCTCCCCCTTCTGACGGTGCTCGGTGATATTTTAAATGGGCATAAACCAGAGGAGATTGGCGCAGCCTTGCTGTCTTTGGGTATTTCTACTGCCGGTGTGGCGTTGTGATAAGGAGTGTATAAGCATGTCATCAGGCCCATCGACATTGCTTTTTGCTTTTATGGATGCGCAGCGTTGGCGCCCTCGTCCTGTCCCACGTAAGAGAGGGGGCATGATCCGGCTTTATGCGTTAGAGACAGGCAGTTGTGAGGGCTGTGCCATGGAGATTGCAGCACTGAACGGCAGTACAATCCCCCTTGAAGGAAGCGGTTTCCAGCTTGTGGAGGGGCCAGAAGAAGCTGACTGGTTGCTTGTAACGGGAGCTGTGACACGCAGCAGTGCATCTGACCTCGTTGAAGCTTGGCAGGCGATGCCAGCAGGGAAGTCCATGGTGGCTGTAGGGGCTTGTGCGTTAGATGGTGGGCCTTTTCAGGCAGATTATGCCACTCTTGGTGGGCTTGAGAAGATCAGCCGGGTTTATCGCACCATTCCCGGCTGTCCACCATCGCCACGTGATATCTTTCAGGCTTTGGTTGCGTTAGCCGATGAAGGATTTTCTTGATCGTCATAGAACATTCCATCGCGGGAGGCTTCAGCCTCGCGACGGAGACGCCAATAGGAACGACGCGAGAAGGGAAGCATACCAAGATAGATAAGCCCTGCGGCTGCTAGGGCGCCCCAAGGTTCTGCAACGAGAATAGCCGCGTAAAGCCCCGTTCCGAGGAGGAGGGGTAAAATATAAAGTGTGGGTACTTTAAAATTTTTGAACGACCAAATAGGCACCGTTGAGACAAGCAGAAACGCGGTGCCGACGAGACAGGCTGCAGAAAGCCACGGCGTATGAGAGAATTGTGCAATCTCAGGCAGGCCATTACGCTCCGCTTCTAACCCGAGAAAGACGGGGAAAAGCGCTAAGAGAGCGCCGGCTGGAGCTGGCACTCCGCTGAAGAAGTTCGCAGCATATTCGGGGGCATTATCGTCATCAAGCGTTGCGTTAAAGCGGGCTAAGCGCAACGCCATGCAGACGGTAAACATAATAAACGGCACGAAGGCGAAGCGGCTTGTTGGATGCAACGCCCACATCATCAACACGAAAGGGGGCGCGACACCGAAGCAGACGAAGTCTGACAGGCTGTCAAACTCCGCACCGAAACGGGATGTCCCGTGTAAAAGGCGTGCAATACGCCCATCCAGCCCGTCCATGCAGGCTGCCACGAGCAACGCAATTGCTGCATGAGAAAAATGCCCAAGAAGAGCAAATTTAATGCTGCTTAAACCGGCGCACAGACCAATCATGGTGAGTATATTAGGGACAAGTCGATTAAAAGACAGGCCCCGTACACGCCGACGTCTGCGCCGGCGTTTTAGGACGGATTTAGGAGAAGAGCTCTCTGTCATGCTGATGCTTTCACAGTTCCGCAATAACCGTTTCGCCCCCAATCATGGTCTGCCCAACCCGAACTTTAGGGGTCACACCGGGGGGAAGATAAATGTCTGTGCGGGAGCCAAAGCGGATCAAACCAAAGAGATCCCCTGCTTTGAGTGTATCCCCTTCAGAGACATCGCAGAGAATGCGCCGCGCAATCAGCCCAGCAATCTGCACAACAGCGATCTGCCGGCCATCAGCCATGGTTACGCAGAGCTCATTACGCTCATTATGTTCCGAGGCTTTGTCGAGGCTGGCGTTTAGGAAGCGTCCAGAATGATAGGCACGCTTGGTAATCGTGCCATCAACAGGGATTCGGTTGACATGCACATTCAGCACGGAAAGGAAGGTGGACACGCGCCACACAGGCTCATCGCCCATCTCTAATGCTGGAGGAGGGGCGACGCGTGTGACAGAGGTGATACGGCCATCCGCACTGGCAAGCACGAGCTTTCCATCTTCAGGAGGGAAGCGCTTGGGATTGCGGAAGAAATACAGGCAAAACCCGGTAAAGGCGAGGCCGGCTGTACCCAGTGCGCGGGTAAAGCGCCAAGGGGTTGCACGCCCTAAAAGCCCCACAAGCATACCTCCTCCTAGAAAAGGAGTGGCTGCGCGATGAGGGGGGGATAGGACGAGTTTAAAAGACTGGATCAGTGACATAATGCTTACTCTTACGATACCGGTGCGGTGGGTCAAGGACTTGACGCATTCTGAAGACGCTCTGTGAGGCTTTCTTCATCTATATAGGGCAAAAAGGAGATGAACCGGGACGTATATGTCACGCAATGACCTTTTCTACGGCCCTTTAGAGACTAACATTTTAAGCGAGTGATAAACAATGATCTCATAGTGGCTGTTTTGCCGTTTTGATTGTATCATGGATTAAAGCGCGTAGGGCGATGTTGCTGTAGCAGGTTTGTGATATGTCTTAATGTTTGAATGCTGCTTTGAACGATTTTGAGCATCTGGCGAGTGAAGGGCAACCGTAGGTTACTCCTGTATGATACCTCTACCAGCCATCAGAATTTGATCAATATGAGTGGGAGTGGCATAGTGAGATGTTATTACTCATGCGGTCTTTGAGGTCACTCTCTACGCGATAGTGATGAGATGGCTTTGGTATGCGCCGTCTGTCTAACCTTTCGGCAAGAAGTCAGTTATGGCCGAGCAGGGGTATCATCGTTCAAAATGATGCTCTTTTCTGTGCGTAAACAGAACTCCAATATTTTGATCGTCATGCATGTTCTGCACAAAAGATGAACCGCGATTATCGTGGGAAAACGGTGACGTGAGCATGGATATAATGAAAGAAAGGACACTATATTATGGATATTAAGATTCAAGCTGTTCCTGTTTTGAAAGACAATTATGCGTGGCTTCTCCACTCGGAAGCTGGAGGAACTATTGTTGTCGACCCTGGTCAATCAGAGCCTGTGCGTAAGGCGCTAGGAGATCGACGGTTAGATGCTATTCTTCTCACCCATTACCATAGTGATCACACAGCGGGGGCTGATGCGCTGAAGCAGGCTTATGGCGCGATGATTTACGGCCCAGATAATGTCGCAGCTTCTGTCGATACGGCGGTAAAAGGGGGAGAGCAGCTGACATTTGCTGGGGTCAAGATTGATGTTCTTTCCACGCCAGGTCATGCGGAAGGCCATGTGTCCTATGTACAGCCCGACGTGCCGGCTTTATTCACAGGTGATGTGCTCTTTAGTGGGGGGTGTGGGCGTTTATTTGACGGCACAGCGGCGGAGATGTTCGCGAGTTTACGTCTTTATGATCCCTTACCGGATAACACATTGGTTTGCGCAGGGCACGAATATACAGAGGCGAACCTAGCTTTTATTGCGGCTCATACAGCGCAGCCTAATGACGCTTTTCAGCAGCGCTATCGGGAGGTAAAAGCGCTTCGGGAGCAGGGGAAGCCCACCTTGCCTGTCGCGTTAAAAGTGGAGCGAGAGACAAACCCGTTCCTTCAGGCGCGCACGGTTGAGGAACTCGCTCATTGGCGCCACCTGAAAGATCAAGCGTAACAATCAGGCGTCGATATCAAGGCCGATATCAAGAGCGGTGACGCTATGAGTTAGCCAGCCGAGGGAGAGGACATCAACCCCAGTTTCAGCCTTAGAGCGCGCTGTATCGGGGGTGATGCCTCCTGATGCTTCGGCAATGGCACGACCATTGATCATGGAAACCGCGCGGCGGAGTTGGTCGGGGTCCATATTATCCAGAAGATAGGCATCAGCTCCACCGCATGACAAAGCTTCTTCAAGCTGCTCAAGGGCATCCACTTCCAGCTCGATCTTCATCAAATGCCCGGCCCGCCCGCGAGCCGCTTTCAGGGCTTCCTTAATCGTACCACCGAGCAGGGCAATGTGATTGTCTTTGAGCATAATCGCGTCATCCAGCCGATGACGATGGTTGCTTCCCCCACCAGCACGCACGGCGTATTTTTGCACGGCGCGTAAACCGGGAAGGGTTTTGCGGGTGCAGCAGACATCAACGCCTGTGCCTTTCACCGCATGAACAATGGCTGCTGTTGTGCTGGCAATCCCGCTCAGATGGGAGAGCAGATTAAGAGCGACACGCTCACCTCCCAAAATAGCAGCGGCAGAGCCCTCAACTGTGGCCAGAGCATCACCGGGTTTAATGATCGCTCCTTCTGCCATAAGGGGTGTAAAGTGCGTAGCTCCGTCAAGCGCATGAAAGGCGAGGTGGGCACCGGGTAGTCCCGCAAGGACACCATGATGGCGCGCTCGGAAGACAGCGCGAAGTGTTTTTTGATGACCAAGGAGTGCTTGGGTGGTGACATCCCCGCCTGTCCCAAAATCTTCACGCAAAGCGGTGGTGACGAGGGGTTCCCAAAGAAGGTCGGGGAGGAAAAGGGCAGCGGTCATGAGTGAAGCTTTCAGGCAGAGGGGAGATCGACAAGTGTCCAGCTTTGGCGCTGGGGAGAGCGGCTTGTTGGAGCGTCTTCACGCCAATGACTGCCACGGCTCTCTGTGCGATGAAGGGCAGCCCAAGCGATAAAGGAGGCAGTCAGAGCTGGGCCATAATGGCGCGCTAGCGGGAGTGCTTTTTCTAACAGGGCGCGTAATCCGTCTTCATGGCGCAAAATTCCCGCCTGCTCTTCCATCAGATCGTTTAGTGTCCATGTGGGAGACAAGAAAGGAACGCGCGGCGTTGGCGCGCTGAGTGGGATGAAAGGCGTGCTGTGCGCGTCAATATCTTCGGCAATCCATTTCCCGCAGACGAGCGCCTCAAGGAGAGAGTTGCTCGCTAAACGGTTCGCGCCGTGTAGCCCTGTGCAGGCCACTTCACCATTCGCCCATAATCCTGGGAGGGAACTGCGGCCATGATGGTCAACAGCGATACCGCCCATATGGTAATGCATGGCCGGTTTAACGGGGAGGCGCTGCGTGTCTGGGTCTAACCCCGCTGCATGGCAGGCTTTGGTAATAGCAGGGAAGCGGGCGCTGAAGGGGCGGCCTTTGAAATGACGCCCATCAAGATAAACCTGATGACCGGCTTTCAGTTGAGCGGCGATCGCACGACTAACGACATCACGAGGGGCCAGCTCTTTGGTAAAGCGTTCGCCATTTTCTAAGACGAGAGGGGCACCAGCGCCACGCACGGCTTCACTAATGAGAGGGCGACGTGTTTGTGTTGGGCCAGCCGCTAGGGAGGTCGGATGGAATTGCGTAAATTCCATATCTCCCAAACGTGCCCCGGCCAAGGCAGCATGGGCGATGCCCATCCCTTTGTTGCTCAGAGGGATAGTGGTGTGGCGATAGAGCCCGCCACAGCTCCCAGTGGCGAGAATGCAGCATTGTGTGGGGATAAATCCGCCGGACACCCACACCCCACGCAGTAACCCATCTTCATGATGGAGCCCTTCGAGAGTTTGGCCTGTCAGCACATGAATGCGCGATGTTGCGCGTACTTTTTCCCACAATGAAGAGGTAATATAAGCACCGCTTTGATCGCCTCCTGCATAAACAACGCGCGGTCGGCTATGCGCCCCTTCGAGATGAAGGGCGAGAGAGCCCGATTCATCACGAGCAAGCGGCACACCCCAGCGAAGGAGCGTTTCAACAGCAGAGGGGCCGGCTTGCGTGATCGCTCGCACGATCGCTTCATCACAAAGACCAGCACCTGCGCGGAGTGTATCGCGTGCATGATCCTCAGGGGTATCATCCGGCCCAATGGCCGCAGCCATTCCGCCTTGGGCGAGCTGGGTGGAGGAGCCCTCACCGTTGGAGTGAGGAGAGAGCAGCACGCATGGTTGTTTGAGGTGGAGCGCCACAGACAGGCCCGCTAAGCCGGAGCCAATAATGACGGGCCAGCCTGTGTAGGAAGAAAGGAGCGGATCTGTCATAGGAGGTCTGCCTCAATGTTCTCCAGAGGGGGCCTCTGGAGAGGGTGGTTAGAGGGCGAGCATCCGTTCGACGGAACGACGAGCAGGCTCTTGATGCTCAGCGGCGATGGTGACTTCTGTGCTCATTGTTTCCAGCGACCGACGAATGTTCTTTAACGTAATGCGCTTCATATGAGGGCATAGATTGCAGGGACGTACAAACTGCGTGTCTGGGAACATCGTCGAAAGGTTATCGCTCATAGAGCATTCAGTAATGAGCAACACCTTATCAGGATGATTATTCTCAATATAGCTGATCATACTCGCTGTAGAGCCTGCGTGATCGGCTTCAGCAACGACTTCTGGTGCACATTCTGGGTGAGCAATGACGTGGAGGCTGTCTTTATGCATGCGCCGATATTGGCGGATCTCTGGTGGGGTGAAGCGCTCATGCACTTCGCAGCGTGCCGACCATGTGTGCATTTTAATACCCGTTTCGTTTTCAATATTACGAGCGAGATATTCATCTGGGATCATAATAACCTCGGGCACACCAAGGCTTTCAACAACGCGGCGGGCGTTCCCCGAGGTGCAACACACGTCCGTTTCGGCTTTTACAGCAGCAGAACTATTGACGTAGGTGACGACGGGAACACCGGGATGGCGTGCTCTGAGTGTGCGAACATTCTCCGCTGTGATGCCCTCAGCGAGGGAGCAGCCGGCCATTTCATCGGGGATGAGCACGGTTTTCTCTGGGTTCAGCATTTTCACGGTTTCAGCCATGAAATGCACCCCAGCCATAAGGACGACCTGTTGTTTAATATTTTGTGCTTCACGCGCTAGGGCGAGGCTGTCTCCACGAATATCGGCGACACCGTGGAAGATCTCTGGCGTTTGGTAATTATGGGCCAAAATGACAGCATCATGCTTATGTTTAAGCGCGAGGATGGCTTCGATGTCATCAGCAAAAAGCTGCTCCCAATCTTCCCGCGCCATGAGGGAAGAAACCGGACGATAGAGATCATCACGTGACGGAAGAGCGACGGTGGCCTGCACCATAATAGAGAAATCCTTATGAATGTTCTTATACTCAGTATGAGCATAAAAGAGCGCATAAGAAAAGGGTTTCTAGAAAAAGAGAGATTAAAAGCGCGTTAATCCAGCGGAAGCATGGCCCCGCTGAGGTAACAAGAGGTCGCTGCTTCTGGGCGAAAATGATAGAGCTTAGCAGGACGTCCGGGCGCGCTTGCATCACGTTCGCCGCTTTCTTCAACGAGTTTTTGATGGAGGACAAGGCGGCGGAAATTGGGCTTGTGCATAGGCCGACCAGAGAGGTTTTCCATCGCCTTCTGGAGCTGCAAAAGCGTAAAAGCATGAGGCAAGAGTTCAAAAACAATGGGCGTATAGCGGATTTTAGCCCGAAGCCGTGAGAGGGCTGTGGCAAGAATGCGCCGATTATCAAACGATATCTGAGAAGAATCGGTCTTGCGCGTTGATGTTGGGAGGGATTTAGCGACGAGTCCCGCTTCCCATAGCAGTTCGTAACGATCGAGGACTTTTTCATCATCCCAAGGGAGGCCATTAAGACCAAAGGCTGGGATTGCGCGCGTTAGGCGTTCTGGATCATGGCTCGCCCAAGACGTGATATGAGTGCGTAGTTCTTTAAATTGGCTATTGGTGGCTGGGGTGCGTCGATCTTCCCACGGGAAATAGGTGTAGAGTGATTGTAGAGAGAACCCCTCGGGATTGGTGATCCTCGCTAAAGCAAGATAAGAAATACGGATAAGCTGGTGCTGTGTATTGGGTAGTGGTTGATCAGCAAAGGTATAAAGCTGCTCCATATGGCCGATGCTGCAGCCTGTATGTTGCTCGGCCCAACGATGGAGCCCTTTTTGCAGCGAATGTCGGTTCGTTAATGGGCCGGAGGGGAGTTCCTGACCTTGGTTAAGGGTTAGAAGGGTGGGGGCTTCTTCGCCCATCGTGATGAGAATAGTGACGAGATCAATCGTGCAGAGAGGGTTGTCTGGCATGGTTGTCATGGTGTGTGCGGAAGAAAACGTTGAATCATACGTAGTTTTTCGGCGTTGAGGCCAGTCGGCAGGCCATGGCTGAGCGCCACGCTCATGCTGAGGGGACGTTCAGTCGGGATGGTGACAGACGATGAAGGCGGTGTGAGAGCACGCTGAAAAAATTCCAGCATAGCAGGCGAGAGCTGCTGCTGTGCTTCGGGGCGTTCAAGAATCTGTAAGGCACTATTACGCCAATGGGTGACTTGAAGGGTAACGGCACCATCCCCTTCAGGAATGCTGATCTTTCCACCAAGAGAGACATGAGGAGAGGAGTCGAGGAGCGGTAGATCTGCGCTCAGCTCATGCAGACGGAGAATGCAGCTCTTGGTAAGCGTGTCCAGCAAGAAGGGGTGGCATCCCGGCAAAGCAGCGACGACGTGAAGCTGCGTTAAAGGGTGGTGTAGCGGAATGTTGGGATGGTTGAGATGGAGCTGTAATGCTTTGAGGTCGATAGCGAGGGCGCTGTCTGTCAAAGAGGGGTGTGTATTCCAGTAAATTTTCCCGCTGAGGGTGTTAAGGGCACCGGAGAGCTCAGCTTGCTCGGACGTAAAGCGGGCATCACCGAGGGAAAGAGCCGCTGTGCTATGAGTTGCATGACGCTTTGAGGTGAGATGTAGCTTATGGAGATGTATCGTGAGGTCGCGCTCATGAGCGACAAAACGGAGGATCGTTTCGCCGTTGCTTAATAATGGGAGGGAGCGGTGCTGTAGCGCATTGAGGAGCCATGTGGCCCATGAACCGCCCAACTGGACAGATGTGCTCGCACCCCCGATCTGTAGAGCGTCATGCTGCGTGTGAAATTGAATATGAGAGAGCGAAAGCCCAGCCCCAAATGGCCAGCCTTGCGGTGTGACGTGCCCGATGGAGAGCGTTATAGCGTTGGAACGACAGTTCTCTTGGAAGAGTGCGAGTTGGTGCTCCATATGCTTGGTAGCGAGACGATAAGCCCAGACATCAAGCAGTGTGAGTGCGACAAGCAGGCCGAGCGTGAGCGTCATAAGGCGTGCTGGGTAGTGTCGTAACACAAGCCGTAAGCAGGACATGGGGGCAGAAGAGTCTCTCAATGAAGGGCCATACTGACGTTAGGAGGGAGGGTCTTGTGTGACTCTATCACGGGGAAGGGCGTGGGTGTCAGAGAGTTTATCCCACGCGTGTTCAATCGCTGGAATGAGCATTCGTCCACGTAAAGTGGGCAGGGGCTCTCCAATCGCGATGATTAACGTGCCGGGATATTTACGCCATGGGGAGCGTGGCCAAAACAAGCCGGAATTTGTTGCAACGGGAATAATGGGTGTTTTTGCTTGGCGTGCGAGAGCGACAATCCCGTTTTGGAGCGAAACGCGCTCGCCGGGCTTCGTGCGTGTACCTTCTGGGAAGAGGATAATCTGCCGTCCGCGTTCTTGGGCGTGTGAGACACGTTCCATCAGCGTGCGGAGAGCTTGAGAGCCTCCGGTACGATTAACGGGGATCATCCCGCTTAACAACAGCATAGGGCCGACGAGAGGGATCTTAGTGAGCTCTTGCTTAATAACATAGGCCGGTAAGGGCACTGCATTCATCCACACAAAACCATCAAAGAAGGATTGATGTTGAGAAGCGATGAGAAAGGGGCCTGTGGGCAAGTGCTCTGTCCCGGTTAGTGTGATCCGGATATTGCAGAGTGTGCGTAATCCCCAAAGCACGGCACGAGACCAGAGCTTGGCATAGCGTAGGGCCCAAGCGTCTTTATTGCTTAAGCGAATAGGAAACGCCGCAATCCCCATAATGAGGGTGAGAAGGAGAAGATAAAGATTAAAAAGCGTACCGCGAACAAGGCTCATCATACGTGATTGCATGGCCTGAAACCTATCAAGCAGGCAAGTAAAAAATCACGCGTTTCATGATCAGCTCGCTATGGGGTGAGGTCGTAAGGATGTTGGGGAGTGTGCATAAAGCTACGCATAATGGCACCGAGGAGCTTTATATATTCGCGCGTGAGGATAGCCCATGTCCGCTTATTCCAGAGATGGGAGAGTGATTGAGCGCGTACGGGATACGGTGTCATGTCTAGGTGAGGCGCAACATAGTGGAACTCCAGCAATGCGCGGGGCATGTGGTAGGTTGAGGTAATGAGGACGATATGGGTCAGGTGATGGTCGTGCGCCCATTGTTCAGTCTCACGCACATTGCCAACTGTGCCGATCGCACGACGCCCGAGGGTGATCTGTTCACGCAGATGAGAAGGGAACGATGTTATTTTCGGCTTGATAATTGGCTGCATATGGGTCTGGGGAGCGACACCTGAGATGAGCAATGGAAGGTCAGGATGGTCTTGGAGGAGGTGCAGTGCTGTAGTGATGCGGTCTTCTCCACCAGTGAGCACAACAAGCCCATCATGAGGGGAGGCTAAATGCGGGAGTGCCGGCGGGGAGAGGGGGCGCAGAGCCGCATTGAGGCAAAAGCACAAAAAGCCAACAGGTCCAACAAGCAGTATGATGGAGAGGCCGCTTGTCAGAAAAATCGTTTTCCAGCGCAGGCGGGACATCATGGCAAAGGCGCCCGTAGGGATGTGTAATAGAAAAACTCGCTCACCATCCATCCTAACACGGCATAGAAAAGCGGGAGAAGATATAAAAAATGGAGCCATGAAGGATGAGACACGTCAAACAATAAAGAGACCTGTGGGGGAGCTTTATGCATCAAAGGGCTTAACAGAGTCATGAGAGCGTAAAGCATAGGGAAGAGAAGCAAGAGCCCTAAAACACTCCCGATGCAGCAGGACATGCCAAAACGTAGAGTGGTCGTCCAATAAGCACGATGTAACGGGCAGCCCAGCTGTGCAAGAAGCTCCAAATCAGCATTTTGTGTCAGGCGCGCAGACTGCGCTGACAGAACAATACTGGCAATCAAAACAGCGCCGGACGTGAGTGTGCCAATGAGCGCACTGAGCAGAGAAGCTGGATAAATAATGGCTGTAAAAGAGGGAATAGAGCTGCGTTGCTGGGGAGGCGCTATCAGTGTTGCGGTAGGGAGCGTTTCTTTTACGCTTTGCTCAAGGCGCGAAGGAGTGCCTGTGTAGTTGAGGGCGATGATCGGGGGCACAGGGCTTGGCCAAGGGGCGTTCCATTGCGTGAGGAGAGTGTTGACCTCAGCAGGCGAGAGGGAACGAACATGAGAAGCCCCCGGGATTTCGGAAAAGTGCTGTAACAGCTCTGCCGATGGTGGTGGGTGTTCTGTTGGCAAGAGAATCAACGCCATGCGTGCCGGCCCTGTATCCCATTGCTGGGCTAGGAAGGTGCCACCCCACATACTGGCGAGGCTAAGGCCCATTCCGACTGTGCTGAGGGCGGCGCAGAGGGTCAGGAGGAGCAAACGCGGACGCGCCAAGCAGCGACGCATTAAAGAGGCGTGTCTCATGGCATTAAAGACTCGCGTGCGGAGAGGGGCGATTCTTCTGCTTGAGGGGGAGAGAAAAATGACGGCTCATTTTCTGTGAACGACGGTTTAGGTTGATGGGGTAAATACAAGGAGGGTGTGGGAAGAAGGCCTTCAAAAGTATCAGCATGGCGGGTTGTGAGCACAATTGTGGTGCCACTTTGTATAAAATCCCCCAAAGCAGGAAGCAGACGTGAGCAGAGCTCTGGGTCAGCGCACATAGGGTCTCCTTCAATGAGGAGGAGAGAGGGGCGTGCAATGAGCGCACGGGCGCAGGCAGCGCGTAAACGCTCCGAAGAGGAAAGGCTCGATGGTTTAAGGTCTCTGCAATGGTCGAGAGAAAGCCATGAAAGGATAGATGTTGTTTCATGGATGATATCGCGTCGGGCAGCCTTCTGTATGGATAAAGGCAAAGCGATATTTTCAAAGAGTGTCAGCTGAGGAGAGAGAAACGGGACTTCCTCAAGATAGCCGATACGCTGTCGAATGAGAGTGCGCGTTTTGTGGGAAAGGCGCGTTGTGATGGCATGGCCAAAGAGAGAGAGGCCGCCCTGAAACGCGGAGCGTAGGGCCAATAGGTTCAGTAGCGCTGTTTTTCCGCTGCCAGCTGGGCCACAAACGCGGAAAAATTGACCGGATGAGAGCTGTAATGAGAGATGTTGGCGCCTCTCTTTGAGGAGTGAGGGCGCCACCGGTAAGATGACATCACGGAGCTCAATCATCACAGAAACCTGTACGTTGTGTTGTTACAGCCGGCGTCCAAGCCATGTTGCACATGTGGCTGCAATGGCTGAGATAACCATCAGGAGAATCCCATCCATAATAAGACCATGTGGGGTGAGGATACGGCCTGCAAGTTCAATCTGTGTCGGGAAAGAACGTGTTACATGGTCCACCAGTTCTTTTGTCTGTTGGTCATTTGTCGCATTGCTAAGGCTGCTATTCGCGATCCCGATAATATGGGGCACAAGGCTCCACGCAATGCCGATAAGCAGAAGAAATGGCGCGAAAAGCTCGGTAATTTGAAGAAGAAAGCATGAGAGCGCATGGGCAAAGGCCCAGATAATATTCTGTACGACCGACAAAGCCATAGGGACGACCCGTGATGGGGCGCGTCGTTGGTCAACCATACGTTCAGGCTTAGGGTCAGAAGTGTGTTCCGTAGAGGAGGGCGTGTCCATTGAGAGTCCCGTTGATCGTGATGCAAACAAGAGAGCCCTAAAAGGGCGTTGGATAACGTCTTCATACAGGGCAAGAGGTTTCAGAACCCTTTAAGAAGCGTTGTGTTAACGCCTTATGAAAGGGGAGCACTTTCCCTGATGGGCGAAGTTTAGCATCTCGATAGGCGATTGTCTCTCTTTAGGTAGTCAAGAAAGCGATGGGTTGTGTCGTTACTCTGGGGAGAGAACATGCTAGATGGCTTTCTATGGCATTGAAAGTGACGGTTTTGAAGGCAATAGCCTCATAACGGACAAGGAAGGCCTTGTCTTCACGCGGCTGGCTGCCCAATTTGGAGGAGTATGATGAATCAAACTGTTTCTCATGATCCGGTCGGCTGGCATGGTACGACCATCCTTTGTGTACGACGCGGATCGCAAGTGGCGATGGCTGGAGATGGACAGGTCACGCTTGGCTCAACGGTGATTAAAGGGAATGCGCGTAAAGTGCGGCGTATTGGCCCTAAAGGCACCATTCTTGCAGGTTTTGCTGGCGCAACGGCCGATGCGTTTACGCTTCTTGAGCGGCTGGAAGGCAAGTTAGAACGGCACCCTGGCCAGCTAGAGCGTGCGTGTGTGGAGCTCGCCAAAGATTGGCGGACTGATCGTTATCTTCGTCGTCTTGAAGCGATGATGGCCGTAGCTGATGAAAACCGCTTGTTTACCCTAACGGGGAATGGTGATGTGCTGGAGCCAGAAGATGGGCTTATTGCCATTGGTTCAGGGGGGCAATTTGCGCTTTCTGCAGCACGCGCCTTGATGGATGTCGATGGGCTAGACGCGAAAGAAATCGCGCGGCGAGCCATGAAGATTGCTGGTGATATTTGCGTTTACACTAATCACTCCGTGCGGATTGAAACCCTAGGTGAGGGGGAAGAGGAACGTTCATGAGTGTCGTTGAGTTTGTTCCACGTCAGACGGTCCATGAGCTTGACCGCTTTATTATCGGCCAAAACGAGGCAAAACGCGCTGTTGCGGTAGCGTTGCGCAATCGTTGGCGCCGGGCGCAGTTGCCTGAAGGGCTGCGTGAAGAAGTCGTGCCCAAAAACATCCTCATGATTGGGCCAACTGGCTGCGGTAAGACCGAAATTGCACGTCGTTTAGCGCGTCTTGCCAATGCTCCTTTCCTTAAGGTTGAGGCGACGAAATTTACAGAAGTCGGCTATGTTGGTCGTGATGTCGATAGTATTGTGCGCGACCTTGTTGATGTTGCCCGCACGATGCTGCGTGAGAAAAAAATAAAAGACGTTCAGCCGCAAGCTGAAAAAGCGACAGAAGAGCGCTTGGTCGAGGCGTTGGCGGGTAAAGAGGCCACAGCGGATGTGCGCGTGCAGTTCAGACAGATGCTGCGGGATGGCGAGCTAGAAGAGAAAGAGATCGAGATCGAAGTCTTATCTGATGCATCGTCTGCTTCTTCTGGAGGGGACTTCCCACCGATGCTTCCAGGGCAGGTCGTTAATTTGGGCGATGTGATGCGCGGGGCGATGGGGCGTGAGCCTGTTGAGAAGAAAATGACTGTCGCTGAAGCGCGTGAGCACATCGTGCGAGAGGAAGCGGATCAGCTTCTCGACGAGGAGGCGCTTAGCCGAGAGGCTGTTGCCCATACTGAAGAGCATGGCATTGTTTTCCTTGATGAGATTGATAAAGTTTGTGCAACTTCGGAGCAGGGCGCGCGCACGGGGGATATTTCCCGTGAAGGTGTGCAGCGTGATCTATTGCCGCTTATTGAGGGAACAACGGTTACGACGAAGCATGGTTCGTTAAAAACAGACCATATTTTGTTTATTGCCTCTGGTGCTTTTCATATCGCGAAACCGGCAGACTTATTGCCTGAGCTTCAAGGGCGGTTGCCTATTCGTGTTGAGCTTTCGGCTCTGACACGAGACGATCTGCGGCGTATTTTACTTGAGCCTGAGCATTCGTTGGTGAAGCAATATACAGCGCTGATGGCCACAGAGGGTGTGCGTTTAGAGTTTGATGAGACGGCTATTGATGCTTTAGCAGAGCTCGGGGCTGATATTAACGAGCGTGTTGAAAATATCGGAGCCCGCCGTTTAGCAACAGTGTTGGAGCGTTTGCTGGAGGATATTTCTTTCACAGCGTCAGAGCGCTCTGGTGAGGTCGTGCGGATTACGGCCCAAGAGGTGCATGAGAAAGTATCGCCTTTGATGCAGAAAGGTGATTTGAGCCGCTTTATTTTATAAAAAGCGGAAAAGCCCTTTGAAACATTATGCCGGGATGGAGTTCTTGAGTGTCTGAGATGATTAAGCCACCTTTTGTGGCGCCAGAAGAAGATAAAGCAGCCTCAGCAATTGCAGCCATTGGTGATGAGTTGTCTCTCTTTGATGACTGGATGGAACGCTATCAATATATCATTGAACTTGGGCGGAAAATTCCGCCCTTTCCTTCAGAATGGCAAAATGATTCTCATCGTGTCCCTGGGTGCCAGAGCCAAGTATGGCTAGAAGCAACGGAGCAGGAGGGGAGGTTGTTCTTTGCGGGCGCTTCTGATGCGGCGATTGTTCAGGGGCTCGTCGCTTTATTGCTACGGGTATATTCTGGCCGAACGACGGAAGAGATTCTGGCAACAGATGCCAGTTTTCTTCATGAGCTTGGGCTCGTTCAAGCATTATCAACCAATCGTGGGAATGGTGTAGAAGCCATGGCTCAAGCGATTAGAGCACGAGCTGCTGCGTAAAATATTTTCTCTCGATTTTGGTAATATCCCTATAAAAAACCCCACCTCCTTTATTAGGGGTGGGGTTTTTTGTAAGCGTCAGAGCGTTTTAGTGTGCCCCATTATCCGCTGGCATTCCTGCATCAGGCATGCCGCGCTTCATTGGCATGTCGGATTTCATATTGGCTTTTTTAGCGCCTTTTTTATCACACTTTGTGAATTTCCCTTTTCCATCACGGCAAGGAGCTGGTTTGCTCTTCTGTTCACATTTCGTGAACTTGCCCTTCGCATCACGGCAAGGTTGAGCAGAGCCTTGGGCAAGAGCTGCTTGGCCCGCGACTGTGCTGAGAGCAAGAGCAGCAAAAGCAAAACGACGGAACATCATAATAATCTCTCCTTATAGAGAAAAATCTTATAGATCTGCCCACGGCAGGTTGCATCCTTTGTAACCATTTTGGGCGAGAATGAATAGTTAAGCCTCTGTCATCTCTGCGTCATAAAAAAGGGGAAACGCTGATACGCTTCCCCCCTTTTCGCACATACATTATGTCGAGCTAAGAAGACTTAATGATGAGCATCCTGTGCAGTTTTTTCCTCTGGCAATGCGTAAGCAATAAGGCTGTCGCCCATTTTGCTAAGGAAGGAGCCATGGCCCCCTGCATAGGTAATGATATATTGCCGTCCATTGACGGAATACGTCATCGGTGTTGACTGCGCCCCGGCAGGGAGACGGTCTTTCCAGATGACTTTCCCGTTCGTCATATCATAGGCACGGATATAGTAATCCTGCGTTGATGTGAGGAACGCGACATTCCCAGCAGTGGACAATGGGCCGCCAAGGCTTGGCACACCAATTTTGATAGGTGGCATCTGGATGGGCAGTGATGATCCGTGCAGAGAGTCACGGAAAGTGCCGTTACGATGCTGCCAAACAATCTTATTGGTGCGTAGGTCTAGACCTGCGACAGTCCCCCAGGGTGGTATGCGGCATGGAACCGGGAGCCCCAATGGAAGCAAGACTGGATCCAAGAATGGATGCAGGTTAATCCCAAAAGGCGTTCCGTAATTAGGCTGTACCCCAGTTTCCCCAGAGGAAGCTTTCGCTTCACCTTTAGGCCAAGTTGGATTGTCAGGGCCACGAGGAACCAGTTGAGAGACAAAGGGAAGAGCAATCGGATTGATGAAAGCGATCTGACGCTGTGGATCAACCGAGAGGCCACCCCATTCGAACATGCCAAGATTGCCTGGGAAGACAAGCGTGCCCTGTGTTGAAGGCGGTGTGAAAGGGCCTTCATAGCGCAGGCTGTGGAAATACACGCTGCAGAACATTTGGTCGATGATCGTCCCACCCCAAATATCCTTGTCCGACATCGGTGCTTTAGGGCGTAATGTCAGCTGAGACGTCGGCTGTGTTGGACTGGTGTAATCGCCAGGAGCAGCGCCTTGTGGAACGGGAACTTCAGGAGCTGGAACAATCGTTTTACCTGTCCGGCGATCCAGAACGAACACGTCACCATCTTTGGCTGGCACGTAAATAGCGGGAACCAGAGAGCCATCTTTTTGAGTGATATCCACCAAAGTAGGCTGAGCAGGAACATCCATATCCCAGAGGTCATGATGGACGGTCTGATAGAACCATGCCAGCTTCCCGGTATCAGCGTTTAAAGCAACGATCCCTGGAACAAAACGTTCTGCTTCTTTAGAGCGATGTCCACCCCATTCATCAGGAGTGCCAACGCCCATAGGGATATAAACCAAGTTAAGGTTTTTATCGTAGGCGGAGACGATCCATGAATTAGGAGAGTTTGAGTGGAAATGCGGATGTTCTTCACTTGGCATTTCGTTAGGGTCAGGGTTGGCTGCATCAAAAACCCATGCCAGCTTACCTGTGTAAACGTCATACGCACGGGTAGCGCCGGAAGGTTGGTTGATAGACCCATTGTCACGCACAGCCGAGTTTACGATGACATATTTGTCCGTCACGACAGGCGGTGAGGTTGGCGCATATTCCCCCAAAGTTGTGTAAGGCTGGTGAGAGAAGCGAAGGTCTACTTCACCATCATTGCCAAATCCATGGCAACGCTGACCAGTGGCAGCGTCCACTTCAAGCAGGCGCCCATCATTGACCAACATCACAATACGGTTGGCGCAATCATTAAGGGAGACAGCCTGACCATCTGAATTGACAGGGTTTGCAGGCGCCGTATGTTTGCTGACACCGCGGCATGTCAGATGCTGGAACGTTGGCCTAATTTGAACCTTAGGGTCAAAGATCCAATTTGTTTTGCCGGTTTTCGCATCAACAGAATACAGCTTTTGGTGAATTGAGCAGAAATAAAGCGTGTTATTAAACTCAATTGGTGTCGCTTCGTTGGTTGCTTCTGCGGGGTCATTAGGAGCCCCTGGCAGGTCATGCGTGTGCATCACCCAAGCAACTTTGAGTTTATCAACGTTCTTGGAGTTAATCTGCGTGAGCGGAGACCAGCGCTGACCAGCCTGCGTGCGCGCATAAGCGTGCCATTCTTCCGGAGGGACATTCTCCGGGTTCGCAGGGTGCATATTAGCGATCGTCGTCGGTAATGACCCTTCTTGATCATGCGGATCCATGAACGCAGAGACGACAAGCGTCAGCGCACTTAAGCCCACGGCCCCTAAGAGCGGCAATGTGGCAGCACGACTTGCAGCAAGAGGGCGGGAGATGACAGGCAGTAAAAGCACGATCCCGACAATGAGAACGATATCAAGCCGTGGGAGTAGCCCCCAGACATCCAACCCGGTGACGCAAAGAGCCCAGATGAGCGTGCCAAACAAGATAAGCGCATAAAGCGCGAGTCCAGCCGGGTTTCGCTTGAAGAGCAAAGCGGCTGTCAGCAAGAAGCCGATACCGCTGATAAGATAATAAAGGGGGCCACCTTCAATAGCGGACCAAACGCCGCCGATAGCCAGCAAAAGGCCAATGATTGCAATAACAAGTGCTGCAATCGCTGGCCAAAGCCCCCGTGTTTTGGAAATAGAAGACATGGGGCAAGCCTTAAAACTTATGACAGTCCTAGCCTCTTCATTAAAGCAGGTTCATGTTTGTTTAAACACAAACTCAGGAAAAAGGACAAAAAAATAGGGTTAATTTTGTCCTGCATCCTCTGTCTGCGATCCAATAATTAAGGAAACATTACATGACCTTGTGACTAGAAGTTGCGCCACATATAGGGCGTTTCTTACAAACTGTTAAGCTCATAGGAGCGTCCCACGAATTCTCCCTTGTGGAAATATGCTATTCCCGATATAAGCGCGCGAGTTATGCACGCGTCCGGGCCCGAAGTGGCATGCCCGGCCGTGCGGCTAGAATGTTCCTTACATTGTAGCTCGTGATCATAAGGGAGAGTAAAATGCCCAAGATGAAGACAAAGTCTTCGGTTAAGAAGCGGTTCAAAGTGTCCGCGACCGGCAAAGTGATGTGCGGTCCGGGTAATAAGCAGCATGGTCTGATCAAACGCCCGCAGAAGATGAAGCGTAGCAACCGTGGCTCTCAAGCCATGACGCCTATGGATTCACGCACCGTGAAACAATGGGCGCCCTACGGGCTTTGAGAAGGAGATAACAGACCATGGCACGTGCTAAACGGGGTGTAACCACCCACGCTCGTCATAAAAAAGTTCTCGAGCTCTCCAAGGGTTATCGCGGACGTTCCTCAACAAACTATCGTATTGCGCTGGAGCGTCTTGAGAAAGCTCTGCGTTATGCGTATCGTGACCGTCGCAACAAAAAGCGTGATTTCCGCTCCTTGTGGATTCAGCGTATTGGTGCGGCAACACGCGAACATGGCCTGACCTATAGCCGTTTCATCAATGGTTTGAACAAGGCAGGGATCGAGATTGACCGTAAGGTGCTTGCTGCTATCGCGTATGATGATGCAGAAGCCTTTGCAGAAATCGTACGTAAGGCCCAAGCGGCTCTGTAAGGTTCCTTCCTTACAACGGGTCACGGTGGCTTCCCCTCTTTTGGGAATGCTCTCAAGAGGGATGTGACTGGCGGGCTGCCCTGCAGATGCGGGGTGGCCCGTTTTTTATGGTGGTGAAAGACAGGCGGTATGGCCAACGATCTCGAAACATTAAAGAGCGAGACTGTCGAGGCTCTTGCAGGAGCGCAAACTCGCGCTGAGTGGGATGCAGTGCGTGTTGGCACTTTAGGGCGCTCTGGCAAGTTAACTGGGCTTCTTCGGCAATTAGGGACATTCCCTCCTCAAGAGCGTAAAGAGCGCGGACAGTCGCTCAACCGATTGCGTGATGAGCTGACCGTGTTGATTGAAACGCGCGGGCAAGAGATCGAAGAAGAAGCGCTTCAGAAACGTCTTAATGACGAGAAAGTTGATGTTACCCAACCGCCGGCGATGCCTATGGTTGGTAAAATTCACCCCATCAGTCGCACGATTGAAGAAATTACGAGCATTTTCTCAGCCATGAGCTTCCGTGTGGCTGAGGGGCCAGATGTTGAAACGCAGTGGCATAATTTTTCTGCTCTCAATACGCCAGACCATCATCCAGCGCGCACAGACCAAGACACGTTTTATGTGCCTTCTGAACAAGAAGGTGGGGAGCCGCGTGTGCTGCGGACGCAAACGTCAGGTGTTCAGATTCGCACCATGCTCGATGAAGGCGCTCCTGTCCGTATTATTGCGCCGGGGCGTACGTACCGTGCTGACCATGACGCGACCCATTCACCGATGTTCCATCAATGTGAAGGGCTCGTTGTCGAAGAAAATATTACGCTGGGGCACCTTAAAGGATGTCTTGTTGAATTCTTACGTGTGTTTTTTGACAAGCCTGATCTCCCGGTGCGTTTTCGTGCCTCTTATTTCCCTTTTACTGAACCTTCGATGGAAATTGACATTGGTTGGTCAAGGAAAACGGGGGAAATTGGAGCTGGAGAAGATTGGCTTGAGGTTTTAGGTGCGGGCATGGTGCATGCGCGCGTTCTTGCCAATTGCGGGCTAGACCCTCAGCAATGGCAGGGCTTTGCTTTTGGTATGGGCATTGAGCGTTTGGCTATGTTGAAAAACGGTATCCCAGATTTGCGCTCTTTTTATGAAAGTGACCTGCGCTGGCTACGTCATTATGGTTTTTCGGCGCTTTCACCGGCTACGCTGACGGAAGGATTCTGAGATGAAATTTTCACTGTCATGGCTGCGGGATTATCTAGATTTTTCAGCGTCGCTGGATGAGATTTGCGCCACTCTCAACCGAATTGGGTTGGAAGTTGAAGAGGTTGACGACCCGTCCAAACGTCTTTCTGGCTTTCGTGTCGCGACCATTATGGAGGCGCTGCCTCATCCTGATGCAGACCGGCTGCAGATTTGCCGTGTGAATGCAGGGGAGGGGTTTGAAGAGGTTCAGGTCGTGTGTGGTGCCCCTAATGCACGCACAGGTCTTAATGTTATTTTTGCTCCTCCGGGTACCTATATCCCCGGCAGTGATATAACCATTAAAGCGGGGAAGATCCGCGGTCAGGTCAGTGGTGGTATGCTGTGCTCTTTGCGTGAGCTGGGCATTGGGGAAGAAAGCGACGGTATTGGTGAGCTTCCGCAGGAGGCTCCTATTGGTCATGATTATGTGCAATTTGCACAGCTTGATGACCCTGTCATTGATATTGCTATTACGCCAAACCGTGGTGATGCGCTTAGTGTGCGCGGTATTGCGCGTGACCTCGCGGCTGCTGGTCTTGGAACATTTAAGCCGCTGGTCATCGATGAGATAACAGGCAATGGGCCGAGCACGATTAGCTGGCAGGGGGAGCAGACGGCGTGCCCTTACATTGTTGGGCGATTGATCCGTGGCGTAAAGAATGGCCCGAGCCCTGACTGGTTAAAGCGTCGTTTGGAAGCGGTGGGAATTCGACCACAATCAGCCCTAGTGGATGTAACGAATTATCTCATGGTGGCGCTGGGGCGTCCGTTACATGTTTTTGATGCCCATAAAATCTCAGGAGATACGCTTCAGCTGATGCAGGCTGGGCGAGAGACTTTCCGCGCGCTTGATGGGCAAGAGCATGTTCTTGGCACGGATGATCTGGTCATCGTGGATGGTCATGGTGTGCAGTCTCTTGCTGGGATTATTGGTGGTGAGCAGAGCGCTGTTGATGAGAACACGACCGATGTGTTCGTTGAATCAGCGTTGTTTGATGCCGTGCAGATTGCTCTGACGGGGCGTCGTCTTGGGATTCAGACCGATGCACGCTACCGGTTTGAACGGGGTGTTGACCCCGCTCTCGTACGCCCAGGCTTGGATGCAGCAACCGCGTTGATTATCAAGCTGTGCGGCGGTGAGGCGAGCGAGGTCACCCAGCTCGGTGATGAGCCAGCATGGCAGCGCACGGCAAGCTTGCGCTTTCAACGGTTGAAGAGCTTTGGTGGCGTTGATCTCTCAGCTCAAGAGGCCATTGAGCTGTTGGGTGCTTTGGGCTTCACGCTCACAGAACAGACAGACGAAAAGGCCGTTTTCGCGGTGCCGTCATGGCGCAATGATGTGGCCTCTGGTCAGGTCTTAGACCAAGCGTCGAGTTTACCTGCAGAGAAAGCAAAAGCAGCAGCGGCGACGGTTGTAGAGATTGAGGCTGAGGCTGATCTTATTGAGGAGGTGCTGCGCCTCCGTGGGCTTGATGCCGTACCAATGGCAGCCCTCCCGCGAGAAACGATGGTGCCAGCTCCTGCGTTGACGCCACGTCAAGCGCGTGGCGGTCTGCTGCGCCGTCTGTGTGCCAGCCGCGGCATGATGGAGACGGTTGGTTTCTCCTTTGTTTCCGATCATGATGCTGCTGTCTTTGACGAGGTCAGAGAAAGTGAACGTCTGCTTAATCCCATCGCAACAGACCTTAATCAGCTGCGTCCAACACCGTTGATTAACCTTTTGCGAGCGCTTGGCCGTAACCTTGCTCATGGATTTTGTGTTGTCGGGGATGGTGCCTTCTTTGAGCTTGGCCCGTGTTTTGGGCAAGCAGGGGCGCATATGGTGCTTGCGGGTATTCGTGGTGGTGTGACAGCTCGTGCACCGGGTCATCGCGCAGAAGAGCCAAGCTGGATAGATGCAAAGGCTGATCTCGTGGCCGCTCTTGGTGAGCTGAACGTGCCAGAAGCCTCGCTTAATACGACAGCAGATGCGCCTTCCTATTATCATCCGGGGCGTTCGGGGCAGTTACGCCAAGGGCCTAAGCAAATCTTGGGACGTTTTGGTGAGCTTCACCCGCGTGTTGCGCGTCATTTCGGTCTTTCCGGCACGGTCGCGTTGTTTGAACTGTTCCCAGACAAGGTGCCATTGCCTAAGAAGAAGCGTAAAGCTGCGCCTGCTCTTTCTGCATTGCAGCCTGTGCGTCGTGACTTCGCCTTTGTGGCGTCTGCTGATGTGGTCGTGCAGGATGTGCTTCGTGCTGTGCGGGGAGCTGACCGTAAGTTGATCGATGATGTACGCCTGTTTGATATCTTTGAAGGTGGCAGTCTGCCAGAAGGGCATCGTTCCTTAGGGGTTGAAGTGACCCTACAGCCTCACCAAGAAAGCCTGAAGGAAGAGCAGCTTGAGCGCTTAACGCAAGCGGTTGAAGCGGCTGTTCAGAAGGCAACGGGCGCAACATTGCGTCGCTAAAAGAAAGAGGAGGACGGGTTTATGGTGCATATGGTTCCTGTGAAGGGACAGGTGCCGTTGCACCATCATGGCCGCGTCATCTGGATTTTGGCAGGTGAGGCGAGCGGCGATGTGATTGGGGCCCGTTTGATGCAAGCGCTCCATCGTCATGATCCAAGTCTCGTTTTTGCGGGCCTTGGAGGCGGACGGATGGAAGCGCTTGGGCTGCGGAGCCTTTTTCCCATGCGTGAGCTTTCTATCATGGGCTTTGTGGAGATTATTCCACGGCTTAAAGCGCTATCTCAGCGTTTGCTGGAGGCCGAGCAGGATATTGAGCTGCGTCGGCCAGATCTCGTCATTACGATTGATAGTCCCGGCTTTTCGTTTCGACTCTTACGCCGTATTGCCCCGCTGGGGATGAGGCGGTTGCATTATGTTGCGCCGCAGGTGTGGGCATGGCGTGAAAAGCGCTTACGTCATTATAAAGGGCTATGGGATCGGTTGCTATGTCTTTTCCCTTTCGAGCCAGAATGGTTTGCGCAGCGTGGCTTTGAAGGACGGTTTGTTGGGCATCCGGTCTTGCAATCAGGGGTGACGCATGGCGTGGCCGAGCGCTTTTATATGCGTCATGATGTCGAGCGAGACAGCCGAATATTACTTCTTATGCCCGGGAGCCGTCGTTCTGAAATCCCCCGTCTCATGCCGATTTTTAAAAAGATGGTAACGCAGCTTCATAGATATTACCCGAAATTATCCGTCGTTGTTCCTGCCACGCCTCTGATGGCACCTTTGGTGCGTAAAATGTTGGCGTCTTGGGAATGTCAGCCCATTATTGTGACAGACCTTCATGATAAACATGATGCATTTGCCGCTGCTGATTGCGCGTTAACGAAATCAGGCACCTCAACGCTTGAGCTTGCGATGGCCTATGTACCGATGGCCGTGACATATCGGGTGAATCCAATATCCGCGTTTATCGCGCGACGTCTTCTCAAGGTGCCTTATGTGGCGATGGTGAATTTGCTTGCGGGGCGTGAGGTTGTGCCAGAGTTGCTTCAGGAGCGTTGTACGCCACAATGCCTTGCACAAACTGTCAAAGAGCTGATGGATAATCCCGAAAAGGCAAAAGCGCAACGCGAGGCTTATACGGTTGTTTTGGAGAAATTGGCACCAACAGGAGGCCGCACTCCGTCCGATGCCGCAGCTGAAGAGGTGATTGAGTTGCTCAATACACCTCTTTCGGCTTTAAGAGAGCGCGAATAAGCGGCTTTTAACGTAAGAACCCGACAAGACGCTCGGCTTCACTCACGATCGGTTCCGAGACGGAGCGTGCGCGCTCTGCACCTGTGCGTAGAACGTGCAGAAGGTGATCTTCGTTTTTGAGCAACTGACGTGTTTCATGAGCAACAGGAGCAAGCTTCTCAACGAGCATATCAGCTAATGCTGACTTGAAGCTCCCAAAACCTTGCCCGCCAAAAGACGCTAAGACATCACTAAGTGTGGTGTCGGTCATTGCTGCATAAATAGTGAGGAGATTTCTGGCTTCGGGCCGCCCTTCTAGACCAGCTTCTTCACTAGGAAGTGCATCGGGGTCTGTTTTAGCGCGACGAATTTTCTGGGCAATCTCATCAGCTGTATCAGTTAGAACAAGGCGGCTCTGAGCCGAAGGGTCTGATTTAGACATTTTCTTGCTTCCGTCACGCAGACTCATCACACGTGCTGCATGAGGGGGGATAAGAGGGTCGATATGAGGGAAGAAGTCGACACCCATATCATGGTTAAATTTTTGCGCGATGTCATTGGCCAATTCAAGATGCTGTCGCTGGTCATCTCCAACGGGAACACGCGTCGCATGAAAGGCCAGAATATCGGCTGCCATCAGGTTCGGGTAAACGTAAAGCCCGGCTGAATGGTTTTCACGGTGTTTGCCCGCTTTGTCTTTAAACTGCGTCATTCGGTTGAGCCAACCAAGACGTGACACACAATCAAAAATCCAGCCAAGACGCGCATGAGCGCTAACAGCGGACTGATTGTAGAGGCGAGTTGGATCAATCCCAGAAGCGAGAAGGCAGGCGGTGCTGCCTAAGGTTTGCTCACGCAGGGCCCGTGGTGTCCAGGGCATGGTAAGCGTATGCATATCGACCAGACAGAAAAAACAATCATGGTCTTTCTGAAGCGTGACCCAATTACGGATCGCGCCGAGATAATTACCGAGATGAGGAATTCCCGTTGGTTGAATGCCTGAAAAAACGCGTTGCATGCACTGGCCTCATGAGTGGAAAATAATAAGAAAAACCGCCTCATCTACGTACAGAGGAGGCGGTAGATACACGCGTTAACGTGTGAGAATAATAGAAGAGAAGAGGCGCATTATGGGCCTTCCCCTTCTTCAACGCCCAGAAGTTGGATCTTGAAAATGAGAGGGCTATTAGGCGGAATAACCCCAAGAGAACGGTTCCCGTAGCCAAGTTTAGGTGGCACGTAGAGTTCCCAAACATCACCCACATGCATGAGGGGAAGGCCTTGCATCCACCCTTCAATCACCCCATCCAGCGGCATCTCCATATAGGCAGCCCCTGTATGCATTTCCGAGGCGTCAAAGATGCTTCCATCAGGTAAACGACCTTCATAGATAATCATCATCGTATTGCCCGGATGGGGGGAGCCACCATCTTTAGGGCCAGATTTGATCACCTTATAGGCCAAGCCATTCGGTAATTTATGCACTTGAGGCGTGCGGTAAACCTGCGCCATGAATTGGGCTGGGGTTAGCTCTGGTTTGTCATCCCCGGAACATCCTGCTAGCCCGATAAGGCTAGCAAGTGTCATGGCAGGGAGAAGTGAGAGCGATAAACGTAAAGAACGGCGCATGATGTTTCTTCCCATGATGATCACGACATACTGTCCGCCGTCTTAGGTTGAACCGCCTCGGCGACCGATGTTCGCACCAAGGCGCAAACGCAGCGCATTGAGGCGGATAAAGCCTTGAGCATCGACCTGGTTATAGGCTCCCTCATCATCTTCAAAAGTGACGACGCGGGCATCATACAGGCTATTGGGGCTTTCGCGGCCAACGCAGACCACATTACCTTTATAAAGCTTCATGCGGACGCGGCCTGTTACGGAGTTCTGGCTGCTATCAATCAATGCTTGCAGCATGTGACGTTCTGGGGAGAACCACAGGCCGTTATAGATCAGCTCAGCATAACGCGGCATGATACTGTCTTTGAGATGGCCTGCTTCACGATCCAATGTAATTGTTTCCATGGAACGGTGGGCATGGAGGAGGATCGTGCCGCCTGGTGTTTCGTAAATCCCGCGAGACTTCATGCCAACAAAGCGGTTCTCGACAATATCAAGACGTCCAATCCCGTTGTCACGGCCAAGGGCATTGAGGCGGGTCAGTAATGTCGCAGGGGAAAGCTCTTCGCCATTGAGGGCTACAGGGTCGCCATGCTTGAAGTCGATGGTGATTTCAGTGGCTTTGTCTGGAGCGGCCTCTGGTGAAATAGTACGCTGGAAGACGATCTCATCTGGTGCAATAGCCGGATCCTCAAGGATTTTACCTTCAGAAGAGGAGTGCAGCAGGTTGGCATCGACAGAGAAGGGGGCTTCGCCGCGCTTGTCTTTGGTAACGGGGATCTGGTTCTTCTCAGCAAAGTCCAGCAGCTTAGTGCGGGAGGTTAAGTCCCATTCACGCCAAGGCGCAATCACCTTCACATCAGGTTTGAGCGCATAATAAGAAAGTTCAAAACGAACTTGGTCATTGCCTTTCCCCGTTGCACCATGTGCGACAGCGTCAGCCCCAACGGCTTCAGCAATTTCAATTTGACGTTTGGAAATAAGCGGGCGTGCAATAGAGGTGCCCAGCAAATATTGGCCTTCATAAAGCGTATTAGCGCGGAACATCGGGAAGACGTAGTCTTTTACGAATTCTTCGCGCAGATCTTCAACGAAAATCTCTTTAACCCCGAACTGCTCGGCTTTGCGGCGTGCGGGTTCTAGCTCTTCTCCTTGGCCGAGATCGGCAGTAAAGGTGACAACTTCGCAGCCATAATGCTGTTGAAGCCAACGGAGAATAACGGACGTATCGAGTCCACCTGAATAAGCCAGGACGACTTTTTTGACGTCTGAGGAGCTGCCCATAATAAATTCGGTCCTCTCAGGGAGTGTTATGATCGTTTTTGTAGGCAACCTTGTAACATCTGGAGGACCGAGCGACTAGAGCAAAGGGCTATAGGTCATTTTCTGCAAGCGCTTGCTCAAGCCGACGTTTGCGCTCGCTTTGTGTTTTAAGTTGACCACATGCAGCGAGAATATCTTTACCGCGTGGCATACGGATTGGCGCGGAATAGCCTGCATCCATGACAATTTGAGCAAAGCTTGCCAAGCGTTCACGCGTTGACGGGCGATAATCAGAGCCAGGCCATGGGTTGAACGGAATGAGATTCACTTTGGCGTGAATACCGTCCAAAAGACGCACAAGCTCACGCGCTTCTTCATCGCTATCATTAACGCCACGGATCATAATATATTCAAAAGTGATCCGCCGTGAGTTTGATGCGGCCGGGTAACGGCGGCATGCGGCCATTAGCTCTTCAATCGGATATTTACGATTGAGTGGCACGAGCTGATCTCGCAGCTCATTGCGGACAGCGTGGAGGGAGATTGCAAGATTGATCCCAAGCTCTTCCCCACAGCGATCCATCATAGGCACGACCCCAGAGGTCGAGAGAGTGATCCGCCGCCGTGAAAGGGCGATCCCTTCACCATCCATCACGATCTTCATGGCTTTTGCCACATTGTCGTAGTTATAGAATGGCTCTCCCATGCCCATGAGGACGATCGTGGACAGGAGACGTGTGGTGCCGTCTTTAGGGCTTGGCCATTCATTGTAGCTATCGCGGGCTGCCATAAATTGCCCTACGATTTCAGCTGCTCCAAGATTACGCACGAGCTTTTGCGTGCCTGTATGGCAAAAAGAGCAGGAGAGGGTGCAGCCAACTTGTGAGGAGATGCATACGGCGCCGCGTTCCTCACGACGGTCTGGGATATAAACTGTTTCAGCCTCTTGCCCATCGCGGAAGCGGAAGAGGAACTTGCGTGTCTCGTCTTTGGAGGTTTGTTCGGTCACAATACCGGGACGGCTCACCACAAAATGTTGAGCGAGCTTGGCCTGAAGTGGCTTGGCGATGCTGCTCATCGCTGAAAAGTCTGTTGCCCCTTGGTGGTAAATCCAATGCCAGACTTGTTTTGCGCGGAAAGGCTTTTCACCAATGGCGACGAGTTCTTGAATAAGCTCTTCGCGGGAGAGCCCGACAAGCTCTTTACGTCCATCGTCCGTTGTGGCGGGAGGGGGAGCAAAAAGAGCCGACTTAGCCTGAATGCGTTGGCGTTCTGCTTCATTCAGAGCAGCAGCTTCTGGGGAGTTTTTAGATGTTGATGGAGCCGGATGTGTCATAGGCGCGGCTCATAGCATGGTAGGGTGGGAAAAACTAGAAAATTGCTTCTTTCAGTGAAGGGCCTTGGTGGGAGGTATGAGCGTTGTGATGGTTCTTCATGATGATGACGTTGATGCGGTGTTAAGTGTATCGTTGCCATTAAATGAGGATAAAGCGTGAACACAGAGACGGTTTGGCCCTTAGGATATTTGGGGATGGTTTAAAAGAACGAGTCACTTTGACCGAATAAGAGTGTCAAAAACAAAAGAAAACGTTGCTTCGTTAGGCGCATAGAATATTTTAGGTTCCTGAATTAGGAAAATATAGAATAGAAGGATATTGTAGTGGAGGATTAGAATATATGGCAGTGTTTTGTATGCGTTTAAAAATATACTGATTTAAATGGTTGAGCAACGCAAAAGAATATGAAAGTTTTATTCTTATTTTCGTCATTTCAAGGGTTGCGGTTACTGTTAGGCGCTTACATGATACAAATCATAAAAGTTGGTGGATGAGGGTTCCCGGTTGCAATTTGGTTTTATTGTACCGTCGTGGTGATACTTCAGATAACCGTTTTGATTGTAAGCCAAAGTCTATTGGCACATCTTCTATAGAAAACAGTCAGTATTATGGAGATGGAACCGGTAATGCCAGTCGTACCACTGACACATGGCTCTTTGGAATTTTAGGAGACGTTGGGACGATTAAGGGAGAAGAGTATTATAACAGAGGAAGAGTTTCAGGAGCAGAAAAGAAAGATTCTGTAGCGTATAAAGTATAGTCAGGTTTTTTAAATTCATAGATATGGTCATCTTTATTTTTTTGAGATAATAAAGAAATATATTGTATGAAAGGATAAAATCGATGGAAACAAGTAACCCATTTTATTGTTTTGTGCTAGCGCTGCGTCATTACGCTCATTTTAAAGGCCGTACGAGGAGGCGCGAGTTTTGGTATTTCAATCTCTGCTACTATTTGATTTCCTTTTCTTTAACAGGTGCTTCTTTTATAGTGCATGAGTCTAAGAATATCCTGCTTATTGATGCCGTTCAAATTGTGAGTGTGATATATCATCTTGCGATGATCATCCCTAATTTGTCTGTGAATGCACGACGGTTGCACGATAGTAATCACTCGGGCTGGTGGATGCTTTTACCTGTTGTAAACTTAGTTTTTTATTGCCTGGATAGTGACCCACAAACAAACCGCTTTGGTCCCAACCCTAAGGCAGGTGAAGGACCTCAATGGGGGGATGGTTGTGCACAGTTTAATAATTCTTTTTCATCAGACAATTTAGAAAAAATTGAGAAATTAGGTAAATTACGTAATCAAGGTATTTTGACAGAAGAAGAATTTCAGAAAAAGAAAAAAGAATTGCTTTAAGAGGGAAAAGGTCTTTCACTGATAAAGAAGTATCGTCAGTGAAAGGTGAACAGTGATGTCTCTATTTCCACCCAAGCCTCCCTTCACTCATGAAACAGCCTCACAGAAGGTGAGGCTTGCCGAGGATGCGTGGAATAGTCGTGATCTTATCCGTGTTGCGCAGGCTTATACATCAGATTCACGTTGGCGTAATCGTGATCAGTTTGTGAACGGTCGTGAGGACATTGTGCAGTTTTTGACCCAGAAATGGCAGAAAGAGCAGCATTATCGGTTGATAAAGTCCCTTTGGGCTTGGCACGAAAACTGCATCGCTGTGCGTTTTGCCTATGAGTGGCAGGATCAGGCTGGGCAATGGTGGCGTTCTTACGGTAACGAGAACTGGCAGTTTGCGCCTAACGGGCAAATGAGCAGCCGTCATGCCAGCATCAATGACGTGCAAATTCTGGAAGAGGGACGTGTGTTACGCTGGTCTGGGGAAAGTCGCCCAAAAGATTTTCCAGATATGGAAGCGCTGGGTTTATAAAATCCAGCTTAGCCCCCTTAATTTTTACGAGCGACAATGAGGAACTCTACATTTCCCTCAGGCCCTGTGATAGGACTTTTGGTGAGACCAAGTACAGTCCAATCGGGCAGCGAGGTCAGCCATGAGCGAATTTCCTCACAAACGCGCTCATGAACAGCAGGATCACGCACAACTCCTTTGGGGCCGATATCCGCGCGGCCTGCTTCAAACTGTGGTTTGATAAGCGCTACCATCCAGGCTCCTGAAGCGGCAAGCGCCATAGCGGCGGGAAGAACGGTGCGGAGGCCAATAAAGCTTGCGTCACACACAATGATTGAAGGAGATTCTGGGATCTGCTCCGTTGTCAGATGGCGAGCATTGGTTTTCTCAAGCACGACGACGCGTTCATCGGAGCGTAACTTCCATGCAAGCTGGCCATGTCCAACATCAACGGCGTAGACTTTCCGGGCGCCATGATGAAGGAGAACATCGGTAAAGCCTCCTGTAGAGGCGCCAACGTCCACAGCGATAGCGTCTGCAACCTGTAAAGGAAACTCTTCTAACGCATGAGCGAGCTTTAAGCCGCCGCGTGAGACCCAAGGGTGATCCTGACCTTTGAGGGTTAGGAGCCTATCCTCAGGGATTTGATCCCCCGCTTTTTTAACCGGTTTGTCAGCGTGGGGGCCCGCATAGACGAGCCCCGCCATAATTAATGCCTGAGCACGTGTGCGGCTCTCAACAAGTCCGCGCTCAACGAGGAGCTGATCAGCACGCCTCTTAGCCATTACTGAGCAGCCTTTACCTTCAATGCATCTTGCGCCGTTTTGACAATATGAGGGGCTGTCAGTGCCGCTTCCTCATATTGCGCCTCAGGCGTGTTATGGTCGAGCCATGCATCTGGGAAAGCCATCGGGCGGAAAGCCAAGCGGTCTAGTAACGTAGAGCTGGTGAGATATTGCACGACCTGTGAGCTAAATCCACCGGGGGCGCCTTCCTCAATTGTAATGAAGACACGGTGTTGCTTTGCGAGTTTCTCAACAAGATCCGTATCCAAAGGCTTAGCAAAACGAGCATCGGCAACAGTGACAGGGATGCCCTGAGCGGTGAGCGTTTTAGCGGCTTCAAGAGCCTCATAGAGGCGTGGCCCGAGAGTAAGGATAGCAACGCCTTCACCGTCACTATCGTGAATAATACGGCCTTTACCGATTTCCAGCGCTGTTCCCTCATCAGGAAGTGCCAGCCCGCGGCCTGAACCACGCGGGTAGCGCATGGCGATAGGGCCGCTATCATGGGCCCAAGCGGTGGCTGTCATATGAAGCAGCTCCACCTCATCAGCCGGTGCCATGACCGTCATGTTGGGTAAGCAGCATAGATAGTTGAGGTCGAAAGACCCAGCATGGGTAGCGCCATCAGCCCCGACAAAACCGGCACGATCAACGGCAAAACGCACAGGCAGATTTTGCAGTGCTACATCATGCATAACCTGGTCAAAGGCTCGCTGAAGGAAGGTTGAGTAAATAGCGCAGAAAGGACGCATCCCCTCAGAGGCGAGACCGGCGGCAAAGGTCACCGCATGTTGCTCAGCAATGCCGACATCAAAGCAGCGCTTGGGGTGCTTTTGGGCGATTTCTGTCAGACCTGTGCCTGAAGGCATAGCGGCTGTGATAGAGACGACACTATCATCTTGATCGGCACGGTGGAGCAGCTCACGCGCAAATACTGTGGTGTAGCTTGGTGGGCCAGAAGGCCCTTTCTTCTGTTTGCCGGTTTCAACATCGAATTTGCTGACAGCGTGATATTTATCACCAGAATTTTCAGCCGGCTTATAGCCACGCCCTTTTTCCGTGATGACATGGAGCAGGACAGGCCCATTATTCTCGGCATCACGAAGATTACGGAGGATGGGTACGAGCTGGTTCATGTCATGCCCATCAACGGGGCCGACATAATAAAAGCCCATCTCCTCAAAGAGGGTGCCGCCTGTAATCATCCCGCGAGCATATTCTTCTGCTCTCTTAGCAGTACGCTCAATACGGGAAGGCAAGCGTTTAGCGAGCTTGCCCGCAAGATCACGCAGGGTCAGGAAGCGCCGCGATGACATCAAACGCGTCAGGTAGTTCGACATCGCCCCCACAGGTGGGGCAATCGACATCTCATTATCATTAAGAATGACAATAAGACGTTCGGCCCCAGCCCCGATTGCGCCGGCATTGTTCAAGGCTTCATACGCCATCCCTGCGGAGATAGAGCCATCACCGATGATCGAAACGACGTTACGTTCTTTATAGCTAGGGTCTTTTTCAGCACGGAGATGATGGGCAACAGACATGCCCAGCCCTGCGGAGATAGACGTAGATGAATGGGCAGCCCCAAAGGGGTCGTAAGGGCTTTCAGCACGCCGTGTGAAACCAGAGAGCCCACCAGGTTGCCGCAATGTGCGAATACGGTCGCGGCGCCCCGTTAAGATCTTATGTGGATAGGCTTGATGGCCAACATCCCAGATAATGCGATCATCAGGCGTGTTAAAAACGGCATGGAGCGCAACGGTAAGCTCAACAACCCCAAGAGAGGGGCCAAGATGTCCCCCTGTTGTCGAAACGGCATCAACAGTTTCGGAGCGGAGTTCATTGGCGAGGTTCGTGAGTTGCTCAGTCGAAAAATTTCGTAAATCTGAGGGAATCGTTACCTGGTCAAGTGTTGGGAATTGTCCGTATGTCGGAATAGAAGAGTGAGAAGTGCTCATGTGGCGATCAGCTCCTGCGTTCAACAAAATAATCCGCAAGGGAGCGGAGAGTTTCGGCTCGTGGGCCAAATGAGGAAAGGGCGTCGCGTGCTTGTGTGCTTAAACGGCGTGCTTCAGCTCGGGCACCATCAATGCCAAGAAGCGAGACATAATTTGATTTACTAGCGTCTTCGTCTTTACCGGCGGTCTTACCAAGTTCTTCTGTGCTGGCGGTGCTGTCGAGGACATCATCGGCCACTTGGAAAGCCGTGCCAAGGTCGTCACCATAAGCGCGAATAGCGAGACGGCGTGGATCATCTTCTGCTGCACCACCCAAAATAGCACCAGCCTCAGCAGCATAGCGAATAAGGGCGCCTGTCTTCAAAGCGTGAAGGCGTTGTACTTGCTCTAAGGGGAGGGCGCGTCCTTCCCCTCGGATATCAATCACTTGGCCGCCAACCATCCCTGCAGCGCCGGAAGCCTGGGCTAGAGCAAGAGCGAGGTGAGCGCGAATAGTAGGATCAGCCTGTGTGGCTGGTTCTAGCAGGACTTCAAAAGCCCGAGTCTGCAACGCATCCCCGGCGAGAATCGCAAAAGCTTCATTAAATTTCTTATGCGTGGATGGCTTCCCTCGACGGAGGTCATCGTCATCCATAGCAGGAAGATCATCATGCACGAGGGAATAAGCGTGCAAAAATTCTACCGAAGCAGCGACGCGCAAGGCGGCATCATGGTCGGCCCCAAACAAAGCGGCTGTTTCAAGCACAAGAAAGCCACGTAGCCGCTTGCCACCATTAAGGGCTGCGTACCGCATAGCCTCGATGAGGAGTGATTCATCGCCTGATACGGGGGGAAGCAGACGGTCAATGCTTTGTTCAATCTCACGACAAGCCTGAGCAAGGGCTTCCTTGAGGGGAAGAGGGCGGCTATCGGTCATCGAGATGGTTCCTCACGGCTATTGGGCGCGGCGGCAGATGATATATCATCTTGGTGAATAGAGCCATCGGCATGTTGCACAATGGCTTTGACCCTCATTTCAGCTTCTCCCAACCGTAATTCACAATGACGACGCAGCGCAGCACCGCGCTCATAGGCCGTGATGGCTTCTTCAAGTTTCATCTGCCCATTTTCTAGGGCGCGAACGATCTGCTCTAATTCCGAGAGGGCGTCTTCAAATGAGAGCTGCTCAAGGGCCGTGGAAGAAGAGGAGGTGCTGTGGTTGGGCATGAACTATCCAGCTGAGATTCAGGTCATGAAACTAATACGGCTTTACAGGGGAAATGAGTTTTTTTCTACCCATGATAGGCAAACAATGGGTGTGTAAAGCGCTTTAGTGCTCAATCAATGTGTATCGCTCTCATCGTGATTACGCGTGATGTTGGATTGTGAAGGCTACTCCCTCAGTCAATCTCTTAGTCTCTACTAAAACATGGCCCATTTTATGGCACCAAGCAGGAATGTCATGTAAGCTCACCGGATCATCTGAGAGAACATGGATGACATCTCCTGCGTTCATGGCGCGCATGCGTTGATGTGTTTTGAGTAGAGGTATTGGGCAAGAAAGGCCTCGCACATCAAGTTCGGCAGGAGCTTTTGGGCTTTTCATTAAAGATATCTCAAAAGACTGGGCGTGGTGGGAGCGTTATCGTTACAAACGGCTTTGTAAGAACATGTAGCAAATAAACGCGATGTCCAAGCCGATAATAATGGGCGTGATACGGTTAAAGCGACGCAATACAAGAGCAACACCTGTGTAAAGAAGCATACCGCAGGTGAGACTGAGCATGAAATTGCCTGTAATGACAGCAATAAGCAGCATGAAGAGCGGTGTAATCGATTCTTCTAGTGTTGCCGGTAAGCGGGTGAGGGCTCCCAGCATACCAAGCCCAACGAGAACAAGAACTGGTGCGGTTGCAAGTGCAGGAATGCAGGTGAGAAGAGGCCAAAAAACGCACGAAAGCGCGAATAACAGCGCGACAATAAGAGCGCTGAGCCCTGTGCGTCCGCCTGCTTCTGCCCCTGCAAGACTTTCAAGGTAAGCGGAGACGGTGCATGTGCCTAAAACAGCGCCGACAACACTGGCAGCTCCATCGGAGGCAAAGGCGCGGTGGTCAAGGTCTGGATGTTCGGCTGTTCCACTAAGGCCGGCGCGATGTGTGACACTCATCATAGTGCCTGTCGCATCAAAGAAGTCGCTCAGCAACACATAAAGCGTGATGGGGAGCAGAAGGCCGAGATGGTTAAAGAAATCGTGGAAGTCGAAGGGGAAGAGAAGGGCCGTTGGATAATGAGGCCAGTCGATAATATGGGCTGGGATGGTGGTGATGGGATGGTGCGAAGCGTCTGGTACAAAAATACCAGCAAGAGTAAGGATGACAATGGTCAGTAGGAGTGCCGCTGGCACGCGCAGGACGCTGAGGAGAGCACAGAGGAAAATGCCAGCTAAGGCAAGAACGACGCTGGGATGAGACAGCGGGGCGAAGCTTAACCCCATAGGTGAGGGGATGGCGATTCCTGCTGATAGAAGGCCAATGCGGGCAATAAACGCTCCGATAGCGATCTGAATCCCAAGGATAATAGCAGGGGGGAAGCCTCTAATAATTTTTTGTCGAACCCGTGTCAGCGACAGAACCGTAAAGCAGAGCCCGCTGAAGAAAACGACTGTAAAGGCCGTTGTGGGGCGTACATGGGCTTGCTGGACGATCACTTGGGCGAAGAGCACATTACTGCTCATAGCGGGGGCAAGGGCGATGGGAAGGCGTGCCCAGAGCGCCATAATAAGCGTGCCAGCTACCGCCCCTGCGATAGTGGTCATGACCATATCGTGGCGAGCGAGCCCTGTAGAGGCTAGGATGGCGGGGTTGACCGCTACGATATAGGCCATGGCTCCAAAGATGGTAAGGCCAGCAATGATTTCACGTCCTATGGTCGAGCCACGACGAGAAATATGAAAATAGCGGTCAAGGAGGGCGGGCAACACTCAGCTACTCCAGCGTTCAAAAGGGGGAGATTAGGCGGGGTCTTTTTGCAAAAGACGCCGTAAAAGTGGCGAGAGGAGCTGTGAGGCCTCCTCGTAGGGGAGGTGAGCACAGATGGCGGCAAGAGCCGATGGTGCGTTCCATGTCATGGAGTTTAACGCCTTCTGCACTGCGTGAGCAGACAAGCCATGCTGTGTTAAATGTTGAAGGGCGCGAAATGGAGCATTCTCTGGCGTATTATGTGGAACGGGGAGGAGTGGAAAGAGGTTTTGGCCGTGGAGCGTTATCGTCTCAGGCTCATGGATTAGCGCAAGTTCTGCTCCGTCTGAATGGCGCGTTACTGTAAGGGGGATAATGTCGGAGAGGTGGCTAAAGCGTTGTGCCTCTGCATTGAGCGGAAGATAAGAAAGAGGAAGTGGGTTTTCAGTATAGAGCCAAGCATTATGCGTCTTTTTGTCTGCCGCAGCTGCATCGGTAGAGGCAAGGCATAGGTGTGTTTCATGGTCGGCATTATACGCGGTGCGGCTCTGCCAACGGACGCGCTGTGTGTGATGCTCAATGACTAAAAAGCGCTCCAGAGAACCAATATAATGCTGTTCAAGTGTGAGAGGAGCGGTTTTATCCTCTAACGGTGCCGTGTCGTTTTGTTGGCGGAGTTGTCGCGTTTGATGCAGTAAAACAGTTTGGAAAATAGTCGCTGCGTGTTCTTGGCTTGCGTGTAAAAAACGCCGCCCGTCCTGATAGAGAACATCATTACGGTCATAATAAGCACGTGCTGCTGAGTGCGGGCTGGAGGCAGCGGCGTCGTGAATAATGCGGCCAAATGTCCAATCTGGTGCTGAAGAACACCGAACAAATGGATCAGGCAATTGTTCCGTGAGATCGTGAGCACGGACAAAAGACCGCGTAATGCGATGATCTGGGAAGTCATGCGGGGCATGGCGCGTGTAAAGCGCACGCGGAGAGGGTTGGTCTAATGTTTCGAAAGAGGGGAGGCCGTTCATTCCGCACAGGCACCAGTTAAGTGGGATGGCCGTTGTGGCGTTAAAACGTTCCGTGCCGAGATGCTGTTGAACCGCATCGAAGAAGGCTGAGACAGAGTCTGCCTCGGGCATCATATATTCATCAGGACTGAGCGGAAGGATCCACTCCAGATCAGCGCGCTCTTGATGAGCGAGGGAGATCATTGCAGCCTGACGGCGCGTGTATTCGTCTGTTACGGTTGTATCAGTACGGGAATAACGGATGTCGTAATGCTGCGCTGCTTGCGTGATGATGTCCCAGCTTCCATCCGTGGAGTGGTCATCACAGATCAATAATGTTGAGAACCCGACCGCCACATGATGGGCAATCCACCAGCCAAGAGATGAGGCTGCATTTTGGACGCACAAAAGAGCGGCGGTACGGGGCATAGAGTTAGTCCATCTTCAGGGCAGCGAGGAAGGCACTTTGTGGAATTTCGACTTTGCCGAATTGGCGCATCCGCTTTTTCCCTTCCTTCTGCTTATCAAGAAGTTTGCGCTTACGGGAAATGTCACCACCATAGCATTTTGCCGTCACGTCTTTAGACATAGCCCCCAATGTTTCGCGCGCGATGACTTTGGACCCAATGGACGCTTGAATAGCGATTTTAAAGAGCTGACGTGGGATCAGTTCCTTAAGCTTTGCACAAATGGCGCGCCCGCGTGTTTCAGCAGCGGAGCGATGGGCGACGAAAGAAAGTGCGTCAACAGGCTCATGATTGACGAGGATAGAGATCCGCACAAGATTGCTCTCTTCGTAGCCGTCCATTTGGTAGTCAAACGACGCATAACCGCGTGATAGGGATTTGAGACGGTCATAGAAATCGAACACCACTTCATTGAGTGGTAGGCGATAGACGGCCATTGCGCGATTGCCCACATAGGTGAGGTCGAGCTGAACACCACGGCGTTCTGTGCAGAGTGTGAGCACAGGGCCGAGATAATCATCTTGAACCATGATGGAGGCTTTGATCCAAGGTTCTTCAATATGCGCAACTTGGGAGAGGTCAGGCATATCGGCAGGGTTATGCAGCTCTTCGACCGTGCCATCAGAATGATGGAGTATATACACCACAGAAGGTGCTGTTGCGATAAGGTCGAGATTAAACTCGCGCGAGAGGCGTTCTTGGATGATCTCAAGATGCAGCAGCCCAAGGAAGCCACAACGGAACCCAAAGCCAAGAGCGGCTGAGGTTTCGGCTTCAAAATGGAAAGACGCATCATTGAGGCGCAGCTTGGCCAGACTGTTGCGCAGCTTTTCGAAATCGTCAGCGTTAATAGGAAAGAGGCCGCACCACACAACAGGCACAGAAGGTTTAAAGCCGGGAAGGGCTTTCTCTGCTGGGCGATTGTCGAGAGTAATTGTGTCACCGACATTACAATCGGCCACCGCTTTAATGGCGGCGTTAATATAGCCGATCTCGCCAGGGCCCAATGAGTCAACGGGGGTCATTTTGGGATGGAAAACACCAACCTGATCGACATGGTATGTCGCACCCATCTGCATCATACGGATGCGGTCACCCTTTTTGACGCGTCCTTCTTTAATGCGGACTAGCGTAATCACGCCAAGATAGGTGTCATACCAGCTGTCCACGAGAAGGGCTTGCAGGGGAGCTTCTGCGTCCCCTTTCGGTGGCGGAAGACGGTGGACGAGTGCTTCCAGCACGCCTTCAATATTCAGGCCGGTTTTAGCGCTAATATCAACCGTTTCATCAGCAGGGATACCAACGACTTCTTCAATTTGGTTGCGTACGCGCTCTGGCTCGGCTGCAGGAAGGTCGATCTTGTTTAGGACAGGCACAATTTCATGATCAGCTTCAATGGCTTGATACACATTGGCCAGAGTTTGAGCCTCGACCCCTTGGGAGGCATCGACAACCAGAAGGGAGCCTTCGCAGGCGGCTAGAGAGCGGCTGACTTCATAAGCAAAGTCCACATGGCCGGGCGTGTCCATGAGGTTTAAGGTGTATATGTTCCCATCCTTAGCAGGATAGGTAAGACGCACCGTTTGGGCCTTAATGGTAATGCCGCGTTCTTGCTCAAGCTCCATAGAGTCGAGCACCTGACCTTTCATCTCGCGAGCGGTCAGAGCGCCACAGGCTTCAATAAGCCGGTCAGCGAGAGTGGATTTGCCATGGTCAATATGGGCAATAATCGAAAAATTGCGGATCAGGTGAAGCGGTGTGTCGGTCATGGCGGCTATATAAGCGATTCTAAAAGCTCTGTCAGCATGGCGTTTGCGCGATAAGCCCGAGCGCCATGCTGATGGCAATGGAAGAGTCCGTTTTTTAACGGTCTGTTAAGCGAAACTCAATCCGTCGATTATGGGCGTAAGCTTCTGCTGTATTGCCGGAATCAAGAGGTTGAAAGTCTGAAAACCCCGTGGCGGCGAGATGACGGGGATCGATCCCTTCAGCAATGAGCATTTTGACCACCGTAATCGCACGTGCCGAAGAGAGCTCCCAATTGCTGGGGAAGGCCGTGTGAATCGGCTGTTTGTCTGCATGGCCGTCAACACGTAAGATCCACGGAATATCGGTCGGAATCGTGGCTGACACGTCATGAAACGTATGGGCAAGGGTGCGGATTTGCCGTCTACCTTGCTCACTCAAAGCGGCACTTCCTGGTGGAAAGAGAATTTCGGACTGAAACACAAAGCGATCGCCGACAACGGTGATGCCAGATTGGTTTTTGAGAAGGTCATGCAGCCGTCCGAAAAACTCAGAGCGATATTTTTTGAGCTGATTGATTTTGTCCGCTAGGGCGAGATTCAGCTTTTTATCCAAATCAGCAATTTGCTCATCTTTGCTCTGCGCTTCTTTTCTCTCCACATCCAATGCTTCTGCAATGGTTTGGAGTTGCCGGGTGAGTTCAGCAACTTGTGCAGAAAGCGAGCTAATTTCGCCAGATTGTGCTGTTTGTAAGCTGCTTGCAGAGCTATTGGTTTCGGCAAGTTGGCGCTCTTTATCCTGTAGGGTGGATTGCGCTGTAGCGAGAGCGGCCTCTTTAGCGTGATAAGCGTTCGTTAAGGCCGCATTGCTTGCGCTAAGGTTTTTCGCTTGCTGTTGGCTTAGGGAGAGCATGTTGGCCAGACGGCCAACTTCTTGCTTGAGTGTTTCAAGTGTATGCTCACGTTGTGTCATTGCGACGGACAGAAACTGTTGCCCAACGACAAAGACAAGCAACACAAACGTAACGACCATAAGAAGGGTCGAGAGTGCGTCAACATAGCCGGGCCAGACGTTAAGGCTGGAATGTGAGCGTTTGCGCCGGGCCATGGTTAGTCCTCCCGTGACAGAGAGCGTTCATGGTGTAAGTCGCTACGCAAGCCAGTCAGTTCGCGTTCAATTTGCTGAAGAATTTGAGGGGTTGCTGGGTCATTATAACGCTGCTCACGGACGGCTTTTGTCAGCTCTTTGAGAGCACTCAGAACAGCGGCCCGGCTTTCTTCAGCGTCATGAGCATTTTTGCGCAACATCGAGATATTCTGCTGAAGCAGTGAGACATTCTCGGTGGTTAGGCGCATAAAATCCTGCACGCGCGGGAGCCATGTTTCCATCGTTTCTGACAGAGAGGCGAGTTCGGCTGGGTCAGACAAAGAAACGCTGGGGCGTGATGGTGAGCCATCTACGCGTGTAATTCCTGCAAACCATTCCTCAATATCATTAAAGAAACGTGTCTGCGCTTGGCCTGTTGTCAGGTCTAAAAAGCCCAACACGAGAGCACCAGCAAGACCGAACATAGAGCCTGAGAAGGCTGTCGACATGCCACCTAATGGCTGCACTAAGCCCGTTTTAACATGGTCAAACATGGCGGTGAGGTCACTCCCGCCAGAAGGCATGCCGCCGATCACATCAGCGATTGAACGAACGGTTAGGAGTAAGCCGTAGAACGTGCCGAGCAGACCGAGGAAGACCAGAAGCTGCGTGATATAGCGTGAGATTTCACGGCCTTCATCCATGCGTGCTTCTAAACTATCAAGGAGCGAACTCGTCGTCTGGGATGATAAAGAGAGATGCGCGTTGTGTTCCCGCCGTGCTGTAATGATGCGGGCCATGGGGGCGAGGAGGCGAGGCGCTGGGGGGAGGCTCAGTCCAGAACGATTTTGTTGGAGGCACTCAATCCAGCGTACTTCGGGGAAAAGGCGGAACGTGAGGTGGAGGTTCCAAGCAACACCAATAAGGAGGATGGCGATGATCGTGCCATCAAGTCCTGGATTGGCCATAAAGGCATGGATAAGCATCGGGTGTAGCGCATACGCAAGACCCAGAATAACGACCAAGAAAAGGCCCATACGGACTAGATAACGCGTGGGGCGTGTCACGGCGTTGGTGCTCCTTGTTTGTCAGAAGAAAACGTATCGGGTGCTGCAACAGATGTTGGGGCAGGGCCAGTTTCAGGATTGGCATCCACCGCGATATCCAGTCGATCAGCAGGATCGTGGTCAGTGGGTTCGGGACGGCCTTGCGCAACTGGATAGATACGCGTGCTCGCAATGCCACTACGAATAAGGATAGAACGAACAGCTAAAGCCCGCACCAGTGCAATGCGACGCGGCATGGAGAGTTCGTCTCCCGGCAATGTCGCTACACTATGTAAAATGAGTCGTTTGGTTGGTTGGTCGGCAAGCTCTTTTCCAAATTGGCGTAGCGCCTCAATCGTGGCTTCATCCATATCTGTTGAGGAAGTGGCGAACTCAATACGCGGCCCTTGGCCTTCGCGCGTGACAAAATGGCTCTGTGCGTTTGCAGTGGGTTTTATCTCGTCAGGAGGAACAGCTGGATGGGTGGGGGTTGGCGTAAAAGGAGAAGCGATGACAACCTGAGCGGGTGCTTGAGGTGGAACATCTAAAGAGCGCGAATAGCCCGACGGCGTGGCAGTTGGCGGTGGTGTTTGCTTCTGTGTCGCCGGTGTATGAAGCGCTCTGTGCTGTGTGGAAGAAACGCTTTGATGGGGTGACGGCTCGGAGGGCAGAGCTCCAAAATTTGTGGAGACCTGCGCATGAAGGCTGTGTAGCGGCATGATCGTGAGAAAAGCCGATGTCAGCAAAAAAAGAGAAAGGGGCAACCTATATGTCATGTTGTCACCCTAGACGAGAGCAATAGCGTCCTGCAATGCTCTTCAGGTGCTATTACTCTCAAAGAACACGGAGGATTAAGCGCTGGTTAACGCTCCGTGAACAAGGTCTTTCAATTGGGTATGAAAATGTGGATTTGCAGCCACAATATTCACGTCCTCATCAATGCCGCCAAGCTCACGTCCTTCATCATCAGTGGCATAGCCACCGGCTTCAAGAACAATGATGATTCCCGCAGCGCAATCCCATGGCTTCAGGCCAAGTTCCCAATAGCCTTCATAGCGGCCAGCAGCCAACCAGGCGAGGTCAAGTGCGGCGGCGCCGCAACGGCGGATCCCGGCGACCTTAGGCATCAGAGAGCCTAGAATACGCCCGAAGGGACGATGGCGCTCAACGGGAACCTTCGCAAAAGGAATGCCGGTTGCAAACATGGATTCGGAGAGTTTGCGACGGGCCGAAACCCGCAAGCGACGTTCATTAAGGAACGCCCCAACGCCTTTCTCAGCCCAGAACATCTCATGGGCGACAGGGTTATACACCACACCCGCGACCAGCTCGACTGTTCCATCAGGGTGACGGCGTTGCAGGCCGATGGAAATCGCCCAATGGGGGATACCGTGGAGAAAGTTGGACGTGCCATCTAGGGGGTCCACAATCCAGCGCCATGTCCAGTTATCGCCACCAGAGGCACCGCTTTCTTCCATGAGGAAAGCATAGCCGGGGCGAGCACGGGTGAGCTCTTCACGAATGGTGTTTTCAGCACGCATATCGGCCTGAGAGACAAAGTCTCCCGGGCCTTTAATGCTCACCTGAAGTTGTTCGACTTCTGCAAAATCACGCAACAGAGAGCGCGCTGCTTTCTGTGCCACATTTTGCATGACCGTCATATGAGGAGAGAGGCGCATGGATCAGTCCTTAGCACGCTCAACGTAAGAAGCATCATCGGTGCGGACAACGATGCGTTCACCAGCGGCAACGAAAGGGGGAACCATAACTTTCACGCCATTGGAAAGCTTGGCAGGTTTGTAAGAAGAGCTTGCTGTCTGGCCTTTAACAACAGGGTCAGCTTCAGCGACTTCAAGGGTAACTTGTGATGGAATTGTTGCTCCAACTGGGTCGCCTTCAACCAGCTTAATGCCTACTTCCATATTGTCTTTCAGGAATGGGAGCTGGTCACCCAAAATATCCTTAGGAAGCATGGTCTGCTCAAAGGTTTCAGGATCCATAAGAACGATGTTGTCGCCATCCATGTAAGAATAGATGTAGTCTCTATCTTCTGTGATTAAACGCTCAACTGTATCAGCGGTCCGCCAACGTTCGTTGCTTTTATTGCCGGTTTTGATGTCACGCATCTCAACCTGAATAAAGGCGCCGCCTTTACCGGGGGTTAAAATCTGCTGTTTTAGGACGCTCCAGCGGCGACCATTATGTTCAATAACCTGTCCGGCACGGATAAGGTTGGCTTGCTGTTTCATGTCAGCTCCTGATGTGCAATGCAAAAGATCGGTCTATGTTCCCTGCGGCTTCTAGCGGGCAGCGCGAGGGGAGGCAAGATGTTTGGACATTTTGCCGCATGATGCCTGTCGTCGTTCCTCACGTAAAGGCGTGAACAGTTCCGTTTGGTGCTTTCACCTGACGCTGTGGGTTTTTGTCCTCGCTTTGGGGGAGGAGATAGTCAGGGCCGAGTGGTACTTTGCCTTTTCCACCGGGGATATCGACCACATAGGTGGGCCAAGCGAGCCCTGTAACACGTCCACGTAAATGGGCGAGCAAAGCGCGTCCTTCTTCAACTGGAACATGGAAATGGGCTGTACCAGGGGCAGGGTCGAGATGGTGGAGGTAATAGGGCTTCACGCGTGCTTTAATGAAAGCGCGGAACAGATCTTCCAATGCTTCTGCTGTGTCATTAACGCCACGCAGCAAAACGGATTGCGAAAGGACTGGGATAGCACGACTAAGAAGCGAGCGCACAGCCAAACGTGCGTCATGGCCGAGTTCACGGGCATGGTTGGCGTGCAGCACGACCCAGACGGAGCAGTCACTCTCTAAGGCATCGAGCAGAGCGGGCGTTAGGCGCTCCGGCGCTGCGACGGGCACACGCGTATGGAGACGGATTGTTTCAATATGAGGAATAGCCGAAAGGCGAGAGATGATCTTTTCCATACGCCGTGGCGACAGCATGAGAGGGTCGCCGCCTGTTAAGATCACTTCGCGAATTTTAGGGTGGGCTTCAAACCATTGAAAGGCGGCTTCTAATGCCTCATCGCTGAGGAGGCCTCCACCAGGGCCGACATGCTCACGTCGAAAGCAGAAGCGGCAATAAAGTGGGCAAATCAAGAGGGGTTTGAGTAAAGCGCGGTCTTCATAACGATGCACAACGCCTGGCACGGGAGAGAGTGCGTCGTCACCAATAGGGTCAACATCTTCATGAGGCTGTTGCGTGCTCTCGCGTGGGTCTGGGATGACCTGTCGCGCTATTGGGTCGTCTGGATGTTCAATGAGGTTTGAAAAAGCAGGCGGAATGGCCGTCGCGTAATCACGGGCGACGCGAAGCAGGGCCTCTCGTTGATCCGGTGGGACGAGTCCGGCTTGGATGAGAGAATCGGCTGTGCGCAGGGTTCCCTGATGGGGCGTAGATGGAGCATCATCATTCATGATGGGTGCTCTAGCGAACTGTTTTCCCCTTACGCAACCCACTTATGGAGTGGCGCAGCCAAATTGTGTACTATTGTATTTATGACTGTACTACCTTCTCATGATCGTTCGCTAACTGATCGTCTTCCTCTCTTGCGTCGTCGCGCCCGTATGCTTCAAGCGACACGAGCCTTTTTCGATGGGCGTGGCTATATGGAGGTTGAGACCCCTTATGTCGTGCCAGCCCCGGGGGAGGAAGTGCATCTTCGGTGTTTCCGCACGACCTTGGAACATTCGGATGGCACGTATGAGACGCGCTTCCTCCATACCAGTCCAGAATTTGCGATGAAGCGTCTCGTTGCAGGGCTTCATTGTCCAATTTTCCAACTTGCACGTGTATGGCGTAATGGGGAGCGTAGCGCGACGCATCATCCTGAATTTACGATGTTGGAGTGGTATCGCCCTGAAGCGGATTTATCCTCTTTGATGGATGAGACAGAGACGCTCCTCCAAGCTCTTCTGCCGCCTTCTTTGAGGGTAGGAGAAACGCTCCTTGATCTGACGCAGCCTTTTGAGCGGCTGACCATGCATGAAGCATTCTTACGTTATGTCGGAGCAGATGTGCTCCAAACAGAAGGAGACGCGCAAGCTCTCGCGCAGCAAGCGCAAGCAGATTTGCGAGAGGGAGAGAGCTGGGAAGATCTGTTTTTTCGTCTGTTGTTAGAGCGTATCGAACCCCATATCGGGCGTGAGCGTCCAACATTTCTAACCCACTGGCCCTCTGAGCAGGCGGCTCTAGCGCGGCGTGACCCTCATGACCCACGTGTGGCTTTGCGCTTTGAGCTGTACGCTGGTGGTGTAGAATTGGCTAATGCGTTTGAAGAACTTACCGATTCTCATGAGCAGCGGCGGCGTTTTGAGGCTGATCGGCAACGTAGGCTTGCTTATACGCCTGACCAAGATTGGGCCGTGGATGAAGCGTTTTTGCAGGCATTGCCACATATGCCGCCAACCTCTGGTATTGCCTTGGGGTTTGATCGTCTTGTGATGCTTGCAACGGGCGCCCCTCGAATTGAGGATGTGTTGTGGTTAAGCTGACGAGAGTTTTAGATGAAATACAGACGATTATCTGTCAGGAAAGAAAGATCACACCAGTCAGCATGTTGAGGATGATCATGCAGCACATACAGAAGCAGCGTTGGGTAAGAATGGCTTTGGCAGGCATAGTAATGGTGCTCGGGGTAACAGGCTGTGCTGTTCCTGAATTGCAGCGCCACTCTGTGCTGCAATCAATGGTGGGTCAGTCCTCGGTAGAAGTGTTGCGGCGTTTTGGCGTGCCAACACGGAACTATCAGACTCAAGGCCATACATTTTTGAGCTACATTCATACGCAAGAGAATTATTCTCCAGGGACATGGGGTGGTGACTGGGGTGGTTACGGCTATGGCTACGGTTGGGGGCCGGGCCTAGGGGCATGGGGCGGCGGTATGCCACCGATGTACTCAACCTCAACATGTCAGACGACATTTGAGCTGGTCAATGATCGGGTGACAAGCTGGTCATTACGAGGAGATGGCTGTTGAAGAACGGTCTGCCGAAGGGACTGATGGTCGGTGTGTGCATCTTAGGTGGGGGTATCCTGACCGGATGTCACAAGCTACCTGATCGGCAAGATGTATCAAGCATACGTCCTTCAGGTTATATGCGGCTTTTGCCGGAGGCAGCCAGTGTTGAGAGCCAATTTGTCCCCCCTAAAGATGGGGATTCACCTAACAGTCAGTCTGCTTACCATGTGCCGCCGACTGTTTCGTATGACGATCATACGCTGGATGAAAATCTGTCAGGCTCATTGGAGCAAGAAGATTATTATGTTGCTCTTAAAGAGGCAGGATGGCAGCGCTGGATACAAGAGGATGGCCCATATACTGTTTTGGCGAGCGCGAATAAAGCCATGGAAGCCTATGTATCAACATGGCCCGGGCATTGGCGAGATGCGGGCAATCATGCTCGGTTAAAAGCTTTCATCGGCCAAACCATTCTCATTGGCCGCTGGGATCTTGCCACGATCAGACGCCGGGCGCGTTATTACGGCGGTAATGTCTCGGTAAAAACACTCAGCGGGGCGGTCGTTACGTTGCATCCTCTGTCGTCATCAGGTGATGTGTTGGTTCAAGGCCCCTATGGTCAAACTCATCTAGTAGGAGGTGAGTATCTGCAATCTAATGGCGTTCTTTATATGGCTGATTCCGTCTTGCCGTTTGAGCCTTGAGGGCGGGACTGACAATGTGCGTCATTGGCCCTATGAGATGCACAAAAGTATCGTCACGTTTCTGTAGCTGAGTGAGAGGCAAAAGCTTTTTCATCCAGCATAAAAGTCGGAGACTATTTCTTAAGCTCGACGTTAAGATAAAAACTTATCCACTGCAGCCAGTAACGTGTGATCGTTTTCGTCTCCTCGTAGCGATACACTAAGGAAGTCCGCACCAGCTAGGCGTGCTTCTTGTGCGCTTTCTAAAGACGTGACGTTTTCGGCTACAGTGGGAAGTTCGGTCATGAGCGACCATTGCGTGATGGCCGTCTTTTCTGTTGCTGGGAAGGCAACATAATCGGCCCCCTGTTCACCAGCACGCATAGCGTCATCTAAGGTTTGGCATGTGCACCCGGTCTGAAGAGATAATTTCTTCTTGTTGAAAGAGGTGGGAACAGCTTTTAGCTCTCTGAGAGAAGGCATATGCACGCCATCAATATGATCAAGCGGGAGGCTTTCAAGAAGGCGGCTATCCAATGGTGCGATAATGAGCGCAACATTATGTGGGTATAGGCATTCTGTCAGAGAGCGCAGAAGGGCTGGGTCTAGTTTTTGCGAGAGGCAAAGCCGTAATGCCGTAACTGTTTCATACGCTGCAAAGGACGATAGGTGCGGTAAAGCGTTCGCTAGGTCGGCATCTGAGAGAATAGGGTAAAGATCGCAAGGGGTCATATTGGTATGATGTGGCAGATTGGAAGAGAGATGACCAGTCATCAAATAATGTCCTTTACATCAAAGCTTGTTGGTCGCGTTTGGAAGAGCCGTGTATCCGTATATTTTAACAGATCGGGAGTAGGGTGACGGCAGACGACTCCTGAAATGCCTTCATGGAGAGCTTGCGAAGCCAAAGCACTTGACGCTCCACAATCTAAAATCGAGGGGAGATGGGGGGCGTCTTTAAGGAGGGCAAGCCACCATGGAATGCCCAATGCGCAGCCCGCAAATGGTGAAGAAATGAGCGTATAAGAGTGGCTCCCTTGTTTTAGCAGAAGTGCGTTGAGTGATTTCTGTGACGAAATGTGAATAAAGGGGGAAGGAAAGAGGCTAAACATGCTTGACGCTGCGTGGGGATACGTCATCCTGACAATTAAACCTTCAAAGACAAGGAAGTAAGCGGAAGTGAGTGTGGAGCAACAACAGACCGAACAGCAAGGCAGTGCCCATTCTGTTGACCGTCTTGAGGCGGCGCTAAAGCAGCTTGGCTTTGCGCTAGAGCAGCACGAAAATCAAGCTGAGCTTCAGCGTAAGGCGACAGAAGCGCGTATGACAGCACTCTCTGAGCGTATCAAAACGCTTGAAACGCGAATCACCTCCCTTTTGGGCGAAACTACTGAAACGGAAGAGAGGACATAAGCGATGGCGCAAATTACATTGCCTATTGGTGGGGCCAATTATGTTGTTGGATGCCAAGATGGAGAGGAAGAGCACCTAAAGCATTTAGCTCAGGAGGTTGAGAGACGCTTAGCAAAAGTGCGTGAGAATCTATCACCGGCTGGAGAAGGGCATGCTCTTTTCTTAACGACACTTGTGCTTGCTGATGAAATCTATGACCTAGAACATGGCAAAATGAGTAAAGAAGCAGAGAAAGTTCTCAAACGTGCTGAAGCAACATTGGATGAGAACAAGCGGTACCATACACGCCTTGCACAGGCTGCTGATATTGCAGAGCATTTGGCGCAACGGGTTGAGAAACATTCTGAGACGTTGGAGGTCGATCAGGCCGATACGCCTGCCCATTCAGGGTAAGTTTCTTTCGCTTGCTTTCCTGAACAGTTCTTGCACTTCGCTATAAGCAGTGCCATATGGTTCGTGGGGCTGCCCGGTGCGTCAGGCAACATCACCCCCGGGCCGATAATTACTTCCTAGGGAACTGGCTCTGTCGTGATCCTGGTCATGTTACCCGGTGCCCACCTGTCTTAGCAGGTCTTGGAAGGGTCGATAGAGGACCAACGGCTGTGGTGGCTCCACATTTTCCTGAAAATATTGAAAAGCGCAAAGATGCGTTGCGTAGAGCGATGAAGGCGCGTCGCGTGCTTCCTCTTCCACGGGAGAGAAATGCCATTATCCGGCGGCTTGCGCGTTTGGTGTGCTTTCTTGAGGGGAGGGCGGTTGCATCGGTGTGGCCGCTTTCGCAGGAAATTGATCTTCGTCCTCTTTGTGCACAACTTCATCGTGCGGGCTATATGGTCGCCCTCCCAGAAACACCGCCACGAGGCGAGGCGTTGCGATTCCGCCGCTGGGCGCCGCAACTACGGTTGCATCATGGGCGTTTCGGCACACTCCACCCAGCAGGTGAGGTGATAACACCCGATATCATCATCGTCCCTTTGTTGAGTTTTGACCGACAGGGCGGACGTTTGGGGTATGGTGGCGGATATTATGACCGGACATTAGCCCTCTATCCTCATGTTCCAGCTGTTGGTTATGCTTTGTCTACGCAAGAGAGTGATGAGGTGCCGATGGACAGCTATGACCAGCGCCTGTCATATATCGTGACCGAACGCGAGATTATTCAAACAACACGGCCTGACCGTAAAGGATAACCATTGAGACTACTTTTTCTTGGAGACATCGTTGGCCGAAGCGGTCGTGAAGCTGTGCTAAAAGGCCTCCCAAGATGGCGTGAAGAGCTGCGACTGGATGCAGTAGTCGTCAATGCAGAGAATGCCTCACATGGTTTTGGATTATCTCCACAAATTGCGCGTGACCTCCTAGAAGGTGGTGTAGATGCCATTACGCTAGGAAATCACACCTGGGATCGACGTGATCTGATTGGACAAATTGACCAGTTCCCGCAGGTCGTGCGTCCGGCCAACTATCCGGCAGGAACGCCAGGGCAGGGGGGATGCGTTGTAGAAGTCTCTCGTGGACGAAAGATTCTCGTAGTGAATGTTATGGGGCGCGTTTTCATGGATGCGCTCGATGATCCTTTCCGTGCAGTTGAAAATATCCTCTCGCAACATCGCCTTGGTGTGAGCGTGCACGCGATTGTTCTGGATGTTCATGCTGAAACAACGAGTGAGAAGATGGGATTTGGCCATCTCTTTGATGGACGCGTCTCGCTGGTAGTGGGAACCCATACACATATTCCAACTGCTGATCACCGGATTCTTCCTAACGGCACAGCTTATCAGACAGATGCCGGTATGTGTGGTGACTATGACAGTGTCATTGGGATGGAAAAAAACAACGCCGTAAGACGGTTGTTGAAGAAAGTACCGACGGAACGCTTTCAACCGGCAATGGGTACAGCCTCTGTATGTGGATTGATGGTCGAAACAGACGATAAAACTGGCCTTGCCGTTAAGGTCTGCCCTTTCCGTCAGGGAGGCGAACTTTCAGCTTACATGCCAGATTTTTAAAAAAATATGACTTTTTTTAAAAAAAGGGGTTGTTGAGTTTTTCTGATGGTGTATAAGCCCATTCACCGGCGGCGCTGGAGCGGAGACGCGGCAGAGTTGACCGGTTGAGATGATCTTTGAAAGTTGAATAGGAAAGAGACTGGAAGGGATATATTGGCGGCGTTTTAGTGTTTAGGCGCTAGGACGCGAGTGTTGATGTATTCTGACATAGTTTAGATGCTTTGAATGCTTGTGCGTTTTGGTAGGATTGAACATGAGAGTTTGATTCTGGCTCAGAGCGAACGCTGGCGGCATGCTTAACACATGCAAGTCGCACGAACCTTTCGGGGTTAGTGGCGGACGGGTGAGTAACGCGTAGGAACCTATCCAGAGGTGGGGGATAACACCGGGAAACTGGTGCTAATACCGCATGATACCTGAGGGTTAAAGGCTTTTGTTGCCTTTGGAGGGGCCTGCGTTT
>NZ_KB899338.1 GCF_000378165.1 Saccharibacter floricola DSM 15669
CACCGCCATGATCGACACAGACGGCCATGTTCCCATCTGTTCCTTCAATCATGGCCTTGGCTCGGTGCGTTCCCGCAATCAGGCCATAGGTGCCCGACACAGCTTGTGCCTCAGCCGCTTGAGCACGGTTTGTTTCGGCAGAAAGAGCGTCGGTGCTGGCAAGGAACCAGAGCTTGCTAGTGCTGTCTTTGATAACGGGAACCGTGCCGTTTTCTCCAATGCACAGCCCAACAACAGGCACATCGGAAGGCACATTGCCAGAGCCCAGCACATACGCCCCTTTAGGCTGCAACCCTGCCTCAACGGCCTCCGCCCGTTGGGTTTCGGCATCCACATAGGCCCGCGTTGCGAGCGACCAGATGACCTCATTACTATCTTTAATGACAGGAATAGTGCCCTGAAATCCGATACAGACCCCCAGAGCAGGCACATCTTCAGAGGCATTTTTAGAGCCAACAAGATACGGCCCCTTAGGTTGCAAGCCTGCTTCGGCTGCTTCTGCCCGCTGCGTTTCAGAAGCTAGTGCAGCCTTCAGAGTGTCTACCCCGTCCGTTAGAGATCCCCACGCGCTGCTTCCGCCTTGCGTTGGGTCAGCCGTATTGTCGTCTTGTGTGGAGACAAAGAGCCGAGACGGATTATTGGGATCGCAGACCAACGCCCCTTTGGGGTAGCCACCAATCTGCTGTGCATACGAGCCGTTGAACGGTCTGACCAAGCCCGCCTCAGCCGCGCGAACGGCTTGAGAGAGCATGTTGAGAATGCCGTTCATGTCCTCGCCATAAGGGGGGACGCCACCGGCGGCGATTGGCGTGAAGGTTTCTTTGGGGAAGCCTAGAGCCAGTGAGGCGCGGCCAATGGCGGTTTTGCTTGGAGGAATGGGGGTGAGCGTGCCGCTATCGGCCTGCGCTCCGAAGGGGGTAGGGAAGAGCGGGGAGCTATCGGTTTGTTTCATGTTATAAATGCACCTGCTGGTAAAGGATCGTGACGCCAGAGGGACGCGGGAGAGCGCCGCTTTGCTGGATGATCGTGGCGTCGAGTGGGGAGAGCGGCCAGCTATGGCAGATCGTCATGGTGCCGTTGGCATTGGCCAGCGACGTGGCGGCAAAGAAGATGCCGTTATTGAACGTCTGGGGCGTGTCGGCGCCTCTTTTGGCCTCCGAAAAGCCTAGATAATCGTTGGCTGGCGTGCCTTCGGAGAGGTAGATCATCCCTCGGTCGCCAAAGATCAGCATGAGAATACGGTTGATGTCGGCAATGGAGCCGCTGGAGATATTGGCGGCCGCTTTGGCCATGATGAGCCTGCGATACGCGTCATCGGCGAGAGCGAAGTTCTGCGTACTGGTGGGACCGTTATAAAAGAAGCCCTCATTGAAGGGGAGCGCCGTTCCGGTGCTGTCGTTCGCTTCGTCAAAGCCGAGATAGCGCGGTTGAGGTACTTTCTGAACGCGGCCCACACCCACGATGCGGCCCCACACATCCAGCCCCCAGCCTTTAGCGGTGTCGATGTTCCAGACGTCGTTGTAGAAGCGCTCGATAAGGGCGTGCGGATCGGCGGCTTGGTTGAAGGTGCTTATGAGCGATAGAAGGCGCGGGGAGTTGGCATATTGCGCCAAGATCGTGCTGCGGAGATTATCCATTACACAAGCTCCACGGTGATCGTGGCCGGGGTGACGGTCGGGAGCTGATTGATGGGTAGGCGTAGGCGCGTCTGGTTCGTTAGGCTGTCAGTGCTGAGGGTCAGAGAAAGAACCTCCGCCCAATCGCCTAGCGCATCGACCACCGCCGAGAGGCGGGACGCGTAGAGCGTTCCACCCATCCGCGCGCGGTATTTGCCCGCCGTGAGCACGCCCATAATGGCAGCCTGCACCTGCGCAACGACGTCAGATGGCACGCTGTCGGATTGTTCGAGCGTGACGGCGACGGTCACAGGCACGGGCTGCGGTCGGTCATAACGAAACGTGTAGGAGGGGCGATTGCCGTCATAAACCGGGTTCGTGTCCTGCACGGTGACGAGCCGGTCGCCCATCGTGGCAATGCCAGGGGGCTTCTTAGCAAGGATCGCCTGGCCAATCGCAGTCTCCGTCCCGCCTTCGACGAGCACGTAAAGTGCGTGGGGTTCCATCGGCACCCCGCTGATCGTCGTCGCGTTGCCGCTGGGATTATCCATCACGTAGGCGTCCGTCACGCCATCCAGTTCCAGCAAGGCGCCCATCAAAGACGCGTTTTGGCTGCGGCTATTGGCTGCGACAGAGTTCCGCCGCCGCGTCTCAAAGTCCGTTCGGGTTTCTTGATTGTTGCCGATGATACCCGCTTGAGGATTAGTGATTGAATCCCATCCGGCTATCTGCTGATAGAGCCCCGTTAAGGTACCAGCGGGGCAGTCAACTGGGCCTGTGACGGTGTTTTCAAATTGGATCGTGACCGTGCTGTCGCGCCCAATCGTTCCGGTCTCCTGGGCGGTGTAGCTGTTGCCGTTCGTGTCCTGCACCATCGTGCCGGCGGGGATCACAGTGCCCGGATAACCACGACATAGACCATTGACGACGGTTGCTGATCCGGCACGGCGTTCCATAAAGTAAATGCGCCCGATGGCATCTTGAAGAACACCGAAAGCGGTTTGTGGATCAATCCCAGCCATGAGCGCCATAAAGGCGGCGTGGACATCGGAGAGAATAGCCGTTTGCGATACAGCAAGCTGGCTTTGCGGTTTGGCGACCAACAAATTCCCGTCATCATCATAAAAAGAAAGCCGCCCATTTGTGGCGGCTTGTAGGTCAGCGATAACGCCTTGCAGGATGTCAGCAGAAGAGGGCGCTTGATAGCCCGTATCGGTCAGGGCCGGGGCTGGCACTTGAGTGCTAGAGGGTGACATGTAAGGTCTTACCTGTCTGGGTTGTGGCGTAAATCGTGCCCGTGAGGCGGCGTGTGTTGCGGTCATAGGACAGGAGCGTGTCGGCATCGACAACGCCCGCAACTTTCATCGCTGCTTCATTGAGGGTGGTTTGAATGAATGAGAGATTGGGGCCGCTTTGCTCGTTAAGAAGCGTATTGAGAGAAAGTCCACTGGTCGGGTCATACCAGCTCTCGCCTAGAATGAGCTTGATGCTGTTCCCGATGGTTTGAGCGACAGAGAGGTTCTCATTTGTAAGAGCTAAATCCCCCGTTTCAGTAATGGATAAGTCCCAGTCATCTGTCAGAAGAAGGTCGGCCATGAGGTTGTTCCTTAGTGCGGTGGTGAGGTTGTTGATCCCCCCGATTGCACGCCGCCGTGCGTGTGGTGATCCAGAGAGATACCGCCACCTGTCACGTCACCTGTTGCGGTCACAGAACCATTGACATGGAGGTCAGCATTGACGGTGACAGGCTGAGGACTGGTGAGCGTAATGCCGCTTCCAGGGGTAATCGTGATAACGTGCTTGGGGGCTTTGGCCGTCCAAAGCGTGCGGATATACACGGCATCTTCCCACGCATAGCAGCGCGCTGTTGGTGGAGTGCTAGACTATTGCGTGGCCTTGAGGCGCGATATATCCCGATAGGCACACACAGCGATGCCAATATCCCCCGGCTGCGGGTCGATCTGTAAAACACACTCCCCCGCTTGTTCGTAGCCATAGGGGATGTCGTGAAGGGGCGCGTGGGGGATGCCGCGTCCGTCAGTGGTGACTTGCTGGATCATAGGCGCGACGATGAGACGGTGTTTTTGGAGGTCAACAGACACAATCTGAACGGGAACAATGATCGTACCTTTCTGCCCTACAGTGCGTAGAATGTAATTCAGCCGCTCAACGTCGGAATGGGTCGTGTTTTGAGTGAAGAGACCAAAGAGAGAAGACATAGTCAGCCTATCCTTGCGCGCGCCTGGTCGAGATTGCCCAAATTGGCGAAATACGCCTCTATCTCAGACTCCCACGGCCCATCTGGCATTTCTGAAGAAAGGTGATGTGTCACGGCGCGGACGACATAATACCCCGTGCCATTGGGCAGCGTTTCGCTTTCAACCCGGATGACATCTCCAAAGGACAAAGACGGGCGATAACGTAGCTTGAAGACGATCCCGCAATTATTGAAGGACGGAACGCCAAGCAATCCAGTATGTTTGTTAATAACCTGCTTATCGCCTTCACTAGCAAGGCGGCGTTCGACATTAGGCCGGATGCTGAGGGTGCGTCCGTCGATAATATAGCTTGCAAAACCTTCTAGGGAGCATTTGTCGAGCTGGTCGGTATAGTTCCCTGTAAAGTATGGATTGACCAGCATGGTCTCAACGCCATGATTGACAAACCTCAAGTTGAGGTCTTTGGCGATCTTTTGAAAAACATCAGCGACCTTAACGGCTCCCTTGTAGGACATAACAGGAGCCGGGATAACCCTAATCGGGTCCATCGTGTTCGACTGGATAGCGAGAAACGGGTCGGGTAGAGACGACATATCCGCAACAGAATTGACCAGCCCACCTCGGTAAATCAGGGTGGCGATATCGTTTTTAGCCTGATCCCCATAGAGTTTCTGGCGGCGCTTGTTGATAGCCGTTGCAGGAGGGACATAGCCTTTAGCCGCGCGTTCAACGCTGTAAAGTCGGATTTCTACAGGGTAGTTGTTATCTCCGACCTGAAAGATCATGCCGTTATTGCCATACCCCGCAACAGCACGAAGAATGTCCTGTGGAGGGTTATAGACACAGATTTGACTTTCCACACCGCCTTGTTGCCCTGAACAGACGATCTGCGCTTCTGTGCGGAAACCTTCCATGAGGATCGTATCGCCCTCAAGCTCTGAGGGGACGCTGTTCCATTGGTGGTAGTCTACCTTCTTTGTGCCGGGTGGAATATAAAGTTCCACCGCTAGACGGCGTTTTTGGAAGTTGGGGCGTCCCCGAACGTTACGATGTTCTTCCGTCATAGATAAGTTCCCAACGCGTCCCTAAGCCTGCTAGCTCAGGGTCTGCGTTTCCTTGTGTGTCGTGAAAGTAAAGATCGCCCGGTAAGGCTGTTCCAACGCGTCGGATAATCGGCGTGTCGTTTAGGCAAAGACGACCAGAGCACAGCGTGTTTTCATTGAGCATGACGCTCATAAAGAGGCCGTATTGAGGCTGCCAATCGAGATCAATCGTGCAGGATTGGCCGCTCAATGTGGCAGTCACTGTCTGCGGGGCTGCGGCAGAAAGTGGGATCGTATAAAGGCTCATAACTGAGACATTTTGGTAAAAGTGATTGTACGGATTTGAGCCTCTGGGGCAGGTGGGTCGTGCGTTATCCCGTCAGCACGGAGAAGGGCCTTGCCTTCCCACACACCAACCCAGACGAACTTAATAAAACCTACTGTTTCTTGAAGGTTCGATAGAGGGACAAAGACAGGTTGTGTTAGGTCGTAATTGGGCGAGGAAAGCAATAGCATCATGACCGTGCCGTGGGCGCTGGTATCAACCCAGACGCGATCTATGGGCGTAAACTGTGCGAAATCGTTAGGCATGGTAGGACTTCCTACGGACATAAAAAAGCCGCCCCGATGTGGAGCGGCCTGTTGAGGAATATAAAACTTTTGTGCAGAAGATCATAAATCAGGGCCAAAATGGGTAAGGTGCCACACTGATTTTTCTCCGGTTTCGTTTTCTTCTTTTTTCCTCTCAATGTCAGAAGAGACACTTTGTATGTAAGACATGGAGGAGGCCATACAATCCGTGATTGCTTTTGGCCCTTTTTTACCGTGGATAAGCTTAAAGAAACTGGAGATTACTTCTTTGAAGGATCTATCATGCTTTGAGATGGCATCCCTCCTTTCGAGGTCGTGTGATGACATAAATAGACATTTTTAGCGTCTTCCTCCAACCTCCTCCCACTTGCGAAAACTCCCATCTCCGGTATGGAGGGGAGAGCATGACAGGGGGAATATTGTGAAACGGCCTTTTACTCTTCTTCTCGCCTCGGGTTTTTCTGGCGTTGCTTACGCATCGGATGCCCCTGTTGATGATGTCTGGACGCAGAGAAGCCAAGTCAGAACGGAAATGGAGTTTCAGGCGGCGGGGTTTGACCCTGTCTCTGCCCATTGGGGGGCATGGGCTTTCTTTCATCAACCGTCCTCGCAATGCGCTATCTTAGATGGCTTTGTGAAGATGAATGTGGAGGGGAAAGGACTTCCCGGCGCAACAGATAACCGTGTGATGATCGTTCAAGACAGGCTATGCACCCCAGCAGCCCTACGGCGATCAGCCCAAGCCCATAGACCGGCTAATGATTACGAAAAGGCGTTCATCCGCCAGCAATGGGGGGTGACGTGGGACAAATCACAGAAAGCGATTAAGGACGAAAAGCAGGCAGAGGAAGACAAGAAAAAGGGGCCTGTTGCTCTTCTGCCGCCGCCTCCCTCCGTCTTATATACTATGAAATATCCCAATTCGCCTTGCTTGATAGTGAAAATGGAATATCCAGAGGAAGAGGAAGCGGCCTCGCTGGAGGGTGAAGTCGATGCTAGGTGCCACTTTGTGAAAAAAGAAGATCATATGTGGTACGCTGAGAACTGTTCTTTTTCTTCGAAAAACAAAAACTTCAAGGCATCAGCAAAAGACTACATGCAACGCGTTTGCTGGGCCGATGAAAATCGTCCATCCTTTGTTGATGTACAGAACGGAACCGGGGATGGCGTCCTTCACCTTGATTATAGCCTAGAAAGTTCTGATTTTCGCTAGCTTCCAATTCCTACTTCCTAGGAATTGGCTCTACATGGCCCATATTTTGTTTCTCCGCAAAGGTTCCGTCTTTGTGTTGGATGACTTTTTTCCCGGTGGAGCGTACTTCTTGAAGCGTTAGATTGACGATCAAGAGGTCGCAGCCAGAGCGGGCCTCTCTCTTATAATCATACCCCACCAATGTGACGGTTGAAGATGTGTGACCAGGCTGTTTTAGAAAAAGAATTGAAGCGTTCTCGAGCTGTGTCTCAAGTTTTCCAAGCACTTTCCCTTGATTGCCTGCCGTGCGAAGAGGATCACGCATGAAAACGAGATTGAGAGTCCAGCTTTCAGGCTTCCGAACTTTATTGTAACTCTGGAATCCCCCGTCTTCGAGCGGTGTTTGGGCGGCATTAGCAGAGGCTGTCATGCCTATCCCCGTAATACGAGCTTGCGGAAAAAGGGACTTTAGAGCACCTGTATCCTTATCCTTAAAATACAGCCCCCATTCATAGCCGAGAGCTTTATCCAGAAAGCCACGTCCAACATTAAGGCCGGTCGCCAATGCGCCGCCTTCTAAATTGCCTAAAAGTCCCATAGAAACCTCACAGTTGATTGCTGTTCCATGAGGTGGGATGCCCCATAGACGTTGATGCGACGCGTTGCATCTGTTGCTGGAATTGTTGCGGATTGTTGGCCCTGACGGTCACGTTCTGGATCGTCATCGCGACCTCTGACCGGTTGTGATGATGAGCGATATGCGGCCTAGAGGTGGCCATTTCCGCGCCCATCATGGGCCTTTGCACGAGGTGGTTAGTGCGAAGATTGTTCTCAGCACGCGGGATATAGTCTTTGGTTTCTTTCCTAAGATGGTCTTTCCAAGAGGCCCCATACTTCTTCACAACGTGGTTAACGTTCCCTAGGCCCCAATTATAGGCAGCAAGCGCTTTCTCAAGGTCGTTATGATAGTATTTGAGCAGGTCGAGAAGCATATGCTGCCCACCTTGCCATGCTTGCTGTGGGTCGTAAGGGTCTTTCACGCCATACTGTCTCGCCGTTGCAGGCATGAACTGCATGAGCCCCTCAGCGCCTTTACCGCTGCGAGCGAGAGGATTGCCTCCACTTTCAGTCATCGCAACCGCACCCGTGAGGCGGTCTATGTCGTTAGGGTCGAAAGAAACAGGCTGGGAGTTAGGAGGGGCCTGAGAGGGAGCCTGCATGGTTGGTGAGGGAAGGGAGATACTTTCTTGAGGTTGCCTAGGCGTGTTTGCGGGTTGAGCGTTCTGGTCAGGCAGAGGCTGAGGTGAAGGCGTCTTAGGAGCGCTTTGCGCATCTGGTTGTTTAGCTATAGGCGGCGACTGAAGAGGGGCCTTGGTTTTCTGCGGCCTCTCTTGATCACGAGACGAAGAGGGGCCGCTAGCTTGCTGATTGGGAACTTTCTGATTGTTTTTAGGTGTTGTTGGAGATGGGGTTGAGGTGAGAGGCGTTGTTTTGTTGTGTGGTGTAGGTGGTGAAGTGCCTAGAGACGCATGGTCTTTTTCTTGCTGGACAAGGCGGCGTTCCTCATCTTCATTTAAACCCCAGTTACTCGTGCTTCCTGTACGCTTCCTGTAATGCGCCGCGAGTTCATCATATTCTTTAAAAGGGGATTGATCATTCGGAGTATCCCCACTTAGGGCAAGTAAAGGGGCTAAGTCGGCCAATAGTCCTAAGCTTCCAGCCCTTAAAACCCCTATAATTTTGAAGACAGGCGTCAGCGCCATAAAAGCAGCGGAAAGTCCTGTTAATCCAGCAGCAAGAAGGGCTGCGTCTTTCACCATGTCAGGGTTCTTCTGCGCGATTTCATCGAGGTTTACAACAAGCCCTGAAAGTTCGTGGACGAAAGGGTTCAGGTCTCGTGAGATTGTGCGGCGGAGATGGCGTGTTAGGGATTCAAGATTGCCAATTTCAGCAGACGTTTTGAGGTCTTCTGCCTCGTTCATGTCCTGCGTGTTCTCGTAGCCCTTTGCGTTAGACTCACGGAACTTCTTTGTATCCAGAGCGAAGGCCGTATAGCCGCCCGAGGTCAGTCCAGATTTTTCAAGACGATAGGCAATATCAGCATTTGTTAACCCGTAATGACGCATCGAGCCGATAGCATATTGCACAGCATCTGCGTGATTTTTAATATTTGCAAAGGTAGTGAGATTAACACCGCGAAGTAAATTTTTGTAAAGCTCGTGCAACTCACCATCATTACGCATCTTTTCCCGCGTATTAGCCCAAACAGAAATAGAGCTGCGGGCTTCCTCTTTCGTGGCCATGCCAGAGATTGAAGCGCCTTCTTCTTCAGCGACATTTTGACGGTAGTTTGTGCCCGTTCTGGTTGCAAAGGTGCTTTCATCCGCACCCTCCTGAGCTGTGCTCTTAACGGCGTTATAAGCTCCTGCGATACCAGCCCCGCCAATGGTAATGGAAGCAATCGACAGGAGGCTATCACGTAAATTGCTAAGGGCGACCCCACGCTCTTTAAGCATCCGCATCTCGTCACGATGCCGCGCTTGGGCTTGCTTCTGAGCAAGGGCTTGCCGCCTTTGTGTCGCCCTATTGGCCTGGGCATCTTGCTTGTCCATCTCACGCAAGGCTTTAGCAACCTCTTTAGGCGAGGCGGAGAGGGACTTAGCGAGCGCTTCTACCGTCTTGTCCCCTTCACGCGAGGCATGAATGAAAGACGCAAGAAGCTTCTCGATCTCGTCCTGAACTTCAGCCGATCCGCCCAGAAAGAGCGAGGGGTCAAGGCCAATGCTCAGACCGGCAATGTTTGTCTCTTCCGGCATAATATTCTCACAGTGAAGGGGGTGGCGGAGTATAAAAAAGCCGCCCGGTGTGGAGCGGCTTCTGGTGGGTCTATGGGGAAAATTGGACCATTTTATATAATGACGCTCAGCATGTTGTTCCCATAAGCAACATCTGTAAGGTCATGAGAATCGTCTATTTTCTAGAAAAGAAAAGTGTAAGGATAAATCTTTTGGAGAGGCTATTATGTCGTCTGATACAAATCTAGTTACCCGCGAGAGGTGGATGAATATTTTGCGCGTTCTCAACGAGCGGCAAGGGGCTTTAGTGTATGGTGATGAGATAACTGACCTAATGCCTCGTGATATTCTTTGTATTAATCTGGAATATTTGCATGAACACGGCCTTGTTGAGGCTCGTATTAGCAGGAGTCTAAGTGGGCAATGGTCTTTCGGCGGCGCACTAATAAAACCTTCAGGCATTGATTATTTATCAGAAGACGGCGGATTAACGTCAGAGCTTAATGTCGTGACCGTTAAAATTAACGCCGAGACTATTAAGGGAATGATTGAAGAGTATATTGATGCTTCATCTGCCGATAAAACGGTTAAGGCGAAGCTGAAAAGTGCTTTGCGTTCTCTTCCTGCCGATGGGTTGAAATCATTAACATCTGGCCTTGTTCACATGGGTTTGAGCAACTCTCCGGGATTGATCCATTGGCTCGAAACAATGCTTCCCCGTTAATAATACCAACACAGACAAACTGGATAAAACCTGCGTTGTCGGCAATGCTGCTTATCGGCACGATGATCGGCTTTTCCAGATCTACCGGGGGTTCAGGAATGGACATCATCAAAACGGTTCCGCAATGTGTAATGTCAGCCCATATATGGGATGTCTTTGCGTAGAGAGTATCTTGTTTGGTGTTAGTCATGGGTATTCTCCATAAAAAAAGCCGCCCGGTTGAGGGCGGCATAATGGCGGTTTTGTGGGGTTGTTGACTCTGAATGAGGGGTACGCTCTGCTTTTCTGTGAAAGGATTATTCAATGAGCGATGAAAAGAACGCGCCTTCAGAAAATGTGCAAGCTTTAGCAGATTCCCTCTTGAGGGCGGGAACAGTTGACCCACGCAACAATCCAAAGCCTCGTATTATTAAAGCTATGGCGATGGATAGTATGCCCGAAGAATTAAGAACCCCAAGCTATGATACTCGCAATGGGGGGAATAAGAACGAGTAAGACCCATGTGATTTGAAGCAATAGCCTGTCTTTACAAAGCTTTCGCGCATTGAAAGATACGGTTGCTTCAATAAATTGCGTAAAACGTCTGATATGGTCTTGTTTGGTTAATGGCATTGGGTTGACCTTCATAACCGCGTTGAAAGCCTCCGCATTAACAGCTTTTGTTCTAAGGGCAGTGGGGTAGAGACCGGCAATACAAAAACACGCGACAACCGTATAGCCGATGCCAATCAAGAGGCAAGCGCGTGCATGATGCGTGCCAGAAAATGCAGCCGTATAAAAAGCTGTGCACAAAGTGATAGTGAGGGTAAGAACCGAGCTTAATCGTCCTTTGAGCCGTTCGTGAGCAGACATCACTTCCTTATAGGCCTCTTCAGCAGAGGCATATTGTGTTTCAATGAGCCAAAGTTGAAGCTCACTGGGCTTATTATTTTCGGAGGTCGTCACGTCTTATGTCCTCTATTTGATGGAACGCAAAGGCTCTTAAGGCCACCTTCATCATTTCACCGTTGTTTGCTTTTGCGCTGCTTTATAAGCACGGCGCTCGTTTTCAGCCTGCACGCTGGCAATTTCCAGCATGTCGTAGAGGTCTTTCACGCCATAAACCGTCTGGAGTTCGGCCAGTGTCGCGAGTTTGGCGGTTATGCACGCGCTGATGGTGCGGGGGATGTTGCGGGTTCCTGCCCAGTCATGTGGGCGGCTAGTACCATCCGCTCGGCAATCGACCGGGCGGCGGGTGTAAAAAAATCCGCATGCAGTCCAAAGGCTTTAGCGCGGAGCTGGGTAATGGTGCGGGCGTCCATTAACGTGGCGCGGGCATAGTCAGAAACTCGGCCATCTTCATAGACAGGCTGCCACTGGCCGTCCTCATCCTTTAGCTCACAACAAGCCATCAAGGGCACTAGAGCGGTGTTCTGCTCGCTGGGGGAGAGCTGAAGAAAGATACGCAAGCCCAGCAAGGCCGCGAGGTTCATAGGGGAGTCTTCGCGTTTATCAACGGTCTTGAGCTTGGCCTCTTCCGCTCGTTCACGCTTGACGTTCTCCACGACTTCCGCCGTGCGCTTGGAGGTGCTTTCTTTGGGAACCTGCACAGGCTCCGGCTCTTCGTCCAAAAAGCTCTCTCGTAAAGCAGAGGCCATCATTGAAAGCAACGGAGAGTCGGGGCCAGAGATGGAGCGAGCCACCAAGCCAAGGGCTTCTCGTGCCCATTCTTCGCAGGAGAAGGCATCCATCTCGGTGATTTTGAACATGCGGCCTTTATCCCGCCCAGAGCGGGGAGACCAGAGAAGGGGGCGTCGTGTCATAATGGGAGCTTTCGTTGAGGTATAATGGCGACTTTGTGGGAAGAAAAGGGGCTTAACAATTCAGATGACGTGCCAAAAAACTCTTGCTTAATTACGCAAAATGCGTAACAAGAAAGGGGTCGAGGTAATGCAACCCGACATGCAAAGGAGAATATCCATGGCAAACAATTCCGAAAAACGTGCCCGATACATGTATCTCATGACGATTGTGCAGACTGTCTGTACGGTTTTCATGGCGATTATTGCTGCGGGAACGTTAATCGGTCGTTTTCTCAGTCATCATTGAGGAGACGGGGTGGAGGGGGAACCCTTCACCCACCATGTAAGGAGAATGAGATGTTTAAATTCTTTGATTCAGGTAGGAATCTTGTCGTTCTTTTTAGTATCACAGCCGTTATAGCGCTCATTGGTGGAATTTATATTGGATACACATGGTAGGAAGAGTGTCATGACACCAACACGAATGCGAGAATGTCTAGCGCTTATGCACTGGACACAACGCGGTTTTGCGCGGGTCGTTGGATGTAGTGAAGGCACAGTGCGACAATGGGCACGCGGGCGTCTGGACGTTCCTGCCCCGATTGCACAATGGCTTGAACAAACGGCGCATTACATGGAAGAAAACCCAGCTCCTGCACGTACTCCGGTGCAGACTTCTTAAAAATCCGTCCTTCGTGAAGAAAGCGTGATCCTCACCACTCTCTGCTCTTTTAAACAATCGGCATTGGCGTGCAAGACGAGAAGACGAAGCCGTATTTAAGCGGGGCCTGTGTCTTGCCGTGGTCGGGCATGGGCTTTGTGCGAACGAACGCGCCATCTGAGAGCACGTATTTCATGCCTTGCGCGACATTGGTCAGGGTAGCGCTGATCAACAGCGTTTCCTGGCCGCGATTTTGAGCAGCGGCAAGTCCAGTGAGTATCTTCGCCATTGGAGAGTCTGCCATAAGCTGAAGGTCCATCGTGGCGGTTTCGCCGCTGGCAAGCCATCCGACGGCTAGCGGCGAAACCGCCATCAATGGGCTTGAAGGTTTCAACCATTTCTTGCTCATTGACGTTGAACATCATGTCCGCTGAGAAGCGTTCCACTTCGATGGGAGCGGCGATAGCGCTCGCAATGGGAGCCAGGGCCGTGTTGAGGCTGGCAAGACCAGACGAGGCGCGCCAATCGCCAATATTCAGCACAAGTGTGCTGTTTGCTGAGGTGACGGAGTGAGACATTACTGAACCTCAATCGAATTAAGAGAAATGCGCTGGACAGAACCGCCTTGTGTGTAAAGGACGGTAACGGGAACAGTCTGGCGCTTGCCACGTATGGCGGGGTCGGCCTTTTCCATCGCCACAAGCGTGACATATCCCGCCGTTTGCAAGGCTTGCAGCGTATTGGAACCAAACTCAGAACTTAGGGTGAGCTGCTCATCTTCGGAGAGCACAACGCCTTGGGTGATCAATCCGAAATTGAGGGCGTCCTGAATGGCCGGTAACAGCACTGCTTCAATCATGGTATCGCCAGCGCGTGTGTAAGGGATGGATTGTGGTGCCCGCAGACGCACAGAGAGCAGGTGCTGCATCCGGCGGTTAAACCAAATCTGTCCCATATAAGCATCGGCCCAGGCAAAATCACCAGAAACAAAGCCTGCTTGAAGCTGCGTAAGATCGGTATCATCAGGGCCCGTATAATCCCCGACATAATTGATGCCTTTAGCCTCTAATGCTTCAGCGATAGCACGATCGGTCACGGTGGCGATGAGGCCAGACGAGGTGCGACCCGCAAAGGGAAGCATGCCGTTCTTTTGCGTGAAATCGACGGACGCATAAATAGAAGAGACAAAAGCCGGTGTTAGCGGGTCGTTATTGAGACCAAAAATGCCGCTATATTGAGCTGCCGTCACCCCGTCATAGGCTGTTGTGGCTTGGTTCAGTGCCGAGGCCGTCATGCCGTCGAGCACGCTGTCATGGAGAATACCCATGCAACTGCTATTTTGGCTGTTGATCCAAGCCGCGAAATCTTTGTAGCGTTCTTTCGGGTCAAACGCACAGAAGAAGCTCGCCCATGTCGGGTTATACGCTCGGATCAAATCCATGACAGCTCCAACAGAGGGGAGCGGCAAGGCAGGCGTCACCACACCGCCCTTAGCAGGGGAGAGTCCTAACGCATCGGCAACCGTTCCGGCTGCGGAAGTGATGCTGCTCGGCGGTGGTGAAGACGCGCCCTCTTCCAATGGCTGGGACGGTGCGGTGATAACGAAGTTCGACAGCCCCACATTCCACGCAACAGCCCCACCGCCAGACGGGAAGAGGTCTGTGCTCAAACTATGCGCGGCATCAGAGAAAGACTGACAAGCGGACAAATCCACCGGGGCATTAAGAGCCGCACCGTTGACAGACAAGGAAAGCGTCCCCTTGACCTGCTGAAGAGCATGGAGCGTCATTCCTGCCAATGACCCGCCCCAAAGAGAGGCTTGGATGGGCGCTGTAAGGTCTGATGGGAAATGAGCCATCGTCAGCACAGCAGGGCGGCTTGTTGCCCCTGTATACGCGCCAAAATAGAGCGCGGCTTGCTGATATTCGAGCGTATTCTTACCCAATAACGTGCCGACATCATCAGCGTTACTAAAGGAGAGGGTGCGGCCAAAGGGCAGATTAGGGCTCTGTGAGAGCATAAGGCCGTAGAGATTGTTTTGCCCAGCCCCCGTCTGGACGACAGAGGGATGCACAGAGACGAGGGCGGAGAGTGGGATACTCATAAAAGGTCTTTCGTAGAAATGGGGCCGGGGTAAATGGCGGTGTCTTCAGCGTAGGTAACGCGCTGGTTGGCTTGTAAGATGAGATCAACCGTCCAGCGCTCTTCGTAATCCTGAGCTTCGTTGATGAACTGCACGTGCTGGCGTTGCTGCGCATAAAGCGGGGTTAAGGCAGGGACGTTGTGGCGGAACCAGTCGCAGGCGTAGCTGTCACGCCAAAGGGCGGTGATGATGGCCATGCGATCCGCTCCGCCTTGGCCATAGCAATCAACCTGCACGGTGCTTTGTGTGGCTTGCTCTACGGTAACGTGCCCATCGACAGAGCGCATGCGGCTATTGGTGGCGATGCGATGAGACAAGCCGGGATTGATCATGACAAAGGGCGGCTTGGGTATCTCCACGTCATTTTCTTGAGCGAAAATCACCGGAATATCTGCGGGTATGAGGGAGCGTAGATAGCGGAAGACAGCGCGTTGCACGTCTTGCTGCGTGCCGCTGGTGCTAGTCTGCATGTTGGTCTCCTGCCTGTCGCAAGGTCACGATGACCTTTCCCCAGCCATTGAGAGGCCAGTTTTCGGGAACGGAAATGACCTTCCATGTTTGGCCTGCGATGATGAAGAGATCGCCGCCTTTCATAGCGAGCCGTCGTGCGCCCATTGCTTGTCCGTTGAGATAAACGGCGCGGCTATAGGCTTGCTGATTGAGGCCTTCAATATGGTGTAAGTCACGTGAGGTGAGGGCTTGCACCTGCCCAGTGATGGCGGTCTCTTGCCAATTCGACGAGCGTTCCCCCGTCTCCATGTTCTGGGTTGTGCCCATATTCTGACGCCAGATCACAGGGGTGTTGGGGCTAATGCGAGACGTTGCGGCATTTGCGAGAGAGCGGAGGTTCATGAATGGGCCTATGGGGCATAAAAAAACCCTCCCGGTTGAGGGGAGGGTTCTCTAAGAGATTTAGTGTAAAAAGGGTTACTGTTTATCGGCATGTTGGTGGCGTTCTGGTGGTCTGTGAGACTCCATAAAAGACGCACATGACTCAAGCCATTGAGCGACGTCAAAGGGAATACTGACAGCGCCACGTGCCCATTGCCTCACAGTGCCTTCACCGCGCCCAATAATGCGGGCGAAGCCTCGCTGTGACCAATGGAACACATCAAGACATTCACGGAAACGTGTCGGTGTCATGAGAGTCTCCTTATGTAGCTAGAACTTTTATCAGGCCGTATAAAAAACTGAGGAGGGCGACAAGGCCAACCATCCACCACAGGCGGCTGGGCCGTTCAAGAAACCAGTTCATGCTGCATCCTTTGCCGCAAGAGAGTTAAGGGTATGAGGGGAAGAAATTCCCCTCATACCGCTTAGTGATGAGATTTTATCCATGAGGCAAGCCACACCCCAACGTCCTTTGCTGTTTCAGAAACAGTGCAGAGCGTTTGAATAACAACAAGCCAAAAGATGATCTCATCACGCTTAGGGGATTTGCTCATAAGCAACCTCCTTTTATGTTGGGCTTCATTGCCTCAACAGGTCTTTTATACGCAATTTGTGTATATTGTTCAATAATAAGAGACACGCGATGAGAACACTAGGATATGTCACTCCAGGCGATGTATTGCGGGAAGAATTCTTGGAACCGCTGGCCATAAGCGGCCGCCAGCTTGCTCGTGACATTGGCGTCGCGCCAAACCTCATTTCTCAGCTTCTCAAGGGAGAACGCTCTGTGACGGCAGAAACGGCGTTATTGCTGGCAAAGCATTTTGAGACGAGCCCTGAGTTTTGGCTTAACTTACAGAACAGTCATGACCTCGAAAAAGCGCGTTCTTTAATCGCTTTTTACGGAGGGCATCATGAGTGAAGCTGGTGAAAGCATTATGCGGGGGCTTGAAGAAGCTCTGGATATGGCCAAAGGGAATGATGTCGGCGCCGTGACCCATCGCGTGCGTGTTCCTCGTGTTGATGTAACGCGTATTCGTGCAAAAACGGGCCTTTCTCAGGCAGAGTTTTCGCGAACCATTGGGGTGGCAAAAGGCACTCTTGTTAACTGGGAACAAGGGCGCCGCACGCCAACAGGCCCAGCAATGGTTTTGCTTGCTATGCTCAACAAAAACCCCTCTCTTGTGAGCCAGATACTCTCCTCTGATCGACAAGGTCAGCCAGTATAACTAACCTTCACGAAGAGCCACCCTTCCCCGGTATGCCCGGTCGTAGGAAGTAAGTGATACTTCTGAGCATATAGCCGCTATCTTGGAGCGGCTTGGCGGGCATACCCATCTTTAACGCATCGGCACTATACGGGTTCTTTTCGAGCCGTTTGCGGATTGTATAGGGTGAGAGCTCTGGTGCTGTTACAGCGCTGATGGAGGCTTTCAGATCGGCTTTCATCGTCAGACCGGCGCGAAGGAGGATTTTCTCACCCGTCAGGCTTTTATCCGTGACAGCCTCTTTCACCCCTTGAGCCAAGATATAATCCCATTTCGCTTCATGCTGGGCGATGCAGGGGCGCAAGAACGGACGCGCGGGGATGCGCACCGTGCTTTTGCCTTTCATATCCGGCGGGGCCGGGACAATGCCGCCATATTCCTGCAAGAGCGCGATAGGGGCCACATATTTTCCATCTGGATAGCGGCAATTCTGATCCCACCCTACTGTTAAGGTCGCTTCTTTGGGGAATTGCTCTCTGAGCTGCTGGAGTTGCTTCTTGAGCTTTTCAAGGCCATTCACATCCATCCCAAATCCTGATTTTACGGCCATAAGTAAGCATCCCAAGCAAGACCAACGGTTTCATAGAGCGGGCCGTGAAGGTAACGCTGGATGATCTGCCATGCCATCGCGCCAAATTGGTTCTGCATGAGGAACTTTTCGGTTCCGCTAGCGTTGCCGGATTGGAGCGACTGAATCCCCACCCCGACAGACCCTTCATGAGCCGAGGTGAGGGAGCCCACCATTCCCGGCTCTAAGGTGCCGCCTGTCCGACCTTCCCCCGCGCTTGGCGTTGCTGTCACAGCATTTTGCACCAGCACGAGATAAAAAGCCGTCAGGTCATACAGCACCTCTTGACGGTCATCCATATCCGAAATGATGGACGCAGGTGTATTATCCACAAAGCGCTCAGCACGGCGGAAGTTTATCGCGACCTGCTCATTACTCACGACGCCTTTAAACGCCGGGAAGGCCGCATAGAAAGCATTACTCTCTAACGCGACACTCCCAGCTATCGGAGTCTGTTGAGGCATCGTCTTACCTGTTCATCGCTTCCAAAATCGCCATCGTGTCAGCGTCGCTCGTGTTGGGAGCACGGTTTTCTTCCGCTCGTTTTTGGGCTTCCTCAGAGGCACTTTCGCGATCATTGGGCAGGCGGCGGTCATGCGTGCGCAGTCCCTCCAACTCACGTCCAATGCTTTTACCGTCACGTTTTTTCTGAACCCTGCGGATCACACCGTTAACCAGTAAAGGATGGGACGCATGAAGGGTTTTAAGAGCTTCCCAGTCTTGATCAGCAATTTCTGTGAGCATGATGGCATCGGGGGCGGCTTCCCCATGATCACGTACAGCAATGCGACGCTTCCCGTCCGTATTTTTCACGACATGCTTAACGGTCATGGACGTGCCGCGAATAATGATCTGTCGCGTGCGCCCATGATCAATCCGCGGGGGTTGTGTGGAATGTGGGTCAAAGAGAAGAGGAGGAGAGATGTCAAAGATGACATCGTGAAAGGCTTTGCTGACAACGAAGGCCATCATCGTTTCCTTTATGGTTGTGTAGGCGCAGTAAGGCCCGTCATTTTTGCAATGAGGAAGGGGCGCACCCCGAAGAAGCCAGCCGTTTGGGCATACACCTTCTGACTGTAATGGGTGGAGTGGGTTTCAATCCGGCCTTCTTGATATTTGAGCTGATGGCCGCAATAGCAGGTCTTCACACCCTGATAGTCTTCAATAATGATCGCAAGAGTAGCGCCACGCACGGGGTCATCAAGCTCAGGCAGGGCGACAATCTCCCACATACCTTGACCAAAGAGCGTGTCATATTGCTTGGCCATATCGAACTGATATTCGTTCGTCGTGCCAATAATATCATTCTGTAGGCTTGTGCCGATCAGGAGTTTCTTTTTCAGCTTGCGCGACTGTGAAATATCAATCATGCCGCCCGCTTGCTGGAGCAGTTGATTGTAAGTGCGACGCACATCCTCAAATTTCTGATAGCCGTTCTTGTCCGTCCACAGCGTGATTGTCCCACCGTTGCCTTGTGTTGTCGCATCTTTCCAGACGGCCGGCGTAATGGCGGGGGGAAGGTTAGGGTCAGTGAGGAAACCATAGGTTGATTGCCCCGAGAGACCATAGAGAGCAGCCTCATTGAGAAACTTAGCCATTGAGAGAGCGGCTGATTTGCGCTTGTCTTGGATGAGATTAAGGCGAGATCGTCCTGCCATGTCCGTCTCAAGGTCGCCATAGACAATGCCAGTCATTTCACGGCGTGTCTCTCTCTGATCGTAATCATAGTTGACGTCTGAGAGAGGCGCGGGTGCAAAGTCATCATAAGCACCGCGTCTACTGACCTGCTCGGCATTGGGCCACGCAATCACGCGGTCGGTGGACGACCCAATAATGCGTTCCCCAAAAGCACGCCCGGCATTCATCGCGCCGTAAATGACATCGACGGTTTCGGGTGAGACAAATTGAAGGGTAGAGAGCAGCCAGCCATTGTTGTTAGCCGTGGAGAGGCTTCCATCAGGGGGCAATGTTGGGGCAGCGGTTGTGGCCGCATCCCCAATTTTAGCGCGGGCTCCGATAAGGTGGATAGGCGCGTTCTGGGGAGCCCCAACAGGCGTTGCGTTAAAATGCACGCCCGTTTTAGCGAACACATCCAGCGCGTGCCCGCTGTCATAGACTTTCTGAAGATTAGGATTAAGAGACATGGTTTAAGACTTTTTAGACGTAGAGGGGGAGGCTTTGGTATCCGCAGTATCGGCCTGCGTTGCGGAGGGAGACGCTGCTTCTGTCGTGGCCGGCTGTGAGGCTACGCTTGGTGTCGCTACATTTGGCTGCGGAGGGGAGGCCGCGTTATTGGGCTGCACAGCGACCGTGCCGTAGCCGGAAATACTGACAAGAGCTCCAACCTGAGCAGAGGCCGTAAAGGTAAAGTTTGTCGGCACGGCATTGGCTGTTGCGCTGGCACAGACAGCCCCATTGGCCGGATCGACATAAACGCGGCTTTGAGCTGTAACGGGGGCTGTTCCCCCAACGACAGCGTAGAAATCCCCACCATTATAGAGTGTGGCTTCTTGCCCAGGCAGCAGCCCATCCACTGAGCGGGCAAGCCATGTCGTAATCACACCTGTTCGTGTTTTGTGAAGGAAGCCAAGCGGGCTGCCTGTGCCAGAATTGAGCAAAGCACGCCCATTTGGATCAGCAGGGTCTGGCCAGGCAAAAGCCCCTACAGCGAGGCCATTTTTCCCCGCGCAAAAACCACCATTAGGAGCTGTAACGACATTGAGAGGATTGAGATTTACGCGCTGCCCCGGTGTACCGATCGGCTGGAGCAGTGAAACTGTTTTTTGTGCCATGATAAATGTCTTTCTTTAGCCGAGAAGCTCACGGGCGAGGGTCTGAACATTTGCCGTGTTTTGTGCGTTTTCAGCACTGTCGCCTAAATGTGCGGAACCCTGCTGGCGTTGTGCGGCGAAGGATCGGAATGTGCTTTGTAAGGCCTCTTCTGGGAGGATATCCGCCCCTTGATAGCCAAGGTTAGCAAGGCCAACGCGGTAGAGATCAGCCGCGCTATCGCCTGTTTTACAGCCGTGTAGTCGCCCAGTTTCTTTTTCCACATCGTCGCGGGCTTCGTCCGCTTGCTTGCGTTTTTTCTCGTCTTCTTCCCGTTCGGCTTTGCGCTGCTCTTCGACCTCGCGGCGAATCTCTTCTTTGCGCTTCTGCTCGTCTTCATCCTTCGTTTTGGATGTGTCTTTGCTGGGTTTGCCTTCAGAAGCGGGAATGCTGCGGGCTCGCTTCACAATCTCTTGCGCATTTTCTTTTGGGAGGTTGCGGCTTTTCTCTAAGTGAAGCGCTACAGCCTCTGGGTGCATTCCTTTATCGAGCAGGTCTTTTGCTTCGAGACGCGCCGCTTTCATGCGCTTTTCTTTGTCATCTTCCTTCCTCTCCTGCTCTTGACTGGTGTCTTCATCATGATGCCAACCGCCGCGCCCATGACCGCCACCAGAAATGGTATTCGTGGATGTCCCACCAAAGAGATCATTTTGCGTATGTTTATATCCGGGCGCATCCCCTGTTTTTCCATGAGCTTCATCCTGCGTCATAGCGCGTTTAGCCGCGTCCGTTAGGCCCATATGCTCAAGGCATTCGCGCACGTTAGTCGGGTCTTTATCGCCCATACGGCGCAACACATCCCGTGCTATACGCTCTTCTTCTGCATGGTTCTTTTTAGCGTCTTCATCCGCCATAGCGGTGTCCTTTTTCGTGAAAATTTGGGTGAGAACATGTGATAGGCGCTCTAGGCTATTGAGCGTTTTCTCATTCACAGCGTTCGGTGAGGACGTGGAAGAGGTGGGAGCCTCATCCTTTGTCGTGTTCTCTTTGGATGTTGGATTGGGGCCGTTCTTGGCTTCTTTGGTGTTCAACTCTGCGAGGGCTTCTGTAATCTTCGCACGCACTTCATCAGCGGGTGTATCAGGGCAGGTCTGGCAGAGAACTTGTATGGCAGCTTGGAAGTCCATCATGTCTCCAGTATCAGCAATTTTCGCAAGGGGGCCTGAATTCCCCTCATGATTGACGCGCCCAACGGTCACGAGTGCGACATGCTCAGGGATGATTTTCGTCATTTTCCCGTCATAGGGACGTCCGTCGGGGGTTGTTCCAGGGGGCATTGTGATCTTTGACCCATACCCAAGGGAAAGCTGTTCTTTCTTTTTGGACTCAATGTCGCGGATGGCTGGGCCGTTCCAAATGGTAACGTTGATAAGAGCAGCATCCCCTTGCATCTCAGGCTGGTCACCTGTGGCGCCGACCAGCTTATCCTGAGCGAGATTGTCGGCGGTTTCAAAATGGTGACCGTCCAGAATACGCAGGCTCCTCATCGCCGGTAGAGCCGCTTTAATCACGTCAGGAGGCCGATAGATGCGATAGATTTTGTGAGGGTCTAATCCTGGAACGGATAAATCTTTGCCGAGATACTCATCAACACCGGCTTTCGTGATGACAGATTTCCCGGCATGCAGGGCGTTAATGGCATCTTTCCAGCGCGAACTCGGGGCCGCGTCGGCTATGTTACTAAGCATCTAATCAAATCCTAGTATATGTATGGAAAACCAGCATTTACAGCCGATTTTCTCGCCCGGTTGAATGTGTTCGCCATCAATGCAACACCCTTCGGAAAGGCGGAAACGTGTCCCGTGGGCTGCCACATGGCTCATGCGCGGGTGGGTTTCTCCCCCTGCGACATGCCACCACTGGGCTTCAACATCTGTCCCCCACGCTGCGAGGGCTTGAGCGACATTAAGGCGGGCCGTGATGGCGCGGTTTTGATCGCGGGCAATAAAAGCGGCGCGTTTGCGTGTGACCCCATAATGATGGCGCAATGACTGCACCAACTCATCAAGGGGCCACCCATTGGTGAGGGCCGTATAAACGTCCTGAACCACGCGATTGTGAAACTGCTGTGGGATAGAGCGAATAAGGGCGACATTCTGCTCAACCGCCGCTTCTTGGATCGTTTTGAGACGTTCTTTCCCCTCGCTGGTGCGGTCAGAGGGCAATGATGGTAAGGGGCCGGGACGGTCATTGCGCCATCCGACCCATCCTTCTTCATGCCGTCGCCCAACATTGCGCAATGCTTGCGTGGCCGTATGTTCTTGCAACGCGTCGATGGCTTCCTGTTCTTCCTGTTCCGTTGGAGACGGGCCAAGAGAAGGGAGGGAGGTTTCAGATGGGGCTTGATAAACGGGTACGTCGAGCTCTTCATGATAGCGTGACAAACGAGCCACGGCGGCATAGCGCCTCAAGACGCGCCGTACAGCATGGGACTGACGACCGACGACAGCGTCAACAAAATCAGACGCCATCCCGTGGCTTTGCGTGTCAAAAAAATGCTGCCATTTCCCAGCCAGCCGTTCCAGCACTTGGCGTGCCGCTGTTACTGTTGGCGGTTCGGAGCTATCAGCAAGGGATGTTGCCCGTTCCTTCTCTTGATCAAGGAAATAATGCGCAGGATAAAGCGGCATGAAAGGCGCTTCATAGGCGCGATCATTATCAGATGCGTGTGTCATCGTTCGTTCCCTCAAGGGGGCTTAATAAGCTTGACGATTGGGAAGATCGGGGGATAGGATTAAAGATGTAGCGGGTGAATTATCCTGTAATCTCTCACCTCGGCTCGTTTGTTAGGTGTATGCTGACTCAACCTTTGGGATAAGGCCGTGTATCGCCCATAAGAGGAGTTTGGAAACCTCTGCCCGCTACCGTATGGTTCCCATTTTTTCTTCTGTTGGATAGGCTGTGGTGACGCGGTAATGATCGCCTACAGGCGTTAGATGAAGCGCCTCTATCATGTGCTCAACTGATTCTTTCGTGATGACAAGGTTGCGGCTGCGATGGCGTGGGCTCTCTATATCTTGCGTATGATGTGTCACGATGTAATGAGCGAATTCTAGCGCATGCTTAAAGCCTAGCTCTCTAATCTGGCGTCCATGTCTAAACTCAATATGCCGACGTCCCCAGCCTTTCCCACTAGGATGCGTCGTTTTTTGTCGCCCTTCGCTAAAGATAATAGGAATGCGCGCATGAGAAATATCTGGATGAGGGATTTCTCCCAACACGACAGGGCGGTTTAGTTCGGCTTCTTGGCGGGTATCATGCCCTCCTGGCCCCATATTCCACGCAGCAACCCCATAAGGCCCACGTTGTTTGCCTTCTGCTTCCAAGCGATCCAGAAGGGCGGCATATGTCTTTTGTAATCCCACAAAGGACGCGCCGCCTTGTGCAACCCACCGACCATGTTCATCTCGTGGCTGGTTGGGGGCTTCATCGCCAACGAGGCCAAGGCCATTCTGCTGATAGAGCTGCCTAATCTCACGCACATAATCGCGCCCCATGAGCGCAATGGCACGGTGCATAGACCGTCTATAAGCCTCCGCAATGCCGGCATTAGGGCGCGGGAAGGGCGTGCCTTTAGGGGTTTTCTTCCTCACCGCCAAGGTCATGGCTATCTTCCTCTTCAATCCCTAAAGAAAGCCGGTTCCCCGAACGGAGAAGAGCGCGGCGTGCATCTTCAGCAGAGAGTATCCCCTGATCGACCGCATCAGAGAGCCCGCGGGCATATTGCAGATCCATATCGGCTTTCTCACGGGGTGGGGGCTCGCTAATTGGGTCCCACACCCATTTAACGGCGCCCAGCTCAATCAATCTCTTTCCCCAGAGATGGAACTGTAAAATGTCGCTTATGCGCTGGATGATCGGCTCAAGATGGAGGGTTCGATAGGACTTTTTACGGTCATCAGAAAGACGCAACGCCCCATCGCTGGAGGCGTTAAGCCCTGTCGGTTGATTGCCTGTAAACTCCATCACCGTCATCTGCGTGATGTTACAAATCTGCTCTAACGCCTGAGCTTGCAGACGGTCGAGCCCAGAAAGGGGCGTGGTGATGTTGGTGAGGGTTTCATCCTTCCCAATCATCATCAGGCCCATATTATTCCGAGCCGCATTAAACTCTCGTGCACGCTTCTTCATGCGCATGCGTCCCTCTGCGCTCAGCACTTGGTCAAAATTGGTTGTGAGTGCCATAGTCCGCATGGTCGAAAGCAGTGCGGTCACATTGTCACGCGTCTTGAGCCAGTTATCGACATAAGGCTTGGCCATGAACAGCAATGAAACACCAGAGAAATTGTAAGCTGGCTTATAGATGTCAGTCACAGGGCGTGTGATCAGCGTCATGCACCGGCTGGCATGGTAGGAGGTTCCTTGAACCCACCACGCCTGTGGTTTGTAATACCAAGGCGAGGCCGCACTCTGTGTGTTATACGCATCAGGACTGATCCATGTGGGATCAATGGCACGGAAGCCCTTGACGTTTCCTTTCCCCATTTTGTGGGGTGTGAGGGTGAGCGGTGTTTCCGTTTCCCCGTCGGGGCCGTCATCGCCACGCATCGTGACAAGACCGAACCCCATCCCATAAATGGTCTCGTGACTGACGAGGTCGCGCAGGAAAGACAGAACGTTAAACTCTTTTAGAGCGGCGTTCAGTTCATCAACCTGTTTTTTATCAACCTTGCTATCAAGCGTGTCATGAGGCTGCCATTCCCCAAATGACCGCAGAACACCGTCCACTTTAGCGGTGAGAATATTCTGATAATCCCCTCGCTTCGCGAGTGCTGACAGGGCAGGGAATCCGGGAAAACCGACACCTTGATGTAAAAACTCTCCACCTTGTGCAAAGCCATCCATTCCGATCGGCATTTGAGGCATGTTGGAAACCGTCATGCGGGGCGCTTCATCGCCAATTTTCCCAGCACGCGGGCCGCGTCTGTAGGTGCCAATCACGCCTTTTTCAGGTTGGTAAGGCTTTAAAAGCTCCTCACTTGAAGGGGCGGTGCTTTGGTCTTCCTGAACCATCTCATCGGCAAGAGACTGAGCAAAGCTAAAAACCTTCTTTTGAAAGTCAGGCGCTAAATGCTCAAAATCCGACATAGGCGGAAGAGGGAGGCCATTCACGTAAGGAGGCATAAAAGAAACCTATGGAAAGAAAATCGTTCATCACGGATGATCAAAGGTATGACAAACAGAGGAACGCCGATGAGACGCTCCTTAAAACGCCTCATAACCACCCTCATCATCGGCCCAGAAACTGTCAGCATCGTCGGGAGCGAGAGGCCCCATATCGGGCGTCCAAATGGCCGTAAATGCGCCAGCCGCAGCGTCGACTTGATCGTCATGGGTGGCAGCAGGGAAGGCGCGGAGCTCTTTAATAAAAGGGGCATTCCATGCGGACTTTACGAGACACACATTGCCCACATTTACTTGTGAGGCGAAGGGGGTCGCGCGCGTCGCTTTATCGCCCGTTTCCCGAATACACTGCACTTGGTGCCCCACGAGGAGGCCGGTGAGGTAAGCCGATTGGGCTTTCCCAGCTTGGCCGGGGTCTTCTGGCAAGACGATACGCGTCTCATACCCGTCCGCTTTGGCGGTATTGAGGATGGCTTGTTGCACATCTTGCGGGCCGCCACGAAAGCGAACAATATCAAGAATGACATAATGCTGACTGTCCAAGCGTCCCATTTTAACCCCAACCGTCCAGTCAGGGTCATTGCCGCCCGTATCGCGCGTAGCGGCTAAATCCCAGCGTCTGACAAGATCCATGACGCCAGAGGGTTCAGCATCAAGATAGGACAAGGCCGTCAGCTTAAAGAGATTTCCTTCAGCTTCGGTGGGCTTTTGCTGGTAAAGGGCAGCCCATTCACGCGGGCCAACCGTGTCGCGAATACGTTTGAGCGCTGGCAACGGGTAGCGGTCAGGCCACAATGCCTCGCCTTCTGCGCGACCTAGGGCATCATCAGGGCTATCAGCCAATGCTGGGAGCTCAACAACATTCCAACGGTCGCCTCCGGTTTCTTGTGCTTTAAGCAACCGCCCTGCCAAATCGTCAGGATGCCAGCGCGTCATAATGAGCACGATAGCGCCACCGGGCATCAGACGAGTGTAAAGAACAGACCGATACCAATCCCACACATTGTCACGAATGACTTGGGACTCAGCTTCTTTACGATCCTTAAAAGGGTCATCAATGATAGCAAGATGAGCACCCTTGCCTGTCAGGCCGCCGTCAACACCAGCAGCGACATAAACACCGCCCTTACTGGTCGCCCATTGGCCTTTAGCGCTGCTATCTTGAGAGAGAGAAACATCAGGGAATACGTTGGAAAATTCAGGCGAACGAACAAGGTTACGAACATGACGACCGAAGGTATTTTCAGCTAAATCAGCCGAATATGATGCCGTAATAATTTGCCGCTCTGGATGGCGGCCAAGAAACCATGCAGGAAAACGCGTGCTTGAAAGCTCTGATTTCCCGTGTCGCGGCGGCATAAACACCATAAGACGGTCAATCTCGCCACGCTCAACCGCCAACAGCTTATGAGATAAGAGGCGTAAATGCTCTCCCGCCTCGTAAGAAGGCATCGTGTATTGCGTAAAAGCGAGAGGATCAATACGAGCCCTCCAACGAGAACGTAGTTCTTCTGTCGCACGTTCTTGTACACGACGTTCTAACGCGTCTCTATCTTTCGTGTTCTTCATCGGGGTTTATCCCAGCCAAGACGGCCAGGTCATCTTCTGTCATGTCAGATAAACTACGTTTCACGTTGGCATCAATTGTTTGCCTTGGTTTGCCGTAAGCACGGTCTAAAATATCGCGTGCCGCCGCTACACGTGCAGCGTCACTCTCTCCATTTTTGGCAATGTCACGCAGTATATTAAGCGCTTCTGTGCCATGTTCTTGTGCGAGCGCACGAATATCGGCAGTCGCCTTGTTGGGCACGCCTTTTTTCCGACCTGCTCCAGTAGGACGCGGCTTTCCTTTTGGCCAAGCCATGACATTTCCTCAACTTACTTAAACTTATTTTGTATTCTCTACTGCTGTCATCCAGCGTTCGATGATCTTCTCGCGGCGTTCGATCTCAAAGCGCAGCATGTCGAACCGTGCTTTATTGGCCGCCGCATAAAGAGGGGCTGTCTCTGCCTCAAGGGCGCGGATTTCATCAGCAAGCACCCAGCATGAGATGTCTAAAGCCTCAACAAAGAGGCGGGTCTTTTCCTCACCTTCACTCATAAGGCGTAGGAAGTTGCCGATTGTTGGGCGCCCCTCGCGTCCAAAACAGACGGTGTTCAGCGTGTAACCATGTTCGATTTCGTTCAGCATGGCACGAAGAACATCGTCAGAGGGGGCGTTGTGTAACGTCTGCTGTCTCATAATGTTCTCCGTTGGGGGTAAGCATCTTCCCGCGCTTGTATCCGCACTTCTTTACAGGCAGCGGCCCAAACGCGCTTCATGAGCGTTTCTGGAACGGTGGATGGCAGGGGATAGACGACATGGTGAGGCAGCGTGAACGGGGCGCAACGGATCACATCACGAGCCGACAGACCGAGCAGCGCCGCATCCATCCATGACGGGTGGACATCAGCACGGTGGGCATTGGCAGGCCCGCGTCGGATAGGCACGAGTGCTACGCGTTCGCGGTCACGCTTGAGCACAACACAAAGGCCGCCGCGTGTAGATACAACCCTCCCGCGTCTCAGCCTGCGGTCAGGTTGGGACGTGGGGTAGGGCATGGGATTGTCTTGTGAAAGAGTTTGATTTTGTAGGGAGTGTCAGGTTGTTAAGCCGGTTTAACAAAAAAGCCGCACACCCGATTAGATGCACGACTTCCGACTATGCCAATATCATCTCACGTTTATGCTATACGTACAAGTCCTTTTTTCACGAGCCTGTTTTTTGTGTTTTTCAACGTAGAAATTAGCGAGCTGCTCTAGGAGTAAAACGCATTGAGAGCGAGCGCATTTAGAGGCGTCTGGCTGGCTCTTATGAGGCCACAACTGCTTCCCAATGGCCGAGAAGCTCATGCCCTCGACCAGCAGCATTTCTAACCTGTGGTGCGAGCACCGGCCAAGCGCTTCACGCACCTCAGCAATCCGAGCGGCCGCTTTACCGCGCGCAACAGCGAAGGTGTGGACGTTGCCGGGGATATAGTCCCGGTCGAGCGGGTCTTTGAGGTAATCGGCATAGCCCCCTTTGAAGAAGATATAATCCTCCAGCCAACGGTTCGCGGCGGTAACGGCTTCCCCGCTGATGTCGCCGCTTTCGTGAAGTGTTTGCACGGTGCGGGCTTTCACGCGGCGTTTGCGCTTTCCCATACCGAGTGTTTCGTAGTCGGGCTTGAGTGTGCGCTCTGTGGTTGGCCCATCGGAGAGGGCATAGGCGGCGGCTTTGCTCATGAGGCACTCCGTTCTTTTTTCTTTTCAGGGAGCCAGTAGCCAGCGTATGGCCCGCGATGACCACGTTCCCACACCACCCACGCATAGGCTGTGGTGCCGCTATGTTTTTGTTTTTGACCGAGCAAATGCCCTGGGACGCAACTAATTCGGTCGGGGAAATGCCATACGCGAGCAGGGGGTGTTTGCTTGAGCCATTCCGACCGCTTGATACCCTCAAGGAAGGCAGCGCGGAGGAAAAGGCACACGCGGCCTTGCGTATGGTCTAAGGCCAGCTTTACGAACTTTTCCGCCTGATTGAAGGGCGGGTTGGAGATGATCGAGGTTGGCTTGAGATCGGGAATAGCCGCGCTGAAATCCTCAACACGCGCTCCTATGCCATGGTCAACAATGTCGCTTCCGACGGCTTTAACCCCAGCGCGGCCACACGCCCGGAGGATGTTCCCTTGCCCGCAACAGGGATCTAAGATCGTTCCAGAGAAGGGCTTTTCCACAGCAAGGAGCCGATCCGTGGCATGTTCTGGCTCTACATACCAATCATGAGCCACGCGGTTATAAGAGGTTTTTTTGGAAGACGTAGCCTCAGGAGCAGATTGGAGGATGTCTTGGTAAATCTGTCGAGGGGTGCGGTCTTTCTTGTATGACAGCAGCCGTATCGTTTCCAACACCATGCGCGGATAGTCGGTAACAGTATCGCCGTCTGGCACGATAATCATACCGTTATCAGGATATTCATAACAAAGACTGTGCTCGCTATAAAAACCAAGCTTCTGCCAGCCATTGGCTGCCAGATACTGTTGAATAGCTGCTGGGGTTAGGATCATCAGCTCTTGGAGCGTAGGGTAGTTCTTTCTCACTTCGTCGTTATGCGCAGACGCAGCTTTTCTGATGCTGTCTGCATTTTCGTTGAGGCCATAAGCGTCAATGAACCTTTCAACTATCTTATCAGAGACTTCATACCCTCCACGCTCCATACGGGAGATCACGGCGGCCTTTGTACCCAGCTTACGAGCTGCATCTAGCAGTCGATCCCCGTGGGCGATACGGATGTCGCGCACCATCCTTGCGAACTCAGAGCGCATCACACATCTCCTCCAAAGCACCGATGAAGAGCGTCGCTTTCTGCGTTCCGATTTGTCTCGTTCTCAGCAGCGCCTGAATTCAGCGGTTCGTAGCGATAGTACTCCAGAGAATTCCGATTATCGTCTCCGATAAGAGATAGGCATAGCGAACGCCAGTTATCCGCCGTTTTTTGGGTATTTACGCTTGGAAATTCCGAAGAGTTACGCATGGTATTTCTGATCCTCCACCAACTGCTGATAAGCGCGTGGAGCCTGTTGCTTGAGCAGAGAGAGGCTTGAGCGTCGTGCCTCATCAGGCGTTGTGCCGCGTCCGAAGGCGAGCTGACGAAAGCCGTCATTGTTGGCCTCATGCCATCCAGCCAAGAAGACACGATCTTTAGGCGTCAATTCCTGTGAGCTATCGGGGGACGCATGTCGCGAAATGCGTTCCCTTTGCCATTGCTCGCGGGCTGCCGCACGCAGTGGCTCCGCATATTCGTTCAACGCTGCGCACAGTTCAGCAGCGCAAGGGAAGAACTTGAAGCGGCGTCGGCAAAAACGGACAGCATCTGCGTTCCATACCGTGTCAGGAAGCTCTGCTTCAGCCATGACAAGCACTAGCTCAGCCCAAAACTCTGCACGTTCCTTCTCCGGTTTGTCGCGGAATTCTCGCGAATGCTGAACGTAGGAGGCAAGCTTGGTCAACCATCCGCCAATGCGGCGGTTCCGAGCCTGTGCAACGGTGTGGGATCGGTCAGGAAGGTGCGTAACAACGGCGCTCATGCGTGTCCTCCAAAGCGGGAGTAGGCTGCTTTTTGCTCAGGGGTTAGGTCAGGGACGACGTTACCGAAATTGTCCCCTAAGCCCTCGAACGGGTTGCTTGGACGTCGCGGTGCTGTGGGGGCGTTATTGGCCTTTCCGCCCTTGAGAAACTGACCTTGTCGCTTATCGGCTTCTCGACGGCACCATGTCCGGAAGGTCGCGTCCCAATCCAGCTTGCACGCTTTTGCTCCAGGAGTTGCATGCCAGTAATCACGAAAATCTTCAGTAATCCGTTGAGGGTTTAGGTTTCGCTCGTTGGCGTAATCCAACAGCTCTTCCGATGGCTGCCAATCGTCAGGAAGACGGGATCCGCGTTTGGTGGATTTTGTTTTTGGTTTCGATGAAGCTGGCTGCTCTTTGGGTGCGCGCGCCTCTCGAACGGAGTGAGAGAGTAACTCCTCTTCCTCTCCTCTTCCTCCTCCTCTTCCTAGGGGAACCGGTTCCGAACGGGTGGGGAACTGGTTCGTAACTTGGTCAGAACTAGGGGCACTATCGTGAGAAACCGGCGTAGAACTGCGCTTCTCTTGACCGGTAGAAGGGGCGGGTGATGGCTCTTCTTCTGTCGTCTCGTCCGCGCTAGGAGAAGCACGTCCCGTGGTGGAGGAACCGGTTTCTCCCTCGTTCCCACCGAGTGGGGGCGTCTCTTCCGTCGCACAGAAACGCACGACATCTTCAGGCATGGGGTTTTTGCGGTTTGGCTTTTTGGGAGACTGAAACTTGCCGAAATTGCGGACGGCCCCATAAGACACGCCATCAACCTCGTAACGTGTGATCACGCCAAGCTCAGTGAGTTCATTGAGCAACGCGCTGATGTCAACTTGGCGCAACGGCATGATACGGGCCTGAAGCTGCCGCGGCTTCCATGCAAAAGCGCCGCCGTCATCAGCCTCGCCCCACAGGCCAATCATGAAGAGCTGGGCTTCAAGGCTCATCTCAAGTGTGGCTTCATCAGTCCAGAAGCCGGGGTGGATCGAACGGATACGAGCCATTACAAAGCTCCTTTCAGGCGTACGCCTTGTTCTTTGAGGAACGCAACAACGTCTTCCAATGAGCGACAAACAGCCGTTGGCGCACCACAATGACGCGCATTGGCAAGGAATTCTTGTTGCTTGGGGGTCAGGCGGCCCGTTGGTATTTTGAGCTCAATAAGCAGGAGGCGACCGCGATAGAGAATGTGCAAATCTGGCACGCCCGCAATGCACCCGCGTGCAACGTGGCTCTTCCCGCGAATGGGCCCGAGGTTGTTATTCTCGACCGACCAAGCGAGGCAATCACTGGGCAGGAGCGTCTGTAGAGCTTCCCATATATGAGTGTGGAGCGCACTCTCGCGCTGTTGAATGGGGCGATGACGGCGCATCATCATACAAACCTCCCATGCCCATCGCGTTTGCGTTGTGGTGATGCGGTACCCATTGAGGCGAGCTGCTTTCTGAGTTGCGTAACGAGAGCGAAGGCACGGTGGTTTTCGCTCTCAAGCTGCCAAAGCTGCTCCCGCAAATAGCGCACGTCTGAGGCACAGCGTTCCTGATGGTTGCGTAGATCGACACAGGTTGCTTGCAGCGCCTTGTTGTGACGGCGTTCTTGGGCAAGCTCGCGGTGCAGCCTACGGACTGAGGGATAGACAAGGCGCAACATCTTACATCCCCAACGCTTTACGGTAGATGTCGAGCATCGTTTCTTGCTCTTCCACCTCAGCGGGCTCTTGCTTGCGGAGCTTGAGCAGCTCTTTAACGACCTTCACGTCAAAGCCTGCTGACTTGGCTTCTGTGAAGAGGTCGCGAATGTCCGACCCCAGAGCTTTACGTTCTTCTTCAAGGCGTTCGACGCGTTCAATGATGGAGCGCAGACGATCAGCGGCAATGCCGCCTGTTGTGTGTGTATCTGTCATAATGTGCCTCTAAAATGGGATTTCGTCGTCGAGTGGGTCTTGGCTTGCATCCACGTCAGACATGGAGCGCTGAGAACCGTAGGACTGGCTTTGAGCGGGCTGTTTCTGCTGGGAAGGCTCGCGGTCAGACTTGCTATCGAGCATCTCCAAATCACCACGGAAGCGGCTAATCACGATCTCTGTCGTGTAACGCTCCACACCCTGCTTATCTTCCCACTTACGCGTCTGAAGCTCGCCTTCGAGATAAACATTGCTGCCTTTGCGTAAGAAACGTTCAGCTACACCAGCGGTGTGCTCGTTCCAGATCACGACCTTATGCCATTCGGTGCGTTCGCGACGTTCGCCGGTGTGCTTGTCTGTCCAACTCTCGCTGGTAGCGATGGAGAGCTGAACGATCTTTGCCCCGGATTGTGTGTTGCGTACCTCTGGATCACGTCCCAATCGACCGACGAGAATGACCTTGTTAACGGAGCCCGCCATTACCGAACCCTCCGCACTTGCAGTTCCTCACGACCGCGCACGCAAATAGTGCGGGTTGTTACGTCATCAGAGAGGGCGGCTTGGCTTTCTGTGCAGACAGCGCCGGGAGCGGGAACAAACCGCCCATCACAGTCGCTAAAGTAGGCGATGGTCGTCCATTGGGTGGGGATAGTGCGGCTCATGACGACGCCTCATCTTCACCAGCGCGGCGTTCAATTTCTTCATCGGCGATCTGAGAGAGAAGACCAGCAAGCCATCCCGGCATTGCATGGCGTCTGATCGTCCGAAGGTCTTCATCGGGTAGCTGACAAATAAACATCCGAGCACGCGGATCAAGCAGCTTAGGGCATCCCCATTTCTGCAATTCCTCATCGGTTGGGCTGGTAAGCCTTTCCTCACGGTATTTACGAATGTCCGTTTGAACAGCAAGATTGACCCGGTCGCAACGCTCCTGCTCAGAGAGCGTATCGTCGTGGGGACGCTTCGCTTGGGTGTCTTGTGCTACGGTTTCGTTGCCTGCTTCGGAGGTCGAGTCCGTGCGGGCATCTTTTGAAGCTGAACTAGGGGACGAAGATGACAGGTTTTGAGTTGAAAGACCTGAAGGTTGAGAAGAGCAGCGATTACAAACTTCAGTCTTCAACAGATGTGACGCTGAGAACCCATCTTGATACCCTTCCAGCCACGACACTAGATCAGTGGAAGGTTTGGATAGAGGATCAGCTTCAAGGCAGCTTTCAAGGCTCTTCAGAAGAGGGATAATCTGAACAGGAGCTAAGTGGATGGTTTGGTGTTCACGCGGTGCGCAGTTGTAAATAAGGCGGCCATCATGCCAGACCATCCCTAGATATTGCTTTTCCTCGCTCATACCCGTGTCTCCTTCTGGTGTTGTGTGGGGGTGGGGGTCGTGCGCCGCGTTGGACGGCGCGGCGGATACAGGTCAGGGCGCAGCTCTTCACGCGGGATGCCGGTAAGGGATTCCACTGCTATGACGTGACGCGCGGGAACCTGGTTCCATTTGAGGACTGAAGTGTGCGTTCGGTGTCCTAAGTGTCGTGACATCTTTGTGCACCCTCCGCAGGCTTGGATGATTTGCTTTATCGTAACCATAAGTCTCTTATAGAGACAAAAAAGTATTTTGCAAGAAAGTCTCGATCGGAGACCATCGTTTTTTTTAGTTTTGCTAGGAAATAACGATGACTGGATTAAATCGTGATCGCTTAAAAAATGCACGCAAGGCAGCTCACCTCACGCAGGATGAAGTGGGCGCAGCCCTTGGCAAAAGTCGTGCATTTTTATCTGATATTGAATCAGGCAAGAAAACCGGATCGTTAGAAACGCTTATCGCACTGTCCCAACTTTATAACGTCTCTCTCGATTTCTTGTGTGGTCTCTCTTCGGGTTCGGATAATGAGTCTGAAGAGTATATCGTCCATGAGCCGGATGAGAGGCGTCTTATTGCTATCTGGCGCCTCATAAGCGAGGCGGAGCGTCTTGATCTCATGACTAGTCTGGCCTTGAAAATGGCGGGACGAGGTGGAAAAGCGCTTTCTGGACATGAAGAAACCCCTCAAAAGACGCCTAATATCTCTTAGAGAGACATTTTTCTATTGCGATAAGTCTCTTTTGGAGACATATTGCCCTCATACCGAACGAAGCGCCCCACGTCGGGGCGTAGGAGGAGGGTAAGATGGAAATAGAAGACCGTCAGGAAGCTCTTCGGAGAAGGGGCGAAAGCCTGCGTGAAATGTCCCGTGCATTTCTAATGATGAGCACAATCCTGCCTCTGAACGAAGAGGCCAACAAGGAAACTTACGCAGCATTTGGAGATTCAGCGAACCTACTCAGTGAGGCGTTCAAGCACCATCCCAATTGTGCGACGGGGAAAGACAACATCAACTCAGAGCTGCTTTTAAAGCTAAGAAAAGCCGCAGATGCTCTTGGTGAGGCAGGGGGAGAATCCCATCGTTGTGCTGATGCCTTTGCACGTCAGGCGAAGGAGGCCGCGCAATGATCTACCTTCACGCAGTACCGCAGCCACAGCCGAGCGTCTTTGAGCAGATTGAGAGTGCTGATCCACGTACTCTTAGCGACGAGACGATCCTTTCTTTTGCTCAACGTCTCTCCCAGTGGGTAGGGCGTATGGCTGCTGCAAGTCGTGGCGCTGAACAAGAAGCGTTTAACGAACTAGAATACGGCGTTGAGACCGTTGTTCAGCATTACACACCCTACATGCCCGATCCACTTGACCGTTTACGCCAAGGCAAGACGTCGCCCGTAAGCTCAATCAAGACGAGAAGGTGCTGGGGTGATGTTGGATACGACTATTAGTGTTTCCAGAAAGCAGATCACTGATGCACAAGCTGATCTTATTTCAAGGGAAGATTTAGAGAGTCATTATGGCTTAGAACGTCTCTTCTTTACTGGAGTGATTTTCAGCTCTGCCTTCCGAACGCTTGCAAAAGTGAGCCAATCCAAAGAATTGGCAGATTCAATCGAAGGTGTTTCAAAGGCGCTTGATACCCTTTCTTCTCAAGCACAGATTGAGCGTCAAAAGCTCCTTAGCAGCAAGTAACCACCCCAAGTAAAAGCCAAGGATCGAAACAATGCTGAAACACGCAAACAGGAAAGCTGTGTCTAACGTGCGCGATAGAGAGCTTGACCAGCAATACGGCCTCTGGATCCGCGCTTACGAAGAAGCCGGACGCTACCGAAGCCGTGGCCAAGTCGCGGAAGCAGACCGAACCATGAGGCTCGTGCCCAATATTGAGAATGAGATTGCTCTTTTAGGTGGCGAATTTCCTCAACAGGAGGCGCGGTCATGAAGCCTCTGATTACACAACCAGGCATCTATGATCTCAGTAATGAGCAGTATCATGCTGATCCATGCCCAGAGCCAAGCCTGTCTAATTCGATTGCAAAGGTATTGCTAAAGCAGAGCCCTCTTCACGCCCATTTTCATCATCCGCGCTTAAACCCTAACAGGGCATCAGGATCGCCAAGTTCCGAGATGGAAAAAGGTTCTGCCTTGCATCGGCTGGTTTTGGGCAAAGGATCAGACATTGCCGTTCTCCCATTCGATAATTACCAGACCAATAAAGCTAAAGAGGCTCGCAATTGTGCCCGTGCGGAGGGAAAGATTGTTCTTTTAAAGAAGGATTTTGACGAGATTTCTGCCTGTGCTCAAGCGGCTAAAGCTCAACTTCTGCAACGTGAAGATTGTTCTGAATTATTCGGCCCCGGACAAGCAGAGGCAACGATTGCGTGGAAGAGCAGCGGTTCTTGGTGCCGTGGTATGGTGGATTTTCTGCCAGATAATCCAAGAGTCCCGTTGTTTGACCTCAAAGGAACGACAAAAAGCGCAAGCCCTCATGAATGGAGCCGCTCGCTCGTTAGTGAATATCGCACACAAGACCGGTTTTATGCTCGCGGCCTGAAAGCACTCCGAGGTGTGACGCCTCAACCTATGCGGTTCGTCGTCGTGGAAATGTATGCGCCCTATGCCGTGTCTGTTTTTACGCCTGCGCAAAGCTTGATGCATGTCGCTGATGAAAACGTCACATGCGCTATTCGTCTGTGGAGCGAGTGCATGAAAACGAATAGATGGCCCGGTTACGCGCATATGGCGCATGTGGAGGCCCCGGCTTGGCTGCTGCGTGAGCAAGAAGATCAAGAGCTTAGAGACGATATTTTAGCAGAATTTGGAGCTGTAGCATGAGCTTTACCATTAAACCCGCGATAAGAGAGAAAATTGGTCTTCTGTTCGGCATCGCCGGAGCTTCTGGCTCAGGCAAGACATTCTCAGCTTTGACATTGGCAGAAGGCATTAAGGGCAAGAATGGCAAGATTGCTGTAATTGATACAGAAGCAGGGCGTGCATTGCACTATGCACCATGTCCGGGTGAAAAAGCCGATCCCTCTAAAGGGACATTCGACTTTCTGCATCTGGACTTTCAGCCTCCTTTCGAGCCGATGCGTTATGTCGCGGCGATTAAAGCGGCTGAAGATGCCGGGGCAACCGTCATTGTGATCGACAGTATGAGCCATGAGTGGGACGGAGAAGGTGGATGTGCCGATATGGCTGAAGCCGCTGCCTTGGCTGCTGCAACCGATCGCCAAGGGAATGTCGCGCAGTGGAAAATAGAGGCGATGACAGCGCCGAGCTGGAAAAAGCCGAAGCAGCAACACAAGCGTATGATGGCGCGACTTATTCAAACACGCACACATTTGATCTTTTGCTTGCGCGCTCAAGAGAAGATCAAGTTTGAAAAGGTGGAGAACCCCCAAACTGGACGGTCGCGAAACGAAATTCGACAGATGGGCTTTCAGCCGATTTGTGAGAAGTCGTTTATGTTTGAGCTATCAGGTTCGATGACCATGCATCCCGATACGCCTGGTGAGCCCCGGTATGATTTGCCGCGTAAGTTGAACCATGATTTGCAAGTTATTTTCCCAGCCGGGAAGCAGATCACATCCGCTGCAGGTGAGCGTTTACAGAGATGGGCAGAAACAGGAACGGATCGGCCCCCGGAAGATAAAAATTTGAGCGCCACCCGTGAAATGGTGGAGGCTATTCAGGACGCAAAGACCCAAGAAGACCTTGAGGAAGTGACTGCGGATGAGCGCTTTATCAAGCGCAAACAATGGCTAGAGGAAAAACGTCCCGAACTGTTCGGCCAGGTAGATGCCGCCATCCGTGAAGCCTTGATGCGTTTTGAAGGGGCAGACGATGAGGAGATGCCAGCATGAGCCTCTTCCTCATCTTCTGCCTCGCCGCAGCATTCTACGGCCTCATCGGTGCGACACTCTGGGCCGTATTCGAGCTAACACAGCCACAGCAGAGCTACGTGCCAACAGAAACCCGCGTTGTCGCTTCGTTCATGTGGCCGGTGCTCTTATGCGGCCCGATCATCCGCTTGCTGCGTAAAATCAGGAGGGGGCTGTGATGATTTTAGTTCAAGCCGAGATAGACGCAGATGACGCCATTAGTCAGGTCGATGATAAAGAACTGCTGGAAGAAGTCGTGAGCCGCAAACTCAATCTACCTCCAGCAAAACCATGTGATGTAACGGGCAATGAACTGGTCGCTGATTTGATGCGTGCTTTTGAGACGCGAGACCGAAGCGAATTTAGTTACCTGCTCGACAAAGTATACAACCTTGCGGAGGGCATATGATGTTCATTGCACTAAAGGCGTGCCCGTTCTGTGGGAGCCGTGAACTTGGGTGTGATGGACATTACTTCTATTGCACGACGTGTCATGCAACCGGCCCAGATGAGCCGTTGCCAGATCGTGCGTGGGCTGCACAACGCTGGAGCCGACGTTGCGAATGGGTTCTGTTCCGTGAGGCATTAGCGATGCCGGGCTTTCGATATGGCGTTCGCTACCCCGCCAAGTTCCCAACAGCCTCGGAACCGCATCGCTATGGGCATGTGAAGGCTAGAAAGAATGCTGATGGACGTATGTTTTACTACGTCAACGGCTTGCACCAGCAAACGTTAGACACTCGGGCAGAAGAGCTTTGGGGCGAACCAGTAGTCGGCGACGTGCTCGTTCTTGTCTCAGCTTTGGAGGAATACGCAGAACAGGAGGGAGGGGAATGACGCAAGTAGAAAAAAGAAGAGAGATTCTATTCGAAAGTGGGGAACTTTTGACGCTAGATGAGATTTTGGAAAAAACAAAATTTAGTAAGACGTATATTTATGCCTCAATGAAAAATGGCCGTTTCCCTCGTTCAATTAAATTTAGCACAAAAACAGTTCGTTGGCCTTCAGATGACGTCAATAAATGGTTTGAAGCTTTTATTAATGGCTGCGCACCTGCAGAATAGCAGAAGTTGGTTTCGCATCACGTAACAGGAGATTTGCCCATTCTTGGGCAATCTCCTGTCGTTTTTCCAAGTGTTGTGCTCGGTTATAGGCTGCTTCAACAGAATTTTTCGACGCATGAGCAAGCATCATATCAATAGTAGATCGGTCTTCAGGCCTCCGTTCATTCATAATCGTTGAAAATGAGGAACGGAATCCGTGAGGAACGTGCTGCCCTTCATAGCCTGCTCGTTTAATGAGGGCGCTTAATGTATTTTCTGACATTGGTTTATGAGACCAGCGAACACTTGGGAAAACGAAAGGGGATTTCCCTGTTAGAGGCTTAATAACTTCTAAAATAGCTCGGGCTTGGCTGGGAAGCGGGACAACGTGATCTCTTCGCATTTTCATACGATTTTCTGGAATTTTCCAAATATGTCCCGTGACTTCATCCCAACTCATACCTCTTACTTCATTTGACCTCACAGCGGTTAGGGCGAGAAAGCGCATAGCTAATAATGTAACGGGGTGGGCTGGGAAGTTTTCTATTGCATTCAACATATGTCGTAAGCGCGATAGGTTTGTTATGGCCGGCTGCTTCCCTTTTGTACGGGCGAAAGAAGCGATTTTAATTGCGGGGCCGGATTTGATGTGGCTAGACCATTCGCAATACCATAATCAAAAATAGCACTGATACGTTGACGAACACGGTGGGCTGTTTCATTCGCGCTTGTTTTTTCAATAGTGCGCAAAACCTCAAGAAGCATTGGAGGGGTTATGGAATTGAGGGGGATAGCTCCAAGGCTCGGCCATACATGGCGCTCTAAGCTTCCGCGCACATCTGCACAGTGCTTTTTCACCCAACGAGACTTGTTGTGCTCAAGCCATTCTTCACTCACACGACGGAAATGATCGTCTGTCTTATAAGCCTTCGCTCGCCTTTGTTTACGGGTTAGAGAGGGGGCTCGTCCTTCTCGCAACTCTGCACGTGCATCATCACGTGCCTGTCATGCTGAGGATAGGGTAACTTCTGGATATTTCCCGAACGACAAAAGACGTTCCTTGCCACCGAAGCGATATTTCATACGCCACAGGCGAGAACCGTTAGGCTGGACATAAAGAAATAGACCTTGGGAATCGCTTAGTTTATAAGGTTTTTCAGCACCTTTTGCTTTCCGCGCTGCAACGTCTGTTAGCATGATACCCCCTTTTTCCGTGGCTTCAACTGCACGTATGTGGATATATTGGGACTGTTTTATGGATAATAATGGCGGTTAACTGCCATTAAACCAACATATGGGGACGTATTGTGAGGAATGCATGGCGGAGAGAGTGGGATTCGAACCCACGGTACGCTATTAACGTACACACGCTTTCCAAGCGTGCGCCTTAAGCCGCTCGGCCATCTCTCCAGCGAGCGTGTGTGGACAATACCAGCATTATTTTAAAGTGCAACCCCGATTATGGGCAATTTCAATAAATTTTTCTAAAAGTAGGGCTGATTTTTGGCCGGGAGCACTTTCTACACCTGAGGAGACATCCACAGCGGGAGCATTGCTTGTGGCAATCGCTTCGCGGACATTGTCTGGTGTTAGGCCTCCAGCGAGTAACCATGGAAGAGGAGAGCGCCATTCTTGGGTGAGTGCCCAGTCGAAGCGTTTGCCAAGGCCTCCGGGACGGGTATCGTTCTTATCTGCTGGGGCTTCTATGATGAATCCATCAGGGAGATTGTCTGACGAGGTAGGCAAGTCGCTTTTATGCCGAATGCCGTGAGCCTGCCACACAGGAAGATTGAAGTGTTTCCTGAAAGAAAGGGCCTCTTCAACGGATGTGTAAAGTTGTAAAATATCAAGGGGGACAACGTTGAGTATGTGAGCGATTTCATCAAACGTTGGACGCACAAAGAGGCCAACACGCAATGGCCCACCCTCAGAAGGTGACGGGACGGATTCATGTAAACACTGAGCGTGCTGAGCCGAAAGTGAGCGAGGGGACGGAGGATAAAAAACAAACCCGACCCATTTTACGCCGAGCTGAGCGCAGAGCTGGATATCCTCCGTTCGTGTTATCCCGCAGATTTTTACATCACTCATCGTGCATTAAGCTCGTCTTGGATGTTTTGAGCTGCGAGCGCAGGATTTTCAGCACGTGTGATAGGGCGCCCGACGACAATCCAATCAGCTCCAGCTTCGGCAGCTTGGCGAGGGGTCATGATGCGCTTCTGGTCATCTGCTTGACTGCCAGCAGGACGAATGCCTGGAACAACAAGTTCGGGAGTGTCTCCAAGAGCGTCGCGTAATGCAACAATTTCATGTGCTGAGCAGACAAGCCCATCTGCGCCAGCCTGCATGGCGAGACGGCCAAGTCTTACAACTTGCTGAAGGGGGGTTGCGTTAACACCAATTTCAGCAAGGGTTTGGGTGTTCATGCTCGTCAAGACGGTTACAGCAAGTAGTTTAGGCCGCTCTAGGTCGTTAGGGAAAGCTTCCTCTAAAACCTCGCGAGAGCGTTGGATCATTTCTGTTCCGCCACTTGCATGGATAGTGGTCAGAAGTGGCTTAATAGGGGTTAATGCTTTAAGGCCTGAAGCAACAGTGTTGGGAATATCATGAAGCTTCAGGTCAAGAAATAGTTTTTGGTGCTGGCTTATATCACTCACAGCCTTCAGACCACATGAGTAAGTGAATTCTAACCCAAGCTTCACGGCATCAACGGCTCCTTCCAGAGAAGAAGCCCATTGTTGAGCAGTTGCGAGGTTTAGTGTGTCTAATGCAGCAATAAGGCGGGTGCGACGGTGGGCCATTATGAGCGTCAGTTCCGAGGTGGCTGAGAAGAAGTCTCAGAGGGTGTTGAGGATGGTTCTGTTTGAAGTTGCGTAATGCGCTTATGCAGTTCGACGGCTTCTTTTTCAAGAGAGCGAATCTGTCCTTCTGCGCGGCGTGCGCGGTGGCGTTGACGCAGCTCTCCAATCCATCCAAGGAAAAAGCCCATTAAGAGGGAAAGGATTGTCACAGCAAGGATAAACTTGCCAGTGATGACGTGCCAGTCAAATGAGACGAACCAAACGGTCATTGGATCAAGATTGCTGACAGAGAGTAAAACAAAGGGAGCAAGAAAAAGAACACCAATAAGAAGTCTTATCATGGATTAACTCCTAATCCTGTTAAAGAGAGCGATAATGAGGAATATATATTAAGACTTTGTTAGAAGCTTGCAAAGGAATCTCATGGCATACGGCAGGTTATGATAGCATTTTTATGTTAACAATAAGAGGTTTTTGATGAATTTTACTATTATATTGCACGAAATGCTCCGAAAGGCTTGACGTTGCTCGTTCTTTCTTTTGTGATTACACGTGGCAGGATTAGATGTAAGGTTTAACTGCCACTTTTTTCTACATTGGGACAGTGACTGCGAAATGACGAAAAATCCGCAAAGCTCAGATTCTAAGGCTGCAACAGCATTGAAGCTCGATTTGGGCTCGCAATATCTTTGCCATGCAACCATTGATGTGCCGAATACCCCAGAGGTGTTACGCACGTTGAAGGCGCCGCCTCACTTGCATCTTGTTGTTGATAAAAGCATGCGCGAAGCTTCTGATGTTGAGGGGGCTTATGAGCTACGTCTTGTCGTGCGTGCTTTTGGCTATCCTCATGCTCCTAAGGAAGGTGAGAAACTTCAGCCACTTTATCAGGCTGCGGTTGTTTATGCAGGTTTGTTTGGCGTTGTGGGGAAGGCCTCTTCAGAAGCGCGTGAGAAATTTATCGCGCAAGAGGCTGCGGGGTATCTTTTCCCTACAGCTCGGAATATCCTGCTTGATCTCGTTCGTGAAAGTGGTTTCTCCGTGAACAACCCTCAACCGATTGATTTCCGCACATTTTGGGAGAAAAATGAAGAAGCGGGAAAGGCTGAGAAGAAATAAGGTAACAAAGACGTGTCAGAGACGGTAGTGAACAAATTTTCGTCTGCTCAAATTGCGGAGCAAGCCTCCGCACCAGTTAGATGGAAGTTGTTTGATGCCGCTTGGTATCGTCGACGCTATCGGGTTGTACTGTCTGATCAGGAATGTTCTGCTGATGATCAAACATTGTACAGCCTATGGCGACAGGAGAGCGTTAAAAATAGACGCTCTCCTAACAGATTTTTTGATGAAAAATGGTATTTGCGCCATAATGGCGATGTTCTAAAAAGTATCCAAAACAAAGGCATTTTTGAAACCGGTTTTCAGCATTATGTGGATATTGGAAGTAGAAGTTGTTCTTCTCATTGGCTATTTGATATAGGTACATATTTAAAGAAAAATTCACATGTTAGTTTGAGGTTTATTTATAAATCAGGTTTTGTGAATGGGTATGATTATTTTTTAAAAGTTGGTGATTTAGAGCGACAAAATCCGCATCGTTTTTTTCAGCAAGAGCTATTTATTCATGAATGCTTAAAAGATGGTGTAGATTTTGACTGTGAGAAAGGAGGGTTTGATCAATATCTCGCTCTTGAACACCCGAAGATGGGAAGAGTTCGAACATCATGGTATTTTGATCCAAAATGGTACTTGGAGCGTTACTCTGATGTGGAGACAATGATTGAAGAAGGACAATTTGAAACACCTCTTCATCATTATTTGGCGAGTGATAATATTGATAGCTTTGACCCTAATCCATTTTTTAGTGAAGACTATTATCGTGAGCGCTATCCAGACGTGCGAGAGGCGATTGAGAAGGGTGTTTTTCGCAACGGTTATGCGCATTTTATGGCTTCAGGAGTGCATGAGCATAGGCAGCCGCATGAGCATGTGGACCTTGAGGGGTTTGCTCAATCTTGCGACGTTAAGCGCTTATGTGCGTTAGAAAAAGTTGATGATATTTTTGCATTATGGGTAAAAAAGCAGGAAGGAGAAGTGTCGCAGATCCCTGAGGATGCTGCGTTAGCGACTTATCAAAAGCTTGCTATTGGTCGTGTGGGGACGGCATTGCCGTCTATTTTTCGCTCTCCATTATCGTTCAATTATGATGCAGATTCCTTGCTCAGTGTCATTGTTCTTTCAGAGGGGGACTATGTCTCTGTTGCGGCGTCGTTGTTGGCTTTACATCAACAAAATGACGTCTCTTACGATGTCACCCTTGTCAGTAATGGTAATACTGAGGAAAAGAAACGAGTATCTCAATTCGCTCGTGGCGTTCGACTGCTTTACTCTGATACGCTGATGTCCGAAGCAGAGCAGTTTAAACGAGGGCTTGAACATGCACAAAGCCCCTATGTTGTCGTTATGCGGGCGGGTATGCAGCCGACTGCGGGAGCCTTAAACGCCATTAAACAGGCCATGTTCTATCGGCATATTAAAGGCGGCTCAGGCCCGATCATGCAGGCGGATGGACGTCTATGTGAAGCAGGTTCTCGTTTATGGCGTGATGGAAGCATGACCCTCAAAGGGAGTGGCCGTGCCGTAACGGAAGCTGATCTCAGCTATGAAGCTCCTTTGGAGGTGGTGCAGGCTGGCTTCTTTTTTGGTTTGCGGTCGGCTTTTTTAAAAGCGTTACCTTCTATTGAGGCGTGTGGTCTCGAGGCGGGATTTGCTCCTTTAGCCTTATCATTGCGAGCACAAGGGCTTGGGGTTACTTACCTGTCAGATGTTCTTGTCCGGAATTTAAGTGCGAGAACTCCTTCAGTGGAGAATAGGGAGCAGCAGGCGCAAAAAATGCGCCGTTCTTTTGCTTCTGTATTGATGCATCATCCACTTCCTCATGGAGGGGCGTGGCGTGAAAAGGCGACAGCTTTACATGTGGTGATGGTCTTTCCTCACCTGCCGCGTAAATGTGAAGGAGGTGGGTCACGTCGGATTTTTCACCAAATAGACGCATTCCTACAAAATAATTGGTTCGTTACCATTGTGGGATTAGAAAACGGAGAAGAAGACCATCTAACAGTTCCTCTTGATTATCCGCCCACAGTTGAGTGTTTGTTTGGAGGTGATGCCGTTGCACAACTCTTGACGCAACGTCGAGGTGCCATTCAACTTTTATGGCTTAATGGAACACAGACACTAACCAAACTAGCCCCCATGCTTCGTCAGGATCCGAGGATGGTAGAGAATGTTATTTTGGATACCGTAACGCAAGAAGGTGGTGGGTTGCATGCCATGGAAGCGCACTTACGGCGTCTAGTGGGAGCAAATGACGATCAGGAGCGTTTAAAGAGGGAAGCTTCTGATGAGCTTTCCAATGCTTGGATGTGTCAATACATCATCGCAGGGGATGCAGCAGAAGAACGTCTTATGCGACGTCTTGGTTTTGAGAATGTCTGGTTACTTCCCCCAGTTGGTATGTCGTTGAAACGAGGTGTTCAACAAAAAGGGTTTCATGAGCGAAGCGGGCTCCTCTTTCCACTCTGCATCATGCGGTCAGGTGATGCTGTGCATGATGGCTTTGATTGGTTTTGCTTGCGTATTGCGTCTTATTTAAAGCGGCATCTTGCTGAAGATGTGCCGTTATGGATTGGCGGTTATCATCACCCTTCTGTCGATCTAAGTTTTTACGAACGTTTTGTTGCTCTAGAAGGACTCGCTCAACCTGTTCCAGATCATGTGCTGATGGAGCATTGTCGCGTGTTGGTTGCGCCTACGCGTGTGTTGGCTACGCAATCAAGCGAAATTGTCGAAGGAGCCGCTTATGGTATCCCTTCCGTCATGGGGAGTTCGCAGCTCGAGGCACTTCATTGGGAAGACCGGCGAGATGGTCTTAATGGTGGCTTTAATGACCCGCAGCGTTTTGCGCAGGCTATTCTTGATGTGTATCAAGACGAGAGTTTGTGGCTTTCGGTGCAAAAAAATGCGTATCAAAGGGTATCGTCTGAAAATCAACCTACCGATTTCCGAAAATCTTTTGCCGATTTGTTAGCGTGCGTTTTAGGTAAACGGCCAGAGGAAAAAACGGTTTCCCCTTTTTCGGGAACAGCAGAGACACGACGTTTCTCTCCAGCTCCTTTAAGATTACGACCCGAGCCCATATCTGAAGGAGAGGAACATCCCGTTAGCAACCAGGAGGCAGAGGAGAGTGAGGATGGAGAACCAGACGCTCCTTTGCAGACCCGTCTTGGCGTTGAGCTCAGTCAATAACATAACGAGAAAGCTATAAGATTATGAGTTTTGAAAAAAATATGACCTCTGTTCTGGATCATATTGATGGGAGAATGGAGCAGGCGCAGGAACATTTGTTTGAGCTTTTGCGTATTCCAAGTATTTCGACACAACCTCAGCATGCTGAGGACTGCCGTCAAGCTGCTCAGTGGCTGTGTGACGATTTGAAAAGCTTGAATATGCGCGCAGATATTCAGGAGGTAAGCTGGGCTAAACCGGGTAATCCTATGGTTGTGGGGCATAGCGAGAAACCAACAGGTTCTGTTCCTCATGTTCTTTTTTATGGCCATTATGATGTTCAACCGACTGATCCCGATGAACTCTGGAAGACCCCTCCTTTTGAACCTCGTATTGTAAAGGATGAAACGGGGCGTTCTGTCATTGTTGCGCGAGGAGCGAGTGACGATAAAGGCCAAGTCATGACATTCCTTGAGGCTTGCCGTGCTTGGAAAGACGTGCATGGCTCCTTGCCTGTTCAAGTGAGTGTCTTGCTGGAAGGGGAAGAAGAGTCAGGGGGTGAAAACCTCTTACCGTTCCTCAAAGCACATGCGGATGAGCTAAAAGCTGATGTTGCCTTAGTGTGTGATACGGCTATGCCTGATCGTGTCACCCCTGCTGTAACAACGTCTCTCCGTGGGACGGTGGCTGAAGAGGTTGAAATCGTGGCTGCATCGCAGGATCTGCATTCTGGGATGTATGGCAATGCGGCGGCTAATCCGATCGCACTGTTATGTCAGGCGCTGTCAGGTCTGCGTGATGATGAGGGTCGCGTGACATTGCCGGGGTTCTATGATGGTGTCACCGTACCGGATGACGCAACAAGAGAGCAATGGAAGCGTCTCTTCCCCAATGATGCAACCTTACTAGCGGGGACGGGGCTTTCAATCGCTGCGGGGGAAAAGGGGTTTAGCGCGGTTGAACAAACTTGGTGCCGCCCAAGCTGTGAAATCAATGGTATTTCTGGAGGGTATGAAGGAGAGGGCTTTAAGACTGTCCTTCCAGCGACAGCAAAAGCTAAGGTGTCGTTCCGTTTGGTTCCTGGGCAAAACCCAGACCACGTTCGTGAACAGTTCCGTGCTTATATGAAGCGCTCTGTCCCTGCTGATGTGCAGGTACGTTTTACGTCTTACGGAGGCTCTTCGGGGTTTGCCGTTTCACGACAAAGTGCTTTCCTACCGGCAACACTCAAAGCGTTGAGTGAGGAATGGAAGACAGAGGCTGTAACGATTGGGTGTGGTGGCTCTATCCCGGTGGCGGAGGAGGTGCGTCAGGCCTTAGGGATGGATGCGCTCATGGTCGGGTTTGCGCAAGCTGATGACCGAATTCATTCGCCTAATGAGCAATATGGCCTTGATTCTTTCCGTCATGGTATTCGCTCTTGGGTGCGTATTTTAGCAGAGCTCTCCACACTATCGGTCTAAGGAGGTCATGATGCTGCGACCATTAGCATTGACGATGGGGGACCCTGCCGGTATTGGCCCTGAGCTGACGGTCAAAGCGTGGAGGGAGCTGAAGGATAAAGAGACGCCGTTCTTTTGGATCGGTGATGCTACACTTATCGAAAAGGCCGTTCCGGTTAAGCGGATCAGTCATCCAGAAGAGGCATTGTCCTGTTTTGGAGAAGCCGTGCCGGTTCTTCACGCCCCTTGCGCTGTCCCCGTGACGCCCGGCCAGCCGGACATACGTAATGCAGGTGCGACGATTGCCAGTATAGAGCAAGCGGTGCGGAGTGTTCTGGCAGGGTATGCGAGTGCCGTGGTAACGAACCCGATTGCGAAGCATATTTTAGCGAAAGCAGGCTTTCCTCACCCAGGACATACAGAGTTTTTGGCTGCCTTATGTGATGTTACGGGCAAAGAGGTCATGATGCTGGCATGCCCACAGCTCAAGGTTGTGTTGAGCAGCATTCATATGCCGTTGCGCCGCGCTATTGAGACGTTAAGCACAGATCGGATTGTAGAGGTCGCACTTCTGACTGTTCATGCCTTAAAGCGTGATTTTGGTCTTGAGTGTCCCCGTCTTGCCGTAGCGGGGTTAAACCCTCACGCAGGTGAAGATGGCATGATGGGAACGGAAGAAAAAACCATTATTGCTCCTGCTGTTGAGCAGCTTCGTGCTGCTGGGGTGACGGTGAACGGGCCGATGCCACCCGATACGATGTTTAGCGCAGCGGCACGGCCTCATTATGATGCGGCAATTTGTTTATATCATGATCAAGGTCTTATTCCGCTCAAAACCTTGGATATGGCAGGTGGCGTCAATGTAACATTGGGTTTGCCTATTATTCGAACGTCTCCTGATCATGGGACGGCTTTTGATATTGCGTGTTCGGTAGAGCAGGGGCATGCTGATGCATCAAGCTTGGTTGCTGCTTTGTTGTTAGCGGCAGAGATGGCGCACCAACGCTTTGGAGTGAAAACATAGGAGGAAAGCATGATTCGTCTCGGGTTGAATGTCGATCATGTCGCGACTCTACGTAATGCTCGTGGAGAAGCTTATCCTGATCCAGTCGATGCGGCGCGTATTGCTTTGGACCATGGAGCTGATGGGATTACAGCGCATTTACGCGAAGATCGGCGCCATATACGTGATGCTGATATTGAACGTTTGCGTAAGCTGCCTGCACCACTTAACTTTGAAATGGCGGCGACGGATGAGATGGTTGATATCGCCTGTCGTGTGAAGCCTCATGCATGTTGTCTAGTGCCAGAACGACGGCAAGAAGTGACAACTGAAGGTGGCCTAGCGGTTGTTGCTCAGGAGATGGATCTTCAAGCGAAAGTGGCACGACTTTTGGATGCCGGTATTCGCGTATCGCTTTTTATTGATCCAGAACCGGCTGCGATTGAGGCAGCCCAGCGCTTGGGGGCGCCTGTCGTAGAGCTTCATACAGGCGCCTATGCGTTGGGGGGAAGCGAAGAGCTTACACGTTTACAAAAGGCGGCTGAATGTGTGGCTCAATGTGGTATTGAGCTCCATGCTGGGCATGGCCTTACGTACGACAATGTTGGCCCTATTACGCGTCTGCCGCATTTAGCAGAGCTTAATATTGGTCACTTCCTTATCAGTGAAGCGGTATTCTCCGGGATTGGGCCCGCAGTGCGCAGTATGAAAAATCTGCTCTCTCGTTAGGTGGTACATCCCCTCTTTAAGGGTCAAGACTAAAGAGGGGCGTGTCCTTATTTTGTTGAAGGCGCAGGGCGTATCAGCGGTTTAGTTGGGTCGCCGTCAAAATTAGGAACATATTTACCCGATTGATCAGAATATGTCGCTGTGGTCGATTGAGGCGGCGTTGGTGCTGAGTGGAAAGCTGAGATTGGGCCAAATGGGAAGATGCCAGGGGCGCGGTGCATGGTAGATTCTCGTTGCCGCGAACAACCGCGTGTGATCATAGAACAAACACCATCCACGCCAATATACCCGTCATCGTCCCCTGCATAATGGACTTCTGACACGCGGTCATGATCCATGCGAACGAACATTTTGCAAGAAGACCCAGCCCCCCCAAAGAAAGATTGGTAGATTTTGATAGCAGACCCAACGGGAAAGAAGCCATTATCCTGCATAGCCGGAAAAGAACGGCTAATACTGTACTGCCAGACCTGTGTTGTGTCATTAAGCTTGCTCGTAGAAGAGGGAGCACCTGCGCAGGACTGAAGGTCAAAGCTGGACATGCCAGCCATCTCATATTGTGCTCGGTGGGCTTCACGTGCGTCCCAATAGCCACAGCCGCTAAGGAATGCTGGAAGGGCAAGCACAAGGCTATGCTTCAGGATTCGGGTGTTCATTCTATCTCCCAAGAGAAGGTAATTATACAGTATACATTTGAGTGATACGTTACAACGGCGTGTAAATGCGGCAGAACCTATATCATAATGACCTCTTTCTGTGGAGAGACTTTCAGTCTTGTAGGGGATGGGCTATCAGGGGGCGTCCATTTTACGATGATCATGTTTAAGGAGCGTTTACGCTATGGCTGATATTTCTGCCGCCGAAATTCCTCGTCTTCAACAAAGCTTGCGCCGCTTGCTGGGTTCCCCTCAACTGACTGTTGAGCCACCTGCCCGTAAAGGTTTAACGGTAGAAATTGCTGTTGCAGGAGAAGTTATCGGTACGGTGTGCCGTGATGAAGATGAAGGGGAAGTCTCCTACGCTGTTAACCTAACTGTGTTAGAAGAAGACTTGCCTCCTGCATAAAGGCTGTACTGCTTATGCAGTTTTCTGAAGAAGAGCTGGAGCGATACTCGCGGCATATTCTAGTGCCGGATATAGGAGCCAGCGGCCAAGATAGATTACGGCAAGCGAAAGTTCTTGTCGTTGGAGCAGGTGGCTTAGGGGCTCCATTGCTTCAGCAGCTTGTGTCTTCTGGAATAGGCCATGTCGGGGTCATAGACCCTGACATTATTGAATTAAGCAACTTACAGCGACAGGCCCTATACGTAACAGCTGATATTGGTCGTAGAAAAGTTGATGTCGCTCTTGAGCGGCTCACACAGCTTAATCCAGCCGTTACCCTGTCTTCTTGGCCTTGCAAAGCAACTCCCTCGCTTTTAGAGCGCCTCGTGCCAGATTATGATTATGTATGTGATGCGACGGATAATAGCGCCGCACGTTTAGCGGTGTCTGATGCTTGCGTAAAAGGGAAGCGGACGCTTGTTTTTGGAGCTGTCCAAGGACTTGTCGGGCAGTATGTGGTCTTTCGTCCTCATAACGGTGGACCCTGTTACCGTTGTCTTTATCCGCATTTAGAAGCAGATATCTCTGCTGGATGTTCACAACTGGGTGTTATAGGGCCTGCAACGACCATCATTGCAGGGTTCATGGCGCTTTCTGTGTTAAAAGAATGCCTCGGCCTTGAAGAAACGGCCCCAGAGGTCAGTAAACTGTTTCTGTGGGACGGACTGACAGGGAAACAGCGTGTTCTTCCCATTAAGCGGTCTGACGATTGTCTTCAGCATCAAGACGATTAGGGAAAGATGAGCGTTCTTATGTATGACGTTGGTATTACATTAAGCGATTGCTCATGGGAGCGACACCATCACGCATTTACGTTGGCATGTAGCTTTTTGACCCTTAACCGCTCAGTCTTAATCTTTGCTGGGGGGCGTTCAGTATTAACGCTTTCAGAAAAAATGGAAGGTTTGGAGGGGGCGCTGTCAGACGGTCTTTTGAAGGCTCGTCATATTCCGTCGTTGCGTGAGTTACGTGATGCGATCATCAGTTTAGGGGGCGCATTTATGGCTTGTGAAACGGGGATGAAGATGGCTGGGTTATCGTCAGATGATTTAATGGAAGGTATCCGCGTTCGAGGGATGGTGAGCTTCTTAACAGAAATTGGCTCCCATCCCATCATGACGCTTTAGAATTAGAGTGGAGCGCAGGCGTTCTTCACCCAAGGATGGAGGTCTTCTTCCAAACGAGTAAGAAGATGTGCCTCAACTTTTTTATGATACTGGTTAAGCCATTGGCGCTCTGTCTCACTGAGCAGGGAGCAGTCGATTAAGGTGCGGTCAATCGGCGTATAGGTGAGCACCTCAAATTCAAGGAAGGGACCGCGAGGACTTTTTAGCTCACTCTCTTTAACAAGCATGAGGTTTTCGATACGGATTCCATAATCACCCTGTTTGTAATAGCCTGGCTCATTGGACAAAATCATACCCGCTTGCAAATCGGTTGGACGGGGGTATGAGGAAATAGATTGCGGCCCTTCATGAACAGACAAATAACTGCCGATCCCGTGACCAGTTCCATGGTCAAAATCAAGCCCCGCATTCCATAAGGACGCACGTGCTAAACTATCCAGACGATGGCCGGGTGTTTGGTTTGGGAAGCGTTGGGAGGAAAGTGTAATATTACCCTTTAAAACGCGCGTGAAGGCCTCTTTAAGTTCTGCTGGCGGTGTTTGAGGGCCAATCCAGAGCGTTCGCGTAATGTCAGTAGTTCCAAAAGGATATTGTGCGCCACTGTCGACGAGATAGACTGTATTCTCTTCTAAAACGCGATCCTGCCCAGGGATGGCGCGGTAATGAGGGTAAGCCCCATTAGGGCCGGCAGCAGAAATCGTTTCAAAGCTTGGCCCGCGATAATCGTCTGAACGAGCGCGGAAAGCTTCGAGCGTGTCCGCCAGTTCTGTTTCATGCTTACCAACGCCATTGTTTTCAATCCAATGAAGGAAACGTGCAAGCGCTAAGCTATCAAGCTCATGTGCGCGGCGATTTCCTTCTTGTTCTGTTGGGTTTTTAATGGCTTTCGGAAGGCTGCATAAATCTGGCGCGCTTTTAATGTGCGCACCGATTTTATCAAGCGTCATCCGAAACCAAACGGGTGTAGAGGTTGGGTCTATACGGACAACAGCTTCTGCAAGAGCTGTCAAACGCTCTTTAAGCTGGTTGGGAGAATAGAGAACAATGCCATCCTCAAATGGTGCTTTAAGACGCGCTTCATCTACGAAAAGTTCGGCATGTCCGTCATCATAGAGCAAGCCGTAACCATGAGCGATAGGGGTCATGGCGATGTCAGACCCACGTAAATTCAACAGCCATGCAAGGGATGTGCAGTCAGCAATCACCATCGCTTTTTGATGCTGTTTACGGAGCTCCTCTGCCAGTCGTGTGCGTTTATCAACGCTCTTTTCCCCAGCGTAGCTCAACGGATGAGGCTCAATTGGCGCGGCAGGAGAAGCAGGTTGGTCTGTCCAGGCAGCATCAACGGGATTAGACGTGACAGGCACGAGAGTGACGTTCTCAGCCTGCCAAGAGGATAACTCCTGTTCGCTTGTTAGATGAGGGTCATAGCCAATACGCAGTCCGTGAGCATGCTGGGCAAGCCAGGCGTGTGGTGGCTCGTGTAGAATATGTTGGCGATCCCACAAGGCATGATCAACTTGCTCATCCATTTGCACGGTATAACGTCCATCAGAGAAGACGCAGGCTTTCTCGCGGAGTACGATGGCAAGCCCCGCACTTCCCGTAAAGCCACTAACCCATGCTAAGCGCTCCGAATGAGGAGCGACATATTCCCCAAGATACTGATCGCCGCGTGTAATGATGATACCATCGATAGAGAGGCGATCAAAATGGTCACGCACGCGCGCTGGGCGTGAGGCTAAAGGAATGGATGATAAGCCGGTCATAAACGTTTTTGATCCTGTACCGTAATGGGAAAAATTAGTAAGGCTTACGTAGAATAAGGGTGCTCCATGCACCTTCTTTCAGTTGACGTTCTAAAAGAAGCCCTTGGCGTTGATGAGCTACCGTCACCATGCGTGCTTGTGTGTTAAGAAGTCCAGCTAAAATAGCCGTACCTCCAGGAGCTAAAGACTGCGCTAAAGAAGGGGCCATCCGGCAGAGAGGGCGTGCAAGAATATTTGCAAAGACGAGGTCATAAGGTGCCTTGCTGCGCACGGCAGGCGTTAGCCATCCATTACCAAAGCGGCAATCAAGAAGGGGAGAGAGCTTATTGAGCCGTGCATTAGACGCTGCAACGCGAACAGACCAAGGTTCAATATCGACGGCCAGAACAGGGCGGTGCAGCAAGCGTGCCGCAGCCATCGCAAGGATGCCCGAGCCGCAGCCCATATCTAAAATACGTTGTGGCTTGCGATAAGCGATCAACTCAAGGGCACGCAGGCAGCCACGTGTTGAGCCATGTTCACCTGAGCCGAAAGCAATACCGGCATCAAGGGTGATGGAGAGGCGGTTAGAGGGTGCTTTATCGTTAAGATGCGTTCCACGAATGCAAAAGCGTCTTCCGACATTTTGTGGCGGAAACGCTTCTTGTGTGCGAGCCAGCCAGCCTTCTGCTTCTGTTATGTGCCGGACAAGCTCTGCCTCAACCCCTGTGATCGCGCGTGCTACAGCGATAGACGATTGTAGAGCCTCTTCTTGAGCGCCAACTTCCTTTACGCCTTCAAGGCGCCAATATTTTTGCTCGTCATCTTCCTCAAACATACCGACAGTGTCGCAAGCGGTCATAAGAGCTTGCTCGAACAGAGGAACGAAGGCTTCTTCCACAATAATGGTGACCGTTTCCAACGCACGTGCATGACGAGAGCCAATGTGGCGGGGAGCGATTGGGCTTTGTGTTGCTTTCACGAGAGTACCTCTACAAAACCGGCCATCAGGGTCTTTTGTCCGGCATCTTCAAAATTGATCGTAAGATGTTCGCTGTCGCTGTTCAGAACGACGCCTATGCCAAAACGTTTATGTTTAACAGTGGCCCCAATAGCAATAGGGGCACGCGATGCTTTAGGGCGAGGTCGAGACAGGCTCGGGGAACGCGGTAGGGAGGCCTCTTGAGTATCAGAGCGTTGCCAGAAATTGCGTCCAAAAGAGGAGCGCTCGCGTTGTTTAGGGCGATGAAGAGAAACATGCTCATCAGGGAGCTCATCAATAAAGCGGCTCGGGATGGAATCTTGCCAGTTAGCGTAAATACGGCGGCTATCTGCATGTGAGATGATAGCGCGCTCACGGGCACGTGTTAGGCCGACATAGGCAAGGCGGCGTTCTTCTTCAAGCGATGCAAGTCCGCCTTCATCCATTGAGCGTTGGGAGGGGAAAATTCCCTCTTCCCAACCTGGAAGAAAGACGGTGCGGAACTCAAGCCCCTTAGCAGCATGCAGGGTCATGAGGCTGACACGTTGCGTATCGTTTTGGACGCTATCGGCATCCATGACGAGGGCGATATGCTCAAGAAACGCTTCAAGATCTGGAAAGTCCCCAATAGCACGCAGTAGCTCACCAAGGTTATCAAGACGGCCCGCGGCTTCCACCGTGCGTTGGTCTTGCCGCCACATATCAAGATAGCCTGTTTCTTCTAAAAGTTGCTGAGTAGCAACAACATGTCCTTCTTTGGCAAGGGTCTTACGAGCACGAGAAAAACACGCCATAAAGTCGGAAAGGGTTGTGGCAGCTTTTCCTTTAATCTCTTTATGAGTGAGGCGTTCTTCCAATGTTCGTTGAAGGGAAAGTCCGCGCTCTCGTGCGTGTTCTCTCAAACGCGTAAGCGCAACTTGCCCAACCCCACGCTTAGGAACATTGATAATGCGCTCAAAGGCAAGATCATCGCTGGGATGAGCAAGAGCCCGCATATAGGCTGTGCCATCGCGAATTTCAGCACGTTCGTAAAAGCGCAATCCGCCGACCACTTGGTAGGGAATGCCAGAACGCATCAATGTCTCTTCAAAGGCACGCGTTAGGAAACCTGCACGCATAAGGATGGCCATATCGCCAAAATTATGCCCTGTATCATGTAGCTCACGAATTTTAACGGCGACAATACGCGCTTCTTCATCAGAATCCGGGGCATTAATGACGTCAATGTGTTCGCCTGTTTTACCGTCCAAACCGGAATGTAATGTTTTACCTAAGCGGCTTTCATTATGGGCAATCACGCCGGAGGCCGCTCCAAGAATACGAGGTGTTGAGCGATAATTCTTTTCCAAACGGACAATTGTTGCACCGGGAAAGTCCTGCTCAAAGCGTAGAATATTGGTTACATCGGCACCACGCCATGAGTAGATGGACTGGTCGTCATCCCCAACGCAGGCAATATTGGCGGGCTGATCGCCATGCTTGGCTAAAAGGCGTAACCAGAGATACTGAATGGTGTTGGTGTCTTGATATTCATCGACAAGAATATAGCGGAAGCGACGCTGATATTGTTTCAGCACCTCAGGATGAGTACGAAATATCGTGACCATATGGAGCATGAGGTCTCCAAAGTCGCAGGCGTTCAGTTCTTTGAGGCGTGTTTGATAGGTTTCATAGAGGGAACGAGCTTTTCCGTTAGCAAAATCAATATCATGGGCTGATGTTATTTGCTCCGGCAAAAGGGCACGATCTTTCCATAGTTGAATATGGTGCATGAGCTGAGCGGGCGGCCAGCGTTTCAAATCGATTGAATTGGCCGCCATAATTTGCTTAAGCAAACGAATCTGATCATCGGCATCAAGGATGGTGAAATTGCGTTCTAATCCAACACGGGGTGCATGTTGGCGGAGCATCCGTGCGCAGAGAGAATGGAATGTTCCTAACCACAACCCTTCAACGGGTTTGCCAAGGAGATGACTGACGCGCTCGCGCATCTCGCGCGCAGCCTTATTGGTAAAGGTGACGGCCAAAATCTGCTCAGGCCAAGCAAGATGATGGAGCAGAATATGAGCAAAGCGTGTTGTCAGAACACGTGTCTTTCCAGTGCCAGCGCCTGCCAGAATCAGCAACGGGCCTTCCGTTGTGGTAACGGCAAGGTGCTGTTCTTCATTCAGGCCTGCAAGATGGTCACGAGTAGGCGAAAGCGGACGTGGGGAGAAAAGATCATCAGACACCTCTCTGATATACTGCGAGAGATGGCCTATGGCTAGGAAAGAACCTGAAGGTTTGAGAAGAAAATCACATAGCCACGGGCATCGCCAACGCATGCGACAGCGTATTATAGAGCATGGAACAGCCAATTTAGCGGATTATGAGCTGCTGGAGATGCTTTTATTTTACGTTATCCCACGACGCGATACGAAGCCACTTGCAAAGGAACTTCTGCAAAAGTTTGGCTCTCTCACGGCACTGTCTCAAGCATCGGATACGATGTTGCGTGATGCTGGATTAACACAACGTGTCGCTGCTGTGTTGAAAATACCATATTTAGTCGCGCGAGCATTGGCAGAAGAACACACGGAGCTAAGTCAGATTCAGCTTAAAAATATGACGATGCTCAAACGTTATTTTGGTTCGCGTCTACACGAGCCGATAGAGGAGGAAACGAGCCTTCTTTATCTTGATGGGAGGAATAATTTATTGAAGGAGGAGCGCCTTACGCGTCATCAGAAGATTTCTGCTTCTCATCGTTTGATCGCCACTCAGCTTTTAGATGTGCAAGCAACGGCTTTTATCGTTGTGCATATTGCCCCTAGCCATTCGGCAGCCGTGCTCGCGCAAGAAGCACGAGGATTGGCAATGGCGCTAAAGCCTCTCTCAATAACGATGCATGATGTGATTTTGTTTGGAGCGGGTTGGGTGTCGAGCTTGAACAAAGAGAGATTACTGTGATGGCTGAGGGTGATGAGGCACGACAAGCGGTGAGAGAGGCGTTGCTGAACGAACAGTCAATTGAAAAAGAGGATTTATTTTCATTTTTAGTAGCGCTTTCAACAACGTCCAAAAAAGATCAGAAAACGCTACTAAATTACATACTTCAGACGAGTGATTCGTTAGGAGAACTTGTGTCGCTGCCAGCCCAGAAATGGCAGGATTATGCGCAGAAAAATAGCTCTTTTCTGGTTCTCTTGCAGCTGCTGCGTGAAATGGGATTGCGATGCAATCGAGCTGCTCTTCCGCATGGGGATCTTTTACAGGAAGAGCGGCGGTTGCTTGATTATCTCATTACGCAAATGGCACGAGAGTCTGTAGAGCAGTTTCGAATTATTTTTCTCAATAAGAAAAATCAGCTTATTTGCGATGAAGTTCAGGGTGTGGGAACGGTTAATCACACACCAGTTTACCCAAGAGAGGTAGCGCGTCGCTGTTTAGAACTCAAAGCTTCATCCATCATCATGGCACATAATCACCCGAGTGGGCATACAAGCCCATCAGAGGGAGATGTGATCGTGACACAAAATGTGCAGACAGCTCTTAACGTTCTAAAGATACGCGTTATTGACCACTATATTATCACGCGTACAGCCCAAGTCAGCTTTCGTGCGCTTGGGCTGTTATAGGGCGTCGTCTATTCTTGGGGGTGAACAGGTTGCAGTTGAGCAAGAGCATGCTCTCCTGGCAAGCCACCCCGTGGGAAGATGCGGTTAATATGACCCATTTTTCGGCCCGGCCTAGCTTCTGCTTTTCCGTAAAGATGCAGGGCTGCATTATCCTCTTCCATCATAGCAGGCACGAGAGCCATATCATCGGGGCCAATGAGATTATGCATGAAGCCATCAGAGTGACGGCGCGTTGATGGAAGAGGAAGGCCTGCAACGGCACGAATATGCATCTCGAATTGGTCTATAATGCAGGCATTCTGCGTCCAATGCCCTGAATTGTGGGGCCGAGGAGCAATTTCATTGATGATGAGCTGACCATCGGCATTTTGGAAGAGCTCTACTCCTAAAATCCCAACAAGCCCAATATCTTTCGCTAAACAGCTAGCAATACGCTGAGCTTCGTCAATAGTTTCTGGAGCGACAGGAGCCGGCACCATAGACATACGTAAAATACCGTCTCGGTGGCGGTTTTCGCTTGGATCGAAGCAGCGTATGTCACCATGATGGTTGCGAGCCACCATGACGCTGAGCTCACGCGCGAAATCAATCTTCTTTTCTGCGACTAAAGGATAGGGCAGGTTTTGGCGATCATTCCAGAGCTGCTGAAAGGCAGTTTCGTCAGAAACGCGAAATTGGCCTTTCCCATCATAGCCGAAGCGCGTTGTTTTGAGGATGAGGGGAAAGCCAAAATCCTTCAATGTAGCGAGATCATCTTCATTCTGCACAGAGCGCCATGACGCGACAGGGAGACCCATCGCGCTTAAAGTCGTTTTTTCGGCAATTCGATCTTGGCTAATTTCTAAAATACGCCCAGCTGGATGAACGGGGCGCAATGCTTCGAGCTGCCGTAGTCCTGCTGCACTGATATTTTCAAACTCGAATGTGATGACATCACATTCACGCGCAAAGGCTTCCAACACAGCAGGATCATCGTAAGAACCGACGGTCAGTTTTGCTGCAGTCTCGGCTGCTGGTGCGGGGGTAGAAGCGCTCAGGATATGCACATGATAGCCGAGACGCGATGCCGCAACAGCAGACATACGCCCTAATTGGCCACCACCGATAATCCCGATAGTAGAACCAGGAGGAAGAGCAGGTGTCACGATACGGGTTTCTCAGCAACAGAATGAGTTTGTTGAGCACGGAAGCTATCAAGACGCTCAGCTATAGCGTTATCCGACAGCGCAAGCACGGAAGCCGCCATGAGAGCGGCATTAATAGCGCCTGAACGTCCAATCGCGAGTGTCCCAACAGGGACCCCGGCAGGCATCTGAACAATGGACAGAAGGCTGTCTTGCCCCTTGAGAGTGCGACTTTCAACGGGAACACCGAAAACAGGCAAAGCTGTCCAAGCTGCACACATGCCAGGAAGATGAGCAGCACCTCCTGCTCCTGCGATGATAGTGCGCAGGCCACGCTCTTTGGCCGTCTTTGCATATTGGGCAAGACGGTCAGGAGTGCGGTGGGCGGAGACAATACGCGCTTCGTAGGGAACGCCAAGTTTTTCAAGCGTTTCGCAACCATGACGCATGGTTTCCCAATCGGATTGGCTGCCCATAATCACACCGACAACCGGGGCAGGAGAGTTACTCATGATAGGCCGTATCCCTTGCTACTTATTCGTGTTCATCTTCCTGATGGAGAACGGGGCCATCACCTTCTTGCGGAAGAGCCTGCCCATCACGGACGAGCCGTTCATTAGCTGCTTGAACAGCAGCATTGAGGTCTGTCTGTGTGCAAAGACCCAAAATGACGGGATCGCGCGGTTTAATGTTGGGGCTGTTCCAATGTTGGCGATTCCGGATTTTAGAAATCGTATCTTTCGTCGTGCCGAGTAAACGTACGATTTGCGTATCAGAAAGCTGAGGGAACTGCCGTAAGACAAAAGCAATAGCATCAGGGCGGTCATGGCGTTTAGCGACAGGCGTATAACGTGCCCCTTTTGCGCGACGTGACACCGGATTTGCCGTTGCAATCAACTTTAGTCGTGCTGAAGAGCTTGCTTCGCAGCGTTTAATTTCGTTCTCAGTCAGCTGATTGTTTTTAATAGGATCATAACCATTGATCCCAGCGCCGACTTCCCCATCAGCAATTGCTTGGACTTCTAGTGGATGCATTCCACAAAATTCAGCAATTTGGGTAAAAGTCAGGGCAGTTTTATCAATCAGCCAGACAGCGGTGGCCTTGGGCATCAACGGCAGATTCATGTCAACTCATTCCTTCGCAGCGGTGCGGTCGGGCCGGCAGAGTGCAGGCACCAACAAGGCTACTCTGGAAGATTGACCTGCCCAACAGAAAACTGGGCACGGCACCTGCTAAACGCACGGCGGTGCTGCGTAAGATGCGTCAGAGAGAAGGGCGGGTCAAGATGCTAACCAATCTTCTCTCTGAGTATTGAGAATTTTCATGGAAGTTTTTTATGGTTAGCATGCTGGAAGCAGTATTCTGCTCCAATAGATTCAGCAGTTTAATGTGGTGGATGGGTCGCTATTGAGATAGAACGTGGTTCACTTTTACGAGGGAAAGCATGTTGAAGAAAGATTTTTAGAAGGCCATTGTCAAAATATGCTTCTGTAATGGCCAGAGAAGCCGCTAGAGCAAAGGAGCGTTCAAAGGCACGTGCAGCAATTCCGCGATGAATCCATTTCCTCTGGTGATCATGCGTATCATGGCGTGGAGAGTGACCACGAACAAATAATATTTGGTTTTCGATAGTAATCGTAATATCTTCTGGTCGAAAGCCAGCGACAACGATCGTTAGCGTATAGTCTGTATCCGTTGTTTTCTCGACATTATGAGATGGATAAGAACAGCGATGACTTTTACTATCATGGAGCGCATGGTGTACGAGGTGCTCAAAACCAATCGTACTGCGCAATAAATTGGCAGTATCATATCCCATATGGATGTCCTCCTTTAAACGGCAGGACCTCATGCACATCCTCATATTAAGCAATATGCACGAAGGCATTTAAAAGCAGCGAACCCATCGTGTGGCATCGCACTACTCATACCCTAGATATGGGAAACCCTCCCCATTCTTCAAGGAACGGGAAGGGTTGCACGCATCGTAGAAAAATCTACGCGAAACAATATTACTTTTTGATATTGCCGATGCCGGAGAAGCGTTTGTTAAATTTAGCAACCTGGCCCCCAGTATCGAGGATACGCTGCACGCCTGTCCAAGCTGGATGCGTCTTAGGATCAACATCAAGGCGCAACGTTGCACCTGGCTCACCGTAGCATGACTTGGTTTTATATTCCGTGCCATCAGCCATGATGACGTTGATTTCATGATAATCAGGATGGATGCCGGATTTCATAGTGTTTCCTCAACCTTACAAGGGGCGCCCCGATACCGACCGGGGCAGACCGCTGCCATATAACGAACTTTTTCCTAATATGGAAGAACGAATAAGTCTTTGCTGTTAAGATTATCTCATGGCTTTTGCTCCTTAGAGAAAAGCTGTTAATGAAGTTTTACTCAATGATGAGATAGCATTAGCATGATCACGGTATTACATCATTTTTAAAGACAAAGCCGACGCCTGACGGCAGAGTATCATTGCAGTCTTGGGCTTGATCACCAGTTTTAACCTGTATGACGGAAGGATAAGCGATGAAAGCACCTAGAACTCCCGGCTGGATTATTGATTTCCAAAAATTTATCTCGCGTGGCAATGTTGCAGGGCTTGCCGTTGCTGTGGTGATTGGTGCCGCTTTTAGCGGGATTGTGAATAGTGCGGTGAAGGATATTCTCACCCCTATCATTGGTGCGCTTACAGGAGGTGTCGATTTTTCGAACATTTTTGTTACCCTGAAGGGGCCTGTTAAAGCAACATTAGCAGAGGCCCAGAAAGCGGGAGCTGTAACGGTTAACATCGGTCTGTTTTTAAATGCCGTATTCCAGTTCTTGGTTGTTTCTTTCTTTATTTTCTGGGTGTCGCGTATAGCTGCGAAACTGCATCGCAAAGAAGAAAAAATTGAAGAAGCCAAGCCAGAACCTGCACCAACGCGCGAAGAGGTACTCTTGTCTGAAATTCGTGACTTATTGGCTGCTCGAGGTGTGTCCCATGAGTGACTGGCGTCATTCTTCTGTCCATACCCTGTGTAAGAAAGGGTGTGTTCTCACATTGACAACCATATTGGCTGGGTGCGCTTTTATGAGCGCACCTGTCCGTGCTGCTCCTGTTTCTCCGAATGCACCAGTGTACGTTTACTTTATCCTTAATGGCATTGTACGTGGTTCTATGATGACGGGGAAACTACATCCTAAGGATGTGCATGCCCTCATGGCCGTTGATGAGCAAGCGCGGCATATCATTACCCAGGATGTGCAACATCAAACGATGAAAAATGATCATCAAGCGGATGTGATCCTTGAGCATTATCTTAGTTTGATCCCTCGCTAATAAAAAACCCGCCTCAAAGGCGGGTTTTTTATGAAGTCTTAGCTAAGAAAAGCACTAAGCTCCTTTACGAAGTCGTTTTTGCCCCATGAGAAGCAATAAGGGGGCAGCGATGAAGATCGAGGACGACGTCCCCACAACAATCCCGAAGAGCATGACAGTTGCAAAGCCCGTCAAGGTGCTTCCGCCAAAAAGGGCGAGAGGAAGCGCTGCGAGAAAAACCGTCATCGAGGTACCCAACGTACGATTTAGGGTCTCATTAATGGAGAGATCCAGCAGCTCTTTGAGGGGCATGGTGCGATATTTGCGGAGATTTTCACGCACGCGGTCATATACCACCACTTTATCATTGGTTGAATATCCAAGAATAGTGAGTAGCGCAGCCACCATCACAAGATCGAACTCAAAGCCCGTAACGACCAAGAAGCCAATTGTTTTAGTCAGATCTAGGATAAGCGTGATGACGGCGCTGAGGGCAAACTCGCGTTCAAAACGGAACCAGATATAAATTAAAATCATCCCGAGACTGAACGCTAAAGCAAGCACACCATCACGGAAGAGTTCGGACGAAACAGATCCTCCGACAGCATCGGCACGCTGGATTTGTGTGCCGGGCAGGGCTTGCGCAATGGCTTGTTTGACATGGTCAACGAGCTGCTGCGTTTGGTGCTCTGCATCGTCTCCTTGGGGAAGATTGATGGCAATACGCACATCATGAGGAGAGCCGAAAGCTTGCACAGAGGCTGCCTTAATCCGCGCTTGCTCCAAAATATGGCGCATATGGGCGGGTTCTTCAGGGGCAGGAGAATGGGTTTCAACGATGATCCCACCGCGAAAATCCAGCCCTAGATTAAGACCGGGCGTGCAAAACAAGATCACAGAAGCGATCGACAAAAGCGCTGAAACGAGCAAGCCGGCATAGCGACCACGCATAAAGCGGATCTGCCGGTCATCACGTACAAAGCGGAGTAAAGGACGGGAGAGCATAACGATCAGACCGGAAGTTTTTTGGGACGAGTATGGGCGTACCAGCGCACGATGAGCATACGCGAGAGGACGAGCGTGGTGAACAATGTTGTGACAATACCAATCGTAATCGTCAAAGCGAAGTTCCGCACAGCGCCTGTCCCGAAGACAAAGAGCATCACATGAGCAAGAAATGCTGTGGCGTTACTATCAACAATGGTGCTTGTTGCGCGTTCAAAGCCAGTTTGCAGAGCCTGAAGAGGTTTGCGCCCACGTTTAATTTCTTCGCGGATACGCTCATTAATCAAGATATTAGCATCCACGGCCATACCAAGCGTTAGTAGGATACCGGCCATACCAGGGAGGGTAAGCGTTGCTCCAAATAAAGACAAGATCGCTAAGATCATGACTAAGTTTGCGAAGAGCGCAATATCAGCATAAAGGCCAAAACGAGCGTAGAAAAGCAGCATAAAGGCGACAACGAAAATGAAACCCGCAGCTAAGCTCATAACGCCAGCATGAATGGAGGCCGCCCCAAGGCTTGGCCCGATGCTACGTTGCTCCACAACACTCAACGGGGCCGGTAGGGCGCCAGCGCGAAGGAGGAGGGCAAGGTCAGAGGCTGAGCGAGCTGAGAAGTTGCCTGAAATTTCGCCTTGCCCAGCGGTAATAGGAGAATTGATAACGGGTGCTGTTAAAATGCGGTTATCAAGGACAATAGCGAAGCGTTTGCCCACATGCTCTGTGGTAATGCGTGCGAAGTCTTCAGCGCCTCGATTATCAAACTTCAATGAAACAGCCCAGCGGCTATCGCTCATCGTGGCAGCAGCATCGGAAAGGTCTGCCCCGTCAACATCTACCTGATCCTGTACGGCCAAAGAGCCGCCTCCATCTTGCATAGCCATAAGAGTAGTGCCAGGAGTTGCTGTCTCAGGGTTAGGCCCAATGAGATGAAACGTCATGCGAGCTGTAGTGCCAAGTAGATTTTTGATCCGCTCTGGGTCACTAATTCCCGGAAGTTCTAGAACGATGCGGTTGTCGCCTTCGCGGGCAATGCTCGGGTCGATTGCGCCTGTGCTATCAATACGGCGGCGGACAATTTCGATAGAACGATCAACGGCCTCTTTCGCACGAACACGCATGGCAGCACGCTGAAGAGTGACGACCAGTCGTCCATGACGCTCTGATACGGCAAGCTCATCAGGCACAGCAGGGGATATAGCTTCAAGAACTTTTCGTGCGGCAGAGCGCTCCGATTCAGCTCTGGGCAAGAAGCTAAGGGTCGCTGCTTTGTCATCGCGCTGTATATCAATAAAGCCGAGATGAGCAGCGAGAAGACCCTGTCTTACTTGCCCTTCAAGAGATTGAAGGCGGTCATGTTGCAAAGACTGCGTATCAAGTTGCAACAAGAGGTATGAGCCTCCTCGGAGATCAAGCCCCAGATGAACTTGATGCCAGGGAAGGGGAACGGAAGGTTTGGTGATAAAGTTGGGCAGACAGAGCAGAGCACTGACCAAACAGATGCCCACAACACCTAACATTCTGAGGCGGCTGTAATACATCATAGGGGGCTGAGGAACCTCAAAAGAGCATGGAAGAAAGAGGTCAGACCGAAGCGATCTTAAAGGAGGGTTGAGAACATGCCCTGTCCTGACAGGATATGCAACCGTTACGATATCATTATACCGTCTCTCTATCCTGACTTTGCGTAGCGATGTAGGAATGCTAGTTTGCCCTTTATGAACGTTCAGTCAGTCTTTCGGGTTGGTATTGTAGGGGTGGGGCATTTTGGCCGCCTTCATGCGGTCAAGGTAGCGCAGCACCCCAAGGAAACGCTTATTGGCGTGCATGACCCAGACATAAAACGGGCTCGCGCCGTGGCACGTGATGTGGGCTGTCGTGTTTTTGAGAGCTATGAGGCGCTCCTTGAACAAGTAGATGCTGTTGTTATCGCGACACCAGCTGAAAGTCATTATGCCCTTGGCCTTGCCGCCTTAGAAACCGGGCGGCATGTTTTGGTTGAAAAACCGATTGCTGCTAGTGTGGAAGAGGGACATGCCCTTGCTGCGAAGGCGGCACAATGCAGCTGCGTCCTACAGGTCGGGCATTTATTGCGTTATTCTGCTGAGCATCGCGCGATTACGGAGCGTATTACCCAACCTGTTTATATCGAGGCAACGCGTATCGCACCGTTTAAGATACGTGGAACAGATGTTTCTGTTGTCTTAGACTTGATGATTCATGATCTTGATCTAGTGCTAGCTATTGTTGATAGTCCAATTGCGAGCATTGATGCTTTAGGCGTAGCTGTTTCGAGTCCGCATGATGATATTGCCAATGCGCGTGTAAGGTTTGAGAATGGCTGTGTAGCAACAATTACAGCAAGCCGTGTTTCGTTAAAAACGGAACGCCGTATGCGCCTTTTTGGGAAAGAAGGTTATTTATCGGCTGATTTTATGGCGCGTGAGCTAAGCTTTATTAACCGCTCTCATGGCTTACCATTGCTAGGAACGGGCGGGTTCTCGCGTGAAGCCATTAAGTGGAAAGATCACGATAATCTTACAGCAGAACATGATGCTTTCGTCGCTTCTTGCCTGCATGGTGCGCCTGTTCTGGTGGATGCCCAAGCAGGCCTGCGCGCCTTAGAAGCGGCTTTAAGGGTTGCCGAAGAGATTCGTTTATCACAAGCTCTTATGAAATCTTCTGGATTAATGGACTAATGGTTTATGAATCAGGGGAAGAGTGTGCTTGTGCATTATGCCCAGCCTACAGGATAAAAAGGATACAGTTATGCCGGGGAGAGGTCATCACGAAAGAGGGTGTGGAGCGTTCCTAGTAGGTATTGTCGCTGCTTTTATGCTGTTCATGGGGCATAGTTCTATTGTGCAGGCAGCATTTCCTTCAGCTCGTGCTGTTGTACAGCATTCTGAGGTCAGCCTAACGAGTGGGGTGAGTCACCCCTTTGATGCTATTGCGTATGAGGGAAATATCTTCCATGCCGATACATCCGATGATGACAGTGCGGTAGCTGCGTTTGGAATTGGTATTATTTTACTGTGCGTGCTTGGTGGCGTAGCCTTACTTGCCCTGTACCTTCTCCCGTCGATTATTGCTTTATCACGTGATCATGAGAATAAAGCCGCTATCATTCTCGTTAATGTTTTTGGTGCTTGGACAGGGCTCGCTTGGCTTATCGCACTGATTTGGGCGCTTTGGCCGCGGACGCCGCGAGGTTACGCCCCTTTTGCGTCGAACGGTTTTGATCATCAATGGCAACCACCATCCTATGGGCCTAAACCTCCACCATTTCCTTCTTCACCATCCTCTGCAGGCTATTCCTCTGGAATATCATCGCATGAAGGCGGCCTGACAAACGAGCAATTGGAAGGCTTAGAGAAAATTGGTCGCCTTAGGAGTGAAGGCATTTTGAGTGAGGAAGAGTTTGAAAAGGCAAAAAAACGGCTTTTAAATACGTTTTAACAAAGAAGCCCCGTTCCAGACCAAGGTCAGGAGCGGGACTTTTGCGTCACTCTTCGAGTTCTAGGCGTTTGGTTTCAAGTTCTAACCAACGCTCTTCGCTGTCGGTGAGACGCTGCTCCACCTCTTGTAAGAGAGCAGTTACCTTTTCAAAGCGTGCAGGGTCACGGCTATAAAGCTCGGGGTCGCTAAGAGCTTTGCGGCAAACGGCGACATCTTTCCCGAGTTTTTCCATTGTGTCAGGAAGTTCTTTAAGCTCAAGCTGCTCTTTGTAGCTCAGTTTGGCAGCAGGCTTGCTGGAGACGCTGCGCGGTTTAGAGCTCGTTGACTCTGACGTCGTGCCTTCGGATATACGACGCTCTTTAGGAGCATTGCCCTTTCTTTGAGCAAGCATATCAGAATAACCGCCTGCATAGTCGATCCACTGCCCATCCCCCTCGGCAACGAGGATGGAGCTGGTAAGACGATCAAGGAAGTCACGATCATGGCTTACGAGCAGAACAGTGCCCGCATAATCTGCCAACATATCTTGGAGGAGATCCAACGTCTCAAGGTCAAGATCGTTGGTGGGCTCATCCAAAACAAGCAGGTTTGAAGGGCGAGCTAACGCACAGGCTAGGGCAAGGCGGCCGCGCTCCCCACCGGAAAGATGGCTCACGGGTGTTCGTGCCTGCTCTGGGCGAAAGAGAAAATCTTTCATATAACCCATAACATGACGACGTTCAGTTCCGACCTCGACGATTTCCCCTTGTCCATTCGTTAGGACATCAACAACGGTACGATTCCCCTCTAAAGCCGTGCGCTGCTGGTCAAGCGTAACCATTTTAAGCGAGGGGCTAAGTCGAACCTCTCCCTGCTGAGGGGTAAGCTGTCCTGTCATGAGGCGCAATAAGGTGGTTTTTCCCGTTCCATTAGCGCCACAGAGACCAAGACGATCACCGCGAGTGATTTTTAGTGAGAGATCGTTAATCAGCGTGCGATCTGGGAAAGCCCATGAAATATGGTCCGCAGCAATCACGATCTTACTGGTATTGTCCGCTTCATTGGCGACCATATTGAGGGAGCCACGCTGCCGTGACGCAATGTCACGACGTTTTGCTCGCAAATCTGCAAGCTCTGCAACGCGCCGCACATTACGTTTGCGACGTGCTGTTACACCGTAGCGCATCCAATCTTCTTCACGGGCAATCTGTCGATCCAATTTATGGGCGGCTCGTTCAGCAAGTTCAATTTGTTCGTCACGCCATGTCTCGAAATGGGAGAAATTTGCGTCTAGTCGTTGCGTTTTCCCCTGTTCAAGCCAGATCACAGCGCGGCATAAGGTCTCCAAGAAGCGGCGGTCATGGCTGATGACGACCATTGCTGCATGAGACGCTTGAAGTTCACGCTCCAGCCAAGCGATGCATGGCAGGTCGAGATGGTTCGTCGGCTCGTCGAGGAGCAGTAAGTCTGGTTCTGCTGCTAGAGCTTGAGCCAAGGCGCACCGGCGCGCTTCCCCGCCAGAAAGGCTGCTGCACGTTTCATCCCCTGTTAAACCGAGCTCGGCAAGCATGGAGCGTGCACGATATTTTGATAAATCATCAAGAACGGACGCTACATAATCGTACGTCGTTGGCCATGCAGAGAGATCAGGTTCTTGCGGAAGGTAATGAACTTTCAGCCCTGGCTGAACAAAGCGCAGGCCGCCATCAGGCTGAATCTCCCCAGCGGCAATACGCAGAAGCGTGGACTTACCGCTTCCATTCCGTCCGACGAGGCAAAGGCGCTCACCGGGCAAAAGCGAGAAGGAAGCGCCATCAAGAAGAGGGCGTCCCCCTAATGTGTACGTGATATCTTGGAGATTAAAAATTGGTGCTGCCATAACTGTTGCATGTGGCGCATTTATGAGGAGGAATGCAAGGGTGAAAAATAAATTCTCTTTTATAAGAGGCGCTTGAACAAGGCGCTTCTAAGAAAAGCGAAACTTCTTACGAATTACCTCTGTCTATCTGTGCCACTTCCTTTTATATGAGGGGGTATGAAAGCTGACAAGAAGATCTTGAAACGGTGGATCAAGCAGCAAAACCGCGCTAGCCGATCCTCGACTCTCAGTAGCGCCCTCCTAGGCCTCATCAATGTTGGGGCTGGTATCGTGCAGGCATGGGCTTTGGCGCATATGCTCGCCGATTTTCTGCTGCACCAGCATTATGAGCTGGGACGCTTTTTCGCTGTCTTTATCGTAGCCTGTCTCGTGCGTGTTCTACTAGGGGCTGGGCAAGATATGGTCGCCTTACTAGCAGGGCAGAAGGCGCGTCGAACCCTGCGACGTATGACCTTAGATCGTGTTTTTGCGTATGGGCCGAGCCTTTTACGCCATCAGCACAGCGCGGCTATCGCCACATTGTTGGTGGAGCGTGTTGAAGCGTTGGATGGGTATTTTGCTCGTTGGCTCCCTGCATCGACATTATGGCCGATCGCACAATGGTGTGTCGTTGCTGTGGTTCTTTGGGAGAATCTTCATGCTGGGCTAATATTGGCTGGTTGCTGTTTGATGCTTCCCGTCTTTCAGGCTGTTTTCGGAATCGCGACGGCGATTGCCTCACGTCGTCAGTTTTTGGCGATGGGACGTCTGCAAACACGCTTCCTTGACCGTATCCGTGGTATTGCGACCATTGTTCTCTCTGGTAATGCTGAGCGTGATGCTCAGGCGCTGGGGAATGCAGCAGAAGAGCTTCGCAAACGCACGATGAAGGTACTGCGGGTTGCTTTCCTAACATCCGCGACGACCGACATTATGATGATCGTTGCGTTAGTGTGGATCGTGATTAGTCAGAGTCATTCTTTGCTTCATTCTCATTCTGTTGAGCAGGCAGGGGCGGCCCTTTTTGCCGTGTTGATGGTGCCAGAAGCATTCGCACCTTTCCGTGCATTTTCGGCAGTGTATCAAGATCGTGCCCAGGCAACAGCGACAGCAGAGGCGATGCAGGCCGTTCCTCAAGCCGACAACCGTGCCCCAGCTAAGAGTGGTGAGTTGTCCCCTCATCATGATGAGCATGGTATTGCGTTAGTCGCTCAAGATGTGAGCTATTCATGGTCATCGGATCGTGCACCCGCTTTGACAGATGTCAGCTTCTCTCTTCAATCGGGGGAGACATTGCTTGTTGAAGGGCCGTCAGGTGCGGGGAAGTCGACTTTACTAGAGCTCCTTTTGGGCTTTATCACGCCTCAAGAAGGGAAGCTGCTCTTAGGCGGCTGTGATATGGCAGCGCTAGCGGCTTCTGATATTTCGCGCCATGTCAGCTGGATTGGTCAGAAACCTGTTCTTTTTGCGGGTACGTTGCGAGAAAATATCCTCTTCGCACGGCCCGATGCACAAGACCATGAGCTTAAGCGTGCTCTGGATGCTTCCCAAGTAGGGCGCTATCTTGCTCAACTTCCAGATGGTCTGGATACCATGATTGGGGAAGGTGGGTTTGGCCTCTCAGGAGGGCAAGCGCAACGTATCGCTATTGCCCGTGCTTTCCTAAAAGATACACCTTTACTGGTGATGGATGAACCAACAGCTCACCTAGATCCAGCAACAGAAGATGAGCTTTGCAAGGCTTTTGAAGACCTGCTCCATGGGCGAACCACGATCATCGCGACCCATTCAGAAAAGATTGCATCATTACGTCGTGCGCAGCGTATTCGGTTAGAGAGCGGACATATCGTCTCTCGGGAGAGCGTATTATGAAAGCAATGGCAGTAATTTTTGGTGTGTGGCGCTCCCGTCTCGGATATTTGCTGTTGGGGCTCGTTATCGCAGAGCTTTCTATCTGCTCAGTCTTGTTATTGATGGGGCAAACAGGTAACCGGCTTGCTGCAGCAATTATTGGTACGGGGCTGGGCTACGGTGTGCTTCAAGCTGTGGGAAGCAGCCGTATCGTTCTGCGTTATCTGGAGCGTTTAATCACTCATGATGCGATGTTCCGTGCTTTAACGGATCTTCGCGTCTGGTTTTATAGACGCTTATCCAAAGGAGCGGCTGCCGGGTTGGGATTCCGCCGTTCGGGAGACCTTTTGTCTCGTCTTGTCTCTGATGTGCAAAGCCTTGATAATCTTTACCTACGGATCATCATTCCATTAGCGACAGCCGTTATCACTCTTCCTATTGTGTTTTGGGTCTGCTTGCAGGATAGCTTCGCGTTAGCCTGTTGTGTGTCGATTTTGTTTGCTGTCATTGCTTTTGGCTTGCCTGCTCTTATGGCGTTGGTATCGTACCGGCAGGGGCCTGCTCTTCAGAAGGCACAAGCTTCTCTACAGAATCAGGCGCTTGATCTTGCTTCAGGACTACGTGAGACACGTATCTTTGACGCTGACGAGCGCATGCAAGACCGTCTGATTGGTAAGCAGGATGCGCTGTATGCCCTACAGAAGAAGCAAGGTCACGCCATGGTGTTTGCCCATGCGGTGGCCGCTTTTCTGGCACGTCTTGGTATTGCTGTTGTGCTGTGTGCCTGCATGGGGGCCTTCTTCACGCGGCCAGAAGCTCTTGTGGGGGTGACAATCCTTTTTGTCATAACAACCGCTCTAGAGAGCGTAACAGACCTTCCACGGGCAGGGTTCCTTGCTGGGCAAACCCTACATGCTGCGGAGCGTGTTGTTGCTGTGTCGGATGAAAGCGGCCCTACGTCACATGGAACAGCAACATTGCCAGCTCAATTCGATGTTCAATGTGAGCAAGTGACTTTTGGATGGCATGCAGAGGCTCCTGTCCTAACCGATGTTTCGCTGCATTTGCGGAAAGGGGAGCGTGCGGTTCTTCTTGGGCCGTCAGGCTCTGGAAAGTCAACGCTTGCCGCTTTATTGCTCAAGGTAGCATCGCCACAAAAGGGACGTATTCTCTTCGGCGGCGTTGATAGTGCTGATGTAAACGATGGCGCTTTGCGAGAGAAAGTCGCATGGCTTTCACAGTCGAGCCATCTCTTTGATGACACGGTGCGTCATAATTTGCTTTTGGGGAGAGAAAATTTCTCTGATAGCCAGCTATGGCAGGCATTGGAACAAGCGCAAGTTGCTGACTTTGTTAGGTCTCTTCCTGAAGGATTGGACAGCTGGATTGGAGAAAACGGATCGCGGCTTTCTGGTGGGCAAGGCCGCCGTATTGCCCTTGCGCGAGTTCTTCTTTCTTCAGCGCCGTTGCTTATTCTTGATGAACCAGCTGCGGGGCTTGATATAGAGACAGAGCGCGCCTTCTTGGAGACATTAAATGGACTGCATTCCCAGCAGACTATCCTCTTAATCACGCATAGGCTGACAGGTGTTGAACGGCTTGATCATATCTGGCGTTGCGAGAATGGGCGTGTGTTCGCTCAGCCACTGTGATGGAGAGAAAAAAGAGCGATGATTGACCCGCTCTATGGAGTGGAGCAATCATATCTCTTGGTATTTGGATAACGATAAGGGTGTTGTGTTATGTTAAGGCTTACTGCTGCGTTGCGTTCTATTCTTCCTATTGGCTTATGCGCGACGGTCGCAGCAGGAGCATTGGGAGGATGTGCAACACACACACCACGTAATAGCTACGTCGTTTTTTTTGATCGTGATTCCGTGCAGCTTAATCCAACGGCGCAGGCTGTGGTGGCAGATGCCGCTTTGACTGTGCATGAACGTCATGCGTCACACATAACGGTTTCAGGGTCTGCCGGACATAATGGTGATCCAGATATTTTAAAGCAGCTCGCTAACGCACGCGCTTCGGAAGTGACAAAGGTTCTAGAGCGTGACGGTGTAGATGCTAAAACAATCACCCAAGCCCCTTACACGCTGAGCGACTTTGAGGATTCTCATGTTGCGTTGCGTCGCGTCTCTATCACAATTTCCTCTCATTGATAGAGAGTGTGAGGTAGCCATTGGAAGGGCGATTAACAACGGCCGCTGAGCCGCTTGATATTTTACAAAAAATATTTGGCTTTTCGTCCTTTCGAGGTCTGCAAGAAGACGCTGTTTCTGCTGTTATGCGGGGCGAAGACGCGCTTGTTCTTATGCCAACGGGAGGGGGGAAAAGCCTGTGCTATCAGGTTCCTGCTTTATGCCGTTTTGGTATGGGGTTGGTCATTTCTCCTCTCATCGCCTTGATGGATGATCAGGTTGCGGGGTTAAAACAGCTTGGCGTTAAAGCTGCTGCTCTTCACTCTGAGTTAGAAGCTGATGAGAGGGTTAGATTGTGGGAGCAATTGCGCAGTAACCAGCTCGATCTCTTATACGTATCTCCAGAACGCCTTCTGACACCAAGTTTATTGGATGTATTAAAAGGCCGCTCTCTTTCCCTTATTGCCATTGACGAAGCCCATTGCGTCTCTGCGTGGGGGCATGAATTTCGCCCAGAATATCGAGAACTCGCAACAATAAAGGAGCATTTCCCTGATGTGCCGCGTATTGCGCTGACGGCAACGGCTGATACGCGTACGCGTGATGATATTCTCAGTGTTTTGCATATGGAAAAAGCACGGGTTTTCGTCGCTAGCTTCCATCGTACTAATCTGTTTTTGCAGGCTCAGCCCAAGCTTTCTGAAACCCGGCAGGTTATTGATGCATTAGAACGTCATATGGGGCAGGGAGCGGCGATCGTCTATTGCGGTAGCCGTCGCCGGACTGAGCGTGTCGCCGCTTTGTTGCGGGAGAAGGGATTCACAGCATTAGCCTTTCATGCAGGCCTGTCGCCTATTGAGAAGAGAGCGCTATTGCTACGCTTTCGATCTGGAGAGCCGATTGTTGTTGTCGCAACGATTGCTTTTGGAATGGGGATTGATCGACCTGATGTGCGCACGGTTATCCATCTTGATATGCCAGCATCGCCAGAAGGTTATTATCAGCAGATAGGTCGTGCCGGACGTGATGGTGAGTTGTCGCATACGCTTCTGTTATATGGCGGCGAAGCTATGGCAAGGGCGCGTTATTGGCTTGAGCAATCGCAAGCTCCTGAAAGTGAAAAACGCGTTATGCAGGGCCGTTTGGAGAGCATGATTGCTCTTACCGAAACAACAGGGTGTCGCACTCAAGCTATTTTAGCATGTTTTGGTGAAATGCTGCCGTCTCCTTGTGGACATTGCGATAACTGCCTTCATCCTCCTGCAACATTTGACGGGAAAGAGGCAGCTCAGAAGGTGCTTTCTGCTGTCTATCGTACGGGAGAACGCTTCGGCGCCCTCGTGTTAACAGCAGTATTGCGTGGGAAAATGACGGAACCTGTTGAGCGTCATGCACTGCATAAACTCTCCGTGTTTGGTATTGGGCGTGACCGCGGAGAGAGCTGGTGGCGGATGGTGATACGTCAGCTCATTGCACGTGGCGCTATTCGTCTCTCGGGTGAACATGGAAGTTTAGGTTTGCACAGAGAGACGGCCCGTCCTCTTCTAAGGGGAGAAGTGCCCGTACCCCTTATGGAAGATGCTTCTTTTAAAACGCTATCAGCACTTAACCGCGCAGGGGAAGAGAAAGAGTCCCCATTATCAGAGGAAGAACATGATCGTTTTCTTGCTCTGAAAGAATGGCGTTTGGGTGAGGCGCGCGAGCAAGAAATCCCGCCTTACGTTATTTTCCATGACTCTGTTTTGCGTGATGTCGCACGCTATGCTCCGCAAACGATTGATGCACTCGGAGATATTAAGGGGGTGGGGCGGAGTAAGTTGGAGCGGTATGGGAAAATCGTTTTAGATGTTCTTAAAGACGCTTAAACGGAAAAGGGAGACAAAAGCTCCCTTATTTGCCCGTAGGTTCTTGAACTGTGAAATTCGTTGAGACATGCCCGACATCGAGAAAATGGAATGTAAAGGGAATTGTCTCACCATTTTGAAGGCTTCTATGCAGCCCACGGCAGGAGAGGTGATAGCCAGCGGCGGGAAAGACCATCGTTGATTTGTGTGGAATGGCGAGATGCTGAAAAATGTCGTCACTATCGCCCGTCGTTTCAATCATTTCTTGATTGCTGTGGTTTGATGTGACGCTCGTGCAGAGTGGGGATGTAATGCCTTTTAGAAGGAGATCAGCTGTTCCAGCATTGTGAATCGTGAAATATCCGGCTGCGCGGTCTGGGAAATGTCGTGAAGGATGCAGGACACCCCCATGAACTGTGACCTCTGTTATTTCCGTATCGTTTGAAGAGGACGCTTCATGATTCTGTGGCTGTGCGGCTGCCTGATACCCCGCGCCAAGTGCGCTTATGGCAAGAGCGACTAACGACATGCGACGACAAAAAAAGATCATAACCCCTCCAAACTGATCGAAGGGAGCCTACAGCATATCTGAAAATGAAGGAAGCTCTTCACCATGAAAGGAATTGGCGGTATAATGCTGCTGGAAAAGGAGACAGGCTCCTCATGATGAAGCTTCTTGTTTCCATAGGCTTTATGTTTGGTCGTTTCCTTTTATTGGGTTAGCACGCAACCTAATCATTTGACGTTTTATGGGATCAACCATGTACTGCCCCTTTTGCGGACATCAAGAAACTCAGGTTAAAGATAGCCGCCCTGGTGAAGAAGGGGCCGCTATTAGGCGACGGCGCGCATGTTGTGCGTGTCACCAACGTTTTACGACGGTCGAGCGTGTCCAGCTCCGTGATTTGACCGTTATTAAAGCGGATGGTCGGCGTACGCCCTTTGATCGAGATAAATTGGCACGTTCCATCCGTATTGCCTTGAGGAAGAGGCCTGTAGATGACGTTCGGCAAGAACGGCTTCTTAACGGCCTCGTCCGTAAACTTGAGGCATCTGGAGACCATGAAATTGCTGCGCGTTACATTGGGGAGCTTGCCATGGATGCGTTGCGAGAGGTTGATGGGGTGGCCTATGTCCGCTTTGCCAGTGTATACCGTAATTTTCGTGAGATTGAGGCTTTTTCAAAAATCTTAGATGATATGAACCATCCTTCAGTCGCCATTAATGATCCCTCTCAGGAGACCCCATGACCTCATCAGTGTCCAGCTCGGCTGTTCCCCAACGCAAACGAAGCCGTACGATCGCGCGCGTTGCTGCTGTTCAAGCTCTTTTTCAATGCGAGCAAAATGGGGACAGCGCTGAGACTGTTTTGAAAGAATTTGTGAATTTCCGTCGGATTGCTCCACAAGAGCATTTTGATGACGGTCATATTCCTGATGCGGATTTAAATTTACTTGCCACAATCGTGCGCGAGACCGTCCGTCAACAAGATGAAATTGATAAATCGCTTCATGATTTGTTGCCAGAAAGTTGGCCGATGAATCGTTTAGACCCTGTGTTACGAGCTTTGTTGCGTGCAGCTTTGAGTGAAATGATTGCCGACGTACCTGCGCAAATTGTGATTAATGAGTATCTTGATGTTGCTCATGGTTTTTTCAATGGTGATGAGCCGAAAATGGTTAACGGTATTTTAGACCGGTTTGCTCAGAAAAACCGCAACGCGGAGTAAGGCTATGGGAGAGTTCGACTTCATCGCGCGTTATTTCCGTCCATTGGCTGGAAAGGGCTCTTTTGAGCTTCGTAATGATGGAGCCGTTCTTTCACCTCCCGCTGGGGAAGAACTCGTTATCTCCAGTGATACCATGGTGGAAAATCTTCATTTCCTTCCAGATGATCCTGCGGACACAGTGGCTAAAAAGCTTTTGCGCTGCAATCTGTCGGATCTTGCGGCAATGGGCGCACGTCCTGCCGCGTATATGTTGAATGTGAGCGTTCCCTCTCGTTCTCATTATGGAGAAGCGTGGTTTGCTCTGTTTTCAAAAGGATTGGCAGAGGATCAGAAGAGGTATCGGCTTTCCTTGCTAGGCGGGGATACGACAGGCAGTACTGGCCCTTTAGTGTTGAGCTTAACAATTTTTGGTTATGCTCCTATTGGGCAGGCGTTGCGCCGCGATACAGCGCAGCTAGGCGACGAAATCTGGGTAACGGGCACCCTTGGTGATGCGGTCTTAGGGCTTTATGCTCGGAAAGGGAAACTAGAAGATTCAACGGGTGCTCTAGTGGAAGCTTACCGCCTTCCGACCCCCCGTACGGGCCTCAAACTGCATGGCATCGTGAATGCTGCCTTAGATATTTCTGATGGGCTTTTACAAGATTGTGGTCATATAGCGCGTGAATCAGGTGTTGCTGTTGAGTTAGAAGCGGCTTCCATTCCTTTTTCTCGACCTGTGAAAGCGCATTTTCCGCAATGGCAGGAAGAGTGTTTTATTGGCGGGGATGATTACGAGCTTCTGATTACCTGCTCACCCACCCAGAGCTTGGCGTTAAAGAAGCAATGTGACCAAGCCCACATTCCTCTGACACGGATTGGCCATGTCGTAGAGGGCGTTGGGGTCAACATGCGCGATGAAAATGGCCATCTGATGCAATTCCCCCGCACCGGATGGCAGCATTTCTAAGGCCATTAAGCCGTATTTTTTGGTGAAGACGATGTATTTTCGTCCTGTGTAACGACTTTCTCATAGATCCGATGTTTTTTATGGGGATTCGGAACAAGGGATTCTGCAAGGTTTCGCATGCCCGTATTGCTTTCCAAAATCCAACCAAGCTCAACCCATTTGTAAGGGAGGGTATGACGGCGCCTGAGAAGCTCTACAATAGCAAGCGAAGGAAGTAGAGCGCCCATCATCGTCCCACGGAGCTTGCGCGTTACCCCTAGCAAAATGACACGCGCAGAGTGGAAGCGGTGGAAAAGGAGGCGATAGGCAAACTTCACCCATCCTGTGATGGAAGGGGATCCCCCGAGGTCGCTTGTGATATCATAAATATTGGGCAAGACCATTGCCATAGCGACAGGCTCGCCATTTTGGTCAATTTGTACGTAATGTTCAGGGCGCAGAAGAGGTTTAATCTGCGCAATCAGAGCCTGCATTTCGTAATCTTGCATAGGGACAAAGTTATATTGCTCCGACCATGCATCATTATAAAGCTGCCGCAAAATTTCACCTTGCGAGACAATCTCTTTTTTAGAAAGAGACCTTACAGTGATGGCTTGGAGGCGTCCTTCTCCTGGCTTCAGATCGTTAGGAACTTTAAAACGCTTTTCCGTCTCATCTGTAAGCTCTAGCCTATAGCTAAAGAGGTCTTCCGTTTTATGATACCCTGCCTGACGAATGAATGTATCAAGCTCGGGAGGGTGCCACGGCATAGCGATCATCGGTTCAGATGTTTGCCCTTCAATCATTGTTCCTGTTTCAGCGTTACCGCTCAATGTTACAGGCCCTCTGATGCGGGTGATATGCTGTTTTTTTAACCAATCTTCGGCTGCTGTGAGCAATGCGTTAACAATCTCAGCTTCTGGAAGTGCGTCCAACGCTCCAAACTGTCCGATTCGTTCCTGCCATTGCTCAATAGCGCGATGATCCATGATGGCAGCGATTCTGCCAACTGGGGCATTGTTGCGCCAGGCAATAAAATATTGAACATCCGCATGGCGGAACACGGCAGACTGACGGGGGTGCAGTAAACTTACCTGTTCCATATCAAATGGCGGAACAAACCCCGCCATTCCTTGGTAGAGTTGCCGAGGCAGTTTGATAAAACAGTTAAGTTCTCGCCGTGTATGAACAGGGCGAACATCGATATCAGCCATATGGGGTTTGGACACTTCGCATTGCATAAGGTTGGCTATACGCGTACAGGATCATTCAGACCAGAGGGTGAACAAGAAAGGATCTCCATGCCTAAACAGGATCATGGTGCACCTCGCAAGGGATGGCACATTCTTATCACTGGCGCTTCAAGTGGTATTGGAGCGGCTTTAGCGCAGTATTATGCGCGTCCGGGTGTCCATCTATCGCTATGGGCACGGAACCAGGAACGGCTGGAGAAAACGGCGGAAGATGCACGCTCAAAAGGCGCTTCTGTTGAGACGCGTTCCATTGATTTAAGTGACGCAGAGGCTTCCCTGAAGGCTTTCGGTGAAACGGATGATCAGCATCCTGTTGATATCCTTATTTTATCTGCAGGAATGGCTGATATTCGTCCTGAGGGTGCGCTCGCCGAATCGGCCGATGTGGCTCTGAAAATGTCGATGGTTAACTTTGCGACACCTGTTGCTCTTGCGACTGAAGCTGCGAATCGTATGGCCAAACGACGTCAGGGACGGATCGGATTAATGGGATCGGTCGCTTCATTCCATGACCTTCCGCTTGCAACAGTTTATAGCGGCTCTAAAGCTGGCATTGGGCGTTTTAGCACAGCTTTGCATGCGGCCATGGTTCCTTATAACGTGAAGGTTACCTTAATTGCTCCCGGTTTTATTGACACACCGATGAGCCAGCGCCTGGAAGGGGATCAAGCTTTCCTTGTTCCTGTTGATAAGGCAGCTCGGAAAATTGCGCGTGCGATTAATGCGGGCAGAGCTGTTTTGGTGTTCCCATGGGCATTCCAGCTAACGCGTGCTTTAGAAGCTATTTTGCCACGTCCGATCGCCCATCGTATTCTGCGTGGATTAGAGATTATGCAGCACCCGTCATCTTCCTGAGGAACGAAAACTGTGGAATGATGGCGTGCACGTTAATGTCGAAACTGCAGGTGCCACGATATAAGAGAGGACTGAACGCACCATGAAAGAAATTGTTGCCGTTGATATTGGCGGAACTCATGCGCGCTTTGCGATTGCAAAAGTGGACGAGGGAAGAGTCGTTGAGCTTGGTGAAGCGACAACGTTAAAATGCGCTGAGCATGCCTCTCTCGCTTTAGCGTGGGAAGCGTTTGGTCGCGAAATTGGTAAACCAATTCCTCGTGAGGCGGGTATTGCAGTGGCTTGCCCTATCACAGGTGATATCCTCAAGATGACGAATAATCCGTGGATTATTCAACCATCTCAGCTGGGTAGCCGTTTGGGGTTGGATGATTTCACGCTTGTGAATGATTTCGGTGCAATTGGACATGCTGTGGCTCAGGTGGGGCCTGAGCATATGCAGCACCTCTGTGGGCCAGATACCCACCTGCCTACGGAAGGAACTGTCAGCATTGTCGGCCCGGGAACAGGGCTCGGTGTTGCAAACCTCTTACGACGTGATGGGCAGTATTTTGTCATCGAGACAGAAGGGGGGCATATGGATTTCTCCCCGCTAGATGCTGTCGAAGATCGTATCTTAGCGGCATTGAGAGATCGCTTCCGTCGTGTGTCAGTGGAGCGTATCGTTTCTGGGCCAGGGCTTACGAACCTGTATGAGGTGATTGGTGAGCTGCAAGATCGTCCCGTAGCATTGAAAGATAACCGAACCCTGTGGACGATGGCGATGGAAGGCACAGATACCATTGCTTCTGCCGCGTTAGAGCGTTTTTGCTTAAGTCTTGGTGCTGTTGCTGGTGATATTGCACTCGCTCATGGTGCACATGGCGTGGTGATTGCTGGTGGGCTTGGACAGCGTTTAGCGCATATTATCCCTCATTCTGGCTTTGCAGAACGTTTTGTTGCAAAAGGGCGTTTTGAAAATATGATGAGTGAGATGCCGGTGAAAATTATCACCCATCCACAGCCAGGTCTTTACGGTGCGGCAGCTTCTTACGCGAGTAAAAATAGCTAATACCGAATAGACGACCTCATAAGCAATAAGGCGGGGGCTCTGCGATGTTCCTGCCTTATTGCAGGCCGAAGTTACTGCCAGATAAGACCACCAAAGACCGCAGCATATTTACGAATGTGTGTCTGTCCTCTGTTGACCTTTGAACGTAGTCCTTGTTTCCAGCCAGAATGGGATGATCATTTGTTCTTTAGATCGTATGCATAGGCTGTGGGTATTGGCACGTCAGTGGCAATGTTGCTCTCTGCGATAGCGAAGAACTGCTTTTGCTAACAGCAACTTGGCTCTTTATTGATACTTCGCTCGTTTTCTTCCTCATAGCGGAACCACATTTCGTCGAGAAAGGAGCTGCAAAAAACTAGGCAGCAAGCTATCTTTCTTTGATGAGGGCCATGTCATCTCGTAACTGGCGGATAGATAAATCTTCGGGAAGCCACGGAGAGCGATAGGCCACGTCATCTTTAATATCGTCAAAGATTTTGGAAGCCTTTTCAACTTCTTGTGGGTCACTATGGCTGGGGGTTTCAATGGGTAAAAGATTGCTTCTCAAGAGGTAAAAGGCGTCCCCAGTTTGATTCTTTCTTGGACGTCCTCCATATCCCATCCGGATAAAGCGTAATGTATGTTCGACATGCTCATGGCCATAACGCCCAAAACGCGGGTCTAAAAAGCCGACATAAGAGAGAGCTTCACGTGCAAATGCAGAACATTGACCCGATAAACTATAACTAATGACGGGGTCATGCCAAAAGCCTACACCGCCTTCATCAGCATGTTGGTGGGGGTGAGCGAGGTTAATATGCCCAAGTCTCAACGCTGCGAAAATCCAGTCGATTTCCCATGCGAATGAATCAGGGAACATATCGTCTTCTAATATAATAATAACGTCACATTTTAGAATTTCTTTGAGGTAGAAAAGAATTCTATTCTTGTTCCAAGCAATACCTCTGTTGCGAAAATTTCCATACGATATGTCTGAAAAATCCCTTAAAATAGAACATGTTGTATCGTTTGAGCCATCATTCGAAACGAAAAGGTTAAATGGTAGCGATGTATTCTTTTTCACCTGTTCAATAACGTGAGGAAGTGTTCCTGATCGATTATAAGTGGGGATTCCAATACCAATCTTGAGCTGATGGAGAGGCGTGGAGGCTACATGAGACCATGTTTCCCCGAAAGTAAGAATGGGAGTGTGGTTTTCTTCTTTATCGTCAAATCGCAGCGAGATAAGGCCAATATCTTTGGGGGCGATGTCTTTGGGGAAAGGCGTTATAATTTCAAAACGTACTGAGCTGTATTGAGTACCATAGATGTTTTCAATGTCCGGGCTTGAGCGCCGCCAATGTTCTTCAGGGATAGATATCGTTTGGTGATTGGGGAAAACGACCGTTAGCTGTGTGGTGTCTCTACATTGTAAAGACCAGCCATCAATGTGGATGTCGTTGCCCATAACGGTAACTCGGTCAATATAGCGTGCCGTTATGTTGCTGTGCACAATAGACTCCAAAAGGTGATCACCTATCTGTTTAGGGCGAAGGATAGGGGAAAAAAACGTTATCAGAAAGGTGAATATTCATTTTTATCCTCCTCTTATAACTCCATTCTTTTCTTCCTATGTAACCAAGGTTGTTAGATAGAAAGGTAAGATAAATGTTTAGTCATGTTGTGGTTGGCTCGAACGATCTTGAGGTGTCGAAATCTTTTTATGATGCTCTTTTTGAGGTTCTTGGAGCATCATCATTGCCATCAGACACGGGGAAGCGTCTTATCTATCAAAAAGACCAAATGCTCTTCTTCGTGACACTGCCTATCGATGGCGAAAAAGCCACATGCGCCAATGGTGGCACAGTTGGGTTTGCTCTTTCATCACCCGATCAGGTTGTTAAATGGCAAGAAGCAGGAATAGCGCATGGTGGCACTGCGATAGAAGATCCAGCGGGGATACGCGTCGTTATGGGAATGAGGCTTTTCCTTGCCTATTTACGCGATCCAGATGGCAATAAGCTCTGTGCTTTTCATAAGATGGCGGACTGAGACACGACCATAATAAGCAGCAGGGGCATTTTATGCCTCTGTTGCATATCAGGCCTGAAGAAAGGGCGAAGAGCTTTTTTTAATAAAATAGGACAGGGAAACCGTCATTTTCTTGAAGTTCACGATACCGTGATCTCTAGAAGTAACATTTAAAGGCATTTCCTGTCTTGATATTCGGATTTAGTTATCAATAAAATAAATTTAATTTGATGCGGGGTTAGGAGCTCCCTCAATGCCGCATCGTGCATGATTCTTCGTATGGTATGAAGAAACATTGAGTGAAAGGATGTCGTATCGTGAACGCTCGCTCACCTAAAGATGCTCCCAAAAATGCTACTCGCCGTGGGGTTGTAGGTGCCCTTGGTGCTTCCCTCCTAGCTGGGAGCGCCACCAAAGCTATGGCTCAACCATCTATGGGCTTTGCTCCTCCTCCATCCGGGCTAGGTGGGCGTCCTTTCCCGAATCTCCTACGTCCTCTTGCGAATGGCCCTCGTAAGTTTGGCTATGCCGTAGTTGGGCTTGGTAAATATGCCATTAACCAGATTCTGCCAGCATTTGCTGAGTGCCAGCATGCTCGTCTGACCGCTCTTGTTAGCGGAGATGCTACGAAGGCGCGTCGTATTGGTAAGCAATATGGCATCAGCGAGTCTAACCTGTACTCCTATAGCGATTTCGATAAAATTGCACAGAACCCTGATGTGGACGCTGTGTATATCATCCTGCCTAATGCTCTGCATGCAGACTTTGCTGTACGCGCTTTCCGTGCTGGTAAGCACGTGATGTGTGAAAAGCCGATGGCAACCAGTGTTGAAGATTGTCAACGTATGATTGACGCTGGCAAGCGGGCAAATAAAGAGCTGATGATTGGCTATCGCTGTCACTTTGACCCAATCACCAATAAGGCTATTTCCTTGGCACGCAGTGGTGCTATTGGGAAGCCTCAGATCATCACCACGGACAATAATGACTTAGGGGCTGATACAACAGACCCAACGACTCATTGGCGTCTGACGCGTGCTCTGTCCGGCGGTGGTTCTTTGATGGATCTCGGTATTTATGGTGTGAACGGTTCTCGTTACATGATGAATGATGATCCGATTGAAGTTCGGGCGATGATTGCACCAAATTCAAGCCCTGTTTTCAGTCAGGTTGAAGACATTATCACATGGCAGTTCCGCTATCGTTCCGGTGGGATTGCACATGGTAGCTCTTCCTTCACGACGTATTCGACAACCCGTTTCTGCTTGCAGGGTGATAAGGGCACATTGCTGATGGACCCTGCTACCAGCTATTGGAGCAACCGTGTCAGCCTGTGCAAATCTGGGGATATCGAGACATGGTCAACCCCGATGTTCACCATTGATGCTCTAAACCAGTTCTCCGCACAGCTTGACCACCTGCCGATCTCCATTGCGAAGGGCACACGCGTGCTGGCAACCGGTGAAGAAGGTATGCAGGATGTTCGCTTGCTGCAGTCTATCTATAAGGCTGCTCATACAGGGCGCGCTGTTGCGACAGATTGGTCTGATTGGCGTAAAACGATCTAAACCATCATCTGGTGAGTATGTGGCGGATACCCGGCTTTTGCCGGGTATTTGCTTTTGTAGATGGTGTTGTCTTACGGGGCGGTGGCATCTAACCAAGCTTGTAAGGTGTAAGAGGCCGCCATTTTATCGACGACTTCGCTTCTGCGTTTGCGTGTCATATCAGCTTCGTTGATCAAAAAGCGGTTCACGGCGCTTGAAGAAAGTCGCTCATCCCAAAGGGAAGCAGGGAGCCCAAGGCGTTCAGCGATGGCTTGAGTCCAGTCAGAAGCAGCACGTGCAGCAGGGCCAAAAGATCCATCCAAAGAAATGGGTAGGCCAACGACAAGCGCGCCTACGTTATGTGTTTGGCATAATATGTTGATCTCCTTGGCATTATTCGCCATTTTCCCTCGTTTAATGGTCATGAGGGGTGAGGCAAGCATGAGGGAAATATCAGACAAGGCAATGCCAATTTGACGGCTTCCCGGGTCGATCCCCAACACAGTTTGGGACGATTTAAGCTGAGCTCGAAGCTCATGTGGATTGAACAGCGACATGTCTCGAGGTTATGATCCTATTTATGGCTGTAAGGCTACCCTGATCCTTCCACATTTTTTCAGGAAACAACATGTCGCTTGATGCGAAAAAAGTCGCGCGAATTGCCCGGCTGGCTCGAATTGGTCTCTCCGATGATGAGGTGCAAACCTATCAAAAGGATATGGAGGGCATTATTGACTGGGTTGAACAACTCAATGAGGTGGACATCACTGATGTACCTCCTATGGTCGGAACGGGACTGGCAACAGCTCGTTTAAGGGATGATGTCGTCACAGATGGTGAGCGTCGTGATGATGTTCTCTCTAACGCGCCAGAGCGCGAAGGGCCTTTCTTTACCGTGCCGAAGGTGGTGGAATAATGGTGTTTGATTATACGCTCGCATCGGCGCGCGATGCTTTAAGAAAGCGCGAGATTTCGGCTGTTGAGCTTGTTAATGCTCATCTAGAGGCGATCGAACGTCTGGATGGTCGGCTCAACAGCTTCATTACACGGACACCTGACCAAGCACGTGAGGCTGCCAAAGCAGCTGATGAGCTTCTTGCTAAAGGTGAGGGTGGTGCGCTGTGTGGTATTCCACTGGGCATTAAAGACCTTTTTGCAACAGAAGGTGTTCGCACGACAGCAGCTAGTCATATTCTGGATAACTTTATTCCGCCTTATGAGAGTACGGTTACAGCCAACTTAAAGCGTGATGGAGCTATTTCCCTCGGGAAGCTTAATCTCGATGAGTTTGCTATGGGTTCTACGAACCTAACGTCTGCTTTCGGTGGGGTCGAGAATCCGTGGAAGCGTCAGGGTTCTGATGCGCGCTTAGTGCCTGGTGGTTCTTCTGGTGGTTCTGCCGCCGCTGTAGCGGCTGGTCTGGTATTAGGTGCAACGGGAACCGATACAGGCGGCTCCATCCGTCAGCCAGCGTCTTTCTGCGGCATTGCAGGGGTTAAACCAACCTACGGTCGTTGTTCGCGCTTTGGAACGATTGCTTTTGCCAGCTCACTTGATCAAGCGGGGCCGATGGCTAAAAATCTTCGAGATTGCGCTATTATGCTCGAATCTATGGCTGGGTTTGATGCTAAGGATTCAACGAGCGTTGATAAAGCAGTGCCCAATTATGAGGCTGCGTTAGATCGTGGTGTGAAGGGTATGCGCGTTGGTATTCCTAAAGAATACCGCACGGATAATCTTCCTGAAGAAATTGCAGCTTTATGGGATCAAGGTATTGCTTGGCTAAAAGAGGCCGGTGCAGAGATTGTTGATGTCTCTCTTCCTCATACGAAATATGGTCTGCCAACATATTATATCGCTGCGCTGGCAGAAGCATCGTCAAATTTAGCCCGTTATGACGGTGTGCGCTACGGCGAACGCGTTACAGGCCCTTCACTTGATGCCTTGTATGAAGCGACACGTGCTGCTGGTTTTGGTGATGAGGTGAAGCGCCGTATCCTGTTGGGCACACATGTGCTGTCTTCAGGTTATTACGATGCCTATTATCTCCGTGCTCAGAAGGTTCGTACGTTGCTGCAGCGTGACTTCCTACAGGCTTATGAGAAGGTAGACATGCTGCTTGCGCCAACGGCACCTTCCGGGGCTTTTGCATGGGATGAAAAACCAACAGATCCTGTGCAGGTCTATCTCAATGATGTCTTTACTGTACCCGCAAGTTTGGCGGGTGTTCCGGCGCTCTCTGTTCCTGCAGGGCTTGATAGTAAGGGCGTACCACTTGGGTTGCAGCTTATTGGCCGTTTCTTTGATGAAGAAACATTGTTCGCAGCGGGTCATGTTCTTGAAAAAGCCGCGGCATTCTCCCATCGTCCCACCCTCCATGCAGGAGTGTCAGCATGAGCAGCTATCGCATTACCGGTGAAACAGGTGAGTGGGAAATCGTCGTTGGGATGGAAGTCCACGCTCAGGTTGTTAGCCAGTCGAAACTTTTTTCTGGTGCAGCAACCGAATATGGTGGAGAGCCTAACACACAGGTGAGCCTTGTTGATGCAGGCTTTCCGGGCATGTTGCCAGTTCTAAACAAAGAATGTGTTGCTCAGGCGATTAGAACCGGCCTCGGTCTTCGCGCTCAGGTCAATAAATATAGTCGCTTCGACCGGAAGAACTATTTTTATGCTGACTTACCTACAGGCTATCAGATTAGCCAGTTTGAGCATCCGATTATCGGAGAGGGAAAAGTTGAGATTGAGCTTTCCGAAGGTGAAAAGCGCATTATTGGCGTAACGCGTCTGCACTTAGAACAAGATGCCGGGAAGTCTATTCACGACCAAGACCCAACACGGTCTTTCATCGACCTCAACCGCGCAGGCGTGGCGTTGATGGAAATTGTAAGCGAACCTGACATTCGTTCTCCTGAAGAGGCAGGTGCTTATCTCCGTAAGCTGCGCCAGATTCTACGTTATTTGGGTACGTGTGACGGTAACATGGAAGAAGGTTCCATGCGTGCCGATGTGAACGTCTCTGTCCGTCCTGTTGGGGAAGAAGGCTATCGTACGCGTTGCGAGATTAAGAATCTCAACTCTGTGCGTTACGTTATGCAGGCGATTGAGATTGAAGCCGAACGCCAAATTACGATTTGGGAAGAAGGTGAAACCGTTGATCAAGAAACGCGCTTGTTTGACCATGTAAAGGGTGAGACGCGCACGATGCGCAGCAAAGATGATGCGCATGACTATCGTTACTTCCCAGATCCAGATTTGTTGCCTCTCGAGCTAGAGCAAAGCTGGATTGATGAGCTTAATGCAGCACTTCCTGAACTTCCGGAAGATAAAAGAGCCCGTCTGGAAAAAGACTACGGCGTTTCTCAGTATGAATCTGGTGTTCTAACGGCTGAGCAGTCCATTGCTGACTTCTATGAAGACGTTGCGCGTGGTGCGGATGCGCGTTTGGCGACGAATTGGATGCTGGGGGACTTCTTCGCGGCGTTAAACCGCACCGGACGCTCTATTGAAGATAGCCCCGTGAGTGCTCAGGGTTTACGCGAACTTCTTGGTCTCATTAGTGATTCGACGATTAACGGAAAGATCGCCAAAGAAGTTCTTGAAGATATGGTTGAAACAGGTGATTCTGCTTCCGCCATTGTTGATCGTAAGGGCTTGCGTCAGGTAACAGATAGCAGTGCCATTGAAGCGACTGTCCAAGGCATTTTAGATGCCAATGCGGACAAGGTTGCGGAGTATAAGAGCGGTAAAGACAAACTTTTCGGCTTTTTTGTGGGGCAAACTATGAAGGCCATGAAGGGAAAAGCGAACCCTGCCATGGTGAATGAAGTCCTGAAAAAACTTCTTTCTGCATAAAAGCTGAAAAAATGTTTCTAGGGGGGTTTACCCCAGCGTTTATTCCTCCTAGAAACACTTCTGCAAACGCCGTGCAAAAAACCGCACAAACAGCGGAGGGGTGGCCGAGAGGCTGAAGGCGGCGGTTTGCTAAACCGTTATACGGGTCATACCGTATCGTGGGTTCGAATCCCATCCCCTCCGCCAGCGATTTCTCTACATTCCACAGGAAATAGCCAAAAAGTAAGTTAGATATTTTTGGAAAGCCCCCATAGAGGCCCCCTTTTGGCCGAGTCTGTCGTTATCGCATTAGCTATTGAGGTTTATTAGAAAGATACCTTATCTCCCGCCGCTCATTCCCATAATCGCGCATCATAGCGGGTAGTTCGTGAAGGTCGGGGTGAGCCCGTAGCTCATCGGCGGCCTGCTTCTCTTCCTGTGCTGTGTAATTGTAGCGCGACAAAATTTTCTGCACTTTGAGACAAAATAGAGAGCACTGAAACGAGCTTGATTAAAACCCGTTTCAACCCTCTTTCAGACGACCATAAAACGCTTCTCACAGTCGCATTTTCTTCAACTTGAGCCCAACGGCTATTGTGATGTTCCCACCGCGCGAGAGTGATTAGTTTGAGATAATAAGTTCGCCTCGTTCCCCGCGTGCTTTTGCCTTCTTAGCAAGCGAGTATTTCACCTCAACGCTTTCCATATCGAAGCCCTTGAAAATCTCGCGCACCTCTGGACAATCATTGAGAGACAAAATGAACCGACCTTTAAGGTCTGACAGAACACGCGCTACCCCCTCAAACTTCGTCGCGCTTGAATGTGGCTTGGTAGTAATCCTCCGTCCCCATAATAAGGCGGATCGAGATAAAAGAGCGTGTCAGGTCCATCATAGCGCTGAACGACCTCTTGCTCAGGTAAACATTAGATTACAACTCGGTTGAAGCGATCATAAATATTTTCCAGAATGGAGACGAACTTCATGAGGTCAGATCGTGTAGAGGCTGTGCGTGTCACACCAAAATTGCCAGCACTTTTACCACCAAACATTGTGCGCTGGAGGTAAAGAAAGCGTGCAGCTCGCTCCAGATCAGTCAATGTTTCTGAGCTGACCTTGGTGAGCTGCTCAAACTCGGATCAGCTTGTCAGTTAGTAGTGAAATATGTCCAAAGACGCAGCCCATATATACAACAATCTTTACATAACCACGGTGATCAATCTTTTTCTGGCGAGTGATGATCTTCTTGGCGAGCAGGCGTTTTCCGCCCACCTATAGTGCTGCTGGGCGTGCTGGGTTTTTGAGTGTCAGTTGTCATGATGGTCTCCATTATGGGGCTTGGGCGCGTTCTGAGCGGCCCATGACGTGGCATCGTTAGGCGGAAATTCTGGAAGGTCGGGGAAGGGCGTTAGCGGCACATCAAGGCGGATCTCGAGCGCATGCACCTGCCGCTGTGCAGATAAGGCCGCTGAATGGTAGTCTTTAATGACGTTTTCACGGTCATAAAGCCTCTCCCACAGCATGGCGTAACCTGCGTCAAAGAGGTTGAGCTGGTCGGTTAAGAACCGCTCACGTTCAAGAGCGAGCTTGAGCTGTTCATTGTCTAATCCGTCGGCATCAATCTCGTTACGTTGGCGCTGAAGGCGGTTTTTAGCGATCTGACCCCACCAACCCAGCACGCCGCCGCCAACGGTCATGAAAATCCCCTCGTAGTCCTTGAGTAGGCTGAGGACGTCGAGTGGGCTCACCATGCTTACGCCGTCACATCATCAGGCGCGGTGGGCAATTCTGTGCTGGTGGTATCGGAGCCATTGGCAATAGCCCGCAACGCCTGCACATAGGTGCGCATGCGCGGGTCAAATTCCTCACCCATCGCTGCGACCATTGTTGCTTTTTGCTGGACACCGTTAAGCGCTGCGTTCGCCTGATCGGGTAAAGGGGCCGTGTAAACGGGCGGTGTAAAAGGTACGATTTTCCCGTTTTCTAGTGCTTTAGGGGCCATATCTTGCTGAGCGGGCGGCCAATGGGCGTCGTCCATATTGGACATAAGCACGTATTCGCGGCCTTCTGGCACTTCAATATTGGCCCATCCGATAATCTCGCGTGGCTTATTGGCGTCTTGCCCAGCTTGGACAACGGCGTAGTAAATATTTCTGCTCATAATGGGCTTCCTGTCACAATAAAGGTTGCGGTTGTTGAGGCGGTTTCATTAATTAAACCGCTTCCATTCCAAACATTGAGGCTAACAACGGCGCCATAGCGATCAACGCTGAATAAATTAAGGATGTGCACATTATCGGTGCTCCCATCTTTAGCCATACCTGCTATTTGCACATTGTCGTCGGCAAACTGGCGCGGCCAAACGAGGCGAGACCCATGCACAACCTGTAGGGTGAAACGATAGGTGAGGGTTGGCGATATGGCCTCAGCTAAAATATTCCCGTTATCGACCATAATCAGGCCATCCCCACCGGGATACCATGACCGTCCACCCCAGCTTATTTGGCCGCGCATCTGACCATTGAACGTGGTATTGGGGTTCAGTCCAAGCGACCCACCATTATTATTAATCATGAGCGGGCCATTGAGGGTGCACGAGCTGCTTCCAAGCGCAAAGTTGACGCCGCCGCTGGAACTATACCCCACGAAGTTCCCGTCATTTTGGAAGGCCACGCGGCCCCCGCCGTCATAACTCACGCTCACAGCGGCCCCACTAGCGGAAGCGATGGTGTCTGTCTTGAGCGCCCCGTTTACGACAGGGTTTTGAGCCGGCAAGAGGCCGATATAATGGCCATCGCCGTCAATGAAGGTCGGAGAGGAGCGGTCGCCATTAGCTCCTGCTGAGAAGACAGCAGCACGAACGGCCCCGTCTGTGTTGTTTCCTTCACCGACGACGAGATAACGCCAGCCATTGGCGCTGTCATTATAGAGCACGGCATTGGAGCCGCCTTGCGTATGCAGGCCGATCCCTGGTTGGTCGCCTGATGCGAGGCCAAGCGTACCAGAGACAGCCTGGGACGCCGCGTTCTGAAGGTCAGAGCGAGACGCATAGAGCGTATCGGCATAATCGCGTGTGATGGCGAGCTGATACAGGCCTGCATCATCCATATATTCAATGCCGACCGGGTTCTTTTTAGCGGTGTCAGAATATTGCGACTTAATGCCGGTGATGCGCAGGCTGTAATCATCCACCCCCTGCGTCCCCAGCACAAGTTGGCCTTCAGCGGTTTGAGCGCGCTGTGTTTCAGCTTGCAGCGCAGATTGGGAAGCGTAAAGCGTATCAGCAAAATCGCGCGTGATGGCGAGCTGAAACACGCCCGCGTCATCCATATACTCAATACCGATCGGGTTATTCTTAGAGGTATCTGAATATTGCGACTTAATGCCCGTAACTTTGAGGCTATAGTCATCCAGCCCCTTTGTGCCCAGCACAAGCTGGCTTTCAGCCGCCTGAGCACGTTGGCTTTCAGCTTGCAGGTCAGCGTTCAAAGCGAGAGGGCGCCAGCCATTAACCCCGTCATTGTAAAGAACAGCATTGGAGCCGCCTTGTGTATGCAGCCCTAGCCCTTGATGGTCGCCTGGTGCGAGGTCAAGAGTACCAGATATGGCCGCATTATTTTCAGCGTCAATTTGGTCGCTTAGATCGCAAACCTTGCCTAATATCGGGTTAAAGAACGCCGCATTGAGTGGCGTGCCGAGCTGCTTGCCGGGAATGAGGTCTTGGGCTTGGGGGCGTCCATCGCCATCTAAGCTCATATTCGGCACGCCGGGGAAGCTCGGCCAGTTGGGATTAGCCATTAATCCAGTCTCCTTCATGGATGAAATATACCTCGGTATCGGCAGGCTTCAGCGCGCGGAACACGGCCTGTAGCTTGGCATAGTGGTTGCTGTCGTTCTGAGCCGCCTCAACGGTTCCACACACGGCCACACCGCAGATGGCCTGCGTAATGCCGGAGGGAAGATGGACGACCCAAATAAACCGTAACGCCTCATTGCCGCACTCAGACGCACCACAGCTGACAGCACCACAGATCGGCGGATCAGGCTCCTCAATCGTGATGTCGATGCCCCAGTCTTTGGCGAGTGCGACATAAAAAGCAGAGCGTTGATCACCTCGCGCCGTCCAGCGTTGTTGGAGGATCGTGCGCCACTCCGTCTCACTCAGCGCCCCTTCGTCACGCCCGAGCGGATCAGGGCCGAGAAGGTCGCGATAGCCCGCTAAGAGGGCCTGCGCATCAGCGGGGCAGATTTCTCGGCAGACGGAGGCAATGTTGCCTTCCAGCGTTTCCCGAGGGTCTGCGAGAGCGGCCATGAGGGCGCTGATATTCGGCCCACCGAGAGCGGAGCCGCGTGGCATGAGTTCCTCACGCCATTGGCGGGCAATCTCGGGGGCTGACCGTGGGGCGTTCATGACCGTCATGGCGTGCCGTCTTCCCACTGAATGTCGCCCATGACAGGCAGTTCATTAGCGGCAAAGGCCATGTCTGCACCGGGATTAAGCAAAACCGATTGCGCCCCGACCGTGTCAAAGAGAGCGGCTTGGAGGGCTTCGACATACAAAGTGCCGCCAATGCCCACGCCGTTGATGATGGCGGCCAAGGCTGCCTGCACTTTTTGTCGATTGGGCTGATTATCCAACCCTAGCCGCACCGTGGGGGTTTGGATGACAAAGCTCGCCCCATAGACGGTCGCATTGCCGCGCACCGGGCGGCGTTCATCAATATAGGACTGCACACGGGCGATTTCTTCACGTGTCGGAACACGGGGGCCACTCATCGCAATGATAATGCCCACCGTGCCTGCGCCTGTGTAAGACGGCACGACATGAACCAACGATGCCCCCGCGCTCAACGCCCAGGCACGATAATCCTGCACGGTGCCGCCATTATAGGGGTTACGGATTTTATCAATGATGCGTGACCGCCAGCTTTCCACAGGCTCGCTCTCTGCGCCCCCAGCCAGCCCGTCTTGATCGACCACAACGCTGCTGATGCCCACCATCGGAGCGACAAGAGTGAGGGGCGTATTGGCCGCGCAATTGCCCGCCGTGCCTGTGCTGGTGCAGCTCACCGCCGCAGAAACCGCGCCATTGGCGGGAAGGACCACTGCGTTATTAAGCGCCCATTGGACAGAGCCATCAACGGTCAGCAAGGCCCCTTGCGGCACGCTAACCTCTTGCGTCGCGCTGATGACGACGCGTCCAAGAGCGGCTTGCGGCCCCACACGCGGCACGCCCCAAATATCGGCGTGCTGGGGTAAAAGCCCACCGGGGCCGACGGTGGCCGTTGAGGGCAGAAACTCCAGCGCGCGGCCTTGAAGGAAGAGATAGGTCTCATAATCCGCTAAGCCCAAGACCACAGAGAGTACTTGTTCAAAGGTGCCCGGTGCTGTGGCATCCAGCCTGACGGTTGAGCCATCAGAAGCGGTGAAGCTTTGCTGGGCGAGAGACGTGGCCAGACGCGTGGCCAACTCATGCGGCGTGGGGATGGAGAGGCTCATAATGTTCGCTCTTTGTGCCTGAGAACGTGGGCACTTGAGAGGACGCCCGTCATGGGGAAGCCTCCCCGCGACGCATGTTCCCGGCCCCGCATGTGGAAGGAAGGCAGATGGATCGTCTTGGCGTAAGCACTGCGTGCAAGGGTGACATTGTGCATCGCGACTACGTGGCTTTCTCTGTTGTGAGTGGAGGAAGGAGGAACAGCGCTCATAGCGTCGGCACCTTCTGGAAGACGGAACTGTCACCGGCAGACACACGCACGGTCAGCGCGTTCTTGCTCCCTGTCGTGGCAGGCTGCCACGCGGCCTCAATGGTGAGGTCCACGTTGTGATAAGCACCAATGGCGGCAACCGCCTCATGGGCGTAATCTTCAGCGTCCAGCCGCGTGGCGTCGGAACGCTTAGCCCGCTCGAGCAGCCAGAGCTTAGAGCCCAGCCGCTGCCCATCGGTCAGGAGAACATCACCCACCCAACCGCGCTTTGCTCCAAAGGGCATCACGGTTCCGGTAGGGGCGGTGAGAAGAGGTGGCAGCCCATCATCAGGAGCCGCCCGACGGTCAGCACTCAGAGCCAGTAGTAATGGTGAGGCCAGCGTGTGATCAAACGACACGCGCCCCATACCACCCCCGGCGGGGGTGAGGACTAAGTCAGCGCGTCCTTCAGAGTTAGGCGCGACAGCAATAGTGGAAAAGAGAGAACGTCGTGTCATACAGACACTGTAGAGAAAGCCTCAAGAAACTTTCATGGCTTCAGATGATACCCCGAAACGGGGCTTCAAATGCTGTTAGAATGGGATTTTAATGTCGTTTAGGAGAGGTATGATGGTGAAGACATGGGGCCCGAGTGGTGCCGAACTCTTAGAAGCCGCAAGATGTGACCCTCGTAATAGAAGGACTGACATAGGCTTTTTAGGTCGGCTTTTGGGTAAGCAGGACGATGCTGACCTAGAGCATTGGGTGCCTCGGCCCATGTTAAAGGAGTTAGACCTATGGGCCGCGCAGAAGGGCATTGGACGAGCGAAAGCGCTCAAGCTCCTCCTCGGCAAGGGGGTGGAGGCTGAAAAAACCGCCGTCCTAAACCGACGCAAGAGGAGCTTTCGAGAATAGCTGATAGGTCTCAGCTTAATCAGCCGGGGAGCCGCATTTTATAAGGCAACTCCGCATCAAACCCCACGCCATGTTCATCAAAAATACGGCTCAGCGCTTCACGGAGGCCGGGGAGGAGATAGTGTTTATCCCGGGCGTGATCGGGAATATGAAGCTGCTTTAGTAGGTTTCTTCCTGTAGAAGTCAGATCAAAAAGGTAACACATCCATTCTGTTTGATTGGTTGTATGAGCTAAGCTATTGAGTACATCTTCTGTCTTGTTTTCACTCGTTATTAAACCTGAAATTTCTAAGCGCACAATACTATCTAGTGCTTTACTATACCAATCGAGGTCATCTTCACCATTTGGCCAACCAGCAAGAGCAAACATGAAATCTTCGCCTTCATCTTTCATAAAGAGAAGGGGATTTTGATAGAAATATATAAAATCTTTGTCGAATAGCATTGTACTTTTCCTTTCCACTGTTTGACTATTTTAGAGGGAATTTTATTTTTAGGTTGCTCTTTTCTTGTAAAGAGCTATTAACGTCAGCATTACCACCGATGTCTATATTATACCAACCATCAGGAGTAAATCTTCCTGATTCAGGACGTAATGTAGCCACTGTACCATCTGAGAATTTACCTATTTCACCCGTTTGAGTTCTTACGCCGTTTTTCGTTGAAAAAATAGGGTACATTCCTGTTAGCTTATTGCCGTTTTTCGCAAGCCATTTTACGATTTTTTGGAAAAATGTTTCAGCGGCTATTTTAGGGTCACCACTTGCAGGCATAATACGAATATCGTTGCTAGTTCCCCTTTTCCCAATAAACGTATCTTCCGTTTCCCTCCAGGGAGGCAGTTCTTCAGGTGGCTCAGGCTCTGGCGGCTTAGGGGGCTCTGGCGGTTTATTGCCGCCACCCGGTTTTCCGGTGTCTTCTTCGCCTTTTTTTACGCCGTCATGAGCGTGTTCATTGAGGGATACGCCGCCACCGGTGACATCTTCATCCGCGTAGATATGGCCTTTAACGTAGAGGTCACCATAGAACACATGGCCTTGCTCGCTGAGGGTCAGCAGCGGCTGTCCTTTTTGGTTGATGACCATGCCCTCAGTGGCATCCACGGCCACCACGCGGCCATTCTGGAAATGCAGCTTCTGGCCTGCACTATCATAGAGGATGCTTTCACCCTCGCGCAGGCCCCCCATGCGCATCGAAGCGGGGTTAGAGGGCATGAGCGCGACCAGATCAGCGGGGTCTGCGCTATTTTGCAGCACATGAGTGACCGCGCCATCAAGGGGCGCGTGGGAGTTAAAACCGAACGGTTGATGCACTGGCACGTCCACGCGGTGCTCACCGGCACTGATAACTGCTGAAATGACTTGCCGTGTTCTGCGGTCCTCAATGGTTTTGACGACACCGCGTCTGAAGAGGCTGCTTATTTTAGAGAGAAGCGGGCCTACCTCTTCGAGAAGGCCGCGTATGACAACGGGAGGGATACCGGGCATTAATGACGCCTCCTTATGAGACCGCCTCGTCTGACCGAGCGCCCATGATGGGGCGTGCGGTCGGCTTGGCCGGTGAGGTCATAGGCATCAGGCGGCACCACCGAGAGCTTGGTGCTCATCTCATGGTCGTTGATCGACCATGTAATGCCCGCGATCAACATATCGCCATCAAGTCCATTCACACGGTCTCGCACATGGACGATCTGATTAGGTCGCCATAAAACCCCTTGCGTGTTGGTGAGGCTGGGCACGGTGTAGGTAAAAGTCGTAGCGCCAGCGCGTGAGGTGCGCATCCGCCACGCGGCTTGGTCGTCGAGCGAATAGGGCTGGTCTTTGGTGCGCGGTGGTGCTTCAGGGCGCTGAGGGGCGCGGGCCTGACGATAGCCCGGCTTCTGCACCCGCTGGGATTGGGCGAGCAGGGCGCTGAGATCATCGCCTGAGCGTGATGCTTGCGGGGCTTGCCCGCTCATGGTGCGGGCCGTGTAAACGCGCGGGCGATACCGGCCCACGCCGCTATCATGACAATAGCCAAATTGGCAGACCGCGCGTTCTTCATGCGCGCTCATGCCGGAAACGGGCGTGATACTGCCCGCAGCCATATCGGCGGTGAGGGCAGGCTGGACAGCACGATGAACAGGCCGTCCTTGGCCTTTGACGATATGGTCAGAGAAACGCTGCGTGATTCGCGCCTCCATCGCGCGCACATTCCCGCCGGGATAGATGAGGTTTTCTTCAGCACGGGTGGAACCGGGCTTGGTCAGCAGCAGGCGGCCCAATCCGTTGGACGTGACCAACACGCCTCGCTGGCGTGATTGTTGTTCAATCACATCAATGGCTTTGGTACTTGTATCAAAGGCCACCATTTCAAAGGGTGGGCCGGTATCAACGACTGACTGCACGTCTAACCCAAAGGGTTGCGAGAGATGGCCCACAACGGCTTCCAGCCGCACCTTATCCATCCGCCCCGGCCCTTGGGCTTGGGCGGCGCAATCGACAAGATCGCCTGCTAGATCACGACCCGAGACGGTGACGCTCAAACTATGGTCATCGCCTCGCGTATTGATCGCCTCCAGCCAGCCTTTTAGGATCGGTTGCTGGGCGATTTCAATACGCACGGACTGCCCAATCTTGGGCATGGCTCTGTCTTGAAGCGGGATAGGCAGGCTGAGTTCAGCACGCCACATGCTGGCGAGGTTGCCGAGATCCATCCCCACCTCAAGGGAATGCCAGAAGAGGCATTCTTTGCCCCCGAGGAAGAGGTTCGCCACACGGTTACGGTGGGCTACAAGATGTTCACTGGTCATCAGACGCCTCCAACATGGCCAGCGTGGCGGGGCCGACAGAGCCGGGATGGAGGATGGCATTGCGCGTCATCGCATCATCCAACATGGGCTGAACAGCGCGCACATCATCGCCTTGCAACGCGTAGCACAGCGCCCAGAGCGACCGTGGCGCGGCTACGGGCACATCAACGACCGTGGGCAGCGAGCCAATCTGCGCGGAGGCATCATTGATAAACGCACAGCGCAGTTTCTGAAGCCGGGTAAAAAGCGGCTGTAAGGCCACGCGTGTGTGCCCGCCACTAGCGGCCACGACATCCGTTTGCAGCGCATCAATGGCGTCGGTTATGGCGGTGAGCAAGGCTTGAGCGTCTTCATTGCTGACAAAGACGCAGGCCGTCCATGCTGAGGCCAGCTGACTGACAAGCACCGCTCGCGCGGCCACGCCCAGACAGAGCACAGCGGACGGGTCGGGGTTGCTTTGACTGAGACGATCGGCGAGCTGTCCAATCTGTTCAGACCCAGCAAGGAGAAGAGACGCGATCTGCTGTCCCGTGACGGGCTCATTGTCGGTGGTGCCGTCACGGTCTGTTCCTTCAGACACAGGCGCGATCACGCTGCTCTCTTCCGTGCTGACACAGCCCACTAAGGAGGCGGGCACGGCGATCAGCGCCGCTGAGACCGCATGGGCATAGCTCTGGTCTGTATTGCGTTGAGGCGGGACAAGGGCGGTGCTCATCAGGGCCTGCGGGGCCGTCATCGCGGCCTTAATCGGCTCGGGCGAGCGTGCGGTCAGCCCATCCCAGATCCCCGACCCTTCAGAGATCAGCGAGGACACCGCATTGACCAACGCCAAGGGGAGAGACACCGCTGAGAGCACGCCCGCAACGGCTTCTTGGGCCTCATCCATCAGGCCATCCGCTTCGGAAAGCACATCACTGACGGTATCAATGAGCGAGCCGAAAAAGCCTTTCTTGGCGGGTGGATCAGGGTCGCGCACCACAACGGCTTGGAAATGGGCGACACGGATTTGGCGTTCGTTAAAGCTAATCTGCGCGGGCTGAACGAGGCGGACCTTCAGCCGTCCCCACCATGGATGGAGCAGCGTCATCTTGCCCGGTTTGGCCAGCGCTTTGCGCATACGCTGTGCGCGGATGACATAATCATCGCCCACAATGAGGCCGCTGATGGTGATCGGCGTATCAATCGCGCCAAAATCCTGAAAGACCTGCTTGCTCGTCGGGAGGTCGGGGAAGAGCACGCGGTTTATCCGTCGCCCAATCTCTTCGCGGGAATCAATAACGGCAAAGGAGACGCCGCCAAGAGAGGCATAGTTGGCGAAGCGACTAAGCAGCCCGCCGGCCATGCCGCCACCGAGAGCGGAGAGTTCAGGCCCGGCAAGGCCGCTCAAGCCAAAAGATAAATCCGCCATGTTACGGCCTCCTCATTGCGTGTAAGGAACGCTCCGAGCCACGGCTTTGGGAGGCGTTCAGACCCTGCCCGTAAAAGAGCTGTGTTATGAAGGACGTCGCTTGGGCCATAGGTCTATTGAGCCCAAGGAACAGACCCGCCATGTTCAGGCTTCCATCATCATGCCCAGCCTGCGCATGGTTGCTGAGGCTCGTGTTGGTTGGAAAAGGCATGCGTGGGGAGCGTGTAGGGGCTGCAAGAGTGTCACACTCAAAGGAGAAGGTTCTCATTATGGCCTCCCCATCATAGAATTCGGACCGCCGTGATGATGGACCTGCAGCGGAGGCCCGCTGATATGGCGGGCCTTGGTTTTCAGTCCCTGATCATTGTGTACATCTAAGCGAATATGGCTTTCATGACGTTGGGGCGGCAGAGGTGGAGGCGTGCGGCGGGCCATGGGCATAGGATGAGCGGCCCAATCACGCTTCCATTGTTCCTCAGGACTGACAAGCGGCTTATAGCGCCCGTCAGAGCCCAATAGCGCAGAGTTGGCTTTGGGGATATGATACTGGAATGCCTCTCCTATTTGAGACAAAAAGCCCGGCAGATGGGTAAAGACACCCTTGATGCTCTCGACAATGCGATGGAACGCATCGGGAATGCCATTGCAGATCTTATTGATGAACTCAACGGTCGCTATGCCTGCTTTATTAAGCCATGCCTTGGCGGTGTCCCAATGTTTCCACAACTCATAGAGGGCAACCCCAACAGCGCCAATAGGGCCGAGGATCAGCCCCAGAGGCGCGCCAATCTTTTGGATAGCCTGCCCGACCGTATGACCTGCCGAGATCAGCCACGCCTTGACCGTTCCCCAATGTGCCCACAGCTCATAGAGCGCGACACCTACCGCTGCGATGCCAGCAATCACGAGCGTTACTGGCCACCCAATGGCGGCAATGACAGCCCCGACCACCTCCATGGCAGCACTCAGGAAGGCGAGCCCAGACGACACAGCTGCGATCACAGCGCCCACAGCGGATATGGCTGCAATGAGGCCCATAAAGCCCCCAATACCTTCGATTAGTGCGCCTGAGACACCGGGCATGGTCTTATCCATCCATTCCAGCGCCACATTAACGGTATTAATACCGCTGGTGATGTCATGGAGAATGGGTGTGAGATCATCGCCAATACGGCGCATGAGCTGGTCAAGCGCCTCATGAAATTTTTGTAGTTCTGTTTTAGGATCGTTCTGTGTTGCTTGGAAATCAGCGTTTAACGCTGAACGATTATCTTTCTGGGAAGCGGCACGAATATTTTGGAAGTCATGACTGTGTGAGAGCAAATCCTTTACAAGGAGCTGTGTTTCTTTATTGGGGAAAAGGCTGTTCAGAATATCTGGGCGAAAGCCGCCATGAGCTTGGACACTCACCTTACGCATAGCGTCTAGCACGGCCAAAATAGGGTCTTGGTGCTGAGCACGTGCAGTGCTTTGCAAGGTCGACACATCGACACCTTGCTTTTTCATCGCATCGGCAAAGGCAGGGCTGTTAATCCCTTTCAAAAACTGCTGTGTCGAGAAAGCTGCTTGCGGGATAGAGGCCGTCGATTGGCGGGCCATAGAGAGCGTTGCGAGAATATCATCAAAGGCACCGCGCCCTTTCAGGCCGCTATTGACGGCTTCAGAGGCAAGTCGGGGAAGAACTGCGATAAGGTCAGACGTTGGAATATGGTTTTGTCTGCTGACAACCGCGAGAGAAGACAAAGCTCCATTAATGGCATTGGGGTCCGAAATACCGAGCTTTCCACGAAGCAGGGCTGCTACCCCCGCCAGGCTGTTGCTATCTATCTTGGAAGCTTGTGCAATGGTGGCGATGGTTGGGAGAACATGATGAATCTGATCGCTTTGGAAGCCAGCAGCCGATAGAGAACGCTCACTGCTGGTTAAGGCCGTGCCGGGTTGGGAGGTTTGGCGGGCGAGCTGATTGACGAAAATGCGCTCTTGATCAACAAAATTGGTGAGATCTGGACCATGTTTGTTCAGGTTAAGAGCGATTTGAGTGAGGTTGTCTTCGAAATCGGCAGACCGTTCGATAGGAGAGGTGAGTGTTCCTAAATATGCGGGCACTTTGGCCGCTCGGCTTTGTGCTGTGGCCCAGTTGTTCTTGATCGTATCGTTCTTGATGACGTTATTCATGGCGTCACGCAAACGGCCCAGCGTCCCAAGGCTTTGTTGGGCGGTGCTGTTCATCTCTATCAGAGAACCGTTGAACTGCTGAACCTTTCCAGCAGGGCTGATATTTGTAACGTGAGAAAAGCTGTCTTTAAGCCCGTTTGCCGCCTCTGTCGCATTGAGGAGCGCTGTCGTCAGCAGGGCGGCCTTTTCTGTTAGGGAGGTGAGGGCTTCCGTTGCGCCTTTAGCGTTGTTGGCAACGGCCTGCAAGGCGGCACTGCCTCCCGTTGCAGCCGTTGTCGTGCTTACAAGAATGGAGGCGAGATAGCCGAGATGTTCTGTCGTCGTATCAACAGTTGCAGAGACGTTCTGATTCGTGCTGGCAAGCTCTTGTTGGGCAACGTTTAATGCGCTCGTTGACTGTGTGGCGCTCGAAGTAAAACTCTCATAAGTGCCCAATGCGGCGGTAGCGCTGTCGAGGGTTTGGTGAACCTGCTCTAAAAGTCCGTTTAAATCGTCTAGGCGTTCACAAACGTCCCGCAGAGGGGCGCTCATTTGGTCGAGCTGTTCGAGCTCAAATTGTGTCGCAAGTTCGCTCATAAAGCGCCCCTTTTGTTAGGAGATGAGGCTCTGCTGATGGTCCATCTCGGCGCTATAGTCGCATTGCGCCTGCGTCCAAAAAGCGAGCTCAGCAAGGGTGAGGGCGCGCAACTCAGCGCGCCCAAAGCGGAGGGTGTTAGCCAAGGCGGCCAACCTTATTGGCCAGCCTTCTGGCCATCGTCGAAAAAAGCCGCAACAACCTTTTGGCTAGCGATATAATCGCGCGCATTCATCGCCCGTAGCAGTTTATCACCCACAGGGCCGACATGGCCGGTAAGGGTTCCCAAGAGCGCAAGCCCCGCGGCGGCGCTATTGCTGCCGTTGAGACCGGAATCAATAAGATCCCCGGCTGTGGGTTCACGGAATGTCAGCTCCGCCAGAGTGATCTGAGAAGGGCCATCTTTGGTGGTCGTCTCAATGGAGATAGGGCGTAGCAGCGTGTAATGTACCGTGCCATCGTCTTGCAGTGTGGCACCATGAGGCAAAGAAGAGGTCATGATGAAATCTCCTGATAGGTGTTAAAGGACCATTTGACTTGCGCTTTCCCGTCATCGGAAAATTCGGGCTGGTCCATGACGTAGGCATCAGCGATCGCCCAGCTCTTGCCGGTATCGGCTTGCAGCTGAAGTTCATCTTCGCCCAAGGAAGGAGAAAACTCTGTTGGGGAGGTATCCACCGTTGGGATGATGGTCGCCTGAACCTCGCCGACCTGATATTGCGTGGAACGAAGGGCGCGGAAATTACCATTGACGTTGTCGTTCTTGATCCCTGGAATGCGGAACTTCACACCTTTGACCACGTCATATTGCTTACCCCGCCAAAAGAGACGGATAATGCCAAGTGTTTGGGCCATGTTCAGACCTCCATTGTTAAGATATTAGCCAAGACCATCAGGCTGCCGATCGGTTTGATGGGAAGTGTGCTATTGACGCGGCTACGGTCGCTCGCGTCGCGCTCAAACACGGCCTGCGGCCCCGTGGTCGCGACATCATCAATCCAACCCTGCATCTCATAGAGCGTGCATTGAGCCACCCATGAGGCTTTCAGCGTTCGTGGTGTGACAACTCCGTCTTGGTTCGCCAGCGGAGAGCCATCATCAGCGAGCTTAGCGCGGGCATAATGGGCCTCAATGGTGGTGTTCCACTCAAAGCGCACCCGTGCCCCAATGGCGGGGATCATGACATCCCACACACCAGAAGGTGTGCTGGTGTCAGGCTGTTGCGTGCGAGTTGTGATGACACGTTGCAGTGTGACGGTGCCATCATCATTGACGATCACGGTAGAACAACCATTACCCAGCAACACGTTACGCTGTGAGAGGGTAAAATCGTCTGCGTGGTCGGGCCCAAGCCCCGTGAGGGTCGTCAGCGGCAACCCACGAAGCTGGCGGGCGGGATCGCTGTTAAGGCTTTGCGCCATGACCGCGCCCAAAGAGGCGGCCATCTGCCATGTTGAGGCATGGGGGTTTTCCCACGCAAAGAGCACCAACTCTTCGGCTGTTTCAACGTTCTGCTGGAAGGCCAAAGCCTGCCCAAGCGTTGCGCGCAGCCCTACACAGACCCGCATATCCTTTGCCACCATGGCGTTACCACGGCGTTTTGCTTCACCAACAAAGGCAGAGATAGCTTCTTGGTCATTTTGCAGCAGGACCACATCGGTGTACCAAAGGTCACCAAGGGCGGTGATTGCCGGTGTCACGTCAGGCGTGCCCGTGCCACCACTCATTGGAGAGACAGTGATGGTTACCCCCGGCACCTGATCAGACAGCGCAGAAGAGGCGCGGATATCGATGTCATTAGTGACAGCGCCGCTTTCACCAGCGGTCAGCACAACAGACGCCCCATCTTTGCCTAGAGCGGCGGTCAGCCCGGTCTGCTGAGAAAGCGTACTGGCCTTGATCGCAGCCAGCAGGTTGGTCGCGATCAGTTGAGGGGTGTCGCTGCTTTGCACCGACCAGCTCACGCGCTGTCCAGCGAGCCTCACAGCGGCGGTGCCTGTCTGCTGTGGAGCTCCCGAAAAGGCGAGAGACCCGCTGGCCGGGGTAGCCTCTTTGGGCAACGCTACTGTAACGATATCTACACTGAGGGAGGGTTGTTCTGTGGTGAACCCACGCACAGCCTGTGCGATGATGGAGCCACTGCCAAAGAGCGTCTCAATCTGCCCAACGGTCACGTTGCGATAAAGCTGACCGGCCAGTGCTGCATTTTCGGTCTGTCCCACAATCAGGGGCCGCAATGGCATGCCTGTCAGGGTACCGGGAGCGGGCACATCGCGGATCTCGGTGTAAGAACCCGGCACATGAAGGGTTCCGGGAATTTGTTCAAAATCCATTAGTTTTTCTCCTCAGAACGTACTGTTCCGCTAGAGCTTGGCATGGCTGCCTCGCTCTGGTTAGCAGCAACGGGCTTTGATAAGACTTCAGCAGCTTTTGAGGCTGAGGCATCCGCCCTCATCTGGATCTGGGCGCGTTCATCAGCGTTCATTTCCACAATGTCTCCGCTTGCTAGGGCTCGAGCCCACCAGGGGTCGCGTGGATCAACCTGAAAGCCTGCGGTTGGCACAGCGCTTCCTGTTGGCGTGACGATCCGGCGACCTTCTGCCGTTCGCACGGTCAAAAGGACGTGTTTTTCATGCATTTCTGCTCTCCTTTTTCATAAGAATGGCCTCCTGTCCGGCCACAAAATCCTCCAGCGCCGCCAGAGCCTCAATATTGTCGAGTGTGACACCCTTAAACATCAGCTTCGCTGTTACGACGACCGAATGGTCGTCACACCATTCTGCCTTGGCTGACGTCTTGATAGTGGCCACGCGGCAGGATCCAACGCCCGGTAAAGTCCAACCATTCAACCCTCCCGCAATGGCCGCCATCAGACCCGCAACCCCGATCTCGCTCAGGGTATCCGTGCCGAGGTAAAGGTCTTCGGGTTGCTCTAATGATTGAAAGATCGCCAGTGGAAAACTTAGCGTGCCAATAAAACGATTGTTCGCTCGCCTGCTCGCCCGTCTGCTTGCTTTCCAACGTCCGACCCCCACGGCGACACAGGGGGCATCGCGGGTCATCGTCTCCCAGGTCTGTCGTGTGGCATGGGGTGGAAGGAGGACATGACGAAACATCGTGTCAGGAAACAGCGCTTTAAGTCGATCCTGCACGCCGGTCAGCGCACGACCCACCACATCACCTTTTAGAATGGCTGATGGGTAGCCCGCCGGTGTAATCGGGTCACTCATACAATCGACCCTTCTTTGCGATGGAATGCCATGCGTGATTGATAGCGTGACCAATCGTCGCTCTGATCCACCACCGCCTCTTTGTCGAACGTGACTTTGCCGGACACAACATTATGCAGCCACGCCATGGCGGCTTTCTGTCCAGCCTTGGCTGGTGTCAGCGCCTTTATCGAGCCAATATTCATGTCCATCAGGAAGCCCTTTCAGACAATAAGAACATAAGGAGTGCCGTCCACCTCAAACCCGGCAAGCGTTCCGACAGATAGGCGAGCTGTGGAGGAAGGCATGGAGGCAGGGGCGTCAGAAGAGATCGTGCTACCAAACGGGGCCGCGTCTGCTGCTGCGGCAACCGTCCCGCTTCTAGCTGAGAGGCTCACGGTTTCGTCATCGATGGCATAGACAGGCTGGCCCACATTGGCCCAGCTTGGCGCGGTATCAAACGGCAGCGCGTAACAGCCTTTCTTGACCCAGATCGGGTGAGTGCCCACCCTGTCGCCATTGAACATGGAGCCTGCTGCCGAATGATCCTTAAATTGCCGCGCGAGCCCCACAATGGCGACTGGGGCCGATGGCGTGTCAGTTACCCCAGCGGGCACAATCGTGCCGTCCGCACACACTGCGACAAGTGAGCCGCGATAGACCCGAAAGCCTTTCGCCACGCGATGTCCGAACTCAGGGGCATGGGGAACGAGTTTTTCCTCAACTGCGCGGTCTTGCTTGAGCGCCATTAGTGGAGCCCTCCCGTTTTCAGGCTATCCGTCGTCAGGCCCAAAGCTGCGTCTGTCGCTTTCAGATAAGAAACCGCCATCATCCCAGTACGCAGTGTCTTCGTCCTCCCTACAGCGGGGAAGGTTCCCAGCGGGAGTAGATGGATCCAGTCAGGAAGGTGGGCACCGTCGCTCGGCAACGGCATCTGTGTCATCTCGCTCATGGGAGTGACTATGACAGAGTGTGCCACGTAGTATCATGGCTTCGGTTGATACCCCGAAACCGCGTTGAGAAGGTAAAATAGATCACCCTCATAAAAGCCTGCACAGCACTTAAAAAAAGCTGCTCGGCAATCCTCTACCCGAGCAGCCTAGTAAAACGCGCGTAGCCCCGTTTGAAATCGTTCGATGAGCGTTTGAAAATTTAGTTAGTGATTTGGGAACATTCCGCATTGTGCGAAATGGTCTTCCTAAGCGAAATAAGCATCAAAAACTGGACGTAAAATTTTCTTACGTGGGGAAATGATTAATGACGAATTAATGACTAAATCCAAGGGGCGGGACAACGGTAACGCAGTGGCTTTTTTTCAATCTTCATAGTCGAACCCTAGGATAGTATTCGACATAAAGGGCAATTGCCGTAAGAGACGTTTTTGAGGATTAAGAAACTGGAAACGGGATATATTGCCATCTTCGGTGAAGGCAAGGCGACCCGATAGCCATAGGCACTAAGAAGAGAAAGATAAGCTGTCGCAAAAAAGGCTTCACGCATTCCATTCAATGTCTTTGACCCCTCAAAGAAAGCTTCTAATCTTTGATCATACATTTTCCCTTTCCATTGGTTGCATCTGCATTGGATAGGAGAGCGTAATCAGGATCAGTAAGAATTTGTGCTAGAGTCGTATGGTCTGCTGGCATCAGTTCAGGATGATGGGTCTGGTTTTATCAGGATTTTTGCTGATAACAGCGTTTGTGCGTGCTCAACACGCCGAGATCATGCCGGTCGTGCTCTTCCATCATCTCACAAAAGACATGCCAATCTCGGCTATTTCCTTCTGTCGCCGAGCGTATCAACGCTTCAACCATGAAAGAGAACCGCTTGAGCGTGGAAGTGGGGTGGGTGCCGGCCTGCGACAGACGCGCCCATATGGTGGAGGTCTGTGCATGGGGCGGGGCGGAACGGGCCGCTCATATTGACCCAGAAGCGTTATCTCGAGTTTCCCGCGCAGATCACCCGCAAAGCTGCGCGTTGTTTACCATAATCGCGGAGGTAACGGTATATTGTGGGCATGCTCTGGCCTGCCGCTTCTGTTGTGCGCAACTCAGTTAGAATGGTCTGATCGTCTTGCTTGGAATAATGCACATAAGCTGGACATAATCCCTTGATCTGGGGCGTCCCACATCCCGCCAAGCCCGCTAGCCCAATGGTTGCGACTGCCAACTGCACGATCCGGCGTATGGCCAACCCTGCTCGGTGCAGAACTTCTTTGAGGGGCGCTCCAATCCAACCTTTCGTCATCTTAAAATGTGCCATGATTGAATGCTTCCTCAAGTTGGGTCTCGCTGTTGCAGCTATCCGTCGCTGCTTGGGCGGCTTTAGCCTGCAAAGCCGAAACTGAGCGTGCATCATTGCGCTGTTGCCGAGCCGTGCTCTCTTTGGATGCCTTCCATGTCAGACGTAAGATAGTGGCCGCCATCCCGACGAATAGCGTTGCTAACATCGCCGTGCAGATCGCTTTTATGTTCATTAGAAAATCATCTTTCCAATAAGGCCGAAGACATCAGCATGAGCCCCCATCTGGTCGTGCTTTTCTTGCTCGTTCTCTCTCGACATTCCAACAGGCCCCGGTTTGCTCGTAGATTTTGCGATATAGCCCATCATGCAAGGCAGTAGGTAATGGAGCTTCCGGCCTGATCGCGTCTTGATCCCAAGCATCTTCTACCCCATATCAGCAGCGTCATTGCTGCTCTTAAAAGCTCGTTGAGCGTGTCATGGAGACTGCTTCATCAATGAAGACGAGCCCCTGCATCCCACGCAAGACACGCGGGCAAGAGGGAAGAGCTTAATATCGGCTTCTTCTTTGTCTGGGTCGCGACAGAAGCTCTCTGGCACGCGTGCGATATAGCCTGCTGCATGGCTTTGGTATGGTCCGTGCAGTAATCAATCCACTTGCGCACCATCTTCACGTTGTAGCCAATATTAAGGACATCAGAACCCCCGTCACTTTTGGACGTGACTGCCTTTAAATCGGCAATCAAAGAGGCTGGCCAAGAGCTGCCCGTGCAGCGGGACTTCTCCACCAGTACAATCTGATGAGCCCGTACAGTTCCGATCAAGGTCGCCTGATAGGGAAAGAAGACGGGCTGTATCATGAGCGTAACCCAAAGGACTTGACCATCAGAGCGGCGGCGGTTTCAGTTGAAAGACTTTGCTTGCGGGCCGCTTGTGTGACGGCTTTCTTAACCTCACGCTCAGCTTTTTGGCGGGCTTTGTTTTCAAGATCGGCATGTGCGTCCACATCCAGCTGGTTCGCACGAGAGAGCGAATGCAGGGCATCGACAAGCTGGGCGGGGCCCTTTGGGCTGCTTTTAGGGCGGCAGCTCCATCACGGCTTAGCTCTCCTGTATCCTGATCACGGACGATAGAATCAGATACTTCGCGTGAGCTGCGTACAATTTTTGCCAATTTATCGCGTTGTTTGACGTATCGACCCACAGACGAGCGACCAACGCACAGCCCAAGCGCTGCCATAATCTCATTAATGGTGTGGCCGTTGTCATACAACTCCCCAATCTTAAAGTGCCGTGCCACCTTATAGCGGCCTCCGTGCAACTACGCCCGGTATGCGCCGTTCACACTGCCATGTCTGCTGGCCTTCAATAGTCAGCTTAACCACGCTGAGATAACGCCCATGGTCTAGCCGATAGCGTGTGATCATCACGCAATCATAGCGCTCCAAATGGTCGAGATCATCGTCCAAAGAGACTACATCAATGGGGAAACCGGCCTCACGAAACATCGTTCGGATTATGTCGTCATTCAGTGAATGGCACGGTGCCATCTCCAGAAAGTCCAACACCCGCCAGCGGCGCTCCTCAGCAATTTTGTGCGGAAAACTCATAGCGTCCCTCCTGTAGTAATAGTGCCACAGATGTGCAGGGTGCCCATCGCTTCCCAGCGCACGCCAATAAATAGCCCCACATTGAAAGCAATCACGCCCACAATTAGGCCAAGGCATAGCCTACGCAATGACTCATCCATGTTCGGCCTCCATCATAATCCGCGTGATCGCGTCTAATGTTTTCCGTAGATGCACCATCTCTTGTGCTTGAACTGTCATCTGCAAAGAGAGCCGATGGAGCCAGCACAGCAGCGGCACTGTCAGCAAGCCAAACACCAGCGCTCCACCCGCCAACATCGCACTCACCAGCTCCACCCACAGGCTCATCGCTTAGGCGACATTCTGCGTTTCTGCCAGAACAGGCGCAGCGGCCTGAGAACCCTCTAATGACACAAAGGCTGAAGCCAGATCATGAATGGCCGCACGAATATGCATCGCTAGTCCATCCGCATCAGGAGCGTTGAGGCCTGCCATCTTCAGCAAGCTCTGCGCTTCACTGATGGCGGTCTGTACCAGCGGGTGAGTCTCGTCATAATGACGATACACCGCCACAAGTGCGTTCAGCCCATTGTCAGACTTCGTAATGGCCGAACGAACGGCTGTTTCTGCCACCGCGCCATATTTATGGAACAAGCCACCAAAAGCAGGTTCGAGGATGGAGGAGAGGAGGGGAGCGACTTTGGTTAGGACATTGGAGAAGGTCATAACAGTTCTCTTTCACGCGCTGCGTCTGCGCCATCGGCAAGCCCCATAATCGCGCCCGATCAGGGGAAGAATCACAAGAACCTGTCAGGCCAGCGGCGCTTTATCCGCTGCCAAATCCAAGGCTTGATCCCGTCGAGCGCGCGCACGGGCCAGCCAGCCTTCACCAAAAATAGGGAAGCCCTTTTTAGAGCGATAATTGCCAAGCTGGAGCGCACTGAGTGCGTGGCAGAAAAGCGCGCGCCGTCGCCCGGTTTCGTCCAGCATGGTGATGGTCGTCTGGTCCACCATGCCCGTTGCGGGAATGCCCATCTCTTTTTGTAGGGCGGCAAGCGTCGTTTGAGAGACAAAATGTGCCACAAAGCCTAGCTTCGTGCTTGCAAGAGCGTCGATCGTCTGAGGGCCCATGATGCCGTCGCGCTCAACCCCCACAATGGTTTGCAGCAGGCTGATGGAGGTTTTTGCCCCCACGTTAAAGCCGTGGTCAAACACCATTAGGTCTAGCCCCGAGGGCAGGCAGTCACAGCCCATCGGCTGCCAAAAATACCGCACGGCGAGCCGGCGGAAGTCGTCTTCTGACAGCAGGCGCATCTTCTGGGCGTTGACACATAGCCCCTCTGTACGCGTCACAAGTGGAGCAGAAATACCATATTTAGTCCCAGCCAGCTGACCAGACCCTACACGGCCGCCTGTCCAGTTTCCGGGGTCGGCGCGGTTAGAGGAATACCCCCCTTCATAGGCAAGGGTGAAAGACAGGGTTGCGGACAGGTTCTTTTTCATAGGGTCACTCTACGAAAGAACCCGCCATACGATCAGGCCTCAACCCTATACCCCGAAACGCTACAGCACCGTTCAAATAAGCTTAAAACCGTGCTTCGAGCCGGTTAAAAAAGGCTCAATTGCCGCTCATCAGGCACAATACGCGCGGCTCGCACAGCATCTTGAAGACTATAGAGCACAGAATGGATCATCGCGCGGCTCACTCCCACGCGCACGACAATATCATTGTGAGAATAGCCCATTAGCGCGAGCCTGCGCACCCGCCAGACTTTCAGCATCGGTACTTGATATTGGTCGCCTCCGAAATGCTCGGACAGACAGTGCGCCGCGTCTACTCCCCAAGAGCGCGCAAGATGAGAATTATCCACCCGCACACGTGGCACCCACAGCTTCTGTCCCGCATGGGCTTCGATAAAAGCGAAGCTGGTCGCTTCCCCCACAACGTCTGCTAAAAACCTAATTTCCACCGGAACGGGCACTATTAGTGTCATATGTCCCATACCTCAATCCTCATTGACCTCCGCAAGAGGGCTATAATACCGGGAAGAGAAGCAGAGTACAAAAGAAAAGCGCACCCCCGGATGCGCTTGTCCTATAAAACAAAGAGTGACCCATTCCTTAAAAGCCTGATTTAGAGCTTGTTGGTGAGCGACGTCCTGTGTCGGGGCATGAACGATGAACGGTCCCTCTTCAAAGGCGGAAGCGTCGAGAAAGTAATCCCACGCCATCCTGACACGGGGCTTTGCGCCCGATGATAAGCACGGTTTTAGGTCAGCTATGACGAGGAACCTCTCTCAGAATAGTCGCGAAGGTCGGATCATCTAAAAACCGATAAACAATGACCTTATAAATGACCGCGCACTAGCTCTGAGTGAGGTGCGGATCAATAAGAGCGGTCATTTTGATGACTGTGGTGATCGTGGCTGTTATAAGGCCATGCTAAAAAGTCGTATTTTCACCGTTTTCTTTGGCAGCAATTAGGTAATTATCGGCCTGCTGAAAGCACCCTTCGACAAGCATGTGCAGATATTGTGCAGATATAAAGGCTCTTGAGCATTTGTTATGATCGGCCCCCGAGGAGATCTCTAACGTTGAGGCCTCGATGCAGATGCTTTGCAATCCTCATTGTCTTTTCTTCAGAGAATTCAGGGTGATTGTAAGTAATGACGTTGCCGATGCAGGTCTGAAGGCCCGACAACGTGCCGCGTTGAAACCTTACTTTCATTCTTTTGCACAGAAAACTGAAGAAGGTTATTGGCGATCACTTGGACAAAAGAAGCGTATTCCTTCAAAATATCATTACAACGCCGCGTGTTGTTTCTAAACTCAGCCATGATCTCACGCCTCCAAGGATGAATAGTTGAGATCGATGAGCGTCCATGGCTCCCGCGCATCGTTGTGTGCGTAAAAGCGCATATAGCGCCGCTGACCGCCACTCTCGATGGCATCGCGTAGCGCACGTTGGGCCACAGGCCAGCGCGGATGCTCAATCTCCAGCGCCACCAGGCTGACAATGCGGGCTGTCGAGATTTGGCCGGTCTTGTGATTGCGCACAAAGGCACGATCCACAATCTGGCGCAGGTCAGCGCTGGCCCCATCCATGAGGTCGTCCATCACCTCCCGCACCAGCTCCTCAGCAGCCATAATGGCGGGCGTGACGGTCTTTTGGTCGGTCGTCGTAATCTGCACTTTAAAGAGCCGATCCAGACTCTCCAGCTCGGCCCCGCCGCGCGTGCCACCAAGGCGCGCGCCATACTGCTCCATCAGCAGGTCGCAGAGCGCGTCAAAGTCGGTAAAGTCGTGGTGCTTGGCCTCCGCCATCATGGCTTGCAAGCGGCGGGCACTTTCCACACGTTCACACACCCAATCATGGATTAACACATCACGGGGGCGGAAGCTCTCGACCGGCTTTTCACGACCACTCAAGGTTCGGATCATCCGACCCGTTTCAGATGCTTTGGCGAGGCGGCTTTGCTTGTTCATCTCAATCATCATATCGTGTCCAAAAATCTCATAGTGTCCGAAAAGCGGTGCCCCTTTGGGCACGCATTGGTCGGTCAGAAGGCCGCTCATGAGGCGGTGCACAGGCGTGATCCGCGCACACGCTCATACAACCGCGCCTTGCGAGCCTGTTCTTTCAGGCGGCGCCTACGCCCCGGCACCCAACAGCGCCGCGCTTGCGTCTCAAGCTGGTCGGCATAGCTGGGCGGAGCAGCGGCTTCTTTGAGAGTTGCGACAACAGAGCCAAGCGTTTGCGTAGAGGGGAGTTGGTCGAGAAAGTTCAGTATCAGGACATGAAACCAGACCTTCTGCTGACCCGACGGTTCATTCCCTTCCAGGCGATACAAAAGCGTGCCGACATATTGGTTGGGCGTTCCTTCACGCTCCAAAAACGCGATCACGGCATCTCGCGTGATGTCCATATTTCCATAGGGGCCAAGCGCGTTTGAGAGGCATTCCATAACGGTTTGAGTCATGATCTCAGCCCTCCACGCGTTTAGGGAGCGGGTGGGGGCGGCGCTCATTCCACCCCGCTTCAATATCGCTGATCTGCACGCTGTCACGCCCGTCATGGCTGGCGATAAACCACGCAAAACGCAGGGTCTTGTTCAGCTCACGCAAGCCGCCCTCTTGGCTGCCAATCCAGCGCACGAGCTTGGATACATCATTGTCCATCGCGCCCCATTGTGTGAGCAGATGGTCAAGATCGCCTTTTGTTGGCTTCTTCCGACTTTTCCACATGCCAACACGGCTGAAGATCTGAGCATAGCTGGCTTCACGTCCCAACCCTTCGATGCGTCCTCGCAACGGCTCATTGCCAATCCACGCAATGCCGATCTCAGCCCGATCATTGAGTGCGCGGAGCTGGTCGAGGGCTGCCGTGGTGAGGTGCTGGGCTTCGTCAATAATCAGCAGCCCCTGCGTGCCACGCAGCCTTTTAATCAGCCCGCTCATCAGGCGTGACCCGTTTTTGACTGGCGCATCCACCGTCTCAGCAATGTCGCGCAAGATGGCATGAGGGGTCTTGAGCGAGCTATCGGCCGTGATCAGCCACGCATTGCTATGCAGCGTGCAGTAATGCTCTGCCGTCATGGTTTTGGACGTGCCCGGTGCGCCGGTAATCACGCCAATATCTTGGGCAATCTGCGCATATTCAAAGACATTCATCCAGCGTTCGCAGGAAGGCAGCATGACAAAATCGGGTGCTTGTCGCAGCTTCTGGTGGAGCTGGTGGCGGGTCGTGTTCGTCTCCACCCAACGCTGCGCTTTCTGGGCGACTTTATCATTATCGCCGTTATATTTGCCCGCCAGAAACTGGTTCAATGTGCCTTTGGGAATACCACTCTCGCGACTAATCTGCGATTGCGAGAGGCCATGGCGCTCTTGATGGTTTTTGATGGTGGTAATCAAATCAGTGTGGGATGTCATGGTCAGACTCCGTTACGCACTACGGCGCATAAAGTGGAGGATAGAAGCGGTGGTGCCGTCATCATCCTCATCATCGGTCTCAGGGAGGGGAGCAGGGCGGCTCTGCGTCACCGCAGCGTTTGGCCTAAAGGGCGTGACGACCTTCTGATCCATCAAAGCCTCGTGATCTTCAGGGTGATCAGGCAGCAGAGCGGCCAGTTCAGACGGGGTGAGGCGGCTTTCAGCATCCAGCTTCATCTTGGCCGCCTTGGCGAGCTGCTTTTCAGCACGTTTTTTCACAGCCGCAGCGGCTGTGCTGTCGAAGCCGGTTTTCTCAACAACCGGTGCGTCGCCAAGAAAACCCCCGTTCAGGCTGTACACATGCATGGGGGCATGCAGCTCTTGCGGATCAAACCGCACGACCAGGGGTTGGCCCATATGCTCATGCAGAAATTCCGCCCAGTAGCGATTGCCAAGGAACCGAAACGAGCCGTCACGTTTACTGGCCATCACGTTCTCAGCAGCGCGTAACCAGAGATGCCGCTGCGCTTGGGTTGGCTTGCGCACGGCACAGTGAGCGAGACTCTCTTCAAAAACCTGCCGAAAGCTCTTCACACCTTTGCATACAGCGGTGCGCCGTCCCGTCCGGTTATTATGCTCGTCAATGCCCGCTGAGATGACAGCCAAAAACTCCGCCAAAGGTACAGCGCGGTCGCCATAATTCGCGGGCTTGTTGGTCGGGTTGTTGCCCGTATAAGCCCCAGCAAGAGCAGGATGCTTGGCCAGATCGCCGGCAAGATCCCGAAAGGCCCGCTCAATTGGCTTGGATTGCCCGCTATAGGGCGTCACAAAGACCGTTTCGATCCCGAGGATCGTCATCACACCCGCGGCATCGCCCTCACGCACTTTGAAGCGAAAGCGCGTTTTCGTGCCGCCCGTCATGCGTTTGGACGCAAAAGCGCGGCCATTATCGAGATAAGCGCGGGAAGGGATGCCGTATTTTTCAACAAGATCACCAAGAGCGAGCTGAATCGCATCGGTGTTTTCAGACCGATCCACCCGCCATGACAGGATCATCCCGCTATAAAGGTCTTGCCACGCCACCATCATAGGCCGCCCAATCGTGCCGTCTGGCCATTGCACGCGGACATCCCATTTATGCCCGTCCGCATTCACGGCCTGCAGTGCATGAAGATGCGTGCGATCACGCTCTTGAGCAGGGATTAGGTCTTTCACCTTGTCACGCCCTTCACGGGCTAACGTCACGACCTCAATAGGAAGAGAATGCAACCAACGGGCAAGTGTCTTTTCACAAGGGAACGTCCAGCCATGCTCTTCCGCCGCTTGTTGCAGACGTCGATAACATGCGGAGATTGTCGGCTTCTCAGGCCGCAGCCAATCGGCCTTGAGAAAGTCCCATGCCTCTTCAGAGCATTGTGCATGAGAGGCTTTCGGGCCTTTGCGTTTAGGTACCAGATAAGCCAGCCAATGCTCACGCGGGACGTTGCGGATCGTCCGTTTCCAGCCCATCACCGTCGTCCGCCCAACCGTTGCGCACTGTTCCGTGTTGTAAGCGGTGAGCGCCTCATGGAGCGACCAACCCGCCTGATAAAGCTGCTCAATCATCTCCATAATACGGAGTGTCTCAAGGGCTTTAGCTTTCTGAGACGCTGAAGCCTCGTGATAACGCTCCCAAGCGAGGCCATGATCCCCAGCTTCGTCCGGCTGCCTGTCTGAGCAGTCCAAAAACCGCTGCACCCACGCAAGCTGAGCCACTTTCGGCAAAAGCTTGTAGGAATACTCAACACCCCCACCAGCTCCCGAACGAGGCCGCCAATACACGCCTTCCCATTCGGGGCGCAGCCAATTGTTCCGTTCGGCCCGCACATGCAAAGCCCGCATCCCCGGCACGTTTGGAAGGTCTAAGTTGGCTATCTCTTGAAGAGTGGCGAATGTTTTCATTATGCCGCTACCTCGCGCTTGCGGAGGTGCTTAGGAATAGTCTGAGTTGAGTAGCGCCTTACAGACCGCTTAATGGGAATATTATCTTCATTAAAGCGTTCGTTTCCCCATACGTCATAAGGAGACTTTTCCAAAAGTTCCGCAATGCGTATTTCAGTTTTTACAGAATGTTGAGGATCGCCCAAAGTGGCACTAATGGCATTTCGGCTCAGGCCGAGTTGTTGTGAAATATGAACGAGGGGGCCATATTTCTTCCGTAACTCAGCTTTGATGTCTTCAACATCCATCCCGGATCGTTTATGACTCATCGCTTGTCTCATTTTTAAGCCGGCTGCAACCGGCTTTCATTTTTCCTTCAAAGTCGGAACTTATTCCCGGCTTCTAACCTCGGAGATAGAGCATAAGTTCCAAAATGAAAACTTAATTCTCTAATTACAAACTTAAAATATCTGTAATGTTTTAGAACTCCTAGTTTTCATTGGAATTTCGGGCTTTTAGATCAGATATGAAAAAAACTCTCTATGAAGATGAATTTCAAAGTTCATCGGAAAAGTTTGAAATTGAAAATCCTTCAAAGAGGTTGCGTGCGGTCGTTCAGAAGGCTGGCGGGAATAATGTAGTGTCTGCACGCTCAGGCATCCCGTTAGGTACGCTTAATGGTTATATTTCTGGTCGTAGTGTTATGAAGCTGGATGCTGCAGTTAAACTAGCAGAGATCTGCGATGTCTCTTTAGAGTGGCTTGCCGTAGGGGACAGGGGGGATAGCCTTCCAGAGCAACGCCATAAAAAAGAAGCTCTTGATACCGTTGATGTTCCCTTTGTTTCAACAGAAGCTTCAGCAGGATTTGGGCTTATCGCAGCGCAAACAGAAGAAGTAGAGTATATCCCTGTTCCACGAGAGTTCTTTTATCGCTTTCTAGGCCTTGTTCCAACTTCGATATTTATGATCCGTGTGGAGGGGGACAGTATGCTTCCAACCATAAGGCCTAATGATCGTCTTATTGTTGATACAGCACCACGACCTATTACTCATGGTATTTATGTTATTACGGTTAACGATGCTGTTTATGTAAAGAGAATCGGTTTAAAAGATATGAAAAATTATACGATTATTAGTGATAATACCCAATATCCAGCATTTGATGTTCCGATGAATGATGTGTGCTGGGGTAATGCAGATACTGGGGCACAAATGCGTATTATCGGACGTGTTGTTATAAACTGTCAAATGATGGCTACTTAATAGTAAAATGCTGTTTGTGCGGGGCATTGGAAGAGTAATGGGCCATTTCCATATTGACCTCTAAGCAGTTTTGACCGTCGTTTAAAACGCTTTCAAACACTATTTAAACGCTTAGATGAATGTTCTGCTATTCTGTCTAAAATCCATCCCTATCTCCAAAAACCGGTATATAAATTATGTCCCAGCTGAATAAGGATGGATGACCATCTAACCCCCTTGCATTTTCCACACAAGGCAGAAAACTCTCAACATTATCCCACCCCATCCCGTATCATCCCAGTTCTCTCCTAATCCTATCTATTATGTCTTCCTACATTGGCCTTTAGCATGCCGTAACGCCATGTCTGTTAGCATGATACCCCCATCCCGAAAAACGATACCCCTATAAATACCCCCATTTTATGGGGATGCAACGGCATATCATGAGACGATCTGGGACAACAAAAAGAGCATAAAAACTCTATTTTCTGCGGTCTATGGGATATATTGGTTCTTTCTGGGAACATTCTCTGGAGGTCCGGGCGGGAATTGGAGAATTGCAGTTGATCGGCGTTTTTTATAGTAAAACATCCAAAAGTCGGTAACGTGAAACTGCCATTTTTTCGACAAAACGTAAAACAGATTTGAGGGAGTGACTGAGGTGTTCGTGATGAAGTTCTTGGCGTAGAGAAAGATCGCCGTTTTTAAGTCGTATCATGTGTTGCTCGGACAGGCGCGAAGAATGGAAGCATGTATTAGCTAATGTATGCTTTGCATCTCCCGCCGCTCATTCCCATAGTCGCGCATCATAGCTGGCACCTCGTGCAGGTCGGGATGAGCGCGCAGTTCGTCCGCCGCCTTCTTCTCTTCCTGCGTTGTGTAATGCACCAACGGCGGGCAGAGGGGTTTGGTGCGGGTGGGGGCGCAGCTTACTAACGTGCATAAAGCCATCGCACAAAAGATACGCTTCATCAGAACGTCCCCTTATCCAGTGTATCTATGAGCGCGTTATCAGAGCGTATGCCATTCGTGCGGGCTTCGAGCATCCGTTGCGCGGCTTCTGCTGATTGTGTGGCGTCGCTCACGTCTTGGCGTTCGGAGCTTACGCGGGCGCTGTTGCGGCCTGCCCGGTTGCTATAGACGATTAGAGCCGTCAGGAAGCCGAGCACCGTAAGGATAAAGCCCCCTGCGAAATAGGGGTTCATGGGATGTTTCCCTTTTCTGTTTTTTTATGTGTTTCGTGAGAGATTTCAGCCATTCTCGACTGATTCCCTCTAGATGTCAGGGAGAGCCGAAGCTCTCCCATATGGGTTAGCCTATGCCGTTGATGGCAGGCGTGGCGGCCGGGGCCGCTTCGGTTGCACCAGAGGCCTCGGTCTTCTTCTTTTTCAAGCCTGCCAGCACCAAGGCAATACCGGACAAAATACTCGTAGCGCCTGCTAATACGGAGGCCAGATCAAAGGAGACCTTGCTTTCCACGGTAGGCAGAACGCCATCGAGTAAGCGGGCCGCACCGTCAGCGATCTTCTCTTGCGTTTCTCCTTTCTTACTGGTGACGGTGGCAAAGATGTTTTCGCCAGCTTCGACAAGAGCGGTAATGGGCGTTGTTTCGTTAGTCATAATGATTGTTCCTTATCAGACGAATAATGAGATATTTATTTGTTAGGGATTATGAAGAGAGTTCTCCGATAGCGAGAACAGTGATAGGGCCTGCTACGTCTATGTTAGAGCCACCTAACCCGACCCAAAACTTACCCAACGTAAAACCATCGCGATTAGGTGGAGTTGTATTGAAAGCACCGCCCATGACCATATTAGTTCCATTGTAAAATGATGGAACGATGACAGTTACTGCGTCACTGGTGAATGGTTGAGGGAATGAAACGTAATCACCATGAGCAGCAGTTACGGAGAAAGACTGCAAAAGCAGTGGTGCGCCGGTTGGGCTGAGAGCACTTAAAAGAATGCCTCCGTTAGGTGTTGTGATGGAGCCATTCATGGCCAGCGAGAACTCACGAAACATACCCCCCTGACTTAAAACAATATTTCCATGGACGTTATCAGACGATGGTTGTCGGGCTGTTTGTAAATAGAGGCTTGCATCAGATGTCATTGTTCCAATGCGGTGGCTGAGATACCGATCATTGTAATTATATTCCCCAGAAACAATAAGATCGGTTGTGCGTGTAAGGTTGTCCAGAAGTTGGCCATGTCCATCTGGCTGACTTAAAAAAACCGTATCAGTAGACCACGAGAGGTCTAAGGCACTTCCGGTGAATTCTGAGAGGAAAATATTACCGCCAATAGTAGATTGTGATCCAACCGCTCCTGCAATACCGTTGTGCGTTGGGCCAGATGCACCTTCAGTGTTGGCGATGATGTTGTTGCGAATAACAGCGCCTCTAGGCTGGTTAAGATATATTGCCGTCCCAGGATTAGTCGCTGACCCTGTGTTCTCAATAGTGTTCGCATCAATGGTAACGTGTTGGCAGTTATCAGAGACATAAATTGCATAAATAGGGTGACCCGACGTAGTCGTTGAACCATCTTTCTCAATAGAGTTCCCATGTACGTACACACCATAAGCACCTACTATGCCAATAGAACCGCCGCCATTCCGTCCATTGGTATTGTTGTTAGAGAGTATATTATTAGTGATTAAGATATTTCGCTGAATAATTTCTGTATTGTCTTGCGTCATTGTAGTGACGCCTATCCCACTATCTGCATTATTATAGATATTGTTATTGTCAATAATGATTCTATTGTTTCCAGGTTGGGTAGATGTGTCACAGTAGACACCGATGCCATCATTGTTTTCATAAACACTATTATTAATTGCTCCGCAGTTTCGGCACCCCATGTAGAAGACAAAGCCACCATCTGTGTGCCCGCGGGAGATATTATTGTTAAACCAGCAATTATCAGCTGACCAGATAAATTGTGGACTGTTACCCCCTTTTAGCAAAGTCGTTTCTGTGATGAGGCAATTGGTGATGTAACCTAGAGAGATCGGCCAGTTGAATGTATCGCGGATGGTAATTCCTGAAACGAGAAGATTGTTGATCAGTCCGGGGGATTGCGGGTTGTCTGGCGTGTTACTCATATGGCTGAGCGTATTGGAGCATATACCTCCTAATACGGCTGTAGCTCCACCTTGTTGGTACTGTTTATTCCCCCAGAAAGTCCCTCGACCAGTAATGGAAATAGACGAGATAGTTTCTCCGGCATTGCCGATGTCGACAATGTTTTTATTTTCATTGGGAGCTAAGTAAATATTTCCTTCCATCTCCCAATATGTGTTTGATTGCGTAATTTTAAGGTTGTGTAGAACCACTGTAAGATTGGCAGGATGGATAAGTTTATAACTGCCCGCGCAGTCATTGAGAGCTTTTTGATAGGCTTTGCTATTTTGATCAATAAAGTCCCCATTAGGATCATTGATTACCCCTAAGTGCAGCAACGATACACTTGATAAATTTGCGAACTTTTCCTTTAAACTTTGTACGTTTTCCGAAAGTGAGGCGATAGTGGAACTGTCGACCGTATTAGAGAAAGAATACTCTTTATTTTTACTCTTTGTTTCGTCAGTCATGTTAATTCTCAGGTCTATTTTTGAGGGATGAAGAGGTGTGTTGGGTGATGCCTAATGGCCGGCCCATCGCGGCAATGACGCTCTGGCGTGGTCATGGCCGGGGGCGTGTGTCGGTGGGGCGTCCGGCTTGGAAGCGATTGGTGGCCCATCCGATATTGAGCGCGACGGTGCTGATGGCGCGATAGAGCAGTTCCCAGCGTGAACCGTTGGCAGGTGGCCGCACCGTAACGGTGACGAGCTTGCAGACGATGATCACACACGCGACGATCAGGCCGATATTGCTCGGCAAAAGGTCAAGGAAAGCGGT
>NZ_KB899339.1 GCF_000378165.1 Saccharibacter floricola DSM 15669
CGAAACCGAACGTAGACGGAATTCCATTTCCCGTAACGTTCATACATGTCTCGCCAAGGACAACCGACACGCAGGACATACAGCATTCCGTTGAGAAAAAGCCGATTATCGTGTGCTGGACGTGACCAGCGACCGCGCTCAGGCGGCAAAAGCTCACCAATAATCGCCCATTCTGCGTCTGTTCAATCACCGCGCATACACTCTTTCCTTTCCGATGATAAGGGAGGGCATCATATGCAAAAATATTTTTTGTCAACAGCTCCTAAACCGCTGGATCTAGAAGAGCGCTCATTCTGTTTTCTTACATATAAAAGCCTATAAACACGCGGGAAGAGCTAACCCTTCATGCGCGATTTCTGTGAAATTCGCACAGTTGCGCACTCAAGAAGCCTTTTCTGCTGATGTATTATCATATTATGTTGCATGATACATAATATGATAATACATAAATGAGAGTTTCTTACTCCATTCCCATGAGAAGGATAGAGCGATGGTTGATGAAGCGCCGAATGGGCTCAGTTTAGATGAGCAAGTGTGCTTCCCGTTTTATGAAGCGTCAAATCTCTTGCAACGACTTTATCGGCCTCTTTTAGAGCCTTTTAACCTGACCTATGCGCAATATTTGGTCATGCTCGTCCTGTGGGAGTATGACGGAACAAGCGAGGTCACGGTTGGAATGATCGGTGCACGGTTGGGGTTTGAAACCGGGATATTGTCTCCGCTCCTTAAGCGCATGGAAGCACGTGGTCATGTGATACGTAAGCGCAGCAAAGATGATGAAAGACGCGTTATTATTACGCTTACTCAGCATGGCCGCAGCCTGCGCGACAAAGCACAGACGATTCCTGAGCAACTGCTTCGTCACTCTCGTTTAAGTGAGAGTGACACACATCGTCTCCGTGAGAATGCACAGAATTTTACACGTTGCTTGCGTGACATGCTGCGTTCTCGCTCGGTTTAATCTGATATTTTTTAGGGAGTATCATCATGAAAACCCCAATTACGTACCATGACGGTATCGAACATATCTCTTCAGACGAAGGAAGAGTTCATCAAGGGCTGCGGAAAGAGTTTCATAAGATTATTTCTACGACTCATCGAGATCATGAGTGGGCAGCGCGTGGGGTGCATGCCAAAAGTCATGCATTGCTTGAGGGGACGCTTCGTGTCCATGATGACCTTCCAGAGGTTCTCGCTCAAGGGTTATTCTCTCGCCCTGAGACCTATTCGGTTGTTATTCGTCTGTCAGCTATTCCGGGAGATCCGCTGCGGGATGCCGTCTCTGGGCCGCGTGGTTTTGCTTTGAAAATCAACGATGTTAAAGGCCCATTACTGCCCGATAATGAAGGTGTTCCGGTGCAGGACTTCCTGTTTGTGAATGGCCCTGTTTTTGCAGCGCCAGATGCAAAGGGATTTTTGCGTACATTGAAGCTTCTGACACTGACGACAGACCGTTTTGAAGGACTGAAAGCCAAACTGTCACAGTTTTTACGGGTCATTCAAAAACGCTTAACGCGTCTTGGGCGTTCAAACGATACAATTGGCGTCTTGGGGGGATATCTTCCTTCTGTTCCTGTTGCCGATCGTTTCTTTAGTCAAGTTCCTCTTCGATTTGGGCAGTATATTGCTAAGTTTGACGTTGTTCCGTCGTCTGAAAGCTTTCAATCTCAGCAAGGCAAGCTACTGGACATTGATAAAGACCCATTGGCTATTCGTCATGCGTTAGAGGAGCTGTTTCGCACTGAAGGGGGCAGTTGGACGCTGCGTGCGCAGTTATGTCGGGATGTAACAGAAAACTCAGTCGAGGATGCGGCGCACGTATGGCCGGAAGAGAACAACCCTTACTTACCGCTTGCAACCATCACTGTGCCGCCACAAGAGGCATGGTCAAAAGAGCGAGCGCATCTTTTGGAAGACACTCTGTCGTTTTCTCCGTGGCATGGTCTAGAGGCGCATCGTCCATTAGGGAATATTATGCGGGCACGGCGTGAGATGTATGCTTTTTCTTCCAAATTGAGAACACGCCTTAACGGATGCCCCCTTCATTTCAAGAGGTCTCGTTAGGTCGATTGAATTTTATACTGTATCAGAGCATCTATGAGAGAACGGATACAGTATAAAAATTATACTATACATCATGATTACTATGGGGGAGGTCACAACATCTTTGTATTTCCTGAGAAAATCATCTCAAAAAATGGTGTCCCGTACGGGATTCGAACCCGTGTTGCCGCCGTGAAAGGGCGGTGTCCTAGGCCTCTAGACGAACGGGACATAGAGGCGATGTCGTTGAGGGGGTTAATAGGCTAAAGGGAGGGGGCGGTCAACAGGGAAAAGCATCAAAAATGAAAAAAGTTAAGTTTTCTCGCTCTTGCCAGTATTCCAGCCGTAATTGCCCCGCGACATGGAGTAATGGCTGAGAGCGATCCTCAAGCACGTCGGCAAAGGCTTTGTCGCCTGCACGAAAGACAAGACCCTTGAGGCGGCTATAGCCGTCCTCGCCCTGTAAGATAACGCGGAGTGTATTGCCATCACGGCCAATGCGGTCGGCTTTGACACAGCGCACATGGCTGATAGCGAGCAAAGGCTCCTCGTTACCGGGGCCAAAGGGCGCGAGCTGGGAGAGCTGGCGGGCAAGTGTTGGCGTTGCGGCTTGGATGGAGATCACCCCATCAAGAAGCAGGTCTTCTTGCGGCGGGCGGTTTTGGGCTGCACTAAGCTGCTCATCAAGGAACGCGTGAAGGGCTGTGACGTTCTCTTCAGCTACGGAGAAGCCGGCGGCCATTGCGTGGCCTCCCCCTGTGATGAGCAAGCCTGCCTGCCGGGCTGCGATAATAGCGGCGCCGAGGTCGAGCCCCGGAACAGAACGGGCTGACCCTTTAACCGTTCCGTCTGTCAGAGCACCGACGAGGGTGGGGCGGTTAAAGCGCTCTTTCAGCCGCCCGGCGACAATCCCCACGACGCCGGGATGCCAGCCTTCACCGTGAAGAAAGATAACGGCGTGGCCTGTCTGAATTTGCGCTTCGGCTTGGCGGGCAGCGTCGTCCAGAATATGACTTTCGACGGTTTGGCGCTTGCGATTAACCTCATCCAGCTCTTCGGCCAGTATATGGGCCTCACCTTCGTCGGTGCTGAGCAGCAGGCGAAGCCCTTGGTCGGCTTTGCCAATGCGCCCCCCGGCATTGATGCGCGGGCCAAGCGCGAAACCACAGCTCATCGCGCTGCTGTCATTTTTAACGCCGGCGACATCGGCCAGTTTAGTGAGCCCCAAACGCTTACGCCCATTCATGATCTTGAGCCCTTGGGAGACGAGGGCGCGGTTGATGTCCCGAAGGGGCATGACATCGCACACCGTGGCAAGGGCTGTGAGATCCAGCAAAGCCATTGGGTCGAAAGGGGGATGTTTGGCAAAAAAGCCGCGTTGGTTGAGCGTGCGCCGCAGAGCAATGACCGTCAGGAAAGCCACGGCGGTGGCGCAAATATGCCCAAGGCCTGACGTGCAATCAAGGCGGTTGGGGTTGACCACAAAGCCTTTGGGCAGCATCGCGCCGTCTGGTTTATGATGGTCAAGCACGACCCGATCCACACGGCCTTCAAAATGATCCAGCACATCAATGGCGGCGGTGCCGCAATCCACACAGATGAGCAGCGTGCTGCCTTGGGTGAGTAGATTTTCAAGTGCTGGAATATTGGGGCCATACCCTTCCTCAATACGGTCAGGAATATGGGTATGAACAGTGCAGCCAAGTTGGCGGAAAACGCTGGTGAGCAACGTGGTACCACAGGCCCCGTCCACGTCGTAATCGCCTAAAATCCCGATTGTCTCACGTTTTTCGACCGCATCAGCAAGCCGCTCGGCCGTGCGATCCATATCCATCAAACATGACGGGTTAGGCAGCGCTGTGCGAAGGCGAGGTTCAAGAAAATGCGCGACATCATCAGCTGTTAAACCACGACCAGCAAGGATACGGGCGGGCAGCTCGGCAATATCCAGCTTTTGGGCAAGCTGGAGGGCGATGCGGTTTTCATGCTTCGCTAAGGACGGATGCCGCCAGACCCAACGACGCTTCCCGGCACTGCGCTCCACATGGAGCACGGTAGGATGGGACATAGACGTCTGCGGGGTGTTCGGCAGCATGAAGGGCCTCTGTTAAATGCGCTGTAGATTGGGGAAGGTCTGTGTTTAGACGGAGGCCTAAAAGCGTGAGAGCCCCTCCCCATCAGTGAAGGGGAGAGCATGAGGGAAACGTCTCTTTCTGGCAAGATGTGCGGTGTTTGATCCATAGAGGCGGTGCCCAGAACCCTTTCAAAATAGAAAGAGTATTATTCCACTAAATTTCACGATCAAACGAAAATTGGCACATAAAACCTATCAAGACATGGTGTTTCATGTATTCGTTTTGTATCTTTTTCTTTGTGCGAATAAATGAAAAGGATCATATGATGAAAAATATATTATCGACTATTTTTATGATTGCAGGGTTTTCCCTATCGCATGCCCAGTGTGCAGCTGCAGATATAGGAAAGGTGCAGCATCTTGCCAGTCAGGGGGACGTAAAAGCTCAGCATGAGCTGGGGATTATGTATAGTGAGGGGCAAGGTATTCCCCAGAATAATGAGAAAGCCTTTGAGTGGTTTCACAAAGCCGCAGATCAAGGAGATGCAGACGCTCAGTTTGCTTTAGGGCTTATGTATAACGAAGGGCGAGGGGTTCCCCAGAATGATGGAAAAGCGGTTGAGTGGTTTCACAAGGCCGCAAATCAGGGGGATGCATACGCTCAGTATAACTTAGGGATAATGTATCATACTGGGCGAGGTGTTCCCCATAGTGATGAGAAAGCGGTTGAGTGGTATCAAAAATCTGCAGATCAAGGGAATGCAAACGCCCAGTGTTCTTTAGGAGGTGCGTATCGTCATGGGCGAGGTGTTCCTCATAGTGGCGAGAAAGCGGTTGAGTGGTTTCAGAAAGCTGCAGATCAGGGAGATGCAGACGCCCAGTATGAGTTAGGGCTTATGTATGGCACTGGGCAAGGTATTTCCCAGAATGATGAGAAAGCTGTCGAATGGTATCAAAAAGCAGCAGATCAAGGAAATGCAAACGCTCAATCTAATTTAGGAAGCATGTATGGCACTGGGCGAGGTGTTCACAAAAATGATGAGAAAGCGGTTGAGTGGTATCAAAAGGTCGCAGATCAAGGAGATGCGGACGCCCAGTATGAGTTAGGGTTTATGTATGGCACTGGACGAGGTGTTCCTCAGAGTGATGAAATAGCGGTGAAGTGGTTCCGAAAAGCTGCGGCTCAAGGAAATGAAGCTGCCCAGAATACTTTGAGACAGTTGTTACGATAATGGTTTAAAGCAGAATTCTCGCTCCCGCTTTAAAGGTAAGTTACGGCAGGTTGAATGAGCGGGATGAAACGTTTTGATTCTGACTGAAAAAGAAGATCAAACAATTTTCTCAGTATCTTGCGGATATGTGTGAGAAGAAACTGATGTTGTTGCTTTGACATTTCTGGTGAGATGATGAATGGGCTTGATCCGAGCCTATTCATCGTCATGGAAATTGTTGAGGGTCTTTCTCAGTCAACTTTTGCCTTAAAGGCCGTTATTGCCCTGTGAGGAAAAGGGGCGTGGGGAGGATGTGGTGCCGTCAGGGGGTTGGTGGCCTGTTTCTTTACGAGGCCAAGAGAGCGCACAGCACGGAGCCGTGCGCTCAACTCCTTTGTCAACTGCGCGGGTGCACGTGGTGATAGGTGTCCATATAGCGGATGGTTCCACTTTCAGAACGCATCATGACCGAATGCGTGCGGATATAATCATTACGGAGCCACTCAACCCCTTTGAGCATATCGCCTGATGTCACACCTGTTGCACAGAAGAAGACTGGGCCATCGGCCATGTCGGTTAGTGCGAGGGTGCGGGTTGGGTCGCGGCCTGCGCTCATCTGACGTGCACGCTCGGCTTGGGCAGCGTCATCAAAGAGGAGCTGGCCTTGCATCTGCCCGTGGAGGCAACGAATAGCCGCGGCTGCGAGAACACCTTCAGGCGCGCCGCCGCTTCCGGCATAAAGATCGACCCCGCTTTCGGGCATGCAGGTGGCGACAACACCGGCGACATCGCCATCGCTCAATAGACGCACACGGGCGCCGGCTTCGAGTGTTTTTGCGACGAGTTCCTCATGACGCTCGCGCTCAAGGGCACAGAGGGTCAGGTCTGAGACAGCACATTTTTTGGCCCGTGCGAGTTCACGTAAATTGACCTCAATAGAGGCGTTGATGTCGATGAGGTCATCAGGGAGGCCCGGCCCTACAGCGAGTTTTTGCATGTAGATATCAGGTGCGTGCAAAAACTTCCCACGTTCGGCCAAGGCGACGACCGTAATGGCGTTGGGCATGCTGCGGGCGCAGAGATTGGTTCCTTCGAGTGGATCAACAGCAATGTCCATTTCATCACCACCGCAGCCGACCTTTTCCCCAATATAGAGCATGGGGGCTTCGTCCATCTCGCCCTCACCGATGGTCACGGTGCCGTCAATGGCGACCGTGTCAAAGGCGGTCCGCATGGCCTGCACGGCGGCACCATCGGCGGCGTTCTTTTGCCCCCGCCCTGTCCAGCGGGCGGAGGCAATGGCCGCAGCTTCAGTCACGCGGGCGAGGTCCAACCCCAGATTGCGTCCTGTAACGCGATAGGGGCGGACGGAGGACGCCGTGCTCATGGCATCGCCTCAATTTTGAGCGCTAATGGAGCAGTGCTGAGACTTTCATGGCGGCCAAGGGCGTAGAGGGTGCTGTGCAATGTCCCTGCAAGGACAGGATGCGTGACGCAGACGAAATGGAGGGAACCATTCGCTTCTTTGCGCAGGCTTGCGTGCTTGAGAGGGATTTTATGCTCATCAAGCAGGGCGTTGATGCTCTCTTCCGTGACGTTGTCCGCCAGAGAGAGACGGAGATAATAGGCTCCCTCAACCGTGTCGCTCGGCACACAGAGCGCAGCTTTTTCAGGGGGCTGTTGGCCCCAAAGTGGCAGATGATGGCCCCGACCGAGGTCGATCAGATCCGCCATGACAGCCGTGGCGGTAGGGCCTTCGCCGGCTCCTTGACCAGAGAGGGTGACAGCACCGCTAAAGGCACCGACGGTGGTTAGCGCGTTAAAGGCGCCGCCAACCTGTGCAAGACCAGAGTTAAGCGGCACGAGGCATGGCTGAACGGAGGCATCCACCCCGCCATCTTTTGTGCGATGTGCCACACCGAGGAGTTTGATGCGATAGCCGAGCTCTTTGGTATAGGCGATATCGGGGCTGGTCACACCGCGAATGCCCCGGACATCAAGGCTTTCAAAGTCGATCGGTTGGAAGGCAATACCAGTCAGAATGGCCAGCTTATGGGCGGTGTCCCATCCATCCACATCGGTGGAGGGATCAGCTTCAGCAAAGCCTTTTTCTTGTGCTTCTTTGAGGACATCGCCAAAGGCACGGCCTGTTTCTTCCATCTCTGAGAGGATGAAGTTGCAGGTACCATTCATGATGCCGCCAAGCTGGGTGAGCTGATCGCCAGCGAGAGCTTCACGCACAACTTTCACAGCAGGGACAACGCCCGCCACAGCGGCTTCATAGTAAAGCGGGGCGTTGTGCTCTGCACTCAATTGAGCGAGATGAGCCCCATGCAACGCGATGAGCGCCTTGTTGGCGGTGACAACGGCTTTGCCATTTTCCAGTGCTGTGGTGACAAGCTTGCGGGCGGGGTTGTTGGCTCCACCAATCAATTCCACCACGACATCCACGTCTGGGTCACTCGCTAGGGAAAGCGGGTCTTCATGCCACCGAAAAGCGGAGAGGTCTTCCCCACGGTCACGCTGGCGGTTGCGCGCACTGACGGCCACAATTTCTAAAGAGCGCCCCGTGCGTTGGGTAATCAGCGCGGTATGGGCGCGGAGGAGGCGGATCACCCCAATCCCCACCGTGCCAAGGCCGGCAATGCCCAGACGGAGGGGGGTGGAGTGTGAGCGTTTAAGAGGGGCGCTATCAGTGTTTGTCATGAGGTTTGCTCCCTAACGGATCAGAAGACGCGGCCGATGCAGGCGTGCCGGCATTATGATGGTTCATGAAGGCTTTTATTGAGCGGATAGCCTGGCGAAGGCGTTGGGTATTTTCCACCAAGCCGATCCGCACAAAGCCGTCGCCATGCTCACCAAAGCCGATACCGGGGGCAACGGCAACTTTGGCTTCCTTGAGCAGCATTTTGGAGAATTCCATACTGCCAAGATGCGCAAATTTTTCAGGAATGGGGGCCCAAGCGAACATAGAGCTTTCAGGGGTTGGCACATGCCACCCGGCTGCATGAAGGCCGCTGATAAGCACATCGCGGCGGTCTTTATAGAGGGCGCGCATGTCATCGACATAATCTTGCGGGCCATTCAAAGCGGCAACAGCGGCAACCTGCACTGGGGTAAAGGCCCCATAATCGAGATAAGACTTAATGCGGGTGAGCGCTTGGATCAGGTGCTTATTGCCCGCAGCAAAGCCAATACGCCAGCCAGCCATGGAGTAGGTTTTGGACATGGAGGTAAATTCTACCGCAATGTCCTTTGCCCCCGGCACAGCGAGGATGGAGGGTGGTGGTGTGTCGCCAAAATAGATCTCAGCATAGGCGAGATCGGACAGAATCCAGACATTTTCCCGCCGTGCGAAAGCAACAATTTCCTTATAAAACTCCTCCGTGGCCTGCATGGCTGTCGGGTTGGAGGGGAAATTGATAATCAGCGCGGTAGGTTTAGGCACGGAGTGACGTACGGCGCGATGGAGGGCTTCCAACATCGCTTCACCCGGCTCGGCAGGGATAGAGCGCACCGACGCCCCGGCAATGATAAAGCCGAATTGATGGATCGGATAAGAGGGGTTCGGCACCAAAATCGTATCGCCCGGGCTCGTAATTGCTGAGGCCAGATTAGCCAGCCCCTCTTTAGAGCCAAGGGTGGCGATAATTTCGCTCTCAGGGTCGAGGTCTACCCCAAAGCGGCGCTGATAATAGGCTGCTTGAGCTTTGCGCAGGCCGGGAATACCACGGCTAACAGAATAGCCATGCACGCGCGGATTGCCGATTGTTTCGCGCAATTTCTCAATCACATGCTGAGGGGGCGGGCTATCAGGGTTGCCCATGCCGAGGTCAATAATATCCTCACCGGCCGCTCGGGCGGCAGCCTTGGCCTTGTTGACTTCTGCGAAGACATAGGGCGGGAGGCGGCGGATCCGGTGGAATTCTTCAGTCATGGGGTCCCATCGTGCAGCGCTAAGGCTGAGTTAAGCATAAAAACAAGACGGTCATTTTTATAAAACGACCAAAGCCATGTTTCATCACCAGAGCCGTGCAGACAAGAGACTTTTGGTCAGAAAAGATGGTTTTTATGAATTTCTTACAAAGATGGCCTCTTAAATAGGGTAATAAAAGGAAAAGAATTGGTGCGATGATCGTCCCTTGATCCCTTTGTCTATAAGGAAGGAAGCCATGTCCTCTCCCTCTGATGTTTTTAATGATACTTTGAACGCTGCGGAACAAGGTGATGTAGAGGCGCAGTTTCATGTGGGGCAAATGTACGCATCCGGATACGGCGTTGCATCAGATGACGTGCAAGCGACCGAATGGTTCCATGTGGCGGCTGAGCGAGGCCATGCAAAAGCGCAGTGTAATTTAGGGTGGCTGTACCGGACGGGACGCAACGTCGTGCAAGATGCACCAAAGGCCGTGGAATGGTATCGCCAGGCGGCACAACAGGGTGAGCCTTATGCGCAATCTAGCCTCGGTGCGATGTATGAAGCTGGGCAAGGCGTTGCACAGGACGATGAGCAGGCTGTGCAGTGGTTCTGCCGAGCGGCAGAGCAGGGATACGCGGACGCGCAATGTCGCTTGGGGTGGCTCTATTGGACAGGGCGAGGCGCTGTCCAAAATAACGAGCGCGCTGTGCAGTGGTTTGGTAAAGCGGCTGAACAGGGGAATATAGATGCGCAAGTCGCGTTGGGGACGATGTACCAGCACGGGCAGGGCGTCGCTCAGGATGATAAAAAGGCCGCCCAATGGTATCGCAAAGCAGCCGAGCAAGGAGATGCGGACGCTCAGTGTACCTTAGGGGTGATGTATCGCGAAGGGCGTGGCGTTGCTCAAGATAATGTTCAGGCTGCGGCATGGTATCGCCTGTCGGCTGAACAAGGAGATGCGAACGCGCAATGTAATTTAGGGAATATGTATGCCTTTGGACAAGGCGTTGCTCAAGATGATGAGCAGGCGGTTTATTGGTACCATCAGTCTGCCAAGCAGGGCTACGTAGATGCACAGTGCAATCTCGGGGCGATGTATCAGCACGGGCGTGGCGTTGCGCAGGACGATGAGCAGGCCGTCCGGTGGTACCGTAAGGCTGCCGAGCAGGGATGTGCGACAGGGCAGTTTAATGTAGCGGTAATGTATGAGAATGGGCGTGGCGTTGCGCAGGATGATGAGCAAGCGGTGCGTTGGTATCGCCTGTCTGCCGAGCAAGGCTATGCGGCGGCACAGTGCCATTTGGGATGGATGTACGATCAGGGTCGTGGCGTTGCGCGGGATGAGGAGCAAGCCGTGCATTGGTATCGCCTGTCTGCCGAGCTGGGCCATGTGAACGCGCAGTGTAACTTAGGGGTAATGTATGAGAATGGGCGCGGTGTTGCGCAGGATGATGAGAAAGCGGTGGCGTGGTACCATCAAGCCGCTCAGCGGGGCAGCAACGTCGCCTTATATAATATGGGAGAAATGTATCGGCGCGGGCGTGGTGTGCCCTTAGACCGACAGAAGGCGCTCACATATTATGGTCTGGCGTGTGATGGAGGGATAAAGCAGGCGTGCCAGCGGCAAGCGGCTCTTCAGCAGGAAAGTGCGGAGGAAGGGGTTACTGTGGGTAAGAGCATTAAAGCGTTCTTTTCTAAGTTTTTCTCTTAAAAAGGGAGAGAGGTGCTTTCCCCGAAGCTCATGCGGAGCGTCCTATAGAGGGGGAACGCCGTATGGATGGAACAAGGGAGGGGCTCTTTGGCCTCTCCCTGTGTCCATTATGGCGCTGATCGTCTGTTTAGAAGGCAGAATAGGCGTTCTTTTTTACCCCATCACGCCTGATGTTTGGCCGCCATCAATGGCGATGGCGCTGCCGGTGAGGTAGGCGGTGGCAGGGTTGCACATGGAGACGACCATTTCAGCAATTTCTTCACGTTGGCCGAGGCGCCCGATGGGTTGGGCTTCTTTTGTGCGGCGGAGCCCTTCAGCGCCACCGAGGAATTTTTCAATCATGGGTGTTTCAATAGGGCCCGGGCAGATAGCGTTAATGCGGATGGCCTCGCGGGCATAATCCATCGCTGCTGCTTTGGTCAGGCCAACAACGCCGAACTTGGCCGCTGTGTAAGCCGCAGCAGTGCGGAACCCGACAAGCCCTGCTGTGGACGCGCTGTTCACAATCGCACCGCCGCCGCTTTTGAGCATGAGGGGGATCTCATATTTCATGGACAGAAAGGTGCCGGTGAGGTCAATATCCACCACGCGTTTCCATTCTTCGGTCGAGATAGAAGCAGCCGGTGTGCCGCCTTGGCCGATCCCTGCATTATTAAAGGCGGCATCAAGACGCCCCCATTCTTTTTCTATGAGAGAAAGCGTACGGGCGAGGTCGTCTTCGTTGGTGACATTGCAAGGGAGGCAGAGGGTTTCGGTCCCGCCTAGAGTGGCGATACGCTGGGCAGTGTCATGTAGGGGAGCTTCTGATGAACCAGCTAGAGCAAGCTTGGCACCGCGCTGGGCAAAAGCAAGGGCTGTCGCTTGGCCAATTCCTGTGCCTGCTCCTGTGATGAAGACGACTTTTCCATTCCATGAGTGATCGTGAGGGGAAGGCATCATTTTTTCCTTTATCGATGTGTCTTTATCGTGAGGAGGGCGTGCTCAAGCATCCCTCATTGTAAAATGATCGCCCCCCGCCATCAGTGCGGGTTCTCTGAGACCAGAGGGAATGTGTCTATCGTGATAACGCCGCATGATCCTGCCTAAGGAGCGTCTCATGATGAGGGACGATCTAAAGGGAGGATGATGGAAAATCCTTTGGGAGGGGTAGAATATTTCTGTAAAAAACTTGCCTTATTTTCCGTTTTTTTAGGTCGTGGAAAAGCAAGCGTCTTGTGTTGTTACAGCTGTGAGAAAGAGGGTATCATACTGAGAGAATGTTGACTTTTCCGTGCATGTGCTGGAGTCATTCTTAATGACATTATTGGTGTGGTGAGATTGTCTACGTGATTGTTACGTTCTTTAATACATTCTTCTGTATCAATCATGATACGTTATTTCATGTTAATATGTGTGATTATAACGATCACAAAGAGCAGATTGCCTCATTGGAAGATATGATGCGCTGTGGATATAAAATAATTCCCCTTAATGATTATGGTGTGTTCTGTTGCGCGCAGGATGGCGCGTTTCTATCCCCACAACCTGATGGAACCGTAGCCCATGCCGCTCGTCCTCTCGGATGGGAGCAGTTTCGTTTCTGTGATGGTGGAGAGCCTCTCCAAGTGGCTCCTGTGGACGAAGGGGCGACCATTCCTAAGATTATTCATCAGACAGAAGAACCTTCAACCATTAGAGAGCAATTTATACCGAACATCAATCAGTTAAAGAGGCTTAATAAAGACTATAAATATATTTATTATTCAGAAAAAGACCGTCATGATTTTATATACCAACATTATGGATGGGATATATTGAAAGTATATTTACGAATCAATCCAAGATATGGAGCAGCCCGAGCGGATTTATTTAGGTATTTGTGCCTCTACCGTTATGGGGGCATCTATTTAGACATGAAGTCGGGATGCGATCGACCTTTTTCAGATATTATCCAACAGAACGACACACTTCTTTTATCGCATTGGATGTCTGCTCAATCGACGCGTTATCATAGCTTTGGGAAATCCCCCGTTATTGGGCATCTTCCTTATGGTGAGTTTCAACAATGGTTTATGATAAGCGCTCCTGGGCATAAGCTTATCAAGAACGTCATAGATCAAGTCATCTCTAATATCATGCTTTATGATGAGCGTATTTTCTCGGTCGGAAAAGACGCCGTGCTTGGTCTTACAGGCCCGCATGCGTTTACCCGCGCACTCATGAACCATGTGACATCGGATAATGCGCGATTGATTGATTCAGAGCGTGAGGGGATCATTTATGAACAGGTTGAACCCTATGAGCGATTGACTGACTATCGTCATGAAGGAACGCCCATCGTTCTGTGAAAGCAGCTGATAGATGAGCGTGGTGGCTCGTTATACACTTTAGTCATAATGTCTTTAATGCGGTCCATAAGGAGGTCAGTGATGGCGTCAGAACTGTGTCAGACTCTCCAGCAGGCTGTGAGCCGTCATTGTGTGGATAAAGTGACGAAGACAGCCCTTGAGAGCGTCACACTTTACCGAGCGGAAAGCCCCACAGACCCTGTTTTGGTGGTGTATGAACCACGTTTTTACGTGGTGCTACAGGGCCAGAAGACGCTCCTCCTTAACGATCAGCCTTTTACTTATGGGGAGGGAGAGTATCTGATCTCAGGGTTGGAGTTGCCTGTTTCAGGCCGTATTACGCGCGCCTCTCTTCAGAAACCTTATCTCGCCCTATGCTTGTCATTTTCTCCTGCAGAGATTGACGCGGTTTTGCAAAAAAGTGTCGGGTTTGTGCATAAACCTATGCATTCTCGCCCAGCGATGGGGGTGAGTGAGACGAGCGTCGTGGTGATGGAGGCGTTAGTACGTCTTATGGCGCTGTTGGACGATGATGAACCGTCTCCTTTCTTGGCAGAGCTTATCAAGATGGAGCTGCTCTATCGTTTATTGCAGGAAGAGCAAGGCCCGATTTTGTATGGTATGGCGCGTGAGCAAAGCGATGTGGCGCGTATCACGAAAGCGTTGGACTGTCTTAAAGAACATTTCCGCGAACCCTGCGAGATTGGCGCGTTGGTGGCACAAGCAGGAATGGGGCATTCTCAGTTTTATAAACATTTTAAGATGTTAACAGGGATGACGCCGGTTCAGTATCGCACGCGCTTACGGCTTCAAGAAGCGCGGCGTTTGATGGTCTGGGAGGGGTCGAAAGCAGCAGATGCAGCGTTTGCTGTGGGCTATGAAAGCCCATCGCATTTTAGTCGCGATTACCGGAAGATCTTTGGCCGCCCCCCACATGCGGACTTAGCCTTTATCTGCAGCATTGGAGTGGAGCGCTATAGCGCGCTCCATGAGGAAGTGTGGCGATAGATAGCGGCGGTTACGGTAGGCGATAGAGCACACGTACGCCGTCTCCAATGGGGTCTGCGCGGAGCTCGATCTTTTCTGCTGGGACGCCACGAGCGATGAGCTGCTGGGCGACGGTTTTGGCGCGGAGCAGGCCGAGCGCCATCCCATTGCGTTGATCTTCTGGGTTAAGGCCAGAGGAATCGCCAAGGGCGGTACCAAACCCATGGATGAGGATAATATTATCGTGACGATTCGTGCTGAGGTCATTCAAGCGTGATTCTTGCCCGTCTTTCAGATGGTCTGTGTCTGTTTGAAAGAGAAGCAATGTGCCAGCCGGTGTGCGGTTATCAAAGTCTGGCACGCGCGTGGTGATGGCCGCAGGAATTTGGAAGCCTGGGAAGGTTAAGGGAGGTGGAGGCGCATTATCGACATGCGGCAATGTGGCGGGTAGCCGGTGGTCAATAGGCTGGTATGTGAGTGATGAGGGCGTTCCCTTACCCGGCCCTTGCGTGTCGTGTGTGAGGGGCGGTGGTGGCGGTGATGATCCTTGATTTTGGCTCACCATTGTCATGCTGTTGCCGTTGCCCGGTGCAGGTGGGAGGGGGTTGAGGCGATTGGTGCGTTGGAGTGGGCCGCTGGCGGCACTCAAGCGTTGGGCGCGGTTACGCTGTTCTTCCAACTGTTGGGTGAGCTCTGTGCGGGCTTCAGCGCTTGGAAATTCTGGCGTGGTGGTTGGGGTGCGGCCAATATGAGGGTAAGGCTGCCCATAACCGGGCGCAGGGGGCTGGAGGCGGTACACTTCACCGCCTTCAATCCCATGAACCCAGTCCGCTGTTGTAGTGGCGGCACTGCGATGTTGGCACCCGGTGAGGAGCGTCATGCAGGCGCTTAGTCCCAGTCCTGCACAGATCAGCTTTGCCCATGATGAGGGAGCGCTGATGGGTAAGGAAAGGGATGAAACGCGCTGAGAGGTCATGGTCCGTCTTCTCATTAGAGTGGCATTATCGAAAAGCCCTTACGGGGCGAAATGAGGGCACGATAACGGGTTGGCAGCCTATCAGGCAATCATCCCCTGTGGTTTTCTTGTCGTAGTTATCATAAAAAGCAGTCTGTCAGTGAAGAAGAAGACCGTTTTATGGCTTGGCATGACGAGAAAGCAGGAGCAGGATAGGGCCATGATGACATATGACGAACGCAACCAACAGCCCTCCTTTCAGAACGCCCAGCAGGATGTCACTGGACGGGAGGCATTATCTGTTATGAGCGCGGCCCCGCATACGCTGGACGATGAGCCGGAAGAAGCGGACAAAGACAAAGCCCAGCCTTCTGTAGAGGTGGATAAACACCTCTTTGAGCAGCGGAAGGTTTTGATCTTCGGTGGGGTCAATGACCGTCTAGCGCGTGAGGTAACGGCCCGTCTGCTGGCCCTTGCTGGGACATCAGACAAGCCGATTGACGTTTACGTTAATTCCCCCGGTGGTCATGTGGAAAGTGGTGACACGATTCACGACATGATCCGTTTTGTGGATTCTCAAGCGCCTGTAAATATCATTGGCACAGGCTGGGTGGCCTCTGCTGGTGCTCTGATCTTTGCAGCGGGACGGCCGGAACGCCGTCTGTGTCTTCCCAATACGCGTTTCCTCCTCCACCAGCCAATGGGCGGGGTGCGTGGTCCGGCAACCGATATTGATATTGAGGCCCGTGAGATTATCAAAATGCGCGAACGTCTAAACCGGCTTTTCGCGCGTGAAACAGGACAACCCTACGAGAAAGTGGCCCGTGATACGGACCGCAATTATTGGATGTCAGCACATGAAGCGATCGAGTACGGGCTGGTGAGCCGCGTCATCACTTCAGCGGCTGATCTTGGGTAGTTTTGGCTCCCATAGACTTGAGTAAGGAAGGAGCACGCCGTGAGCGACGTGAAGAATGCTAAGGGTGGTAAAAAGACACTGGCTGATATTTACTCTCATCTGCCAGACAAACCGTCAGACCGTACGCTTGAACAAGTAGATTATGAGGCTCGCCATTGGAGCAGCCCTGTTAAAGGGCCGATCAAGCCGGGTTCTGTGGAACATAAAAAAGCCATGGCCGATATGTTCCGCGAGACGTTTAACCCCTACAAGCCGTCTGTGATTCCGTGGCCAGATCTAGACCCTGACACGCTTCATCGTATCACTTCGTTGCCGATTTGGGACATTGCCGTGCAAACGGAGGGCAAGGCCCGTCTGCGTATGGCGGCTTATGCTGAGGTGATTGATGACCCCGATGTGCGGGATGCTATTTCTCGTAATGCGTGGGAAGAAAACCGCCATAAAGAAGTGCTTTCTCGTATGGTGGAGCATTATAACATTCCGCTGGCGCCGGAACCTCCTTACAAAGAACCACGTGATACGGAATGGGCTTATCTGGTGACAGGCTTCTCAGAATGTTGGGATAGCTTCTTTGCCTTTGGCCTGTTCGCGCTCGCTGAGCAAGCGCATCTTTTCCCACCGGAATTGATCGAGACATTTGAGCCTGTGATGCAGGAAGAATGTCGTCATATTTTGCTATTTGCAAACTGGCTGGCCTATCATCGTGCCAATATGCCGCTCTGGAAGCGCCCATTGTTTGAGGCCCGCGTGGTCGGTGTGTTGTTCTTCCTGCTTTATGAGCGTTTGAGCCTCGTGCGTTCATTCGATGACCAAGGTGTTGAGCATACGCAAGACAATAACTTCACCGTGACGGGTGCGAGGAGCATGACCGATCAGGACATCGACTTTGTGAACCTGATGGAACTGTGCTTGCGTGAGAATGAACGCCGCTTTGCCGGTTATGATGCTCGTTTGCTTCGCCCGCAGATGGCCCCTTTTGCGGCACGTCTCGCTATTGGTGGTGTAAAGCTTTGGAAGCGCTTTCGTGGCCAAAAGGCGGCTGTATAAACGCTTTTTAACGATGTGATGGTGTGGGAACACGCCTGACATTGTTGAAACCCCGCCTCGACACAAACGAGGCGGGGTTTTTTGTATGAGCTCTTTAGGGAGACGTCAGAGCTTGGCGGTTACGAGAGCGATGGATGAAAGCTGCTCGCATGATTAAGTATTGAGAGAGGCTTATATCTGCAAAAAGGTGACATGCTCTGACCGTCACGTCACTTTCTGAGGGGCTTTGAGCAGGAGGAGGAAGAACACACCAAGCAAGGAAAAGCCTAAGATAATGGCGGTCATGGGTTTTGGTGTGCCATTGGCAAAAGCGCCCACTAAAGCGGAGCCGAGGATGCCACTGCCATAATGGATAGCCCCCACCAAAGCTGAGACAGCCCCTGCGCGGCGTGGGTGCTGATGCAGAGCGCCCGTGAGAGAATTAGCGACGATAAAGCCAGAGGTCGCTGTGTAGAAGAATAGGGGGATTGCCAGTCCCCACAAGCCATCCCAGCCAGTGTTTCCTGTTACGGTAAGGGAGAGAGCAGAGGCAATGGCGATCCCTCCTCCTAGTGTGAGGAGCCGGTCACTGCCAAGGCGGTGGGCAAGGCGTGCATTTATGGCGTTTGCGCCCATAATCCCGATAATATTGAGCCCAAAAAGCAGTCCATAATAGCTGGGGGATACGTGATAATAGTTAATATAGGCTGCAGGTGAGCCGGAAATATAGGCAAACATCCCTGCATACAGACATCCCCCAGCACCGGCGTAACCAATGAGGCGCGGCTGTAGGAGGAGGTCTTTATAATGGGCAAAGACACGCGCAAGAGGCTCATGATGGCGTCGGTTAGGCGGGAAGGTTTCAGGCAGGGTAAAGAGCAACCCAAAGATGAGCACACCAATAACGGTGAGCACGGTGAAGATGCTTCGCCAACTTCCAAAAGCGAGAATTTGCCCACCGATGGTTGGAGCGAGCAAGGGTGTTGCAGCCGTGATGGTCATAAGATGAGACATCATGGCGGTAGCGCGGGCGCCTTCGTAAAGATCGCGCACCATCGCACGCGCGAGCACAACACCGGCACACGCACCGACGGCCTGCACAACGCGCCAGCTAATCATGATCGTAATGGAGGATGACAGCGCGCAGCCTAAAGACCCTATGATGAACAAAACGAGTCCGCAGGCTATGGGGATACGTCTGCCAAAGCGATCACCAATAGGCCCCCAGAAGAGCTGACCGACACTAAATCCCGCCAGAAAGCCCGAGATCGTGAGGGCTAATGCTTCTGGGCTGGCGTGCAGGCTGCGGGCCATGGCTGGCATAGCGGGAAGGTAGAAGTCCGTCGAAATAGCCGCAAAGCCCATGAGAAGGCTTAGGACAGCGAGAAGACGCCAAGAGGGAGCAGATGGGGACGATGTCATAATGGACGAAAAGGGGTCTTTCAGCCTCGGAGCAGATGATCCCTCAAAGGTAGGGGACGTGTGCTCGCTCTTCTAGAGGGAAATGGGTGATGTCTGTTATGTGAAACATATTCTGCGCGGTTTGCCGGGTGTTTGTGAGATGAGGCTGCTGAGGGTCTTTGGTTTATCTCACATCAATATCTCTTCCCTTGCAGGAAGGTTCTTTATGGAGGAAGGAGAGGCTCTCTATAATGCCCGACTATATAGTAAAAAGAGCCTTGGGTTCTGTGTAAGGGTGTTTAAATGGAGGCTTCCCGTCTCATGAGAAGCGTGCAAAAGGGAAAAAAGACTATGATGCGCTATCGCATCCTTATTGAGCGTGGCGATCAAAACACGGCTTATGGCGTGATTGTCCCAGATCTTCCCGGTTGCTTTTCAGCAGGTGATACGGCTGATGAGGCCATCATAAACACGACTGAAGCGATAACGTTATGGATTGAAGAGGAAATAGACGCAGGGCGCTCCATCCCCCAGTCCTCTCCTCCTGCGGCTTTTACACCCATTGAGGACGATCAGAGTGAGCAATGGATGTGGGGGTGGGCTTATGTTGACAGAGCCGTGCTTGATGTAAGCGCCGAATGCTCCAAGAGCACAGGCTCACAGACCGACTGACTTGATAGAGGATATCTGCCTGCTTTTGGGCCTTTCCTAGCATGTGATTGGCTAGGAAAGACCGAGCAGAGAAGAGGAGAAAGACTGTCTTTCTCGAGTGGGTTATACGTCGTCTTCCTCGCTGGGCTCGGTAACGAGCGCATCGGCGATTAAGCCAGCATCGGCACGGATGCGGTTTTCGATCTCTTGAGCGACTTCGGGATTGGCGCGCAGATAGTTCTTGGAGTTTTCGCGGCCTTGGCCAATGCGGGTGCTGTCGTAAGAGAACCAAGCACCGGATTTCTCCACGATATTGGCCTTTACCCCTAGGTCAAGAAGCTCACCCATTTTGCTGATGCCTTCGCCATACATGATGTCGAATTCCACCTGCCGGAAGGGCGGGGCCATTTTGTTTTTAACGACCTTGATCCGTGTTTGGTTCCCCTTCACCTCGTCTTTGTCTTTAATCGACCCGATGCGACGGATGTCCATCCGGATAGACGCGTAGAATTTCAACGCGTTCCCACCGGTGGTGGTTTCAGGGCTGCCGAACATCACACCGATCTTCATCCGAATTTGGTTCAGGAAGATGACGGTGGTTTTGGAGCGAGAGACCGAGCCTGTCAGCTTACGCAGCGCTTGGCTCATGAGGCGGGCATGCAGACCGACATGGCTATCACCCATATCGCCTTCAAGTTCGGCACGCGGCACCAGAGCAGCGACCGAGTCAACAACCAACACATCAATGGCGCCAGAGCGCACCAACGTATCGGCAATCTCAAGGGCTTGCTCACCGGCGTCTGGCTGGCTGAGGAGGAGTTGGTCAACCTTTACGCCCAAGCGGCCTGCATAGAGTGGGTCTAGGGCGTGCTCGGCATCAATAAACGCAACGGTTCCGCCTTTCTTCTGCGCTTCTGCGAGCGCATGGAGGGCGAGTGTTGTTTTACCCGAGCTTTCCGGCCCGTAAATCTCGACAATACGCCCACGGGGGAGGCCGCCAATGCCCAGCGCAATATCCAGCCCTATGGAGCCGGTAGAAATGACTTCAGGCTGCTCTTGTGGGCGGTCGCCCATCCGCATGATGGCTCCCTTCCCAAAGGAGCGCTCAATCTGGCTGAGAGCCCCATCAAGGGCTTTAGCTTTGTCAGTCGGTTTGTCAGTGGCCTTATCTGTGGCCATATCCATTAATCCTCATGAAAACAGAAACGGCAAAGCGGTGCCCTATAACAGAGCGCCTATCCTTTGAGAGAGTGTAGGATAAACCCGCCTTTCTCTATTGGTAAAGGGCGGAATGTCTTTGCGTTCTTCTTAGCAAAAATCCTTTCAAAAAACGCTGCCTTAGCTGTTGTTAATAGAGCGTTTTTTGAAAGGGGGAATGAGTTTTCTTAACGTGATAGCGTATGGGCACTCATGCCATTGCCCTGCGGGTCTGCATTGCCTTGGCAGGAAGAGGGCGTGCGGCCACAGCTGATGCTGTTGAGGCGGCCTTCTCCGTGGCGTGGCGTGATGGGCTGGTCTGTGCTGACCTGACGAAGAGCTTGGGCGAGCGTATCCGCTGCTTCATTTTGACCGGAAGCGGCCAGCGCTGCGCGTACACGGCCACGACGATCATGCACAATAGCGGCACTCAGCAGAGGGTGTGGGTAACGTGGTGAGCCAGCGCCGAGGATCACGCCAGTGGTGCCAGCCATGCGCCCTGTGCCGAACAAATTATTCTCACTCAAGGCGCAGCTGACCGTCATCCCATCGCCATCAGTCACGACGAAGGAAGTTGACGCGGGTAGTGGTGGGAGACCAGCGGCGTCATTATGGTTCTGGGTAATGAAGCCCTGCGCGTCAGAGACGGTATGAAGGCCCGAACGGCGCCATGCGCTGACAGTATTTTGGGCGCTTCCTCCAGTGCGATAGGCTACGGCACTTCCGATTCCACCATCCGCTGGTGGGGCGAGCAGGCTGGTCTGGTATGGGCCTGTGCTGAGTGTCAGAGCACCTGTTTGGAGTGGGAGGGCACGGCGAAGGTCTTCGCGTGTGAGGCCACCGCCCGCTTGATTGGCTTGGGTGACAAATGTTTCTGCCAAGGCGCCATTATAGAGGTCGCCAATCCCGACAAGCTTGAGGCGTGAGAGGAAGGAGGTCAGGCGGGTTTGGGTGATGCGGTCACCCATTTGCACAGCCCCCGCGCCGCTATCACGCCCGAAAACGGAGAGGGTTGGTCCATTGCTTAACAGAGCGGTGCCGACAACGGTCAGGTCACGCGATAGAGCTTGGCTGACGGTCATCCCTTGTTGAGCAAGGGTAATGGCGGGGTCGAGCGTGTCGTCAAAGGCCACGCTGCCATAGCGCGTTTGGAGGGCGTAGAGCCCGCGCGCCATCATTGGAACAGTGGCGGGGCGATCACCCGTGCTGGAGCCTGCACTGGGGAGGAAGCTAATGGTTTGTGCTGTTTCATGCGGGCGCGAGACAAGGCAAGCTCCGCCGCCGCCCAAAGAGGCACGAGAGGGCAGCGTGACGCCAAGGGCGAAGCCTGTGGCGGTCGCGGCATCGGCGGCATTACCACCGCGGGCGAGGACATCACGCCCTGCCAGAGCGGCCTGTGGTTCATCAGCGACGACGGTGCCGCTATTGGGGGCATTCACCTTTTGCGTCGGGCCGAAAAGATGGTGATGCAGGCTATGCATAGAGGAGCAGCCCGTTACCGCACTACTGGTGAGCAGTAAGGTGCCCAGCAAAGAGGTCGCCCGGAGCATGGAGGGGCGTTTACGAGGGGCAGGGCAGGGCAGTAAAAACCGGCTCTGAGACTGTGCCACGATGGCGTATCTCCCGTTCCAAAGAGGGGGCGGCCTGAGCATAGAGGCGCGCGCGGTACTCATAAAGACGTTATCATTGATGGGTGACCTTACCCTAGCCTCAATTCTGGCACAATGGGAGGGGTAAAACGGCTTTCTTACGGGATAATTTGACGCCGGGCCGGCAGGTTGCTTTCTTGGTGAGCCTTTTGGGGAACGCTGTTCCACGATGTATGGAGTGAAGACGTGAAATTTCGTGTGTTACCATCGGCTTTAGCCGCGATGATGGGCCTCTCGCTAGGTGGGGCGTCAGCGCAAGCGCAGCAAGCGGGCTCTCATGTATTTAATGCCCAGCAGTGTGGGGCTATTGTGGATATTGTGCGTCAGGCACTTAAAGATGACCCCAGTATTTTGGTCGATGCGATGCAGTCTTTGCGTCAAAAAAGCATGGAACGCCAGCAAGCGCAGAATCTTGTGGGGGTGCGGGCGAATTGGCAGGCGATCTCCACGGCGCCTTCGTACAGTGTGCGGGGGAATCCGGCAGGATCGGTCACAGTGGTGGAGTTCTTAGACCCACGCTGTGGCTATTGCCGTCGTATGGCACCATTGGTGGATGCGTTTATTGCGCGTCATCCTGATGTGCGGTTGGTTGAAAAAGTCGTGCCTGTTCTTGGCCCTGCGAGCGTTTTGGCCAGCCGGGCGATTTATGCGGCCGCGTTGCAAGGCCATTATGATGGAATGCGTCGGGCTGTGATGGAAGAGACCAGCAAGCCAGATGAAAACGCGCTTAAGGATATGGCCCGTCAACAAGGGTTGAATGTCGCGAAGTTCATGCAAGATTTGAGTAATCCTGCCGTTGCGGGGCTCATCACGACGAATTTAGGCCAAGCACAGGCTGTGGGGCTGGATGGCACGCCAACCTTTGTGTTCGGCCAAGCGGCGGTGGCGCCGGGCGCGATGAGTGCTGAGCAGATGGATCGTCTCTTTGACGCTGCGAAAGGTCGTTAATGTCTCTAATGGAGGCTGTCCATGCAGCAGATCGTGGGGAGCGCGCCCCGCTTCTGATGGGCATTGTGAACATCACGCCGGACTCTTTTTCTGACGGCGGGCGGTATCTCGCCCCGCAAGCGGCGATAGACCATGCCCAGCATTTAAGCGCTCAAGGAGCGGATGTGCTGGATCTGGGCGCGGAATCCACACGCCCCGGCTATGAGCCTGTCCCGGCGGAAGAAGAATGGCAGCGGCTGGCCCCTGCGGTAGTGGCGCTGAAGGGGGCGGGCGTGCCTTTGTCCATCGACACGACCAAAGCGTTCGTTGCACAAAAGGCCTTGGCGGCTGGCGCGGAGCTCATCAATGATGTCTGGGGGTTTCAGGCTGACCCCGACATGGCGGCGACGGTCGCGGCGGGGGGGGCGTCAGCAGTCGTGATGCATAATCGCCACGAGATCGACCCTCAGCTGGATCTATGGGAAGATTGGCGCCGGTTTTTTGACCGTTCTCTCTCATTGGCGGACAAAGCCGGTGTGTCCTCCGATAAGCTCGTGCTGGATCCGGGTGTGGGCTTTGGAAAAACACCCGAGCAAAACCTATGGGCAGTGCGGTCTTTAGGGCGTTTGAGGCAGCATTATAAGCTGCCCGTTTTGCTGGGATTGTCGCGTAAATCCTTCTTCGGGCATTTCTTGGGACGGCCAACGGATGAGCGTCTTCCCGCCACGCTGATGGCTAATTTGTATGGGCAAGAGCAAGGGGCGGCGCTTTGGCGTGTGCATGATGTGCAGGCCCATTATGATGTGCTCCATATTCAGCGGTTATTAGCGGGTACGGTGCCATAATATCTTTGCTCTTATGCACTTTTGGTGCGGCTTAAACGGTGCCGATGGTGTGCAGAAGGATGGCTCATCTGTATAGGCAAGAGCACGCGGGGTAGTGTGGTGGCATGAGTATGATGTGTTCCATATTCAGCGGGTATGAGCAGGTACGGTGCCATAATATCTTTGCTCTTATGCGTTTTTGGTGCGGCCAAACGATGCCGTTTTTGTGCGGAGGGATAGCCCTTGTTGGCTTGCTGGGGGCGAGTTTCGCTGTCATGGCCCCATCACTGGCGCTGGCGGCGCGTTATGATGAACCTATAGTAAAGGATAGACTGTGATTACGCCTCCTCTAACCCGCGTAAACGTGCGCGATCTGTGCTTTTTTGGTCATCATGGTGTGCTGGAAGAAGAAAAGCGCCTTGGGCAGCGTTTCTTTGTATCGCTTGAGATCGGGGCGGATTTGAGCGCGGCCATTGAAGGCGATGCGTATGAGCAGGCGGTTTGTTACGCCGAACTCAGTGAGATCGCTTCTGAGATTGTCACAGGGCCGCCGCTCAATCTTATTGAAACCGTCGCTGGGCGGATTGCCCAACGTATTTTAAAGCGTTGCCCTTTGGTGCAAGAGGTGACGGTGGAGGTGCGTAAACCGTCCGCTCCTGTGCCGCATGTTTTGCAGGAGAGTAGTGCGACGGTAACGCAGGTGCGTCATCATATGGTGGGGTTCTCGCTTGGGGCTAATCTGGGTGAGCGCGAGGCGGTGCTGATGGGCGCGGTCAATGCGCTGTCACGCTGTGAGGGCATCGCGATTGAGCAAGTGTCGGACTTTTACGATAGCGCCCCTTGGGGGGTGGAAGACCAACCGCCTTTTGTGAATATCGCTGCGATCGGCCAGACTGTTCTACCGCCTCATACATTGCTAGAGCGCTGTAAGCAGATTGAAAGCGAGCTTGGCCGTGTGCCGGGCCGTCGGTGGGGGGCGCGTGCGGTCGATATTGATATTCTCTTCTATGGTGAGCGTCATCATGAAAGTGCGGTGCTGACGCTGCCGCATCGTCATTTATGGGAGCGCGCTTTTGTGCTAGAGCCCTTGGCGGAGTTAGACCCTGAGCGTAAGATTTCTGGACGTCGTGTGAAGGACGCGCTAGCACAGCTTCCACGCACGCTAGGAGATGTGACGCGGCGTCGGTCGTGAGAGGGGAGCAAGGATAGGTTCATGTCAGCCAACGATCAGCAGGATGCGGCCCCTATGCCGCTACAGGCGACACCTGAGGGGAAAGCCGGGGCGATTGCATGCCCACAGGATGCGCAAGAGCGGATCGCCCGCAATGTGCGCGAGATTCTCACGGCTGTGGGGGAAGACCCAACGCGTGAAGGCTTGCGCGATACGCCTGATCGTGTGGCAAAGATGTATCTGGACGTCTTTTCAGGCCTGTATGAAGACCCGCGTGAGCATCTACGCAAGCAGTTCAGTGCGGACCATCATAGCGGTGTGGTGTTGGTGAAAGATATCCGCTTTCATTCAATGTGTGAGCATCATCTTTTGCCTGTTTTTGGTCGGGCACATGTGGCTTACCTCCCTGATGGTGGCCGTCTGACGGGGCTGAGTAAGCTGGCGCGTTTGGTGGAAGGCTATGCTCGTCGTCCACAGCTGCAAGAACGGCTGACAGACCAGATTGTGCAAGGCATGGTCGATGTGCTGGCACCACGAGCTGTGTTGGTGATGTTGGAAGCAGAGCATATGTGCATGAGCCTTCGTGGTGTACGCACGCCGGGCTCTACGACGGTGACAACAGGCGCACACGGGCTATGGGCCGAAGATTTCCAAGCACGGCAAGAAATTATGAGCTTGATGCGCGGTTAAGCTGGGTCGTGTCTGGATGTGATGGGGCGTGCGGCATGGTGAGGGCTCTTATGGGGAAAACGAGCAAGCCAACTTAACGTCAGGCCGTCATCATATCGCTGATGAATGGGTGTGTTCTGTCGAACAGGGCACGGCCATTGCTCAAGGAACAATGAACGCTGGGCGTGGATATTTCCTGAGATTGATGTGGCGCGGATGCGCGGTGATTTAACAGACGCAGAATGGGCGATTATGGGTGATCTTTTGCCGCCTGAGCATGGTCGCTGGTCACGTCCAGCACACGATAATAGGCTTTTTCTCAACGGAATGCTGTATGTCCTGCGTGTCGGTTGTCCTTGGCGAGACATGTATGAACGTTACGGGAAATGGAATTCCGTCTACGTTCGGTTTCGTCGATGGGCCGAACGAGAGGTCTGGGATGCTTTGCTCGACACACTGGTTGACCTCGGTTTGACCGATGATTGGCAACCAACATATGATGGATAGCACCGTTGTCCGGGCTCACAGCCAGGCCGCTGGCGCAAAAGGGGACATATAAGGAGGGTTTTGGTCGCACCCCTTCGTCGATTTCTAGCCGACAAGGGGTATGATAGCGATAACATACGAGAAACCTTGCTTTTCCAAGCGGTTCTGCCCGTTATCCCGCTGCGATTATACTGTAAAGAGAATATTCCCTACGACATCCATGGTTATAGGGATCGCAATCATAGTGAGCGCATGTTCAAGACACTAAAGCAGTTTTGTCGTATCGTCACACGGTATGACAAAACACGAAAATCCTTCCTTGCCTTTCTCAACATAGTAGCCGTGAAAATCTGGATCCCATCATGTGTCAACAGAACCTAAAGGTGACTGAGATCGTTATGGCCGATGACCTTAAACCCAATGCGAAGACATTTGAGGCCATTAACAGCCTCAATGCTGGGGGAGGGAAGCGCTCTTCTAGTTCAGAAGAGATGTTTGCTGATTTGGACGCCCCCAGTGACAAAGCGCCTTCTGTTAGTTCTGAGTTCTGTGAGTAGAAACGGTTCGGTTGTTTCGACAACGATTAGAGTGAAGCGTATGCGGCTGCCGAACATTTTGAAAAGCGTTTGAGAGAGTCACGCTGCATGGATTGGGAGTGTTACTGACGCAAAAGTATAGCTGTAGCGCTTTTTTATTGGCCTGAACCCCTACAATGTAATGAGGTTCAGGCCCTTCTTATAAGAAGCAAATGGGTGTTATTTTCCACTCACCATGGAAGACAGCACATGGTCACGGCGGATCAATCCGTGGAAGAGTGCTGCGACGATATGAAGCAAGATGACGGCAATAAAGCTATAGGCAAGGATGGTATGGAGTTGCCGTAGATTGGCCCAAAGTGCTGGATCAGGCGCAATAAGCGGCGGAAGCGTCACACTGCCGCCAAGTGTAATGGGATAACCACCAGCAGAGAGCATGGCCCAGCCCACGAGCGGTTGAGCGATCATGAGCCCATAAAGTGCGAGATGAGCCCCGATAGCACCAAGACGCATAGGCGTGGTGAGATCCGTTGGGAGCTCAGGCGTTGGGACGACAAAACGATTGAGAAGCCGCACAATAACCAGCACTAACAGGCTGACCCCGGTAATCAGGTGAAGATGCAACAAGGTGACATAGTGCGTTGTGGAACTATGGGCGATAAAAAGCCCGAGCCCTAGCATTGCAAGAATAAGGACGGCCATGACCCAATGGACAAGCCGCGAAGAAAGCGCAAAACCGCGCGGTGATGATGAAGAAGACATAATCAATCCTACGCTTAATGAGGCTGTGTCATAGCGGGTGTGATGCTGCTGGGGTCTTTGGCTTCTCCCGAGCGTTTCACAAAGGAGCGCATATAAACCGCAGAGCGCAGAGCGGGGAGGGGGTCTCCCGAGAGTGACAGGCCACTTGGTAGAATCGTGGGATCAAATACCATGCCACCACAGGGGCTGTTATCCTCACTGGCACTGCTGTGCAGGGTGAGGGTTCCGGCCGTTATGGTGCGGTCTGTGGGTGCCCAAGGTTGGCTTGGGTCGTTCACAGGGTCGCTCGGGTTGGCGATGGTAACGACAAGGTTCCAGCGCAAAGGCTGTTGATGTAAGGAAGCGATCGCATGCGTGAAGAGGACGTTAGGGTCATGCGCGTCTTCTGGCCGCACAGGAGCATCCGGCGGGGAGAGAGGCACCATGCTCCAGCGCACCGTGTGATTTTCCCCTTGAGCGTTGGTCACTTGGAAGCTGTCGAGGCTGTTAAACGTATCATTGGCAAAGTCAGACGACATGACATGAGCACGGTTAGCTGCATAGGCTGTTTTGAGCCATGGACGCGCTGCTTCATACGCTTTTGCAAGGCGAGGGTCGGGTTTATGTGTGACCGGATCGCGTTGGTTGGCGCTAAAGGAGGCAAACGCATCCTGAATGTCGCGCATTGGTTGCAATGGCGGATCATTCATTGTGGTGCGCCATTCCTGTGCATGGTCAGGCTGAAGGCGGAGGGCCATGCTGCGTACAATACCTGGCCCATCAACAATATGAGGGAAAGGAGGGGCAAGAGCCAGCCGCCCTGTGACGGGGATATGGGATTGTGAGAAAACCGAAGCGCTAGAATAGGCGGTCATAGCGCCAGAGGCATCAAACTGCCCTAAAACACAGAGACCTTTTGAGTGTGCGCGCCGGAAACCGGGAGCCGCCCCGCCACCATTTTCGAGCACCGTCATAAAACGGGCGGTTGAAAGACGATGCGGAGAAAATAGCCCTGCTGCCCAAGCAAAACCTGCCGCTAAAAGAGCCGGTGGAAGAAGCACACAGCCCCAACGAAGGAGGCGTGAGGACGATGTTTGAGACATAAAGATTCACGCTAACAAGTGGGGGAAAGAAGAGAATAGAAACATACCACTCTATGGGGGGTATGCGTAGGAGACAAGGGAAAGGATGATCGGAATCATATGTATCACTGATTAGAGTGAGGCTATTCTCTGAATAACATTCCTATATAAAAACAATATCTTATAAAATAGTTTCGATAAAAAAATGATATTTTGATCTATATCAAATCTTTTCAAAAAGACTTCTTTGTAAAGTAAAAAGGTCACACAGCAAAAAGGAGTGACATCATGGAACAGTCAAAGAAAATCATCCTCGCAGCCCCTGCCGCTGCTCCTCTTTTAACCGCAGCGAGTGGTCAAACTCTTGCAAGCTCAGCACAGGATGAAAAAGTCGATGTGGCATAAAGCCATATCACTGTGGGTTATTTCGGACGCCCTTCAGTGAATGGCTTGTTTGCTTAAGGCTGTCGTGAAGGATTCTCCTGATGATCTTTTGGAGAGACTGCTAAGTATGAGTGTTAATATAGGCCATTGTGAGAAAAGTCTGAATTAATAAGCATACATAATGTAATGGGTGGGATAGATATAACGTGAATAAGACTTTTCTTCTTATATATATAACAGCTTTTTTTCTGACCCCTTCATATGGGGTGGCGGAAACACCAACAGCATCATGCCCAACGTCTAAGGATTTTGCGACTTTAGCGGCCCCTTCAATGGCTGACAGGTTTTGGATTGCGAGTCGTATTTATGCGTCTGTTACGGCGCGTTTTGCGCATTGGAGCTCGTTAGATCCATCATATGACTTCGATGAGCATTATCAAGATTATCTAAAATCGCTTTCGACAATATCTACACGGCTCGACTTTGACAAGAAAACAGCAAAGCTTTTTGCAAGTCTTCATAATACTCATACGAGTTTTAAGGATCAACTTGTGCACTGCTACCCCGGCCTTCCTTTCCGAGTAGGTTTTATTGAGGGAAAGTGGATTGTTACACGCTCTTGGACAAAGTCAGTCCCTGTAGGAGTAGAAATTAGCGCGATTAATCATGACGTTTTTTCAACATGGGCCGATCAACAAGTCGCGTTTATTTCGGATAGTTCTTTAAGGGACCAAAGACAAGATCTGACCTCTATGAAGTATGGGGTATGGCTGTGGCCACGAAAGTTCACGCTCACTTTCCATTTTCCGGGGAAGAAGGATGTATCAGTTGATGTAGATCGTAATCTTTCAGATTCTTCTGAAAAAAATCCTCCGATTAAGGGGCGTTATGTGGCTGTAAAGGGTGTCTCCGTGTCGCAGATTGCCCCTGGAATAGAGCGTATTACGGTCTCTGATTTTTCTCATCCTGAGAATGAGAAAAAAATGGTTCAGGCGGTGAGAGATCATCAGGATGTTCCCGCATTATTGTTTGATGTCAGAGGGAATGGCGGGGGGAGTGCACCCAATGATTTAATACAGTCTCTTTTGGAAAAACCAACGAAAGATGAAATTGGGATGAGCCCGCAGCATATCGCGGTTAATGATGCTTACAGTGATGTAGCCCTATCAGATGTTCTGTCTTATTCGCATACATGGTTTCGCTTTGGTGGGGACGTCATAAAACCGAAGACATTGTACCATGGGAAGGTTTTTGTTCTCACAGATGACGGTTGTGCGTCAGCTTGTGAGGATTTTTTGATGATAATGAAATCATCTAAGAGAGCTGTCATTATGGGGGAAGAAAGCGCGGGAGGGTATGGCCTTCGTTCTGATGTTTTTTTCCCAAAACAAAATATGAGATTTAGTGTCGGGGTCATCAATGTGTTGTGGCCTGATGGAACTGAGGCGGAAGGGAAGGGAATAATGCCGGATATTTCAATCCCTCTAACGCAAGAAGAGCTTTTAGCGGGGAAAGACGATGTCTTAGAAAAAGCTGTCAAATATATCAATACCGTTATGAAGAAAGAACATCATGGACAATAAGATTGCATGTGCGCTTGATCCTTCTTATCTCGGGTTGACGCTTTTCCCGACAGAGAAATGCAATTTTCGATTCACCTATTGCTATGAAGATTATACGCAAGGGAGGATGAGTGAGGAGACGGTAGAGGGGGTGAAAAATCTTCTCACTATGCGTGCACCGGACCTGTCTCTTCTCAATTTGAGTTGGTTTGGTGGGGAGTCTCTTCTGACTAAAGATATTTTGATTGATGTGTTGTCATATGCTCAAAGGAGTATGGGTTCCGCCTTATATCGTCAGCGACGACTAATGGTTACTTGCTGGACGAAGAGACGTTTCTTGTTCTGGGGGAGTTAGGGATAACGGATTATCAAATCTCTTTTGATGGAGCGCGAGATTTTCATAATGTGATGCGCTTCATTAATCACCCCGACCGTAGTTTTGATAAAATATGGGCGAATGTTCTTTTATTTAATAAACTAAGAAAAGAAGGGCGTCTTACAAAGGGGAAAATCCTTTTAAGATTGCATCTTCATGCAGAAAATCACGCTTCGTTATTAGAATTATCAGCTTTGATTAAAAAACATCTAGATCCCGCGTTTTTTAGTGTGTTGCTCAAAAATATCGCTCATTTAGGTGGTGAGCATGACCATACTTTTGAAACGGTCGATCATAAAAGCCAGACATCAGCGCAACGTCACCGTGAGTTGACACAAATCTTGCAGGATTTTCAACCAACGGACCCGAATGAAGAGGGGGCAGGCTATGTCTGTTATGCGACGATGCCCAATAGCTTTGCGATCCGGTCAGATGGCGGATTAGCTAAATGCACGGTTGCACTTAATAGTGCGAAAAATCAACTAGGACAGCTGACAAAAGAGGGGAATTTTTCCTTTGACGAGGGGACAATAGTGCCATGGATCCGAGCCTTGCAAACGCTGGATAAACAGATCGTGGCGTGTCCTCTCTCTTTTGTGGAAAAATATGCGGCTTAAGAACATGTGGCTCCCCAGATGATGTCTGGGGAGCTAAGGCATCGTTAAGAGGTTGTCAGAAAGAAGTTTGTGAGATTGGCCATGTTATGGGCGACCATGCCACTGAAGACGGATCCTGTGCGATAACGAATAACATAAAGTCCTATGCTGATCGGGAGAACGCCTGCAAGAGTGCTTAACCAGTTGAAGCTGACATGTCCGTGAGAGATTGAAAAGAGGTGGAAAAGCGCGAACATGCCGGTTGTGATGGTAAAAGGTGCAACCCATTGCGGGATATTAAAGCGTAATTGGGGAAAGGCTTGCGAGGTGACCACGATTGCGACACCACGGAAAAAGAGTTCTTCATCTATGCCCGGAAGTGTTGCTTCAAAGAGCCAATTTTCTAGGGGATTGGGCGAAGAAGGATCACCTGAGACAAAGACAATTACACTCATATAGACCATTAACACCATAATGCCGAGGGCTGTATCCCTCCATTGACGAGCTGTCTGTGGCAAACGCAAACCAACAGCGTTTGGAGAAAGTTTGAGCACATAGATGAGGATAATTGAGAAGAGGAGGGCGAGGGTTTTACCAATCCAGTTCCAGTGGCCGATATGAAGCGAAAGATGAACAGGTGAGACAGTGACGATGATGTCACCGAGAAGAATGGCAAAAAGAAGTATGATATAACGATACTGTCGTTGTGGAGAGAGGAGAATAAAAGGGAGGATGAATATAATCTCCCCTAGGAACATGGCTGCACAATATAGGGAAAAATCATTCATCATGGCATCCTTATTGACGAGACGATAAATAAGTATTGGTCATTTAATTTTGATAGTGCAATAAGTTTTTGTCGCGTTTTGTAGGACGATCAAGAATAAGGATGCTTGCGGAGGAGAACAATCAGCCTAACGGTTCATTGTGAGCATGATACAATCAGCTTTTCTGATCCAATTTGCTCTTTGGGAGAGCCACTGATTGAGACAGTTCCTCCAGTGGAAAAACCGCGCTCAAATAACGATAGTCGTGATTTTCTGGCGGCCTTAGAATAGCGCGACATGGCGGGCTCTTTCCCTTTGAGTTTTAGTCCTTGGTGGATGGCGCCCAGTTTTTGTTAAAGTTGGGTGTATGGCAATGTTTTTGCCTTGGTCAGCTGTAAAGCCCCGGGTTCTAGGTATGGTCTTTCTTGATGGTAAACGATCCGTTTCCCAAAAGTGTGACACTCTTGGTTGCTCACATGGGGAATTTTGGCGCCAAAGTCTGTGACCGAGGATAGGCGTCGCATAAATTCCATGAAGAGCTTTGAAACCTTAGATCGCGTTCTGTTATTTCATCACGGAGAACTGATGTCGAAGTCACTTTTCTATTATGGGCGTATGGGTACCTTCCTGCGGTCGAATATTAAGGGGCTAGGCTCTGTTAGGTCTTGAGGTAATCTGCTGTAGCAGCGATGAGGATCATGGAGAGAAAGGAAAGAGCGGTCTTTTCATATCGGGTTGCAACAGCCCGCCACTCCTTGAGCCTTGCCCACAGGTTTTTAATCAGATGGCGGTGTCTGTAAGTCCATTTTGGACAACTGATGTCAGGGTCGTTTCGCCGTGTTGGGCTAACAGGACACGCTCCATCGTTCCAGAGAGCGCTTTGGAACTTTTGGGAGGGATACCCACGGTCACAGACGACATAACCCGGTTGGTGAGGCAGGTTATCAAGAAGAGCATAAGCAGACGGTAATTCATGGGCCTGCCCGGGTGGAAGCATGAAAGACAGCGCTTTCCTGTGTCTGTCCGCACCACCGCAGACCTTGGTGACAAAATCTCTCATGTGAGCGGCTAAGAGCGTTACGACTTCTCTGGCTGCTTATGTATTTCCCTTTTTGGCCGCCCCGACTTCCTTATGATGAGCACGAATGATCGTACCATCAAGGAAGACCATGCCCACGGCTGGGTTTTTGCGGCTGCCCTTGTCGAAAAGACGTTGTCAGACACCACGTCTCGCCATGTCGCACTGTTCTGATGTCGCCAGAAACTTGCAGAAATTGTCTGCCGACGGTTCTTGGGCGGTGTCTTTCCTTTTGGGGGACTTCCTCAATAAGAGGCTCCCAGAGGAACCAGCTCTGATCAGAGAAATGGTCTCACTCACACTTATGACAGACAATAGGAAGCCTGCCCGTCGTTCAAAACCTAACGGATCTTAGTGCAAACCATGTTGGTTGGTAAAAATAAGCCCCTTTAATACGCGGCGGTCATTAAGGCATGGTTTGCCGTGGTTCTTTGAGGAAAGGGCGTAGATGACGTGTCATGCGTTCATCTTCAGTCTTGTCTTTTAAGGAAACTGAAACATCCTTGAGCCCTCACATCGACCGGCCTGAACCCAAGGAAATGCCGTGCCTACTTCTGTTGCACAGCATCATGTGTTTCTTTTTATCATGAGCATGGGGGCGCTCTATTGTGGGGCAGCACTGTCTTTCTATGTAACCACAGCTTCATCTCTTGAAGCAGAGAGAATGATGAGATCTCTTACAAACTGGGTCGAGATGCTTGAGAATGTGGCCCGTAAAAGCCAGATACAAATGCCACCCGTATGTTCTCTACAGATGGCTCAGTGGGGAGGGTGTCAAAAAGGTAACGCAACAGTTGATGTCTCTCTGACCTCTTATATCCCATCAGCGATCGTATCATCGGCTCTATTCCACCAGACGCTTTCTAATGGCCCCTCTATAGGCGGCAGATAGTGTTGCGGGTTTCCGTGAAGGCGCACTGTGTTGGTGGGTGTTTCTTTGATCTCAATACTCAGCACTGTGAGCAGCTCACCTTGATCGCGGAGAAAAGCCCTGAGTTTTGACATAAGAACAGCGGCGAGCATTTCAGTCGTGGGGTCTCCCGGTGTGATGAGGATGCGGTCAAGGCGCTGGGGTTCATGCTGGGCAAACCAACGGACGAGCGGGTCTTTGTCTGAGAGCTGAAAGCAATGATCCACCCGCTCATCAATAAAGCGGTGCCAACGGCCTTTTGCTTCTGCGAAGGGGAGCAGCATATTCGTGTGGCCATCAAGGCGGGTGTGAGGGTTATTGGGGCCTGTGCCGAGTGTGACGGTTACATATTCATTATGCCCGTGGGGAATCGCACAGCGCTCACTTGCTCCGGCAATGAGACGGTGAGCCATGCAAAAGCGACGGGTAAAAACGAGTTCTGTCTGGGGTGTATCGGTCATGAAAGCCCTTCCTGAAAGCGACGCCACCCTTCTGCACGGAGGTCACAGGCGGGGCAGTCTCCACAGCCATACCCCCATGCGTGCTCATGGGTGCGGTCTCCCTTATAGCAGGAATGGCTTTGCTGGCGGATTGTGTCGATCAGCGGGGCACCCCCGAGTTCTTCGCAGAGCTGCCACGTTTGGGCTTTGTCGATCCACATTAAGGGCGTGTGCAGGACGAAGCGTTGTTCCATCCCGAGGTTTAGGGCGACTTGCAGCGCTTTGATGGTGTCATCACGGCAGTCTGGGTATCCAGAATAATCGGTCTCACAGACGCCGGTAATGATATGTTTCATCCCACGGCGAAAACCGAGGGCAGCGGCAAAAGTCAAGAAGATGAGATTGCGCCCCGGCACGAATGTGTTGGGAAGACCGTTCTCGCTCATGGTGATCTCTGCATCACTGGTGAGGGCTGTGTCAGACAAAGCCCCAAGGCTGGCGAGATCAATCGTGTGGTCTGGGCCAAGCCGTTCTGCCCATAATGGGCTGAGAGCGGCGAATGAGCGGCGTAACGTCTCACGGCATTCAAGCTCGACAGCATGACGCTGCCCATAAGCAAAGCCGACGGTTTCAACATGGTCAAAGCGAGCGAGGGCCCAAGCGAGGCAGGTGGCCGAATCCTGGCCGCCTGAAAACAGGACCAGGGCGCGGTTCTGAGAGGACGCGGTCATGGAATTCCGATCAATTTATGTGTTTGCAGACTAAGGCGCCATTGCGGATGCGTTTGGCAATAGCGTACGGCCTGTTCAGTATGGCGAAGGCGGTTCTCATTATCGAGAGGCTGGAGCCACAAATGTGTAAAATCCATCGCTTCAAAAAGAGACGGGGGCAGGGCTTCTTGTGGGTAGACGAGCTTGAGCTCATCGCCGCTTGTTTGAACAAGCTCGGGGCCGGGCTTGGGGCTTACGCACAGCCAGTCGATTCCCGTTGGGGCGGGGAGGGTTCCGTTCGTTTCAACAGCAATGGTAAAGCCGTGCGCTTTGACGGCTTCGATCAAAGGTGGGTCGAGCTGAAGGAGGGGCTCTCCCCCTGTGAAGACGACATAACGATGCTGGTGGCTTTCGTCATCATGAGTAGCACATTGCCAGCAGGCTTGAAGGGCGGTTGCCAGAGCTTCGGGAGTTGAGAATCGTCCTCCGCCGGGGCCATCAAGGCCGATGAAGTCCGTATCACAGAACGTGCAATGCGCTTTGGCACGATCTTGCTCGCGCCCTGACCAGAGATTACAGCCGGTGAATCGACAAAAGATCGCTGCACGGCCGCTTTGTGCCCCTTCCCCTTGGAGGGTGGCAAACATTTCCTTCACAGAATAAGACATAGGCAGACATGTCGGGGACAGGCCGTTGAGATGCAAGGTTTTTCTTTAGACAGAGTGAAGAGAAAAGTCGTTTTGCATTCAGTGGAAGGAATGTCGGGGATTTTAGAGGTTTTCTTTTTAGAAAGCGCGCATAAAAAAACCTTCCATGGAAGGAAGGTCAAAAGCCACTACTCTATAAAAGTGCCACTCATTTTTTAAAAAAGAGTGGCGCGAGTGACGGGACTCGAACCCGCGACCTCCGGCGTGACAGGCCGGCGCTCTAACCAACTGAGCTACACCCGCAGACTGCTTATCCTTAACACCCTCTTTAGGAAGGTTTGGAAGAGCACCCCGTGTCGGGATGAGCGGTTATCTATCAGTCAGTTATGAGTGTGGCAAGGGGCTTTTTTCATTTTTTTCATTTTTTTCAAATTTTTATGAAGACGCTTTTTTAAAGTTATCACGGTAAGGGCTTCTATGTTGCAGGTTATTATGGGTGTGTAGGGTGCGTTTCTATGTTAGAGAGAAGGTGAGACAGGTCAGCTTACAAGACTGCTCATCAGCTTCTCTAGGGTATGCTTGTAAGCGTCTCGTGTATGTCTTCCTGAAGAGTGGCGTCTATAGGCTAGTATGAATTGTGACCCTATGATTGGTCTTAATAATAAGAGAAAATTTTAATAGAGCGCTGTTATTATGGCTTTTAAAAGACGCGTTTTTCCAAGGTAATTCTTGTCCAAAAGGTTTGAAGTTAACGTCTTTTAAATGTAGAATCGCTTTTACACAGAGGAGGTGTTGCGTGAGGCAGAGCCGATTACTAGCGAAGATAACTTATAAGAGTTATTTAAAATAGCTATTGGCCTTCCTCGTGCTCTCTAGCTAGTATAAGATCGTAATGTGTAGCACTCACTTAATGGCTTGATCCTCAGGCCAGAACTGTTGTTGCTATGTAGCTTGCAAAGATTTTCAATATCCACCGAATAGGGAATTGATCAGGATGAAACTGAAAAATTTCGGGGCGGCTCTGCTTATTGCCAGCACAACCCTGACATCCTTCGCTTCAGCTGCTATGGCAGCCGATGTTCCGGGTCCAAACCAGTATTACTGGCCAAAGGGCATGAACCTGTCCAAGCTGCGTGATCACGACTCTGAGTCTGATCCGTACGGTTCAAGCTATTATACGTCTTACCACAAGAAGTTTGAGCAACTTAACCTGAAAGAAGTTCGTAAGGACATCGAAAAGGTTATGTTGACCTCACAGCCTTGGTGGCCGGCTGACTACGGCAATTATGGGCCGTTCTTCATCCGTATGGCTTGGCATAACGCTGGTACATACCGTGCTCTTGATGGTCGTGGTGGTGAGGAAGGTGCTCAGCAGCGCTTCGCTCAGCTTAATGACTGGCCAGATAACGCAAGCCTTGATAAGGCGAAGCGCCTTCTGTGGCCTGTTAAGAAGAAATACGGCGAGAAACTCTCCTGGGGTGACCTTATCATCCTGACAGGTGATGTTGCGCTGAACCAGATGGGCTTCAAAACCCTCGGCTTCGTGGGTGGTCGTCCAGATGATTGGCAGTCTGAGCTGATCTATTGGGGGCCAGGCACTTCATTCTTCCCGAACAAGGCCTCTTTCCAGGTTAGCAAAGACGGGAAGCTGAAACACCCAATGGCAGCGACCCATATGGGCTTGATCTACGTGAACCCAGAAGGGCCAAACGGTGATCCTGATCCAACCAAGTCTGCTGCAATGATCCGTCTTGCATTCGGTCGTATGGCTATGAATGACGAGGAAACAGCGGCTCTGATCGCCGGTGGTCATACCTTCGGTAAGGCTCACGGTGCACATCCAAACTCCTGCCTGAGCGGTGCTCCAATCGCTAACGGCGTTGAGAATCAGGGTCTTGGTTGGGCTGATCACTGCATTAAGGGCAAGCGTACAGCAGATGATGCATCAACCAGTGGTCTAGAAGGCTCTTGGTCTGCTGATCCGATCCACTTCACGACGCAGTACCTTGATAACCTGCTGAACAACGATTGGGTCCTGACGCAGAGCCCAACGGGTGCTCATCAGTGGCGCACGAAAACGAACGACAACATCGCTCCGGATCCAGCTAATCCGAACGATCCGTCCAAGTTGCGTCCGATCATGATGTTCACAACGGATATCGCGCTGAAGACTGACCCTGTTTACCACAAGATCATTGCACGTTGGGCTGAACACCCCAATGAGTTCGCTGATGCGTTTGCTCGTGCATGGTTCAAGCTTGTCGTCCGTGATATGGGGCCAAAGAGCCGCTATTTCGGGAACGAAGTTCCTAAGGAAACCTTCGTTTGGCAAGATCCGGTCAACACGCCAGCTAAGATCATCAACCAAGCTGACGTTCGTGAGCTGAAGAAGATGGTTGCGGGTACAGGCCTGTCTGATCGTGAACTGATCAAAACAGCGTGGGCTGCAGCGTCCTCTCATCGTGTGACAGACCATCGCGGTGGTGCAAACGGTGGCCGTCTGGCTCTGATGCCGCAAAATGGCTGGGCTGTGAACGACCCAGAAGAGCTGAAGACCATCCTGCCGAAGCTTGAGCAGATCCGTGACAAGTTCAATGCTGGACGTCATGGTGGCCGCAAAGTGGCTTTGGCTGATATCATCGTTCTCGGTGGTAATGTGGGTCTGGAAAATGCCGCTAAGAAAGCTGGCGTGAACATCCAGGTTCCATTCGCTCCGGGTCGTGGTGATGCCACACAAGAGCAGACAGATGTTGCTTCCTTCAACTTGCTGGAGCCAACCTCTGATGCATTCCGTGACTATCACCGCGCTGATGCCGATGGTACGCCACCTCTGAATGCGTTGGTTGACAAGGCCAGTACGCTGAACCTGACTGTTCCTGAGATGACCGTCCTTCTGGGTGGTATGCGTTCTCTGGACGTCAACACCGGTCATTCTTCCAACGGTGTGTTGACGAAGACACCTGGCACACTGACGCCAGACTTCTTCAGCAATGTTCTGACAATGGATACACGTTGGCAGAAGGTTCCAGGTCAGGAAGACCTGTATGAAGGCTTTGACCGCGCATCTGGTCAGAAGCTGTGGAACGCAACAGACGTTGACCTCGTCTTCGGTGCTAACCCTGAGCTGCGTGCTGCTGCTGAGGTCTATGCGTCCGACGATGGTAAAGCGAAGTTCTACAACGACTTCGTGAAGACCTGGACGAAGGTGATGAACCTCGATCGTTTCGATCTGCAACGATAAGAGACGTTTCTCTTCGATAAGAGAAGAGCGCTTGATCACTCATTCCGCCGGGGGGTTCCCTCGGCGGGGTGTCGAAATGGAGATTAGCATGTTCAAGTTTATTGGTGGGGCTTCTGCCCTGTTAATGGCGACAGTTATGTCCGCTTCCGCAGCGACGGTTGATGTGAAAATGCTAAGCCATAGTAGCCAAGGTGGTTATGGCTTCGAGCCGGCCGTTGTACATATTCACTCTGGCGATAGCGTTCACTTCATTCCAGCGGACAAAGGCCATAACGCCCAGTCCATTCCTGGGATGATCCCTGATGGAGCACCGTCCTTCAGTGTTCCGTTTAGTCAGGACAAAACCGTGCAATTTACGAAGTCCGGTGTGTACGGTTACAAATGCCTGCCTCATGCCATGCTTGGTATGGTGGGGTTGGTTGTTGTTGATAATGCCAACAACGAGGCTCAGGCACGCAAGGCTCCGATGTTTGGAGCACAGAAGCGTCGCTTTAATGAGCTGTTCCAGCAGGTAGACAGCAACGGCGGTCACTAACCGTGTTGCTCTCAGGGGAGGGAAGAGGTTGAGAATGATCATTAGCCTCTTTCCTCAGCCTTGTTAAAAAGACGTTTCTTTTCCAATGTGTTATGGAAAAGCAGTTTTAGAGGAAACGGATAAATGACGGAAACACCAGAGCGTTACGGTACAGTTGTTATCGTGTTGCATTGGGTTATTGCGCTCCTCGTGCTTTTTCTGATCGCTTTGGGTTTGTATATGGACCATGCGTCCATTGATGATCCGACGGCTTTGCATACGCTGCATAAGTCTGTTGGGATTACGACAATGGTGCTGATTATTGTCCGCATTGTTTGGCGGCTAACACGCAATCTGAAAGCACCGGCTTTTCCACCGTCTGTTCCAAAAGTGCAGCGTGTTGCTGCGGGCAGTGTGGAAGGCATTTTGTATCTTTTCCAAATTTTGTTACCCGCAACAGGGTGGCTTGCCATGTCTTCTATGGCGATGCCAATCGTCCTATTTGGTTGGGTCTCTTGGCCGCTTATCCCTCTGCCTGAGAGCGTGATGGATGATGGCGATTTGCCAATGTTCCTGCTGCAGCTGCATCAGTGGTTTTCATGGGCGTTTGCTGGGTTCATTGCCCTGCATATTCTAGCGGCTCTCTACCATGCTGTGGTGAAGCGTGATGGTGTGGTTGCCCGGATGATGGTACGTCGTCCGTCTAAGTAAGGCAAATATTTCTTTATCATCATGCTATACTGAGGATCACATTCTATAAGACTGTAGGATCGTTGGTCTGGGAAAGTATTATGCACGATGATGGCTATCTGTGTCCTGTGTGTGAACAGCAGCTCGTCTTCGGGGAAGATGACTTGTCCCAACGAGCCCGTCCTGATTCAGGAGGCGGCTCTAATGTCTTGAGTTTAAATGACTCCAAGAAAGCGTATCATAAGCAATAAAATACTTTTCTTACTCTTTCATAGAAGACTGTAGAGTCTTATTTTTTCATGTATTGTGGCGGTCTAAGCGTGCGTTTCCACGAGCGAAGAAAGCCCCGCCATGACGATTAAATGGGATGAGCAGACACAGAATGCGGTCATCTTGCTGGGGATAGCGCTCGGTTGCTTGATAACAGGACTCGGTGGGTATTATACCGCATTAAGAAAAGGCCGTTCTGTCCCTTTATGGGCGATGGTGTGCACAGCGTTTCCGCCGGCTTATCTCCTGCTTTTTAGGAAAAGTTCTAATAGGGCGGAGACCGATAGGCTGCATCCTATTGAATATGTTGCTTTGCTGCTGTCAGGTGCCTCAGCTTTGTTGATCATTCTCCTCTTTTTGCTGCTCTGTGTGATCGCCGGGTCGCGCGGTTCTACCCGTAGCAGAGGACAACAAGGGTCATCTTTCTTTTCCGGTGGGGGTGATTGTTGCAATGGTGGAAGCGGCAGTAGCGATTGTGGTGGAGGTGATTGCTGCTAGGGGCCTGCCAAATGACAGCATGATGGTGTGATACAGTGAGATGGTGCGGCCTGACACATGCAAGACATGTGGGGTACAAAGCTGCATAAGGGTGCCGAACACCCAGTGGATCCCGTCCTGATAGCGTCAAAGAACCGTCAATGGGGCCGCTGCGTGTCTTTTGACGACGTTTCCCGGGGCTGGACGACCTTCACTCAAAAGTTCCGATACAGACACAGGCTATACGTCATCAGAAAACGCAGAGTGCATCATAGAGGGGCTTGCCATGCCCTCTTGAACCTTGAAGAGCGAGTAGGTTCCAACATGTCACGCATGCTTTCGTTCTTATGCCTCCCTATAAGGGGCTAAGTTCTCGTAGTGAGTGTGCGGATTGTATAAAAATAGCTTGCAGGACGCGTGCGAAGATGTCTATTTACAATAAATAGACTGACCGGTCGGTTTATTTTTATCGTGTTGGGATGGCCGAGAAAGTGTCCACCCATACAGTCTGAGTATGAAAGGGGCCGTGGGGATGACCCTCTCGTTACTATTAGCCGATGCCCAAAAAACCTTGGATGGTTTTAGTCGGCACTATTGTTGCGCTGTCCTCAACAGTGAAGGGCGGCTTCTCTTGTGGTTTCGCAGTGATGAGATCACGCCGTGTAGTGAAAAGCTGAGTACACAAAAGGCATACACCGCTTTTTCCTTTCAGGCAGATACCGATAAGCTTGCAGAACAGTTGGGGGCCTCAGGCCTTGCTGCCATGACGAGCCCTGACTATTGTTTTCTGCCAGGTGGTGCCGTGGGCCGCACAGTAGATGGGAAAACGGCGTATTATGTTGGTGTTTCGATGGAAAACCCTGAGATTGACCAGCCTGCTGCTCACGCTGTTATGAACGCTGTATCATCGTATTTTTAAGGAAGTCTTGATATGTCAACAATCCTCGTCACAGGGGCCGGGACAGGCCTTGGTAAGTTCCTTGCTTTTTCTTTGGCGCGTCGTGGTCATGAGGTTTATGCGGGCGTGGAAAATAACGCTCAGGTGAGTGCTTTGCGTCATGAGGTGGCAGAGGCGGGGCTGTCAGTTGAGGTGCTTCGTCTTGATATCACCAATGAGATGGATCGGACATATGCCAGTCGTCTTGAGGTGGATATTCTCGTCAATAATGCTGGGATCGGGGAAGGGGGCTCGCTGGCCGACATGCCTGCGGCGGTTCTCCAACGTCAGCTCAATATCAATTTCTTCGCAACGATTGAACTGACCAAACTATTCTTGAAAAAGTTCGTGCGTAAGAATGCTGGACGCGTTGTGTTTGTGTCCTCCATCGCAGGGGTCATAACCCCACCCTTTGGAGGGGCTTATTGCGCGTCTAAACATGCGCTGGAAGCGGCAGCGCAAGCCTTGCATCAGGAGTTTGCGGATAAGCCAATTTCCTTTGCGACGATCAATCCGGGCCCTTATCAGACGGGCTTTAATGATCGGATCATGGAAGGAGCGAAATATTGGTATGATCCTGAGACCGCTATCTTCCCTCAAGGGGAGTTGACCTTCCCGATGGAGCAGTTCGATCAGGAGCAGGATATAGAAGGGATGGCGGATGTCGTGGACAATCCAAAATCGCCTTTCCGCAACCTGTTCCCAAAAGATATGGAAGACGCCATTAAGCAGCAAGAAGCCGCTGTGTGGACATGGTAAGGGCGTAAAAAACGCTTGTACATAAAGGTGTGTAGAGGGGTTAATGCCCCTCTACACCCTGCACAAAAACATGACCCGTCGCAGCGGAGAGCCATAGCCGATGCGTTTGGAACCATTCTGCTCCCAGTAAAATATCAGCATGGTCATGCACAGGGGCGACGGTTAAGGTTGGGGTCGTCCAATCTTCTGTGCCGATGCGGAGGAGATGGAATTGGTGCCAATGATAGCTGTGTTCTTTGAGACCAAGCCCAGCAATTTCCCCTCCGGGGTCATGCGCGAGCTGGGCGTCTGTAATCCCCAGTTGATGGGCGAAATATGTACTTACGACAGTTGAGCGAGACCCGCTGTCGATGAGGGCGAGGCCTGGATGGTTATCGAGGGTGAAAGGTACGAGGAAGCGCCCATGATAGCGTTGAGCCGGTAGGTTAAGCCACAGATGAGACCATAATGGTGGGTGCTGACACAATGTTGAGCCAACCTGCACAGTCCATAATGCCATGCGATGATGGGCAAGGTCGAGTTCTAGGTCATATTGGCCGAGGAGATCCATTCCAATCAGGCCCAGAAGCGGCGGCTGAACTGTAGGAAAGGGCGGCAGCGCTCCCATTGGCACCGTGATGGCCTCACGATGGACGTTCCCTAAGGCGAGCTGTTGAACGAGGACATTGGGCACTAGATGAGGGTGGGCATCCGGCCCTAAGATAGCGGTGTGGTGATCAGGGTCTGTATGGAGATGAAAGCGCACGAGCGCTTCAGGGGTAAGAAGACTTCCCTCCGAGCCTGTATCTACCATGAGTGAGACAGGATGACCGTCTATGTGGGCGGGGCTACTGACGGTATGGTCTGCATCGCTTAAGGGAAGCGTGGCGGCTTGTTCCATACGGCAAGAAGGTGCGGCCTGAGCTGTGGAGAAGACCATAAGCGCACTATAGAGCAGAGCGGCGGCCGTATGGCGGGTGTGTCGCCTCCAATAGAAACCATGTTTCACGAGGAACTCTCCTCAGAATGTGCAGGTTTGTCTGCATGGGGATGTGCTTTTTTCCAGACATCCATAAGCCTGTGCTCATCGGCAAGAGTATAGATTTGCGTACTCGAGAGGCTGGCATGGCCCAGCAATTCCTGAATAACGCGGAGGTCAGCACCGTTTTGCATGAGATGGGTGGCAAAAGCATGACGTAGCGCATGCGGTGTGGCTGTATCGGGGAGGCCCTCCATCTGTCGCCATTGACGCATTGTGCGTTGAGCAATGGCGGGGTTCAGCCGGCCACCGCGCACCCCGCAAAAGAGCGGCGCTTGAGGGTGCGGCGCGGGGTGAGCAGCGCGCCATGCTTCCAGCTTTCGCTGCACGACGGGAAGAATAGGGACAACGCGTTCTTTTTGGCCTTTTCCCATGATGGTCATGAGCCCATCATGGAGCCGGTCAAGGTCACGCACATTCAAGCTGAGAGCTTCACTAATGCGTAAACCAGCGCCGTACAGCAGCGTAAAGAGCGCTTCATCACGGAGGGCTACATGAGGGGATGAGACAATATCGGCAATATCCCCAGGGGCTTTACGGGCATCTTCTGGGTTGAGGGGGCGTGGCACGCGGGGCTTGAGCCGTGGGCTACGCAGAAGCGAGAGGGCGGGGTTGCTGACCCCATAATGACGGCGCAAGAAGGTGTAAAAGGAGCGCAGGGATGATACACGACGCGCCCGGCTCCGTGCTTGCCCATCGTGACTATGAGCGCGTTGAGGGGTGCGCTGCGCTCGGGCTTCAGCTTGTGCGGCGTCATGAGCGAGCCATGCGCGGAAATCGACAAGTTTGAGTGACCCCAGACCAGAAAGAGACAAGTCCCCACCAAAATGCTGCGTGAAAAAGCCTAACGCTTGGGCAACATCATGCTGATAGGCAATGACGGTTTTTTCAGCTGAGCGCTTTTCATAACGCAACCAAGACACCCAGCTTTCGAGCGCTTGCTGGGCTGTGTGAACGGAAGAGGGAGGCAATGTTTCTGGTAAAGGTTTCATGGTCTTTCTCGACCGCAACAAGGAAAGGATCATAGTGATAAACCACGTTATGTTACCACTATGATAAGCAATGCACCAGAAGGGGGCATCGCGTTACGGGAGGTCTTTTTCGTAGAGTGGCTTCTTGTCGCCAAATAAGATCTTGGCTGCATATAGAGGACACATGTAATATTTAAATAATAAAAGATGCTGATGAAAATTGTTTATATGTCTAAAATGTTAAAAAACAATAATATTGGATTATATTGATTTTCTGAGTGATAATAGGGATGTAAAAGACAGGACAAAGGAGAGTTGTCATGTCATATTGTCGTTCTGTTTTTAGTATTTATTTATTAGCTATTCCTCTAATGCTGTCATCTGTAGCGCATGCTACGGATGGTACGTCTATGGGTGGAGAGGTTGAGGATCAATATCATAGCACGATTGGCCATATTGAGAGCGACGGAACGGTTGAAGATCAATATCATAGTACGGTTGGTTATATTGGGAGCGACGGAACGCTTGAAGACCAGTATCATAGTACGATTGGTTATGTTGAGAGTGACGGAACTATTGAAGACCAGTATCATAGTACGATTGGTTATGTTGAGAGTGACGGAACTATTGAAGACCAGTATCATAGTACCATTGGTTATCTTGGGAGTGATGGCACCGTTGAAGATCAGTATCATAGTACAGTAGGTAACGTTCCATCGGGAAGTGGTATTGCGGCTTTTGAGATGCTAACGCATTATTTCAAAAACCATAAGCAGTAACATCTATGACTGATGTCTATTGTAGATTTTGTGGGGATTACGTACTTTGGTATCTGAAGCCTCTTTCAAATTTGACTGAATATCGTGGTTCACTGGAAATGAAGGGGCCTCATGGAGGTTTTTTCAGCCAAAAACAGTTTGAGAAGCTCTTAAATACGTCGCGGCTAACATATGATGAGACGATCAATATGAGCTTTGGCTATAATGGTGGAAATGACGGATAGTAACCTCAGTCTTGTTAAGGATATAGCTCCCTTTTTCGTAAGTTTATTTGGTATATGTAATGATATTGAGGATATTGATCCGCGTTATACGTGACGTATGGGCCCGTAACGTGGCATTCATTATACTGCACCTAAGAGGGCAAAGCGTTTTTTAAACAGACGGTTCATGGTTTTCTATCCCTAAACGGGCTATGTTTACAACATGGTCATAGAGTCCTCCCTCATGTCACCGCGTGTTTCCAACGATCACACGCATCGTGTTTCGGTGCTGGTGCCGCGTCCTTTTGCGGGGCCGTTAGATTATCGCAGTGCGTATCCCTTGCCGCCGGGCACGTTGGTGCGGGTGCCGTTGGGGAAGAAAGAGGTCGTAGGGTGTGTATGGGGGCCGTCTGCCCCGTCTCTTCCACCTGATTTACGCCCAGCTCCACCGAAACGTATCGTGGCATTGGCAAAGTTGCGGTCTATTGAGGGGTTGGTGGAGCATATGCCGCCTTTGCCGGAAAGTTTACGGCATTTTGTTGATTGGGTCGCGGCTTATGGCATGAATGCCCCGGGCATGGTGCTGGCGATTGCCATGCGTGTTCCCGCTGCAGGCGGGATAAAGCCGGTCACAGGTTGGGTGCGGTCAGAGGCGTCTATGCCGGCTGGGTTTCGTCTGACACCGGCACGGCAAGCGGTGCTGGACGCTGTGTCAGAAGAGCAGCCCCATACCGTAACAGAGCTGAGTGAACGCAGTGGGGCGAGTGCAGCGGTGATCCGGGGACTTGCCCAAGCAGGTTTGCTTGAAGAGCGTATGATAGACCGGCCAAGCGTGCAGAAGCGGCCTGATCCTGACTATCATCCCCCCATTTTATCGCCCAATCAGGCCGCGGTGGCAGAGGCGCTTGTGCATTCTGTGCAGGCCCAACGCTTTGAGGTCACGCTGTTGGAGGGGGTGACAGGGTCGGGCAAGACGGAAGTCTATTTTGAAGCGGTAGCGGCCTGTCTGCGTGAGGGTAAGCAGGTGCTGGTTTTGCTTCCTGAGATTGTCTTAACCGCCCAATGGACGAGCCGTTTTGCTGCGCGTTTTGGCGTAGAACCTGCCGTGTGGCATTCGGAACTTGGGCATAAAACGCGGCGTGAAACGTGGTGCGCGGTTGAATCAGGCCAGACGCGTGTTGTGGTTGGGGCGCGGTCGGCGTTGTTCCTTCCTTTTACGGATCTCGGTCTGGTTGTGGTCGATGAAGAGCATGAGAGCACGTATAAGCAAGAGGAAGGCGTGCTGTATCATGGGCGCGATATGGCCATTGTGCGGGCCCGCATGGCGCGTGCCGCTATTGTGCTTGTCTCTGCAACGCCTTCAATGGAGACGCTCGCCAATGTGGAGCAGGGGCGTTACCGTCATGAGCAGCTTGATGCGCGGCATGGTGGGGCGCAATTACCTGAGATCTCACTGCTTGACCTTCGCGAACATGGGCCAGAGCGCGGGCTGTTTCTCTCACCTGTGCTGTGTGACGCGATTGAAAAGCGTCTCGAAGCGGGTGAGCAGGCCATGCTGTTTCTCAATCGCCGTGGCTATGCCCCTCTGACGCTTTGCCGAGCCTGTGGTCATCGCATTCAATGCCCGAATTGTTCGGCTTGGATGGTGGAACATCGTGCGCGTCGGGTCTTTGCGTGCCATCATTGTGAACGGGTCGAGCCGCTCAAGCCTGTATGTCCTGAATGTGGGGCAGAGCATAGTTTGGTGCCGATTGGCCCGGGGATTGAACGCATTGATGAAGAAGTGCGTGCGCGTTTCCCGCAGGCTAAGCTGCTCAGTATGGCATCAGACACGTTGACCTCGCCTGCGGCTATGGCAGAGGCAGTGGGGCGTATTGCCAATAATGACGTGAACCTCATTATCGGCACACAAATTGTCGCGAAAGGCTGGCATTTCCCCAATCTTACGTTAGTTGGCGTGGTGGATTCAGACTTAGGCTTGGGCGGAGGCGATCTGCGTGCTGCTGAACGCACAATGCAGCTTCTCCATCAAGTCGCAGGACGTGCAGGCCGTGGGGAAAAACCCGGGCAGGTGATGTTGCAAAGCTATGTGAGCGATCATCCGGTGATGCAGGCTCTTCAACATAACGATTTTCAAGCGTTTATGGAGCAAGAAGCCGCACAACGCCGTCCGGGCTTTTGGCCTCCTTATGGGCGGCTAGCTGCGGTTATTGTGAGTGCCCCTAAGGAAAGCCATGCTGAGCAGCTTGCACGTCACATTGCCCTCAATGCTCCTGAGGGTGAGGGCATACAGGTGCTTGGCCCTGCACCGGCGCCTTTGGCGTTGCTGAGGGGGCGTTACCGCTTTCGCCTGCTGCTACGCACGCGACGTGGTATAGCAGTACAACCATTATTGCGGCGTTGGCTGGGGGATGTAAAGCTTAGTAAAGAAGCCAAGCTGGAGATTGATATTGACCCCGTGTCGTTTATGTAAGGATTAACACCAAAATTTTCATTGTATCTTAATGGTATTTCTACCTAAAGGCACATCTCATACATCAGAATATAATAATGTCATAACTATTTTATGATGCATGAATTCTATAAGTATCATTTATAAAATGGTTAGTATTATATAATAACTGTATTTCATTTAGAAAATATTTTGTCATTATTCATATATGGTATCTTTTTAGCACTAGAAAAAGGATAGAGCACTTAAATAGCAGTATTGCAATGTCAATGTGGCTGAAAATAAATTTTTGTTGATATTATGATGATACGATAATATCGTCTTATAGGTTGTAACTTCTAAATTCTATTAAAGGATAGACAATGGGGCATCATTTTCCAAGGTTAAAGAATGGAGATAATTTTTTATCACCAGTGGAGTTGGAACCGCTTCGTTTTTTACTTGTTTCAACGTGTCAGTTAGCTCCCGTGCACGGTGCGCTTCTTGAACTTGGACATACTGCAGATACCCTTTTATGGATGAATCATCCGTGGGTGGACTTTCCTGACATTGATCCTTCTGGTGAATATGATGCGAATGTCCTAGGCCTTACCCTGCGCCATATTTTCACGCGTTCGGCTCTTGATACTTTTCCTAATATTCCAGATCAAGTTATTGAAGTGGAGCCTCTGTGGGTACGTGCTGTTGAAGAGCACAAAATTGAAGATTTCTTCGACGCCTGCAAGAAGAATATTCGTGATTTACTGCGGAAAGTACAAGCATCTGAAAATTTTATAGGAAAAAGACCAACTTTTTTTGTTTCCTTTTTGGAGCCACGGCGAAATTATTTTGGCAATCTCTTCCCAAGATATGATCTTAATAATATATCTTATTTTGTACAATCTTTAAATGAATATTTGTACAAAAAAATAGAAAATATGGAAAATTGTTATTTTTTCGACATGAATGAAGTTATTGAAGAGTATGGAAGAATATATACTCAGGACGATTACCTTCTACAAGTAGCACATGCGAGTTTTATTCATGATTTTGATGAAGATATTGAGTATGAATCCCAACGTATGACGCCACTTACGCGAATGCATGATATGTATAAGAATGGAGATTCTTATAATCATGCAAGCTACGCGGTTGCGCAACGCCTAGCTGATAATACTCGGATTGTTTTAGATCCTTTACATATCAAGCTAATTATCTGCGACCTTGATGATACGTTATGGAGCGGTATTTCGGGTGAAAAAGAACATATGACCTGGAAAGAAACCGGAACTTGGGCGTTAGGTCTTGCTGAGGCCTTGATGATTTATAAAGCGCGTGGGGGTATGTTGGCTATTTGTTCTAGGAATGATTATGAGCCTACTCTTGAGAAATTTAAGCAAGCATTTCGCGACGGTCTACAGATTGAAGACTTTGTTTCGGTAAAAATTGATTATGAACCCAAGTCTGACAATATTCGTCGGATATTGTCAGAGGTTAATATCCTGCCTGAAAATGCGTTATTTATTGATGATAATCCACGGGAAGTTGAAGAAGTGCGCAAGGTATTTCCCGATATTCATATCTTGCATACTGAACCTTATGATTGGCGTCGTAAGATTTTGTTCTCTCCCCTAACACAAGTAGCGAAGGTGAGTGGTGAGGCACGGCTACGTACGGCTTCGGTTCGGGCAAAAATACAGCGTGATATGGCCCATACAAGTGGTTCTCGTGAAGATTGGCTTGGTTCGCTGAAGATTGAACAGAGCTATAGTCTTGTTGATAGTCCCTCACATCCTAACTACGATCGTGCTTTTGAGTTGGTCAATAAGACCAACCAGTTTAATACAACTGGTCAACGTTGGACAGACGAAGAAATGCGAGTATTTTTAGGAAATGGAGGCCGTATTCTTTGCACATTCCTAAAAGACCGTATGGCTGATAGTGGATTAATTGGTGCAGTTATATTTAAAGGTGAGGAGATATTGCAGCAGGTTCTTTCCTGCCGTGTGTTTGGACTTGGTTCTGAACAAGCTACTTTACATCATGTAGCTAAAATTATTCTTGCAGACTATCCGAAGGTTGTGGCTAAAGTTGTTGATACGGGGCGTAATTTTACGTGCCATAATCATTTTTCTGTAGCAGGGTTTGAAGAAGAGCTAGAAAATCCTGGTACTTTTACAGCTGTCAATCCGCCTTCAGTTCCCTTGCATATTGATGGTTAGCATTCAGCTTTTGTCCGTTGGTCGAAAGAGGGTGTTTGTTACAAACTTCTTCATTATCTTGGCTGACAGAACCCAGCTCTGAGCATGGTCTTTAACGTGAGGACACAATGATTCGTGTCCATCACAAGCCAGCCGGGATTACCAAATAGGGGATATAGAAAATGTTGTAGGGATAGTGAAGCTCTTGGCCGCTCATGTGGAGGCTTTGGTACCAAAGTCTATGGTGCTGGGCTGATAGACGCGACAGGGCTTTTCCCTTTATTATAATTTCAGCCGGAAGGTGCACGAATTTATACCTGTGCCCTGCTTGAGGATCTGTCTCATTCACCAATTTATGTTGTTTGTGAGTGAGAATATGCCTCACATAGATTCCGTGAAGAGTTCGGGCCCTGTGGAGCGCATTACGAAACTTCTGGGAAGTAGAGCTATGATCGCAGACGATATAACCTGCTCGGTGAGACACGTTATCAAGGAGGGCATAAGCAGACGGTAATTCATGTGCCTGCCCGGGAGAAAGCGTGAAAGACAGCGCTTTACCGCGTCCATCAGCTATATGTCGCAGGCCTTGGTAACAAAGCCTCCACGTGAGCGGCTAAGAGCTTCACGATCTCTCTGGCTTCTTGTGTATCCTCTTTTTTGGCCGTCCCGGCGGCCTTGTGATGAGCGCGAATGATCGTACCATCAAGGAAGACCATGCCTAAGGCTGGGTCTTTGCGACTCACTCTGCTGAAAAAGCGTTGCCAAACACCACGTTTTGACCACCGAGTGAACCATTGCGCAGTGATCCACCAAGGGCCGAACTCAGGGGCAAGGCACGCCATTTCGCACCGTTCCGATGCCGCCAGAAAATCACAGAAATCGTCCACCGAAGGTTCTTAGGCGACCTCCTCAATAAGAGGCACCCAGAGGGACCCATTCTCATCAGAAAAATGGACTCACTCATACTCATGATAGACAGATAGGAAGCTTACTCCGTCTTTCAAAATCTAACAGGGCCTAGTCGTTCAATGTGGCGGAGGAGATGGGTCTGTTTAGCCTCTGAGGGACGAGGAAAACTACTGGATTCGTGAGGCTCATGAATTGCTATAGGCCTGCGTTCTTCTTTTATGTCTCTATATCGCTGCCTTAGTAGATTATTAAAAGTCTAACAGACTCTAGTCTTCCCGCCCCAACGCGCGCTGTTTGTAATGAGCAAGCCGTTTGTCTTTATCGGGGAGGTAGGGCGTGCAGCTTATGGCTTCTTCAAAAGCATGAAGAGCAAGGTCGGAATGGTGGAGCTTTTCTTGAGCTTCTGCGAGCATCATCCATGCGGTCGGGTCGCGTGGGTCTTCATTAAGGCTGATGCCAATGTCTTGCACCGCACCTGTTGGGTCATTGCCTAACAGGCGAATAGCGGCGCGCTGGCGGCGTAGAAAAGCATTGTCGGGTTGCATTGTGAGGGTGGCTGAAAGTTGGTGCTCTGCACGATCGACCTCACCCTTTTGCGCTTGCTCTAAGCTGTCTTTGACCATGAGTTGAACGCCTGGGCTTAGGGTGCGTTGGCGGAGTTGTTCGGCATGGTTCCATGCGCGTTGGGCGTCATGGTCATTTTGCGCATGATGGAGGTCATGCTCTGCTTGCTGGAGTCGTTCGCGCAGAGAGCGTCTTTTGGGCGGGGGCGCTTTGGCAGAAGAGGCGTGAGTGCCTGTGTGTTCATGCGCTATCGCTGGGTGTGGTGTCGCCAGCGCTGGGCTAAAGGCGGTGTACAGAACAAAAGCCCCCAACCCGAAGGCAGGAGGCTTCATGGCTGCTAGAGCATGAGCAGCCAAGCGGCCCAAAGGCCGCTTAAACCCACGGGGATGTTGCCCATCAGACAAGGGAGCACACCACCGCATCCGTCGGAGCCTTAGCCCTGACGTGCTTTCATGCGAGGGTTCTGCTTGTTGATGACATACATACGGCCACGACGACGGACAATGCGGCAGTTCTTGTCACGTAATTTAGCAGACTTCAGGCTGTTACGAATCTTCATAATCTTCGGGCTCCCGACAGAAAAGACGGGCCCGATGCTCATGAACGCCGGACCCACGACAGGTTGCAGGGCTATAATGCCCGCGAAATTGGCGTTCGAATAGCGTGATTTTCACCTATGAGTCAAGAAAAACGACGATAAAACCCTCTTTTCTTTGAGAGCTTTTCTGGCGTATTCTCACAGCATGATGCGTCTTAGTGCTGTTTCCCCCCGTTCTTTTGTCTTTTCTGCCCTGTGCATGACACTGTTCTGCACAGCTGCAGGTGCGGCTCCTGCCAAGACTGATGATGATGACCCTAACGTCAATGCGCGTGGTACAGGGGTGAATCGTCTCTTAGAGACGTTACGCTATAGCCCAGATTCGGCGAGTGAATCGTGCCTTCATGCTTTGGGTGAGATGCATAAAATGCAAAAGCAGCTTGATGATGTTGAGGGCCGCGATAACGACTCTGACACCAATTTGGTGCGTGATGTGCTGGCGTCTGACATGGAAGATGTGATCACGATGTGCGGTGCTGATGCACACCGACTATGCCGCGAAAAAGCGGATACGGATGATAAGTTAAGCAAGCTATGTGCGGGTCTGCCGGGCGACCCTGCGGATGATCCCGGCTAATAAAAAAGCTTCGCAGAGAGGGCGTCGCATGGGGTTATAATTGACGGAAAAAGCGGGGGGCCTTTTGTCTGAGATAGGCTGATGAGACTGTTAGTGAACCTATATGCGGCTCCATAGCAGCTGTTATTCTGGTATCGTTGACGGTGGCTGTACGCTTTATAAGTGGACAGAAGCGTAAGAGATGAGTGTTCGTATGGTCTATAATGTCGGACGCGTCAGAGTCTCACCTGTGACTGTGCTGCGTATTTTGGCAGGAAGATACCAACCCAACCGCTGCCTTATGGGGGCCAATGGAGCCCCACAGAATCACTGATAAGGCTTCTGTGGGGTCTCGTGATGACGGGTAAGGTGGCGGTGCCCCTTAACCAACCCTGCTGGGCGCAATAGCCCAGCAACATTTTAACGACCGTTTTATTCTGCTCTATGTTGGGGTTCTCGTGCGACACTCCAGAGGGCAAAAGCCTGCACGAGAGCAACTTCCTTGAGGCGTGTGAAGCGCCCTGAGGAGCCGCCATGACCGGCATCCATATTGATCCGGCAGAGGAAGGGGCCGCCTTTGGCTTCTGCACGGAGGCGGGCGATCCATTTAGCGGGTTCCCAATAGGTGACGCGTGGGTCAGAAAGCCCGCCCATTGCGAGGATAGGGGGATAGGTCACGGGGCGGATATTATCGTACGGCGAGTAGCTGGCGATGAGGTCATAGGCCTCAGGGTCTGTCAGCGGGTTGCCCCATTCTGGCCATTCGGGAGGGGTGAGTGGCAAGGTCGTGTCTGACATCGTGTTGAGCATATCGACGAAGGGCACTTGTGCAGCGATCCCAGCAAAGAGCTCGGGCTCCATATTCGCGATGGCCCCCATCAGCAACCCACCTGCCGAGCCGCCATGAGCCACGATGCGTTTAGGGGCGCTATAGCCTGTGTTGATGAGGTGATGGGCGCATGCAAGATAGTCGGTAAAGCTGTTGGTTTTGGTCTTTGCGCGTCCGTCTAGGAACCAGCTCCAGCCTTTTTCAGACCCGCCACGGATATGAGCAGTGGCATAGACCCAGCCACGATCCACCAAGCTCAGTGCTGAGGTGGAAAAGCCTGCGTCCATAGAAATGCCGTAAGAGCCATAGCCATAGAGCAGCATGGGGTTGGAGCCATCAAGTTCGGTGCCTTTGCGCATCAGAACGGTGATGGGTACTTCTTGGCCATCGTGAGCAGTAGCGAAGAGCCGGCGTGTTTCATAGGCCGCAGGATCGTGCCCAGAGGGAACGTCACGCACTTTGCGTAAGGTCTTCTCCCCCGTGGTCATGTCATAATCATACCAATGGGCGGGCGTTGTGGGGGATTGGTAGATATACCGCAAGACAGGCTGGTCATATTCCAAAATACCAAGCAAGCTGAGATCGTAAGCGGGCTCTTCCATACTGATCCGCTGCGCATGAGTCCGAATAGTGCCTTCTGTTGCTGCGGTTGCGGAGAGCACGTAGAGATGCTCATTGCCGTTTTGGCGTTCACTCCAGACAAGATGGTGGCGTCCTGCGCTGACACCCAGCACAAAATGCTCTTCCTTATAGGGGAGAAAGTCCTGCCAATGCTCCCGCCCAGTGGCGTTTTCTGGTGTGGACATCAGCTTGAAGTCAACAGCACCATCGCGATTGGTGAGGATGATGAAGCGATCATTCCAATGGGTCAGGCTATAACGCTCCCCACGGACAAGAGGGGCAGCGACAACGGGCTCTGCCGTTGGAGTGTGGGCAGGGATCAGCCAAGTTTCGTTCGTGTCATGGTCGCCGCGTTCAATAGCGATCCATTTGCGGGACGAGCTGACACCAATGGTAATGAAAAAGCCGGGGTCGGTTTCATCAAACACCAGCACATCGTCACCACCACAGAGCGGGCGGCGATAAATACGGGAAGGGCGGCCAAACTCATCGCGATAGACCCAGAAGAGCCATTGGCTATCGGGTGACAGCGTAAAGCTACCTGTCGTGCTTTCAACAGCAGGGGCGCAGAGTTCCCCCGTGCTCAGGTCTTTGACCTGAATGCGGTACACTTCAGAGCCCTGCACATCTTCGGCATAGACATAATAGCGATGGTCATCGGTATGGGCCGCTTGAGCAAGGCTGTAGAAGCTATGTTCTTTGGCCAGCGCATCCACATCCAGAAGAATTTCTTCTTTCCCACCATCGCGCGGGCGGCGCACATGCTGGGGATATTGGGCGCCTTTTTTAAAGCGTAACGTATAAAGCCACGGCCCGTCTGGGATAGGCACAGCTTCTTCTGCTGGGGGAATACGCCCGACCATTTCCTCAAACAGGGTCTTCTGGAGGCTTTCTGTTTCCTTCAATGCTGCGTCTGCATAGGCATTTTCGGCCATCAGATGGGCGCGGATATCCTCACGCAAAACGGAGGGATCACGCAGAACGTGCTGCCAGTTTTCATCTTTCATCCACGCATAAGGGTCTTGGCGCGTGCGGCCAAGCTGCTCCAGCGTGATGGGATTACGATGAGCCGCAGGGGCTTGGGGAAGGGAAGACGTCTGTTGAGTACTCATATGTTCCTATGTGGCGGTTACTGAGAAAGCGTCAATAGTGTGGGGAAGGAAAACTCTGAGGAGCAGCCTATTACCCATCAAGAAAAGGCACAGGGACGTCAAGATAGTCTAGAATAGCCAGCACAATAACGATGATGACGAGGACAATACCGGCCATCTCCATCACGCGTTGAAACGGCGATAAACGATAGGGAGGTTCTGTGGGGGAGCGGCGGTTGGGGAGGAGCTCAAGGAAGAGGAGACTAAAGGAGACCAACAAACAGAGGATCGCCCATCGCCGAGCGTGCCGTCCCTTGCGCAGGGCGCAGAGATAAGCAGCGTAAGAGGCGATCAGCCCGATGAGGAGGGAAAGAATAATCGTCATAATATGTATCTGTTGTGATGAAAGGAGCGTGATGGAAAGATCATCCTAGGATTATTTCTTCAAAAGCAAGGCGGATAGAGCAATTAAGCAGGCGATCAGAAGGGAGATGACCAGAAGGATGGTCAGGATGCAGACGACTGAAACGCCAATCCATTCTAGGAGAGGAGGAAAGCGCGGTGTTGTTTGAGAGGCGTTGGTAGTGCGGTTTTTAGGTGGGAGCAGCTCAAGAAACATCACGATGACAGGGCAGGCAAAGCAGAGAACCGCCCATAACACGACGTGGCGGTTCTTACGCTGGGCACAGATAGAGCCCGATAGCCCCGCGAGAACACAGACCGTCAACGGCGCGACCCATTGTAAGATCACGAAGAATAAGGGAAATGTTGGCTCCATGATGATGCTCCCTGATCGGTTCTTTGGGGAAAGAATGACATAAGGCTTTTATCATAGGTCACAGGGAGGAATATGAATTTCCGTAGAAATTTATTGGATTATATAGACGATAAAAATTTGAACGAAATATGTGGCATATTAAATCATGATAGTATGAATTATACTGTTTCTCTTGGTGTATTCACATGTCATCTGGGGAAAAGTCATACAATAGAGCAGATTATAGGAAAAGCTCTTGGGAGAGACGTCATCAATTTTGTTGATCGGATCTAGCTCTGATTAAACATAGTGTATGTTGTTAAAATATATGAATATTTGACGGCATGATTTATGTGTTCACACGTTATTATATGGCCTACTCTGATGATACAGGGGTGTCATATTTTCAGTGCTCCTAGGGGATGATGCGCTTCTCAATATGTTTCGGTATAGACCTAAAATTCCATCCTATTTCGACTAAGTAAGTCATCTTTTGTAGCACAAGGCTAGAGTATCGTGGCCTTTCCGCAGTGATGTAAATGGTGCTGGAATTTTGGTGAGTTTAGGCGCGTGGCAGAGGAAAATAATGTGGTATTTGCTCATGTATGATCCTAGAGGCCTATGATGTCTGTAACGAAGAAGCGTATCTTTTTCTTAGCAAACCCTAGAGCGGGGCAGTTTTCACACCAGCGTGTTCAGCGTTTTGCGCGGTTGTTAGAGCGTGCCGGTGCTGATGTGACGTTGTGCGTCAGTCCAAGCCGGCAAGAGGCCCAGAAGCAGATGCGTTATGCTGTGGCGGAACAGCATTTTACCCATTATGTCATTGGGGGAGGGGACGGAACGATTGCTGATTGTGCAGCTTTCTTAGTGGGCACGCCTTTCGTGCTGTGTCTGCATCCCATTGGCACGGCGAATGTCTTGGCGCATGAATGGGGAGTTCCCCAAAAAGATCACGACAATGTGGCGCATATTATGCGTGGGGACGCACGTATGATTTGGCCCGGTCAGGCTGTTTTTCCTCACAGGACAGAGCTTTTTGTGCAAATGGCTGGTTTAGGGTGGGATGGTGCCATCGTGCAGGCTGTGTCGTTGCGGCTGAAACGTTGGATGGGGCGCTATGCCTATGGTGTGAGTGCATTAAAGGTCGCGCTGTTTTATCGCCCGCGTCCCTTTAAAGTGATCTGTGACGATGGAACGGTGCATCAGGTTGTTTCGGCTATTATATCCAAAGGGCGCTTTTACGCGGGGAGTTATCAAATCACGCCGGTCAGCCAGATGGGGCATGCGCGCTTTCATATTATTTTGATAAAGAAACAAGGTGTTGGAGCGATAATACGCCTCATCATAAGTGTGTTGATGAAGAAAACAATGATGGTGCCGGGGCTGTCTGAGGGTGTGGTCACGTCCTCAGTGCGCATTATGTCGTCGGGAGACGTGCCCACTCAGCTTGATGGCGATGGGCAGGATGGAACGCCACATGCCTTTCAGGTGGCCAAGGCACCTCTATGGGTGGGGTATCGTGAGTAAGGCTATATGACATGTTCGGAACTTATCGTGTGCGCGGTGTATGTTCTCTGTCACAAGGGCGACAGACAAGGGTTGGGTCTTACGAGGGCCGCAGCGTATTAGAGGTGATGTTGAATGGCCATGTTATGTGCCACGATCGTGCCTCTTATAAACGCAGCGTGTCAGAGCAGAATTATTGCCCATGAGGCCGAAAGCGGTGGGTAGAAGCGTGGTCTTATGAAAGCCCGTAGAGGAATTGGCGCAGGCGCTCTGTTTCGTTTTCCCATACGGGTAAGGGATGGTCATCAATGGCGATAATGGGCGTTAGGCTCAACGCCGTGACCAGCCATGCAGCAGGAAGAGTGGCGAGCGCGTCATTGGTGAGTGAGCGTTCGTTACAGTGTCCAGCTTCCAGCAGGCGTGCTCGTGAAATGCCCGGTAGAACACCATCATGGAGAGGGGGCGTGATAAGCTGCGTGCCATCATGAGCGAGGAAGGTGGCCGCGCTGGCTTCGGTGACAGAGCCGTGGTGATTAAGCATTAAGGCATCATCAGCGCCCTGCTCTTGGGCTTCCAGACGCGCAAGAATAGCGGGGAGAACACTCAAAGACTTGACCTGACAGAGGGGCGATAAGGCATCGCGCCGATGCGTGCTGATACGCACGCGCACAGGTGCAAGGGTTGTGCGTGGCGGAGGCGACGCGGTGAGGAGCTGCGTTGGTTGCGGCGTTTGCGGTGGTGTGAGCCCCCGAGGGCCGGGGCCTCGGCTGAGAGTGAAGCGGATAGAGCCTTCATGGAGGGTGCAGGCTTCTAGAAGGGTGTGGCAATCATGGCGCATATCTTCCAGAGCAGGCGGCGGAAGGCGTAGCAGAGCACAGCCGTGACGAAGGCGCTGATAATGGCGGTCGAGGAGGGGAACCTCACCATTTGAAACGCGCATCGTTTCAAACAGCCCATCACCCAGTAAAAACCCACGGTCAGCAGGGGTAATCCCGGCCTCATCAACGGGAAGCAGGGTGCGGTTAAGCAAAAGAAAAGGCGCAGCGATGGTCATGGAAGAAGCCGTGATGGAGCGAGAAAAGGGCTAGGTCTGAAGCGGAAGGGAACTATATCGTGACATAGAACGCTCTCCAAGCCTGTGATTGGGCTTTGTTGATACAATCTGGTCGTTACCATTTGGCCGCTGTGAGACTGAGAAAGGCGAGTAATTTTTAAGGTGTTATCGACGTTTCATATTGTCGTAATGGGTAGTGATCTCTGTAAAAACGACCATCATAGGGGCTATTTTTGTGCGGTTTGAACGCGTTGGAATGACAGGGTGGATGGCTCGAAAAACATCCTTTCTCGACCCTGTCACCATCGTACTCTTTATCATCTGGAAGTCGGCGAGGTATTGAGGTGGAGAGTTTCATGAGGGCATCAACACTGGCATGGATTTTTCTCATAAAGCCATTGTTGCTTTGACTAAAGCCTTCCTTTGCTCATTGGTGAAACTGTAGCAAATATAGGAAGTTTCATTGACTTTAGCGTGCATGTATCTCTCGCCATGCGTATCCAACATGTAGAACATGGGGAAATAGACGATTATCTTGTATGAGCCGAGCCTAGATTGCAGAGGGGCTGGATTACGTGATGAGCTCTTCTAAAAGGCAGGTGAGAGGATAGGTGCCATTGAACATATTCGTGTGCCATTGTCTCCTATTATAGTTTTATTGGCACTGATTTTGTCGACAAGCAAAGGAGTGATGGCGTGCCGTTCTGGAAGCCTTTAACAGCATGTCAGATGTTTCGTTATTATCGTGTAGAGGAGCAAGAGGAGCCGGCAGCCTGTAGCATCGGAGAGGGTTCGCTGGGTTGGTGATATAGGCCTCTCCAAGCCTTGTCCGTTGTTAAGAGGAAGGTTCCGTCAGTGCTAACAAGGGGGCCGCCTTTAATAAGGTTTCATGATATTCCCGCTGGGCATCAGAAGGCCAGGTGATCCCTCCACCTGCACCAAGAGAAAGCTGGTGAGCGGTGGCGCTGATACTGCGAATAATAACCGAACTGTCGAGGCTGCCATCCCACCCAAGACGGAACAGCGTGCCGCAATAAGCCCCGCGGGATGAGCGTTCGACCTCATCAATAATCTCTAATGCGCGATGTTTAGGGGCTCCGGTGACAGAACCGGGCGGGACTGTTGCTGCGAGGAGGTCTATCCCGTCGAGTGTGTTTTTAAGTATGCCTTGAACAGAAGAGACAAGATGATGGACATGCTCAAACCGTTCGACCGCGCATAGTTGTGGGACTGTGACAGAACCTAGCGCACAGACGCGCCCAATATCATGGCGCATCAGGTCGGTAATCATGAGGTTTTCTGCGAGTTCTTTGGTGTCTTGAGCCAGAGCGGAACGCAGGGCCTCATTGCGCGTTGGGTCTGGGTCAATTCCAGTTGTGCCTTTGATGGGGCGTGTCTCGATCGTGCCATCAGGCGAGAGGCTTAAAAATCGTTCAACAGACGCGCTCAGGAGGCTGATATTGGCGGTATGGAACCATGCGCCAAAAGGGGCAGGGCAGCGCGTGCGCATGCGTTGATACAGTGAAAGGAGGTCAAGCCTTTCAGGGCGAGAGCTGTGCCAGCGCATGGTGATATTCGCCTGAAAAATATCGCCATGTTGAATGTAAGAGCGCACCTTGTCGATCGTGTGATGCCAGGCTTGCTCATCATAGTCTGCCTGCCAGTTTAAGGGTGGCAGAGTGGACGAAGGAAGAGGCGTTTCAGGTAAAGGCGGCGGGGGCGTTCCGTCAGGGCTGACCCACCATAGAGCCTGTTCACGGCGATCAATCACAAAGAGATCACGGCAGGCGAGTGCTGTCAGGGGCGGTGTGGACAGAGGATGGCGCGAGCGCAGGCCTTCACAGGCGAGGCCCGCTTCATAACTGGCAAGACCGATGACGCCGCCGCTAAAGGGGAGGTGCTCACAGTGAGGAGAGGCGGGGGGTGTGTGCTCACGCCAGAACTGGCGCAGCGTGTTCCAATAGGCTGAGGGGTCAAACCCAAGGATACTCAAAGAGGCCGAAGGGCGTGGGCAGAGAATGCTCCACCGGTGGCGGTCTTGCTTGGGGTCGCCTCCACTATCGAGAAAGACGCTCTGAGGCTGGTTATGACACAAGGCGAGCAGGCGTTCCGGTGGGCACCAAGGAAGCAATGTGCAGAGCGGCGCTGAAGTGGGCATGGGCAGAGGACAACATCACCAGAAAGAATGAAATAGGGGCTACTGTGTCAGGACGGGATGTCCTCTGGCAAGCCCCCTTTGGTCGTTCCAATCGTGTAGAGATACTGGCGTGTCATAATGGCGTGATATGGGGCGATTAAGAATATCACGTAAAATATTCACCCGATTGGGAGGTCGTGAGTGTTTCATAACCATTGTTTTTTTCTGAGATGTGACGTCTCAATTTATTGAGTGGTTACACTATGGATTGCACGTTAATTATGTGTAAGAATTGTTGATTTACAGGATGTTAAGTTGTCAGGAAAGAAAAGGGATGTTTCTTTACTCTCCAAGAATAGAGAGGCTGTTTTGCTTGGCGCATGAAGGCCTCATGAGAGGAGAGAAGCGTGAAGAAAACCTCGTCTATGAGAACATCCCTTGCCATGTTGGTTGGTATCGCAGGGCTTATGAGTGGCTGCGCAGGGGTGGATGGATCGTCTAACCGTCCACTTTTCTCCACTCAGCCACCGCTTGATTATGACGACCCCGTTTTAGCGACGGAAGAGGCGGTTCTGCAATGCCGGAAAGGCTATGAGGGAAAGGAGGGGCAGCCTCCTTTATGGGCCGGCTTAGAGACGTGTGAAAAGTCGTCATTTGTGTATTGGACGATTGATCATTCTTTGGACAAAAGCACGATAGACGGGGTGACAACACGTAATCATACGCTTTTGGCGCAGGCCCAACAAGGGCGCCTTTCGGCAGAAGAGGCATGGTTGCAGTTTATGATGGCGATGGAAGGAGCGGCGGTTGATCGTTCCGCTTCAGAACGCACGTCTTATGCAGCTGAGTATGATCAGGCAGAGACGCAGCAACAACATGCCTGTGCGCGTCGCTATAGCGGGCATGAAGCGCCGAACCCGCATTACAGGGCTTTATGTCATAACATTGCTTATCTGACCTGGGCACGTCGGATGGGGGGCTATCGTCTGTCAGATTTAACGCCCGTTTTAGACGCAAATCTTGCGAATGCGCAGGATGAACAAGACGGTCATTACGATATGAAAAAATCTCTAGACCGTTTGCAACAGGCGCATGGTCAGGTCAATCAACGCGCTGGGCAGCATGCAGAAGCACCTCCTTCAGAGCAGCAAGGCACTGTTCATTATGCAGGAGTAGACTCTGTTTTGCGTGTTTGGCACCAGTGATGGTGTTTGGAGGATCAAGAGAGGGTAACAGTCCTACATATTGTTTTGAAGATGGAATAATAAAATGATGAATATGTCAAACGTAAAGTGGTCGGCCTTATTGCTCGGAGCCACGTTTCTGCTGAGCGGTTGTGAGAGTGCGGGGATGCGTTCTCATCCTGAGAGAAACGCGGAAAAAGGGGGGACGGCTGGGAGAATTGCAGGCTGTATTATATGGGCTCCGTATTGTGTGCCGTATGAGGTCGTCAAAAATATTCCGACATTGTTCCCAAAGGTGGACCCGAAAGATGAGAGTGACCCCGTGCGGTCAACGCGGGGAGACATTCAAAAGTGCCGTGTGCATTATATGGGAAAAGAAAACCAGCCTACGCAATGGGAAGCTCTGGAACGGTGTGAAAATGATGTCTTTGACCAATGGGCTGCAGGTGGGCCATTGACCTACGATGCGATTGAGGCGGTGCATCGTGAAAATAACGCTCTTATTACGGCGCAATCACAGGGGAAGATGTCCACTGAAGAGGGGTGGTTGCGCCTGAATATCGCGATGGAAATGGCAACCGTGCCCATAACGGACACAGCGCACCTCAATCCCGAGATTGACCGAGATAAGCTGCGAGACTGGCAGAACGAGCAATGTGATTCTCGTTACGATGGCCGCACAGAGCCTGTGGCGCATGACAGGGCGCTTTGCCGTATGGTGGCTTATACAGCGTGGGCACGGCGTTATGGGGGTTATCAAGCGTCTGATCTCTCTCCCATGATGGAGGCCAATATCGCTCTTGAGAATGACACTCGTCATGATGAAGATTATATCAAAGCCAACCTTCAATCTGCGCAACAGCAGGTGGATATTAAAAGGAATGAGCGTGAGCAGGAGGCTGCCCGTCAGGAGCAGGAAGACAAAGAGAAAGAGGCCCAAGCTCAGAAATTAGCAGAATGGCAGGCATCACCCGCCTATAAGGCGCAAGTGCGTGACGAGACGTTGGGGCATTGCGCGCATATCGCCTCTGCTCATGCTCAGGAACAATGTGGGGTAAATGCGTGGTATCGTTGGGGAAAAGACAGTGACGTGCCCGTTGCGATTATCACAGCGGCGGTTCATGGCACGCAAAGCATCGCTCAGCAGCGTGAGCAAGGCACCTTGTCTGCTGAGCAAGCTCAGAGAGCATTAGCGCGTGTGAAAGCAGAAGCAACGGCGCGGTATGAGGCGCATATGCGGCAAGTTGAGGCAGAGCGGGCGAAGGAAGCGCAACAGCAAGCCGAAGCCCAAGCCGCTCAGGAGCGTGAAGCAGAGCGTGCGCAAGAGGAAGAGCAACGTCGAGAGGCCGCAGAGCAAGAGCAAGTGGATCGGATTAAATCCGCTGTGAGGTCGGAAGTTTCCAGCGCGCTGGATGATGCGCGCTCAAGGGGCTTTACGTGCGATCATGTTGGTTCATCTGTGCGCTGTACGCCTAACTGAGAGGGGAAGGCATCTTCTCCATTGCCAGAGGGACGGAAGAATGGTTGTCTGCAATCATCAAAGACGTTGTTAGGCATGCTGGATGAGGCGTGTTTATTATTGAGTGAAGAGACGGCCATTTATGACGACCATACACACTGTTAAGTCACTCATTATGTCGCTTGGGGCGGCGGCTTTATTAACAGGCTGCCTCAATGCAGGGGTGCATAATGCAGGTCTTAATGATGGTGCTGGGGGGGAGCGAGGTTTTGTCACGCCGCAACGGATGAGCACGAGAGAAGATGCTGTCTGTGCGATTTTCTCTTTCCCGTGTGTTCCTGTCTTAGCTGAAGAGAATATTCGCGCTCTTTTCCCGAGGAAAGACCCCAAAGATGGCAGTGACCCTGTGCGCTCGACGCGCGATGACATCGCACAATGTCGTGCGCGGTATGAGCAAAGCGAGGGCCGTGCTGCGCAGTGGGACGATTTGGAAAAGTGTGAGAATGGCAGCTTCCAACGCTGGGCGTCGGGTGGGCCGATGCGTCCAGCGATGGTTCAAGCCGTGCTCGCACAGAATCACTGGCTTTTAAGCCAAGCGCAGCAGGGGGTTCTAGCGCCTAAAGAGGCATGGCTACAGTGGCGTGTGGTGATGGAAATGAGCGCGCTAGATATTCCTGACCCTGCGCGGGCGAATAGTCGGATCAATAAAGATTGGCTGAAAGAATGGCAGGATAACCAATGCACGTCTTATTATGATGGCTCTAAGGCCCCAACGCCACATTATAAGGCTTTGTGTCATAATGCGGCCTATGTCGCGTGGGCGCGGCGCGCAGGTGGTTATGTTGTATCTGATCTCACACCGGTATTGAAGATAAACCTGACATTAGCGGACGAGCAGCAGCGTACAGGCCATTTTGACGCAAAAGCGGCTAATGTGCGTTTGTGGGAAGCGCAGGCTCAGGCCGAGCAGCTTAAAGAACGTCATACGTCGTGGGATGGCCCGTTCGCCTTTGATCAGAAGGACGTTCAGGAGGGACGAGAATCGTCTGATCGTAATAGAGAACTGCGTGATGAGGCGCTCGCAACATGCTCTTCTGAGCGCTCATATGGTGCGCGAGCACAATGTGTTGATAAAGCATGGTATGATTGGGCGGCTACTGTGGGGATTGAACCAGAGCGTGTGCGTGACGTTATCCAGATGCATGACCATGCTGTGCAACAGCGGGAGCAGGGGAAGAGTTCAGACGCCCAAGCCCCGTTTTCAGCAGGTTTTGCCTGTCACGTTGTGGGGAGCTCGGTTGAGTGCCTGCCTCACTGAATTAGGGGGCTCTCTTCTTGATGAAGACATTAAGCGTCCTCAAACCTCGTGGGACTCAGTCTGAAGTTACCCCCATCACATGTGCTGGAAGTAAGGTATGCTGCGCTTATGGCTTCCAGTGGTAGGAGGTCAGTGGGGGTGTTCCGTGAAGGCTTGTGACTGTGACAGGAGGCCATATTTTTTGCCGTAATATGACTTCAAGGAGCGAGCTTCGGATCTGACAAAAAGGCGTATATAGGGGGGCGTAAGGAGATGTTCTTCTATGGCTAGGGAGAAAGCAGCTCAAGGAGGGTTAAGGACTGTTCGTCCGTATTGAGAGACGGAAGCCAACCTTTCCCCCTTAGTGATACGTTACGAGCGCCTTCGCACAGAAAATGCTGCGCAAGCAATGGAACTGATGGCATGAATACATTTTAAGGCTCCAAGGGGATGAATCCTTAATGGATTGGGGCCGCGTTTATGCAATGACGGATGATAATATACAGCCTGTTCAGGAAGATGGGACGGATATTGAGATTCCACGTGTGAGCCAATTTTCTCCTGTCGCTGATTGTCCTGAGTTGGGATAGGCATAAGAGGAGCATGCTGCCTTAGCGTGGGTGTCAGATGGCGGGATAGAGAGCGGTGTGAGAAGGGCGTTGAGATGTCAGGCCGGATCCGTCCGGCAGGTAAAAAGCATGTCTGTTCTAGGGTGATTAGGGCCGTTGCGTTTAGAGGTTTCTTCCTAAATGGATAGACGACATGGCGGAGAAAAGCATTTATAACTCGTTAAAGAGGCGGTCTTTTCTGCTGTACGCTCTTTGTTTTTGCTCCATATCTTTTGGTGCAGTATGACGGGGCGTGATGATCGTGTCGTGTTGATAATGAGGTGTCTAAGCTCCGCAGAAGGCCCAGGCACGCTGAGGAGTGAATGATGCGATTTCAGACGATGTTAGCTGGTTTGTTGGGCGTGTTTGTGCTGTGCACGGCTGCTCATGCTGAGGAGGATCTATCAAACGCTCCTCCAAGGTTTGGTATCGCAGGGCTACCGTGCGAGCTCTATAATAATCCAGATGCTGATCATATTTCTATTCACCAGCTTGCCATTCCGTGGGTGCAGGGCCGGCTTTCTGGGATGGACTTTGTTAGGGTTGGTTTTGGAAACCAAAAGAGTTTTGGTTATTTGCCACGTGATGAACAAAATGTTGAATCTCGTCTTGATGATATCTGCCGTGCTCACCCAAGTTATAAATTGTATGTCGCCGCTGATCTTATTGCCCAGCAGTACAAACAAGATATTCAAGCAATGACATTCACAGATGGCGATGAGAATTATAAATGGTCTGTGGGTGTGGGTGGTGAGACCTGTACTTTCTTTAATGAGCATGAATATGATGGAGTTGGGTTCTTTACTTGGCAGTGGTTCGAAGGTGCCGTGGAAGGGATGGATAATGAACAGAAGAACATTGATGCGGATAAAGCTGTATTGGGAAGGATAAAAAACAAGGACGTGTTAGAGAGAGTTTTTGCGCATGTCTGTCATACGGATCCGAAAGAGAAAATTTCTTTTGCGAGCCAGATTGTTTACTTGAATGCTTTGAAGCGAGCTGCTGAAGCAGATCGAGGAAATTAATGATAGCTTCGCTTGCTCGGGGAATATGGGCTAAAGACAGAATGTACTAGCGTGTTTGCTTCTTCTCCTGTCGCTCTGAACTGGCACTGTGCGTGGGAATAGGTTATACTGACCGTCCCCTGTCATCCTTTTAGAAACTGGTGGACCTGTTTTGAGCGAGCCGCACGATCTTCTGCCTTCTGACCGCCTTCCAGTGACCATTGAGGAGGAGATGCGCTCCTCTTATTTGGCCTATGCGATGTCCGTGATTGTTTCACGTGCGCTGCCGGATGTGCGTGATGGTCTTAAACCAGTCCATCGCCGTATTCTCTACGCTATGCGGGAGAGCGGGTTTACCTTTGATAAAGCCTACCGTAAGTCAGCCCGCGCGGTTGGTGACGTGATGGGTAAATATCACCCTCACGGTGATAGCTCTATTTACGACGCCATGGTGCGTATGGCCCAGCATTGGTCTATGCGCGTTAAGCTCATTGATGGGCAGGGAAATTTCGGCTCTGTTGATGGCGATAGCCCTGCTGCCATGCGTTATACGGAAGCACGCTTGGCTAAGTCCGCGTCTTTCCTGCTTGACGATATTGAGCGCGACACGGTCAATTTCCAACCGAACTACGATGAAAGCGAGAGCGAGCCGCAGGTTCTGCCGGCAGCCTTCCCGAATTTGCTGGTCAATGGCGCCTCGGGAATCGCGGTGGGGATGGCGACCAATATCCCCCCTCATAACCCCACAGAAGTGATTGACGCCGTTCTGGCTCTGATCGCTAACCCAACGATGACGTTGGAAGAGCTGATGGAGATCGTCCCGGGGCCGGATTTCCCCACGGGTGCCATGATCATGGGTCGTAAGGGGATTCGTCAGGCCTATGAGACGGGCCGTGGTTCTATCCCTGTGCGGGCTTGCGCGGAAGTGGAAGAAATCCGTAAGGATCGTTTCGCCATTGTCGTGACGGAAATTCCGTATCAGGTGAACAAAGCCACGCTTCAAGAAAAGATTGCCGACCTTGTGCGCAGCAAAGAGGTTGAGGGCATTTCGGACATTCGCGATGAAAGCGACCGTTCAGGCATGCGCGTGGTCATTGAGCTGAAGCGTGACGCAACGCCGGAAGTGGTGCTCAATAAGCTCTATCGCTTCACCCAGCTTCAAACGAGCTTCAGTGTGAATATGCTGGCGCTGGATGAAGGGCGCCCACGCACGATGGGGCTGCGCGATGTGCTGGATGCGTTTATTCGCTTCCGTGAAGATGTCATCATGCGTCGTGCACGGCATGACCTTAATAAAGCGCGTGATCGGGGCCATTTGCTGGTGGGTCTCGTGCTGGCTGTGGCCAATATTGATGAGGTCATCGCATTGATCCGTTCGGCTCCCGATGCCGCAACAGCGCGCGAGCAGCTGATGGCGCGTGATTGGCCCGCCGGTGACGTTGAGCCTCTGTTGGAGCTGATTCATGATGACGGCAATGTCATCGTTGATGGGCGTGTGTATCTGACCGAGGCGCAAGCGCGCGGTATTTTGGAGCTGCGTCTGCAACGCCTGACCGGCCTTGAGCAGGAAAAGCTTCAAAGTGAGCTGGACGAGGTTAGTTCTAAGATTACCGAGCTTCTGGAGATTTTAGGCAGCCATATCCGCCGTATGGAAGTCATGCGGGATGAGCTTCTGGCCGCTCGTGCCGCGTTGAACACACCGCGCGTGACTGAGATTTCCAACGCGCTGGGCGATCAATCTGACGAAAGCCTCATTGAGCCGGGCCAGATGGTGGTGACCATCACGCGTGATGGCTTTATCAAGCGCACACCGCTGGATCTGTTCCGCTCGCAGAACCGTGGTGGGCGTGGCCGCACAGCGGCAGGGCGGCGCGGTGATGATGTGGTGGTGCGCAGCTTTAACGCCCATACCCATCAATGGGTGTTGTTTTTCTCCTCCGGTGGGAAGGCCTACCGGATGAAGGTATGGCATCTGCCCGAAGCCGCGCCAACAGCCAAGGGGCGCGCGCTGGTGAATTTGTTGCCAGAACTAGGCGACGATAGCATCACAGCGGTGCTGCCATTGCCTCAAGATGAGACATTGTGGGACGATCTTCATCTTGTCTTTGCCACAGCAAGCGGCAATGTGCGGCGTAACCGTTTGAGTGACTTCCGTAATATTCGTTCTTCTGGGCTGATCGCGATGAAGCTTGATGAGGGGGATTCCCTCATTGGGGTGGCGACGTGCCGTGAAGGGCAAGATGTCTTCCTCGCCACTCGTCAGGCACGGGCGATCCGCTTCCAGATCACTGATGAGATTCTGCGTGTCTTCGCAGGGCGTGGCAGCACGGGTGTGCGGGGCATTAAGTTGGCAGCTGACGATAAGGTCGTGTCCCTCTGCGTGCTCAATCATGTTGATGTAAGTGTGGAAGAACGCGCGATCTATCTACGCATGGCCAATGCGCGCCGTCGTGCCGCTGCGGCTGCCCAACTGGGCGAAGGTGATGAAGACAGCGTGGATAGCACGGGCGAGGCAGATGACAGCGCCTCGATTGAAGGAGCGTTGAGTGATGAACGTTTCGCGGAGCTGGAAGCTCAGGAAGAGCTATTGCTGACGGTCACCGATACAGGCTTTGGTCGTCGTTCCTCTGCGTATGATTATCGTGTGTCTGGCCGTGGTGGTCAGGGCATTACGAACATGACGTTCAGCACGCCGCGCCGTGGCCGTGAAGTGGTCGGCACGATGGCAACGCTGGATGGCACAGATGTCATGATGGTCACCGATACAGGCCGTCTGATCCGCTTGCCTGTGGCGCAAGTGCGTGTGATGTCGCGTCAGGCCGGTGGTGTCACCTTATTCCGTGTGAATGGGGAAGAGCGCGTCATTAGTGTCTTCCCTGTGCTTGAGAGTGAGGAAGACGACGCTGCTGATGCTGAGGGAGCCGTTGAGGGAGCTGCGGGAGATACAGACTCTGAGACTTCTGCGGAAGAAAAGGCGTCTGCGCAGGAAAACACTACTGAAAGCGATGCGGATGAGTAATCCGCGCGTCGGTTTTTACCCCGGCACGTTTGATCCGATCACCTTTGGGCATCTGGATGTGATCGAACGAGCGGCGGCTTTGTTCGAGCATGTCGTGATCGGTGTTGCGGTCAATGACGAGAAGCGGCCGCTTTTGAGCTTAGAAGAACGGCTCGAGAGCGTGCGTCACGAAGTGTCTCGTTTGCCTCACGGAGCACGGATTGACGTGGTGGGGTTCGATAACCTGCTTGTTGATGCGGTGCATCAGGCTGGGGCGGGTACCGTTATTCGTGGGTTACGCTCCGCAGGGGATTTCGATTTCGAGACCCAGCTTGCGGGGGCTTTGCGCCGTTTAGCACCCGAGATTGAGACGGTGTTTTTACTGTCGTCAGAAGAGCATCGCACAACGGCGAGCCGTATTGTGAAAGAGATCGCCCGGTTAGGGGGGGATATTTCCCCTTTCGTGAGCGCTGATGTCGCTGCACGTGTGCTCCACAAGCTTGGACGCTCATAAGCGCGTGCGGCGTGAAATATAAAAGGAAAGAACCATGACAGAACATACCGTAGCGTCTGGTGATAAATTAGTGTTGGAACTGCCAGAAGGAAAGGTCGTCATCGCTTTACGCCCCGACCTCGCTCCTAAGGCAGTTGAGCGCCTGAAGCTTCTGGCAAGTGAAGGTTTTTATGACGGCGTGCCCTTCCACCGCGTGATTGAAGGCTTTATGGCCCAAAGTGGTGACCCAACCGGCACCGGAACCGGCGGAAGCTCTTATCCTGACCTGCCTGCTGAGTTTACCCGTGAGGCGTCTTTTGAGCGTGGCACGTTGGGCATGGCCCGCACCATGCAGCCTCATTCCGCGAACAGCCAGTTCTTTATCATGTTTGACAAAGTGCCATCCCTAGACGGGCAATATACCATTGCTGGTCAGGTCATCGAAGGTATGGAGCATGTTGATAAGGTCAAACGTGGCTCTGGTGCTTCTGGCATGGTGAGTGAGCCAGACCATATCACACGCGCTTATATTGAAGCGTAAGAACGCGTTATTGCGTTGCCTGTTCTGTGTGAACAGATGGGCGGATCGCTGAAATGAGGGCCTCTCAATACGTTCCCGCTGGGGGTGTATGGAGAGGCCCTTTTTGCGCCAGCGATCTGGCTGTGAGCCTGAACACACAGTACTATCCATCATGTGCTGGACGTGACCAGAGACCATGCTCAGGCGGAAAAAGCTCACCAATAATAGCCCATTCTTCGTCTGTTAAATCACCGCGCATCTGCTCTCTCTCTTCTCCAATGAGAAGACGGCATCACGTGCAAAGACATTTGAAAAGATTGTTTGTCAACGCAGCCTAGTTGATATTTTTGCGGTTTGTCTCGGTGTCATAAACCGTTCTATCTGGTCTTCTAGTGCATCGCAGACTGCGTGGATTTTGGTCGTCAGTGTCTCTCGTAAGCGCTCGATGGCTTGATCTTCTTCTTTTTAGAGGCTCCAGTGCTTTGCTGATGGGCTCGGATGATCGTGTTATCAATCATCATCGTTTTATTATTATGGAAAATTCGCTTAATCACACGGCTTTCGTGCTAACGGTGTAGGTGTCATGTTTTCTTAGTTTTCTAAATGTGAAGGAAGCGTACGCGACGGACAGCCAATAGGTAAAACATACGGCATCCCGTTAAGTCACGACGTATTCAAGGCGCCCTAATGTCAAACCCCGGGACTATGCTAGCCGGTTAAGGGGTTGGTTGCGATAGCTTCCGTCAGTCCTTCCAGTATGCAAAGGCCGCAGTGCTCTACAGAAAAAAGACTGGCGGCGTTACCGGAATTACAACCACCTCAAGAAGATGCGACGCATCGCGCCATGCTACGATAAGACTCCCTCGTCTTTCATGGGCTTATTCAATCTCGTTGCCGTCAAATGATGGCTGCCCCCTTTTGTTAACAGAACCGAGGACTATCCTGCTGTGATGGCTGATGAAGGAGTAGTTCTCCGAGAAAGTTCATGACATTGTCTGCTGTTAGGGCATGGAGGGGCGTAGAATGCTGGTGTGGTTTTCCTGCGTGCTCGTTAACGGATAGGCATCATGAAGATCAGGGCCCTTGTCGTTCTGTGGGAAGTGTGTGAACAGCTCATCCTTTCTGACATTAAGCGGGTAAAAACGTGTCTTTCTCTATGGCGACAAGGAAGAGAGGCTCTGAGAGATATTCTAAAGAAATAATCACTTTTCTTTGAAAGCCCCCTTGACGCTAGGGGGTGCTTCCCGTAGATAAAGCCCCACACGGAGAACCGGTAGCTCAGTTGGTAGAGCATTCGACTTTTAATCGAATGGTCCTGGGTTCGAGTCCCAGCCGGTTCACCATGTTCCCCTTTTATAAAATGATATGTTGTTAGTCGTTGGGTTGTTCCATCGTTTCAATCCTCGTCAGATAGTCTTTAATTGTTTCAACTACGCGTTTATTTGTTAACGATGGCTGCTGTGCGTAAAGTAATTTTGCCTCGCGGTAAGATGTTTGTATCTCATTAAGAGCAAAATTCTTGAGGACGTGGTCATCTGGAGATTCTATGTATAGTTGGAAAGCTGCACCTGCATTACCCAATAATTCTTCTATTCGATAGTCCTGCTGGGTATTTCGCAAGGATCTCTGCCCAGCCATCGTCCCTGTAGCCTGCATCAGCCCTTTCAAATCCTGTACTTCTGATAGAATCATACTCATTTGAGCGGCTTGTGGGTCTTTGGGTGGTTTGGGTTGCGCGGGCTCGGTGAGTGAGAGGAGGCGGATGAGGGAGTTGACGTTACTTTCATCATTACGATGCGCATAGGTTTCTTTAAGACTAATGGTGAGTTTCTTTTGAACATCCAGAACATCATCATAGCGCATATGACGAGAATATTCAGTGTAGCGTAGAGAGCTGATGTCAAAAATCTGAGCCGTACCTTTTTCTTGCATAAGCACGGTTGGTTTATCGAAGGCTTGGCGTAACCCAAGTTCAAATAAAACATTTGGGTTGCGGCCGCTGAGATCGCAGATCACCATCTCGGCGCTTAGCAAATGTTTGAGAATATCAACATGGATAAGGTTGGTACGTCCGACGTCATCTGCACGGATGGGGCTAAAACCTGCTTCTTCACAAGAGGGAATGATAATATTGCGGTAGACACGCCCGAAATGTCCTGGATCATAGCCCTCCATATCGGCAATGGGCATGACAACAAAACATTGAGGGCGTTGGGAAGAGGCGGGTTCGGATAAAGCAGAGGATTTTTTGCGTGTCATACAAGCTTCTTTTGACGAGGTATTGTCTGTATTCTGCACAAGAGTATGACAAGAAGTGCCATAAAAAACGAGTCCTCAGGAGATGGAAAAATACGTCGACGGCATTGTGACTCAGGTTTATTAGGTATTGAAGAAGAGAATACGAGGCTTAACGATACCGTTATTTTTTCTGATCTGAGTTGGTTGTCTGGGGGCACCGATTGAGGAATTTTGTCCAAAGGGAAAGACGCCACCCAAGAACCGCCGGCGGATGATTTCTGCTATTTTCTGGCGGCATCAGAGCGGTGCGACATGACGTGCTTTGCCCTCTGAGTTCCAGTCTTTGGTGGATGGCTGCACAATGGTGCATTCGGTGGTCGAAAATTGGTGTCTGGCAACTCACATGGGGGATTTTGGTACCAAGGTCTGCGGCGGTGATGCGGACGCGGGAAAGCGCTGTCTTTCATGCTTTCACTCGGGCAAACGCATGAGTTGTTTTCTGCTTACGGCCTCCTCCTTGATAACCGGCCGGGTTATGTCGTTTGCGATCGTGGCTAATACTTCCCCAAAGTTCCGTGACACTCTCTGGAACCGTGGAGCGCGCCCTATTATTCCAACACGGCGAAACGATCCTGACGTCAGTTGTTCAAAATGAGCTTACAGGTACCGCCATCTACTTTCTTTCCGTGGTCCTCATCGCTGCTACAGAAGATTGCCTCAAGACCTAACAAAGACTAGCGGAAGCGTAACAGTAAAGGAGCGGGCATGGCTTATCTTTTTGAGATGACTTTTTTCAGAACCATGATGGCAAAAGAGACCATGACCCCGAGGCCGAGTTTGCTTTCACCGTGCGCACGGTTCCGAAAGATCATGGGCACTTCGTGAATGCGTAATGGGGTTGAGCGTGCAAGTACGAGATCGAGAAGAATTTTAAAGCCATTGCCAGAAAGAGCTTCAACGCGTTCATCAAAACAAGAGCGGCGTATCGCAAAACAGCCGCTCATGGGGTCGGTGAGTGAGGATGAGAGGAGTTTTTGGGTAATCCATATTCCTCCTTGTGAGAGGGCACGGCGCCATCCGTTAGCGAGCCCATCATTTCTTCCACCTTCGATATGACGGCTTGCAACGACGAGGTCATATTTGCCGCTTTGTAAGGCGGTAATCATAGGTTTGAGGCACGTCTCATCATGTTGGAGGTCACCATCCATAACTGCAATGATGGGAGCAGATGAGCTCATGGCTCCTTCAATAACAGCGGAGGAGAGGCCACGCCGACCGATGCGTCGGATACCACGGATACGGGGGTTATGTTGGGCAATATCTCGGACACGTTTGATCGTGCCATCGGGGGAGTTGTCGTCAACAAATATAACTTCCCATTCGAGACCTGCGAGTGCTTTTTCAAGTGCTTGCGTGAGGGGTATGACGTTATCAATTTCATTATAACAAGGGATGATGATACTGAGACAAAGTGACGACATGAAGCACCCTAGAGATAAACACTATGACGCATTAATAACGGCAATCATTGTTTTTGTCATCTAGGAAAAGGGGATGAGAGAAGTGTTAAATAAAGTTAATTACTTAGAACAAAAATAATAAATAATGTAAAAACACACATTATAAATTAATTAGTGTCACAACAAAGTAATTTATTATATATCACCATAATTATTAAGTTGCTATAAAATTTTTAAGAAGAAAACCATATGACATTTTTTTCTATAGTGTTCAAATTCGGGGATAATATGTCTATATTTGGGTCGATAGCCTCATCGTTTTACGGAAAGACTATCTATTATTGTGATGCCTGATTGGAAAGGCTTCTCATAGGCTCCGAAGTGCGTCCAATGCCCGAGCCCGTCCCTCTTTAAGGTCTATGATGGGTGCGGGGTAGTCGGTCTTAAAGAGGCTGGGCGCTGTCCAAGGTTCGCGGAGCTCTTTTCCAGAAAGAGAGCGTAGTTCAGGCACCCATGTGCGGATATAATCGCCGTGCGGGTCGAATTTTTCAGCCTGCAAGGTGGGGTTGAAGATGCGGAAGAAAGGGGTGGCATCAATGCCCGTGCCGGAGACCCATTGCCAGTTCATGCTATTGCTGGCGTGGTCGGCATCAATGAGCGTATCGCGGAACCAAGCCTCTCCTTCGCGCCAATGGATCAGAAGATGACGGGTGAGGAAGGAGCCGACAATCATCCGTGCGCGGTTATGCATCCAGCCTGTGTGCCATAATTCACGCATGCCCGCATCAACAATGGGAATGCCCGTGCGGCCTTGCTGCCACGCACGTAGAGCCTTGGGGTCGTTGCGCCAAGGCATCCGGTCAAATTTCTGATTAAGATTGCGGAAGGGGAGATCAGGCGTGTGATACAGTGTGTAACGGGCGAAGTCGCGCCAAGCGAGCTCGCTGAGATAGCAGCGCGTATCGGGTTGGCTTTTGCCGCTTTGGCGCACGGTATGCCAGACCCGACGGGGCGACAGTTGCCCCCATGCCAGACGAGGGGAGAGGCATGATGTGCCTTCTTGCCCCATAAGGTTACGGTCGGTCTCGTAATGAGCGAGGTCGTGGGTGATGAAGTCGTCCAGTTGCTCATGAGCCGCGATGAGGGAGGTGTCCCAACGCTCGCGCAGGCCTTCGGCCCAGTCGGGATGGTGGGGGCGTAATGTTTCTTCATCGAATCGGTATTCTGACAACACGTCGTCTGGAAGAGCGAAGAACTGAAGCGTGCGTGGAATGGGCAGGGGTGTCGGAATCGGGTGCTGTTGAAGGGCTTTCCAGAAAGGGGTGAAGACACGGTAGGAAGCCCCGCTTTTGGTTGCGACGGTGTTTGGGCTTAGTAGAACCGTGCCCCAATATTTATGCAGAGCGACCTGATCCGGCAGAGCTTGGGCGATACGGTCTTCTTGCGCGCGTTCCCGTTCATGAAAACGCGCATGGGTATGCACGCTCGCGGCCTGTGTGGCACGGGCGAGAGCGGGGATGAGGGTCTCGGCTTCTCCCCGAAGGGTAATGAGCGTGCCGCCGCGTTCTTCTAGAGCGTGGCGGAGGGAGGAGAGCGCCCCATGAAGCCACCAATGGGCTGCACCACCGAGGGGAGGCAGCGCTGTTTGGCCGTTTTCTAGGATAAAGACGCAGAGAAGGGGACGCCCTATTTGAGCGGCTTCATACAAGGCTGGATGATCGTCGAGGCGTAAATCATCACGAAACCAGAGAAGAGTAGGGCGCTGCACCATCGTTTTCTCCTTCACAAGAACCCGTAGAGTGTGTCATGGGAGCTTATAAAGCAACCATTATATCCTAAAGAGGAAAAGTGACATGGCCGAATCCAATCATAATAAACTTTTCATCGGCGAGCATCGCCTCCATCCTGATACACAGATGCTTAATTATGGGTATGATCCTGTTTTATCAGAAGGGGCTGTGAAAGCACCGGTCTTTTTGACCTCAACCTTCGTCTTCCCGACTGCTGAAGAAGGGCGCGACTTCTTTGATTACGTGTCCGGTCGTAAGCAACCGCCTGAGGGTAAGGGCGCTGGGTTGGTTTATTCGCGCTTTAACCATCCAAATAGCGAGATTGTGGAAGATCGTTTAGCGATCTACGAAGGCACAGAGAATGCGGCGGTGTTCTCTTCCGGGATGTCCGCCATTACGACAACGTTACTGGCGTATGCGCGTCCGGGTGATGTTATTTTGCACTCCCAGCCGCTTTATGGTGGGACAGAAACATTACTGAGCAAAACGATGGCCTCCCTCGGCATTAAAGCTGTGGGTTTTGGTAATGGCGTGGATGAAGCCTCGGTAACAGAAGCAGCCGAAAAAGCCATGGCTGAAGGGCGTGTGGCGATTATCCTCGCGGAAACGCCGGCTAACCCAACGAATGGTCTGGTCGATATTGCCCTTATGCGTCGTGTGGCGGAGAAGATTGAGGATAAGCAGGGGTACCGTCCGCTTGTGGCGTGCGATAATACGCTGCTCGGCCCGGTCTATCAGCATCCATTGGAGCATGGGGCGGATCTGTCGCTCTATTCCCTCACGAAATATGTGGGTGGTCATTCCGACCTTGTGGCCGGCGCTGTGATGGGCACAAAAGCGATGATGACGCCGATCCGTCAGCTTCGTGGTGCGATCGGCACGCAGCTGGATGCTCATAGCTGCTGGATGCTGGGACGTTCGCTCGAAACATTGGGCATGCGTATGGAGCGTGCGGCGATCAATGCGGAGAAAGCGGCGGCCTTTCTAGAGCGTCATCCTAAGGTGACGACGGTCTATTACCCGCCTTTCTATGATAAGAACTCCCCACAAGGGCATGTGTATCAGAAGCAATGCAGCGGGGCCGGGTCAACTTTCTCCTTTGACATTGTCGGTGGGCAGGAAGCAGCCTTTAAGTTCTTAAATGCGTTGCAGATCATGAAGCTGGCCGTCAGCCTTGGTGGGACAGAGTCACTGGCGAGCCATCCAGCAACCATGACCCATTCTGGTGTGCCGGTAGAGGTGCGTAACCGTATTGGTGTGACGGATGCCACTGTGCGCCTGTCTATGGGTGTTGAAAATGGTGACGATCTGCTCGTTGATCTCGAGCAGGCACTTGAGAAAGCGTAAGGGCGCCTTTTTGAACGTCTAAAGAAAAAGGGGGCGTCCCGGATACGTCCCCTTTTTTGTATCGTCATAGTTGTTCGTGGCGGTGCTAGTGACGCAGCCAGCGTGTCAGGCTGTTGCCCACCATTTGAATGATGAACACCATGATGATGAGGACAATCACCACATCCATCATGACGGTCGTGTTAAAGCGCTGATAGCCGTAACGGATGGCGAGGTCTCCCAAACCACCAGCCCCAATGGCCCCGGCCATTGCGGAGGCGCTGACCATAGTAATGAGGGTTACCGTCAGGCTCCCGATGAGGCTTGGTAGGGCTTCGGGGATGAGCACCGAGCGGATAATGGTCAGACGTGTGCCGCCCATGGCTTTAACCGCATCAACAAGCCCCATATCGACTTCCCGTAAGGACACTTCAGCAAGCCGCGCGAAATAGGGGATCCCAGCAATTGATAGCGGCACAATGGCGGCTTCTGTGCCTAAGGACGTGCCCGCAATAAAGCGTGTGACGGGGATCAGCACCACCAGCAGGATGATGAAGGGGATCGCCCGCAACGCATCGACGATAATGCCGACAAGACGGCCAATGATCGGCAAACGATAGAGCCCATTCGGCCCAGTCACGATCATAAACACCGCTAAAGGCAGCCCCACCAGCACTGAAAAAGCGGTGGAGGCAAAAACCATCTCAAGCGTCTGAAGAGTGGCGTGGAGGATGACATTAAGGATGATGGGGGACATATCCCAGAACCTCCATGCTTTTAACGAGCTCTTTAACGAATTCAACGGCCTCATCGCGGCGTTCCCCGCGAAGGCTAACAATCATATCCCCAACGGGCTGGCCGCTAATGGTCGTTACCCCGCCTTGCAGCAAGGCAGCATCAAGGGTGAACCGTTGGGCTAAGGCCCCAAAGAAGGGCGGCATCACGCCTTCACCGCTATGGACAACGCGCATGATAATTGCAGCCCCGGGGGAATCCGTCTCGCACATCTGCTGTGCAACATCATTGGGCAGTTTGGGGCGAATATCAGCCAAAAGCGGTTGGAGGGTCTTCTTCTGCCCACCATCACTGAGGAAGTCGATTAACGTGCCATCTTCAATCAGCTTCCCATGGTCTAATGCCAAAATGCGCCGAGCAAAGCGGCGCACAACATCCATCTCATGGGTGATGATAATGATGGTCAAGCCAAGCTTGCGGTTAATGTCGGTCAGTAGATTGAGAATGGAGGTGGTGGATTCTGGGTCTAGCGCCGAGGTCGCTTCATCGCAGAGCAGCAAGGTCGGGTTTGCGGCAAGTGCACGGGCAATCCCCACACGTTGTTTTTGCCCGCCGGAGAGCTGGGAAGGGTATTTCTCCCCAAAACCCGCCAATCCAACAAGCTCAAGCAGTTCGTTGACACGTTCCTGCTGCTCCCGACGTGGGCGTCCTGCAATTTGGAGAGGTAGAGCAATGTTACTAGCCACGGTGCGGGAGGTCAGCAAGTTAAAATGCTGGAAGACCAAGCCAATATGACGGCGTATCTCAATCAGCCGGTTTTCAGGCTGTTTGGTCAGGTCGATCCCATCCAGCAGGATCTGCCCTTCCTCAGGCGTTTCAAGTGCACAGAGGAAGCGCAGCAGCGTTGATTTTCCCGCACCCGAGCGGCCAATCACACCAACAACCTCGCCTTTTTCGATGGAAAAAGAGATGTTCTTTAGTGCGGCTTGGCCACCAAAACGATGGGTGACGTGACGGCTTTCAAGAATAGGGGCTTTCATGACCATGCAGGCGAGACCGTACCATGAAAGAGGTCGTCAATAGACTGATGCACATTAGGTTGATGGAAAGCCTCCACCAATGGCTTTACCCAAGCGGCGTTGGCATCTTGCGTGTTGACCGCGATAAAATTGACGTATGGGTTATTGGCGAGCCCCTCAACACCGATCCGGTCTTTAACGAGGTCAATCCCGGCTTTACGGGCCCAATCGGTATTGACGATGGCGGCATCAAGGTCTGACAAAGAACGCCCCACCATGCCCGCGTCTAGCTCTTGGACGGTGATGTTGCGTGGGTTGTCGGTGATGTCCAACGCGGTGGGGAACAGTCCCGCATCGGCGGAGACCTTAATCAGCCCCAATGTTTGGAGCATCCGCAACGCGCGGCCTTCATTGCTGGGGTCGTTCGGCACGCCAATAGTGGCCCCTTTGGGGAGGTCTGCGATGGCATGCCATTTATGGGAGTAAAGCCCAATCGGCTGGAAATACGTGTCCCCAACGGGGGTGATCTCATAGCCGTGTGCTTTTATTTGCGCCTCCATAAAGGGGCGATGCTGGAACGCGTTGGCATCCAGCTCATGCTCGGTCAGAGCTTCATTGGGGGCGTTATAGTCAGAGAACGGGATGACCTTAAGCGTCAACCCAGACTTGGCTGCATTTTGTGCAACGATACGCCAAATATCTTCGTCCTCGCCCGACATAATCCCGATTTTGAGCACACGGGCCGGGGCCGCATAAGCGGAGGACAGCAAAGCAGAACCTGCCAAGCCGGCTGAAAAGTTCAGAAACCGGCGGCGATTAAAAGAAGGAGACCGGGTCATGAGCATGTACCATTCAACGGTTAAGTGTCGTTTTACACCATATTCAACATTTATATGTCGTGCCATAGGAAAATAGGAGTGCTTCGCTATGGCCGCTATCGCCGCTCAGCTATCGCTTAATGAGACAGCGGGGAAATGGTGGTAGCGAGGAATACGCCATCAGACAAGCTTTTTTCGTTTTTATCAATATAAGGATGTGGTTATGTGTTCGGAGAGATATGGTTCTACGTATCGACGTAGGTTCCAAGGGCTTTGGTTGTCAGGGCGGCTGTAGGAAAGTTGAGTGCGCTTATTATCGTCGGGATTGGACGTGATTTCGTGTCGTCTTCCAGAAGATCCACAGGCATTTCATCCAAAGAGAATGAAAGAACGCGAGCTTACCTATGAAATGCTGAGCTTCGTTAGCTGCCCAACATGATCGTAAAAGGGCGGGGAATATTATGAGGTCATTGGTTTATCGGATGCTATAAGAGGCGATAATGCGTGATTATCTTTGAATGAGGAGTGGGTTGAAAGCACCATGCAGACCACATGTTCTATCCATAATATGGTATTATCCTGCGTTTCGCCTTCCTCTTATCCTTCTTTCGTGACGGTACTGAAGGATTTTGCACCATTAGGAGCCTCTCTTTTCAGTATTCTCATCGCCGGTGCAGCGTTCTGGGTGGCGCGATCACAGAAAAAGATCAACGCCAATGCGTATAGGCTCAATCTCTTTAAAGAGCGTTTTGCGGCTTATAAGAAATTTCAAGAACGTTATGAGTTTATACCAAAGGATGAGGATGAACTTGTATTTAAATTAGAGAAGAAGACGTATCCAGATAGTTCTTATATGTCGATGTTGGAAGAAGTATATCTTCTTTTTGATAAGGATCATACTATTGAAAATTTGATGAAATCTATTCGATTTTTTCAGGAGAAAGGGTTTCTGAATCTTGTTATTGTTGATGATTTGCTTCAGAAGGTAGAAAATGAAAAGAACAATATGCATAAAAATTTGGGGAAAAAGGATGTGGATTTAACTCAAGTTATTTCTAATGAATACACGAATATATTGTACTCTCTCTTTAGGGAAGGGTTAACAGACTTCCCCAACAACGATGGAAAATATATGTATAGACTTGATATTAATTATGGTCTTAAGGAAAAATTATTTGTTTTTTATTTTGAAAGTTATTGTGGTTTTGTTAAAAAAGAGATTCGCACAATAAATGAAAAAGAATTATTTAAAGAATATAAAGATACATTTAGAGATGTTGAAAATTATATAAAAGAATGGAGAAAAACTTACACAACAGCTCGCAAGGAAGAGGAGCACTATCATTATGAAATTATTGCGAATGAAAGAACGTCTTTAGACCAGATTAAAGAGATGATGGAGCGTAAGCTTTCGTTGCCGTCAAACCCTACAGATTAAGGGAAATATGCTTGCTGGATGAGGTTCTGTTTTGTTTCAAACTCTCTCAGAGATTGTATGGATAGAAAAGGGGCCGTAAGGGGGAGGGAGGACGAGCGAGACAAAGGCGGTTTGCGAGTGATTGACTGAGGCTGTTCGTCTGCGACCTAAAACAAGCTGCATGACCTATAGAGCACGATAACGGTGATGTTCAGGAATGATGAGAATGGCATGACAGCGTCGAAGCTTCTGGCTGTTCTGAGCTTTAGGGCCTGTTAAGTTTCGCAAGATAGATGGACTGCCGAACGGATTATCATGAGTATGATGACATGAGTTTTTTCTGATCGGAGCTGGTCTTTCTGGGAAATGTTAATTGAGAAAGTTCGTTTGAAAGGGAAGACGTCGTCTAAGAAACTTTGGCGAACGATATCTTAGGTTTTTTGGCGATATCAGAACGGTGGGACGTGTCGTGCTTTCTGAGTTTGCCTTTGGTAGATGGCTGTTCAGTGTTTCATGTGTTGGTGAAAGCTGGAGGCGTAGGGCAGCGTCTCTTCCTTTCTTATTGCTGCTACTAAAGAGTATATTAAGGCCCGATAAACCATAGTATTTCATTTTTTTATAGAAACTATTGTGAACTATTGGCGGTGTTTGAAACAGTTATACTGCAAAAATTGACGTGATGTAGATAAAGATGACAAGAAAATTTCTTTCTTTTTTGCTGGTGTGTTCGCCTGTAGACGTTCGTCATCTTTCCTTTTGGTATTACTTATACTCTTTGGGAAACGCGCTTCATTGTAGGCTGTTGGGGTTTATAAAGATGCTGCCGTTCAACACGAGGGGATCATAACGGTGAGGTATATTGTGAGTTTCGGAAAAGGACTTAAACGGGCTATCTGCTTGTTTGTTATTTCATATCAATAGGGTTTGATCTTAGAAGATGGGTGTGATGTCGGTACGTGTATTGAGAGCTATAGATAGTGTCTGGATGGTACGTTTTATGAAAGGAATGGACCATCCATAACATTTTCCAGTTGCGTTATGTGAGAAGGTAACCCACGGGAAAATAAGGATTATCAAAACCATGCCATCGATATAAAACTAAACAATATAGTAATATATGTTATTTTCACTTTGAAAAATCGTGTGAAATATATTTACCATGAAATTGTCGTTTTATGGGGGTCTTCCCCATCATCATGGAGGCCACGATTATGGCTGCTGTTTCTTCTGTTCTCAATCGTTCTCCTGCTGTGGCCCCGGCGGCTAATGCACTTCAGGTGACGCGTTTGTCTCCTGCTATTGGTGCGGTGGTGGAAGGGATTGACCTTTCCAAGCCTCTTACACCGGCCTTGCGTGATGAGATCAATGCGCTGCTGCTTACTCATCAGGTGCTGTTCTTCCGTCGTCAGAAGGTTTCTCCTGTGCAGCAACGTGATTTTGCGCGCAATTTTGGAAGCCTGCATCGGCACCCCATTTTCCCTGTTGTAAAGGACGTGCCTGAAGCGATTGTGCTGGATACGGCATTGAATGATCTACGTGATAATGCGCTGTGGCATACAGATGTGACGTTTGAAGAAAAGCCACCAAAAGCAGCGGTTTTAGCGGCACGTCTTTTGCCCGAAACCGGGGGTGGTGATACGATCTGGGCGAGTGGGACTGCTGCGTATGAAGGACTGTCCGAAGGGATGCGCCAGCGTGTGGAGCATCTGACGGCTCAGCATGATTTTACACGGTCTTTTCCCGTGTCACGTTTTGGAAACACACCTGAAGCACTCGCAAAATGGACGGAAACGCGCAATGCGCACCCACCTGTGACACATCCTGTGGTGCGGGTACATCCTGAAACGGGCGAAAAAGGGCTTTTTGTGGCGGAAGGCTTCACGACCGAAATTAATGATGTGGATTTTGGTGAAAGTCAGGCTCTTTTGAGTTATTTATTCCACCATGCCACGAAGCCGGAATATTCGGTACGGTGGCGTTGGGAAGAAGGTGATATTGCCTTTTGGGATAATCGCATTACGCAGCATTATGCGGTTGATGATTATCGCCCAGCACGACGGATTATGAACCGGGTCACGATCTTGGGTGATCGCCCCGTTGGCCCGTCATAAGAGAAAGAGGAATGAAGTCGATGGCGGTGGCCCCGCAGCCTAATGGTCATGTGTTACGTGATGACGGTCGTCCAAAGGCGAACACGTTGAAGTCCTTTCATGTTGCGATGATTTCCATTGGGGGAATTATCGGGGCAGGGCTGTTTGTGGGCACATCGGCAACGATTGCGGCTTCTGGGCCTGCTGTGCTGCTTTCCTATCTTGGTGCGGGGGCCGTTGTTTGGCTGGTGATGCGCCTTCTGGGTGGTTTAGCGATTGATGCCCAAGGTCGTGGCTCTTTTATCAGCCATATTGCCCAGCATGTGGGGCCGCGTGCGGCTTTTATGAGTGGCTGGAGCTATGCGTTTCTTTGGGCTGTTACAGCCGGTGCGCAGGCTGTAGCGGGGGGGATGATCCTTCAAGACTTGGTCGCTGTACCCGCTTTTGTGGGGGCGTTGGCTTTTATTGCGATCGCTTGGGCGATTAATCGTTTATCCCTCCGTCATTATGGGCAGGCAGAAGCGGGGCTTTCCATATTAAAGCTGCTCTTTTTGGGTGTGTTTATTTTTATTGGGCTGGGATGGCTGGCATGGTCAGGACATCCGTTTAGCCGAGCCGTACAAACGATGACGAGCCATGGTGGGTTTTTCTCCTGTGGTGTGTGGGCTGTGATCGGGGCTGTCCCCATGATTGTGCAGACATTTAGCGGCTGTGAAATTGCGGTGATGGCGGCCGCTGATAGTGACCGCCCTGTGGAGAATATTACCCGCACGGTGCGTCGTTTGCCGCTGCAAGTTCTGTTCTTCTATGCCGGGTCTGTTCTGGTCATTGTGTCATTGGTGCCGTGGGATGCGGTTCGGGTTGGGCATTCGCCATTCTTAACGGTGTTGCACATGCTGCATGTGCCGTTTGCGCAAAAAGCCGCCATTGCCGTGACGTTGATTGCCGTGCTTTCGTGCCTTAATTCCGCTGTTTATGTCGTGTCTCGCACGATGCGCGAGTTAGGCAGCCTTAACCTTGCACCGCTTTTCCTCACTCAGGAAACAGCGCGTCATGTGCCGGTATGGGCGCTACGGCTTACCACGGCATTGGAGCTGATTATTGTGCTCTTTGCCGTCGGGTCACCAGAGACCGTGTACCCTATTTTGCTTGGGGCATCGGGCGGGTTAATTCTCTTTATGTATATGATGGCCGCCATCGCTTATTGGCGGAACCCCAGATTACGTCAAAAGCGCCTGAATCGTTGGATCGCAGGAACGGTTATTGGTGTGATCCCTGTCCTAACGATCTTATTGCTCTTCTTGCCGGGGTCGCGGATTGATACGCTTTTGTCATTGGGCACGATCGCCTTGCTGGCTCTTGGCGTGAGCATATCCCTCCATGTGAGGCAGCGCCGTGCCCAGCTTGGTTCGTAAGGGGCGGCTGGTTTAAGCGTTATTGCCTTTTTTGGGAGAGGTGACACAGATAAGGCTGAGCATAATGAGCCCAATACCGCTCCATCCAACCCAGGGAAGACGTTCGCCCAGTATGAAAACGGCTAAAAGAGCAGCGACTGTGGGTTCAAGAAGCGTAATGGTTGTTGCGGTGCTTGCAGGGACATGGCGCAGCCCATAGCCAAAGCACATAAAGCCGATGAGCATCGGAATAACCGCTAAATACGCCGCGGCGGCGATATAATGCCAAGAGAGCAGAAAAGCGCCCCCTGTGCTGAAGAGCACCGGCATAAGGAGCAGCCCGCCCACACCAAAAATGCTGCCCATAGCGGCCCTTGAGGGAACATGACGTTGAATAAGCCGGTGGGCGGCCCAAGAGTAGAAGGCGTAGGTAAAGCCCATGATAAGGGCGAGAATAATCCCCATAATTGGTGCGGGGGCGGCGTGGTGAGAGAGGCTGGCTGTGCGTTCTGCGAAGCAGAGCAGAGCAATGCCTGTAATCCCTAAAGCGGCACTTAAATACCAACGAGGGCCGAGCGTGACACGATCCATCACGGTATCAATGATAGCCGAGAATAAAGGAGCTGAGCCGAGACTGACGACCGTGCTGACAGCAACGCCGGACATATGCATGGAGGTGTAGAATGCGAGGGGGTCAATTGCGACAGCAAGCCCGCCAAGCAGAACATAAAGCCCGTATTTTTTTAAAAGAGCGCGTGCGTGGTACAGGCTTGGTAAAGCGCTGAGTGCTTGGAGCAGTCCCCCGCAGCCCATCGCTGCTGCCCCCATTGTGAGTGGACGAACGGGGGGCGCCATGCTCGCGGCGATGCCAATACTTCCCCATAGAATGGCTGTGATGGTAATACTCAACAGTCCAAGCTGGTATTGCCGAGGGGAAGAAGCCATGCGCACCATCCTGATCAGGGGGATAAAAGGGAGAGGGGCTTCTTAACAGATCATGGCGGTATGTTTCTAGAGAGACTTTTTGTACCGTTACAGGACGGAGGGAGCGAAGACGTTTCTAATCTATTATCGTTTTGAAATAGAAATATATAATGTTTATTGATGATTCCGTAAGGCCTCAATAAGCACCGCAAGACCGGGTGGGACGTGGCGGCGGCTGGGATAATAGAGGTAATAGCCGGGGAAAGGTGGGCACCAATCTTCTAATACACGGATAAGGCGGCCCTTTTGGAGATGGTCTTGCACAGCATCATCAAGCACGCAGGTAAGGCCAAAGCCTTTTAACGCAGCCTCTACGGTGAGGTCTGTGTCATTGAAAATCAATGGGCCATTGACGCGTACATTGAGTGGGCGGCCATCGCGTTCAAACTCCCACAAATAAAGCCCGCCTTTGGTGGGGAGGCGGAGATTGATGCATGCATGATCGGTCAGATCATGTGGAGTGAGAGGTGGAGCATGGTGGGCGAAATAGTCGGGAGAGCCCACAACAGCCATGCGTTTTGGGGGGCTAATACGCACGGCAATCATGTCTTGTTCAATTTGTTCACCTAAACGAATGCCGGCGTCAAATCCTTCGGTAACGATATTATGGAGGCGATGGGAGGCATCAATTTCAAAGACAAGGTTGGGGTAGCGTTGGCTGAGTTTTTCAATACATGGCCAGAGCAGCATGTGGGCGACAAGCTTGCCTGAGGTAATGCGCACAGTGCCGGTGAGGGTGTTGCTGGCATGGTGCAGATCATCAAAAGCGTCGTTAAGTTGGCTGAAGATGGGTGTGAGGGCGTTCAGGAACGTTTTGCCAGCGGCTGTGGGTGAGACGCTGCGGGTCGTGCGGGTCAGGAGTTTGACCTGATGGCGTTCTTCTAAATGGCGTATCGTATGACTTAAGGCTGATTGTGACACGCCCAGACGTGCGGCGGCTTTGGTGAAGCTTCGTGCTTGGGCGACAGCGACAAAGGCATAGAGATCGCGGAGGTCTGCACGTTCCATTGATGAATATCTTTCATAACGGCAATATCATTTATCATACTTATCATAAGATGTGAGTGGAGTCATGGTGAGGGCCTGTCGATAAGAGAGTCGTGAGAAAGAGGATAAACCATGAAGAAACGGATTTTAGGACAAAGCGGTCTTGAGGTGTCAGCGATTGGTTTTGGCTGCATGGGGATCGATTTCGGATACGGTCATAAGCTGAGCAAAAAAGACGGAATAGCCCTCATTCGTGCCATTGCGGAGCGTGGTGAAACCTTTTTTGATACTGCTGAAGTGTACGGGCCTTTTACGAATGAAGAGATGGTCGGGGAAGCGCTGCGTCCCGTGCGGGATCAGGTGACGATTGCGACCAAATTTGGGTTTAACTATGTGGATGGAAAGACGGAGGGGCTGAATAGTCGCCCTGAGTCTATTCGCCGGGCCTGTGAAGGATCGCTCAAACGTCTTGGTATTGAAACGATTGATCTGTTTTATCAGCATCGTGTGGATCCAGATGTGCCGATTGAAGACGTCGCGGGGACGGTTAAAGAGCTGATTGCTGAAGGGAAAGTCCGCCATTTTGGCTTGTCAGAACCCGGTGTTCAAACGCTCCGCCGGGCTCATGCGGTGCAGCCTATTGCTGCGTTACAAAATGAATATTCGTTATGGACGCGTGATCTTGAAACGAATGGGATTTTTGAGGCCTGTGAAGAGCTTGGCATTGGGCTTGTGGCCTATAGCCCGCTTGGCAAAGGCTTTTTAACAGGCACGATCTCTAAAGAGACCGAGCTGAAAGAGGATGATTTCCGGGCCATTTTGCCACGTTTTAAGGCGGAAGCGATGGAGAAGAACGAGGCCTGTGTGGATATATTGCGTTCTATCGCATGGGAGCGTGGGGCAACGATTGGGCAAATTGCCTTAGCGTGGATTTTGGCCCAAAAACCATGGATTGTACCCATTCCTGGCACTAAAAAATTGTCACGGTTTGACGAAAATGCTGCAGCTTCGGAGATTATGTTGAGTGCTGATGAGCTGAAGAAAATTGAAGAGGCAGTCAGAACCCTAACGATTGAGGGCGCACGTTACCCTGAGAAATTTATGAAAATGATTGGTCGGTAAGCTGTGCGCTTTAAAAGAGAGCCAGTAGAATTTTAACGGAAAATACGGCGAAGGCAGCGCCAACCAGAATGATCGGGATGAGAAAGCGGAGAAACATCTTGAGTGCTTCTTTGGTATCGTCATCCATTACGTGATTGTCCCTCTATGCTCTGACGTTGTGAGAGTACACAAAAAGCCGCCCTGATGGAAAGGGCGGCTTTTTTCGTTCCTCCTCAAGAGTGGCGTCTATGGGCTGGGGTATGACAGGGTGGCACTGCCGTGGCTGTCACATTCCCCCAGCACTATAGAGTGCCCCATAGAGCAGGGTGATAAAGGAAAGCGTTTATTGAGCGATCACGGCTCTATGCGTTTCATAATCACAACGGCAGCGAGGTAAACAGCAAGATAAACAAAGGGAATAAAGAAGATAATGCCTTCTAGGTCACCCATCATGGTTGTGTCTCCTTGTTCTGGTCGTGGTCTTGATTGTTTTGGGCTTCAAAGAGAACGGCCCCTGTAGCGGAGATGAGCACGATCATCACCGTGCCGACAACCCAAGCGAAATACCACGGGCCTTGGTCGCCAACGAAGACAGCAAAGAGCAGGGCGATGACGAGCGCAGCCCCAAGGCCTGCGAGTTTCAACAAGGATGGAAATTGAGCAAACATAAGCCCCTCCTTAATAGCTATCGTGACTATTGATGACGTCATGCACACTCACGCGGCCGCGCATGACATGGTAACACCAAGAGGTGTACGAGAGGATGAGTGGAATGAAGATGCAGCTCACAACCAACATCGCGGTGAGGCCATAGGCGCTGCCTGTGGCATTCCATGTGCTGAGGCTTTGGTCTGGTGCTGTGGATGATGGCATGAGGAAGGGGAACATCGCAGCGCCGATTGTCCCGATGGTACCGATCCAAGAGCCCGCACCCAGCCACCAAGCAAGCCCGACATGGTCACGGCGGAGGCAGAAAGAACTCGCCACCATGCAGAATGTTCCCATAATGGGGATCAGCCAGAGCAATGGATGGGCTGTGAAATGTGTCAGCCATGCACCTTTTACCATGGCGACATGTTGGCCATGCAGTGGGTTGGCTGGCATGTTGGGATCTACCGGAGCGGTCAACATAAAGCCCTTGATGCTGTGAACCCAGACGCCACCAATCACAAAGAGCAGGGCCGCGACAAGTCCACCGAAGGAGCTATACTGTTTCGCGCGTGAGTAGATGGGCTCTTCTGCACGCAGCATCAGCATCGCCCCGCCTTGCTGCACGCTGAGTGAGACGCTCATAAGACCGCAGAGGATGGCAAAGGGATTGAGCAAGTATGACCAGAAGCTCTCATCTTGGATATATTGCCCCGTCCACAGAAAGTGATAGCCAACCCCTTGGAGGACATTCCCAAAGGCCGCACCGAAGACGAACATCGGTACAAAACCCGAGATGAGGAAAGCACTATCCCATCCTGCGCGCCAATGCTTATTTTCCACTTTAGAGCGATACTCAAAGGCTACGGGGCGCAAGATCATGCTAAAGAGCAGCAGGATCATCACCACGTAAAAGATGGAAAAAGACGTGCCATAAAGGGAGGGGAACGCTGCGAAGATGGAGCCGCCTCCCAAGACGAACCAGACTTGGTTTCCGTCCCAATGAGGGCCGATAATGTTGAGCATGGTGCGGCGTTCGGGGTCAGTGCGGCCGACAAAGCGCAGAAGTGTGCCGACGCCCATATCCATTCCAACCATCAGCCCAAGCGCTGACAGGAGGAAGCCTAAGATCCCCGTCCAGAGAAGTTTAAGAATAACATAAGCCGTCATCAGAAGCGCCCTCCTTGTGCGTTATGCAGGCCTGAAAGCATCGGGTCGGTGCTTGGCGTTTCGTGGGATGTATGGTCCTGCGGGCCACGGCGTGCGTAGCGGAACATCAGATAAAACTCTGCGATAATCAGCGCGCTGTAGAGGAGGATGAAGCCAATCAGTGAGAAGGTCATATACCCGACTGTATGGCTGGAAGAAGACAGGAAGGTCGGCAGACGATCAAACACTGTCCAAGGTTGACGCCCTGCTTCTGCGGTCACCCATCCAAACTCTGTTGCCATGACAGGCAGAGGAATGGCCCATACAGCAATACGAAGCAGCCAACGGTTGCTCTCAAGCTGATTACGCAGGCTGAAGAAGGTGGAGAAAGCAAAGAAGATGAAGAAGAACCCACCTAGAGCCACCATGATGCGGAAAGCCCAGAAGGTAGCGAACACATTCGGCAGAATATCCGGCTGTGTTTGTTTGACGACGCGCTCAAGGTCAGCCTCAGTGATGGCGCTGGTGTCTTGGTTGGGACTATGACGCATGGCGAGAAAGCCAAAGCCCATATCGTCTTCATGCGCGCGGAAGGTTGCGAGATCCGTGCTGGAATGGCTATCACCATAGCGTTTGAGCGCATTGATCGCGATAATGCCGGAGCGGATGCGTGGTGCTGCTTGGTCTTCAAGCTCGTGCATACCGGTGACTGGCTGGTCAAAACTATGCGTAATGAGCGGGGTCAGCACAAACGGAACACCGATCTCAAGATGGTTTTCTTGCTTGGCATCATCGGGTAAGGCGAAAGCCGCCCACGGTGCATAGGGTGGTTTTGACGTATGCCATAGCCCTTCGATCGCGGCGATTTTGGTCGGTTGTTTTGCGTAGTCCATCCGGCCCAAGACGTCCCCTAAGGTGATGACGGCGACCGAAGAGACCAGCCCAAAAAGGGTGGCGATACGGAAGGAGCGGAGCGCAAGCTCACGATGACGTCCACGCAGGAGATAGAAGGCGCTGATCCCCATAATGAGCATCGCAGCGCAGACATAACCGGCAACAGAGGTGTGAACAAACTTCGCTTGAGCGTCTTCACTAAAGACGAGCTCAACAAAGCTGTCGAACTGCATCCGCATGGTATCGGGGTCAAAATGCGTGCCTGTAGGGACATTCATGCCCGCATTGGCGATCAGGATCCACAGGGCGGAAAGGTTAGACCCCACGGCAACAAGAAAGGTCACGGCCAAATGAGCGGGGCGGCTGAGGCGATCCCACCCAAAGACCATGAGGCCGATGAAGGTCGATTCCATAAAGAACGCCATCAGCCCTTCAATGGCGAGTGGTGTGCCGAACATATCGCCAAAGAAGTGGGAATACATCGACCAGTTAGTGCCGAACTCAAACTCCATCGTCAGCCCGGTTGCCACGCCGAGGGCAAAGTTGATGGCAAAGAGATGGCCCCAAAATTTGGCCATATCACGGTAAATACGACGACCGGTGATGACGTAAACAGTCTCGATCGCGGCAACAAGGAAGGTCAGCCCCAAGGTGAGGGGGACAAACATAAAATGGTAGAGCGCTGTCATCGCAAATTGAAAGCGAGACAGGTCAACGACATGGGGATTGATAAAATCCACTGCAAACTCCTGTTTCTCGAAGGGGGCATGGACAGAGCACGCTAGGGTAAAGGGCGGAGATGCTCCCCGGATGGGCCGTCGTCGAAAGAGAGAGAGCGGCAGGGCCCAGCCAGAAAGCATCACCTTCTGTCAGGTTGGGTATGTATGGGGGCTTAACTCATCGCTCACCCCCTTCCTCGGCGATGAGGGCGCCATTATGCAGCCTGAACACGCGGTTCATAAAAGGGAGGGGTTCTGGCCTATGGGTAATGCACAGTACACCCGCTTGGGGTAATGCGGCGAGCACATTGTCTATAATGTGTGTGCCCATAGAGGGAGGGAGGCTCTCAGTCGGTTCATCCAGCACGAGGAAGGATGGGCGACGTAGAACGATTTGCGCGAGGGCGAGGCGGCGCATTTGCCCGCCGGAAAGCCGTGTGCCGTGCTCTCCACAGAGTGTGTCCAACCCTTGCGGCATGGCGTTGACCTCTTCATGGAGGTCAACAATGTGCAGGGCTGCGATCATCTGTGCTTCGGTCGCTTGTGGATCCGCCATAAGCAGATTGCGCCTCACACTGCCTTGGAAGAGATGAGGCGTTTGACTGAGCATCCCAATCTCGTGAGAAAGCTGCTCGGTTGTAAAATGATTGAGCGGTTTATCTCCGAGTGTGACACTCCCATGATCGGGGTCGATCAGCCGCATGATGAGGCGAGAAATGGTCGATTTTCCCGCGCCAGAAGGGCCGGTGATGGCACAGCGTTCCCCCGGTGCGAGACTGAAGGTGACATCGTTCAGCACTTTGTGCCCACCGAGAGAGAGCTGGACATGACGGAGGGCTAAAGGCGCGTGCTGGGGGAGGGCTACTGGTGTGGATGGCTCTGGCGTGGCGATGGGAAGAGCACAGAGGGCACCAGCCCGTTGCGCGGCTTGAACAAAGCGTTCATAGGCCAAACGAGCCTCCATCAAAGGCGCGATCATCTCAAAAGCGGCGAGAACCCCCATCGCCAGCATAGGGAGTTGCGCTGTTGTGAGGTGCCCAGCCTGCAGGGCTTCAGAGGCACAGAAGAGCACGCCTAAAACGCACAGCATGGTGAGGATGGGCAGCAGTTGCCGCACGATATGGGAGCGCCATGCTTGCCCTAAAATAAGGCGGTTGACCGTTGTTTGGCGCTGGTGCAGGCGGCCCATACAGCGCTGGGCTGCACCATTAGCCAGAATATCGGCCATGCCTTGTAAGGTCTCCAACATATCCGCGTGCAGACGGGCCGTATTCTCTCTTTGCTTTTGAGAAAGTGGGTCTGTCAGCACACCGATCAGCCATGGGAGGGCGAGGCCACCAACGCTTAATCCAATGGCGAGCACAAGGCCGCTGGCTGGGTTGAACAGGCTGGTCACACCGACAGCGACGAGAGCGCCCACGAGGGCGGTGCCGACAGGCAGACCTACATCAAGGGGGAACTGCCCAAGCTGCTCGGTGTCATGGACGAAGCGTGACAGGACATCACCGCTGCGCGCCTGTGTTGCCAGACTTTCTGAGCGTGGGGCGAGGGTTTTAAAGCTCCAGACACGTAGCTTTCCCGTCACACGGAGGGCGGCATCATGAGTGATGAGCCGTTCCCCATAGCGGGCCACGATGCGCACGGTCGCAAAGAAGCGCACACCAGCGGCGGGCAGCGTGATGTTGAACATATTTTGTGCCACGATCCCGCCTATTCCCGCGGCTGCCGCGCCTGCTAAGAGCCAGCCGGAGAGAAAAAGCAGCCCAAAGCTCGCCAAAGACGCCAAGCATGAAAGAACACACCCAGCAAACAAGACACCGCGTGCTTGGCGGAGGAAAGGACGGATGGAAAAAGCGGACGGTGACGGTTGGGTCATGAGACCGCTCCTGTTTGTGCCCATGCCCCGTTACTCAGCGTCAGAGTTTGTTGAGCGTAACGGGTGAGGTCAGAGCGATGGGCAATGACGACGCAGACCCGCCCGCTGCTGGCATGCGCGATGGCGTCTGCCACATGGGCGGCATTGGTGGCGTCGAGATCAGCTGTAGGTTCATCAAAGAGCAGAAGCTGAGGGGCACGAAGCAGGGCGCGAGCCAGAGCCAGCCGGCGGATCTGCCCTGCTGAAAGCGGCGCGCCGCGTTCCCCCAAAGAGGTCTGGAGGCCTTCAGGAAGGGTCGCGATAATGTCGCTCATGCCGGCCTGTTGTACGACGTCATGCAGGGCGTCTTCGGTGGCATGAGGCGAGGCGAGGCGTAGATTATCAGCGATAGTGCCTGCAAGCAGGAAGGGGCTTTGCGGTACCCAGCCAATCGTGAGGGATGCCAGAGGGCATTCTGTGCCGTCTGCACGCTGTGCGTTGCCTTGGCCGGAACGGAGCGGCATCATCCCTAATAGAACACGCAGGAGCGTCGTTTTGCCGCTGCCGCTGGGCCCGGTAATGACGGTAAGCTGATCGCGGTTAAAGTGAGCGGAGAGGCTGTGAAGCACGTCGGGTTCGTCGCCATATCCTGCGCATAGCTTTTCAAGTTGCACGCTCTGAAGAGGAGCGGATGTGGAAGACGGACGGTCGGTCTGACATAACGGTGGAAGGGTGAAGAGCTCTGCGATCGGGGTAAAGGCACTTTGGGCATTTTGACGGTCATGGTAGCTGGCAGAAAAACTGCGCAGCGGCATGAAAAACTCAGGGGCGAGCAGCAGCACAAAGAACGCCTCTTGGAAGGCCACTGTTCCGTTTAGCAGACGGGCTCCAAACAGCACAGCGACCAACGCGATTGACAGGCTGGAGAAGAACTCCAGCACGGCAGAGGTGAGAAACGCGACCCGCATAACCGCCATCGTGCTGCGCCGATGCGCGTGGGTCTGATGAGCGAGGATGGTTAACCCATCGCGCGTGCGCCCAAACAGACGCAGCGTGGTCAGCCCTTGGAGTGTATCAAGAAAAGAAGCGCCGAGAAGGAGAAGCTCTGTCCATTTGCGATCCATCAAGCTTTGGGCACTATACCCCACAAGAGCCATAAAAAGGGGAATAAGCGGCCCTGTGATGGCAAGGATCAGCAGGCTCCACCCGTCAAGCTTGGCCACCATTGCCAAGATAAGCAAAGGGGTGACGAGCATGGCCGCTGCTCGGGTCATGTAGCGGGATATATAGGAGTGGAGGGCCTCAATCCCTTCAGAGAGGAGAGTGGCCATGCGGCCACTATCCTGGCCAGACAGCCCCACCGGCCCCACACGGAAAAGATGCTCCATGGCTTCCATGCGTAAGGAGGAGGTGACGGTTTGGCCCGCATAATCACCCAGCGTATCGGCACTGCCCTGACAGAGGGCGCGGAGCACGACACAGCCTATGAGAAGCCCTGCATAAGGGAGGTCGTTGAGTGCGTGATGATGACGAAAGGCGAGGTCGGTAATGATGTGCGCAAGAATTCCCATCTGCGCGATGAGAAAAACAGCGCCACCACCACCGAGCATGACAGACCCCGCAAGTGGTACAGCGGCAAGGCGCGTCAGACGGGATAATGTCTGCGGCGCTCTGGCGTGAAGGCGGGGTGTCATGAAGAGCCTCCGAAGGTGACAATAGGTTCAGCACAGATGTTTGGCTGAACGAGTAGATTGACTTAACAAAATCACTTTATCGCCATAATCAAGCCCAAACAGCTTAATTTTCTGCGAGAAAATAAATTTTTTTGATATATATCAAATTAAAAAATGGCAGAAAACTGCTTCGTATAAAGGGTATTTAAGGATAAAACAAAAATATAAAAAAAGGTGATTAATGAAAAAACTTAATTCACATTCTGAGATTCGCGTGAGAGAATGAGTTTCCTTCTTCAGACGATGAAAGAGCGACAAGCGATGAATGAGGCAGGGGATGACCCGGTAATACCGCCGTTGCGTATTGGTGAGAAAGCACCGGATTTTCGGGCACGAACGACGCAAGGAATGGTGACATTAGGAGGATTGCGCGGGCGTTGGGTAATCCTCATGGCACATCCTGCGTCTTTTACTCCTGTTTGTACGAGTGAATTTATCGCGATGGCGCACCATGAACCAGCCTTCCGCCGGCGCAACTGCGTCGTTCTGGGGTTGTCAGTCGATAGTTTGGCGTCTCATTTAGCGTGGGTTGACCTCATTAAAGAGCGCTTTGATGTGGAAATTCCGTTCCCGATTATTGAAGACCCTTCCCTAGAGCTTTCGCGGATTTACGGCATGTTGGATCCTTCCGCTCAAGATAGTGCGACAGCACGTGCTGTGCGGGTGATCGACCCAGAAGGGGTCTTACAAGCAAGCCTGACATATCCGGCAACGGTGGGGCGCTCTATTGCGGAGATGCTGCGTTTGTTAGAGGCCCTTCAGGAGGTGGAGCGTTCTCACGTCGTAACCCCAGAAGGATGGCACCCCGGCCAACCAACACTTGCGCCGCCCGCTCAAACGCAGCAATCGATGCGTCAGCGGGGGAGGAGTTGGTTTCTTCACCCCAAAGGAAATGAATGTGCCGGCCGATTATCCCAAGAAGATGATGAGGAGGGATGATGGCAGAGACAAACCAAGAGCTATTACGTCACAGAGTGCCAGTGACGGAGGAGCAGTGTCGCTCCTTAGCAGAAGAGATGCGTATGCTGGCTCAACCGCAACGGTTGATGATTCTCCTCTTATTACGCCAACAACGCTGCATGGTCGCTGATATTGAGCGTTTAACGGGGATCACCCAACCGATGTTGAGCCAGTATTTAGGGCAGCTGAGACGGGCTGAGCTTGTCGTTTCTGAGCGTGTTGGGAGAAAGATTTTCTACAGGCTAGCCCAGACGGTCACGGCGCAAAAGGCTCAGGATTTATTGACGATTTTGGTGCCAGAGAGATCATCAGACGGTGCTGCGGACGAGGAAAAAAGCGTGTCTTCTGAAGAGTGGCCTTCTCATGGTCATGGGGCCATGTTTGCTCAGTTATTATAAGCGTTCACTGCGCTGAGACTGCGGTATTGCAGTGCCCCAATAAAAAACGCCCCACCGGGTCACCATGACCAGATGGGGCGTGTGTTATAGAGCCGTTTTAGCTCTGCGGTGAGTGTTGGGAAGGCGGCTCAATGCGAGGTTGCGTGCCGTCTTGAACGGTGTGGAAAGGCGTATTGGGGGGTGTCGTAATATAAGACGTGCCCGTATAGAAGTTGATATTTTCTGAAGCAAAGCGATTACTGATACGACGGTTAAACTCGCGCTTTACTTTCCACTTCATCATCGGTTGCGTGAGAATACTGCCGACAAGTACAGCACCGGAACCTCCGCTATCATCCACGCCAAGATCCGTATAATCGGAGAGGATCATAGGGCCAAAGGTATCGTCTTGGCGCATCTCTGTCACCACATCAGCCATGAGAGCGACGACACGGGCAAAGTCCTCTGACAAAGCCAGCTGCTGCTTGATGACGATCTTATTATAGCCACGCGCTGTATTGGTGATGGAGTTGACCGAGGAGAAGGGGATAATGTGGAGATCCCCATTCGTATCACGAATGCGGACGGTGCGGATGGAGAGATTTTCCACCGTGCCGGAAACTCCACTTGTTGTGACCCAATCTCCCACTTGAATGGCATCTTCAACCAGCATGAAGAACCCTGTGATAAAGTCTTTCACCAAGCTTTGAGAGCCAAAAGCAATCGCCGCCCCCATAATACCGGCACCGGTCAGCAATGGAGTGACGTTGATCCCCATTTGCGACAAGGTCGTGACGGTGACGATGATGATAATCAACGCCAGCATGACGGTGCGGATAATGGGGAGGACGGTTTTAAGACGCGTCGCACGGGACAGCATGCCATTTTGTTCAAAATGAGCAAGCTGTTGGAGGAGGAAGAGGTTGATCCCCTCCCAAATCAATACCGCGCTGATAGCGGCAGTCAGGAGGATCAGGAGGGTAACAAAAATATGGTTCCCAAGAGGGTTGTAGAGGAAGAACCCATAGCTTGGCAGACCCCAAATATTAGCGATTGTGACGGTTGTAATGGCGATGAGCATCGCTGTGAGTAAACGGCGTGTCATCGGGTAATAGCGGTCAGCACGTTTTTGGAGGTCAGGAAAGCGCTGAACGAGGGAGGGTTTGAGGCGGAAAAGGGTATTTTGAGCGCCATAAACCATAATCGCAACAATGCGGAAGAGCACGAGTGTAGCGATCGTGGCTAATGTGGCACGAATGATCCAATGATAACCGCCCGGCAGTTGTGCGGCCCAAACCGTCCAGAGTGACACATCGAGTAACAGAGCTGGAATCCACCATAAACGGGCGATAGCCCCCAGTACACTCCAAAAAGAGACCGTGTGAGCAGTGGTGCGGTTTGGTGTTAAAAAGCGGCTCACAATATGGCGTACGCGCCAGATAAAGACCGCGATTAAGAGATGTTCAATAAAGACGATAATACGGATTAACGCATCAGCCCCGCGTGGAAGGATGATAAATCGGTTATCGCCCAAGCAGGTAAGCATAACGATGATCGCGAGAGGGATAATGAGATATTTCCACCAGCGTGTGAGCAAACGTGCCGTTATGTCCATGACGGGCAGGAGACGAATGGTGGATGCGTGCGGGGCGAGGATGGTTTCCCCGCAAAGATAGAGGCAGCGTGTAACGGCATAAATATTGACGATGTTCATAAAGACATCGCCACCGGTCTGATCCCACGGAATGAGTACAAAGGCGCCGAGGCTCAGCAAGTAAAAAACAGCGATAGGAGCTATTTTGAGACCAAAGAACCCACAAGCATAAGGAATGCGTGCGAGAAAGCGCAATGTTTCTGCTTGGCGTCTTTGGTCGGCTGCCCGAAGTTCTTCTGTTTTCTCGTTATCTTCACCGGTTGCGGAAGCAGAGGGGTCGGGGGAGGTATCCGAGCGTTTGAGGGTATCGCGTCGGAAGGCTTGGCTTGTCAGATAATGCACAGGCCGGCGTAGAAGAACGCTAGTGCCATATTCCAAGGCCAGACCAATGATGAAAATAAGGGCCGTTTTTGTTAGGGTACTAATAATAGCAGCCCGTACGCTTGGAGCGCTCAGTTGTTTATGGGCTTCAATCCCTACATAGCGCACATCGTTAAAGAGGCTGAAAAAATGGCCAATATCGCCCCAGACTTGGTTGCGCAGACTGTTAAAGCCGGAGTGCAGGTCTGGTAAAAGACTTTTATCCAGTGTGGGGGTAGATGAAGGGGATGAGGCCGGCGTGGAGGCTGGTGGTGCTGCGCGCGCCATGAGCGAGAGCGTGCGGGCAAACTGATCGCGCTCTTGTGGGTTATTGAGTACAGAGAGCAGGCGTTGTGCTTCATCGCGGCTCAGAGGTGTGTTGAGCGTGGGTTGTGCTGCAGCAGGGGCTGGGCTGGAAGCTTGGGCGGAGCTTAAGCCTAAAGCCGTCAGAGCAGAGACCAATGCGACAAGCATAAGCCTGTATATATGGCGCATAAAAGAAGGTTTCTGGATTGTCAAAACCATAAGAGGGATCATTCTCCACGCAAAGGACGTGTTTTTTAGAGGGTATGTTGAGCCTATCCACGCGCCTGTGGTTAAAACAAAAAGGCTCGTGACACGATACTTACAGTATGGAATGATCACATCATACCGGCAAGATGGAAACTCTCTATTAAAGGACGGTTGTTTATAGTACGGCCGTAAGAGGCCATGAGCGTGTCCAAAGTATGGAGCGTCATGGAGATTATTGTCATACGCTAATAAGGAGGGCAGAGTATGCTCCGTGTTCTGATCGCATTTTTTATTCCGTGGTTGAGCTTCTTTACAATCGGTCGTCCCATTGCGGGGATTATCTGCCTGCTGCTTCAGGTGACTATTCTTGGTTGGGTTCCAGCCACGATTTGGGCGCTTCTAGCCTTACGCTCTTATGACGAAGAACATGGCTAAGTCTTTTTGAAGGTTCATTGAACCGTCGTATCAAAAAACCCCTGCCTTTCTGAGTGAAGGCAGGGGTTTTTTTTATGAGAGAAGAGGGAGCTGGAAGCTCCCCTTCTGTCTTTAGGAGGCGTTGTTGCCCCCCTGGGTTGGAGCGTGAGGCCGTGATGGCACAGCGCGTGATGTGCCGGCCTCGGCGACATCTTGAAGATTGATCGTCCGTGTTGGGAAGGGGATGGTGATCCCACGTTCCTCGAAGGTTTTTTTCACCCGACGATAGAATTCCCACTCAACCGGCCAACGGCCTGATGTGGTTGTGGGGAAGGTTCCTCGCACTGTTACAGAGAAATCATTGAGCGCTGAAACGCCCCAGAGCTGGAAGTCGTCAATGATGTCTGAAGAGAAGTTCGGATCTTTACGCATGTCTTGCGCAATATCGAGCAGAGCCTGAACGGCAACGTCCGTATCCACATCGTAACCGACTTCCACAATGATCATAGCGCGAGAGAAATCACGGTTATAATTGGTGACCTGACCTAAGGAGCTGAAGGAGAAGATGTTCATCGACCCGTCATTGGCGCGGATATGCACCGAGCGGAGCGACAGTTTCTCAATCACACCATAGGTGCCGTTGAGGGTGACAGAATCACCAACCGTGAGGGCATTTTCCATCAGTAAGAAAATACCGCTGATGAAATCCTGCACCAGCTTTTGAGAACCAAAACCCAAAGCCACACCAAAAATAGAGGCACTCGCCAGAAGTGGGCCAGTATTGATCCCCAGCTGAGAGAGAACCGTCAGACCAATGACGATGACCAGAACAACGAGCAGAAGAATACGGAACATCGGCTGCAAGGTGCGCAGGCGTGCCATACGGTTTTGCTGCTCAACGCTGTCTTTTTGGCCCAGACGGCGGATCTGGTTCTCAATCGCGACATTGACAACTTCCCACGCCACAACACCAACAACCAAGGCGATGATGATGGTGATAATGGAGGAGAAGAGTTGCCCACCGAGTGTATGTTCCCCAAAGACGGAGTAGATCGGTGCTCCCCATGCCACAGCGAGGGACAGAGCTGTTAGCACCGCGATCACGACCGCTAAAAGGCGCTGGGCAACGGGGTAATAGCGCAAAATACGGTTTTGCGTCTCATGTGTGAGGGTAGAATCAGTAAGGGCATGGACAATACGGCTCAGCCCACCATAGGCCAGAATGCTGAGAACGCGCATCAGCACCAGTGCAACGCATGTACGAACGAAGATACGCAAGATGACATCATAGCCACCCTGAATATTAGCGGCCCAGACAAGCCATAGTGCAACGTCAAAGAAGAGCGCCACAACCCACCAGCAGCGGGCAATCACACGCATGAATGGGGCTAGACGTGGGCTGCGCGTTGCCACACGGTCGCACACATGCTTGATCATCCCGCGGGCCCGCAAGATCATGACGGCAACCATCGCATGCACAACGAGGACAAGGAGCTTTTCTAAGCTCAGCGAGACATCCGGGGGTAGGGTGCAATGGTGCAATACGATCAGTGCTGTATAGCCCCAAGCGAGCACCGTAGCGAGGTGTAGGAAGGAATAGTAAAGGAACTTCGCCACATTGTCTTGCAAGACCGTTAGGCGCAGCCAAGGCTGTTTAGGTGCGAGTAAAGCCCGGATCAGGATCGTCCAGATCCCCAGACCGATGCCCGATATCCACGCAATGCTCCAAACAGATTGTAACGTTTCATCAGTGGGGGCTGGGTCTAAGCTTTGAATAAGCAGAGCTGTGAGGGGGAACATGAGGATGATCAGCCCATCTAGCACCGCATTTCCGAATGTATAGGGGAAGCGGTGGAGGGAGATGAGCAGACGAGACAGAGCCCCTTGACGACGGAGTTGATCTTCAAAGTCGGGTTGAGCTGCGTCTGTGCTCGTTTTTTGATCCTCAGAAGAATCATCTTCTGCTTCTGCTTCTGCTTTTTCGGCTTTCGCATTAGCTGCGCTGGCCGCTCTGAGCTTATCGGCTTCACGATGGAACTGGAGCCGATCATGATCCTTCGCCAACTCATCAAGCTTATTGCGTGGCAGTTTGAGGAGCAGCCTCATCACTTGAATGAGCACAAAGCTGCCGACAATCATCAGTGCGACACGGAGAAGGACGCAGGAGATCTGGCTTTGCGTGCTCTTGTCCTGCCAGACATGCTGCACCCAAGGGATGATTTCACGAAAATTGAGCGCGTTTTGATGCAACACACGCAGCTGTATCATCGTGCGGCTGCCAAACGAGGACAAATTCGTCAGCACTTGGTCGGGGAGCGACGCTTTTTGCGCTGTCGAGGTTTGTGCAGCTGTTAAGTTGCTTAGCGTCGTGACAAACTGCTTACGTTTAGCGTCATCATTGAGCACACCGATCAACTGCTTTGCTTGAGCGGCATCAATATGCGGCCCCGCTGGAGCAGGCGTTGTGGCGGCCTGTGCCAAAGTCGGCGCTAAGCTTATAAGAAGCAAAGGCACGACAAAAAGACGCAGGAGCGGGCGGAAATGGCCCCAGAAAAACTGGGAAGGCGGGCTATGGCGCCCAGAGCTGAAGGCCCTGTCTGGCATGAGCGACTTCTCCAAAGATGTGATGATGGCGAGGGAAGACAGGTTGATGTTCCCGCCACAAGGTCTAAGACCTTTGTAAAAAACGAACCATCATTTTTAAAGCGATCTTATTAAAATATAGGATACAGAAAAAAAATCAAAAGAGCCTTATATTCCTGTGTAAAAAGAGCAGAGTTATTGGCTTGTCTTCATATGGGAAGGGCGCTTGATTAGGAGGAGAAACCCTCTTGCTGCGTTAAGAGGGGACGTTGGATTTTTGGGAAGGGTTTTCACTCAGGTAGCGTAGGCAACAAACGCGTAAGAAAGATGCTGTATTAGCAATGGAGCCATGACGCTCAATGGCTTCATCAATCAGCCGCGTAATGGCTTGGTTAAGGGTGAGGCCGCTATCATGAGCGATCGTCTGGAGAATATCCCAAAAAATATCCTCCAACCGCAGGGTGGTCACCACCCCGTGGAGGCGCAAAGAGCGCGTGCGATAGTGATAGAGTGCTGGGTCAGCATGGCTATAGAGATCGCACATAAACGCACTCCTTACGTGATATGAGAAAAGTTGATGCGCTTAACGCGTAATCTTGGTGCCCAGAACTTCCAAGAATTGCGCGATCCAAGCGGGATGGGCAGGCCATGCTGGAGCTGTAACAAGCGTTCCATCGGTGATGGCACCTGTCATCGGAAGAGTGTGGTATGAGGCTCCTGCGAGGACTATATCAGCTTGGCAAGCTGGGTAAGCGCTTACTTTTTTGCCAGAAATCACGCCAGCTGCTGCCAGCAAGACCGGCCCGTGACAGATTGACGCGATCGGTTTGTTCGCCCGCGAGAAGGCCTGAACGAGCTCTAGAACAGAGGCATGAGTGGCGAGATGCTCAGGAGCGCGCCCCCCAGGGATAACAAGTGCATCATATTCTTCTTCAGAAACGTCATCATAGTTGGCGTTTAGTGTGAAGTTATGGCCGCGTTTTTCGGTATAGGTTTGGAACCCTTCAAAATCATGAATAGCCGTCGCGACGTGATCGCCTGTCTTCTTACCCGGAGAGACAACATCAACGTGATGGCCCACCATGTCTAACATCTGGAAGGGAACCATAATTTCATAGTCTTCGACAAAATCGCCAACGATAAAAAGAATTCTCTTCTGTGCCATGATAATATCCTCTCTACTGTATCGCTCCCCCATGACGCGGCAGAGGGGGCGCTGAATGGTTTCATATACCGTCCCTTATCAAGGGAATGCCTTATTATAGGCTACTTCATATGTGACAGGTAATAGGTGGTAACGACATTGAGAGAAGCAAGCTGTATAGGAGAAGGTCTGATATGAAGACATGTTTTGCATTGGTCGCGTTACTTCTTCCTTCGCTGAGTTATGCTCAGGAGCGCACCGACCTTACTGTCCGTCCTCAGGCTCTTTTCACTCTGACATTACCCGCGCAATTTTCCACAGGTGCAAGCTGGATGGTCAAAACCCTTCCTCAAACAGCCGTGCTTGTCGGGATGGAGCGCCAGCCCGGTCGGGATTGCCACGGTGCTGTTGGCTGCCCTGAGCAGGAAGTGCTTTATCTCAAAGCCGTAAAGCGCGGGACGGACAAGCTTGTGTTGGTTTATGGGCGCCCCTTTGAAGCCCTCCCTAAAGAGGAGACGGTCAAAACGATTACCGTCCGTTAAAGAGCGACTGGGAACTGTGAAAAGGGCTCTGTTTGGGGGGAGTAATGGGTGTTTTTTCGGGTGGTGTCCATTCTTCGACGTCACTTAGGGTGGCACGCTTACGAAATTTGAAGAGACCAATATCTGTGCGTTTGCTGTAATCCATCACAATGTTTTTGCGTATAACCGTATCGCTTGAGGTAATGGTGAGGGGAGCGTAGGCGAGGTCAGGGATGACAGCTGGGAATGAGACGGAGCCGCCAAACCCTGTGGAGTGGATCTCGCGGACGATGGTTTCATGCATCGTGATCATGACCAGCCATGGGCCGGGAGGCACGTTTTTAAAGGTAAAGATGCAGCGTCCTGTCCAGGGGCTTTGTCGAAGAAGTACCTCTGCTTTCGTTGATAGAGTAGCAGGGAAGCTTATGTGGAAAGAATTCATCGCACGGATCCACCCTCTGTAATAAGGGTCATCTGGCATGAGGATCGCCTTGGCGGGTGATGTATTGCACGGTATTTTGATTTTGCTCGTGCCGGTCATGTAGCCGCGCACAGTAAGAGTGGCCTTCCCTTGCGCACGGGCCCATTCAACATGTTCTGGGCGAAATTTGGTACCAATCGAGGTACATCCACTTATAGCGGTGAGTACGACGCACAAAGTGAGGTTAAGAAGAAAATGGCGGTTTATCGTCACAGAGGTCTTTTTTCGTCATGATGGAATAACTGTGAGATAAAATTTCTTTAGATTTTTGTCGAGAATAAAGAGATATCATGAATGTGATGTGACCCTATGTGTGGCTTTTGTGTGAGCCGGGCATGTATCGCTCGCTATCATGGTAAGCACGATAGACCATGCAGTATGGCAGTCAGCGACATCGTTTTATCAAAAGATTAAGAGCCGTTGATCTTTATGGGTTTCTAAAGATGCCTGTGGAACGTACTCACTCTATCATAGGTGAATGATGGCTGACTGTGTGGGTTTATTGAGGTCTGGAACCAAACATTGTGATATAAAAACGCACGTCCCAACTACGCGAGACGTGCGTTCTGAATGCCTATGCGCGTGCGAGCTAGCGCGGTGCGTTAGCGTGCGGCTGCACTGTGGAGATACACAGCCCAGAGCTGGGCGAGGTCATTGACGACACCATCACCATTCATGGAGTCTAGGAGCGTTGCGGCGTCCGTCTTACGGCCCGCATCAATCAACGCCATTCCTTTCTCAAGCTGGGCAATGTCGGGGAAGCGCGGTTTTTTCTCTTGTCCTTGTTGAATGAGAGCAAGCCCCTGATCGACTTGACCATTCAGGATGAGGTTATACCCAGTCGTGAGAGATGGCCCGGCTGTTGGTGTGCGTCCAGCTTCTTGTACCGAAGCAGGGAGATCGTTGCGCGTTTTTGCAGCCTGTTGAGCGACAAAAGAGCGGAAATGTTCTTGGGATGCTGCCGCTGGGCCGCTGCCAAGGAGATGGCGATTATAGCCTTCATTGAGCAGGTTAAGTGCCAGTTGCGGTAGGCCCATTTGCACAGCGCGTTCTGCCATATCCTGAAAGTCGGAAGGATTGGTGAGCACACCCGTGGCAAGCCGCAAACGCTGAAGGTTAAAGACTAAGCGTGGTGATAATGATTGATCGCTGACCAGATTATGGATCAGGATCTGCCAATATTGCGTGCGTGGATAATATTTTACGAGCTGAACATAAGCGTTGGTTTGGCCGGGGAGGTCACGTAAATTGCCATAGGCCGTTGCCATCATTTGAAGCTGGCTTTCGGCAGGGGGGCGCTTGGCCTTTTGGTCAGCTGCGATAATCCCGCGTACAGCGGCAATCGTGCCCTTCCAGTCTTGCTGAAGATAATAGCACTGCACGAGCAAGGTCTGCATCTGTGGGTCAGCACCGTAATCATGGGTATAGCGCGCTGCTGCTTTAGCCGCATTGGCATAGTCACGCGCACTATAGGCCATGCTCGCTTGCGCCATGAGCATCTGCTTTTTAGAAGCCGCAGGTGTGCGAGCGCTATTGATCAAGACATCATAGGCCTTGAGCGCTGCTGCTGCATTGCCAGATTGCGCGGCAACGGCAGCGCGCATTTGCGCAATGACATAGGCCTCGTAGCTGCTTTTGCTTTTGACGGCATCAGCAGCATCTACGGCCTCCATCGCTTGGCTGAGTTTGTGGGCTGCGAGTGCTTTCTGAGCTTGTTGAAGATGGCCGCCGACTTCTTGACCGAGAGCATCCTCAGCATAAGCTGTAGAGACCAGTGCCCCTCCTCCGTTAAAGGGAGCATGGTGTGGTGCGATAAAAGCGGCCAGACCAAAAGCGCTCGCCATCAATGCTGCACGAGAGATCGTTAAGGGAGAGGGGGCCATGAGCTTATTGTCCTTCCATGAATTGATCTAGGCCGACAATACCCAGCTTGGTGACGCCAAGACGCTGAGCATCTGCCATCACGTGCGCCACCGTCTTATAGCTTGAGAGACGATCTGGGTGGATATGCACTTCAGGCTGTCCGTCTTCAGGGCCGGAAACGGCATTGCGCAGATGCGCTTGCAGAGACTCTTCTGACGTAATCGGAGAGCCATTCCACATGATAGAATTATCATAGCTTACGGCAATCGTCACGATCGGGGATTGCACGCTGGAGGGAGGGGGATTCCCTTGAGGCAGATCAATCGAAACGGAATGTGTCTGCAAAGGGATGGTGATGATGAGCATAATCAACAGCACCAACATCACGTCAATCAAAGGCGTGGTGTTGATATCGACGATACCTTCGTCTTCATGGGTGCTGTCAGAGCCAACACTCATAGCCATAAGGCAGTCTCCAGAAAGCGCATGCTCTATCTGTAAGGTTGGTAGAGCATGGGAAAGAGGGATGGAAGGGCGAGAGCATGTCGCTTATCTCGCCCTCCTACTTAGTTAGCGTCGTGGGGCTGTTCTGTAATGAAGTCGATATGGGAAATACCGGCTTCCTGACAGGCGGCCACGGCTTGGCCGACAGCCATATATTTCGCAGCACCATCCCCTCGGATCTGGATCTGAGGCTGTGGTGTTTGGCGAGCCGCCTCAACGAGGCGGTTGAGCAGCTCCTCACGGCTCCGTAGTGGTGTCGTGTTCCAGTAGGTCTGCCCATCAGCGGTAATCGCCAAGACGACGTTGCCCGGTTTGGTATGTGTCGGTTGGTTATGGTCAACCGGCAATTTCACCTTCACCGTATGAGTGGCAACAGGGATGGTGATCAAGAAGATGATGAGCAGCACCAACATGACGTCGACGAGTGGCGTGGTGTTAATCGCCGACACCACTTCGTCGTCACCGCCACTTCCTCCGACGTTCATAGCCATATTCTTAGACTCGCTGGCTAGTGGTTGTGGTGGTTGGTGCAGAGTCGCTCTTGCCAACGTCAAGCTCCACAGAACCATGACGATAGCCACCAATTAAAATGGAGTGAATGTCAGAGCCGAAATTACGCACGCGATCCATAGCCCCTTTATTGCGGCGGACAAGCAGGTTGTAGCCCAACACAGCGGGAACAGCGGTTGCCAGACCGATGGCCGTCATGATCAGCGATTCACCCACAGGGCCAGCCACTTTGTCGATAGAAGCCTGACCAGCAATCCCGATGGCTGTCAGCGCGTGATAAATACCCCACACGGTTCCGAACAGACCAATAAAGGGAGAGGTGGAGCCCACAGTCCCGAGGAAGGCTAGCCCGCCTTGGAGGCGTGTATTAACCGTTTCAATGGAACGCTGGATGGACATGGCGATCCATGAAGGCAGATCAATTGAATCCCGCATAGACCCTTCATGGTGCTGAGCAGCAGCGATGCCGGTTTCAGCAATGTAACGGAAAGGGGATTCTGCTTTAAGCTTCTTAGTGCCTTCCTGGACAGACTTCTGGTTCCAGAATGTATGGCCTGCATCACGAGCCGCTTTGAAGAGGCGGGCTTGTTCGATGAATTTCGTAACCAGAATGATCCATGTGCCCAAAGACATAATCGCCATGATGAGCAGAACGCCACGGGCGATCACGTCACCATTCTTCCACAGAGCCTTAAGGCCATAAGGGTTCTCAGCAGGAGCCTTATCAGCAGGCTTATCGCTCACTGGTGTTGCGGTAACAGGCGTGCCGTTGGAAGGCGCTGGTGCGTTTGCATCAGGGGTCGTTGCACCGGCTGGGGGAGCTGCTGGCGTTGTTGCACCGGCAGGAGGGGCAGCTGGGGTTGTTGCATCGGCAGGTGGAGCGGCCGGTGCCTGTTGCTGGGAGGCATCCTGTGCGAACGCAGCAGGAGCGGAGACGCTTGCGAGAGCCAGTGTAAGCGCGAGAGCGGTGCCACCTACAGTGCGCGCCTTAGGCGAAGCAGGGGTTACAGGAAGGCGGAACAGTCTGGTCATGAATCCCATATCCTCGTCAAAAGTCAGACACCCGCTGAGTGGAGGGGGTGCGCTGGAAGGGGGCTTGTGGATTGGCCGCCCTCCCGAAGTTAAGCTGATCTTTCCCCTAAGAAAAGGCGAAAGAGAAGAAATCTGTCCCCCTTCCATATCCATACAGGATGGGAAGGGGCAGGCGATGGTTATTCGTCGCTACCACCGCCCAAACTAAAGTCCACATGAAGCACGTGGTTATGCTCCACAACGGGTTGCCCATTGATCACAGCAGGCTGGTAACGAAGCCGTGGGCTTGTCAGGAACTCCATTGCGCTTTCCGCAAAGTCACTCCCGCCCTTCACACTGATCACCTTACAATGTGCAGGATGACCATCTGGCATAATGTCACACGAAGCCGTCACAGAGCCTTCACGGCTTTCAGATTCAGCGTCCTCTGGGTAGTTCAGAGGGGGCTTGTTAATCGGGCTCGCACTGACACCATGATCTGTTTCCGCCGTGTCTGCGTTAGAAGGCGGCGCTGACGTTGGGGCCGGTGGCGTCGGGGACGTGGCCGGTGGCTGTGCCTTCGGTGGCTTTTGATGTGTCACATGCCGCATCGGTGGTTTAGGCGGTGGTGGCACATTGATCTTAGGCGGTGGAATATATGGTGGAGGTGGCTGCACCATCGTCGGCGGAGGCGGCGGCGGTGGTGGAGGCGGTGGTGGTGGTGGTTCATTGATGACGCGCGTCTGAATGGGTGCGTGGGGTGGCTCAGACTTGCTGAACGGGTGGCGCGTCAGGGCATAGACCACCACGCCCATGGCCAAAATGGCCACGACAACCGCGACGATATAGTCCGTCGGCTTGCGTTGCTGGGCGGCGTAGCTCTTCATTTCGAAACCTTCTTACCCCTTATTCCCTAAGTCCGCCCCGGCGCCTGCCTAGATGATAGGGCCGGGCAGCGTGGCGGGTCAGGTTGCGTGTTGTCTTGACCCAAACCAGCTCTGCGGTGGAACTTGCCTAGGCCTCCCCTTCATACCGGCCCTATCTGGTCCAGAAAAGGGGTGAATAGTAATCACCGCAAAGAAATGGTTATTTACGGGACAAGTTGGGCCGATCAATGGCTTTTCTGTCAAGCGTTGTGGACGCGATCATAGATCTTTTTTGGTCAAAAATCGTTTCTTTGAAAAGTGGGGACAACGCGTATGAATGGAAAGAAATCCCAGTTTTCTAACATTTCGAACACGTTCTGACTGTGTATTATAATGACCGTGATCTGTGCTATTTTTTTTATTCTTTGATTGCACAAAAACGTCATGAAACTTCATAAAAATGCCATAAAAGAGGGGGTGTAAAGAGAATCTCCTTACACCCCCTCTTAAAGCAATAACGTTTCGTTAGGCGACTTTATTGGGCATCAGCACTGGCTTGTGAGCGTGTCGCACTGACACGTTGGGCCAATGAGGCGGCCATGAACGCATCCAGATCTCCATCCAAAACAGCATCTGGATTGGTTTTCTCGATGTTGGTTCGGAGGTCTTTGACCAGCTGATAGGGCGCCAGCACATAGGAGCGGATTTGATGCCCCCAGCCAATATCGGTTTTGGCAGCTTCGTTCGCGGCGGCTTCGTTCTCACGCTTTTGCAGCTCTGCTTCGTACAGCCGAGCACGGAGCATTTCCATGGCTGTGGCGCGGTTACGATGTTGGGAACGATCCGTCTGACAGGCGACCACGATCCCGGTTGGGATATGGGTAATACGGATCGCTGAATCCGTCTTATTAACGTGCTGTCCACCAGCCCCAGAGGCACGGAACGTATCAACGCGGAGGTCAGAATCCAGCACTTCCACCTCAATGGTGTCATCCACAACGGGGTACACCCAGATAGAGGCGAAGGAGGTTTGACGACGGGCGGCGGCATCGAAAGGTGAGATACGCACAAGGCGGTGCACACCAGCTTCTGTTTTCAGCCAGCCATAGGCATTGGGGCCACTGACGAGGATGGTGGCGGACTTAATACCGGCTTGTTCGCCATCGCTATTTTCCATGAGCGTGACTTTATAGCCGTGTTTTTCGGCCCAACGCGTGTACATGCGCAGCATCATCAGCGCCCAATCTTGCGCCTCTGTGCCACCAGCCCCGGAATTGACTTCCAGATAACAATCATTGCTGTCAGCTTCACCGGAGAGCAGGCTTTCTGTCTCGCGTTTCTGGGCCTCTGCGGAGAGTTCTTTTAAGGTCGCGATGGCTTCGGTTACGACGGCCGTATCGTCTTCCATTTCAGCGAGTTCGACAAGGTCGAGCGTATCGCGCGTTTTTTCCTCAATCAGCTGAACGCCCTCAATCTGATTGGCGAGCATGGTGCGCTCGCGCATCAGTTTCTGAGCGGCCTCAGGATTGTTCCAAAGGTCGGGGTCTTCGCTTTGATGGTTCAGTTCGGCAAGGCGTGTTGTGGAGACATCCCAGTCAAAGATGCCTCCTCAGCAGCGCCACGGACTGCTTGATCTGCTCGGAGAGTGCTTCGGTCTCAGCCGACATCCGTCTTTCTCCAGAAAAAAGGTTAGCGTTAGGCTTGCGTTAGTACAGCCCTCCTACGCCAATGTCACCACCTTCGCCGCCATTCTTTGGTGGTGGCGTGTTGGGCGTGCTCTGTGAGCCATCAGATGGTGTGGCAGAGGGAGGAGGCAGCGGCGTGTTCGCGTCTGGTGCTGGTGTGCTACCGGGCATGTCATTTTCAGAGTCGGGGAGCATATCCGCTCCCGTATCCGCAGCGGTAAGAGCCTGCGTGCCAGAGCCAAAGCCGTGAAGGGGCACAGAAGCACCGGGGATTTGCCCCGGTTTGAACGCATCAACAGCGGAGATCCGGCCCGTGTTATAATGGGCTAAGGTCATCCCATCAGGCGTAGGGAAGTCGAGACGTGGGCGGGTGGCGAACACCGCTTTCATGATCTCATTCCAGATCGGCCCAGCAATATGCCCGCCTGTTTCGTTTTTCCCCAAGGATTGGGGTGTGTCGTACCCGATCCACACAACCGTGACGACATCGGGGGAGAAGCCAGCAAACCACGCATCGCGGTAATCTTGGCTGGTGCCTGTTTTGCCGGCAATGGGCCGGTCAATGCCGATCCCCGCGCGGATGCCCGTCCCGTGGCGGATGACATCGCGCATCATCGTCTGCATCTGGTAGGCACTTTGCGGGCTGACAAGGACGGGGCGTGTGTCATGCAGGAGGGGCACCCCTGTCTCTGTTGTGAGCGCTTTAGCGGGGTCTTGCGCGCGCCAGATGACCTGTCCATCTGGGTTTTGGATATAATCAATGACGCTTGGGCTAACGACATGCCCACCATTCGCAATGGCGGCATAAGCGCCGGCTTCTCGCAGCACAGTCGTTTCCACAGCTCCCAAGGCGGAGGGGAGGTAAGGTGGCATTTTATCAACAAGACCGGAGCGAACGGCAATGTCCCCTACAGCATCCATGCCTAGATGGGCTGCAACGCGGATCGTGACGAGGTTGCGGCTTTCGCGCAAGGCATCATGCAGCGTCGTGGGGCCCCAATTATCATGCTCGTAATTTTGCGGGTGCCAATCGCCAAAGGAAATGGGCGAATCGTCGAATGTTTCTGACGGCGAAATATCGCGTTCCATCGCGGCGAGATAGACGAGCGGCTTAAAGGACGAGCCCGGTTGGCGTTGGGCCTGTGTCACGCGGTTAAACCAGCTTTGTTTAAACGACCAACCACCGACCATGGCCAAGATACGGCCTGTATGGACATCCATCGTGACGGTTGCGCCCTGCACACGGGGGACTTGCTGCAAGGCGGCGCTGTCATGATCGCTTTGCGGTTCAACCATCACCACATCGCCTGCGGTGAGAGGGTGACGACGGCGGGCCCAGCTCAGGTCTTCTTTACGCAACATAGCGTGGCGGGGCTGTTTGTTTTCCAGCCAACCGACGTCCCCCGTTGGGGAGAGGACGACAGCAAGGCGCCATGAGGGAAGCATCCCCAAAGGTGCTTTTAGTTTGGGAAGGTCGTCCTCCCATTGTGGCGAATCGATCAAATGACCAACGGGGCCGCGCCAGCCTTCATGAGAGCGGTCATATTGCATCAGCCCATTGCGCAGAACGCGTGTGCTGACTTGCTGAAGGTGAGGGTCTAAGCTGGTATGAACATCAAGGCCACCCTCAGCCGTTTGGTCTTCCCCATAACGGGCGATGAGCTGGCGGCGGACTTCCGTTGCGAACCATTCAGAGTTGGAAAGCGGGCCTAAACGGCGGCGTGTTTGAGGCACGAGCGGTTCTTGCTTGGCCTCTTCAGCTTCCTGAACAGAGATAATATGAATGTCGCTCATCCGATCCAGCACCCAGTTCCGCCGCCAGAGAGCGGTTTTAGGGTGGAGGAACGGGTTATAATTGCTAGGGGATTTGGGCAGTGTTCCCAGCATAGCGGCTTCTGCATCGCTGAGCTGGTCAAGCGATTTGTCAAAATAGGTCTGTGCGGCGGCTTCGACCCCATATGCGCCGTTGCCGAGGTAAATGCCGTTCAGATAAATTTCGAGAATACGGTCTTTGGGCAGCGCCTGTTCCATCCGCATGGCCAGCAGGGCCTCGCGTGCTTTGCGGGTAATGCTCAACACATTATTGTTCAGCAGCATCACCTTAGCGACTTGCTGCGTAATGGTGGAGGCCCCTAAAGGGCGCTTGCCGTGGCGGGCGACGAGGTCGGTTAAGCCTGCGCGTGCAATAGCGAAGTAATCCACCCCGCCATGGCTGTAAAAATTCTGGTCTTCCGCCGCGATAAAGGCGTTCCGCACTCGTGGGGGAATGGCGCTAATGGGCACGTAAATGCGCCGCTCATGGGACAGCTCGGCCATCAGCGTGTCATCAGCGGTATAAAGGCGGCTGACCACAGGGGGGTGATACTGCTTCAGCGCATCCACACTGGGGAGGTCTGCGCTGATATGGAGATAGAACCCATACGCAGCAATCAGCGCTCCGCCAAAGCCTACGACGGCTAGGGCTGAAACAGTCGCAAGAAAAACACGCACACGGCGAAAACGTGGTGTGCGGATTGGCGAGGCGGAGCCATCAGGGCGGAGAGAGGAACGCGTCATAATGATGTGTTCATAACACGGGCTTTACAGAGACGGGAAGCGGTCTTGCACGCGTTGCGTTTAAGAAAGGCTTTAGGGGCATTTCCTTAGAAAAACCGCGCCCTCTATGAGGAGGGATAGGGCTGTGATACTGTCACGAAAAGATTAAACTTTCCTAAGGATGCCTCCATTATGTCTCAACGCCCTTCCGGTCGTGCCGTTGATGAACTTCGCCCCCTCTCTATTGAGCCGGGCTTTTCTCACCATGCAGAAGGGTCGGTGTTGATCCGTGCTGGCGGGACGGAGGTGCTGTGCACAGCGTCGGTCGAAACACGCGTACCGCCATTTTTGCGCGGGAAAGGCCAAGGTTGGGTCACGGCGGAATATGGGATGCTTCCCCGCGCTACGCATACGCGCGGTTTGCGTGAAGCCGCCAAGGGTAAGCAGTCTGGCCGTACGCAGGAAATTCAGCGCTTGATTGGTCGTTCCTTGCGCGCTTGTGTGGATCTTAAAGCACTGGGTGAATGCTCCATCACGTTGGACTGTGACGTGCTGAATGCGGATGGGGGCACACGGTGCGCGTCTATCACGGGGGCATGGGTTGCGTTGGCGCAGGCGCTTAAAAGCATGGGCCGTTCTGCAGCACTGACGGGTCAAGTAGCGGCCGTGTCCTGCGGGCTGACCAAAGCCGGTGCGGTGCTAGACCTTGATTATGACGAAGACAGCACAGCACAGGCCGATACAAACTTCGTCCTGACGGCCGATGGTGGCATTGTTGAGGTGCAGGGCACGGCAGAAGATAAGCCTTTCCGCCCAGAAGAATTTATGGAGCTTTTCGCGCTTGCGCAGAAGGGCACCAAAGAGCTCTTTGACGCACAGCGCAAAGCGTTGGAAGGCTGAGAGCGATGAGCGGCGAGGACACAACCCGCCGCCTCGCTCATGGGGCGGAGATTGTTCTAGCAAGCCATAATGCGGGAAAGTTGCGCGAGTTTGCGCTTCTTCTCGGCACGAGTGGCATCACGGTGCGCTCGGCTGCTGAGCTAAACCTGCCAGAACCTGTTGAAGATGCCGATAGCTTTGAGGGCAATGCGCTGATTAAAGCGCGCGCCGCCGCGACCGCGACGGGACTGCCGGCTTTGGCTGATGATTCAGGCTTCTGTGTTGTCGCGCTCGATAATCGTCCGGGTGTGTATTCTGCCCGCTGGGCGGGGCCTGAGCGGGACATGTCGGTCGCGATGGGCCGGGTTGAGCGTGAACTTGCTGAAGCGGGCTCTGACGATAGACGGGCGGCTTTTGTCGTGGTGCTGTGTCTGGCATGGCCAGATGGCACATACCGCATGGTTCATGGGCGTTGCGAAGGCACGGTTAGCTTCCCAGCACAGGGCGAGCATGGCCATGGCTATGACCCGATCTTCATCCCCAAGGGAGAAACGCGCACCTTTGCCCAGATGAGCGAGACAGAGAAAAACCGTTTCAGCCATCGTGGACAGGCGATGGAGCGCTTTCTAGCGGACTGTGTGACGCGTTGATACGTGATGATGAAGCGTTCTGTCAGGTGCTCGCAGGGCGTATCGAAATGGGGTGTTCTTCTATAACAGACCTGATGGTGGTGCATCACGAGTAAGGGTGTGTTGCCCTTACATAAGAGAAAAGGCCGAGAAGAGCGTTCTTCTCAGCCTTTCTGTCAAAAATGTTTCAATGTGACGCAATTAGAAACGGTATGTTGCGCTTCCGAAGCCGCCGCTGCTGGTGATGTGTGACCCATATTGGCCGATATAATCCACGCTGACATCCAGACGCTGCGCCAGCTGGGCTGAAAGGCCTGTGTTGAGCAGGGCAGTGTTGGCGGAAATTGGCGTGCCTGCCACGCTCATCATTGTAGCGTCTTGCCCTGCTGCGGCAAAAGCCGCATGGGCTGTTGTGCGGGTCATCCCAAAACCATATCGGTAGGCTGCGCTTAGATGAGGGGCAATGGCCACGGCGCCCAGAGTAAAGCGCGTTGAGCTTTTTAAGCCGAATGTTGCGTAACCCATATTATCGTTGCGGCCCTTAACCCGGAGGGCAGCCAGAGAGCCATGCTCGTGGAAAGACCCATATTGTGTGCTGAGGTAGGTCATCCGCACAAAAGGTTCCAAAGCAATAGGCGTGTGATGAGCATGGAGTGTGAAGCGATAGCCTGTTTCACCAAAGGCTTGGGCCGTTCCTGCGCGATAATTACTATGTGTTTTTTCTTGATAGTCTGGCAAGCGAATAGAACGATTGGTGTTAATCATATCCCAGCTATAGGTCAGGCCTAGCTTGAGGGTGAGTGCCGCATCACGGGTTAAGCCACCGACCGACCAAGCGCGCCCCCCATAAAGGCCAATGCTTGCATTATTAGCGTGGCTGGAAGAGTTATGCGCGCTGGCATCAGAGAACATGCTGCGTCCATAAGCTAACATCCCACCGACGCGCCAGTGTTGGAGGGTGGTGTCAGCGCCCATAATCCAGCCGACGGAGCTTTGGTTCATGCTTGAGGTGCCGTTTCCGCCAGCATTGCCACCAACACTCCCATACGTAACGCCCCAGACACTCAATGCATGAGGGTTGCCTTTTTGACGATAACCCGCGTCTTGTGTGTTGCAGATCACGTCATTTGTAACACAATCAAGACGTGTGATGAGTGCATTACGGAGGTAATAGCTCTCATTAATCATCGCTGTTCGCGTGCTGGCATAGGCTTCGCCTGACAGAGCAGAGAGGGCTTGATGCGCTTGAGGGCGTGTGAGATTGACCAGCGCATCTCCCAATGCACCGCCACCATGTGTCGCGACGACAAGCGCACTCAGCCCATCAGCGGCAGCATCTTGATTGCGCGAGGATGAAGCAAGGCGGAAATTAGGCTGATATTTAGTGTTCGTTGTGCTCTCTGCGGGCTTGCTCGTGGGGGTAGAAGCTGCTGGCAGCTTTTTGCTGCTTGTACTCTGGTTCTGGTTCTGGTTCTGGTTCTGGTTCTGGTTCTGGTTCTGGTTCTGGTTCTGGTTCTGGTTCTGGTTCTGGTTCTGGTTCTGGTTCTGG
>NZ_KB899340.1:0-1739 GCF_000378165.1 Saccharibacter floricola DSM 15669
GAGATCGCTGCACCTAATGTGACATCATCACTGCGGTTCAGCGCCAGGGTGCCATTATCCGTGATCGCTTGGCTGGCAATCGACCCGCTCGTTCCACCATTACCGAGCTGTAGCGTGCCCTTATTAATTGATGTTGGGCCGCTATAGCTGTTATTGCCTGTTAACGTCGTTGTGCCGGAGCCGTTTTGATCCAGCCCACCTGTGCCAGAGACTAAGGCACCTAATGTGACATCATCACTACGGTTCAGCGCCAAGGTGCCATTGTCAGCAATCGCCTGGCTCGCAATCGACCCGCTGGTGCCACCATTACCAAGCTGCAGCACACCCTTGTTGATAACTGTCCGACCGCTATAGCTGTTATTAGCTGTTAGCGTCGTCGTGCCGGAGCCATTCTGGTGCAGTGCACCTATACCGGAAATGGCTTGGTTCAAAGTCACATTGTCACTGCGATTGACTGCCAAGGTGCCATTATCGGTAATCGCTTGGCTGGCAATCGACCCGCTCGTTCCGCCATTGCCCAGCTGTAGTGTGCCCGCATTAATCGCTGTTGGGCCGCTATAGGTGCTGTTGCCCGTCAGCGTCGTCGTGCCTATCCCATTCTTGTTCAGCGCACCAGTACCAGAAATAACCGCTCCGAGAGTGACGTCATCACGACGGTTAACCGCTAAGGTGCCATTGTCCGTGATCGCCTGGCTGGCAATCGATCCGCTCGTGCCACCATCCCCAAGCTGCAGCGTACCAGCATTAATCGTCGTTGGACCGCTATAGCTGCTGTTGCCCGTCAGCGTCGTTATACCGGAGCCGTTCTGATTCAATGCACCCGTGCCAGAAATAGCTTGGTTCAAGGTCACATTGTCACGGTGATTGATCGCTAGCGTTCCGTTATCCGTAATCGCTTGGCTCGCAATCGACCCTGTTGTTCCCCCATTTCCCAACTGCAGTGTACCAGCATTAATCGTCGTTGGGCCACTATAGGTATTGTCCGCAAGAAGAGTGATTTTCCCTGGCCCGTTTTGGTTAAACGCACCAGAACCCGACATGAGCTGACTAATCACCACATCATCGCTATGATTAATCGCAAGTGTACCATTATTAACAATAGGTTGGCTCGTAATCCAACCTGTTGTGCCACCATTACCTAGCTGCAACGTACCTGCATTAATCGTCGTTGGGCCACTATAGGTGTTATTGGCTGCTAGGGTTGTGACACCAGAACCGTTCTGGATTAAAGCACCCGTGCCTGAAATTTTCTGATTAAAGAGTACATTATCACTGCGGTTAACGGCCAAAACACCATTATCAGTGATCGAGGAATTGGCAATCGACCCGCTTGTTCCACCATTACCAAGCTGTAACGTGCCTTTATTAATCGCCGTCGGGCCGCTATAGCTGCTGTTCCCTGTCAATATCGTCGTACCAGAGCCATTCTGGTTTAAGCCACCAGCACCAGAGATCGCGGCACCAAGTGTCACCGCATCACTACGATTAACTGTTAGCGTTCCATTATTGGTAATCGCTTGACTGGCAATAGACCCGCTTGTGCCGCCATTGCCAAGTTGAAGCGTGCCTGCATTAATCGCCGTCGGACCGCTATAAGTGCTGTTCCCCGTCAGCGTCGTCGTGCCAGAACCGTTCTGGTTTAATGCACCGGAACCAGAAATCGCTGCTCCGAGAGTGACGTTATCGCTACGGTTAAGGGCCAAGGTGCCATTATCGGTAATCGCTTGGCTCGCAATCGA
>NZ_KB899340.1:4334-112913 GCF_000378165.1 Saccharibacter floricola DSM 15669
CCGCTATAGGTGCTGTTCCCTGTCAGGGTCGTCGTGCCAGAACCGTTTTGAGCAAAACCACCTGTGCCAGAGATTGTCTGGTTTAACGTCACAGCATCGCTGTGATTAATCGCGAACGTACCATTATCAATGACCGCTTGACTGACAATGGAGCCACTTGTCCCCCCATCTCCCAACTGCAGCGTGCCGGCATTGATCGTCGTCGGGCCAGTATAGGTTTGCGCACCCAACAGCGCCATGGTTCCTGTGCCATTTTGAGCAAAACCACCCGTCCCGGAAATTGCTAGGCCAAACGTAACATTATCACTGCGATTAATCGCAAACGTGCCATTATCAATGATTGTCTGGCTGGCAATCGCCCCACTCGTGCCGCCATTCCCAAGCTGAAGCGTGCCCCCATTAATCGTTGTTAGGCCGCTATAGTAGATGCTGTCTCCCGTCAGCGTCGTTGTGCCAGAGCCATTCTGGTTCAGCGTACCTGTGCCAGAAATAACCTGGTTTAATGTCACATTATCCGTACGATTGATGTTAAAAGCACCGTTATTCGTAAGCGTACTTCCAGAAAGAGCACCGCCATTATCATTATTACCAAGTTGAAGCGTGCCACTACTACCAATAGTCGTTGCATCGCCATTCAAATTGGCACTTCCTGCAACAATTAACGTGCCGTTATTAATGTTGGTCGTCAGGTTGTTGCTCAGAGCAGACAAAGGAGAATTGACTGTCCACGTACCAGAACCAGCCTTTGTTAAACTCCCAAACTCACTAACCCCTGAACTAAGAGTATCATTCCCTTGACCTGTCAGAGTAAGCGACGCCGTGTCTCCCCCCCCCGTCATGCTCCCATTAATAATAGATCCATTATATAAAGTAGCCTGATTGGCTACGCCGGGATTCAAGTCGATATTTCCGTTAACGACTCCTCCCGTAAAGTTTGTGAAATTAAGAGTTCCCTGCCCAGAGGAGCCAAGAACTTCTCCTTGTCCGCTCTTCCCTGCCGTGATTGTACCATAGTTTTCAACACTATTCGGCCGAGAACTCGTTGCTGTATCTTTCCCCTCAAACCAAATATCCGCAGCTGTATCTGTTTGAATAAGCCCTCGGTTAATAATACGGTTCCCACCACCCATAGGGTTAAAGGCTTCACCGTTACTATTGGCATCGGAACCTGATGGCTGGATAACTTTCCCAGTGGTTCCTACGTTGACTGTCGTATTCCCAACAAACTCAACAATGTTAGGCCCGCTTCCTAAGGGGCCACCGTAGGTCATAGAGCGCGAACCAACGACTTTCCCGTTAATATTAATCGTAGCGTTGGATCCAAGACTAATAGCTGTGCCAGTGGAATCGATACTGGAGCCCGCATCAATCGTCACATTATTGATATTATAGCCCGAACCGTTACCAATAACCGTGCCACCCGACGTCAGCATTGTCGCGGTAATAGCCGCGTTGTTGCTTAGACGTATCGAGCTAGCTGTGCCATTCCACCCTAGGATATTCCCACCATTAAGAAGAACCGGGTTAAGCGCTGTCGCAACTCCGGGGAAACCCTGCTTACAAACGATGGCTCCATTGTTGCTACTGCAGCCAAGCAAAGGGTCAGCATGAGCCGGCTGCAACTGTGTCATGAAAAGGACTGTGGAAGACAAGTATAGAGTCTTGCTGAACGGCTTACTTTTTAACAAAGGCGACACCGACCAAAAACGTCTCATGACACTCATACCTATAAATATTTCGCATATTAGAAACCATCTATGACTCTACCCTTTATTTGTTAAATAAAAACAAAAAGGCACAAGCTTTAATGGCATTTTGAATGTAGATACAAGAAATTTACTAATTTATATTATTAAATATATGAATATAGGGTTAATTTTTACTTTTATTATTTATTAACTTTCTCGTTTTCCCGCAGGAATTCCCCATTAAAGACATTCTCATGCTAGAAAGAGTATGAAGAAAATAAGGAGGCCATGATGCCACTAGAGACCGTTGCAACAGAGTTCCTCACCCAAGCCGGTGTTGCCTTCACCACTATCTCTTATGACTATGCCCCTCAAAAGGGACATATTGGTGAACAAGCTGCACAAGCGATCAATGCACCTTGTAGCGCTGTCTTCAAAACACTGGCGGCTAAAATTGATCGTAAACAGCCTGTTTTCGCGGTTATTCCTGTTGCGCAGCGTGTTGATTTTAAAGCTCTTGCTGCAGCCCTTGGCGGGCGAAACGCAAAGATGATGCAACCAGAGGAAGCCCATGATCGCACTGGGTTTGTCTCGGGCGGGACGACTCCTTTTGGCTCACGTCAAACCTTCCCGGTCGTGTTAGATCAAAGCGCGTTAACGCATGAAAAAATCTGGATCAACGCTGGCGCTCAAGGCTTCCTCGCTTGCATAGCCCCTCAAGACGTCATCCATGTTACCCAAGCAACCCTAGCAGAGATTGCTCTTTAAGGTCTTTTGGCCATTATGTATGTGGTGCCTTTTTATAAATAGAACCCACATACACTTATTGAGAATATTTTCATGACCTATGTAACCACTAATCTTTCCAAAAAGTGACGACAATTTCACTCACATCTTTCATCAAAAGAACCTATATTGATTCCCATAGGCTACTCGATAGCCATTTGATGATTGATCTTTATTGAGGGGGCAACCATGATGTTTCATACACATCTCACCCGCACAATTCTTCCGGCCTTTGGTGCTCTCATGCTCCTTGGCGCACCATTAAACAATGCTCAAGCTCATCACCATCATGGCGGGTTTGGCCGTGGCTTTGCTATGGGTATGGGCGAAGGCGTTGGTTATGACGCCGCTCAAATGGGCGTGAATGCCCTTTTCGGCGGTGGTGGCTGGGGCGGCGGTGGTTTCGGTGGCCCATACAACTACGCGCCAGCCTACCCTCCTTTTGGCGGAGGCGGATATTACGACAGTGGTTATTACGGTGGTGGCTATGGAGGGGGCGGATATGGCAGCTATCCTTCCTACGGGCCGCCCCAAGCACCGAATGTCACCATCATTAACGAGGCCCCACCAGCCCCACAAAATGACATCCCGAGCTATCCTTACCCTGTGCCGGGGTACACGCATTATCAGCCAGGTGCTGGTTATACAACAGAACCACGCGTCACCTACGTGCCCGGTTATGGGAATGTACCGGTCTCATCACCAATCACACCGTAATCTTTTCGTCATTTGATAAAAAGATAGAAGTGTCTGCGATAGGAACGTAACCCGTTCTATGTCATTCTCTTGTCTCCTATAAACAGCGGCCCGACATGTGAGGAGACAGGAGGATGAATTTTTGTCGGTTCTTTATTGACCGCCCCGTTGCCACGACTCTCCTGTCTATCGCTATTTTTCTTGCAGGGATGGTCGCCCTCCCTCTTCTACCCGTGGCCACCATGCCCGATATCACCGCTACGGCGATTATGGTTGTCGGCTCCCAACCAGGAGCTGACCCACAGCAGATGGCCACCTCGGTCACCACGCCTCTTGAGCGCCATCTTGCCTCTATCGCAGATGTACAAACACTCGAATCCGTTTCAGAAAACGGGCAAACCACCATCACGCTTGAATTCGCTCCCTCACGCAATATCGACGGAGCATTGCGTGATGTGCAAGCCGCTCTGCGGGCTGCCCGGAGCGATCTACCCAAAGGCACGTTGGACTCTGACCCAATGGCCTTCAAGTTAGATGGAGGGAACCCGGCCTATCTCCTCCATCTGACCTCCCAGTATAGCTCAACAGCCGCTTTGTATGACTTAGCGACGATCCGCGTGCGCCCGCTTCTCGCTCAAGTACCCGGCGTGGGCCGTGTGGAAGTCTTTGGCGCCTCAACCCCCTCTGTCCGTGTTGAGCTCAACCCGTATCCGCTTTACCGCTGGGGGATTAACCCGGAAGATATTCGTTCCGCCCTCGCCTCCGCCAACGCCTACACCCCCAAAGGATTTATTACGTTCCACGGAAAGCGCGTTGAGCTTCGCACCAATGATCAAGCCATCAATAGCGCTCAATATCGTGACTTGATCGTTGGGTATCGCAATAATTTTAACCCGATCTATCTGCGTGACATCGCCACCCTCCGCGATGATGTGCAGGATGTGTATCAAACCAGCTCTTTTAACAATCTTCCCGCCGTCACCATCATGGTGATGCCCCAGCCCCATGCCAACACGGTGGCGATTGTCGATGGGATCAACAAACGGCTCCCCACCCTGCGCGCCTCTCTCCCCGGCACGGTAGACCTCCATGTGGGTGTTGATCTCTCACGCACGATTCGTGCATCTTTGGTGGATGCCCGCCTTACTCTGGTCGTCTCTATCCTGCTCGTCGTGCTGGTTATTGCGCTCTTCTTCCGGCATGCGGTCAGCACACTGATTCCGGCCATCACCGTACCGATTGCCCTGTCTGGCTCGCTCGCCGTTATGGAAGGGTTTCATTTCTCACTCGATATTCTCTCCCTTATGGCGCTCACCGTAGCCGTTGGCTTTGTCGTAGATGACGCCATTGTCGTGCTGGAAAATATCGCCCGCTTCATGGAGGAAGGCTATAGCCGACGCGAGGCGAGCATACGCGGTGCTTCCGAAATTACTTTTACGGTGCTGTCCATCAGCCTATCACTCATCGCTGTCTTTATCCCCTTGCTGTGCATCCCCGGCACGCTTGGTTCCATTCTCTACGAATTTTCTATGACGACGATTGCCACGATTGTTGTCTCTATGGTGCTGTCTCTTACACTCACCCCCATGCTTTGCGCGCATTTCCTCAAAGTGTCTCCTCCAAACGCGCACTCGAATACACAGCCATCCGGCCGCCTCAAACGTGCTGTTATGCTATTGGAGAAGAGCCTAACGGGCATGACCACCCTCTATGGGCGTTCCGTGCGGTGGAGCTTACGCCACCCTATTCTGATTGGGCTGACCCTTCCCGGAAGCTTCGTGATCCTCGTCGTCAGCATTGCGCTCATGCCCAAAGCTCCGATGCCCGACCTAGACTTGGCCATTCTGCGCGGGGTCGTCACGGGGGAACCTGACCTCTCCTTCCACGCATTGACCCACCGCCTTCATGAAGTCGAAACCATTGTTCGGCAAGATCCCGCCGTGGAATCCGTCTCCGCCTTTAATGAAAACAGCCATTCAGGGCGGTTTTTTATCGTCCTGAAAGACAAGCATAAGCGGGAAAGCATTCCTGTTATTTTGCAACGTCTGCATAAAAACGTCCCCCCTCGCGCCGGGGCTGAAGTAATGTTTACGGCCCTCTCCAGCAATCGGCAGGGAGGGAGTGCGAATACCAGCGGGAACTATCGTTATGTTTTGCGAAGTGACGAGAGCGGCCCGCTTTATCAGGTGACGCCTCAGCTCATCGCAACATTGCGCAAGAGCGGTAAACTCACCAATCTCTCCTCAGATTCGGAAAGTCAGGCTTTCTCAGCCAATATTATCGTCGAGCGTGACCTTGAGGCCCGGTATGGTGTCACTCCTCAGCTCGTGCAAAATGCGCTCTATGATGCTTATGGGCAGGCGATTACCTCCACCATCCATCTTCCACTCACCAACCATCGTGTTGTGATGGTCGTAGCCGATCAATTTCGTCAAAACCCCCGGCTTTTGCACCATCTCTGGCTCTCCACGTCTGCAGGAACGGCTGCTGGGGGGATTGCCTCTAACCTCATCCGAGTGCGTGGGGAAGGCACCATCAGCGCACAAAACAGCCTCGCTACCGCCTCTATTACGAATTCACTGGCTAATCAGCTTTCTGGCACATCATCAAACGGGGCTGCTGTCTCATCTGCTCGTGAAACGATGATTCCGCTTGATAATGTCGCCAAAATTATCCCCACCCCTCTTCCACTCAGCATCAGCCATCATAATGGCAGTTACGCAACCACCATCTCCTTCGACCTCGCCCAAGGGGTTTCCTATAACGACGCCGTTGAGAGCATTCACCAAACCCTCACCGCTTTGCATGCGTCCGACACGATCCGGGGCGACTTTACCGGCACGGCAGGAGAGACCAATACGCTCATGGTTAACGCCCTCCTCGCCTTTCTGGCTGCTTTGGCCATCATGTACATTACCTTGGGCATGCTGTATGAAAGCCTTATCCATCCGATCACCATCCTCTCTACTCTTCCCTCTGCTGGGGTGGGGGCTGTGCTTGGTTTATGGGTCTGCAGCCAATCCTTTAGCCTGATTGCCATTATTGGTATTATTTTGCTCACCGGTATTGTGAAGAAAAACGCCATTTTGGTGATCGACTTCGCCCTCCATGCGCAAAAAGAACAGAACCTCTCCCCGCGTGACGCGATTTATCAGGCCTCTATCACCCGCTTTCGCCCTATTTTGATGACCACCCTTGCCGCTGCTCTGGGGGCTATTCCTCTCATGACGGGTGATGGCTATGGCTGTGAGCTTCGTCTCCCTCTCGGGGTCTCTATTTTAGGCGGGATGCTCATCAGTCAGCTCCTCACCTTTTACACCACCCCCATCGTCTATCTCTTTATGGAAGGGCTGAAAGCACGCCTCCTCCGCCTCTTCTCACGCCGTCGCCTCCAACGCTACAATGCCTCATAAAACCGAGAGGAGACGCATGACAGGCAAGGAAGACAGCACGTATCTGCAACGCGCAGAAGGGCTTTTTGAGCTAGAAGCCCGCCGGCGTGACACGCACACACGACGTGGCTCTATGAAGCAAGGGGGCTGTAGCCGACTGTTATTCCCACGGCGTGATAGCCCACAGCTTGAAGCCGTCATGGTCAATATTTCAGGGGGGTTAGCCGCGGGCGACCAGCTGTTAGGCCGTCTTACCTGCCATGAAGAGGCTGACCTCCTCATGAGTGCTCAAGCCCATGAACGTGTCTATCGTGCCCGCTCCAACGATGCCCCCGCTTGCGTTGAGACAACCTGCACGCTCGCCCCACATGCACGCCTAGAGTGGCTCCCCCACGGAACCATTCTATTCGATGGCGCACGTTTTAACCGGCATATGAGTGTTGATATGGCTTCGTCCTCTCGCTTTCTCTTCTATGAAAGCCGGATTTATGGCCGGTACGCCTCGTCTGAACGCCTGCAATCGCTCTCGCTACGCGACCGGCTCAGTATCCGCCGGGACGGTCGCCCGCTTGTAGAAGAATGCACGGCACTAGAAGGCGCACTTATTCAATCACTTTTGCAGCATCCAGCGATGGGCCATAACGCCCGCCTTGATGCCACACTTATCATGGTTGCCCCAGAGGTCACGCGTTTTCTGCCAAAGATACGCCCGCTTTTAGCCGAGCTTGGCGAAGGCACGTCCTTTGCAGCCTCTTGCTGGAATGATACGCTCATTATCCGTGGTTTGGCCCAGAGCAATTGGGACGTTGAGCAGCTCATGAGCCGTCTCCTCCCCATTTTACGGGAAGAGCGCCCCATGCCAACGGGCTGGCGCCTGTGAAAAGACGCGTTATGCTGCCCCCAAAGGCAGACCGGTAAGGAGCAGGTAAGAGGATGAAGCTAACCCCACGCGAAAAAGATAAACTCCTGGTTGCTATGGCCGCCATCGTTGCCCGCAAACGATTAGAACGTGGCGTCCGCCTCAATTACCCCGAAGCTGTCGCTCTGATTACCGACCATGTTGTTGAAGGCGCGCGTGATGGGCGCAGTGTGGCCGAGCTTATGGCCAGTGGTGGCGAGGTGCTCACCCGCGATCAGGTTATGCCCGGCGTTGCTGAAATGATCGCTGATGTGCAGGTCGAAGCCACTTTCCCTGATGGAACAAAATTGGTGACCGTTCATGACCCAATCCGTTAATACCCCACCGGACTGTCTGCCAGAAGGTGCGATCCCGGGTGAAATTCTTCCCGCTCAAGGGGAGATTATCCTCAATGACGGTCAGGCTACTGTCCGCCTTATGGTCATCAATCGTGGCGACCGCCCCGTGCAGGTCGGTAGTCATTACCATTTTGCCGAGGTCAACCCCGCGTTAGACCTCGACCGTGCGCAAGCTTGGGGTAAACGGCTCAATATCCCCTCAGGTGGAGCCGTGCGCTTTGAACCGGGGCAAGAGCGAGAGGTCACGCTCATCGCCTATCGCGGCAAGCAGCGTATCCGAGGCTTCCACGGAGAAGGGCACGAGAAATGAGCCGCTTATCACGCCATGATTACGCCCATCAATATGGCCCAACAACGGGTGATAGGCTTCGTCTCGCCGATACGTCCTTGATTGCCGAAATTGAAAAAGATTTCACGACTTATGGTGAAGAAGTCTGCTTTGGCGGGGGTAAAACGATCCGTGATGGCATGGGCCAATCTCAGCATAGCCGCGCTGAAGGCGCGATGGATACAGTCATCACCAATGCCGTCATTCTCGACCATTGGGGGATCGTCAAAGCCGATATTGGCCTTAAAGATGGACGGATTGCTGCCATTGGCAAAGCAGGCAATCCCGATATTCAACCTAGGGTGGATATTATTATCGGCCCGGGCACTGAAATCATCGCAGCTGAAGGGCGCATCGTGACCCCCGGCGGGATTGATGCCCATATCCATTATATCTGCCCTCAACAGGTCGAAGAAGCGCTTGCCGCCGGGATCACCACCCTCCTCGGTGGCGGCACAGGCCCAGCGACCGGCACCGCGGCCACGACCTGCACACCGGGGCCGTGGCATCTCGCCCGTATGTTGCAAGCAGCCGAAGGTTTGCCCGTCAATCTCGCTTTTGCGGGCAAAGGAAACGCCTCCCACCCCGCTGCGTTGGAAGAAATGGTGCGCGCCGGAGCAAGCTGCCTCAAACTACACGAGGACTGGGGCTCTACCCCCGCAGCCATTGATTGCTGCCTCTCTGTCGCTGATCGTATGGATGTGCAGGTCATGATCCATACCGATACGCTCAATGAAAGCGGCTTTGTGGAAGATACTATCGCCGCCTTTAAAGACCGCACCATTCACGCCTTCCATACAGAAGGTGCTGGCGGTGGCCATGCACCCGACATTATCCGTGTGGCGGGATTGCCCAATGTGCTGCCTTCATCAACCAACCCGACCCGTCCCTATACGGTCAACACGCTCGATGAGCATCTCGACATGCTGATGGTCTGTCATCATCTCAACCCCCGCGTGCCCGAAGATATTGCCTTTGCTGAAAGCCGTATCCGTAAAGAGACCATCGCTGCGGAAGATATTTTCCACGATATGGGCGTGCTTTCCATGATGTCCTCAGACAGTCAGGCGATGGGACGGGTGGGCGAAGTCCCGCTGCGCACGTGGCAAACGGCCCATAAAATGAAGCAGCAGCGCGGCTCTCTCCCCGGTGATGGAGACGCAGACAATAACCGCATTAAGCGCTATCTCGCCAAATATACCATCAACCCCGCTATCGCTCATGGTCTGTCTCACGACGTTGGCTCGCTTGAAGTCGGGAAATTAGCAGACCTCACCCTATGGGACCCCGCCTTTTTCGCTGTGAAGCCCGATCTTGTCGTGAAAGGCGGCACCATCATGTACGCCATGATGGGCGACCCGAACGCGTCTATCCCCACCCCGCAGCCTGTGCATGGGCGCTTCATGTTCGGCGCCTATGGCAACGCGTTGCCGGCCAGCTGCCTCACCTTTGTCTCTCAAGCCGCTTTGGATGATGATATTGGCCACAAGCTTGGCTTAAAGCGCCGGCTTTCGGCGGTGCGCAATGTGCGCGGCGGGATCGGCAAAGCGGATATGATCCATAATAACAGCATGCCAAAGATTGATGTTGACCCCGAAACCTATGAAGTTCGAGCCGATGGCGAGCTGCTCACCTGTGAGCCTGCGCCCGTCCTCCCTATGGCACAAAGGTATTTCTTGTTCTGATGAAACAGATTATCAACATCCTCCCCGCAGGAAGCTGGGCTGAAAGCGACGCTGCCGATCAGTTTATCGCTGATTATGAAGGGCGCCATCGCCGCCGCATCGTGCTGACTTTAGAGAGCGGAGAACGCGTGCTGCTCGACCTCAAGCAAGCACGGCTCCTCGCCCATGGTGACGGGCTTGTGCTAGATGATGACCGGATCATCAAGGTTGTCGCGCTGCCAGAACCTCTGATGGCCGTCACAGCGCATACGCCGCTTCACCTCCTTCAGCTCGCTTGGCATCTAGGCAATCGGCATCTTCCCGCAATGATTGAAGAACACCGCATTCTCGTCCGGCAAGACCCTGTTATTGCCGATATGATCGCAGGCCTTGGGGGGCATATCCACCCCCATGAAGCGCCCTTCTCCCCAGAAAGCGGCGCCTACGCAGGACGTGGCGAGCACAGCCACAGCCACAGCCACAGCCACAGCCACAGCCATGAAGACCATTCTTCTCATTGACGGGCAACATGACTGAGGACAACACCAGCATGCACACGGCCATAGGAGGGCACGGTTTTCTACCGCTCCTCTCATGGGTCTCCCCAGCTTTCCCTACAGGAAATTACGCCTATAGCCACGGGCTGGAATGGGCCGTTGAGCAAGGCCATATCCACGATGTTGCCAGCCTATGCCGTTGGCTGGAAGCCCTCATCGAGCATGGTTCTCTCAAGAACGATCTCATCTTCCTCAACACAGCGTGGGAATGCGCCTATGAGGACGAGGCGTTAGCCGACCTTGCGGCCTATGCACTGGCCTGTGCCTCGTCCCGAGAACGCTATGAAGAAAGCCTATGGCAAGGCGAAGCCTTCCTCCGCGCCGCTTCTGTCTGGCAGCCAGACTGCACAGCCCTACGAAAAGCCTTCGCCTGTCCACTTCCCGTTGCACAAGGGCTTGTCTTCCGTCGTGGAAAGGTCGAACGCCTCGCCGCTCTCCAAGCGGGGGGTTATGGCGCTGTGGCCGCTTTGGTCGCTGCTGTTGTGAAGCTAGTGCCGCTAGGCCAAACAGACGGGCTAAGAGCCCTCCAGCATATGGAAGCCATCCTCCCCCAAGCCGCCCAACGCGCCGCCCATAGCACGTTAGACGATGTCAGCAGTCTCTGCTTTGCTGCCGACCTCGCCGCTATGCAGCATGAAACACAGAGAACAAGGCTCTTTAGAACATGACAGACCGCTCTTCCCCCACACAGCATGCCCAACATCCTGCATTAGACATCGGCTCTCATGGACCCTTGCGGGTCGGTATCGGCGGCCCAGTCGGCACAGGGAAAACCGCTCTGATGGACGCGCTCTGCCGCCAGCTCCGCCAATCCTACAGCATAGCGGCCATCACCAACGATATTTATACGCGCGAAGATGCCGAGTTCCTCACCAAAGCAGGGTCTCTCCCCCCAGAACGGATTTTGGGCATTGAAACCGGTGGCTGCCCACATACCGCTATTCGGGAAGATGCCAGCATCAATTTAGCAGGCGTTGACACACTCACCGAACGCTTTCCCGACCTTGATATTGTTCTAATCGAAAGTGGTGGAGACAACCTCGCCGCGACCTTCAGCCCAGAGCTAGCTGATCTCACCCTCTATGTCATTGATGTATCCGCTGGGGATAAAATCCCCCGTAAAGGCGGCCCCGGAATTACACGCAGCGACTTGTTGGTGATCAACAAAACAGACCTCGCCCCGCATGTGGGCGCTGATCTCGGCGTGATGGAACGCGATAGCCGCATGATGCGCGGCACACGCCCCTTTAGCTTTACCAATATACGATCTGGTGAAGGCGTCGATGACGTCGCGCGCTTTATTATCGACCAAGGCGGGTTGTAACCCGCCCCACCCTTTCTTTACGACTTTACGCCAATACAGAGGGAGCAGATAATCGCGCCCTCTTCTTTCTCACGCAACATATCGGGCCGCTCATACTCATGCCCGCAGCAGGTGCAACGATAAAGTGTCGTGCTCGCCGTTCCATCCGGTTGGAAGCGTGGCTCTTCTATCCCATCATCGTGACGACGGAGATACGTCTTGCCCTTCGTCACAATCGCTAAAAAGGGCGTCATCACAATCGCCACGACAAACGCGACCAACGCCGAGTAAGGCTGTAGCCCTGCTCCCAAAACGCCTTCATAGGCAAGAACAGACGCCAATGTTGCAACAATGAAAGAAAGCGTCCCAACAGGGTTGATCGTTGGCAGCATCGTGCGACGAAATTCCGGCTCTTTAGGGGACAAACCCAGCACATATTTATTGAACACAATATCGGCCGCGACCGTCATAATCCACGCAATCGCGCAATCTGCATACAGGCTGAGGATCGCCTGTAAGACGGTAAACATATTGCCTTCCATCAAGGCAAGCGCGATGAGAAGATTGATGACCAAAAACACCAAACGCCCCGGGAAATGCCCCGTAAGACGCGTATAAGCGCTCGTCCATGCAAGAGAGCCAGAATAAGCGTTTGTCACGTTAATCTTGATCTGGCTAATGACCACCAGCACGACAGCCAGCACCATCGCCCACGACGCCGGCACAACCGCCTGAAAGGCTGCTAAAAACTGATGCACGGGCTCTGTCGCAACATGTTCCCCAACAGTTTTGAGAATAAAGACGCCGAGAAACGCCCCGATAATCTGCTTCAACGCTCCAAGAATAACCCAGCCCGGCCCAGCAGCGATCACACTCACCCACCATGACGTACTGTTTTGCGGCGTTTTCGTTGGCATAAAGCGCAGATAATCAATTTGTTCACCAATCTGAGCCATTAACGCCAACGCAACACCTGCGGAAAGCGTTATCGCTGAAAAATTCACGCCCTCATGACCAGACAGCCCTGCAAAGCCTAAAAAGTGCGGCATTAAGGCAGGTTGTTTATAGAGCAAGTAACTGACAGGCCCTAGCATGAGCAGTAACCAGACAGGCGTTGTCCACACCTGCATTTTGGCCAGAGCCTTCATGCCATACAGCACGAACGGAAACACCACCAAGGTTGAGAGCAGATACCCCGCCCATAAAGGCAGCCCCACCCCAAGAGCCAACCCTTGGGCCATGATCGAGCCTTCTAGAGCGAAGAGAATGCAGGTAAAGCTGGCAAAAACCAGCGACGTCAGCACAGACCCGCCATAGCCAAACCCAGCGCCACGCGAGATCAGGTCAAGGTCGATATTATACCGCGCGGCATACCATGCGAGGGGAAAGCCGCTGATGAAAATGATCGCCGCAGCGAGGAGAATGCCCAAAATCGCGTTCCATGTCCCATAGGACAGCGCAATAGACGCACCGATCGAAAAGTCCGCTAAGTAAGCAATGCCGCCCAGCGCGGTGATCGCCACCGTCACCGGTGCCCAACGGCGATAACGGCTCGGTGCGTAACGAAGGGGGTAATCATCCTCCGCACGGCCTTGCTTATCCGCTTTAGAGTGTGTGGAAGATGATGGGTTCTGCGTGCCTATACTCACAATACGACTCTCCTTTGCGGGAGAGGAGCATAGGATATTTATAACGGTATCGGAATATGTAAAATGAAATTATCCTAAATTTATATTAAACGACATTTTCCTTACCAACCCCGACTATATTGACTATTATTTGATACAATCATTAGGCATTCTGTCTAAATATTAAGGGGGGGGGAACACTCATGTTTGAGGCAGAGATATTCTTTTCTGAAACATGTAAGAGCCCTCGGTATAATGGCGTGCTCTCTGGGTATAGGCCCTGCCATCAATTTAAACGTCTTCCCGGTAAACTTTGGTCGGGAATACATTATTATGATGACCCCAATAGGTTCTATCGTGCAGGAGACAGGTTACCTTGCATCATAGAGCTTGTCTGTTGGGACACTATTAAAGAATCTATCTTTGAAGGAGACTATTTCCTCATTAGTGAAGCCTCTCGAAAAATTGGCATTGGTAAAGTGACGTCCATAGACCACTCATTTTCATATGGATCATGACAACCCCACAAAGAAATTGCACCGCCCGACCTTCCCTCATAAAATACGCAACGAATGGAGGGGACATTATGAGCGACAGACCACAGCAGCCACACCCGGCGGATCGACCTGATGACGGCCCGACGCGACGCGATGTTATTGGCCTGAGCACGGCCGCCCTTGGCGGGGCCGGTGTCTGTGCCCTGAGCGTGCCGTTTCTTGACAGTTTGCGCGGCCCTCACGCCGCTACGAGTGGCGATGCTGTCCAGAATGCTGTGGTGGATGTTGATGTCAGCGACCTCGCTCCGGGCGGGCAAAAGACCGTTCTTTGGCAGAGCTTCCCCGTGTCTATCCAACGGCGCACACCGGCCATGATCGCTGCTCTGTCCGCCCCAGAGCTTATCGCGCAACTGCGTGACCCCAACTCCTCCGTTCTTCAACAGCCCCATGATGCCGTCAATGCGCATCGTTCCCTCAATGCAGACTATGGGGTGTTTATTACCATCTGCACCCATCTTGGCTGCATCCCCAACCTTCGCGACCTGCCCAACCTACCCGCTTCCGGTGGGTTTTTCTGCCCCTGCCACGGGTCACAGTTTGACGGAGCGGGGCGGGTACTGCGTGATATGCCGGCCCCCTATAACCTCCCTGTGCCGCCCATGCATTATCTCAGCCCCACGGTAATCCGCCTCGGTGAGAGCAAGGCTGACCCTCATTTTAACATCGCCTCCATTCAGCAGATTTGACATGACACAGCCTTCTTCATCCAACACGAACGCTACTGGTTGGCTTACACGGCGCCTTCCGTTTCTGGCCCCTCTTCATCGCCATATGACCCAGTTTCCCATGCCGCCTGTCAATGGCTGGTGGGGGCTTGGCGCCTGCCTCATCGTCGCCTTGTGCTTGATGGGTCTCAGCGGACTCTTTTTGGCCCTCAATTACACACCTGATAGTCAGCAAGCATTCAGTGCGATTGAAGAAATCCAACGACGCGTTCCCTCTGGCTGGCTTATTCGTTCCATCCACACTACAGGCGCTACGATGCTGTTCGCCGCTCTCTACCTCCATGTCGGGCGCGGCCTCTGGTATGGCTCTTATAAGGCCCCACGCGAGCTTGTCTGGCTCAGCGGGCTTGTGCTTCTCCTGCTTTTCATGATCACTGCTTTTGCGGGTTATGTCCTGCCTTGGGGGCAGATGTCCTATTGGGGCGCTACCGTCATTACCCATGCTGTGGAAGCCATTCCCGCTATCGGCAAGCCGCTCATCAATGTTCTTCTTGGTGGCGAAGGACTTGGTACCATCGCACTGCATCGCTTCTTCGTGCTGCATTTTGCGCTAGGCTTTATCGTGCTCGCCATTGTCGGGCTGCACGTGGTTTTCCTCCACGGTGTCGGGTCCAGCAACCCAACGGCCGATAGCCCACAGCCGGTCACACAGACCCGCCCTTTCAGCCCCTATTATATCAGCAAAGACGGCGTGCTCGTCTGTGTCTTCCTCCTTATATACGCGGGGCTGCTCTTCTTTCTGCCGGATTGGATCGAGAAGACCAGCAACATCATTCCTGCTAATCCGCTTAAAACGCCCAGCGATATTACACCGGAATGGTATCTCGCCCCCTTCTACGCCATGTTGCGCGCAGTTCCTTCACGCTTGGGTGGACTGATCGTGGCCGCCTTTAGTGTGCTCGTGCTGTTTGCCCTGCCTTGGCTGGATCGTTCCCCTCGCCATAACGCCACCTATCGCCCCACAATTCGCCTCGGCATGACACTGGTTTTTATCGCCTTTATCACCCTCGGAGCTGCTGGAGTGCACAGCCCCACTACGCTTTGGCTCTGGCTCAGCCGCGTGGGGCTGATCGTCTGGTTTGGCGTTTTCCTCATTCTTCTTCCCCTCACCGCCCAACGCGAACGCCGCCTTGCGCGCAGCCCTCAGGAGGGCTCACAGTCATGAAACGCCTTGCCCTCCTCTCCGCTCTGCTCATAACAGGTTTGAGCGACGTCACATCGGCGCATGCAGATACGGCTGAGCAACGCGGTTTGTTCGTCTTCCAGCATGTGTGCAGCAGCTGCCACGGAATGAGCCAAGCCCATTATGGCGATATGGCCGCTCTGAACCCCTCTCTCCCCGCCTTGGAGGAATGGAGCAAACAGCGCCATGCTGACCTTAACAGTCCGATCGCCTCGCCCTATCCTAATGAGGCCGTTGGGAAAGCAGCGAATGGAGGGGACTTCCCACCAGATCTGTCACATATTGCGCGCACGATTAAGGGAGGCCCCAGCTATATCGAAACGATGCTGCACAGCTACACGGCCCCACCACCGGGTGTCGTTCTAGCGCCCCATACGTACTATAATCCCGTCGCACTCACCCATCATCATCGCTTTAAAATGCGCCCACCCCTGCAAGACCACATGCTGAGCTATCCCGATGGCACTGAAGCAACAACCGCCCAGATGGCCCATGACGTCACCGCTTTTCTGGTCTGGAGTGATGATGCCCACAAAGCCAGCCGCACGTTAATTGGCAGCTGTGTGATAGCCTATTTGCTGATCATGCTTGGGCTCATCCTCTGGTTTAAACGCCTCATTTGGCAGCGCAAACCACACTAAGGATAGCCCCCTTAGAAGCCCCCGCGCTCTGCACGAAAAATAAAAATGCATGGAAGTGACTAAAAAAGCTTGTCTCTTTGCCTTTTAACAGGCAGGATGACTCGAAAGTGGGTGCTTCTATGATGAGGCTGACGGCACGTTGCCTTCTAGTATCTCTGTAGTTGTTTTGATCGCGAAGAACGTTCTTATTCGCGGCCGCTTGGTTATTGCAAAGGAGCCTCGTTATGAAAACAGGCACCGTTAAATGGTTCAACGCAACAAAAGGCTTCGGTTTCATCACGCCTGATGTTGGCTCTGATGATGTCTTTGTCCACATTTCTGCGCTTCAAAGCTCAGGCCTTCAAGGTCTTAATGAAGGGCAAAAGATTTCTTTTGACATCGAAGCTGGACGCAATGGCCGCGAAGCCGCTGTGAACCTGCAAGCTGCTTAAACAACTCTGTTGTGTAAGCATGTAAGAAGACCGTCCTTTTGGGCGGTTTTTTTATGATATAGGCTCATGATGTCCGTTCGTTATGGAGTCGTGTTCATGTCCCTTCGTTTCATCCCCATGATCGTCTTACTTGGCATGAGTATGATGGCTCCCTCCGCGGCGCATGCTGTGTGTTCCCTCAACCAAACCTTGCCGTATCATTACCCCGCGCAACGGATGGATGAAACACTGCAAGATTTTGCCCATCGTTCCGGCTGCTTCGTGCAAATCAGCCCTGATGCGATGAGAGATCATCAGACAGCGTCTATTCGCGGACGCTATCGGCCCCTTACGGCCTTGCGCCGATTGATCCGCCATATTCCTAATTTACGAGCTGAAAGCACAGAAGAGGGCTTACTCGTGCGTGAAATCCGCCATCGCACGTAAAGGGAACAATGTCCCATGCTGCTGGCGCCCCTCCTCCTTACCTTCTCTCTCAACAACCAGAGCATGAGCACATTGACCGTGCCCGGCCTTGGCGCGTTCCCTGCCTATTCTGGCAATAAACGTGCGATTAATGACCCAGCCTCTGTGACCTCTGCACATAATGGGCCGCTGCCACCAGGCCGCTATTATATTGTGGATCGACAAGACCGTCCCAGCGTTGGACGATACCTGATTGACCTCGCCCATCTCGTCCTTGGTGAAGACCGCCAAACATGGTTCAGCCTCTACCGTGATGATGGCACGATTGATGACCTCACAACGGTCAACGGCCATCCACGCAGCAGCTTTCGCCTCCATCCCAGCGGGTATTTTCGCCTCTCTGAAGGCTGTTTAACCCTGCAATCCCGCCATGACTTCCAGCGCATTCGTGCTTTCTTGCTCATCCATGGCGCAACCGACCCAGTGCCACAGACCACCTTACACAGCTACGGCATGGTTGAGATCAAATGACACGGCTCATCATCGTCACACCCTGCGTGCTCGCTCTCACACTCTTTTTCATGCGGCTTTATGATCTCTGGCTGCCTTCATCCGTCATCGCGCTCATGCTGGATGTCAGCAAGCATTATGATTGCGACACGGCGTGGCTTTACACAGGCGGGGCAGTCTTGCTCTGCCTCCCCTGTGCTGTGATGGTGACAGCAAGCATCGCCGCTCTAGCACGCTCTTGGAGGCGGCTTCAGTGAGGCGCATGCCTTATAGCCTCCTGTCCTTCGCTCTTATAGCGCCCGTTTTGCTCTCAAGCTGTAAACGTCCTCATAAAACGTCGCAGCTCCCTCATGAGGCCTATATTTGGCAGCGCCATTGGACAGCGCCTCTCCACGAGGCCCTCACCCGTAGCACCCCACTCATAAGCCGCTGGCATGTTTTAAGCGCAGAATTAGAACGCACGGGCCATTGGAGCGATGCCCATCCCGACCTCAGTGCCTTACAGCACACACACCGCCCTATCATCGCTGTTTTCCGCCTCAATGGACGGCTTGCCCATTGGGATCATCGCGCCGTGATTGATCATATCACCGCTCTTCTGACGCAATGGAAACAGCACGATCTGTCCCCAAGCGGGATTGAAATTGACTATGACGCCGCAGCAGATCGACTTAGCGATTATGCTGCTTTTCTCCACCAGCTACACCAGACCCTTCCGCCATCACACACGCTGTGGATCACCGCCCTGCCGTCATGGATGGCGTCTTTTCACCTCGACGAGGCGCTCCAACAAGCTGACCATGTCGTGCTCCAAATTCACGCCGTGCGTAACCCTCATCTCGGTCTTTTTGACGCAAAAATTTCTCAGCGCTGGCTCACTCAATTCGCCACGCGCCGCCACGGCCCTTGGTCTGTTGCACTCCCTGCCTATGGCTCCCGCGTGAGCTGGGATGAGCGAGGGCGGATTACCAGTGTGAGGAGCGAAGCCACCACCTTAACGGAGACCAACATTCATACCGAACTGCTTGCGAACCCCACCGTGATCGCCTCTTTTATTCACGATGAAGAAAGCACCACGCTGGACGGTCTGCAAAGCTGGGTGTGGTTTCGTCTCCCCAGTGCAGAAGACCAACGCGCCTGGAGCCTCCCCACATGGCATGCTGTCCTCTCCCATCAGCCATTACGCAGCGCGATCACCATCCATGTCACGCAAACCGATCCCGCCCTGTATGAACTTAGCCTGAACAATGACGGGACAACCGACGCTCTTCTGCCCCCAACCCTGACCGTGCAAACCAGCTGCCCTTATACGATGGATGGCAGCAATGGCTACGTGCTGAATCTCTCACCCTCCGTCCCGCGCCTTGAACGCCGCACGAACGGGTTGCTTTCTCCGGGCCATTCCCGCACGATCGGTTGGGTTCGGTGCCAGAATGATACGCCCCATATGGTGATAGGCACTCCGTCATAGTCCTTTGTCTGTTCACCCTTTATGGTCAGCTCCCCTCATGGCTCTCAAAACACGCACCCTCACGCTCTCTCTTTTCCTCCTCACAGGCACAGCCAGCGTGTGGGCCTGCGGGCCATTCTTTCCAGAGGGGCTTTTATCCGATCGTACAGAGACCTTCGCGAAAACGCCTAACAATGGCTTTGTGTACGAGCTTTCGCAGATTCTCCCGTCTATTCCCCATAAAGAACCAGAGCTTGAGCGTTCAGAAACGGACGATCAACTGATTGATACAACGCTCAAAGCGCTGCCTCCCGCGCAACAAACCCTTTATAACCATCTTCTCACCACAGCTCATTCCGGCGATGACGCCTATGCTCACGGCGCAGCTTTGCCTGAAGCGTTCCGCCTCTACGTGGCCGCCGCACGTGACTATCACCTCTGGCGTGCTCATCCGCACCATGATCGTTCTGCTGCCATTTTGGAACGCCTCACCGCCATTACGCGTCTGCCTGCTACAGTCAGCCAGCCTCGCCTCGCTTGGGCGTTTTACATGATGGGGGAAGTCCACGCCCATCGGCAATTTCTACACGGCTACGCATTCTCTACCGAAACCGATAGCGCAGCGCGCGCCTTCCAACAGACCCGCCAGGTCGTCGAAGCCGGAGCCCCTGATCCGCTTGCTCTCGCTCATCAAAGCTATGGAGAAGAAGCCGCTCTCTTCCTTAATAATGGCGAGAAACGCTGTGTCTGGACAGATTTCTTTTCTTCCAAGCCATGCGCTGATAATGTGGAGCTTTCTGACCTTCATCATGCCATTGCCCTGTACACCCAGCAGCAAGCGGACGGCTGGATCCCTCATGATAACCTGACAGGCAACGATTCATCCCTCGACTCTCTCGCCGTGATCGCCGGATGGGCCTTAAACTCATCCTCTGAGCTCTCCTCTCTCATTAGAGAACCCCTCACGCGCCGCATATTGGTCGCTTTTGCCCTCAGTGATTATTCTGAGAGCACAGCCAGCGCCCATCAGAATCTTCTGAATGCTTTCAAAAACAACCCCACTCTCGCTGTTGAGAATGCCGACCAACTCGCGACACTCGCCTATCATGAAGGATCCTATCGCGAGGCTTCTACCTTCGCATCGCACAGCCATAGCCCCCTTGCCGAGTGGATACAGGCTAAAATTGCCATTCATGATGGACACACAAAAGACGCTGCCACCTTTTACGACCACGCCATCCAAGCCCTAAAGGCCAACCCCCATCGGCTTAGCGATGACAATATCATGCTCCTCAAAGGAGAACACGGCACAATTCAGCTAGCGCAGGGCGATATTCTCCAAGCGTTCAATATTTTCTTTAACGCTGTCATGTTTGAAGAAGGGCAAGCTGTGACAGAAGACGCTACCGCTGCTGCGAGTGCTATCTCTCTGACCCCTGGTTTGGACCAAGTCCATATGGCAAACTCATACGACTCTCAAAAGCAACTTGGATCAGACCTCTCTTATTTAGCTGAACGTATCCTGACCGTTGATGAACTCAAGACCATCATAGACCGACGTCTTCCCCAAAAGAGTGTCGTAGCTCAACATGCCGATATTTCCTCAGCTACCGGAATGCTTTACAGCCTCCTCGCACGGCGTCTTGTGCGTGAAGGGCGACCTGAAGAAGCGCTCCCTTATCTCTACACGATCGGACAGGCTCATCCCGATACGTCACCAGACGATCCGTCTTATAATATTGCGCTTTACCCATACGACATAACACGGGCCTATATTCAGGCCCTCAAGAAAGCTCACGATAGTATCGACCCCATTTCTGCCGCACAAGGCTGGTTTGAGGCTACTACCATCGCCCATGACCATGGTTTGCTCATCATGGGGTATGAACAATCGCCCGATTATGTCAGCTCTTTCGGCGGCCTCTACAGTGAAGGCAGTGGCCCAACTTCCGTTGCTCAGGCACCTATGGCCCCAAGGTCAGCGTATGATGACAAACTCTATCCCACCTATACCGCACCGATTGAAACGGCACGCTACGCAGCTTCAAGCCCTCACCCCCTTGATAGCAGCCCTGCTTCTCATGACGATACTTATGACTTCATCCAGAAAACAAGCACCCTTCTGCCGCCGCGTTCACAAGCCTTTGCGATGGTACTGTGCCAAGGCATTCAATGGAGCCTTCATTCTGGAGATACGGATAACGCTCATGAATTGTATAAGCGCTATATTGATGAGGGCGCTTATGGCCCCTTTTCAGCGTCTATCGGCCCCTATAAGACACGTTGCGAAGCACCCGATTTTGAAGGGGCTCGCTATTTTGACGAACGCGCCTTTGGTCGTAAAATTCTTCGCTTTTTCCATCTGAACCGCTGGCTTTCCCAACACCCCGCAGCCTCTCAGCCCAAGAAAGCCACGCCATGAGTGCCTTCATTACCGTTCGTTCTCTTTGTGTTGATGCGTGCCTGCCAATCCGCCAACGCGTGCTGTGGCCCAAGCACACACAAGAACAATGCCGCGTGCCCGATGATGACCATGGCACGCATCTTGGTCTCTATGTTGAAGGAGAGCTCGTCGGTTGTGGCTCGCTTTTTACCCTCAATGACCAAGAAATACGATTACGGAAATTTGCTGTCTTGCCAGAGCATCAAGGCCAAGGGCTGGGCTCGCGTCTTTTTAATGCCCTCATCAGCACAGCACGGGCTCACAACGCCACACGCCTTGTCTTCGATGCCCGCACCAGCGCAACGGACTTCTACCAAAAGCGCGGGTGCCAAACGGTTGGCGATGTTTTCGACAAAAACGGCGTGCCCTTTATCCGTATGCAACGCCCGCTTTAACAAAACGGCCCCTTACCGCACCGCTCTTTCTATGCGTTAAGGGGCCGCGTTTGATCCATGATTGAAACGCTAGAGCGTTAGAAGCTCATCGTCAGTTGACCAAGACGGTCAGTCAGACGCTTATTTTCGCGATAATCAACCGGGCACGCGATGACCGATACGCCCTCTTCAGCAAAAGCCTTTTCGAGCGTTGGCACGAATTCTTCAGCTGAGTTGACGTAATGGCCGTTCGCACCATAGCTTTTTGCATGAGCCACGAAGTCCGGATTTTTGAAGTCCACACCAGAATGGCGGCCTAGATCCATCTCCATCTTCCATTTAATCAACCCGTATGAGTCATCAACCCAGATCAGCACTTTGAGCGGAATATTCTCACGCACCGCTGTTTCAAGCTCCTGAGCGTTCATCAGGTAAGACCCATCACCCATAACCGCCAGAATGCGACGCTCTGGATAGGCTAAATGCGCACCAATCGCTCCCGGTAGGGCAAACGCCATCGTGGATAGACCGTTCGACATCAGGCAGGTCAGCGGCTTGTAGGTTGGATACAGACGCGCCATCCACATCTTCACCGCTCCTGTATCGGCCAAGACGATGTCATCATCGCCCATGACCTCACGGATCCCCATCACAATGCGCTGCGGCTTAATCGGTGCCCCGACATCATCCGCCCCCATTTGACGTTCAGCAGCAAGAAGCTCCTGAATCTTCGGCGTTGGCTGCGATTGAAATGACAGACCATGAGCGGCTTCATGCAGAGCTTCCATCCCAAGGGCAATATCGCCAATCACACCCACCTCCACGGTGTAACAGGCATCTGTTTCCGCCGGGATGGTGTGCATATGGATCACCTTCTTATCCCCTGCCGGGTTAATCCGTGCTGGAGCGAACTCTTGCAGCTCATACCCGATGGACAGGATAAGATCAGATTCATCAAAAGCGAAATTTTCATAATCGCGACGCATAAAGCCAATCACGCCCAGCGCGAGGGGGTGACGGTCATCAATCACGCCTTTGCCCATAAAGGTCGTCGCGACAGGAATATTCAGCGCCTCGGCCAGCTCAACGAGGGCTTTCGAAGCCCCTGTACGGGCCACACCATGACCGGCCATAATGATAGGATGTTTCGCACTCTTTAGCGCTTCAACCGCCGCTTCAATATGAGCTGGGTCAGGGCGCCCTTGCCCCATCGTTCCAGCACGCAACGGTTTAATATCATCTGGCAAGCCCATGGCTTCCACATCCTGTGGAATAGCCAAGTATGTCGCCCCCGGACGTTCATCTTGCGACAAGGCAAACGCTTTACGGATCATTTCCGGCACAGAGGCCGGGGTCATCACCGTTTCCGCCCATTTTGTCGCGGGGCCAAACATCGTTTGCAGGTCAATAACCTGATGGCTTTCTTTATAAATACGGTTCAGCCCAACCTGCGCACTCATCGCCACCAAAGGGGAGCTATTGGTTTGCGCATCAGCAACCCCAAGCAGCAGGTTAATGGCACCGGGGCCAACCGTTGCCATACACACACCAGCTTTACCTGTCACACGGCCGTAAATATCAGCCATGAACGCTGCCCCTTGCTCATGCCGTGTTAGGATAAAGCGAATGCCTGACCCCTCCAGCGCATCAACAAAATGAATATTCTCTTCACCAGGCAGGCCGAAAACGTACTCTACGCCTTCTGCCTTCAGGGCCTCGACGAAAAAACTCGCAACACTCTTTCCCATGATCGGTCTCCTGTTCGGGACGGAAGGCAAAATTGCCCCGCCACACACCAGAAAGCGCCTGAAACGGCAACCCCCTTTTTTTACAAGATCGGAATAAATAAGACGTTTTCCGCCATATTGGCCCTTCTTGAGGCCATTAAGCCACAACAACCCGATCCTGCACAAAAACAACGAGGGGTGGCCTGCACATATCAGCCACCCCTCTCTTCCTCTCTACGGATCTCTTTTTTATGGCGCTGGGTTCGCATTCACTTGATGGACAGCATCAATTTTCTCTTCCAGCTCTGGCGTGATCTCGACATGAACCGAATCCAGAATCGTTTTGAGCTGCTCAAGGCTCGTCGCCCCAATGATATTAGACGCCACAAAAGGACGTGAGGTCACAAACTCTAGCGCAAATTGTGCCGGATCAATCCCTGCGTCACGGGCGATCTTCATATAGCCTCGAATCGCTTGATCGACACCCGGTTTTTCATAGCGCTGACCACGGTTAAATAACGTCGTACGAGCCCCTGCTGGACGAGCACCGTCAAGATATTTCCCCGTGAGATACCCCTGTGCCAGTGGAGAATAGGCCAGCAAACCGACATCCTCACGCAGGCCCATCTCGGCAAGGCCCATCTCATAGGTGCGATTGAGCAAGTTATAGGCGTTCTGGATGGAAGCAATCCGTGTCAGGCCTTTCTCACGCGATGCGCTCAGATATTGAGACACCCCCCATGGCGTTTCGTTAGACACGCCCACATGACGAATTTTGCCTTCCTTAACAAGCTCATCAAGGCCACCAAGCGTTTCCTCAATCGGCACTTCATCGGCCTTAATGACATCACGGAACGTCGTGCCGCCAGCCCCAAAAAGATTCATTTTACGGTCAGGCCAATGCACCTGGTAGAGATCCAGATAGTCCGTTTTCAAACGGCGTAACGACCCCTCCACCGCATAACGAATCTGTTCTGGTGTCAGACGGGCCCCTTTGCCATCGGGACGGTACCAGTCATTCACACTCCGCCCAACAATCTTACTGGCCAGCACCACTTTATCACGCTGACCATGCCCGGCGAGCCAATTACCAACAATCGTCTCCGTCGCGCCATAGGTTTCCGCCTTTGGGGGGATGGAATAGAGCTCAGCCGTATCAATAAAATTGACGCCATGGTCAAACGCCATATCAAGCTGAGCATGGCCCTCTGCCTCAGAGTTTTGCTGACCAAACGTCATCGTTCCTAGGCAGATTTCGCTTACCGACAGGCCAGTGCGGCCAAGTTTACGATATTCCATGATGCATCATCCTGATCATATGTCTTGAAAAACAGACGATCAGCCTAGCACGCTCCCCAACACAGACAACCCAATGACGCCTCCAACGCTTTCCACAACGGCGTCATCAGGTTATCGTGCAGATCATGGCCCAATTGTGGCTCTTAAAAACAGGAGAAATGCCCCATCATGCGTATCCTGCTCGTTGAGGATGACCCCACTGTTCGCTCTTTTGTGGTTAAAGGCCTCAAAGAGAGCGGGCATGTCGTTGATGAAGCTGATAACGGAAAAGACGGCCTCTTTTTGGCTGTCAGTGAAGCTTATGACGTCGTTATTTTAGACCGTATGCTGCCCGGCGGTATTGACGGTTTGCGCATTCTGGAAACCTTGCGTGGTCAAAATAACGCCACCCCTGTGCTGCTGCTCTCTGCGCTATCAGACGTTGATGAGCGCGTAACCGGACTTAAAGCCGGTGGGGATGATTACGTCACCAAGCCCTTCGCCTTCTCTGAGCTTTTGGCGCGTGTGGAAGCACTTGGCCGTCGTGGCCATGCTGATACGACAACAAAAACCAGCCTCTCCGTTGGTGATCTGACACTTGACCTCCTCTCACGCGATGTCCGCCGCGCGGGACAGAAGATTGACCTACAGCCTCGTGAGTTCCGCTTGCTTGAGTTCCTCGTGCGTCATGCTGGACAAGTCGTCACCCGTACCATGCTTCTTGAAAAAGTATGGGACTATCATTTTGACCCTCAGACCAACGTCATTGACGTGCACGTGTCCCGCCTTCGTCAAAAAGTCGATAAGCCCTTTGAAAACGCGCTGATTCATACAGTGCGCAATGCAGGCTATATCCTCCGCGACCCGAATGCAGACGCCTAAGTGCCAATGATTGCCCGCCTGTTGACCCGCCTCCGTCATCTAAAACGCTGGCCTATTCGCTCAGCAGGAGGGAATTTTGCCTTAGCCTATGGGGTGGTCTTTTTACTGTCTGCTGGGGTGTTCCTCTCCTTTACCTGGTGGAGCACTACCAACCTGTTAGACCGCCACGTACAGGCTGGGATTGAAAGCGACGCCCAAGACCTTACGCGGCGCTGGGTCTTTGGCGGGGCTGGCACGCTCAGCGATGCGATTGAGGAGCGGATTGAGCAAAATGTCGATGATGACGCGCTTTATCTGCTCGTTGATCGCAATGGCCAGCGCTTTGCGGGAAACCTGCCGGGCTGGCCCGTTGTGATGACACGGCTTGACCATTTTTATGAGCTCTCTATCCGGCGTTACACATTTAGCACTCAAGCAAAGCTCAAGGCTTACGCTCTCCCCGGTGGTTTTCGCCTCATTGTTGGTCATGATGTCCGTGGGCGGCATCTCCTACGCCATGTCATGGCCGAAACCCTTATTTGGTGCGCCATTATGGTCTCTCTCCTTGCGCTGGGGGGAGCCTTTGTTATCCGTAAATTATTCTTACGTATTGTCCATTCCATCGCCCGCACCACAGCAGCGGTGGCCAGTGGAGACCTCAACCACCGTATCGCTCTTAATGGGAGCGAAACAGACCTCGTGGCCGAAACAGTCAACACCATGCTTGACCGTATTAATCGGTTAATGGAAGGCGTTCGCCAAGTCTCTAACGCCATCGCTCATGACCTACGCACCCCCATCGCACGGGCCCGCACCCAACTTGAAGACGCCGCTCTTCATGCCCAATCTGACGACGAACTTCGCGATGCCATCGACCTTGCCGTGCAGGATTTAGACCGTATCACCGGTATTTTTGAAGCTTTGTTACGCATTGCACAGATTGAAGCGGGCTCTCGTCGTTCTGCCTTCGCCTCTGTTGACCTCACCGCCCTGCTCCACGATATGGCAGAACTTTATGAAGCTTCTGCAGAAGAAGCCGGGCTGACATTACACACACAAATTTCCACCCTTCCCGCCATTATTGGCGACCGCCATATGGTGCAACAAGCCTTGGCTAATCTCCTTGATAACGCGATCAAATTTTCCCCTTCTGGCAGTCAGCTCACATTACGAGCAGAGCGTTTACCCAACGAGGAGAGTACAAAACCCACAGGGGTCACTATCAGTGTCAGTGACCAAGGGCCCGGTATGAGTGCGAGTGATATGGAGCGCGCTCATGAACGCTTCTTCCGTGCTGAAGCGGCACGCAGCACGCCGGGTTCTGGCCTTGGGCTCTCACTCGTTCAGGCCATTGCTGGGCTCCATCATGGCCAACTCACCCTCAGCCATGCCCATCCCGGCCTGACAGCGACCCTGACGTTGCCGCTCAATACGGCCCCCTCTTCTCATAAAACACAGATTGTTGACCCTGTATGAGCAATCCACCTAACAAATTCTTCATGCCATCCTCATCTTCAGGGCAGGTGTGATCGTGCATAATGCCCTCATGCGCACTGTCTTTTTTCTTACTGTTGTGATGTTGCTTATTGAGCTCCCCAACACGGGCCGGGCCAATAGCCATCAGCTTATAGCGCCGGTCGCATCGAAGGATCTGGTCATTACCAGTGATAGCCATGCCTACTGCCAACAGCTTAACCAGACATTATCAGAAAAAATACGTTACCCGCATAGTATCCCCGTCGGTGTGATGGAGGATGCCCGTCTCCTACAAGAACGGGGGACAACCTTATGCCGTCACCATCACGTTCGCGCTGGGATTGAGCGGCTCCGCCGTGCCCTGCTCCTGCTTAACAAACATGAAGGACCCCATTCATGACCCGCTCTCGCCTACCTTTCTATAAGCGTGCTGCCACGCTCTCTCTGGTTTGTTTGATGAGCACAGCATTAGCGTCCCACGCCGTTGCCGCTGAAAGTGATATTATGCCGTCCGCCCCTGTTATGTCGCTCCATGAAACAGTGCTCACCTTTACAACGCATGGTGAAGCAAAGACGGTGCCCAACCTTCTGACCATTCATTTCACCGCGCGTGCACAGAGCACCTCACCGGCGACCGCTCAAAAGCGCCTGAACCAAATCGTCAGCACAGCCGTCAACAGTCTCAAAAATGATGGAGGGGCGACCCTTCATGCTGGCAATTACTCGCTCTCTCAAGAGTATAGCGAACATCCCCCTCATCGCTGGAATGCAACACAAACACTCACGTTAAAAGGCAATGATAGCGGGCATCTGCTTACTCTGGCAGAAACACTCCAATCTCAAGGTTTAGCCCTTGATGATATGGACTGGTCACTTGACCCACAGACACAACAGACATTGGAAACACAAGCCCGCACCGCAGCCTTAAAGAAAATTCGTCAACAAGCTGACAGTGATGCAAGCGCACTCGGCTTGCGTGTGGTTGGGATTGAACGCGTGCAGGTAGGGGCTGGCCCACTGCCAGAACCCCGCTTTGGGCTCGGCGCTCCTGCTCCGATGCTCATGGCCGCTCGCTCGGCAGGCCCAGCTCCCCAGAGCACACCTGAAGAACAGACGATCAGCGTCTCTGCGTCAGCCCAAGTTCGCCTAGCACCAAAGAATGCACCGCCTCTGCCACCACACACACCGTCTGCAGACTAATCTCAAAACGGTTACATATCGGATGATGGACGCTGTCCCAACGTGATGGACAGCGTCTTGACCTGTCCATGACGGCGGATCGTAAAGACAAAGACCGTTCCCGGATGGGCAGCCGCCACACTACGCAATACCGTGCGGGCATCATGCACGGCACTGCTTCCCATCGCTAAAATCTCATCCTTACGCCGCAAGCCGCCCTTCCAAGCCGCTCCGTCACTATCTACATCCTCTACCCACATCGGAGAGGACGCATCATTCAACGTGACACCCAGCCAGCCATGCTCGACATGACCGGTCTTTTCGATTTCCTCAACCACAGGGGCGACGATCTCAGCAGGGATTCCAAAACCAATCCCCACTGACCCATCACTAGGTGAGGCAATCGCCGCATTCACGGCCACAACCTGCCCACGAAGGTTAAAGGATGGCCCCCCTGAATTGCCGGGGTTAATCGGTGCATCAAGCTGCATGAAATCATCCAATGCACCGATGCCTAAGTCCCGCCCCACGGCAGAAACAATCCCCGCTGTCACCGATGAACCAAACCCGAACGGATTACCGGCCACCATCACCCAGTCACCAATTTCGACCTGACGACTATCACCCCATGTCACGCATGGCAGGCGCGTGGCACTTTCCACCTTAATCACCGCAATATCGGTCATCGGGTCATCACCCAAGATACGCGCTGGCAAGGTACGCCCATCAGACAAAGAGACGGTCACGCGCGTTGCATCCCCCACCACATGCCGGTTTGTGACGATAATCCCCGATGCATCAACCACAAAGCCAGAGCCTGCCCCAGTCATATCATCATCAGCAGGGCGTACAACATGATGACGGGCCATATGATGGTGGTTTAAGGGACGATGCTTCTTATGAGCTGCCCCCGTATGATGATGCTTCTTAGGCGCCGCTGGGGCGTGCTCCGCTGTGCTGGACGCGGCGTCCTGCTCCTGCTCTGCGCTATTATCCCGGTCTTGCGGATCATGCGAGATTGAAATGTTCACCACAGCCGGGATAACCTGCCGCACAAGCGGTGCAAAACTTGGCAACGCCGCCACCATAGAGTTTACAGCTTCTGGCGAGGCTTGAACGGGGGGAAGATGAGGCGGCGGAGCTGTCTGCACGGTTTGGGGACGCACCAACGGCGGTGACACCGGAACAGGCGGCGTATGAGGCTTTAGCGGAAGAACAAAATGAGGCTTCGCTTCCTCTTTCGATGATGAAGAGAACGGCAAAAACGCCATAACAGCCGTACAGGTCAGCACCGCAGCAACGATCCCCACACTTGCGGGAACAAAGACGGACCAAACCAGTTGCTTCGTGACAGGTTTCATGTCTTCTCCGCCCTTGCCGGAACAGCCTTTCTTAAAAGAGTTCTTACCTCACCTCATCGGTAACAGATTATCTCCCATCATCTCTCTCAAAAAAAGGGCATGTGATCAGAAAACACATACCCTTTCCTCGCGTGATGATCTCTTAGCTTACAAAAGGAGACTTATCTTATACGCCACCTGAGATCGGCATCGTCACTCCAGTAATATAGCTTGCATCATCACTGAGCAAGAACGCAACCACACCGGGAATTTCTTCCACAGTGCCCAGCCGCCGCATTGGCACACTTCCAACCATCTGCTTCTTCACTTCCTCAGGATTAGCCGAGAAATATTGCGACCCTGTCTTGGCCTGCAACTCCACCTGCCGATCCCACATAAAGCCCGGCCCCATCAGCCCCGGTGCGATCCCATTAACGCGGATATTATAGGGTGCGAGGTCTTTTGCCGATACTTCCGTAAGCCCAACAACCCCGAACTTAGACGAGCCATAGCCCCCCATATTGGGTGGCCCCTGAAGCCCTGCCATGCTGGCTGTATTCACGATACGGCCAAATTTCCGCTTCACCATACGCTCTGAAACCACACGAATCAGGTGGAACGCCCCAATAAGGTCGATCTGCACAACACGGGCGAAGTCCTCAGGCGGATATTCATGAATAGGCGCAAAAGCCCCTTGATAGCCTGCGTTATTAAAGAGCAACCCAATGGGGCCAAGTGCTTTTTCGGCCTCATCGACTGCTTTTTCTACACTGGCATAATCTGTCACATCGCAGATAGCATTATGCACATCCACGCCAAGAGAGACCAATTGAGAGCGCGCCTCTTCCAGCTTTTCAGCGTTAAGATCGAACAAAATCAGGTTGGCGCCTTCACTGGCGAGACGCTTCGCCACGGCCAAACCGATATTTCCCGCTGCGCCGGTAATCAGGGCATTTTGTCCTGCAAAACGTTGTGATGACGCACCCATAAGATCGCCCTTCCTTGCTGTCACACTGCATTAAGGCGACGGCTCCGCCTTACTTATGCTCTGTCAGCCTAATGAAACACAATATCTCTTGGCAAGGAAGAGCAGCATCGCACACGCTTCATATCCGCTTTAGCGTGATCGTCTTTTAGGCGAAGACGGCTCCGCTTGAGCAGGATTCTCTGGCCAATCATGCCGTGGATAGCGCCCGCGCATATCACGGCGCATATCCAACCAGCCTTCTTGCCAAAAACGCGCTAAATCCGCCGTCACCGCTTGAGGTCGCCCAGCAGGAGATAACAACACAGCATGCAAAGGCACCTTCCCTCCCACAAGCTCTGGCAGACGCGTGGTGCCATAAAACGCCTGAGCGCGCGTGCTAAGAGCGGGAATTGTGCCAGTATAATCAATCGCGTGCCGCCCTCCCTTGAGCGCAACAGTCGCGGGAAGCTGACGATCCAACTCTTGGCGCTGCGGATAACTCAAGCACGCCTGCAACATCGCCACTACATCCAGCTCTTGAAGCTGAGACAGCCGATCAATCCCGCCCAGCCATGGCTCCAGCCACTCTGGTGATGCGGCCAGTCCATCATCGGACAGATCCGGCAAATCTGGCGCATAATGCGTCCGCGCTAACGCAATTCGTGCTTGAAACTGCCGAGCGCTCGTCGTCCAGTTCACGTAACGAGGGAGGTCGGCGCAGACTTTTTCCATCAAGGCCGGTTGTGCTTCTGCAGGAGTAGCTGGAGCGTTACGATCACGCAAAATGAGCGCACCAAGGCGCAAGCGCTCCCGCATAATCACACGGCCTGACGTGCCGTCAAAGCTCCCTTCACGCTGTTCCGTCAGTTGAGCACGCACAGAAGGGGGGAAATCCTCCACAGTGACCGGGGCTGCCAGCGTGATCTCTGTGCCCCGTTTTACGTGAAACATCGCGGCCGCCAGAAGCTTCTCACGCGACAGATCATCTGAAACGGGTACGCGCGCACTCCCGCCACCTGCCAAACGATAACGCCCATCTGAAGACGTGCGTTGCGCTAAACGATCGGGAAAGCCCGCCGCGATCAACCGCCCCGCATAATGTGGGTCAGGCTCAAGCGTGCGCGTCTCTTTTACCCCCACGCGCCGTAAGAAACGTTGGGCAGACTGACGCAAAAGACGCGTGACCGACCGGGGTACCCGGCTATCCTCACGCGCAAACAACGCCAAACGCTGGCCAATATCCACCGTAGGAGACGCCTTGCTCATCGGACGGCGGAACGGGTCTCTCTCCTCTAACAAAGCCGCCAAGCAAGAGGCTGTCACCTGCTCACGCTCCGTCTGAGCGGCACAGAGCATCGCTGCTAAACGCGGATGTGTGCCCAAGCGCGCCATCGCCCGGCCAAGGGAGGTCAGCTTATCAGCACCGTCTAATGCCCCCAAGGAACGCAGCAGCTCTTGTGCCCCGGCCAAAGCCCCCTCAGCAGGGCTCTCTATGAGGGGAAGTTCAAGCGGCGCGGTGCCCATCGCCTCCTGCCAAGCGGCCGTTATAAGAGCGAAGTCACACAGATCCGCCTCCCGAATAGCCGGGATTTCCTGAACCATCAGCCCGCGCTGCATCATCTCCGACCATAAACGCACGGCAATGCCCGGCGCCTCACGCCCCGCACGCCCGGCGCGTTGCTCAGCCGTCGCGCGTGAGATGCGCCGGCTCTGAAGTTTCGGAAGACCCGTGCTGGGATCACGCTGGGGCAAGCGCCGCCAGCCGCCATCCACCACAACCCTCACACCCGGTACCGTCACCGACGTTTCGGCAATGGACGTGGCCAGCACAATCCGCCGTCCCGAGGTCGGGTCTAACGCCCGCTGCTGATCTTCAACCGATTGTTCCCCATAAAGAGGGAATACAGGGTAACGCTCCCCCAAAGCCGCTTCTGTGCGCCGTATCTCCCCGACACCGGGAAGAAACGCCAAGATCGACCCATCTTCCTCACTCCAGATGGAGCGGATCGCCTCAGCACAACGCTCTGGAAGCTCACGCTGATGGGTAAGATCACGACGATAACGTAGCTCAACAGGGTATTGCCGCCCTGCACTTTCAATCAATGGCGCATTGAGACGCTGGGTGAAGATCTTCCCCTCCAACGTCGCGGACATCGCCACAAGACGCAGCTCTGGGCGGAAACTCCGCTGCACATCCAGCGCAAAAGCGAGAGCGGTATCGCCATCCAGTGACCGCTCATGCACCTCGTCAAAGAGGATCGCACTCACCCCGTCAAGGAGCGGATCACTCAGCAAACGGCGCACCAGCAGCCCTTCTGTGACCACCTCAATACGCGTTTGGGCCGATACAGCGCGGTCTGTGCGTGTGCGATAGCCCACCGTCTCGCCCGGTTTTTGCCCCAACAACGCCGCCATACGCGCCGCAGCCGCCCGCACGGCCACACGGCGCGGCTCTACGACGATAATCCGCCCGCCCCCCAACCATGCCGCTTGATGTTCAAGAAGCGCCAGCGGCACTGTTGTGGTCTTCCCTGCCCCCGGAGGCGCAACGAGCACGGCATTCGCTCCGTGCTCCAGCACATCATGAAGACGCGGTAAGATTTCTGCGACAGGGAGGGAGGGCAGCATTCACACCGTCCCTTAACGCAGTGGGAAACCAAGGCGATTAAGCACGTCGCGCATCACATGCCGCCCGCCCAGACCACGCGTCTGCGCAATGCGAGAGGCAACCGTCTGTGTCCAGCGACGTGACGGCAGACCTTGCTCCTGCTGATACGCATCAGCGCGCTGATTATACGTATCAATCGGTTCTTCTTCACTCTCATGGTCATAACGCTCACGATGCAGCACCACATCCTGACCAAGGCGCGGTTTAATGCCACCTGCTGCGTCCTCTGCTGGATGACCAACACACATCCCCACCACAGCGACCGTGCGCGATGGCAGACCCAGCACAGAAGCAACAGCTTCCGGGTCATTGCGCAATCCACCAATATACACAGTGCCTAGACCAAGCGACTCAAAGGCCAGCACAGCATTCTGAGCAGCAATGCCCGTATCGAGCGTCGCCATTAGGAAGCTTTCTTCATAGGCTAAGGCCTCAGCCTCGCTCGCTCCTTCACGCTGTGTGATGCGCTCAAGGCGTGATAAATCCACAACCCAAGCAAGGAAGAGCGGCGCTTGAGCAACATAAGACTGCCCACCTGAGAGCTCCGCAAGGCGCGAACGCGTCGCTTGATCTTCCACCGCGATGACAGACCAGTTTTGTAAATTAGATGAGGTCGCCCCCGACGATGCCGCCGCGATCCCGGCCTCAAGAGCCCCTGCTGGCAGCGGGTCGCTCTTATAATGCCGCACACTCCGATGCGCAAAAAGCTGGCGAAGAACGGGATTGTCCGGGAGGTTCACCGGCGCATCATGCCGATAACGCTGCGCCCAAAGCTCGGTCGTCTTCTTTGAAAGATCAGTTTGCGTCATAAAATTCTCAGTCCTCATACGTCAGCAGAGATGTCACCGGCACATCCAGCTTCTCACGCCCTTTCAGCGCAGCCAGCTCAATGAGGACAGAGGCCCCCACGACATGGGCCCCTGCTTTACGCAGCAAATCAACCGATGCCGCTAGCGTGCCCCCTGTTGCAAGAAGATCATCCAACACCACCACACGCTGGCCGGGGCGCACAGCATCCACCTGTAGGTGCAGCTCATCATGACCATATTCGAGCCCATAGGCATGAGAGATCGTTTCACCCGGCAGCTTGCCCGGCTTGCGCAACATCGTGAAGCCGCACCCAAGACGCATCGCCAACGGGGCTGCCGTAAGAAAGCCGCGGCTTTCAATGCCAGCCAGCATATCAGGCTGAAATTTCAACACACTCTCGGCTAAACGCGCGGTCGCGATCTGCCAAGCATCCGCATTCCGAATGAGGGTAGAAATATCGTAGAAAAGAATCCCAGCTTTAGGGAAATCGGGCACTTCACGGATGTAACGCTTCAGATCAAGCGGTGCAGGGTCTTGGTACGACATGAGGGCGAGCCTTCTTTAAAGAGCATAGTCAACATCAATACAGTAAGGCCCCTCTGTAAGGGAGCCTGTGCCCCGGCTCAAGCCTCCATCGTTAGGAAGCGCGTACCTCTTTGGTAAAGATATTGGTGATCTGCCCGCCTAAAGCGTCAATCTCAGCAAAAATGGTGGTTATCGCCTTGTCTTTAAGATGCACGTCTAAATGCGTCTCACTCACCCATTCTTCATGAATGGTGAAGACGCCGCGTGCTCGAATATCATGAGAGACAACAAAGCGCTGACACCCGTCATACGCACGCAACATCGGCAAATGGCGCTGAAACAGAGCAAGCCCCTCATCATGACGGCTTTCAGGAAACGTCACAATGGCCGTCACACCAACAGATTCAGTCATAACAAGGCACTCCCTCTTTTATCGAACGAGCAGATTAAAGACCTGCTCACAGGCATTCAAACGCACCATAGAGAGCGGTCAACCTACCCTCTCCGGGGATAATAGGCCAAAACCAACATAACAAGAAACGCGATCAGCAGCATAACAGCCATCGGGATCGCCGTTCCCACAGGAAGGAGCGAGAACAGCACACTGGCTACCATGCCCATCACATATTGCCCTGTACCAGCCAAAGCGGCCGCAGACCCAGCATTATGCGCCTGATAGCGTAGCGCTCCAGCCATCGCATTCGGCCCAATCGCACCACCTGGCCCTAGGACTAACAGCATGATGACAATCATTGGCCAGAGATACATGCCGTTCAAATGCCCTAAAGGGGCACTCTCTATCGCAGACCAAACTGCCAAAACAACGAAAGCGAGCGCGGCAACCGTGCTCCAAATAAGGGCTGTCCTCAAAATGCCCTCACTTGAAAAACGGTCAACAAGCAGCGCATTGAGCTGTGACGTGCCGATCATAAACACCGCAAACAACCCAAAGAGCATCCCATAATGAAACGGAGAGAGATGAAACACGCTCTCAAACAAAAAGGGAGCCGCTGTCAGGTAGGTAAAGGTCACAAACCCTTGAACCATCCAAATAAGCCCATTCAGGCAAAAATGCGGTTCACAGAAGGTCTTACCATACCGCACCAGCACCGCTTTCATCTGCACGGGTTGCCGTCGAATAGGCAGCAGCGTTTCAGGCAAGAAGAGCGCTACAAGGACGAAACCCAGTAGGCCATATAAAGACGTTGCCCAGAAAATATCGCGCCAGCCAATAAATTGCAGCGCGAACCCACCCAAAGCCGGCGCCAAAATCGGCACCACCCCTTGCACGATAATCAGGCGTGACATCATCTTCGCAGAGGCGTCCCCGTAGGTGAGATCACGCACACAGGCATTCGGCACGACCAAACTCGCCGCCCCCATCAAGGCAGCGATAAAGCGAAAGACGCACATCAAGGTCATCGTTGGTGCCAAGGCACAGCCCGCCGCCGCAATGGCGTAACATAATGTCCCCACCAGCAGCGGCATCCGGCGCCCAAAACGATCGGTAAGCGGGCCAACACTCATCTGTCCAATGGCGAGACCCGCCACCCAAGCGGCCATCGTCAAACTACCAGAACCAGCGGCTGCACCCAGCTGGTGTTCCATTTCTGGCAATGCAGGCAGGTAAATGTCCGTCGAGACAGGCCCAACGGCCGTTAAGCAGCCCAGCAGAAGAGGCACCCAAAAAGGAAGCGGTTGACCAGGGGTGAGAGTACGGTCAAAAAAGGGCCGTTCAAACGAAAAACGCTTTGAAACTGACATACTACTCCCTCCCCTCTGATAGAGCCATGGGCTGTGCTCCATAGGAGCGATATCGCCTGATCATGACGACGCCAAGAACTGTTGACAGCACAAACAACACAGCACTCAAGATCATTTCGGTTTGATGGCCAACCGGCAAGCCACTGCCCACAAGCACGAAAATAAGATTTTGAGGCACGCCCCCCAAAGCTGTCGCCCCTGCAAAGGCAAGCACCGGGATGCGAAGCCCCCCTGATAAAGTCGAAACCAGCAACGACGACCCTACCGGCAGTAAACGCACACTCAGCACGGCCTTAAATGGTGCACGACGCATAAAAGCGACCATCGGTTTTATAAGCCTCAAGGAACGGCCCACACCAAAGAGACGACCGCCGCTATAGCTCACGAGAGCGCCTGCTTCATACGCCACACTGCACAGCACAAAGCCCTCCAGCACGCCAAACCCGGCTCCAGCCATGAGGCAAAGCGCCTGCCTTGGCAGGCCCGCTGCGCAATAAGGCACCGCAAAGACCAAAAACCACCAGCCTGCCCAAGGGCCACGGCACCATGATTGACTGCTCTGCACGATGTGCTGTGCCAGAGGGATGCGCCACACCACCAACGGCACAACGATCAACGCGATAACAAGAACAAACGGACGAGCAAACTCTCTCAAGGCACCTCTCCGCTGGGGAGCCCCACTGCGGAGCCTTCCTCAGTCAGATCAACCCCCGTGCCCGAATCTGCGCAAAGGCCGCTATAGTCACCATGCACGTGATATCCCCTCGGGCAATCATGGATTCAAACTCTGCCAACGGAAAATCATGCACCGTCATATCCGCTTCGGTCGCTTCACGCTCCGATGCACCACGCTCAAGATTACGGGCTAAAAAGACATGACCCTTCTGTGTGGAATAACCGGCCCCCTGATAAAGCGTGCCTGCATGGATAAGCTCTCCAGCACGTAGGCCAGTTTCCTCGCGCAGCTCTCCCAAGGCGACCTCTTCAGGAGTCGCATCATCGCGAGTCTCCCACATACCCATTGGGAATTCCCACAAACGCTTGCCAACAGGGTACCGAAATTGCTGCACAAGAGACACGTCGCCATTTTTATGCTGTGGCAAAATAACGGCAAACATGCCTCGCTCTACGATCCCATACAGTCCCTCTTTCCCACTTGGATGGATAATTTTATCCTCACGCATCGCTGTCCAAGGGTTTCGATAGACCTCTTCGGTAGAAAGGAGCTGATAACCAGCCTCTTTTTGGGCTTTCCGGATTGTGTCATCTGTCATCAGGAAAGCACTCCTTCTGCTTAAGTAACATGCCAATTACGGGCTGTTTCCCCTAGGCGAACAGCCACATATAAGAAAAATAAAAACAGGTTCAACCCACCTGTTGCATGGCTGCCATGACACTGTCTAAAAAAAGGGTTAGCGTTCCACCCGTGACGAACCGCTTCTTCTCTCCTATGGTGACTCAACCAATACCGCCCCCTAACCTTTTATATGGAGGCGGAGCAGAATGCTGCAAAGGGGAATATTAATGTCGGAAGAAGAAACCCTTACAGGCTCGCCGACCCTCCGGGTGATGCCCGTCGTCTTTTTCAACCTTCTCGTTTACGTTGTTATCGGTCTGCCTAATGCTGTCATTGGGGCTCAGTTTGTTCATCAGACACTGGGGTTCCCAACAGCCGTCGCAGGTATGACGATTACCCTCCAATATCTCGGAACATTTCTGACCCGCCTCGTTGCTGGTCAACTTGTTGACCATCAAGGCCCTAAAAAGATCCTTCGTTACGGCCTGATCGCTTGTACTATTTCTGGCCTTCTCATGTGCCTTGCCGCAGCCATCCCTGGCTTGATGGGCATGAACAGCGCAACCCGCTATGTCGCCCTAGGGGTCGCTTTGTTAAGCCGCCTTTTCATCGGCTGGGCTGAAAGCTGGACGGCAACATCCGTTACCACATGGAATATCCGTCGCGTTGGGCCCAAACATACCTCCGTGGCTATTTCTTGGAATGGTGTAACGTCTTATGGCGGCATCGCACTGGGCGTTATTATAGGGAAATTTCTTGGCAGCTTTATGCCCGCAATTAGCCTAATGCCTGTAGGATTTGCCGCAACCGCTATGGGCATCTTCGGCTCTGCCCTCCTGTGCTTCTATACAGGGGTGAAACCATTGCCTGCCAAAGGTGAACCGATGTCCTTCTTTAAGGCCCTGCGTAAAGTATTGCCTTACGGCGCTGCCTTAGCCGCTGGGTCCTTCGGCTTCGGCACGGTTAATGGGTATTTATCCATCTATTACAGTGCCAATAACTGGGGCAATGTTGGTGTCGCTTTCTCCACCTTCGCTATCGTTTTTGTCCTTGTGCGAATTCTGTTTTCTTCACAGATCGACAAACGAGGTGGTGTTCCCGTTGCCTATGTGTCTCTGGTGACAGAAGCCGTCGCTATGGCTTGTTTTTGCTTGATCCATTCGTCTACTGGCGGCCTCATCGGTGCAGCATTGACAGGTGCCGGGTTCTCCCTCCTTTTCCCAGCAATGGGTACGATGGCCGTGCAAACAGATGGGCCAGAATTTGGCGGGATCCTTATCGCAGCATATTCTGTCTTTACTGACCTCACCATTGCCATTGTCGGCCCACTTATGGGAGCGATTCAAGGTAGTCTCGGCTGGTCAACCATGTTTGCTATTGTTGGTATCCTCTGCGCAAGCGGGATATTCTTCAGTTCTATTCTGTCACGCATTCCTGGATGTGGTATTCAAAAAACCACGTAAACTCTCACTCTTGCCTTAGGCATGAGCGATCAAACGCTGGGGGATCTTCCTCCAGCGTTTTTTATGGAGGAGTCTTTTCCGCTATGTCTCTTAAAACCTGCTCGGTCTTCTGCGGCTCCCGCAGTGGTCATTCTCCACGTTATACAGAAGTAGCGCGCACTTTAGGCGAAGCATTAGCCCATAACGGTTTGACCTTAGTCTATGGTGGTGGACAAGCCGGGCTTATGGGCAGTGTTGCAGATGCTACCCTCAGAGCAGGCGGGCCTGTCAAAGGCATTATCCCCTCTTTCCTTGAAGCCCGTGAAGTGCTTCACGCAGGGGTGACAGACCTAGACGTGACAGAAGATATGCCTAGCCGCAAAGCCAAGCTTTTTGACCTTGCTGACGCGTATATCATCCTACCTGGCGGATTTGGTACGTTAGATGAATTTGCTGAAGTGCTGGTGAACAAACAGCTTGGCCTGCATAACAAGCCAATCATTATCCTCAATGTAGAAGAATGGGCGAACCCGCTTCTCGCCACTCTGCAAGCCTCTATCACGCAAGGGTTTGCAGAAGATCACGCTCAACAATTTTATTCTGTGGTAGAAAGCGTTCCCGCAGCTATTGAGCTGCTCAAAAAAGCGTAATACGGCGCATTTTTTGCGCGTAAGGGCGGTGCTTCTCTCTGTCAGAAGAACACCGCCCTCTACCCGTCACCGTGCTACTCGGTGTCTTTGACGCGTTTAATCACCGCGCCACAGGCTGATAACTTACGATCAACCCCTTCATACCCTCTATCGAGATGATAAATCCGACTCAACCGCGTCTCGCCCTGCGCCACAAGGGCTGCGACGATGAGAGAGAAAGAAGCCCGCAGATCCGTCGCCATAACAGGCGCCCCTGACAGAGACGGCACGCCACGAATAATAGCCGAGCGCCCTTGGATATTAATATTCGCACCCATTCGGTTCAGCTCTGGAACATGCATGAAACGATTTTCAAAAATCGTTTCAGTCATCAACGACGCCCCCTCTGCGACAGATAGCATCGCCATAAATTGCGCCTGCATATCGGTCGGAAAGCCGGGGTAAGGCTCCGTTGTTAAATCAATCCCCGTGAGTTTCCCTTCGCTACGCACACGGATACCGCGCGCATCTTCATCCACACGCACACCCGCGTGACGAAGAGCCTGCAAGACCGCTTCCTGATCACCAACGCGGCCGCCTTCTAAAAGAACATCTCCACCGGCAATACCAACAGCACAGGCATAGGTGCCACACTCGATACGGTCCGGCATGACGCTGTAACGAGCACCATGAAGACGCTCGACCCCTTCAATCACGAGGGTATCGGATGCCTCACGCGTAATACGAGCTCCCATCGCGTTTAGGCAATTGGCCAGATCGGCAATCTCAGGCTCACGCGCGGCATTGACGATCTCTGTCGTCCCTTTCGCTAAAGTGGCTGCCATGAGGATATTTTCCGTTGCCCCTACACTTGGAAAAGGCAGAACAATACGCGCCCCTTTAAGGCCACCGCCGGGCGCTTGCGCATTGATATATCCCCCCTCAAGCGTGATCGTCGCGCCTAGGGCTTCAAAGCCTTTAAGGTGCAAATCCACAGGACGTGTGCCAATCGCACAGCCCCCCGGGAGAGACACCCGCGCCTCCCCTTCGCGCGCGAGGAGAGGGCCCAACACCAAAATGGACGCACGCATCTTCGCGACAATATCATACGGCGCTTCAACAGAGCTTGCCCGGCCGCTCACACTCAAACAATGCGGGCCGTCCACCTCTTCCACACTGAGGCCAAGGCCCGTCAGCAGGCTGCGCATCGTGCGGATATCGGCAATATTGGGCACATTAGACAGAATTAATGGCCCGTCAGACAACAAGGCCGCCACCATCAATTTTAGGCCAGAATTCTTCGCCCCGCCGAGGGCAATATCACCATGAAGGCGTTGTCCGCCTTGGATAAGGAATTGATCCATAATGCTCTCTTAAAGCCGAGGTGGCGTCACGCCTGTTTGGTTCATATATTTACCCGCACGGTCGCCATAGCTCACCTCGCACGGGCTGTCCCCTTTAAAGAACAGGAACTGGCAAATGCCTTCATTGGCATAAATACGGGCTGGAAGAGGCGTCGTATTGCTGATCTCGATCGTCACTTGTCCTTCCCATTCAGGCTCAAGTGGTGTGACATTTACGATAATGCCACAACGAGCATAGGTTGATTTACCCAAGCAAACGACAAGCGTATCACGCGGAATTTTAAAATGCTCAATCGTATGAGCCAGCGCGAAACTATTGGGAGGGATTGTAATATCCCCACGCCGTGTCACAAAACTATTGGGCTCAAACTTCTTGGGGTCCACCACAGCGCTATCCACATCGGTAAAAATATGGAACTCGTCCGCTACCCGCGCGTCATAGCCATAAGATGACAGGCCGTAAGAGATAACCCCCTCACGTTTTTGGGCTTCTACAAACGGCTCGATCATACCGTTTTCCAGAGCCATACGGCGAATCCAGTGGTCAGGCATGACCGGCATGGTAGTACTCCTTGATTGTCAAAGCTCTCTCTCGCTGTAACGAGGCATGCGCCCAGACGCAACGTAAGAAGCGTATAAAACACCGCTTCACGGCAGAATTCTGTTCACAGAGCGCTTTTTAGCCCCAACACCCACCGTTTGGGCCTCCCTACTATGCATGATAAAAATCGAAACGAACAATTATGCACCATAGGCTTTCTAAACTGATCGTCGTTCTCACCCTTCAGAGCTGCCATACAGAAGAGAAGCGTACGATCTCTCATCATCAAAGATGACCTCTTTTCACATGTTTCGTAAGGAAGAGAACCATGTCATTCCTCTCATCACTTCGGCAGTTCTTTAGCTCCCCCAAAGAGGCGGCCAGCACATCAACACACGCGCCACCTAAGCAAATACGTGTTCTTGTTCTCTATTATTCCTCTTATGGCCATACAGAAACCATAGCCCATGCCATTGCTGAAGGCGCTCGCTCCACCGGGGCTCACGTCGCGATCAAACAAGTGCCAGAGCTCGTGCCTGAAGAGACAGCCCGCGAGAACCACTTTAAGACCGATCAAAGCGCTCCCATCGCGCAACCTGACGAACTTGCAGACTATGATGCGATTATTATCGGCGCCCCGACCCGCTTTGGACGGCAGCCCGCACAAATGGCCAATTTCTGGGATAGAACCGGCACGCTTTGGCTCAAAGGCGCTCTCATTGGGAAGATTGGCGCTGTCTTTACCTCCACGGCAACGCAGCATGGCGGGCAAGAAATGACCCTCTATTCCCTCATGTCCAACCTCCTCCATCACGGGATGGTGGTGACTGGACTACCCTATAGCTTCCAAGGACAGCTCCAACTCGAGACCGTCGCAGGAGGCACCCCTTATGGCGCCAGTACCATCGCTGGAGGTGACGGCTCCCGCACACCAAGCGACATCGAAAAGGACGGCGCCCGGTTTTTGGGAAGCCATGTCGCGCTCTTTGCGCAGAAATGACCGATCTACCCGTCTCTGGGGCGACGAGTAAGGCCTCTTGAGAGGAGGCTTTACTCTTTCTCAGCCGGGCGGCCACGCTGTTGCTGTTTGCGACGCAGCAAATTGGCTCGAAGCGCTTTTGCCTCCCGCGCTAAACGTTCTTCTCGCGCCTGCTCGCCTTTTGTTTTTTCTGTTGTTTTCTTAGCGTCTGTCATGAGAACCCCTCACCTTGTTGTTGATCGAAATGCCCCTGCAAAGATGTGCCCAGTAGCGCGTCATACACCCCAAGTGTCTCCCGCTGCATCTGCTGCTTTGTATAGCGCTTCAGAACATGGGCAACAGCACACTCCCCCATTTCTGCACGATCGTACGGATCCATCATCAAGAACGTCACAATCGCTTTCTCTAACGCCACACTATCCTGAGGGGGCACAAGCAGACCTGTCTCATGCGGAATAATCGTTTCCGCCAACCCACCTTGTGCTGAACCGATCACTGGGCAGCCCATCATTTGTGCTTCAACCGCTACACGCCCAAAAGGTTCCGGACGGCACGACGGCACCACCGCCATATGCGCCAGCGTATAGACTGCGGGCATATCCTCACACGGCCCTACAAAACGCAAGCGATCCGCGATCCCTAAATCGCACGCACGACGATGCACACGGCGTGCAAAAGCTGGGTCTGTCTCCGGCCCGACAAACACACACACCCACGGCACTGCTGGATATTCTGTTGCAAGCTGCCCTAAAGCCTCGACTAACAGTCCGTGGCCTTTCCACGATGTCACCCGACCGGGGAGCACAATCACCGGTTGATCTTCAGGAATATGCCAACGATCCACCAACGCCTGAACACGCGTTCCACTCACCGTCCCCACAGAAAAACGCTGCGGGTCACTCCCACGGGCAATCGTCACCAAACGCTCGGCACTCACCCTATATTCTGCCTGCAAACGCTGCGCGATATGAGAGGACACCGCAATCACCCGATCCCCTTTAAGAAGGCCCGCATTATAAGAACGCTTGATAAAGGAACGCGCTTTATGCACGCCATGCCAGGTCGTCACGAGAGGGATATTCTCGCGCTTGCAGGCCTGCGCTGCTACCCATGCCGGGTAGCGTGACCGCGCATGTACAAGCTGCACCTTGTCACGTCGTATCAGCGCCTGAAGCTCTTTTACCTTACGCCGAAACACAAAGGGCGACCATTTTTTGGGCAAGGGAAGCTCTCGGAACTCCCCCCCTACATAGCGCAAATGTGGCAGAAGAGAGCCACTTTCACTGGCCACAAGCGCCCGCCCGCCGGCTTTCGCAACGGCTTCAGCCATGTCCACAGCGCCCTGCTCTACCCCGCCAATACCAAGACTTGGCAGGAGCTGCAGCACAACGGGTGATGATGTCATGATGTTTCTTTCGTCATCCAGCAGGGATCGTCACAACAGCGCCTGTTCCATGGCTTGTTGCGGCAAGGGCACTGAGCACCTGCACCATAGTAAAAGCTTCCTTACTGCGAAAATCATTATCATCAATCCAATACCAGCGGCCCTTATACTCGACGCTGGCATAGCTATGATCAGGCACATCGCGATCACAATGAATGACCACCTCCGAGCGGTTTTCAATCCCGACTTGCCCGATTGTCGGCGGCGTACGCCCCAGATGCACATCCTTCTCAGGCACCTGCATTTCGTAGGAAAGCTGCGTAAGCATTGCCAGCATTGAGCGCGTTAGAATGGCGATTTGGCCTGCATGTTTTGGATACGGCCCATAAACGATCTCCGCCTCTTGCGCATTAGGGTCAAGATGCAACAACCGCTTCACTTCCGCTTGAATCGCTTGAAGATTGCTATCCGAGGTTGCCGTTAAGACGAGATATGCGTGCTCAGGGCCATCTGTGCTTGGAGTGCCATTACTGCTACCACTGGATGAGGATTTCTTTTTACCAGACGATTCATCAGGCTCATCGGTCGTGATACGCACCGTCATCGCCCCCGCCGCCTGAAGCTGCTTGAGGTCATGCAAAAGCAAGTAAAACCGAACAGACCCCCCACCAAAAGGCCCCGTTCCCAACCCGCGTACATTTGAAAGCCCGTCAATGGACTGCGCCGTTAAACGCAACAGCGTATCAATAGGCATACCCCCCAAGCTCAACGGCATAATCACCGTTGGGGAAATAGGGCGGATGATATTTTCTGCGTATTGTTGCCCAGTCAACGGCTGATACGTCACGGTCGGATTCTCTGCCATAGAGAGCGACCCTTGCCCGAAGAAATAATTGCTCACCGCGGACGCTGGATAACCATAATACCCACCGCTCATGCTGCGCGTGTAGTTATACCCGGCAATAACCTGCGTTGTATCCAGAAACGTTGGCGGGTCTGCATAACGCAAACGCACAATGTTCAGCAGCATTTCACGCTTCTGCGTTTCCCCCAAAGCGCGCGAATACGCCAACTGGTCATGCTGCATTTGCCGAGGGCCTAAGCTGACACAGCCTTGAAACCCACAAAACATCCCCAACCCCATAACCAGCGTTATGATGCGCCTTAGAAACACGGCATCATAACGATACCACGACGAAAAGAAAAAACATTGGAACAGGAGGGCACACTCCGACGACTGTCATAGCTCCCTTGATTGTGGCGCAAGCCGCCCCAGAATGGAAGCCATCTTACCAAGATAATCGCACCATGTACGACAAAAACTCTCGCCCTAACATGTTCTTTACTCTTGAAAATGATCCATAATCTTCTTAGCTTGTCATTATAAGTGAGGTCTAAGATACCTCTGGTAGATTGACCGCATTTTGTTACGTCACAATAGGGTCGCCTCCTGATGCCGCAAAAGGGTCGGGCGCGACCGCTGAAAAGGACAAAGACCTATGGGTAAAGTAATTGGTATTGACCTTGGTACAACCAACTCCTGCGTTGCTGTGCGCGACGGGAATGAAACTAAGGTTATTGAAAACAGCGAAGGCGCACGCACAACCCCATCCGTGGTTGCTTTTACAGATAAAGGTGAGCGCCTTGTTGGTCAGGCTGCAAAACGTCAGGCTGTTACCAACCCAACAAACACACTCTATGCTGTTAAGCGCCTTATTGGCCGTCGTTATGACGACCCAACCGTCGCTAAAGATAAAGAGATGGTTCCGTACGAGATCGTCCGTGGCGACAATGGCGATGCATGGGTGAGCGCACGTGGCGAGAAATACGCCCCTGCACAGATTTCTGCTTTCATCCTCGGTAAGATGAAGGAAACCGCTGAAGCTTATCTTGGCGAGAAAGTGACTGAAGCAGTCATCACCGTCCCTGCTTACTTTAACGATGCACAGCGTCAAGCAACACGTGATGCCGGTCGTATTGCAGGTCTGGATGTCAAGCGCATCATTAACGAGCCAACATCTGCTGCTCTGGCTTATGGTCTGGAAAAGAGCGATTCTGGCCATGTGGCTGTGTATGACTTGGGTGGTGGGACATTCGATATCTCCATCTTGGAAATCTCCGATGGCGTGATTGAAGTGAAATCCACCAACGGTGATACCTTCCTCGGTGGTGAAGACTTCGATAACAAGATCATCGAATTCCTTGCTGACGAATTCAAGCGTGATCAAGGCGTTGACATTCGCGGCGATAAGATGGCTCTGCAGCGCTTAAAAGAAGCCGCTGAAAAAGCAAAGATTGAGCTGTCTTCCGCGAAGGAAACAGAAGTCAACCTGCCCTTCATTACCGCAGACGCTTCTGGCCCTAAGCATTTGGTGGTTCGCGTCAGCCGTGCGAAGCTGGAAAGCTTGGTTGAAGACCTCATCAAGCGCTCCTTGGAACCATGCAAGCAAGCTCTGAAGGATGCTGGCCTGTCCACAAGCGAGATCAATGACGTGATCTTGGTCGGTGGTATGACCCGTATGCCGAAGGTTGTTGAGAGCGTTCAGGAATTCTTCGGGAAAGAACCAGCCCGCAATGTGAACCCAGACGAAGTCGTCGCTATTGGTGCTGGTATTCAGGGCGCCGTGCTGCAGGGTGACGTTAAGGACGTTCTGCTGCTGGACGTGACCCCACTGTCCCTCGGTATTGAAACACTCGGTGGTGTCTTCACCCGTCTGATTGATCGTAACACGACCATTCCGACCAAAAAGAGCCAGACCTTCTCAACTGCCGAAGATAATCAGCCTGCTGTGACCATTAAGGTCTTCCAGGGTGAGCGCGAGATGGCTGCTGACAACAAACTGCTCGGCAACTTTGACCTGCAGGGGATCGCACCAGCTCCACGCGGTGTGCCACAGATTGAAGTGACCTTCGATATTGATGCGAACGGTATCGTCAACGTCTCCGCTAAGGATAAGGCAACGGGTAAGGAACAGAAGATCCAGATCCAAGCCTCTGGTGGTCTGTCCGATGACGACATCGACCGTATGGTGAAGGAAGCTGAAGCAAACGCTGATGCTGACAAAGCCCGTCGTGAGCTCATTGAACAGCGCAACGCTACAGAAGGCCTGATCCATCAGACAGAGAAATCCATCTCTGAAGGTGGGGATAAGGTTCCTGCTGCTGATAAGACCGAAGCAGAAGAAGCCATCAAGGCTGCTCGCGAAGCTCTTGAAGGTGACAATGCTGAAGCGATCAAGAGCGCAAGCGATCGTCTGACACAGGCCGCCATGAAGGTTGGTCAGGCTGTCCATCAGGGTGCTGAAGGCCAGCAAGGTGCTGAAGGGGCTCAAGAGTCTGGTAAGAAAGATGAAGACGTCGTCGATGCTGAATTCGAAGATGTCGATGATAAGAAGAAGAAAGACTAATCAGGCGGAGTGCGTATTAAACTGAGGAAGCCCTTAGTTTAATCCACCCCTGAGGGCGCCTCTTCCCGTTCAAGGGGAGGCGCCCTTTCTTCATGGGGCCCCATCTGCCGATCACCCTCGAGAAATGAGGACCGACATGGCCACAAGTATAGATTATTACGAACTTCTGAGTGTTTCTCGCACCGCAAGTGGTGACGAAATTAAGCGCGCTTATCGCAAGCAAGCCATGCGCTACCACCCAGACCGTAACCCCGGCGATAAAGAAGCAGAACAAAAGTTCAAAGACATCAGCGCCGCTTATGATGTTCTCAAAGATGAACAAAAGCGCGCAGCCTATGACCAGTACGGCCATGAAGCTTTTGAAAGCGGCATGGGCGGCGGAGGCGGCGGCTTCGGCGGTGGTGGTGGCTTTGGCGGCTTCGATGCTGGCGGTCTTGGCGACATCTTTGAACAGATGTTCGGCATGGGCGGTCGTCGTGGTGGCCCGCGCCAACAGAGCGCCGCAGACGTGCAGGTGCAAGTTGAGATCAGTCTTGCTGAAGCCTTTAGTGGCGTTAGCAAAAATGTTGAGGTCAAGACACGCACGAACTGCTCAAGCTGCAACGGCTCCGGCTCTGCTGACCCTAACGCGAAGCGTTCAACCTGTGCGACCTGTCATGGCCGCGGGGTTGTCCGTGCACAACAAGGCTTCTTCCTTGTAGAGCGCCCCTGCCCAACCTGCCATGGCTCTGGCCAAACAGTCGCGAATCCTTGCAAGAGCTGCCAAGGCAGCGGCACGGAAGCTGCTAAGGAAAGTGTCAAAATCGACATCCCAGCCGGGATTGAAGATGGCACCCGCATCCGCGTTGCTGGTAAGGGCGAGTCTGGTGGTGAAGGCATTGTCCCTGGGGATCTGTATGTGCTCGTCACTGTGGAAGGACATGACCTCTTCCAACGTGATGGCGCCAATATTTATTGCCGCGTTCCCCTGCGCCTAACACAGGCCGCCTTGGGCACCGAAATCGAAGTGCCCGTTATTGACGGTAGCCGCACGAAGGTGAAAATCCCTGCTGGAACACAAGCAGGAGAAACATTCCGCCTCCGTGGTAAAGGCTTCTCCGTTCTGCACTCCAGTGCACGTGGGGATATGTATCTTCAGGTTTCTGTTGAAACACCAAAGAACCTCACGAAACGGCAGCGTGAATTATTGGAGGAATTTGAAGACGCCTCTGGCGATAGTCACAAAGCCAGTCCAGAAAGCAGCGGATTTTTTGCCCGCGTTAAAGAATTCTTTGAAAACTAAGGATTCTTTTCCCCCGGAAGAGCAATCTTCCGGGGTTTTTTATTCCTCAAACTGCTTGAAATATTCGGGAGAATGGAGAGGCTTCAGGTTAGGCACGTGTAAGCCATCTTGAAGACTCCAGACAGTAGCCGCCCGCTAAGAAGCCTTCCATCATACATATGTCGATATCTGCCTCTTTTATCTAAGTAAGTGATCTCCTTCTCTATTATCGCCATCTCAAAACAATCCGTTCATTATAAGAATGAATTTCTGCTGGTCATTTGCTCTTTAAGCGCAAGACGATAATCAGACAGATGAATTGGTCATTGACTATGCTTTCTATTCTGAATGTCAGCTATAGATTTAACAAAATTACTCATCTGTCATAACCCTATCTCATAGCTCAAAACCCTAACCCCTTGTTTCTCAAGAGTTAAAATTGCATCACCCCGTCTATAAATAGGTTAAACTTATTTTAATTATAAAAACTTCTTGTAAAAGCTACATGCGAACTATAGTGAGAATCAATCTCAACTGGAGATAGATGTTCATGCCTCACACCCTGCCTCTCTTTGTTTCGAAATGCAGACGATCATCCTCTTCCCTTTGTGGGATTTTTTTAGGTATCGCCGGGTTTGGTTTTTTAACCAATACAGCTACCGCCGTTCCCCCACGTGTCAACTTAAGCAATGCCATGAACGCGGAAGACGAATCCTCTTCAGGTGTTTTTGGTTTCCTCTCAAACTGGCGTAGAACAGCCAATCTTCTAGGAAATATGTGGGGACTCCGCTCCGAACTTGGAAAATATGGAGCCACTTTAGCCATCCAAGAAACCTCCGAAGTCATGGGCAATCCAACGGGCGGCATTCACCGTGGTGCCGCTTATAATGGCCTCACTCAAGCTGTTTTGCAGGTTAATACACAACGTGCTTTTGGTTGGTATGGCGGCACATTCAATGTCAGTATGGAACAAATTCACGGCCGCAGCCTCAGTGCCGATAATTTAGGAGTGCTTCAAACGGCCAGTGGGATTGAAGCCGATCGTTCTTCACGTTTGTGGGAACTCTGGTTTGATCAGAAGTTTTTTGACCAACAACAATTAGACATCAAAATAGGTCAGCAAAGTCTCGACCAAGAATATATGATCAGCAGTAATGCCCTAACATTCGTCAACACAATGTTCGGCTGGCCTATGGTGCCCTCAGCCGACCTCCCCGGCGGGGGGCCTGCCTATCCTCTTTCAACCTTAGGAGCACGCGCCCGCTACTGGCTTGCAACACCTCTTTACCTCATTGGTGGCGTGTATAGCGGGAGCCCTTCACGCTCTTGGTCTGACGACCCACAAAAGAGTAATAGCACCGGCACAAGCTTTCCGCTCAATCGTGGCGTCATGGCTATTGCAGAGCTGCAATATGTGTACCCTGCACTAGGGGCTATGGTCTCTCCTGATGGCAATCAACCCCTCTCTTATACATATCGTTTGGGTGGATGGTATGATTCCGAACCCTTTGGAGATCAATATTACGACAACACCCACACACCGCTTGCCTCTCCCGATAGTACAGGGGTGCCACGCAATCATCGCGGTGCTTTCAGCCTCTATGCCGTTATGGATCAAATGATCTGGCGTAGCCATGGAACAGACCCTAACCGTACGATCAACATCTTCGGTCGTGTGATGGGCACGCCTCAATCAGAGCGTGTTCCTGTCGATTTTAGTATGAATTTCGGTCTTACCTTCAAAGACCCGTTACCTTATCGAACTGATGATACATTCGGCATCGGTATGGGATATACGCATGTCAGTAGCGCCCTTGCCCGCAATGATAAAGCCATTCACCGCTACACAGGCAATTACTCTCCCGCCCAAGGTGGCGAGACCTTCGTAGAAATGACCTACCAGTACCAGTTTTGTGGATGGATGCAGTGGCAACCCGACCTTCAATATATCTTTAACCCCAGCGGGGGGATTCCCAACCCTGTTCACCCTGACCGCCGCATTAAAGACGAGCTTATCCTAGGCTTCCGTACCAATATCGCTCTGTAAGGATCCCTTATGTTTTCCCGTTCTGTCCGTCTTTTCGGCCTTCTTGGCTGTATGACATCCATCCTCTTTTCCAATGCCCATGCTGAAAGGCGAGGGTTTCTGGAAACGATCCACCGCCATAAAACACTTGCCTCTACCAGCCCCGGCAATGGAGACTTAAACCCCTATGCCATCGTTCCTGTTCCACATGATATGGGCATATTGCATAAAGATGATGTACTCATCACAAACTTCAATAATATTAATAACTTACAAGGGACGGGCACGACTATTGTCGCCTATTCTCCACAAACCAAGAATATCTCTGTCTTTGCTGACCTCCCCCCTAATCTCCCTTCATGCCCGGGCGGCATTGGCCTCACAACAGCACTCACTGTTCTCAAATCTGGCTGGGTTATTGTAGGCAGTGCCCCCAGTAAAGATGGCTCCACGCGCACACGCGGTGAAGGCTGTATGATCGTTCTGGATGCGAACGGAAAACTGGTCACCACTTGGAAGGGCCCCGATATTAGCGCCCCTTGGGGAGACATTGCCCTTAAAGATAATGGCGATACCGCCTCGCTCTTCGTCTCTATGTCAGGGTTTGATCTCCCAGGGCCGAATGTTTTAGACCCTACGACGCATTATCCCCCTATTTTACAAAAAGCGACCGTTATGCGCTTTGACCTCACTATTCCTAAAGGTCAGCCCCCTGCTATTGCTCATCAAACCGTCATTGCACGTGGCTTTTCCGCTCGTGCTGACCGCGATAATTATCTCTTTGGCCCCACAGGCTTAGCCCTTGATGACGATGGCACTCTATATGTTACCGATGGTTACGATAATGAAGTGACCGCTATTGATGATGCCCTTCACCGTACCAATCCCATCTTACGGAAAGATGATGCTGTCGGGCGGGTCATTACCAAAGGTGGTCTGTTAAACTGGCCACTCGCTATGATGTGGGTACCAGGCCATCATCTCTTGATCGCTAATGGTCGTAACGGTCAAGTCGTGGAAATTGATCCAGCGGCAAAGAAGCAAATCTACGCTCAATGGGTTGATAACGACCAAGCCCAGCAGCCACCCGGCAATGGAGACCTTTTCGGACTCGCAATGACACCTGACAACACGGGTTTCTATTATGTCGAGGACGATATGAATACACTCAATCTCAGTGCCCCGTAAGGTAAGATTATGACATCTCACTTTTCTTTGTCGCGACGGCATTTTATGGGTGGCGCTCTGAGCGCTGCCGCCTTCAACGCTTTGTCTCACTCCGCCCATGCTCAGGCCGAGGCAACCCAGCATCAACCGGGTATTGTCACACCCCAGCAGCCCTATATCTACTTCCTCACCCTTGACCTCCCGTCTGATCAAAAGGCAGATCTCATCGCGTTGATGAAGCAATGGAGTGAGGCAGCTACGGCGCTCATGGCCGGGCAAGCACGCCCAGACTTCCCCTCTCCTCACGAGGTCGCCTCCCTCAAAGGAGCACACCTTACCCTGACCTTTGGGTTTGGGCCGAGTATTTTCCTCCATGATGGGAAAGACCGCTACGGGCTTCTTTCTCGTCGTCCAGCCGCTTTAGCTGACCTTCCACATTTTAATGGCGATCAACTCATAGCCGCCCGTTCTGGAGGAGATCTCTGCATCCAAAGCTGTGCCGATGATCCTGAAGCCGCCTTCTACGCTGTGCGTGTCTTAATACACCTCGCTTATGGTCGCGTTGAACCGCGCTGGAGCCAGCATGGCTTTCTCCCCCATTACTCCAAAACGCACACACCGCGTAATCTTATGGGCTTCAAAGATGGCACAATAAATCCCAATAATCACTCTCCGCAAGAAATGCGTGATATTGTCTGGGCAGATCCGACCGCATGCCCATGGATGGCAGGCGGCAGCTACCTTGTCGCCCGTCAGATCCGCATTGCCCTAGAACATTGGGACAACATGAACGTCCCGTTTCAAGAACAAACCATGGGTCGGCAAAAATATTCCGGCGCCCCCATTGGCGGCACACGCGAACACCAACCTCTTACCCTTAAAGAAACAGACAAAGACGGAAACCTGCTGACCGCTGAAACCGCCCATGCACGCCTCGCCGCTCCAGAAGAAAACGGCGGAGCGCAAATGCTCAGACGCGCCTATTCCTATAATAACGGCTTAAGCTATATTGCTGAGCGCTGGCCACCCTGGCGCCAAGGGAATGAATTTGATGTCGGTCTCCTCTTCTTAGCCTACCAAAAAGACCCACGCACCGCCTTCACGAAACTGTTCGAGAAGATGGCAAAATTCGATATGATGAATCAGTTTACGACCCATATCGGCAGCGCCCTCTTTGCTTGCCCCGGGATTGCACCAGGCCGTTATGTTGGCGCCACTCTCTTAGAAGAGTGATCTTTCACACTCCCCCTCCACAGCGCGCTACTTCTAGAGGGGGAGCGTCGTGCGTACCCACAGTCGCCTCTTTTCTGATAAGACTATACTTTACAATTAATAGACGACATAAGCCCTTATCACCTCATACATGTTCAACAATTTCCGTTTCAGCACCCCCTTGCCTTCTGCGCATGAGCGGGCATGATCGCACCATGACACATTCTTCTTCTCCCCGTATCGGTATTGCTGGCATCACCGGCCGGCTTGGTTCCCTCTGCGCACAAGAAGCTGGCCCGCTTCTCGCCGGTGGCCTGTCGCGCCACGCAGACCCTGCCCGCAATATTGTGACAGATGCCAGCACACTCGCCCAATCATGTGACGTCATTATTGATGTCAGCCATGCAAGCCTCGTGCCCCATCATGCGCGCGCTTTTGCTGAGGCTGGTTGCGCTTGGGTGCTCGGCACAACCGGTTTGGATAAGACAGCTCAAGCTGCCGTCAATGATGCTTCTAAAACCATTGCTGTGTTGCAAGCGGCTAATTTCTCCCCCGCTTTAACCATGCTGCTCGCCTTAGCACGCGAACTCGGCGCCGCTTTACCGGACTATGACGCTGAAATTGCTGAGACCCACCATCGCCAAAAGGTCGACGCCCCCTCTGGCACGGCACTCGCCATCGGTCGCGCTGTGGCAGCCGGGCGTAACGTCCCTTTCGACCAAGTCGCCCGTATGGATCAAAACGGCAAACGTCCCGATGGTGCTATCGGTTTTGCTTCATTGCGCGGTGGGCAAGTCGTCGGTGAGCATGACCTCCATTTCTACGCTGCAGATGAAGATATTACCCTCTCTCATCGCGCACTTGACCGGCGTGTCTTCGCCCGTGGCGCGCTCAAAGCAGCGCACTGGCTGGCGCACCATCGTGATGCAGGCCTGTATGGCATGGAAGATGCGCTTAGAAAGCATACAGACTAACTCGTTGTAAAATAAAAGGAAATGAGCGCTTCTCTCTCTTAAAATCGCCTTTCCCCTTGACCCGTGGCGTTATTTACGCCAAGCGATGAGTCCCTCATGCTGCGGTTTTTCCCTTACCATAAGGGCATGATCGCAGCCTTTTTTTTCACCACTCATTCCCTGCGAGGTCCCTGAGTGCGCAATTACGGCGATTTCCTTTTCACCTCTGAATCTGTCTCTGAGGGCCATCCTGATAAAGTTGCAGACCGTATCTCTGATACTGTTCTGGACGCTTATCTGGAGGCCGACCCGGAAGCACGCGTAGCCTGTGAAACACTGGTGACCACAAACCGCGTTGTGCTCGCTGGGGAAGTACGTGGGCCGGCCGCGGTTGAAAAGACCCTGATCGACCGTGCCCGCGAGGCCATCAAAGATATCGGCTATGACCAAGAAGGTTTTTCTTGGAAAAAGGCTGATATTGTCTCTCATCTTCATGCTCAGTCTGCCGACATTGCTGTTGGCGTCGATAGTGCGGGCGAAAAAGATGAAGGCGCTGGCGATCAGGGCATTATGTTCGGTTTTGCAACACGCGAAACGCCAGAGCTAATGCCAGCCCCGCTCTTTTATGCACAAACCCTTCTTGAGCGTATCCGCGACTACCGCAAACAAGGTGACCCACGCGGCGCTGGCCTTCTGCCAGACGCGAAAAGCCAAGTCACACTGCGTTATGTCAATGGTAAGCCTGTTGGTGTGAACTCCATCGTGGTGTCCACCCAGCATGAAGCGAATATGAGCCAAGACACGATCCGCGAAATGGTGAAGCAGACGGCTCGTGACGTGTTGCCAGAAGGCTGGATGTGCCCTGACCATGAGTTCTACGTGAACCCAACAGGGAACTTTGTCATCGGTGGTCCCGATGGGGATGCGGGCGTGACAGGCCGTAAAATCATTGTTGATACCTATGGTGGCGCAGCCCCTCACGGTGGCGGTGCCTTCTCCGGGAAAGACCCCACCAAGGTGGATCGTTCCGCTGCGTATGCCGCGCGTTATTTGGCAAAGAATGTTGTTGCAGCTGACCTTGCTGACCGCTGCACTATTCAGCTCAGCTACGCGATTGGTGTTTCCCGTCCGCTGTCTGTCTATGTGGATCTGGACGGCACAGGTAAAGATGTGGACGAAGCACGTTTGGGTGCGCTTCTTAATGAGATTATGGATCTCTCCCCACGCGGTATCCGTCAGCATCTGCGCTTAAATCGTCCGATCTATAGCAAGACCGCGGCCTACGGGCATTTTGGTCGTATTCCTGACCCAGCGCTGGATAATTTCACGTGGGAGAATACAGACCTCGCCGCAAAGCTGAAGAGCGCTCTTAACCGCTGATTGGCCTGATGATGGGAGGGAGCCAGCTCTCTCCTCTTTCTCTCCCCTGACTGATGGGCATCTGCCTGTTGGTCAGGGGCTTTTTCCATCTCTCAACACATGTGACCAACACCGTTGCTTGACGATCTGAAACCCCAACCTGAACGCTTGTACGGACGCCAACGCGGCCATCCTTTGCGCCAACGCCAACAGCGCCTGTTGGATGAAGCCCTCCCACGGCTCAGCTTTAAGGCTTTTGATGCTCCCTTAGAGGGATTTTCCAAGCCTGTGAAAAAGCTGTTCCTGGAAGTGGGTTTCGGCAATGGCGAACATGCGTACGACCAAGCACAACGCCATCCTGATGTCGGCTATATCGCGTCAGAAGTCTTTGATAATGGCGTTTGCTCTTTGCTCTCTCGCCTCGTGCCTGAGGGAGAAGAAGCGACCTCTACCCCACCTGAGACCCTCCGTCTCTGGGCAGAGGATGCGCGTGACCTTCTGCGGAAATTGCCTGATCAGTGCCTTGATCGTGCGTACCTAATGTTCCCTGATCCGTGGCCTAAAGCACGCCACGCCAAGCGACGCTTTATCCATCCGGCAAATATCGCCCAGATGGCCCGCTTGCTCAAACCCGGTGCCGTGTGGCGTGTTGCCAGTGACCACCCCGTTTATCAGGAATGGGTGGAAGAGGTGATGAGCCAACAAGACCTGTTTGACACAGCGCCACCACTTCTTGAACGCCCTGATAATTGGTCTCCAACACGCTATGAGGCCAAAGCTTTTCGTGAAGGACGACAGCCTTTTTACTGGACGTTCACCCGCCGCGGGTGACATCCCGCTATGTAGAGAGCCTGTTTGCCGCTTTTGAAAGGAAGGAGATCGCCCAATGACACAGTCACCAAACGACGCACAAAACGCTGTTGAACGTGAGGAAATGGCCTTCGATGTTGTCATCGTCGGCGGAGGGCCGGCTGGACTGGCCGCCGCGATCCGACTTCGGCAGAAAAACCCAACATTGGGGGTCTGCGTCCTTGAAAAAGGCAGTGAAATTGGGGCGCATATCGTCTCCGGCGCGGTGATTGAACCGAAGGCTCTCACGGAACTTCTTCCTGACTGGAAAGAGCGCGGCGCTCCTCTTAACACGCCTGTTTCTGAAGAAAAGCTTCTCTATCTCACCAAGCAAGGCTCTATCCCCGTCCCGGCTCTTCACCTGTTGATGCCGCAAATGGATAATCGCGGGAATTATGTTGTTTCCCTCGGTGATCTCTGCCGCTGGCTTGGCCAACAGGCAGAGCTTTTTGGTGTTGAGATCTACCCCGGCTTTACCGGTGCTCAGCTCCATATCGAAGATGGCTGCGTCTGCGGTGTTGTCACAGGCGATATGGGTGTTGACCGAGACGGCAACCATAAGTCGGAATTTATGCCCGGCATGATTTTAAGAGCCCGTCAGGTCATTTTAGCCGAAGGGGCGCGTGGTTCTCTCAGCCATGACGCGATCAACCATTACAAACTTCGCGAAAATGCTGACCCACAAACTTATGGGCTCGGGATTAAGGAAGTATGGGAGATTCCCAAAGAAAATCATCGCCCCGGTTTTGTGCAACATAGTTTTGGCTGGCCGCTTGATAATCACACCTATGGTGGGGCGTTCCTGTACCATTTTGGAGAAAATCTCGTCTCCTATGGCTTTGTCACCGCCCTTGATTACAGCAATCCGTGGCTCTCACCTTTTGAGGAAATGCAGCGCACCAAACAGCACCCGGCCTTCCGCCCGCATTTTGAAGGTGGGCGCCGGATTATCTACGGTGCCCGCGCCCTTTCAGAAGGGGGCTTTCAATCCCTCCCAAAACTCACCTTCCCCGGCGGGGTGCTGACAGGCGATTGTGCTGGCTTCCTTAACATGCCCAAAATTAAGGGCACACATACCGCCCTCAAGTCCGGCATGATTGCCGCTGATGCAGTCTCAGAAGCTCTTCGCTCAACGAATCCTGAAGCGCAAACCTACCAAGAACGACTGCAAAATTCGTGGCTATGGTCTGAACTGTACGAAGCCCGTAATATCCGCCCATCCTTCTCTAAATGGGGCATGCAGCTCGGCGCGCTGTATAGCGGGATTGATAGCATGGTCTTCCGTGGGAAAGCCCCTTGGACGCTGCGCCACCCTCATGCAGACAATCAGACCCTTATTCCCGCAAAAGAAGCGCCGAAGATTGACTATCCTAAACCGGATGGAACCCTCACATTTGACCGTACGAGTTCTGTCTATCTCAGCAATCTGAGCCACGATGACAACCAGCCTGTGCATCTCAAATTGCGTGATCCAGCTCTGTGGAATGAGGTTAACGAAGCACGCTTTTCCTCTCCAGAAAGTCGCTATTGCCCCGCTGGCGTGTATGAAGCCAACACACGGGACAATGGGGAAAAATACCTCCAAATTAACGCTCAAAACTGCGTTCATTGTAAGAGCTGCGATATTAAAGACCCCACGCAAAATATCCGCTGGTGCCCCCCTGAGGGCGGAAGCGGGCCAAATTACCCTTCCGGTATGTAGAGCAAAGCAGCTATACAAGACCATGATGTGACTTTTTCGCGCAGACAGGTTAGTCTGCGCGGAATATTATCAGCGGCGACAGTAACGAAAGATGCCCATGAAAGTTCTTGTCCCCGTCAAACGGGTTGTTGATTACAACATCAAGCCGCGTGTCGCGGCTGATGGTAGCGGTGTCGAAACTCAGGGCGTGAAAATGTCCATGAATCCTTTCGACGAAATCGCTCTTGAGGAGGCTCTTCGCCTCCGTGAGAAAGGCCATGCCCAAGAGGTGGTTGCGGTCTCCATTGGTCCACAAGCGGCCCAAGATACATTGCGCACCGCCATGGCCATGGGCGCAGACCGCGCCATTCTCATCCGTACGGATGCTGAGCTTGAGCCACTGGCCGTTGCCAAGCTTTTACAGGCGGTCGTTGAACGCGAGCAGCCCGGCCTTGTCAGCATGGGTAAGCAAGCGATTGATGATGACATGAACGCAACGGGCCAAATTTTGGCCGCCAAGCTGGGATGGCCACAAGGCACCTTTGCCAGCGAAGTCATCGTCGATAATGGCAGTGCGATCGTCTCACGCGAGATTGATGGTGGTGTGGAGGTCGTCTCCCTTACCCTGCCGGCTGTCATTACAGCTGATCTGCGCCTTAATGAGCCACGCTATGCGTCCCTGCCGAACATCATGAAGGCGCGTAAAAAGCCGCTGGAAACGATTGAGGCCGACTCGCTTGATGTCGATATAGCTCCGCGTCTGAAGGTTGTTTCCGTGTCTGAGCCACCTGCACGCGAAGCCGGTGTGATCGTTAAGAGCGTGGAAGAGCTTGTCAATAAGCTCAAGACAGAAGCAAAGGTACTCCCATGACAGCTCTGGTTCTGATCGAAATCGAACAGGGACAGGTACGCCAGGCATCACGTTCAGCCATTGCTGCCGCATCACACTTTGGTGATGTTGATGTTCTGCTTTTTGGCGAAGGTGTCGACGCAGCGTCTGCCCTGTCTGGTGTGCGTAAAGTGCTGCATGTACCAGCAGCGCCGCATTTGTTGGCTGAACCTACGGCTGCCTTCATCGCCCAGCATGCTGAGGCTTATAGCCATATCCTCAGCCCCGCTTCTGCGACTGGGAAGAACGTCCTCCCTCGCGTTGCAGGGTTGCTAGACGTACAGCCTCTGACAGATGTGATCGAGATCAAGGGCGATGATACGTTCGTGCGCCCCATCTACGCTGGTAATGCCCTCGTTACCGTTCAATCTGCTGACCGTATCAAAGTGCTAACGATCCGTAGTTCTAACTTTGACCCTGTTGACGCAACAGGCGGGTCTGCTGCTGTTGAAGTTCTGGATCTTCCGGCTGAAGACGAGAAAAGCCGCTTTGTGCGTGTTGAACTCTCGAACTCTGACCGACCAGAGCTTGAGGTCGCACGCGTCATTATCTCCGGTGGTAAGGGCGTTAAAGACGCGCGTAATTTTGAGACGCTCCTCGCTCCGGTGGCTGATAAGCTGGACGCTGCTATTGGTGCGTCACGCGCTGCTGTGGATGCAGGATTCGCGCCTAATGAGATGCAGGTCGGCCAAACAGGTAAGATCGTTGCCCCCGAGCTTTACATTGCTGTTGGTCTATCAGGCGCTCTGCAACATCTCGCAGGGATGAAAGATAGCCGCACCATTGTGGCGATTAATATCGACCCTGATGCCCCCATCTTCAAAGTGGCCGATTATGGTTTAGTGGGCGATTTGTTCGAGGTCATGCCAGAACTGGCTAAAGCGCTTTAAGCCTATCACGGCACAGCATTTTCCCCCCTCCAATAAAGTGCCATTGGAGGGGGGTTTTTTATGCCCTCTTCCCCTCTAGAAAACACAAAAACCGAGCCTCCCCCCTTGCACTTCCCCCCTGCCAAGAGTAGGAAGAAAAGCACGAAAACGGAGTGTAGCTCAGCTTGGTAGAGCACTGTGTTCGGGACGCAGGGGCCGGAGGTTCGAATCCTCTCACTCCGACCATCTTGGTCGTAGGGCCGTCACTCTCTTATAGACGTTGCCCTTCTTTTGCTTTACTATCAATAAACCCTACGAAAGAGATCCTGACGTTTCTTCATGTTAGGGATTTTACGTTACACGTAACGTTTGGGTTTAAGGATAGACCATGAATCGTACATTTTGCTCCCTTCTCGCTGCTACTTTCTTGGTAGGCTCCTCCACGCCGCTAGCTTTTGCGGAACCGGGTGGTTGCCTGAAATATGGAGCTGCAGGAGCCGTTGCTGGCCATGTTGCTAAACGCCACGGTGTACTTGGAGCCGTTGGGGGCTGCGCTGTTGGCATGTATCAGCGCCATAAATACCGCAAAAACCTGCGTCAAAAAGCCGCTGCATGGGACAAAGAACATGCAAATGACCCACAAGCCAATAAGAAAGCGACGCTCGCTCAAAAAGGTCAGTGGTATGATGCTGAACAAACCCCTGCTAAACCAGCTTCAGGCCAAGCAAGCGCAACACCTGCTGCTGCTCAATAAAGAAATTCACATTGCTTAACAGAAACCCCGGTGTGCTTCTCAGCCACCGGGGTTTTTTATATCTAATCTCCTCTCTTCTTTAAGAAGAGCGGAAACTCGTTACATAAGGGCGCGCAAGTTCTTCGAGAAGATCAATCGCACCAGACGAATCATTGAGGCATGGCACAAGTGCAAATTCCTCACCACCGGCTTCCATAAATTCATCGCGAAGTTCATGACCAATTTCATCGAGCGTTTCGATACAATCAGCCATAAAGCCCGGCATAATAACGGCAATTTTTGTAATGCCCTGCGCTGGTAAAGACGCAACAAACGGTGCCGTATAAGGCTGCAGCCATTCCATCGGCCCAAAGCGGGACTGGAAGGTCATGGGGAGTTGCTCATCACGTAGATCTAACGCTTTAGCAAGGGCTTTGGTGGTACGAGCGCATTCTTCCTGATACGGGTCGCCCTGCTCCACACAGGTTTTGGGTAAACCATGATAAGACGCAATAAGACGCTGTGGCTTAAAGGAAAGCTCAGCAAATCGCTCCCGTACGGACGTCTCTAAGGCTTTAATAAAGGCTGGATGGTCAGGGAAAGACGGCACCGTCGTGATAAAAGGCTGGCGCCGCAACCGCATGAGACGACGGAAAAGCTGGTCGTTCGCTGTGGCGGTCGTGGTAGCGGAATATTGCGGATAAAGCGGAATACTCACGATGCGGTCGCACCCGCGATCCATCAGGTTCTCCACCGCTGCTTTAATGGATGGCTTGCCATAACGCATGCCATACGCCACCGGGATACCTTCTGGTTCCAGCCGCTCTGCCAGCTGCTCGGCCTGTCGCTTTGTATAAACGAATAAAGGCGACGCGTTTTCAACCCTATCCCAAATACGAGCGTAATTTTCCCCACTTTGGAAAGGACGGCGTGAGAGCACAGCAGCATGCAAGATGGGCTGCCAAATGGCAGGAGGCGCCTCAATCACACGACGATCAGAGAGGAATTCTTGCAGATAACGCCTTACGGAGAAATACCCCGTATCGTCAGGCGTCCCAAGATTGATCAGCAACACCCCGGCCCGCCCTTCTGGCGGGACAGGATGACGAGGGGAGGTATAGGTGAAGTAAGACATGTACTAAATATAGAACTCCCCTCGTTAATTAAAAGAGAAACTCTTAGTCTTCAGGAGGCTCTTCAGGACGCTCAACAGGTTTGCCAAGTGGCGTATCCGGGCCTAGCAGCTTTTGCTTGTCCAAACTTTCCGCAATTTGCACCGCGTTGAGGGCCGCCCCTTTGCGGAGGTTGTCGGCCACACACCAGAAAGCCAGACCATTCTCAACCGTTGGATCAATGCGCAAACGAGAGATGTAGGTGTCATCATCACCCACACATTCCAACGGTGTGACATAGCCGCCATCTTCACGCTCATCACGCACAATAACGCCCGGCGCTGCACGCAGTGCTTTATATGCCGCGTCTAGGTCAATCGGCTTTGCACATTCAATGCTGATCGCTTCAGAATGACCAATAAAGACAGGAACGCGTACACAGGTGGCGAGCACTTTAATGTCCGGGTCGAGAATCTTGCGTGTCTCGACGGTCATCTTCCACTCTTCCTTCGTGGCGCCATCATCCATAAAACGATCAATATGGGGGATCACGTTAAAGGCAATCTGCTTAGTGAACTGCGACACCTCAGGGGCATCATGCACAAAGCTGCCTTTGGTTTGATGATAGAGCTCATCCATCCCCGATTTACCCGCACCAGACACGGCTTGATAGGTGGACACCACCACACGTTGAATATCAAACAGGTCATGAAGAGGCTTCAACGCCACCATCATCTGGGCTGTGGAACAATTCGGGTTCGCGATAATCCCGCGACGGGCTTTTTTCAGGGCAGAGGCATTAACCTCTGGCACCACCAACGGCACGCCCGGTTCCATCCGGAAATGGGACGTATTATCCACCACGATACAGCCTTTAGCGGCCGCACGCGGCGCATATTTAGCCGATACCGCCCCACCAGGGGAAAAGAGGGCTAGATCCCATCCGCCGAAATCAAACGTCTCAAGATTTTGCACCTTGAGCACTTTTTTGTCCCCAAAGGACACCTCACGCCCAACAGAGCGCGCTGACGCAAGGGCAACAATCTCGTCGATAGGGAAGTTGCGCTCTGCCAGAATGCGCAGAATCTCCCGCCCAACAGCACCTGTGGCCCCGACAACCGCAACTTTATACCCCATAATCATCTCCTTTGGGCCGTCACCCAAACATAACCAACATTATTCCCGTGGGATAGGAACATGCTCTTAATGCAGACGCAAGCGACAAGCCCTAAAAGACACGTACTTTCTTAACTGTTTTTAACCTCTTCTCTTGCCAATCTCTGTCGCATTCGTTCAACATCGCGTCATCGTCCCTCGTTGATCACAAAAGCACTGCGCTATGACACTCCCGTTCACGCAAGTTAATGTCTTTTCCACATACCCGCTCAAGGGGAACCCTGTGGCTGTCGTTACCCAAGCAGAAAGTCTCAGTGATGACGCAATGCAACAATTTGCGCGTTGGACGAACCTGAGTGAAACGACATTCATCCTCCCTCCCACGACAGACAAGGCTGATTACCGGGTTAGAATCTTTACGCCCGCTGGTGAGCTTCCCTTTGCCGGCCATCCCACGCTCGGCACCTGTCATGCTTGGCTGGAAGCTGGTGGGACGCCACGAGGTGACACCATCATACAAGAGTGCAAAGCGGGCCTTATTCCCGTTAAACGCACCGATGACCAGCTCGCCTTTGCAGCCCCTCCCCTTATTCGCTCTGGCCCTATTGCGCCTGACCTTCTTAAACGCATTGCCCATGGGCTCAATCTTTCCGTCAGTGGAATTGTGGCCTCGTCATGGGTGGATAATGGCCCCGGTTGGATGGGCCTTCTCCTCCGCTCTCGCCAAGAAGTGCTCGCCCTCAAGCCCGCTTTTGCGACAATGGAGGATCTCTGCTTTGGTGTCATCGGCCCGTGGGATCGTGAAACAGATGGCCCGGGCGCTGACTTTGAGCTCCGCGCTTTTGCTATGAATCATGGCGCGAATGAAGACCCCGTCTGCGGAAGCCTCAATGCCAGCATGGCCCAATGGCTGATTGGACAAAACAGAGCCCCTGCCCATTATACCGTTTCACAAGGAGCAGCATTGGGGCGTGATGGTCTGATTTCAATCGACAAGCATGATGATGGCACGATCTGGGTGGGCGGCCATACCCACAGCACCCTAACGGGCACCCTGCATCTTTAAACCCAGGGGGTGGGTCAATGTGTGGGGGCTTTGGTCAGCACCAATTTCAGGCCCAACCCGACGAACACACATCCTGTCACGCGATCCATCACCGTTACGAAACGCCCCTTTGTGATGAGAGACTTAATCGGCACAATGAGCAAGACGAAACTGACATACCAGAGAGAGGCAATCACGATCTGAAAGCCTGTCAGGAAGAGTGTGTAAAGTGACGTATTAACACCGGTGGGAATAAATTGGGGAAGCAAGCTGATGAAAATAATCCCGACTTTGGGGTTAAGAATATTGCACAAGAACCCCAGCCTCACCCCTTTCCCAAAGGAAGAGCTCTGCCCCTCAGCCGCGCCACCATCAAGGTCAACAGCCTGTGCACGCGGCCACAAGATCAGCTTAATCCCTTGCCAAACGAGATAGCAGGCCCCTGCCCATTTTAATGCCGTAAAAAGCACAGCAGAAGCCGCTAACACTGTGCTCAACCCCAGCACAGTCGCAAGCCCCCAAACGCCCAGCCCTAAGCAGATCCCACAGGCTGCGCCCAAACCTGCCCGGCGTCCCTCATTCACCGTTGTTCGGATCATCATAGCCATATCCAAACCCGGGGTGATGAGGATAATCATAAATGTGACAAAGAACGCCAATAGCGGCATGACATACAGGCTCACCCAATTGCTCCCTACTCGTGCCTTTTACGCCATCATCTTACGCTGAACGCACCAAACGCTTCCACAATGCGGAAAGACCGTGGCGCCTGATTTCGTGCTGGGCTTTTTCATCACCAGCCATGTAATTAAGCTGCACCGTAAAGCGCGGCCCCACATATGTTCGGTGCCCATGCCATGTATTAGGGCCGTTAGGGAAGATCACCAACGTACCCCCAGCCGGTGGAATCTCTACCGCGTAATCCTCAATGTCATCCGGCCCGTTGAGGAAACGCAAACACCCATCATGGGCACTCCAATCACGCTCTCCGTCATTAAGGTAAAGCAAGATGGTCACACGCTTGGCGCTGCTATCACGATGGATGCGACCATCCTTTTCCCTCGTGCGGCCACGCATGGTCATCATGCTCGGTGCTGTGCGCACATCAATATTGAATTTTTCAGAGACAATCTCTTTGAGCCAAGAGCCCTGAAATTCCTCCAACAGGCCCGCCAAAGCCGGAGGAAGAGACAAAGCACTAGGCGGGTAAGACCCCCCAGACTTAAGCTCTGGCAGAAGCGAGACAACTTTCTTCAGCGTCTCAGCACTGAGAAAGTCCGTCACTACAAGGTGAGGGCACGGATGCGTCGCAACTTCAGCACGCCGCACAGCCTCGTAATTTAAAGATAAACCCATCGTCATAACGGCCTCACGCTACCTCTCTTTAACCGTCCTCAGCAAGCGTCTTCTTACAGCACATCCTCTATGCGTCAGAAATGGTTCCTCTACTGGGCAGATTGAGCTAAAACCTGCTTTAGTCTCTAGGGGAAAGAATAGTCATGACCACCACCAACTCGCCTGACCTCCGCTACGCCATCACAAGCGACAATAGTGCGTATTTGGACAGCCTGCATGCACAGTGGTTAGCCGATCCTAAGTCTGTTAATCCCCAAACAGCTGCCCTTTTTGAAACACTTGATGACAGCGCGCCTCAAAGGCCTTCCTCCGCTGAAGGGGGGGCTTCTGCCAGCCTGCGTGACGAACAGCTCCGCCATGCTTTCCGAGTCTCTGGCCATCTCAGCGCCCAGCTTGACCCGCTGGCCCTCCACCCGCCACGTCAACAAGACGCTCTTTCCCCTACAGATGCAGACCCCTCCCTCCTCACGCGCCTAAAACGGGCTTATTGCGGCACGATCGGTGTAGAATTTATGCATCTTCTTGATGATGCACAGCGCCAATGGTGGATTGAACGCTTTGAAACACCCCATCAAGCACCTCTCCCTCTCTCACCCGACCATATCCTCACCCTTCTCACACGCTCTGAAGGGTTTGAGACATTTTGTCAGCAACGCTTCACCGGTATGCGGCGCTTTGGCCTAGAAGGGAGTGAAAGCCTCAATGTCGCGCTCCAAACGCTCATTAACTGCGCGATGCAGAGCAATAGCGCGTCCATCTCTTTAGGCATGCCTCATCGCGGGCGCCTAAACGCCATGGCGAACATTTTGCGCAAACCTTATGCCGCTATTTTCAGCGAGTTTGCAGGGCAATCTTTCCACCCTGAAGGCATTCCCGTTTCAGGCGACGTTAAATATCATCTCGGCACGGCAACCACGCTCCATCAAGGCCGCCACCAGCTCCGCTTGGCCCTCCTGCCCAATCCGTCACATCTAGAAGCGGTGGACCCCGTCGTCTTGGGCCGTGTCCGCGCTGACCAAGACCGCCATCATGATGCACAACGCCAAAAACATCTGGGCGTTCTCGTCCACGGTGATGCCGCTTTTGCAGGACAAGGTGTTGTGTATGAAACCCTGCAACTCTCTCGCTTAGAAGGGTATCGCACGGGCGGCACGGTTCATCTGATCGTCAATAACCAGATCGGCTTTACCACAGGCCAAGAGGCCGCCCATTCCGGCATTTGGAACAGTGATGTCGCCAAAACCGTGCAAGCGCCGATCCTTCACGTCAATGGCGATGACCCCGAAGCCGTTGCACGCTGTGCGATGCTGGCCCATGAATGGCGACAAACATTCGGCACCGATATTGTGGTCGATATTATCGCCTATCGTCGCCATGGCCATAATGAAACGGACGATCCCGGTTTTACTCAACCCGCCATGGTGGAAACGATCAAAAATCATCCCACCTTACGCCGTCTCTATGCGCAGAAACTCCAAGAAAAAGGCGCTATTAAGGACGATCACGCCCAACGTTTGTGGGATGATGTGCAAGCCACACTCGAACGGGCCTTTAAAGAAGCGGATCGTTACCAGCCAGACCCCACCGAGTGGCTTGATTATAGTCCGCAAGACCCCACACGCTTGCAAGATACGCCCCAACGTATCCAACCCATGACCGGCGTGCCACTCCCACGGCTGCTCACGGTAGGTGAAGGCCTCACCGCGACACCACGCGACTTTCACGTTCACCCACGCTTAGCTCGCCAGCTGAAAACACGGAACGACGCCCTGACCGCTCATGGCCCCATTGATTGGGCTACGGCGGAATCGCTCGCTTTTGGTACGTTGGCCCTTGATGGCCATCCGGTGCGTCTCTCTGGCCAAGATAGCGGACGCGGCACCTTCAGCCAGCGCCATGCGGTACTGAGCGACCAAAAAACAGGCGCGCATTATACACCGCTCGCCCATATTGCACGCCGCCAAGCCCCCGTTGAGATTTGGGACTCCCCTCTCTCTGAATATGGGGTCTTGGGCTTTGAATATGGCTATTCACAAGGCAACCCCGAAGCCCTCGTATTGTGGGAAGCGCAATTTGGTGATTTTGCCAATGGCGCACAGATTATGATCGACCAGTTCCTCGCCGCTGGTGAGACGAAATGGCTGCGCACGTCGGGGCTCACGCTTCTTCTCCCGCATGGGTATGAAGGGGCTGGGCCCGAACATTCCTCCGCACGACCAGAGCGTTTCTTGCAGCTTTGTGCAGAAAATAACCTACGTGTGTGCATGCCTTCAACGCCTGCGAGCTTCTTCCACACCTTACGCCGCCAAATTGCCCGCCGTTGCCGCAAGCCGTTGGTCGTCTTTACGCCGAAATCCCTTCTACGCCACAAAAAGGCCGTCTCAACCTTGGAAGAGATGGGGCCCCACACGCGCTTCCAACCGGTATTGGGAGACCCCGCCACCCCTAAGAATGCCCGCCGTATCGTGATCTGCTCAGGTAAGGTCTATTACGACTTGCTCGCCGCGCGTGAAGAACAAAAACTGGAAGGGATCGCGCTCATCCGACTAGAGCAGCTCTACCCCTACCCACACCAACCGCTCGCGGATGTGCTCGCCCAACATCCCAACGCAAGCGATGTGATCTGGTGCCAAGAAGAACCACGCAATAGCGGGGCATGGCGCTTTATTGACCGACGGATTGAATATACCTTGCGTGATCTCAATCATTCTGTCTCGCGCCTCCGCTATGTCGGACGCGATGCCAGCGCCTCACCAGCGACAGGAAACGCCAGCATGCATAAAGAGCAACAAGAAGCCCTCGTTGCCGCTGCCCTAACGGGGGATGAAATCCCCGAGCGCACGCCGCCTTCTTGAGGCGCTGCTGCTCCTCTCTGAAAGCACAGCCCTCCTCTCACGGCAGGTCTGTGTCACCCCCCTAAAAAAAGTAAGCTGGTCTTAATCTCAAATCTCACGGACTTGAGTAAGAAAAGGAAAAAGAGATTTACGGCGGAAGAAAGGAAACATATACTACCGAATTACGGTAGCTTTTTAAGCTAGTAAGCGCGTAGCTATTAGAAGGTAGCATTGCTAGATACAGGCCCGGCCACTATGCGATAGACAATACGAAAGTAATTCTTTTTTGTTGTCTCAGCGTCAACATAACTTTGATTTTAAGGATAAAAAAATGGTCATCCATGGCGATAAACTACAGAAAAACTGTGAATATATTATGAAAACTTGGAAAACTAAAACAGATGATACATTTATCCAAAAAAGAATTGTTAAGTTTATAAAGTATACAGAAAATGGAAAGGATGTTTCTTCCGAATCATTTGATATGCTTGATCTTGATTTAACAAAGAATCAAGAAGCTCATTTTCTTGATATGAGTGTGACCCCTCATTCTCCTCTTGTTCTCAAGGGAGATGCAAAGATTTGGACTTTAAACGATACGCATCGCATTACATTTTCAACATTTGATGATAAATAAAAAATTTATGAATGATTAACGAAAAGGTTGTTAGGGGGGCCTGACCAAAGCACCAACTTGTGTAGCAATATCGGGTGATCTTGTTTTCACTACAGTGCAAACAGGGTTAATACGCCACTATGAGCCAACACCATTCCAATCCTTATTACCGCCTAGGCTCTGCTATGTCTTGAAAGGCGGTATAGACTTCCTTTCTGTCTGTCATGAGTATGAGTGAGAGCGTTTTTTCTGGTCAGAGTTAGTCCCTCTAAGAGCCGCTTATTGAGAACGTCCGACATCGCAACACGATATGAAAAGACCGCTCTGTCCTTTCTCTCCGTGATCCTCATCGCTGCTACAGCAGATTACCTCAAGACCTAACAGGGCCTAGACCGCCTTCTGTATCAACGAGCAAAAGAATATCAATTATTTAAACCCATTATAAAGAAACATTTTCGCGCCATAAACCCTACTGGAACAGACCTCCATCATGGGTTAAGCTGCTAGCCCATAACGTATTCTATCATCAGGTTTTGGCAGAAAGTTCTTCCATATGACGATACCCCATCAGAAGCCTAACTCTCTCCGCTCCGGGCCCGATCTCTCCGGCCATTTCGGCCCTTTTGGTGGGCGCTTTGTGGCTGAAACCCTCATGCCGCTCATGCTGGAACTGGATGAGGCCTACAAAAAAGCCAAAGCAGACCCGGCTTTTCATGAAGAACTTTCTTACTATCTTCGTGATTATGTCGGCCGCCCAAGCCCTTTATGGCACGCTAAACGCCTGAGTAACGCACTCGGCGGAGCCCAGATTTACCTTAAACGTGAAGAACTCAACCATACCGGCTCCCACAAGCTTAATAACGTGATGGGCCAAATTTTGCTTGCTCGTCGTATGGGGAAAAAACGCATTGTTGCGGAAACCGGCGCTGGGCAGCACGGCGTTGCCACTGCTACGGTCTGCGCACTTTTTGGGCTTGAATGCGTGATTTATATGGGCGCCAAAGACGTTGAACGTCAAAAGCCTAATGTTTTCCGCATGCATTTACTCGGAGCGAAAGTTACCCCCGTTACCGCTGGGGCCGGCACGCTCAAAGACGCGATGAATGAAGCCATGCGTGACTGGGTCGCCAATGTGGACAGCACCTACTTCCTCGTCGGCACCGTCGCTGGGCCGCACCCCTACCCAGCAATGGTGCGTGATTTCCAATCCGTTATTGGCGACGAAGCACGCATGCAGATCCAAGAACAAACAGGCCGTCTGCCCGATGGCATCATCGCCGCCATTGGTGGGGGATCAAACGCCATGGGGATCTTCCACCCCTTCCTTGATGATGTCGATGTTCCCCTCTACGGCGTGGAAGCGGGCGGTTTGGGCCTTGATAGCGGGGAAACAGCCGCCTCCATCGCACGTGGTTCGCCCGGTGTGCTACACGGCAACCGTACCTACCTGCTTCAAGACACGCACGGCCAAATTACCGAAGCCCATTCCATCAGTGCGGGGCTGGATTATCCCGGTATTGGGCCAGAACATTCATGGCTTAACGATATTGGCCGCGTCAATTATGTGAGTGCAACAGATCAAGAGGCTTTGCAGGCTTTCCAAGAGCTAACGCGCCTTGAGGGCATTATTCCAGCACTCGAAAGTGCCCACGCGGTCGCTTATGCCCGCACACTGGCCCCGACGATGGGCACTGATAAAAATCTCGTCGTGAATCTCTCTGGCCGTGGCGATAAAGATGTCCCCACCGTCGCCGCCCATCTTGGCGTACAGCTGTAAGGAGCCCGTCCCATGAGTCGTATCAAAGCCTGTTTTGACGCCCTCAAAGCGGAAGGGCGTGGCGCACTGATCCCGTATCTTGAAGCATTTGATCCGGATCGCGACACATCCCAAAAGCTTCTAAATGCCATGCCAGAGGCCGGCGCTGATATTATCGAAGTCGGCGTACCGTTCTCTGACCCATCAGCCGATGGCCCCACCATTCAGCTCGCCGCCCAACGGGGCCTCAAAGCGGGGGCAACCCTCGCTGGTGTGCTGGATATGGTCGCACAATTCCGTCGCACAAATGACCATACACCTATTGTGCTCATGGGGTATCTCAACCCGATTGATCATTATGGTGTAGAGCGCTTCTGCCAAGAGGCTGCCCGCTCAGGTGTCGATGGGCTGATCGTCGTTGATCTCCCCCCTGAAGAGGCCGGCATTATCCGCCCTCATACCAAAGCAAACGCGCTGGATCTCATCACACTCACCGCTCCGACCACGCCTGATGAACGCCTCAAGGCGATCCTCGCTGACGCCTCTGGTTTTGTGTATTACGTCAGTATCACGGGAATTACCGGCACAAATACGGCAACAGAAGACCAACTCACCCAAGCCATGACCCGCCTGCGCCGTGCAACGGACATTCCCGTTGTTGCCGGTTTTGGGATCCGCACCCCCGAACAAGCACGCACAGCCTCCCGCATCACCGACGGCGCCGTTGTGGCTTCAGCCATCATTAAAGCCATGGCCGCAACCTTTGATGACGGACAAGCTACCGACGCGAGTGTACCGACAGCTTTGGGGCATATTTCCCGCTTATCCAAGGCGGTGCGCAACGCATAACAACCTGCTACCCGCACGTTTATATAAGAACATCTTCTAGACCGATGCCATTATTCAGTCTCTTCTTTTTAATGGCATCACTTTCGCTCTCTCTTCATACTTTTTTAAGAAAAGAAGCCCTTTACGCTTTCTTCCTAACTCTGGCATACAGAAGAAATAGTGAGATGACTTTTTCATCTTCTGTTCTGTATTACATTTTTGAAGTTGATAGCTCTCGGTGTCTGCTCCTACGCCTGATCCATACATACCTTCAGACCAGATGGGGCATATGCCACGCCCCCCTATCGTCGCATGTTTGGGAATGGCTTGGTGGAAACGTCAACGCATTCGGGTTTTCTTCCAACAACCGCATCGGCCCAAGCCCCGTTTCTTTTGGCGCGCTTCTCGGGCATTAGCTTATGCACAAGCCCATAAAGGCGCTTTAGCAGTCTGGGCAACACGCGTCACTCCACTCCTTCAACAAAAAGCCCAACAAAAGGGTATCCCTCTCCTTCATATCGAAGATGGTTTTATTCGCTCTCTAGGTCTTGGAAGTGGTTTCCTACCCCCGTGCTCAATTATTGCTGACACACAGGGTGCTTATGTTGATCCCTCCCAACCGTCTGACCTAGAAAAACTCCTTAATCACGCACACGTCCCCCCTGAGCTGCGTGATCGAACCCAAAAGCTGGTCGCCACTCTCCGGCGCTTACATATCTCTAAATATGCCGCAGGGACGTCACCAACACCTCATAGCAGCCGCCCCTCCCAACGTCGCCATCATCCGATCCTGCTCGTTCCCGGACAAGTGGCAGGAGACCTCTCTGTCGTACGAGGTGGCGGCACCATTACAAACAACCTAGACCTTCTCCAAGATGTGCGCCGTCGCAATCCTGATGCTTGGATTCTTTACCGCCCTCATCCTGATGTTGAAGCAGGACACAGGCCCGGTGCGCTCTCTGAGGCTGTCATACAACGCTATGCCAATGAAATACATCGCGGCGGCACGATGAGCCAGCTTCTGGAAGAAATTGATGAAGTGCACACCCTCACGTCTCTCACTGGGTTTGAAGCTCTTTTACGAGGGAAAAATGTCACAACCTATGGCGCTCCCTTCTACGCAGGATGGGGGCTCACAACGCATCTCGGCCCCAACTTACCACGGCGCCAACGCCTGCTAGACCGGCTAGAACTTGCCGCTATTACCCTGATTCTTTACCCACTCTACGTCAATCCAGCGACAGAGCGGCGATGCGAAATAGAAGAACTCTTATCTTGTTTTAATAATCGCACACTCTGGAAACCCACCATCATCATGCGCCTGAGAGAAAAACAAGGACAAATTCGCCGCACTCTTTCCCGCTTTTTTGCGTAATATTGGACCCTTCATGCCGACCCCCGTTCCCCCACCCCACCGTCATCCGCAAGATCCACTTTCTTTTTTTGAAGATCCGCATCTTAACGAAACGCAGCTCCTTAGGACTGACGACGCAGAAACCCCTCGCCCTCAACGGCGCTTTCTGTTGCTACAAGGATTGATGGGCCCTTTTTTCCAAAGGATCGGGCAAGCCCTTCGTGCACGCGGTCATAACGTATGGAAGATTAATTTTAACGGTGGAGACGAAGCATTTTGGCGCCTTCCTGGGGGCATTGCCTTCCGTGGTAACGATGGCGCTTGGCCGGCTTTCTTTGGTCGTATCTTACATCAACATCAGATCACTGATGTCCTTCTTTTTGGCGATTGCCGAGAACTCCATCGGCAGGCTGTCCTGATCTGCCGAGAAACAGGCATTGCTGTTCATGTGTTTGAGGAGGGCTATATCCGTCCAGATTGGGTTACTCTGGAACTGGGCGGTGTGAATGGCAATTCTACACTTTCTAAAAACCCAGAAGAGTACCGCCAAGAAGCACAACAGCTCCCCCCAACGGCCCCTCACCAAGTCGTTCCCTCCTCCTTTAAGCGTCGCGCTCTTGAAGGTGTCGCGTATAATGCAGCAACCATCTTAACAAAATGGCGCTTCCCCTATTGGAAAAACTATCGCCCTTGGCCACCTCTTGTGGAAGGTGTTGGCTGGCTCCGCCGCCTCCGCCGCAGACCTCAAGCGCGACGCCGTAGTGAAGACCTTACACGCTGGCTCACTTCAGGCCCTAAACCATATATTCTCCTTCCATTACAACTGGATGCAGACGCACAACTGCGCTTACACTCCTCCTATTCTGGAGTTGCAGAAGTCATCACGGAAGTTCTTGTTTCTTTCGCGAAAAATGCTCCTCTAGAGATGCGCCTTGTCATCAAAGAACATCCACTTGATAACGGAGTACAAGATTGGAAAAGCCTCGTAACGCGCTTAGCTAATGCCCATGGTATTAGTAATCGCGTTGATTATATGGAACTTGGCGATATTGCTGAAATCGTCCGTCATGCTCAGGGCGTCGTTACCGTTAACAGCACAACAGGGACACTGGCCCTCGCTTGCGGTGTCCCAACCATCACGTTAGGTCATGCGATCTATGATATGGAAGACCTCACCTATCAAGGAACACTTGACCAGTTTTGGAACGACCTCCAAGCGCCAGATGCTGTGACCTTTGCAGCTTTCCGCCGTGTACTCATTGAGAAATGCCTCATCCCCGGTGGCTTTTTCTCAGAAGAAGGGCTTAATAGGCTTGTACGCAGCACAATTGCACGCCTTGAACAATACACTCCGCCCCTTACGACGGGAAAATCATGAAAGCACCTTTCCCTCCATCCTCCACCTTCATTCTTGACCTCTCCCGCCTACTCGCACGCGCAGGGCATGCCGTACCCACAGGCATTGATCGTGTCGAACTCGCTTACGCTGAATATTTACTCACCCATCTTCCTACGCAAAGCTGCTTTGTCGCTCTTTCCCTATCAGGCTCTACTAATAAACTACCCTTTAAAATGGTTCGTGCTTTCATTACAGCACTTCTTGATGGTTGGAATAACAGGAAAAAAGACAGTTTACCCCATGCTCGCACCTTAGCACGGCAACTCAAAGCGATATGTCTTGTCAGCCGTCCACCACGCCCTTTTCCCGGTCCGACGTTCTATCTTCTTCTCTCTCACCACCATCTCATGCGCCTAGACGTTATTCGTCGTTTTCTTAACCGTACAAAAGCATTGTTCGTGCCCATGGTGCATGATCTTATTCCCATCGAATATCCAGAATACGCACGCCCACGTGAATATAAACGCCATGTCGCCCGTATGCATACGGTCATCTCTTTAGCTGAAAGTGTTATCGTCCCAACACGCACCGTGCAAAGAACCCTCTCCACATATAGTGCTCAACAAGGACGCACCTCTCTTCCCATATGGACAGTTTCGCACGGCGTCTTTCCCCATAATGTCACACGCCACCAAACGCAGCTCCCTCGTTGTACCCCCAAAGATGGGCGAGCTTTTTTCGTTTATCTCAGCACAATTGAACCCCGCAAAAACCACCTTTTACTCCTTCACCTTTGGCGGCAAATGGTGGAAAAACGCGGGAAAGACAAAACTCCCATTCTTATTTTAATTGGAAGAAGAGGCTGGGAAAATGAGAATATTCTCGATCTTCTAGACCGCTGTCCCGCTTTACAGGAAACTGTTATTGAGGAAAACTCTTTATCCGATGAAGATGTCACAACGCTTCTCAAAACCTCTAACGGCCTTCTATTCCCTAGTTTTACAGAAGGGTACGGCCTCCCCATCGCTGAGGCAATGAATTTATCCGTACCAAGCATATGCGCCGATATCCCCGTTCTGCGCGAAGTTGGCGAAGATTATGCCCTCTATGTTGACCCTCTCGATAGTGTAAGCTGGCAAAAAGCGATTGATGATTTCGCCCACCATGGCCCCCTATGGCAGCACCAGAAAAACGCCTTATCCTCTTGGAAACCTTACCCATGGGACAAAAGCATCCAATACGCTCTTACACTGTGTCAAAATCTCACTACCAGTAAACGTCATTAACTATTATGCCTCATCCTTCTCCCACTATTTGGCTCGATGGCCGTCATATAGGCCGCTCAGGTGGAACCGGCGTTTACCGTTATGCTGTCGAACTCTATAATACACTCCAAGGAAACGACGATTTCACTGTTTCTTGGCTTCTGGAAAGCGGCCCCAAAACACAACCACGCCCAGGCTTTTGGCGCTTTTTAAAAGCAATCACAGCACAACGCCCAGCTATCCGAGCTTTCCATCACCCCAAATGGGGCGATGCTTATCTAGCGCGCGACCTCTATCGCATTGCTCATGTTCATTACCGCTATCATCGACGTCTACTCTCTATACGTCCCCCACACCCACCGACCATCATGCATTGGACCTTCCCCCTCCCCGTTATTATGGAGGGTTGCATCAATATCGTTACCGTGCATGACCTCATCCCTATTACGCACCCACATCTAACTGGGATTAATACACAACGCTTTATTGCTCTCCTTCAGGCACTTATCGAAAAGAATGTACACTTCGTAACTGTCTCAGAGACAGTACGTCAGCAAATGCTCTCGCATTTCGCATTATCCCCCGAACGAGTGACAACATTATACCAGTCTGTATCATTTGATGACGCTACCAGACAGGCCATCAAAAAAGCCCCACAGATCGCTCCTTCTGACTCATTCCTTGTCTACGGACGTGTCGAAAAACGGAAAAATATCGAACGCATTTTAGAAGCACATGCCCGCAGTCAGACTAAAACACCACTCGTCATCATCGGCCCAGACGGTGACGACCACCCCGATTGCACTCCACGCGGTCCCACTAGCCAAGTCATCCGCCTACCTTGGAGTGATCGCCTTTCGCTCCTACGCACATTAAGCGAAGCAAAAGCCTTACTCTTCCCAAGTCTTGCTGAAGGATTTGGTTTGCCTATTATCGAAGCTATGGCCCTCAATGTTCCGGTAATCACCAGCCGAGGAGGTGTTACAGAAGAGATTGCAGGAGATGCTGCTCTTCTCGTAGATCCCTATGATGTTTCTGATATTACAAAAAATATTGTTTCAATCGATAATATCAATGATAGAGAAATAACAATTATTAAGAAAGAAGGAAAGAAAAACTATTATAAATTCAAATACACAAAATACTGTTGTTTTTTAAATAAGCTTTCTTAAAGAGATATATTTTATATGCACAGAAAGAGAATTGCCATTATGTAGATGGTAACTCTCTTTCTGTGCATATATACAATAGGTGATTAACAATCACCTCCAAAAATAACAAATCATCAATATCACCATGAGCCCTATCAACCCACGATAAATACTCTCACACTCTTATTGGAGATTATGTTCACGTGCTCCAGATACAAGCAATGCTCCCGTCACATAAACACCTAAAGCTGTAAAAAACGTAATGAGCAAGAATATCGTATTTCGTGGATACTCCGGATAATCTGGCAAACTCGGCTGCGCGACAACAGTAATATACATCATCTGACGATCGACCTCGCCTTTAGCAATTTCAACAGCGCTAGTCTCAATTGCTATCCTTTTTTCCAATAACTTTTTTTGTACCTCTAACTCTTCATATCCCAAGAGCTTAGGTACTAAAGACAAGCCCTGATGCCCAGTAATATGGGACTGTGCACGACCAAGCTGAGATTTGATAGATTTAATACGTTGTTCATAAACTTGGCGCAAAGGGCTACCAGGAGCAGTTCGATCAAGCTGGGCCTTCTCAGCCTCAATCATTGAAAGAGTTGTCTCTAGAGAGATAGCGGCTCCAACCATAGGCGTAGCCTGCCTAACCGGATCAATAATCTCATTTGTATAACGGTAAGACGCCAATTGCAGCTCGGCGTTGTGAAGCTCTCTAAATGTCTCATTCAACTCTTGTTGCGCCGTAGCAAGCATATTATGACGTTGGCGCTCATTCATCTCATTAACAAGCTGCTCACCTGCAACAAGCAAGCGTTGCGCTATTCTCTGAGCGTCTTCCGGTGAGAAGGCTCTTACCGTTAAATGAGAAATACCCGTTTCTGCATCAATTTGCGCTTTAATATGATTACGATAATATTGGTAAAAACTCTCTGAGTCCTTCCTTGTAAAAAGCGATGGAAAACGTGCCCAAAAGTCCGCATGAGGAGGGTTAAAAACATTCAACAACCCTTCTTTATGAACCAACATCTGCATCGCATCACGCGATATTATATAATCTTGGACAGCATAGGTATCCTGCGTTCCCCCATGGGTCGATTCCAATAAACTTGCAAGCCCCCCCATACCAGAAAGCCCTTGAGACTTTCCTCTCACCAAGAAATGCGTTTCAGAAATATATTGAGGTGCCGCAATAGCCCATAGATAAATAGCCATGAGAAAAGTCGGCAAAACAACAACCAATAAAAACACCCAATGGCGACGTCCTGCATTAGCCGCTTTCATAACGGGGACTCGAATAACGCTATTGTGGAACGCACCTTCTACAACAGAATAATGTTGTTGTGTATCCTCGCGCTGCACGGACACGGCCACCTCTTCCATTTCCATATTTTCAGAAGAATGCTCGCTCACTCCGGTTTCCTCTCCGCATTATTGAAAAAGCGCTTCTAACCTAACGTTCTTTCCCGTACAGCGCCTTTATTTAGGGAACATCCTTATCTTTATTAAAGGCAACATACATGATGAAAACACTCCTATCAATTAGCTCCCCTACAAGTCAATCTTATGCCTTCCTACGACAGAATGCACAGCTGCTTCCTCTCTCTTAAGTAGAGCCCCATTGACTACAATGACAACACCCTCTATCGGAAAGATATTATCACAGTGTCGCATCGTTTTGTAATCCAAAATGGGAATGCCTAATGCCCGTCTCTTCCTATCAGGAAACTCGCCTCCGCAATAAAAAAACTACATCGTTTCTCTACAGAAGCACGGCGGGTGTACTGGCCCTCCTGTTAGCGAGTTGTAGCTGGGTGCCACGCTCTAGCCCTACACAGAAGCAAGTGCGGAACTATACGAAATCTCCGGCTAATAAAGCAGCCCTAGACTATAAGTTATTTGCGATGACGCCTGATATCGCTGATATTTTGTCATCAGAAACGCAGCCGCTTATTTCAACACTTGATAAACATGACCCTCGCCGCTCTCTCAATGACCATATTGGCGCTGGTGATGTTCTAAATATCTCCATTTTCGAGCTTGGGAATGGTCTTTTTTCCATGCCTGACAGAAGCGTGAGTAGCTCTAACGTGGAGGGTGGGGGCTCTATGAGCACTGCTCCCCATATTGCGGCACAGAATCTTCCTCCCACACAGGTGGAGGGTGATGGGACCATCATGGTTCCCTATGTGGGGCGTATGAATGTGATGGACAAAACGCCCAGCCAAGTGGCCGCCATGGTTCAAAATGGCTTGAAGGGGAAATCACAAGATCCACAAGTGATGGTTCGCATTCAAACGGACATTAGCAACACAGTTATTGTCTCGGGAGAAGTCACCCGCCCCGGTCGTGTTGTGCTCTCGCTAGCTGATGAGCATCTCTCTGATGTCGTAGCCATTGCAGGCGGTGCTAAACATGCCCCTCAAGATACGCAAATCGAGCTGGTCCGTCGTCATCACATCGGGATGACAGACCTCGCCACACTTGAAAATCATCCTGAAGAGGATATCCGGGCTAATCCGGGTGACCGTCTGCGTGTTACTTATCAGCCACGTACCTTCACAGCCTTCGGCGCAATTGGGCAAAATCAACAACGCAACGAAGTGCAGTTTGGCACGGCAACTCTAACATTGGCTGGGGCTTTGGCACGTATCGGTGGGCCGGCTGATAGCCGCGCCGATCCTAATGGTGTTTATCTCATTCGTTATGAAGATGAGACTGTTTGCAAGCGTCTCGGGGTTCCTGTCAAACCGGGCCATCATACCGCACCCGTTGTGTATGAAATTGATATGATGAATCCGACACAATATTTCCTCGCACAGAGAATTCCTGTGAAAGATCATGACGCAATCCTCATCACGGATGCCGCAACAACGCGCTTCTTTAAGATCAATATGCTGATTGGCACTCTTCTTGGGGAAGGTATGACCGCAGGCCTTTACGCTGTGCGTTAACATTAAAACGGCTACAAAGGGATGCTATATCTCCCTTTGTAGCCGTTCATGTATGAGGAGAAGCTGAGACAGCCTCCACAATGGCCTGATGTAGCTCAGCCATCGTCAATGGTACTGGCTCACACTGGCGGGTTATCATTGCAGGAGCATTCGGGCGCATTATAACGTAAGGCGTGCCTCGCTTGAGCCCTTTACAGGGGGGAAGTGCCTCTAAAGCAGGTCGGTGGTCACCAAAAAAGACCAACAACACATCTTTGCCGCTGTCTTTTATGTCGTCATACACATTGCCGAGCATTGCATCGCTATGTTGGGCATGGACATGCCATGCCTCCGCACCACTTTTTTGACCTAATCGGCCTTTTTTCCACGGGCCATGATTTTCAATCGTCACACAATAGGTCAAAAAACGTGATTGATTTCGTATAATAGATTCAAGAAAACCAGCAAGCGCAGCATCACTCACATAAGGCCCCTCTTGATCAGCCTTCGTGAAAAACTCTTTCCCCACAAGTTTTGTAAAACCAAGCTGCGGCATTAAGCTTTGCCGGCCATAAAAGCGCATATCATAAGGGTGGAGGAATAATGCCTCTGGATAGACATCCCTCAACTTACGAGCAAGGCCATGAGAAGGCGCCCGATGTGCTGTCAAAAATGGGTCAAACTGCCGATAAGATAAAGTTTCATCACTGTCCCCACAGAGCACACTATACTCGCTGCGCATCGTATAAGCCCCCAACCCACTTGGCGTTAGCTCACCCCATTGAAGCGCTTCTTGTTGACAACGCCTAAGCGCTGGTAATGGTGCCCACTGCGGATTAAGCTTGGCTGGATCAGCAAACGACTCACATTGTATGATAATGACGCCATCGGGAGCATGCTGAGACAGTGACACAAGGGCCTGCTCTTCTAGAGGGGGTAATCGTGCCCAGCGACATGTATACAGCAGTAAGACAGGCAGAAGCCCCAAACGCTGTGTATCGTCCCATAAAGCCGGAGCAGGCCCTCCCACCCGACTTTGGCATTCCAACATTCTCCATAGTAAAAGAGCAGCGATACTCCCAATAACCGCTGCTTCCAGCCGTATGTAACCACGCAACGACGATAACAAAACCAGAACCACGAGAAGCAGAAGCAAACCGGCCACAACGACAAAACGCAAAGGCACTGGAACAGCTTGCAGGTAAAAACGTGGATGCTTCACAAAAGCTGACAGTAAGGCTAGGTCAGTAAATACGAGCGGCTCATTCAACAAACGTAGCTTAAGATTTGACCCGATAGCCAAAACGCCAAGGCACAGTCCACTCATTAAAAGAGCGATCAACACTGATCCGCTCATCATCAGAAAAACAGAACTCGCCACCAAAACTGGCAAAAACCGCAATGGAAAAGCCCGCCACTCACGCCCTATACGACGCGGTTGAACAGCAGCATCAAGACCTTCGCCCAATAGAGCAGACCCTAGAATCATGAGCGCAATTTCTTGCCCATTTGTCAGCATCATGAGGGTCTTTTCCTCTCTATAAAAGGACTTTGAAGGAACGAAACATGACCATAGTTTCGCGAAAAAAAGTAAACCCTACATACCGCCTTACCGCTCAGATGCAATATCGCTTCCTCTCCAACGCTTCCCTTGTCCTCAAAACTATTTTACAGTCACGCTTGTTTACTGCCCCTTGCTACCTTGTGATCAGAAACAGCTTGCACGCATGAAAAAAAACCTCTCCCGTCTGATCAGGATCTCCGATCCCAATCAACCCAACGCACCCCATTGTAAAGTATCGGGCGAGGCTGAACCCGTACGGATTTTCCAACATGATTGGATGGAATCTTTTACGTTCATTTCATTCCGTACCTTTTTAATCTCATGTCTTATTGTCGAAATGCTCGCCCTCACCACAGCGATCGTCTACGCTCCTTCCACATGGGCGATCCTCTGGCGTATCGCTATTGGGGTTCCGGCCTGGGTGCTCACAGAGTATCTGCTACACCGCTATGTTTTTCATTTTTCCAGTAATATTAAAGCGATTCAGCACCTCGTATATATCTTCCATGGCAACCACCATATTCAACCCAGCCACCCTTACCGAACACTCATGCCCCTCATCGTCACTCTACCAATTGGAGCGGCCATCTGGGGAGTGTCTGTCTGGTGTACAGACATTGGGCTTGGGAGCGCCTTCTTCGCAGGGTTCTTTTTGGGCTATACTCTCTATGATACGCTCCATTTTGCCACGCATAACTTCCCCATGAAGAGCGCGCCATGGTCATGGTGGAAGCGGCATCATCTGCTCCATCACTATATGGCAGAAGAGCATAATTACTCCATCACCATGCCTTGGTTAGATGCGCTTTTCCGCACGCATTACACCCCTAAACGCAAACAAAAGCCCACACATACAAACATGCCTTAATGCCGAAACCTTGACCCTCCCATGATGGGAGGCCTTATCTCAGAGGGCATTCTCTCTTTTCTTCATCTAGGAGACATGTGATGGCGGCCTCTGTGATCCATACTCAGCTTCCCATATCCGGCATGAGCTGCGCCTCTTGTGCCGCTCGCCTTGAGCGTGTCTTGCACAAACAACCAGACGTCACCGCCGTTACCGTCAATCTTACGACCGAAAACGCCTATCTCGACAGCATCCAACCACTCAGCCTCCCACTTCTCATTGACGCCGTAAAAAAAGCAGGGTTTGACGTGCCCTCTCAGACGATTGAGCTCGCCATCGGTGGGATGAGCTGTGCGTCATGCAGCGCACGCATTGAACGCGTTTTACAAAAACGCCCAGACGTGTTGGAAGCCACCGTTAATCTCGCAACCGAGCGTGCGACCATCACCGGTATTGCCACACAAGAAACCCTCATTAAAGCCATCACAGCCACAGGCTTTACCGCCCACGCGCTCCGTAAGGCTACGACATCACCAGAAGATCGTGACGCCCAGCAGGCCCAAGAACGCCGCCGCTTACTGCGTGATGTTTACAGCGCGGCTCTCCTCTGGGTGGCGATTGCCCTGCTGGAAATGCTTCCCTGGGCGCGCTCAACGCTCGGCTCCTTCCCTGATGCCGTGTTGCAAGCTCTCCTGACGACGGCTCTTCTTATCGGGCCCGGGCGCCGCTTTTTCCTCCATGGTCTCCCCGCCCTATGGCGTCGTGCTCCTGAGATGAACTCCCTTGTCGCTGTTGGGAGCGGGGCTGCTTATCTCTATTCTGTCTGTGCCACGTTCACACCGTTCCTCCTCCCACAGGGGACGGCTCAACTTTATTATGAGGCCGCAGCGGGAATCATCACCCTTGTCTTGCTTGGTCGCTTTCTTGAAGCACGCGCTAAGGGACGAACGTCAGCGGCTCTCCGTGCTCTCACCTCCCTTCAGCCACGCACAGCGCGTGTACTGCGCGAGGGAACCCTTCATGATGACCCCATTGATCGCATTACCCTTGGCGATGTGATCGACATCCGTCCCGGTGAGCGTTTGCCGGTGGATGGAATCATTACAGAAGGAGAGAGCTGGATTGATGAAGCCATGATCACCGGCGAACCTATGGCTGTGGCAAAGAAAACAGGGGATGTCGTGATCGGGGGGACGGTCAACCAAAACGGTGCTTTCCGCTTCCGCACCACCGCTACGGGTGGTGATACGATGCTCTCACATATCATCACAATGGTAGAGAATGCTCAGGGCAGCAAACTTCCCATTCAATCCCGCGTCAATGCCATAACGCGTTGGTTTGTGCCCGCCATTATGGTGCTCTCGGCACTGACCTTTCTGAGCTGGCTTGCCTTTGGCCCCGCCCCTGCCCTGTCCTTCGCTTTGGTGAATGCTGTTGCCGTGCTGATTGCCGCGTGCCCATGTGCAATGGGCTTGGCCACACCAACCGCCATTATGGTCGGCACGGGCAAAGGGGCTGAACTTGGCATCCTCTTCCGCAAAGGTGACGCGCTTCAACGCTTACGAGACAGCGATGTTGTCGCTTTTGATAAAACCGGCACCTTAACGGAAGGCAAGCCGACACTGACGGACATCCATCTCGCACCGGGAATTGACCGTTCTACAGTTTTACGTACCGTGGCTGCCGTTGAATCACGCTCCGAACATCCGCTCGCCAAAGCCTTAACGAAGGCGGCCTCACCGGACGACACACACACCCTTCCAGATGTGACCGCGTTTGAGGCCATCACCGGTATGGGCGTGCACGGCATCTGTGACGGTACGCGCGTACAGATCGGTTCCGCCCATTTTATGGACACACTCTCTGTGGATATCGCCCCTATCCATGAGGCCGCCACAACCCTCGCCCAACAAGGGAAAACACCCCTTTATGTTGCCCTTGATGGCACATTCGCTGCTCTATTGGCCGTGTCTGATCCCTTGAAAAGTACCAGCAAAGAGACGGTTGCGGCCCTCCAAGCTCATGGTCTCACGGTCGTGATGATTACCGGAGACCAACGCACGACCGCAGAAGCCATTGGTCAGCAGCTCGGGATTACGGACATCGTCGCCAATGTCTTGCCACGAGGGAAAGTGGACGCCATCAAGACATTCCAGCAGAAAGGACAATCCGTTACCTTTGCCGGTGATGGGATTAACGATGCCCCTGCCCTTGCTCAAGCTGATGTCGGGGTTGCCGTCGGGCATGGCACGGATATCGCAATGGATGCTGCTGATGTCGTCTTGGTCAATGGGCAGCTCACCACTATTGTGCAGGCCATCGCCCTCTCACGCGCCACGCTGCGTATTATTACCGAAAATCTCTTCTGGGCCTTTGCCTATAACATCGTCCTCGTCCCCATTGCAGCAGGGGTTCTCTATCCATTCTGGGGACTGTTACTCTCCCCCATGTTTGCTGCCGGTGCGATGGCCCTCTCCAGCGTGTGTGTGCTGACTAACACGCTCCGCCTGCGCCGTTTTACCCCACCTTTCGCAGCAGGTAAAAACGGCACATAAAAGCTGCACAGGGACTCCTTTCCTTCAAAATAGGCGTCCCCCAAGCTCTGCACTCACCATTCCACGTCGGTAAGGACGCGTATAACCATGCATATCGGAGCTGCTTCACGTGAAACAGGATTATCGGTCAAGATGATCCGTTATTATGAAGAGATTGGTTTGATCGCACCAACACACCGCACAGAGTCCGGCTACCGCTCTTACCGTGAGACAGACCTACAACAGTTACGCTTTATCCGCCGTGCCCGGGCACTCGGCTTTTCAGTGCCGCATATCCGCTCCCTCCTCGAACTATGGCAGAGGAAGGGGCGTGATAACGCGCATGTGCGTCATGTTGCTAACGCGCATATTGCGCAATTACGTGACCAAATGACAGCTCTGGAGAGCATGCTGACAACCTTGCAAGCACTCGTCGATGACTGCGCCAGTGAAGAGCAAGCAGACTGCCCTATTCTCTCAGCATTAGACCATGTCCAAACGCCGCCGCACTCATAAACGCTTTATTGATTGAGCAAACGCGTCTTTTGTTGGACAAATTCTTCTTCTGTCAAAATGCCTTTATCACGAAGCTCTGCCAATTTACGGAGCCGCTCATACAATGTATCCGCATCAAGAGACGATACAGGGCGTGCTCGCTGAGCCATAGGGCCCACTTCTGCACCAGACGATGAGGGAACCGCCGTCGGAGCTGCTATTTTCTGCCACGACATAGGGGTATTCTGGCCACCTTGCCCCCTCTATGACGTCAGCATACTCGTACGCGTTAGAGAGCTCGTTTAAAGACGTGATATGGCCCTATAATGTGAAAACCTACAGACGGCTCTTATAGACTTGGGGGAGGATATAAGGCCAACAGAAAGAAAGCGCCCTGTCGGCTATTTGAAGGCAAGCTGTTTTTCCGACTTTCTGAGCCTACCACAAAAGACGCTAAAAACGTTCTTTGTCGTGTAGGCATCGCCTTTGGGCGTTGGCAATCCTGCTCTTGGAGATACATTCCCTTTAGGGACGCCATCATTAATGCCCACGAGAAAAAATGTTACCGGTGCGCTCTTCATCCAAACATGCTCATACCTGACTTCCAAGCCTATATGGAAGCAGATAGCGACAGCTTAGACATCATGTAGGAGAGAGTCGTCACTCTACAAGGACGAGTATATTCTTAGATACGCCATAATAACAACGCAGAACGCGTTTACTTAACCTTATTTGCGTCCACAGACTTCACTTTATCAAATGGTGACTGTGCACTTAATGAATAGGTCACAGCATCATCTAGCACTTGCTTCTGCGTTGCAGATGATTGAATGGGCTTATTCAGCAAGGTCTCCTGCTTCGTTGCTCTTAACTCGCCACGATACGTCACATTATACAGGGTCAAAGAGACATTCATGCCACCATTTCCTTAGAGGAGAAGTAAAAGAATCCCCTTAACCCTACACTGACTTTTTTTAAAAAACACTATCAATAATCGTAAGCCGCCTTTTTTCTCCTGAAAAAGAAGCGGCTTCCCTTAATGATTAAGCGGTAAGAACCTGCGCTATAGCTTCCACAACGCGAGGAAGTGTGTGGTCATTTAGCCCTGCCATACAGACACGCCCACTACGGAGGATATAAATCCCGTAGGTTTCGCATAAGCGATCAGCCTGCTCCCCACACAGACCCGTATAGCTAAACATGCCGCGTTGAGCTGTGAGATAACGTGCATCATAATGGGGCACACGCTCCCCCAGTTGAGCCACGAGTTTCTGACGCATAGCGACAATGCGTACCCGCATGGCCTCGACCTCGTTACGCCATTTCTGGGCCAACCGCTCATCACTCAAAATGGTTGCAACAATCTGCGCACCACGCACAGGGGGGCTGGAATAATTACGCCGCACGGTGCGTTTCAGTTGGCTAAGAACGCGCTCTGCGTCATCACGATGAGCGCACATAACGGACAAAGCCCCAATCCGGTCGCCATAAAGAGAGAAAATCTTGGAGAAAGAGTTACTCACCAAGAACGTTAACCCCGCTCTCTCCATCGCGCGGATAGCGTAGCTATCTTCCTCCAGCCCAGCGCCAAGACCCTGATAGGCCATATCAAGGAAAGGGATGAGATGACGTTCTTTAAGAAGAGCAATCACCTCATCCCATTGCGTCTTCGTGAGATCCGCACCGGTGGGGTTATGACAACAAGGGTGCAACAACACGACGCTCTGTGCTGGAACGCCCCGTAAGCAGGCCAGCATCGCAGGCAGATCAACCAACCCTGTTTCCGCATTAAAATACGGGTAGCGATGCGTCCTGAAGCCTGCTCCTTCAAAGATGGACAGGTGATTTTCCCATGTGGGGTCGCTCACCCAAAGTTCAGCATGAGGGTAGAAATGTTTGAGAAAATCCGCCCCGATTTTCAAAGCCCCCGAACCACCAACCGTCTGAACAGTCGCAATTCGTCCATCATTAACCCCTGTACTATCAGCCCCAAAGAGCAGCCTCTGCACCTGCTGGCGATAAGCAGCGTGCCCTTCCATAGGAAGGTACAGATCCGGCGTCGCAGTGTCTTTATCCAACAGCTGCCGTGCTTCTTTCACACAGTCGAGCTGTGGCACGAAGCCTTCACCATTATAATAAAGACCAATGCTGAGATTAACCTTCTCAGACCGTGGGTCAGCCTTAAAATCTTCCATCAAAGAAAGGATCGGGTCACCAGGAGCGGCGTCAATTTTCTGAAACACAGTAGGCAGAACTTTTTTATGTCAGGGGTCAAAAGAGCCAGCCCTCCTCGCCTTCAGTCCAAAAGCAAAGAGGGCCTCTTCACGCTTATATTGAGAACTTTTAAGACCGTTGAGAGGCGTTGCGCGGGCCCCAAGGGCCATAATCGTAATCAGCCACAACAGCACCAAATTTTTTCAACGCTTCAGGCGCATCCAACATAGGCAGCTTCAGCTCTATCAACGCTGCATGCTCGTTATTGTGCAGCGTGCTTAACGTCTCTTCAAGCTGACCGACAGTCTCTACCACACGCGTCATCACCGGGGCTTCTGCATTAAAGACCGCCGGAAGCTCCGTATAACGCCATTGAGCAATGTCATTATAGGGTGAGTGCTCCCCCAAAATCATGCGCTCAACCGTATAACCTTGGTTATTAATCAGGAAGATGATCGGTTTCAGCTTATGACGAAGAATGGAGGAAAGCTCCTGAACCGTGAGCTGAATAGAGCCATCCCCAATGAAGAGGAGATGACGACGTGAGAGCTGCCCAAGTTGCGACCCAAAAAGCGCTGGTAACGTATAACCAATCGCTCCCCAGACGGGTTGAGCAATATAGGTGCTTCCCTTTGGCAACGTCATGCCGGAAAGAGCCGTATGACTGCTGCCCGCTTCACCAATAATCACATCATCAGGACGGAAAAACTGCCCAATACGTGGCCATAACGTCTTATGGGTTAGGCCATCCTCACTCTTCGCTGTCGGAACGGCTGCTTGAGCAGGCTTTTGCGGTGCTGGACGAGACGCAGCCTGCACTTGCGACAGAACGCCTTGCACAACCGCCTTGATCGGGGCCGCTGCAATCGGCTCACGCCCAATGCTCACATCATGCGCGCGCAGGTCGATATAGGATTCCGTTGAGATCTGATGCGTAAAGAAGCCCGAGCTTGTATCGGTAAAGCGTGCCCCGATACCGATCAGACAATCAGACCCTTCCACAGCCTCACGCACATCAGGGCGACTAGCCGCCCCTGCATAACCGCCTAAGTAAAAAGCCCCCGTCTCATCCAAAATCGCCTTTCCGGGCAAAAGTGACGCATACGGGATGCCGCATTTTTCCGACAACGCTGCTAAATCAGCGGCCACCCCATACCGGTCTGCATCGGCATCAATCAGCAGCACGGGTGCTTTTGCCGCATTAAGCTTAATGACGATCTGCTCCACGGCACGCGCCACCTGACGTGAATCGCCCGTAGGCTCGGCCAATGTAAGCGGTGTCTGGGGCACCTCAATCTCTAAATGCGTGATGTCAGAGGGCACCTGAATATGCACGGGGCGGCGCTCCCGCCAGCAAGCCTGAAGGACGCGGTCAATTTCAGTCACGGCATTTTCGGGGGTTAGCCGTGTTTGAGCCACGGTAAATTCCGCCATGCACCGGCCAATATTACCATACCCACCATCTGCTAAGGTGTGATGAAGGAGGGCACGGCTTTCAACCGCATAGAGCGGTGGGAGGCCTGTAATATGCACAATTGGCAAGCGTTCAGCATAAGACCCTGCCAGCCCGCCAATGGCGCTCATATCCCCCACACCCCAGGTCGTAATCACCCCAGAAAGTCCAGACGTGCGGGCATACCCATCAGCCGCATACGAGGCGTTCAGCTCATTGGTGTTGCCAATAAAAGCGAGATCATCCCGCGCGTTAATTTGTTCTAAAAAGGAAAGATTAAAGTCACCTGGAACACCAAAAATATGGCGCAGCCCCATCTCTGTCAGACGGCGAGCGAGAAAATCACCAATCATCATATGCATAAACAAGACATCCTAAAGAAATATCCTAGGGTAGATCAGACCATGCGACGTCCCATAGTCTTTTCCCTCTTCTCTGCACATTATCTGAAAAGAGACGCACATTGTGTGCATAAATAAACAAAATATAGCGTATTATGCACAATCTGTGCATAATTACGGATATGATGGATCATTTCGATTGGCGTATTCTCTCAGCTTTGCAACAGAATGGCCGCCTAACCAACCGTGAGCTTAGTGAGCTCGTTAATCTTTCCCCCTCTCAATGCTCACGCCGCCGCCTTTTACTGGAAGAAAACAAGATCATCCGTGGGTATGCCGCACGCATTGATGCCCCTTCTGTCGGTTTGCCTGTCCTCGCCTTTGTGCAAGTGAGCATTAAAGACCATAGCACCGAGTCCTTTGGGGCTTTTCGCACTCTTGTTAGCGCTGATCCGATGATCCAAGAAGCCTATGCTGTCAGTGGGGATGCTGATTATATGCTCAAAATTGTCGCCCGAACACTGGAAACGCTGTCTGATTTCGTCACCAGCAAACTGCTCGCCCTTCAGACAGTTTCCCATGTGAAATCGTATATCGGCCTCAAGCAAGTGAAGGAAAACAGCGCATTGCCGCTAAAATTTCCTCGCTCATAGCGGTTGTACAGCCGCCACGCTGCGCACGAGAAAAGGTGGCGGCACTCTATGGGGTCTGGTATCTTTACCATAGTGCGGATAAAGTCCGCCTCCACCGTAACGCCCCTTCGGCTGTTGGCTGTGCTTGTGTGCCTTACATAAAGCACCCATATGGTCGTCAGGGCTATCTGATCTATTGCATCCGGAGAGTAAACGAGACCTATGAGCTGGCTGACCGATCACGTTCGTCCCAAACTGCGGAGTCTGCTGCAACGGGATGTGCCAGACAATCTCTGGACTAATTGCGATTCTTGCACCCGCATGCTTCTGGTCAAAGAGCTAGAGCGTAATAAGAAAGTGTGCCCTCATTGCGGCCATCATACGCGCGCCTTAGCTCATGAGCGGCTTAAATGGACGTTTGATGATGGGCTTTACACCACCATCGACCTTCCCGATATGCCAACCGACCCGCTCGGATTTCGTGATTCCAAACGCTACACAGACCGTCTCAAGGCCAGCCGTCACAAATCAGGCTTGGACGACACCTTACAAGTGGCTCATGGGAAAATTGGTGGGCGTGACGCTGTTGTGGCTGTGATGGCGTTTGAATTTATGGCCGGCACGATGGGTGGCGCCATGGGCTCCGCTTTTCTAGCCGCTTGCCGCCTTGCAATCTTGCAGAAAGCACCGCTGATCATCTTCACCGCCTCTGGTGGAGCACGGATGCAAGAAGGAGCGATCAGCCTCATGCAGATGCCCCGTACAACCATCGGGGTGCAGATGCTGCGTGAAGCAGGCTTGCCGTATATCGTGGTCTTCACCAACCCCACCACAGGCGGTGTTTCCGCCTCGTTCGCGATGTTGGGGGATGTTCATGTTGCCGAACCCAACGCGCTGATCGCCTTTGCGGGGCCGCGTGTCATCCGTGATACTGTGCGTGAAGAACTCCCCGAAGGCTTCCAACGCTCAGAATATCTGCGTGATCATGGAATGGTCGATACCATCTCCACACGCCAAGAGCTTCCTGCGTTGCTCGGTCGTCTCATCACGATGCTTGCACCAGAGCCGCAAGAGGGTGAGCCTGATGCTACAGCAGAAGCCGCCGCTCAGACGCTCCAAGCAGCGTCAGCTAAAAAGAGCTAATCATTCACGAAGCGGATCCTTATCATGACATCCCGGCATGACGGCACACCCCAAAGCGAATTTCGTGGTCGCGCTCGCACCGTGCTGCTCCGCCTACAGGAGCTGCACCCTAAGCTGATCGACCTCTCTTTAGGCCGGTTGGAGCAGCTTTTGGCACGTCTGGGCCATCCAGAACGCAAGCTGCCACCGGTGATCCATGTCGCAGGGACAAATGGCAAAGGCAGCACCTGCGCTAATCTCCGCGCCATTGCCGAACATGCCGGCTTGCGCGTGCATGTCATGACCAGCCCGCATTTGCTGGATGTCACAGAGCGTTTCCGTATTGCCGGAACGCTGGTAAGTGAAGACGCTCTCATTGAAACGCTTGAAGAGATTGAGCGCATCAATGACGGCGCGCCTATCACGGTCTTTGAGGTGCTCACAGCCGCTGGCTTTCTGCTCTTCTCACGCCATCCTGCTGACCTCACCATTTTAGAAGTTGGGCTCGGTGGGCGCTATGATGCCACCAATGTCATTCCAACAGCACGAGCCTGCATCATCACCTCCGTAAGCCTTGACCATCAGGCATTTCTTGGAGATGACATCGCCCAGATTGCCCTTGAAAAAGCGGGAATTATCAAGCCAGAGGTTCCCGTCATTGTCGCCCCTCAAGAGCCAGATGCGCTGGAAGCGATCTCACTCTGCGCTCAGAACAACGATGCACCACTCTCTCTTTTGGGTGATGACATCACAGTTCAGCTCAGCAAAAACGGGCTCGCTTATCGTGATGAGCAAGGGGCACTCTCCCTTCCAGCACCGGCTCTTACCGGCCCGCATCAGGCGGAGAATGCTGGTTTAGCCATTGCTGCCCTACGCCGTTCTGGCCTTTCACTGCCCGATAGCGCCTATGAGGGCATTGCCCAAGCGCATTGGCCGGCGCGCCTTCAGCCTTTGCATGGCACACTCGCGGCCCTTCTGCCCGCCCATTGGACACTCACCCTCGATGGCGGCCATAATCCGGGAGCGGGACAAGCACTTGCGGCTTTTCTGAAAACCCAAAATGACCGACCACTGCACCTTATTATCGGCCTTAAAGATAGTAAGGATGTCAGCGGGTTCCTCCGCCCTCTTCTGCCACTAGCCCATACTGTTCACGCCGTCGCCGAGCCCGAGCAACATCTCGCCATGCCGGTGGACACCATCATAGAGGCAGCACAGTCTCTAGGGGTTAGCGCTCAAAGAGGCCCAACAGTGCGTGACGCCCTTTCCCACTTAGCCCGCAATGCCCAGCCCGACGCTGGCCCTGCCCGTGTGCTCATTTGTGGAAGCCTCTATCTGGCAGGCTGTGTGTTAGCCCAGGATGGCACCTCTCTACGCTAGACTTACAGACGGCCTTAATTGTCTGATCCTCCTGATACACTGAACCATCTCATGAATATTGCCTCTCCGACCGATAATACGGATACGCCTCATACGTTAGAGTCCCTCCTACAGCGCACCCCTCCGGCCAATGTGGCCGCTGAACAAGCCTTATTGGGGGCTATTCTCACCAATAATAAAGCCTATGAGCGGGTCTCCGACTTCCTTCAGCCATCGCATTTTTCAGACCAGATTAATGGGCGGATTTACGAAGCGATTTCCCGCCGGATTGAACGTGGCCAGCTTGCCGACCCCGTCACCATGCGGGCCGAGTTTGAGCATACGGGCGTGCTGGATGAAGCAGGTGGGCCAATATATCTTGCCAAACTCATGAACGCGATGGTCGGCATTGTGAATGCGGGTGATTATGGCCGCGTTATTCATGATTGCTGGATTCGCCGCCAATTAATCGATATTGGCAGCGAGGTCGTTAATAATGCCTATGGCGCCCGCGTTGACCTTGATGGGGCGGATCAGATTTCCGCCTCGGAGGAAGCGCTCTTCCGTTTAGCGACCGATAAAGGCCAAGATGGCGGCTTTGTCACGTTTGAACACGCCATGGCTGAAGCGCTCAATACCGCCGCCCAAGCCTTTAACCGCACCGGTGATATTGTCGGCCTCACCTCGGGCTTGCGTGATTTTGATAAGAAAACGGGTGGCCTTCACCCTTCTGACTTGCTCATTCTTGCTGGTCGTCCAGCGATGGGGAAAACAGCACTGGCGACCAAAATCGCTTTTTCCGCAGCGCAGGCGCTCTTGCGTGAAGCCGAGGATAAAGGCGAAAAGCCCCGCGGCAGTGTCGCGATTTTCTCACTGGAAATGTCGTCTGAGCAGCTTGCTACGCGTATTCTGTCCGAGCAATCTGAAGTCCCGGGGGAGCGCATCCGTCGTGGGGACATTAACCAAAAAGACTTTGACCGTTTCGTCCGTGTCTCACGTGAATTGCAGCGTATGCCGCTCCATATTGACGATACACCAGCGATCTCACTATCAGCCATGCGCACACGCTGCCGCCGCCTTGCCCGCACCAAAGGACTAAGCTTGGTTGTGGTGGACTATCTCCAGCTCATGCGCCCCGCTATCGGCACCCGCCCGGATAGTCGTGTGTTGGAAATTTCCATGATTACCCAAGGGCTCAAGGCGATCGCCAAAGAGCTTGCTGTACCTGTCATCGCGCTGTCTCAGCTCTCTCGCCAAGTAGAATCCCGGGATGATAAACGCCCCATGCTGTCTGACTTGCGTGAATCTGGCTCTATTGAGCAGGACGCTGATGCGGTCATGTTTGTCTATCGTGATGAATATTACCTTCAGCAACGCCAACCAAAAGACAGCGCCTTTGAATCCACGGATAAATATCAGGCTGCTCTTGAAGACTGGCACCGTAAAATGGCGCTCGTTCATAATCAGGCAGAACTCATTTTGGAAAAACAACGTCACGGCCCAACCGGCACCATCCCGCTTTACTTTGAAGGCGAATTCACACGCTTTGGGAACCTCGACCTCGATCACGAATAACAGCAGACAGCCCGGCCATCACTCATGGTCGGGCCCTCTTTACCTCTGGAGAGAGCCCCTTTCCCCCTAACGGCATATATAATCAAACACCGAACATGGCAGCGGGCACCTCAGACGATCACCATCACGCCGTATCGTTTCCCCTGCCCCCGTCAGGGCCCCTCAATGACTCTTTCAACCCTACCCGTCATTCAACAAGTACCACCCTATCCTGCGCTACATAATCTACGATCAAGTATCCAATCCCTGAGACCCCACATGGGCGTACCAACAGCACCTCTCCAATAAGAGAGAAAACCGTCACACCACGATATGACCCATATTCCCTCTCGCCAGTCGAGCTTGGAGCATCACGGCCACAACAGACGACATCACGCGCTCACATATTCTTAGGATGTCATAACGATCACCCCAGAAAAACGACCTCGCCAGCCATATCTGCTCACACACTGACAGCAGCAAGAGAATCGGGGCGTGCTCTATGTTCAGCAGCATCAGATCGCCCCAATCATTAGAAAATGCGTTGACAACGCCAAACCCCTTTACGCCTCACGCGCGTACCTCTCGCAGCACACATGCTCACCGCTCCATTGGGCTATTTTTCGTGCAATACCCTATCATGTGCTCCCTATGAGCGCCCCTTCTCACACGCTCCACCTCCACACACTATGGTGACTTTATGGCAACAGCAGCATCCTGATCGTTCAATGAAATGTTCCCCTTTTACAACAGAGCCGCTATAGGCAGGCCGCGCATCTGATATGCAAAATAAGGGGAACACACGAGCCAATGGGTTCAGAAACGACGCGCTTGTCACAGCTCGGAATAAGCCTACTGGGTGGTATGATGGTGTCGCACGCCTCAGCTGCCCCTTCTCACGCTCACGGGAATAGCAGCCCCCATAGCAGTGCCGTCCACCATCCGCATAAAAAACCACATGCCATGGTGAGCCATTCTGCCGAACATATTACGGTACAATTTTCGCGTCGTTCCCGTAATGGTGGCGGTGGAATGATCCGCCAAGAGACAGCCCCGCACTCTGTCCAAACAGTGACAAAAGAATATATCGCCACACGGAGCCCGACCTCCACGCCGCTCGACCTTGTGCAGATGCTCCCCAGCATGAATGTCACACCCTCTGATACCTCGGGAATGAAAGGCGGGGCGATTGCTATTCGCGGCCTTACCGATGCGGATATGGGCCTGATGCTCAACGGGGCCCCAACGACCAACGTTAATTACCTCAATGAGGAAACAGACCCCGAAAATATTGAGAATGTCTCCGTCACCCCTGGCAGCTCTGCGCTTGATATTCCCACCTCCTCCGCAGCCGCTGGGGTGATGAATGTTACCCAGCGTGACCCGTCTAAAAAACGCGGTGGGATGGTCGATTTCTCCTACGGAACAAACAATCTCTCACGCGAATTTATTCGTTTTGATAGCGGTGAGATTGGTCATTCCGGCATTCGTACCTTCGCGTCCTTCTCGCACGCTCATGCACGGAGCTGGATGGGCGCCGGCACAAGCGACCGTAAACATATTGATTTCGGCCTGCGCAAAGACTGGAATAATGGTTCAACCTTCAGCATCCACACCTCGTGGAACAATGAAGTGATGCCCATTGATAATTATCCAACAGAAGAGCAGTTCAAGCTCAACAAACATACGGGCATCGGCTGGAACCATTCGGATCGCTACACCAACCTTGGTGGAAGCAACAATTACTGGCGGGCCAGCACTAACTCATGGAACCAGCTTTTTGTTACCGCCCCCCTTCATGCCGTTATCACACCGAAAATCTCCTTTGACCTCACCCCTTATCTCAGCTTCGGCCAAGGATGGACAGCCAATGGCCCCAGCAGCTCTCTGGCTGGAACGGGCGATCAAGCGGTGTATTATAGCAATGGCACCCAAGTGGCAGAAGGGCAGCAGCTGACCAGCTATTTTCAGCAAAATCAGAACCGCGTAGCCGGGGCCATTGCCAAGTTCAATGTGGATTGGGACCGCCATAACCGCTTCACCGCAGGTTATTGGTATGAAAACAACATTTCTGAAGTTGGCTTCCCCACCAGTACGACGGACAGCTCCGGCGGTGCCGTCAGCCCCAACCGTGGGGACAACCAAACCTTTGTGAAGCAAAACGGCCAACTGCTCCGCAATACCAGCACGGTAGATGCAGGGTATGAGATTCATGGGTTGTTTGTGCAGAATAGCTCCCATTATCTGCATAATCGCCTAACGGTCATCACGGGTCTGAAATTTATTATGACCAATTATTGGTATAATACCACGGCCCCGGGAACAGCGCATCATTTAGGCAAAAATGACACGTCACCGATGCCTCAACTCTCCATCGGGTACAAAATTGACGAGCATAATCAGATCTATGTGAATGCCGAGGGAGACTTCCGCCAGCCTACCCCGTCTGACCTCGTTGCTAGTGGCCCACAACTGCCCAAAAACCAATATTCCATCAAAGAAGAGCTCGGTTACCGCTACAATAACCGCTACTTCATGATTGATGCGTCGTTCTTCAACTACAACATCACCAACCGCTTAGTGACCACCTATCTCGGGGGTGGGGTAAGCAATACCATCAATGCAGGGAACCAAACTTCACGCGGGTTTGACTTCCTCATTGCCGGTAAGTCCTACCATCATTTCAGCCCCTATGCGTCAGTTGAGTATCTACACTCCACAATTGACACAAACGTGGCGTACCAGTCCGCAGGCTACCTCCCCACGAAAGGGAAACAGGCACCGCTGGCCCCTCATGTGATGGCTAATGTTGGCCTCACCTATGATGATAGCCATTTCTTCGGTAATTTTGGCCTCCATTATGCAGGCCCACAGTCCGTTACGCTGGTTGGCGACCAACGGATGCCAGGGTACATCACCAACAACCTCTCCATTGGGTACCATTTCCCGGCTTTCCTCTTTGCCAAAAGCCCTACCTTCAAGTTGAACTTTACCAACTTAACAGGGGCTAAAGTGCGTAGCGGTGCCAATGGTATTCAGCTCAACCGCCATGCAGTCGCCCTCACAAACGGTCATGCAGGCCCTGCTGCTGGCTCTGGCGCACTCTTCTACGCTGTGCCACGCTTTACCGTTACGGGAACAGTGTCAACGTCCTTCTAAAAAAGAAGCTCCATTGATACGCCTATGAAAACCCCTCCATGAGCCCTGTTCATGGAGGGTTTTTTACACGTCACGCATCACTTTCAACAAAACGACACCACAACATCACATGAGGGATGCTTTAAGCTCCCGTGCGAGCTGAATATTCTTTTCTCTCGTTGTGCCAGCAACAAAGAAGAGATCAATCAATGTCCAAATACCAAAACCGCCAAGAGTCAGGAGCTTAACAATACCGAGGCCCACATCCCCCATATAAAAACGATCAACTCCCCAAGACCCTAAAAAGGCGCTTAAACCAAACGTTACAACAGGGTTTCTGATACGTTCGACAAGAAGGTTCACATATCGCTCTCTGTCGTTTTCTGATACAGAGTGAATAATACTTTGGAGCTCTAGTAAGTAAATTTTCTGCTTCATTAAACACATCCCCTCATTACATTGATACATCAAAATAATAGAGTATACTATATGTCATAATAACAAAACCCTCCATAAGATATACTTATGAAGGGGGAGGCATCCATTAAGGATTTTTCATCGGTGGGGGCGGACCAAACCGGTAACGTCGCCACCATTCTCTCAACAGCATATGTTCATAACGGATCTTTTGACAGACCCAGTTCACTAGCCCAGAGGATGTTACAACAATAATACCGACAATATCCCATCCATCTAACGGTTGATGGAAGATGAGATAACTAAAAGCCACTACCCAGATCATCTGGCTATATTGAGGCAAAGCCACGCGGTTTGCTGGTGTCACTGCCGTTGCCAACATCATGAAAAGCTGGCCCAAAGCAGCCAGAAAGCCATACCCAAAAAGCAGCGACCATACCGCCCACCCATGAGGGAAATGGGCATGCACGGCCATCAAAATACTATCGCCGACTAGAGGGCCAATCAAACTTGGCGCAAACAATGCCAAACGCGATGTCTGTGTACCCGCAAAACGATAGGCAATGACGCTAATGGCACTCGTCAAAGCTGAAATAACAGCACATAAATGCCCCAGATGCAGCGCATGAGCCCCAGGACGCAGCACAATAAGCACCCCCAAGAACCCCAAACCGACTGATACCCATGTGATCACACTCACAGCCTCTTTAAGAGCAACGACAGAGATGATCGTTACAAAGAAAGGCATCAAGAACATCAGTGAAAGCGCTTCTGGCATCGGCAAGAGCATAAAGGCCATGACAGAGGACGCCGTAGCTGCAAAAACCGACACAGCCCGCAAAAGCCACATCCACGGATGAGACGTGCGAAACATCACACTATAGGATTCACCTTTTTGGCGGATAAAGGGCAAAATCAAAATACCAAAAACACCGCCAAAAAAAGCCACCTCAAACGGGTCTACCCGCCCGGCGAGGCCTTTAGAGCATGCATCACTGATAGAGAAGAACGCATAACCTGCTAATGCCAGCACAATACCGGAATGAAGCGCGCGCATAAGCCGATGTCTGCGTGGGAGGGTTGGAGAAGTTTGAGGGAGAGGCATCATGTCTTTATTGTCTTATGAGGAGGATGGATCTCCCCCTCAATTTTCGGCCGTACTTAAGACATCTTTTTTGCACCCCGGTCAATCATAAAGACGTGCATATCAGAATTGATAAGAGACCCCTCCCATCACTGTACGACGCAACCCATATTGGGGCGCCCCTACGCCAATGCCCGTGCCATCACGCAACTCGTAATGGCGGTCAAAAAGATTGACCACATCAAGGCGAAAACGCATCACCCCACCGCCCATCCAAAGCGGCGTTTTAACCGACTGTACCGCGCTGAGGTTAAAGGTGACATATTGCGGAACCGTCGCCCCATTAGGCGTTGTGGCGCTGTCCTTACGCAAACCGCTGCCATAAACCATACTCCCTGAAAGCTGGAGCGGATGCGTTGTGCGATGGAAGAAACGATAGGCCGCCCCTGCCGAAGCCGTCCAGCGCTGGTCATGATCCAGATGCACCCATTGTTTCCGCATCGTTGCGAGGTCGTCAGGGTCAAAGTTCCATTGCGCGGAATTGACGTCTTTACCCATAGCGCGTGACCAGGCGAAATTCCCGTAAAGTGTTAGCGGGCCATTTGTATAATCGGTGGTGAACTCATAGCCATGCACCTTCCCTTTCCGGTAATTATAGGAAGCCAACATCACCGGGGCCCCAAACTGCCCTTCATCAAGTAAATTCTTCGCCCGCTTTAAATAGGCATCAACACCAACATGCCAACCGGGCAAGAGCTTTTGCATAAAGCCTACATCGTAATAATTATCTCGCTCAGCCTTCACGGCACTATTGCCAAAATTAGCCGGTGCGGCTGATGTATTGGCAAATTTATACAGCGACGAACTCCCTAAATTTTCAAAAGGAGGGGGTGTGAGATAACGTGCATACCCGATATGGAAGCGTCCACCCTTCCACGGTGTCCACACTAACGTGATCCGTGGGCTAAGCTGGTGCGCATGGGTGTATTGCTCCACCCCATCAAAGCGAAGCCCGCCATTGAGCGTCAGGCTGGGGGTTATCCGCCATTCATCCTGAAGATAGGCCCCATAAAGTGCTCCACTTTTGCCTGACCCATCATGGATACGCTCGGGCGTAGAGCCAACCTGCCCCTCTGTAACGGGATAAACAAGGGAATCCGTTTTGTTAATAACGCGTTCCCCATAGGCCTGAAAGCCAGCACGTAACGTGTGGTTCTTGGCAATTTTCCACGTCGTGTCATTTTGCATACCCGATGAAAAAACCGACCGCGCGGCGCGCTGCGCAATGCCATTATAGACAAGGTCTCCCACCTCATCAGGCGAATAACGCAATGAGCTGTACCGTAAAATCGCCGAGGTTTGCATGCTGAAATTGTCATGATTTTCCTGCCAAGACAGCATGGCAAAATCCGTCAATTCCTGCTGCCGCTCATCAAGGCGACTACTATCCACGTTCGCGGCCTGAGCCGAGGGCCCTTGGTTTTTAAAAAGCGGTGTCGCGAATTGGCGTTGTTGGCCGGGATTGTTCGGTAATTGATACCACCCATTAGCCACACCTGCTGTAAGACTAAGACGTGTTTGCGGCCTAACCGTATAACGCAGATGCGCCATCATATGATATTGTGTGCTCAAATCATGCAACGCATTATAGCTCGGTGTGGGGTTTTCAATCCCCACCCGATTATGCACAGCATCGGCGGTTATAAAGCCGTCCCATTTCCCCCAATGGCCGCCATATTGCACGGAAGGCTGCCCATAATCGCGAGACCCACCATAGACCGATAAGATCCCACCTTTATCGGTAAAGCCATTCTTGGTGGTGATGTCGATCACCCCCGCTTGACGAAATCCATATTGGGCAGGGAGCACGCCTGTGGTGAGACTGAGGTCATGAGCAAAACGGTTCAACAGAACTTGGGAAAAAACGCTCATACCTTCCGGCAACGCGACCCCATCAAGGCGATATTGCACATTATCATGATCACCGCGGATATGGAGCTGCCCATAGCTATCTTGTGCCACACCGGGTGCTTGGAGAAGAAGGCTATTCATCCCCGCATTGTCACCACCCGGGTTCGCCTCAATCGCTTGGCGGCTAAAATGCGTTTGTGTCGCACCAATAAAAGGCTGAAGCGCTTCTCGTGCTTGATCCAACCGTTTCGCGGTCACGCGGATATTTTCAACATCATCGGCCCAGGCGCTGCTAACCCCTCCTAAAAGACACACCCCGATAAGCGACCAATGCCCTATTCTCCCGACTTTCATACCCTTATCTGCCCTGTCTTTGTCAGGCTCACGCCACGACGTCCTCATAAGATACAGACGGAACATTATGTTATAATATAACAAATTGGAAGCGCTGATTTTATTTCTTTTCCGATATGGGATTGTCTAAATCATGCTATGAACGCTCATCATGCATTAATTTATTTCTGAATGAGAGCCTCTCTATGATCATTAGTATTGACCTAGGCACCACCAACTCTCTGGTTTCTTATTGGGCAGATGGTCAAGCTCACCTCATTCCTAATGCACTTTAGCCGTCTAAAACGGCTTCAATTCCTCGCCTCCGAACACGCACAAACGATATCTTCCTCATCCCATACTCTCATCTATTATGTGAAAAGATATTGGTGCATGGCTTTCACTATTCTAAGTGCGCTTATTAAATTAATCTTTTTCCTCTATCATGCCCAATAACACCACATGCCGTGACCTTTTTGTGATGGAACCTCTCTCATGACCGTACGTTACGCTTTCCCTGCTTTTTTATCGGCCTGCTTCCTCCTTGTATCCTGTGGGGATAATGCACCCAACAAACATGAGGTTGAGCAATTCCTGAAAGAGCGCACCTCCCATAATTCCTTGAAAGTCCAAGGCCTCCTAACCGACATTTTTGGCGATAAAAATGCGATTGATAAAAAGCGCCAAGACATTACCGATGAGGTCAATAAAAGCCTTCATGTTGACAGCGTGTCCTGCTCTCCTGTGCAGGGCTTTAAAGCGGTCTATGACTGCACCGTCCACGCCCTGATCCATGATGACCCCATGACAGAGAGTTTCCGTTTCGTTCGCCATGATGATGGCTCTCTCACCGGGAAAGAAAGTGATTAGGAGCTGGCCGCTGCGTTAAAAACGGAACACAAGGTCTGAAATCATAAACGTACCGTTCTTCGCCCCTGCACGACGCACGCCCTTACTCATCACCACAGCTCCGCCATTAACCTGATAGGTTAGATGCTGAGTGATTTGGTACCGCATACTCAGTTGCGGAATAAAACCAACATAGCGCCCTGCTTTGTGGAGAGATGAACTGTTGAAGAACGTATAACGACTGCCATTGCCATAGAGCCCATCGCCCAGACGTTGCCGCCACATAAAGGGAAGTTTGAACTGGAAGTTTAACCGTGGCAGCGGCGTCGCGCTCAACAACGGCCCAATGCTCATGAGGTTCGCCCGCACCAACGTGCGAGACGTATCAAACGTGCCATTACGCGGGGAAAAAGGCGCAACAAACCCCGTTACTTCACCATGTTGCTGCAAAGCACGACCGCCGGAGTAAATTTCCGCCTGCATCCCAATAAAGGGATGAAAAAAAGAAGAGGAATGACGCCACCCCACCACCGCACGCCCTGCATACGCGCTAATAGGCCGGTTCCCCCCCGCTTTTGCCGCATAAAAACGACCTGTCTGATACACCGCACTCAGGTTATACTCAAAAGCGGGTGCAGACCCATACCAACGGAAACCGATATTTTGCCGTGTTTGCGTGCCAGACGCATCCCCCGTGCGCTGCATCAGACGGGCCTGTGCGCCTTGAAAACGAAACCCCATCCAAAACAGATCCAGAAAAGAATGCACCTGCTGATGACCAATGTTAAAAAGTGGCAAAGCAGATGTAACATCCACCCCATACAAACGGGTGGAACGATCAAACCCACCGCCCATAATCGTGTCATGCGTGACTTGTGTTTGCACAAAATCGTACGCATCCACACGAATAGACTTCCAGAGCGCATAGCCCCGCACCCCATTCCATGTGAGAGGCACGTTAGGCGTTTCCCCTTGATAGAGCAGCCATGAGGGAGCATCCAAAAACTGTTGCCGCCCAACCATCAACCCCATATGCGCCCCGATGACCGTCCCTTTCACCTCAGCAAAAAGCTGCTGCACCCCCAACCGACGGCGCCATGTCGCGCTATAGCCATAGTACCGTGAGCCCGCTGCTGTACCGTTATTGAGTTGACCAAAAACACGCACATGCTGGCCCAGATGCAGGTCAGCGCCCAAAAAATTCCGCGTTGTGAAACGGCTCGCCCCTTGATGACCGACCGTACCAAGCCGTGGTTGAGCCTCATACCAATAGCGCGCGCGTGATTCACCCGACAAAGAAAGCCAGATCGTGCGCGCCTCATTGAGGGCGATAAATTTAAGAGGATCCAAAAAGTCACGTCGCCGCGCCGGGTTCCGCAACGCACTCCAATCTTCAGCCCAAGGCGCAACACCATACATTCCAACAGGGCCAAACCCTGCGAATTCACCATTGCCGTAATTAAAACGCCCCCAATCCCCTTGATGGCGCCGTGTCTCCTTGCCATGAGGCGCCCCAACCCGACGTGGCTGGCCGATCACACCCGCCAGCGGATATGTTTCAACCGCTGGTGGGGCATGAGGAGCATCAGCAGACGCATTATGGAAGCTCCCCAGACCAAGAAGCACCATCAATCCTAGCTGACGCAGGGTGGGGTAACGGTGCTTTCCTGCCACGCAGCCTCCTTTAACGCCAATATGACAAAATAAATTGTTAAATTGTTCAATTTACAATGTAAATTAGTTAATTTGTAAATTTCCTATTTTATCAACCACTATTGAGAGACTGTGCTTTTTCCACCACAGTGCCTTTCCGAAATGACCTCTGCAGCACAGCTCAGGCCTTTCCTAAAAAGAAACATATTTATTTTACGTCAGTAATCAGCCACTTCCTTCCTCTTCATTGGGCTCATTAACGATAGCGGTCTGTCCGATAGACAGCCTTAACGAGGGAGAAAGCGCTCACTATGAGAGATGGTGTGATCACAGGTCGGTGTTCTGCAACAAAATGGGCTATGACCATTTCTGGAGCAACCTATCTCTTCACCTCCACAGCCCTCGCGTCACCTCCACAGCACCGCACCGGGACGCATCACCCCGCCCATCATCATCGCCCCGTCATCACTGCGAAGCCTGAAACAATTCGTGTCGGTGGGTCTCACCTACAACGCCTTCGTGCCACCGCAGGCACCGTCAATGTCATGAGCGCCAAGAAGCTGCGTGAGCTCAACATCACCAGCCCCAAAGATATTGCCGCCTATACCCCCGGCCTCACCGCTGTAAACGCTACATCTGGCAGCACACCGCTCTTCTCCATTCGTGGGATTGGGCTGGATGATTTTACCGGGAACAATATGGGCGGTATTGGCATTTACCAAGATGGTGTCTTTGCGCCCTATCCTGTTTTTTACACAGGCCAAATGTTCGATACCCAAACCGTCAGTGTGGAAAAAGGCCCCCAAGGCTTTGATTATGGCCGCAGCAGCACGGGGGGCAATATCAGCGTTGAATCCACACGCCCGGGCCATCATTTCGGTGGGTATCTTGATTGGGGCTATAGCAGCTACGGCACCAATACCGCCCGCGCTGCTGTTGATGTGCCCATTAGCAAGACGATCTTTAACCGCACCGCCTTTAGCTACATCAATGGTGGTGGGTGGCAGCGTGATATTCACACTGGTCGCCATTATGGCTCTCAAGACCAGCTCGGTTTGCGGAACCTCACACAATTCCTCATTGATGATCGCTCATCCCTCCTGCTGAACATCCATTACACGCGTGACCGTGGCACACCGCAATCTCCTCAAGATACAGACGGTGACGCGCTCAATAATCGTCCTAACCGCACGATCAGTGTGGGGTCTAACGCCCGGTATCATGACGTGAATGTGGGTGGAGACCGTGCCAGCCGTGATGAAAATGGCGGGGGTGTGTCCATCAACTATACGCATCGTTTTGATGTTGGGACGTTCACCTCCACAACAGGTTTTGATGCGTTCCGCCGCAATGATTACGATAATTACGATGGTGAATCACTCAGCATTGGGGATTATCACTGGAATGATACCTCACTTGCACAGTCCCACGACATGCATTTCCGCACGACCTTTGCCAAGCGCGTGCGTTTAAGCGTTGGGGTGTATGAATCTTACGACAAAATCAATGGCGCCTATACCGGTCTGCGCTCAGACCTTCTGGGGATCCCTAACGGGAATCTAACCAACCATTTTGTGCAACAAAACATCTCCACGGGTGTGTATCTTAACACCGTTACGAAGATTGTCCGTGGGCTCGATTTCATCGCTTCTGGTCGCTATTCCTACGATGATCGCGGCTATCATGGCGGCACGATTGACCAAGGGGGCGCTTTCACCCATGCAGGTGGAGCGATTTCCTCCCTCGACGACCATCATCGCTATAGCCGCCTGACCGGGCGTGTTGGGCTCCGCTATACCATTGCCCCCGGCACCCTCATCTATGGCACCATCTCCAACGGCTATAAGGCGGGCTCTTACTTTGCAGGGGCGGTCTCTGCGGCTTCAGCCCAAAGCTATGTGCGCCCTGAAAATATGGTGGCGTATGAAATCGGTGCGAAAACAAGCCTGCTGAACAACAAGCTCCAGCTAGAAGGCTCCTTGTTTGATTATGAATACCATAATCGGCAAACGCTTTTTGTCGCTGAAATGCCCAAGACCACGTCTCTCACGCTCGGCTCTCTGCCGCGTGCCCGCACCCGTGGTGGGGAACTCTCGGGCACGTTCCATAACCTGATCCCTAATCTCGACCTCAACAGCTCCTTTGCGTATTTGGACGCTAAAGCCACTCGAGGAACAAGCAGTATTAACGGCCTACCTCTTCTGAGTAATGTTGGCCGGAATTCTGCCCTGCCCTTCGCCCCGCGCTTTTCTTGGAGCGCTGTTGCGCGCTACGCCATCAACCTCCCCAGCGATTATCGGATGACCTTACAGGCCAGCTACAGCTGGAAAGATAATATGCTGCTAGAACTTGGCGACCCGAACGGGAAAAGCAGCAAGATCAGCTCCATGGGTCTTCGGATGGAAGTCGGCCCCAAAAGTGGGAAATGGGTGGCCGCGGTATATGTTGATAACCTCCTCAACCGCCACGGCAATAGCTACTCTTACACCGGGAACGATAATAGCCGCGTGCAATATATCCAGACCCCACGGTGGATCGGGGGGAATATCCGGTATAATTTTTAAAAAAGACCTCCTTTATCCTGTATAAAAGGAGAGACCCATCAATGGGAGAAAACTCCCAACGAGCAAAGAAATCTCTTCTTATTGTTACGATTTAGCGCATAACAGACATGTCTTACACATTGTCGATTTTTGGATTACGATGGCCAGCGTCAACGCGCTGCTTCATCCGTTGAAGGGCGCACGCAGGTACCTATCACGCGATGGGGCCTATAACGGTAGTAAGGAGGTAGCCCATGGCTGTCACTAAGCTGGTTCTAGTTCGCCACGGCGAAAGTGAATGGAACAACGAAAACCGCTTTACCGGTTGGTATGATGCCGAGCTGTCTGAAAAAGGCCGCGGTGAAGCGAAAGCTGCCGGTGAGTTGCTGAAGAAAGAGGGCTACACCTTCGACTTCGCTTACACATCAGTCCTGAAACGGGCGATCCATACGCTTTGGAACATTCTTGATCAAGTTGATCGTCCATGGCTGCCCGTTGAGAAATCATGGCGTCTGAATGAGCGTCATTATGGGGCGCTGCAAGGCCTGAACAAATCTGAAACCGCTGCAAAATACGGTGAAGATCAGGTTAAGCAATGGCGCCGTGGCTTTGAGGTCACCCCTCCTGCATTGGATCGTGATGACCCACGCTTCCCAGGGCATGACCCACGTTATGCGAACCTGACAGCTGAGCAGCTTCCTACAACAGAAAGCTTGGCTCTGACCATTAAGCGCGTCGTCCCTTACTGGGAAGAGACCATTCTGCCACGCCTCAAAAAAGGCGAGAAGGTCATCATCGCCGCTCACGGGAACTCCCTACGCGCTTTGGTGAAGCATATTGACGGCATCAGCGATGATGACATCATCGGCCTGAACATCCCAACGGGTGCGCCGCTGGTTTATGAATTCGACGAGAACTTCAAACCGGTGAAGCACTACTATCTGGGCAATGCTGAAGAAATCGCAGCACGCGCAGCCGCTGTGGCTAATCAGGGTAAAGGCAAATAAGCCTTTCTGATCCGTCGATGCGATCGCGGAAGAAGGCCGGGAGGGTACCCCCTCTCGGCTTTTTTTATGGAATGCAGCTACAGTTAAGTAAATTTATTTTTACGATTTAAATAGAACCTCATGAGTTCTATTATAGCGTATTCGCAACAACCCTCGATCAATAGTTAAATTTTTATAGAAGCACTCTTAAATTCTATTGCTCTTTATACCTCTCTAAGAATAGGTGATTTCTAAATCGTAAAGTTTGCACAACCATTATGAAATAACTAGGCCTCACATCATGCGTTTCACTGCTCTCTGTGGCGTTTCTCTTTCTTGTATCGTCATGGCGCTTCCTGCTCACGCCGACGATATCTCCACCATCACGGGGGGCCCTTCCTCTCTGACGGTTGGTTTAACGCCCGATAGTAGCGCAACAGATGGCTTCCGCCCCTCAAGCACACCCGATAGCTTTTGGGTCAATCGCTATCATTCTGTTGAGGTTGACTCAGGGCAGACACTTAACGCTTATAAAGTCATTTTAGGGCCAAAAATTGATAGCCCCACCACAACACAGCCCGCCTACCCAGCAGGCTCTCTCACCATTGATGGAACATTAAATGTCTATGGTTCTGGCTTAAACTCATCTCAATCTGGTATTGTTGATACTAGCAAGCAAGTCAATACTAGCAACCAAGCCATGGGCAATTCAGCCTCTATTTATATTGAGCCAGGAGGGAGGCTCCGTGTCATTGGTGGCGACCTCACCATTTCCAATACTTCCATCCTTATGGAGAATGATAACCTCTCTCCTACAAACCGTGATTCGGGTTTCATAGATACAAATGGCCATAACGTAATGTTCTTGGGCACTGCCGTGGATGGAATTAATAAAATAGGTGAAGGAACTCTCTATCTCAGCAAGCCATCAAGTATTGACAGCAATGGAACACAGCATTTCCTCGGCTCTCAATCCATTTCTCAACATGGGCAGAGTGTAAATAACCTTATTCAGGGAAATGTGGTCGCAACAGCACAAAATGTTACAAATTTAGATTATATTGCTCTCTCTTATGTCGGTGATGCCACCTTCACCGCTCCTCTCAACCCGGCTCTTCTAAAGACACACGGTACACTCATCATTGATCAAGATGATAATGGTTCTATTGATGCATACATTAATGGAACCGGAACCCTGATTAAGCGCGGGACAGGCACCGTCACCCTCACCGGAGATGACGACAGCGCCTATGAAGGGAACACCATCATCGAAGCCGGCACCCTAGCCGCTCTTCCAGGCAGCTTAGGTGCCAGTGCTGTGAGCATTGCCCCCAAGAGCACCCTCAGCTTAACCAATATAGGAACGGTCTCTGATGGGGTCATCAATGATGGCAATGTCAATTCCATTACAAATCCTCCTAACGAAGACCTTTATGAAACAGAGGTTCCCAACACCATTTCCGGCACCGGAACATTGGCAAAAGACGATACCGGCTCTGTCTATCTTACCGGAGACGGCCATCAATTTACGGGTTCTATCAATGTCCGTGCTGGCAATCTCGGTGTGAATAGCAACTTCGGCAACGCTTCTACCACCGTACAATCCGGCGCCATGCTGTCTGGCACAGGCACTGTGGGGAACCTGACCGTCTCGGGAACCTTAGCGCCCGGCCGTAACGGCGCTAATCCAGCGATCGGCCTGGCAGGCGGACAGCCTATTGGCACGTTAAATGTCAATGGGAATGTTACCATGCAGAAAGGATCTACCTTTGATGTGCTCGCTCAAAATCGCCAATCCGACCTGCTGAACGCAACGGGCACGGTAAACCTCAGCGGGGCCTCTCTGCACGTCACGGTGCTTGATAAGTTGCCGATGCGCTCAAACGACAGCTTTACACTCGTTAATGCACAAGGTGGGCTTCTCTCTCCTTTCGCAAACACAGCAACCTTCCTCCAAAGCGCTAAAAACCTCCAAGGTGAGCAGCCCTATCTGGTCCCAACGCTGAACTATACCGATAAACAGGCGCAAATCATCGTTAAAGATATACGCTCAACCGACAGTAGCGCTGCGGGTTCCGTAACCGGAACGCAGAACCAGAACCAGAACCAGAACCAGAACCAGAACCAGAACCAGAACCAGAACCAGAACCAGAACCAGAACCAGAACCAGAACCAGAACCAGAA
>NZ_KB899341.1 GCF_000378165.1 Saccharibacter floricola DSM 15669
AACACTAAAACGCCGCCAATATATCCCTTCCAGTCTCTTCCTAATTCAACTTTCAAAGATCATCTCAACCGGCTAACTCCGCTGCGTCTCCGCTCCAGCGCCGCCGGTGAATGGGCTTATACACCATCAGAAAAACTCAACAACCCCCTAAATGCATTTTTCTTCAAAAAACTGTCATCTTTTCCATATCCAATGGGAAAGTCGCTCGCCATAGCCTGAAAAATCCTAGATTTCAGCCAATTAACCACCACCCCCAACATCACACCTTAAAAAGACATCACACAAACTCATAGGAGAATCGCATCATCAGGACGAATCTGCACATTATCTCGTAGAAACGATTCCTTTGCTGCCTCACAGTTCCATAGGGCATAAAAAAAGCCAGCCCGGTTTCCCGAACTGGCTTCCTCCACACATCAAATATGCGAACTTTTAAAAAGCGTTCTGTTGAAACTGCTCAGCTGCTTCAATTTCCGCTCTTACGGCTTGCATCTCACGTGCAAGCTTTTCACGTTTTTTATCTTCGTGGGTGCCCAGACTGGTCCACTGCGCTTCAAGCTCGGCAAGACTCTCACGAGCGTCATCAACCGAAAGATCCTCCAACGCTCGTACCGAATCCGCAAGAATCGTGCAGTGATCCGCTGTCATATCCACGAAACCACCGTTGACAAAGCTACGCTGCAGCACTTTGCCATTCAGATATAGTGTAACAACACCCCCACGGAGCTGAAGCATGACTGGGGCGCGGCCTGGCATAGCCGCAATATCCCCTTCACTGCCCGGCACCACAGCCATATCGACCTCTTGATCAAGATGGCGCTTTTGCGGGCTTACAATCTCGGCACGAAGCGGCATTGGATTAGCCCTCCTGCTTCATCTTCTCTGCCTTCTCGACCGCTTCTTCGATCGAGCCGACCATGTAGAAGGCCCCTTCTGGCAAGTGGTCACATTCACCAGCCACAACAGCCTTAAAGGAACGCACTGTATCTTCCAGCGAGACCAGCTTACCTGGAGAGCCCGTAAAGACCTCTGCCACATGAAATGGCTGAGACAGGAAGCGTTGAATACGACGGGCACGCCCAACGACCAACTTATCTTCTTCAGAAAGCTCATCCATCCCCAAAATGGCGATGATATCTTGCAATTCTTTATAACTCTGCAAGGTGCTCTGAACTGTACGTGCTGTTTGATAATGATCGTCACCAACCAGCTTTGGATCCAGCGAACGAGATGTTGAGTCCAGCGGATCAACAGCTGGATAAATCCCCATTTCCGCGATGGAACGGTTCAGAACGGTCGTTGCATCCAAATGGGCAAAGGTCGCTGCTGGTGCAGGGTCGGTCAAGTCATCGGCAGGGACATACACAGCCTGAACGGAGGTAATAGATCCCTTCTTCGTGGATGTAATACGCTCCTGCAATGCACCCATTTCCGTCGCCAATGTTGGCTGATAGCCCACAGCGGAAGGAATACGGCCCAACAGAGCGGACACTTCAGAACCAGCCTGCGTAAAGCGGAAGATGTTATCAACGAAGAACAACACATCTTGCCCTTCGACATCACGGAAATATTCCGCAACAGACAGACCCGTCAGCGCCACACGTGAACGTGCGCCCGGTGGCTCATTCATCTGGCCATAAACCAGCGCCACTTTAGAGCCTTCTGTGCTGCCATTATCATTAAGCTTAATAACGCCAGCGCCCTGCATTTCGTAGTATAGGTCGTTCCCTTCACGAGTACGTTCACCCACACCAGCAAACACAGACACACCACCATGTGCCTTAGCGATGTTGTTGATCAGCTCTTGAATAATAACAGTCTTACCAACACCGGCACCACCGAAGAGACCAATCTTACCGCCCTTTAAATATGGGCAAAGCAGATCAATGACCTTAATCCCAGTAACCAGGATTTCGGAGTTAGCAGCCTGCTCTTCAAATGTTGGAGCAGGGCGGTGAATCGGGAAGCGCTCTTTCGTGGTGATTGGACCGCGATCGTCAACAGGTTCCCCCACGACGTTCAAAATACGACCAAGCGTTTCAGGCCCCACAGGAACAGTAATCTGCTCTCCTGTATCAGTAACCTCAGCACCACGAACCAGACCATCGGTCGTGTCCATAGCAATACAGCGGACTTGGCGCTCACCAATTTCCTGTGCCACTTCAAGCACGAGGGTTTGGTCACCATTCTTCACATGAAGTGCGTTCAGAATATGTGGGAGTTTCTCCCCAAATTGAACGTCCACAACAGGACCACGTATCTCAGTGATACGCCCGACAGCAGCGCCGGCTTGGTCAGCAGAGCGGTTGAGTTCCTCAGACATCAGTTTCGTCTCCTGCGTGATCTCAGACGGCTTCTGCGCCGGAAATAATTTCGATCAACTCGTTGGTAATATTAGTCTGTCGTGTACGGTTATATCTCAACGACAGATTATCAATGGCCTTACTAGCATTACGGCTGGCATTATCCATAGCCGTCATACGGGCCCCTTGCTCGCCTGCGGCACTCTCAAGAAGTGCTGCATAAATCTGCACCTCAAGATTGCGCGGTAAAAGCTGTGCCAACAACTCTTCGTCGTTAGGCTCAAACTCATACTGCGCTGTATCCGCATTAGCCTGCTGATTGTCATTTTCAGCAACTGGCAAAGGCACAAGGCCAATACGCTCTGGCGTCTGGGTCATGGCGTTTACAAACAAATTGCGCATCAATGTGCAGCAATCAATTTCGCCCTTATCCAGCATCTTACTCACGTGCTGTGCGATCGAAGCCGCCTGGCCAAATGAATCACCCTGCCCTGTATCGCTCGACAAAATGTCCACGATTGCATCCGGGTAGTAGCGTTTCAAAACATCTCCGCCCTTGCGCCCTACAGGCAACAAACGAACGGTTTTACCCTGACTGTGAAGCTCATTGATATACTGACGTGCCTGCCGTACGATGTTGGCGTTAAACCCGCCAGCCAAACCACGGTCGGACGTCATTACAATAAGCAAATGCGTCTGGTCCTTCCCTGTCCCGGCCATAAGCCGGGGCAAAGAGGATGGATCAGCCCCTTGTACGGTCGATGCCAATTCACCCATCATCCGATACATCGTATCAGCATAGGGCTTGGCAGATTCGGCCTGAACTTGGGCGCGCCTCAGCTTTGAGGCAGCGACCATTTTCATCGCGTTCGTAATTTTGCGCGTCGATTTGACGCCTCCAATACGTGCGCGGAGTTCCTTCATCGAAGCCATGTTACACCGTCCTTAGGCAGAAAAGCGTTTACCGAAGGCTTCCAGAAGCGCCTTAAGCTTTTCCTCAATCTCTGACGTTAACTGGCGTTCCTTACGGAGTGCATCTAACACACCGTTGCCTTCACCGTGACGCACTTCAGAAAGCAGGCCCTGCTCATAAGCCACGACCTTATCCACTGGAACCTTATCCAGATAGCCACGTGTCCCAGCAAACAGCACTACAACCTGCTCTTCCCAGCTCAGCGGGGATGTTTCAGGCTGTTTCAGCAGCTCAACGAGACGCGCACCACGATCCAGCTGACGACGTGTTGCTGGGTCAAGGTCAGACGCGAACTGTGCGAAGGATGCCATCTCACGATACTGTGCCAGCTCCAGCTTAATCGTCCCAGCTACCTGTTTCATAGCTTTGACCTGAGCGGAAGACCCCACACGAGACACAGAGCCACCCACGTTCACAGCAGGGCGAATACCCTTATAGAACAAGTCAGTTTCGAGGAAGATCTGACCGTCGGTAATCGAAATCACGTTTGTTGGAATATACGCAGAGGTATCACCAGCTTGTGTTTCAATCACTGGCAGAGCTGTCATTGAACCGCCACCATTGGCATCGGACATCTTTGCAGAACGTTCCAGCAAGCGAGAATGCAAATAGAACACATCCCCTGGGAACGCTTCACGGCCTGGCGGACGACGAAGCAGCAAAGACAGCTGACGATAGGCTACAGCCTGCTTGGATAAGTCATCGTAACAGAGCAAGGAATGCATGCCATTGTCACGGAAATACTCACCCATAGAGGATGCGGCATACGGTGCCAGATACTGCATTGGCGCTGATTCAGAGGCCGTTGCCGCCACAACGATGGAGTATTCCATCGCACCGGTATCAACCAGCTTGCGCACCAAGTTCGCCACTGTTGAGCGTTTCTGGCCAATAGCCACATATACGCAGTACAGAGAGGTCTTTGGGTCACCCTCAGCATTAACAGCCTTCTGAGCAACGATTGTATCCATCAGAATAGCTGTTTTGCCTGTCTGACGGTCACCAATCACGAGCTCACGTTGTCCGCGCCCAACAGGCACCAAAGCATCAATAGCTTTAATACCGGTCTGCATCGGCTCATCCACCGATTGACGTGGCATAATCCCCGGTGCCTTCATTTCGGCACGACGATATTCCACATCTTCGAGTGGGCCGCGACCATCAATCGGGTTTCCGAGGCCATCAACAACGCGCCCCAAGAGCCCCTTACCAACAGGCACTTCAACAACTTTACCAGTTCGCAACACAGTATCGCCTTCGCTGACGGTATCACCGTCACCAAAAATCACGATACCAACACTGTCACTCTCGAGGTTTAGAGCCATGCCACGTAGGCCTGTGCCCTCAAACTCAACCATTTCACCAGCAACGACATGGGTCAGACCATAGACGCGGGCGATCCCATCCCCGATGGATAAAACGGTTCCGGTTTCAGAAACCGCCTCAGGCTGATCGAAAGAAGCAATTTGCTGCTTGAGAATCTCCGAAATCTCGGCGGGACGGATGTCCATCACGCGGCTCCCTTCATAGCGTTCTGCAGGCGGGTCAGACGCCCAGCGATCGATGTATCAAAAAGAACTGAACCAACACGCACTGTCATCCCACCCACTAAGGCGGGGTTTAGGCGTTCGGTCATAGCGATTGTGTCGTAGCCAGCCTCTTTCAAGCTGGTACGAAGACGCTCACGCTGTGCGTCATTCAACGGCTGAGCGGTGGCAACGTCCACACGCACTTCACCGCGGCGGCGAGCATCCAAAAGCACGACGGCTTCTAAAATTTCGTCTAAATGGGCAAGGCGCCCCTGTTGGGCAACAACCCCAACAAAACGACGCATCTCATCGCCAAGACTAAGCCCCTGAACCAAGGCATTAGCCAACTCAGGCGCTCGGCGCACGTTTAGCCGCGGATCTGCCAACGCAGAGCGTAGCGCCTTATTTTCTGCAATAACGTGTTGTAGGGTCTTGACCTGCTGAAGCACTGCAGAAATATCCGCTCCATCAGCCAAATAGTCATAAAAAGCCCGGGCATAACGTTGCGCTGCTTCGCCTGGCGCTCTGATCCGCTTTTCCTGTGCTACCGTCACGGGCGTGTTCCGTCTTCAGAAGTTCGAGCATCAGAAACCGGTTTTCCCCGGCTTCACACAGCCGAACAAGCCCCAGTCCCCATACAATTGCACAGGTTTATTCTAGGCCCATCCGGCCAGCGTTCACGGTTATTTTCTAACACGCTCAAACAAAAAAAAGCAACCTGACCACACGCTCTATTGCGTGATCGCACATTCTCTTTACGAAAATTACCTTTTTCTTCCCTCGGTCTTCCGATAGTAAAATCGACACGTGGCACATCACTATACCCCCCTTAAAACAAGGAGCATCTCTATGTTTGCCAATGCCTCGCGCTTTCTGCGCCCTGTGCAAAAACCGTTCATTTTAATACTGGGTGCAACGCTGATCAGCATCTCCAGCATGGGTCTAGCCGCTACTGTTACCAACAAACCTAGCTTCCCCTCATTGGAATATTGGGACAACTGGACAGACGCACAAGGTGTCAGCCATCTCACAAAATGTCGGATTACCTCCTTCAACCCCGTTGATGAAAAACACCCCACATCGCTCAAGGCTGTCTCGCCTAAAGAAGCGAACGCGGACAAGAAAAGCACGGCTCCACTCGCCATGGTCTGGACAGGGGCCAACCGCACAGGCAGCGCCACCGTAACCACAACCGTGCAACCTCCAGGTTGGAAGAGCCCATGGCATGCCACTAAGCATGTTGAATGGATTGTACCAGTCGCCGGGATTTACACGACGCAAACGATGGACGGCACACGAATCGAACTGAACCCGGGTGACATCCTGCTCAACGAAGATGGTGGCAGCATTCGCGATTCAGAAGGCCACCAAGGCCACCTATCTACCAATGAAGGGAAAGATGCCTCAGCCCTCATGGTCACACAATTTAATGCACCAGCGAACCACACGCACAAAGCCTGCGTGCAAAAATAATATTTTCTAAATTGTCAGGAGAGAATGGAGCGGGCGAAGGGAATCGAACCCTCATCGGTAGCTTGGAAGGCTACTGCATTAGCCATTATGCTACGCCCGCTCATCTGAGGATGAGTTTTTAAACCATTCCTTCTTTTAAGAGCAAGGGGTTTTAGGAAAGAAAAAGAGAATATCATCTTTTTTTCTCTCATTGCTCACAGAGGGCTTGACTTTAGGGCTCAATCATACTTTTTATCGCGACCACCGCTGGTGATCACCACGCATCAACAGCGCCGGTTCGACTTAAGTTCCGGAAGGGGTGTAGCTCAATTGGCTAGAGCGCCGGTCTCCAAAACCGGAGGTTGCGGGTTCGAGACCCTCCACCCCTGCCACTTCATTCCCTGTTTGGCGGGGAGTTCCCCCCATGTAAATCAGGGCTGCTTTAGATTTGAGGATGATGGTGTCGGTCAGTAAGCCGAAAGGCGATTCCCGTAAGAAGCCTCCGGCCACAAAAGGCTCCGGATTCAATCCCCGCAGATATTTTATGGATGTCCGCGCTGAGGCGCGACGTGTCACATGGCCGACGCGACGGGGCACCCTTACAACAACGGCAGCAGTGCTTGTCATGGTTGTCATTACCTGTATTTTCTTCCTGATCGTGGACCAGGCAATCGGCCTGGGCATTCGCGGACTTTTTGGCGTCGGAGGCTAAGGCAGAACCCATGGCAAAACGCTGGTACGTTGTGCATGTCTACTCAGGATTTGAAAAAAAGATCTCTGAGCATATTCGTGAACAAGCCGCAAAAAAGGGCTTGGATGATCATTTTGAAGAGATTCTTGTTCCTGCAGAGGAAGTAACCGAGGTCCGCCGTGGCCGTAAGGTGAATACCGAACGGAAGTTCTTCCCAGGTTATGTTCTGGTGAAGATGGAGCTAAGCGATCAAGCGTGGCATTTGGTGAAAGACACACCAAAAGTGACGGGCTTTTTGGGCACACGCAATAAGCCTACACCCATCACAAATGCTGAAGCGCAACGTATCGTTAAGCAGGCTCAAGAAGGGTTTGAGAGCCCTCGCTCTAACCTGTCTTTCGAGATTGGAGAGCAAGTGCGCGTTTCCGATGGGCCGTTTACCTCTTTCAACGGAAGTGTGGAAGAAGTGGATACAGAGCATCAGCGTCTGAAGGTCAGCGTCTCTATCTTTGGTCGCTCCACACCGGTTGATCTTGATTACCATCAGGTTGAGAAGCTCTAAACGCTTTTCTCTGAAGAGAGATATTAAAAGGCCCGCCTTCTTATCTAAGAAGAGCGGGTTTTTTTAATAAGCTTCTTCTAATCTCTTTCCTATAAGAAAGCAGACCGCTCATCTAAGCGGCTTATATAAGGGGGGGGGTGACGCGTTTGACCCGTCTAGCCCCATCTCTACCGCTTCTACAGGGCTAAACGAGAGGAAAGAGGAACACTACGTCCACCTCATCATCCCCCCTCGGCAGTTCATAACCCTCTCTAAGCTTTCACAGCCCTAAAACTCACTCGAAGAGGGAAACAACCTTTCTTAAGCAGGCACATGCATGCCAGAGAGCACTTGAGCGGCTTGGTCAGCTACAGAACCAACCCCCTCACTAAGCGCCTCAGCAAGCGCTTGTGGGCGCTGTGACACACTCTGCGGGGAAACCCAATGCACAGGGAAGCTCTGCGCCGTCCCTGTCGCCTCTCCACCAGGCTTGATCGACAAGATGCCGTCAATCACAGCGTGCCGTCCTTCGCCGAGATCAAAGCGCGTTATGCTCAACGAAACATAAGCCTGCGGAGATGCCGCAACAGCATCATTTTGAGAGAAAACAATCCGCCCCGGCAAGCGCTGCCCAAGATTAGCAGACAAAGTGTGACCAATCAGCGTGCTCAGCGGTTCGCTCCACGTCGCACCATCATCCATCACCATACGGTATGATTGCCCTGACAGCACCATCGTATCACGATCAAGCTGCTCAGGAACGGAAGGAAGCAACACCTTAACCGTCTGCACGGCTCCGAGTGACGCCGGATAAGACGGGCCCTTCTGATGCATGAGCGTATAATAGGTAGGAGAATTATTCGAGCATCCCACCAGAGCGAGGCATCCCATCACCACGCTACATCCAAGCGCGAAGCGTCCTTGGTTATAACAGCGTTTTAATGATGAGAACTTAAGAGAAAAAACCATAATCAGTGCCTACGCCCTGTAATCAATGCAGAAGGATGATGATCCAGATACTGGGTCAGCTGATGAATTGACCGCGATGCTTGTGTAAGTTGCTGAACAAGCGTTCCAAGATTCCGGTGGAAATCAGTATCGCCACTATAAGCGGCCATCAGCGTGCGTGCTTGTTCAATCGTCGTATTCATATTGTTCAACAACGCGGGAAGATGCTCATCCGCGTGATCCATCAAGCGGTTTAGCGCTGATAAAGACCCCTGCAACGCGATCATAGACTGAGTAAGCTGAGGGCTGCGCACCCGTTCATCCGTATCAGCTAAGAGAGCGTTAATATGATCTCCAATCTGTTCCAGCGGCATATTGGAGACTTTATCAGCCACAGTGGAAACAGATTGTAAAATCCCATCCATACCACCGGGTTCGTTCGGCAGAATAGCCACCCCGCCTTCATAATGAAGCTCGCCAGGCTTTCCACTATGGGTAAAGCCCAGAGCCACCATCGATTCCCCTGTCAGGAAGCTAACATTCTGCACCGAAGCATGAAGACCACGCGCTACAAAATCTGACAAAACTTTCTGGCTATAACCCGGATGAACGTTATCATCCTCAGCCACACGACCAGGTTCAATTTGCATATCAACACGCACACGCGGCCCTGTTCGTGGCGTATTCAGTTCAAGATGCACGCCTGTGACGATACCAATCTGCATCCCAAACATCGTTACTTTACTGCCTTCAGTCAGTCCACCAATGGAGCTATCCACGTAAGTTGCGACACGCACACGCTGGCGATAACGCGTATTGTCTGCTTCCTCAGGACTATCATAAAGACGGAAAACAGCGTTCGCCTCAGCTTCGGGGGCATCAATCCCACGACTATAGGACGAGCGCCCAAAGGCCAGCCCACCGGTAAACAGGGTTTGTAAAGATTGCAGACGCACCTGAAGCCCACCGGCACCAAAACCAACCTGCATTCCCGACACATTCCAAAAGCGGCTATCAACCTTCAGATAATGATCGTACGGGGCACGAACAAAAACCTGCAGCAAGATAGGCCCCTCTCCGCCTTGGGGCATTGTGTATCCTAACACTTCACCCACTTGAAGATCTCGAAAGAAAATCGGCGCCCCTGAACCCAGTGACTCCAACCGAGGAGCGACCAACCAATAGGTAGACCCCGGTTGGTCAGACCGTACACCTGGTGGATTCTCCAACCCTTTGAAAAGACGCTGATGAGGGCCTCCAGCGGCGCCTGGGTCTAGAGCAATATAAGCCCCTGAAAGAAGCGTATCGAGACCCGTAATGCTCGTCCCATTAACACGTGGGCGCACAACCCAGAACCGCGCATTATGAGTCAGAAGATTTTCACTTCCACCATTCATCTGAACCGTGACATCGGCATGGCTCATGTCGGAGCTAAGATCAACAGTTTGCACGACCCCGAGGGTAACGGCCTTGTTCTTAACCTGCGTTTGCCCCGGCACCAGCCCATCAGCCGTGTCGAATGAAATCGTAATCAACGGCCCTTGCGTGCTAAAATGTTCCCAAACAAGCCAGCCCGAAATCGCCACGGCAAGAACAGGAATAATCCACAGAATGGAAAATCGTGTCGGCCGCAACGAAGCATGAGCTTCTTGAGGGGAGGAGCGTTCTGTTTTTGGACTCTTATCACTCACGCGCGTTTAGGCTCCATCTCATCAGATCCGGAAAGAGGCTCCACCTTTTCATCTCGAGAAAAGGACGAAGCATGATCATCATTTAGCCCTGCAGCATCCCACATCTCACGGGGATCATACAAATCGGCAGCAAAAATCGTTAAAATAACAACAGCAGCAAAGAATATAACGCCCGTTTCCGCCATAACACGGGCAAAAAATGGAAAACGCACCACGGCGACAAGAATCGAGATCATAAATACGTCAATCATAGACCATCGCCCAATAAACACGACTATACGGTAGAGTTTACTAAGCCATGGCAAAATCCATCGTCGCGGATGACGCTGATAGTACAGCATCACATTCAAAGACACAATTTTCAGCACTGGAACGGTGATACTCGCAAAGAGTACCAAGAGGGATAGAAAATAGAGCTTAGACTGCCAAAGCTCTATCACACCGCCAATAATTGTATGGGGGCCACTATGGCCAAGCTTAGTAAGCGACATGACAGGGAAAAGATTGGCCGGAACGTAACAACTCAGAGAGGCAATAAGGAACGCTATTGTCGCACTAAAGCTATTCCGTTTACGGCGGCGTAAAATCTGCCCACAACGCGGGCAATCACCCATATCATGTTCCGCCGCCACGGCATCCTCAGCAACAAAAACGAGATGACACGCATGACAAGACAGCATCTTCTCAGGATGAGGGAGTGGATGAACGTCGCTTGGATATAAACCGAGCCCATGCCGCTTATCAACTGATTGGTGCCTCCAAATAATGCTCGCATCAAAGGTAGAGTCCATCACGGCCATCATCAACATCAACCCGCCCAGCAGGAAGGCCCCTGGCTCTAGGGTTACGACCGCCATATCCACCAATTTTGTATAGGCAACAATCAACCCGATGACATAAACTTCAACCATCGACCACGGTCGTAAACGCTCATACCACGCCATACAGGGCCTAATCCAAAGTGGTACCTGCGCACGGAAACTTCCCCCCAAGATCGCGAGCATGAGTGCTAACACCACCCCGGGCATCACCACGGTTGTAAAACCGACTAGGATACCAATTTCTCCAAACCCCTGATGGATAAGCTCAATCGGGCCGCTTATAAGATTAACAGCGTTACGCCGTCCATGCACATCCAATACCAGGAGCGGGCTGAGCAATAACGCCCAGTACAAAGCTAAAGAGGCAACACAAAAGCCAAGGGGCGCCAAAATGGCTGAGGTGCGCCGGCGCCGTTCCAACTTGCCCCCACAGCGCGGACAGGCAGCCGTCAGTCCGGGCTCTAGGGAAGGGACGCGCTGAAACAGCCCACATGTTGGGCATTCATGCACACCTTCTACAACGCGAAGATTTGGCTGTGGTGTATCGCGGTGGTGCACAGAGCACGCGCCTCCCTTACTCCAAAGCCCTTTATGAAAATAATCATTCCTGAGCATAGCACCCCCCAATGTGACAGAGCACACTGCTCCTGCAACCCCTTCTTATACACTGTCAGGAATTATTTTTACGCAACCCGTTGCGAAAGCGCTCTATTTTCTTTATAGGCACTGCGAGCGCCGACGTAGCTCAGGGGTAGAGCAACTGATTCGTAATCAGTAGGTCCTCGGTTCAATTCCGAGCGTCGGCACCATCTCCTCCACCTTTGATAATATTATTTAAAGCGCAGGACTCATTGCCTGGGGGTCCAAACATTGCTGTACCGACGAGGGGCTTACACCCTCTTTTCCACGATCATGACGATGGCACTTTTTTTGAGTCCTATCGTTGCACCCGCTTATAGTCGTCAGCAGCCCCTTTTTTACGCACCAACACCCAGCCTCGCCTGTGAAAGTGCGGCGCTCACGGAGCGCCTTTATTCAGCAGAAAGAATACATTTATCTGCGGAAGCAGCTCACCGTTTACACGAGCACCAAAAAGCCCACTGCCATACACTAACAATAGATCAATTATGGGAGCCGCTCCATGTTCGTGGGTCTTTAGTCGAGATTAAAGGTGTCTCACCCAATAACGTTGATGGGCTACGCCTGTATGTCCCTCAAACACGACTAACGCCTTTAGAACCAGAAACATCACCCAGCTTTACGTTCTCTCCCATTGTACATCAGCCAACATTACCACCTGACCTCCCCTTTGTCGGGTTTGGTCTCTACTTTATATGGCGTGGAATACGCTTCTTACGCCGCCGTCGGCGCACATGGCGTGTTATCCGCACCCTTATCACAAGCCACTCACACACCCTCTTTGAACGACGCCGGCAGCTCCTAACCCCTAATCCATATGGAAGCACCAACCCGAATCGTTGGCATAAAGAGAAAGAAACCTTCTGCCAAAGCGTCTTACTCCCAGCCCTTCGGCAAAAAAAACTAATCCAATTTTGGCCCATATGGGAAAAACGCACGGATCGCTTTATTGAAAGCTGCACGCGCCGCACCGCGCCCAAACATCCTCCTAGCCCAACCTTTGAACCGCCAGAGACCCTTTCCCCATCGCATGATCGGGCTTTAACATCACGTATGGAGCCACTTGATTACGAACGATATTGCGCACAAATTTTGCAGCGTGCTGGTTGGCAGACTTACGTTACTCCCACAGGGAGCGACCAAGGAGCTGATATTATTGCCACCCGTCGTCAGGTTCGACTCGTTGTACAGTGTAAGCTCTATAGCCGTCCTGTAGGCAATAAGGCAGTGCAGGAAGTCTTTACGGCATGCAAATATCAGCGCGCCCAACTTGCTGCTGTTGTCTCTAATGCAGGCTATACGCGTCACGCACGACAGCTTGCTGCCAGCACAGGCGTGTATCTTCTCCATCACCGGCAGCTTGCAAGCCTTGATGAAAGCACCCCTCAACCTGGCCAAGCTTCTTTTTTATAATCTATTCCTCTAAAGAAATGAGTGGTCGGCCATTTATCAATGGATAGACTTCTTATGTTCCCTTTTAGAGACTACCGTTTATGACCTTCTTTCTCTTCTCGGTTTCTTTAGGTTTTGCTTTGGGATTTTTCGTCAAAACCTATCGTGTTAAAAAAGAGACCCAACCTTTGCTGCACACCATTCGCTCTCTTGAGAGCACGATAACCGCTCTTAAAAAACAAGAGAATGATCGGCAAAAAAATGCAGCTCAATGGCGTTTAAAGCGTGAGAAAAAACAAAAAGAAGAGTCCCAAAACGACCTCTCCAACCCCCAAAACCAACTCCGCTTCGTCTCCCAATGCGGCTTATATGCCAAAGCTCCCATTAATCGCGAATGTGCAACAGTCCTTCTTTATCGTCTTGAAAAATGGGTAAGACAGCAGCATCCAGAATGGCGTATTGGTTTTGAAGTCGGCATGGGCTCTTTTGTTAAAACATTCGAAACACCCCACGACTCTCTCTCAAACCAAGCTTTCCATTCCTACAACAGCAAACGCGTTGACTTCCTGCTGATTGATAAAAGCGGCCAACCAAAACTCGCGGTTGAATATAATGGATCAGGCCATGACCTTGATGACATGGCTGAAGCACGGATGACCGTCAAAAAGCGTGCTCTTCGCAAGGCCGGTATTCCACTCTTGGAAATAGAAAAAGACACCCCAGAAGAAAGAATCTACGCTCTTCTAACTGCCCACTGCCCTTGATAACGCCCCGCTTTTACGCAGAGTGGTCACGCCATACGAACACATGACGACCTGGGCGCAGGCCGTATTCACCCGTGGCCACAAAGCCTAGTTTTTCTAACAGTTGCCATGATGGGCGGTTTTCAGCACGGCATTCTGCAATAATCTGTCGTTGGGGAACATTGTGTGTAAGAGCTTCAAGCGCAGCAGAAACCGCCTCATAAGCAATACCACGTCGATATTGAGCAGGATGCACCCAATAGCCGATCTCTACTTGATCATCTCCTCTAGGATGCACACCGATGACTGCGACCAATGACACGTTCCCATGAAAGCAAACACCAAGGAACTGCCCTCCTTCTTCCCTTGTGACATCTAAGAGAGCATCAGCATCTGCACGCGTAAAAGGGGTCGGCAAGAAATGAACGACTTCTGTAATGTCTTTGTGATTCGTGAGCTCCGTTAATACCGTAGCATCCTGCTTTGTTAACGGACGCAACGTAAAGCGCTCTGTGTGCAAAGCGGGCATCTCCAATGGTGCTTTCATCACATGAATTCCCCTAACCTCTTATCCTACCCAACAAAAAGGGCCCGCCTCATCATGAAGCAGGCCCTTTCCTTCATACTCTCTTAAAAACCATCACTCTCAAGTCACGGTCTTTCAGAAGAGATTAAGACGCAACCGAGTTACGGATGAGGTAATCAAAGGCAGACAGAGCCGCCTTTGCGCCTTCGCCCTCTGCAATCACGATCTGCTTATAAGGGACAGTCGTCGCGTCACCAGCACCAAAGATGCCCGGGACTGTGCTGCGGCAACGCTCATCAATCACCACTTCACCAATGCGAGACGTCTCAACCGTGCCTTTCAACCAATCTGTGTTTGGCAGCAAGCCGATCTGAACAAAAATACCATCAACTTTCAGCTCATGATTCTCGCCGTCTTTCACACCCTGCCAAGACAGGCCGGTCATCTTCTTCCCGTCACCCTGGATCTCTGTGGTGCGCGCATTCAAAACAACATCCACATTCGGCAGACTATGCAGCTTCTCTTGCAACACTTCATCAGCCGTCAACTGAGGGTCATATTGCAGCACGGTAACGTGCGAAACGACACCAGCGAGGTCAATCGCGGCCTCAACACCACTATTACCACCGCCAGCAACAGCGACAGGACGCCCCTTAAAGAATGGGCCATCACAATGAGGGCAATAGGCGACACCGCGGCTACGATATTCTTCTTCACCCGGCACACCAAGTTGACGCCACCGCGCGCCTGTCGCCACGATGATCGTGCGGGCCTTCAAGTGAGCACCGCTCGCCAGAACGACCTCATGCAGACCGCCTTCCTTCTCAGCCGGTATCAGCTTCGCAGCGAGCTGGCCTGCAATGATACGCACATCGTAGCTACGCACGTGCTGCTCAAGATTGCGCGCCAATGTTGGGCCATCTGTCTCTGGAATAGAGATAAAGTTCTCAATCCCTGATGTATCATTGACCTGACCACCGAAGCGCTCTGCCAACAGCCCCGTACGCACACCTTTACGTGCCGTATAGATTGCCGCCGCACAACCTGCCGGGCCTGAGCCAATCACCAGCGTATCAAACGGTGCTTCATCATTGAGCTTCTCAGCAGAACGAGCGGCCCCAGCACTATCAACCTTGGCCAGAATCTGACCAAGATCCATACGCCCGCTAGAGAAGTTCTCACCGTTCAAGAAGACCTGCGGCACAGAACGCACATCACGTGCTTCCACCTCATCTTGGAACAAAGCGCCATCAATGGACGTGTGATGGATCTTGGGGTTCAAGATGCTCATCGTGTTCAGCGCTTGCACGACGTCTGGGCAGTTATGGCAAGAGAGCGAGAAATATGTCTCGAAATGATACTCGCCATCTAACGCTTTAATCTGCTCAACCTGATCAGGTTCAACCTTTGGTGGATGTCCACCCACTTGCAGCAGCGCCAAAACAAGCGACGTAAACTCATGACCAAGCGGCAGACCGGCAAAGCGAACCTTTACGTCAGAATCCTTACGGCGAATTAAAAATGACGGACGACGCTTGTCAGTACCCCCTTCTTCAAGGTATACCTTGTCAGAGAGTTCGGAAATTTCAGTAAGCAGTTCCCGCATGTCGCGGGACTTTTCGTCTTCCCCGAGGGACGACTCGAGTACGATATCATCGCGCAGATGCTGCAAATACGTACGTAGCTGTGTCTTCAGATCGTCGTTGAGCATGATATTTCCCTAGAACTTGAGACCAGAACCGATAGCATAAGGCCGGTCGATAGAGACGAAAAGAGGCGTGTCGATCCCCCCGACACGCCCCCTCTCTTTGGCCCACGCAAGGTAGGGAACCTACCTTGCTGTACCTTGTCGAAAGATCGAGATCAGATCTTGCCGATGAGGTCGAGAGACGGGTTCAGCGTAGCTGTAGAGCCATCTTCTTTCCATTTTGCAGGGCAAACCTCACCTGGGTGAGCGGCAACGTACTGAGCAGCGCGCACCTTGTCGAGAAGCTCGCTAGCACTACGGCCAACGCCACCAGAAGTGGTCTCGATGTACTGGATCGCACCTTCTGGGTCGATCAGGAACGTTGCACGCTCTGCAACATGGCTGCCGTCTTCGATCAGAGCATCGAAGTTACGAGCGATCACACCAGCAGGGTCACCAATCATGGTGTATTTCACCTTGCCGATGGCTGGTGATGTGTCGTGCCATGCTTTGTGGGTGAAGTGCTTATCTGTCGAAACAGAGAAGATTTCCACGCCCAGCTTCTGGAACGTTTCGTGGTTTTCAGCCAGATCTTCAAGCTCGGTTGGGCACACGAACGTGAAGTCAGCTGGGTAGAAGAATACAACAGACCATTTACCGCGCAGATCAGCATCAGACACTTCAAAGAAGTCGCGTCCTTCGCGGAATGCTTGCGCCGTGAATGGCTTAACTTGGGAACCGATAGCAGGCATAAAACTCTCCCATTAATGAAATATGACCGACCCCATACATAGGGGCGTCTGCCAAAAGGAACAACCGGGGGCGAAAGATGTCAAGCAGCCCTCGCCAGGACCGATGTCCTATAAATGAGAACCTTTCTCATATTCTGCAAGCCTTCTTTTTTGAATTCCTCTTCCCCCTGCTTCCAACTAACCCTATCTTAGGGACATGTCTTACGTACCTCTCTCCGGTTTATCCCTCCGGGATATTGAATATGTGGTTGCAGTTGACGACCTTCGCAACTTCTCTCGTGCAGCAGAGCGCTGCGGCGTTAGCCAAGCGGGCCTGTCTGAGCAGGTGCGAAAGCTAGAGCAGCTGCTCAATGTCACGTTATTTGAACGATCCCGACGCCATGTAGCTCCCACCCCCGAAGGAGCCCGCCTTATCGTGCTCGGGCGGGAGGTTCTTGCGTCCGCTCGAAACCTCTTAGAGGTGGCGCGTGCGCATACAGGGCCGCTGGATGGGCTACTCCATATCGGCGTTATCCCAACCTTGGGGCCTTATTATATTCCTGGCTTGTTGCAGCGTCTCCGGCAAGAATATGCCCAGCTCAGCCTCCGCCTAACAGAAAAAACGACGAGCAATCTCATCCAGTCCCTCCGGCAGGGAGAGCTGGATGTCGCTTTCCTTGCACCAACAGCTGCTACAGAAACACTTGAACAAGAGCCTCTCTTTCGAGAGCCTTTTGTAGCGGTCTTCCCTGCCCAGCATGAGCTTGCCCAAAAGCCTGATATTACCTTAGACGATTTAGGGCGACCTGACCTGCTTTTACTTGAAGATGGGCATTGCCTGCGTGACCAAGCCCTTTCAATCTGCCCCAGCAATTTCCGGCCGCAAGATCAACGTCTTGCTACCAGCTTGGAGATGCTTTGGCATATGATTGCTGCTGGTGAAGGATTCTCCCTCATTCCGCGTCTTGCTCTGAGAAATCGTACAGAATTTGAAGGGCTCGTGAAATTCCGCGAACTTAATCAGACAGAAGCGTATCGCACTATTGATCTCGTGTGGCGTAGCTCTGACCCACGAGCAGCCTCTTTCCGGGAACTCGCTCATTTCTTGCGTGCCTCAATACCGGAAGGATGCCTTCCTTATCAGGAGTCGTAGGCACACTCAGCGACCCGACCAACAATGACCAGAACCGTGCACCTATCACACTCATTCTTTCTGCTTTGATGCCTGAAGCAATGGTCTTAGATAAGGTGCCGTCTGGCTCACAGTTGACATGGCCACATCCTCAGGCCTTCCAGCAGCGACAATACAGCCCCCTTCCTGACCACTCCCCGGCCCCAGATCAATCACCCAGTCACTGGCCGCTGCGACACGCATATTATGCTCCGCAACAACCACACTATGCCCTTGAGCAATCAAGAGCTGTAACTGTCCCAAAAGGCGGTCTGTGTCTGCTGGATGCAAACCTGTTGTGGGCTCATCCAGAATATACAACATCGGCACTGTGCGCCGTTTTTGGAGCTCTGTTGCCAATTTTAATCGCTGTGCTTCACCACCCGACAACTCTGGAGCGGGTTGTCCCAAGCGTAAATATCCCAACCCCGAAGAACGTAATGTTTCAAGACCACGATATACGGTCTCTTCTGTCTTAAACCACTCACACGCCTCATCCACGGTCATGGCGAGAACGTCGGCAATCGTTTTCCCTCGAACCGTAATTGCTAAAATTTCAGGCTTATACCGCGCGCCATGGCATTCTGGGCACGGCGCTTCAACACCGGGCATAAACAACAGCTCAATAGACACACTCCCTAACCCCTGACAGTGAGGGCAACGTCCTTGAGGTACATTAAAACTAAACGCACTTTCGCGTAATTGACGCTTCTTCGCCTCGGGCGTGGCGGCAAAAAGCTTCCGAATATGGTCAAAAATCCCTGTATACGTCGCAGGGTTAGAGCGCGATGTCCGACCAATCGGCTTTTGCGTAATGACAACTAGTCGCTTCACATGCTCAAGGCCACGAGTCACCTGACCGGACGGCTCTTCTCCATCCTGCTCCTCAGCCATACCCTCATCATCTATCGACGCATGAGACCCTAGCGGCTCTTCAACAGTTTTTTGACCCAACGCGCGACGAACAAGAGAAACAAGCGCCTGACTGACCAAGCTTGACTTGCCGGAGCCGGACACGCCTGTAACCGCAACCAGCCCCCCTAAAGGCAGGGTAAGGGTCAGCTGATGCAGCGTACGCCATGTGATGCCCTCTACACAGAGCTCCCCTTTCAACGAACGCTGCACATCTTTGATCAACGGCGGAGGAGAAAAGAGATAAGGACGTGTGCGCGACTCACGCACCTCTTTCAACCCTTCTGGAGGGCCACTATAGAGCACGCGCCCCCCTTCTGTTCCCGCTCCGGGCCCAATATCGACAAGCCAATCGGCTTGTTTGATCACCTCGGGGTCATGTTCGACCAATAATAAAGAATTTCCCTCGGCAGGCAGCCGCTTCAACACCTGCATCAACGATGTAACGTCTGCTGGATGCAGTCCAGCTGCTGGCTCATCCAAGACATAAGCCACGCCAAAAAGCGCCGAATGGACTTGCGTCCCTAAACGCAAACGCTGGTACTCACCCGGTGATAAACTCTCAACCGCGCGATCTATTTGTAAATATCCCAACCCCAGCTCGAGCAAAACCTCCATTCGCTTTTGCAGAGCCGTGGCGATCTCATTGATCACACGTCCTTCCGCCGTCTCCGTATGGGGCCTCATAAGAAGCGCCACGACCTCATCATAGCATTGTTGAAGAGACAGCTGAGAGAACTCAGTGATCGTACGCCCTGCAAAAGTTACCGCGAGTGCATGAGGATTCAGTTTCTGCCCATGACACACAGGGCAACACTGCGCACGCATAAAAGAAGCGGCACGCTCCCGCGTCCGAGCACTTTTCGTGGAGGAAAAGCTCTGCAACACATAACGCCGTGCACTCATGAACGTGCCACGATAGGACGGAGCCTCTCCCCGTTCCATCGCCTCTTGGCTCTGCTGATAGGTAAGCCCCGGATAGATCGGCTCACTTGGGGTATCATCCGTATAAAGAATCCACTCCCTGACCTCTTTGGGCAACAGACGCCATGGCGCATCAACATCAATGCCCCGCATCATCAGGATATTCCGCAAGTTCTGCCCCTGCCAGGCTGTAGGCCATGCCGCAATGGCACGCTGCCGAATACTGAGCGTCTCATCTGGGACGAGCTTATCTTCCGCAACGTCATAGAGCTGCCCTGTGCCCTGACAATGAGAGCACGCCCCCTCTGGTGTGTTGGGTGAAAAACATTCCGCAGAAATGCGCGCGGTATTGGGAGGATAGGTGCCAGCACGCGAGTACAACATGCGCAGCACATTCGACAGCGTGGTCACACTACCAACAGACGAACGGCTGCTCGTGCCGGCCTGCTGTTGTAGGGCAATAATAGGCGGCAACCCCTCAATAGACGCAACCTTTGGTGGTGGAAGCTGATGAAATAACCGCCGCGCATAAGGGGCCACTGTTTCTAAATAACGGCGTTGCGCTTCAGCATAGAGCGTACCAAAGGCTAACGATGATTTTCCAGACCCTGACACCCCCGTAAACACAACAATACATCCACGCGGCACCTCTAAACTCACATTCTGTAGGTTATGTTCTTGCGCTTCATGGATGCGGATCATTCCCGCCATGTCCAAAGGGGTTGAGCCTGTCATGACATCGCCTTTTCATCTGACTAAACACAAAAGGCCCTCTCACAAGAGGGCCTTTTGTGACCACCATAGTGGCCTTCTTTCACAAGAAGTAAAGACGTTGTAACGCGTTAGCTCAGTGACAGAAGCTGGGCATTCCCCCCTACAGCAGCTGTATTGGTGCTAATCACCTGCTCTTCAAGCAGGAACTCTGGGCGAAGCGTTTCTTCATCTGCCAGATAGACTGTTGGAATCGGCTGTTTGGGATCAGACAGCAGATCACGCACAATGTCCCATAAAACGGGGCTATCCGTCTCGGCCACAATCACCGAACACCCTGCAATATCGCCCTTATGACGCACCGGCGTGATATGCTCACGCAGCACATCCGACATGGTATCCAGCGACTTCATCACATCAGGCGTGCTCAAGAACGCCACATCATTATTACAGCTCACCGCGTAACTGATGATGCGTTTCAAGCCGGCTTCCGTATCCGCTAGCGCCAAGACACGCCCGCGCGGCTTCAGAGAATAAACGTTGCTTTCACCCACAGGGGACGGCAGCTCCAACACGCGGTCCAGCAAGCCATGCTCCATCCATGGAATAATCGCTTCTGTCAGCTCGTGATCTTCCACGCCCAACCAAAGCAGCCAAGACAGCGCAATATCAGGCAGTTCCGCTCCGGGAATCGCCAAAGGTGTCATCGGAGCTTCAGCAAGCTGCCGACGCACCGCCAACGGCCCACCAGCTTTCGGCCCTGTGCCTGACAGGCCACGCCCACCAAAAGGCTGCACGCCGACAATCGCCCCAACAATGTTGCGATTCACATAAACATTGCCCACTTCAACACGCTCAACGAGCTGATTGATGGTGGAAGAAACACGGCTATGCACACCAAAGGTCAGGCCGTAACCGCTATCATTGATCTGATCAATCAAGCCATCCAGTCCGCGACGTGGATACCGCAAAACGTGCAGGACGGGGCCAAACACCTCTTGTCCCAGATCCTCAACCGTATGCACCTCAACAAGAGTCGGTGCCACAAAGCTGCCCTGCTGCGCTTCGTCTGTCATAGGAGCTTCATAAACCGGGAAATGCTTCTCCCGGAGCGCCTCCACATGGGCACCAATACCCGCTTTAGCGTGTTCGCTAATCACAGGGCCGACATCTGTTTCCAGACGCGCTGGCGCGCCAACCCGTAGCTCCGCCATGGCCCCTTTCAGCAGGGAAATCACACGATCAGCCGCTTCCTCTTGCACACACAGCAAACGCAGAGCCGAACAACGCTGACCTGCACTGTCAAAAGCAGAGGTTACGATGTCCGTCACCACCTGCTCTGGCAGTGCTGACGAATCCACGATCATGGCATTCAAGCCACCCGTTTCTGCCACCAACGGCACTGGCTGCCCATTACGCCCCAACCGTCCAGCCAGCTGACGCGCAATAGCCTGCGCCACCGCTGTTGACCCGGTGAACATAACACCGGCAACACGCTCGTCAGCCACCAAGGCCGCCCCAACATCTCCTTCTCCAGGAAGATATTGCAGCACGTCTTTAGGCACGCCAGCCTCATGCATCGCTTCTACAGCCATCATCGCAATTAGTGGCGTTTCTTCAGCAGGTTTAGCCAAAACGGTATTACCCGCTGCAAGCGCTGCAGAAATCTGGCCCAAGAAAATCGCCAGCGGGAAGTTCCATGGGCTAATACACACAACCGGCCCTAATGGACGATGGGTTTCATTATCAAACTCGCGACGAATCTGTGCCGCATAATACCGCAGAAAATCCACCGCCTCACGCAGCTCAGCAACGGCATTCGGGTAGGATTTACCCGCTTCACGCACAGCCATCCCTAAGAAGGCAATGTCTTTCTTCTCTAAAAGGTCGGAAGCCCGTTCTAAAATGCTCGCACGTTCTTCTGGTGCTTTAGCAGCCCATGTAGGGAAGGCCGCTTCCGCATTTTCTACCGCATGCGGCACATCGCTGATGGTTGCATTCTGCACCGTACCAACCTGATCTTGGTGGTTGGCTGGATTGAGAACAGGCTGAATCTCAGATTGCGGCTTACGCCCTGGGATCATCGCCTCAGCATAGATCTGCTCTGGCAATTTGAGCAGCGATTCCCGGAAGCTCGTCAGAACATTTTCATCAGAGAAATCCATCCCGGTAGAATTACGGCGCTCTTCACCAAACATATCTTTTGGTTGCGCAATTTCAGAATGCCCAACCCCAACAGGGCTAAAGGTACGCGTGATCGCTACAGGGTCTTCCACAAGCTTCTCAAGCTCAACAGACGAATCCCCCAGCAGGTTGATGAAGGACGAGTTCGCCCCATTTTCCAACAAGCGACGCACCAAATAAGCCAACAACGTGTCATACGTGCCCACAGGCGCATAAATACGGCATGGACGGTTAAGCTTATGAGGGCCAACGACCTCTTCATACAGCCCTTCTCCCATGCCATGCAGACACTGGAATTCATACTGCCCGGGGAAGAAGTCGTCCCCCTGCATCGCGTAAATGGACGCCACCGTACGCGCATTATGCGTTGCAAATTGTGGGAAGACAGCATCCGTCGCATTCATCAATTTACGGGCACAGGCGATATAGCTGACATCTGTATGGCTTTTACGCGTGAAGAGTGTGAAGTCACTCACCCCGTCAATTTGTGCTTTTTTAAGTTCGCTATCCCAATAAGCGCCTTTAACAAGACGAACCATGATGCGATGATTGGTTTCACGCGCCAGATCAATCACATAATCCAGCACCGCTGGGGCACGACGGCTATAAGCCTGCACCACAAGGCCAATCCCATCCCAATTCGCTAGGTCAGGATCGCGGCATAGAGCGTCCAAAATATCCAACGACAGCTCAAGCCGTTCGCTTTCCTCAGCATCAATATTCAGACCGATATTGTAATGCTTCGCCCGCACCGCCAGCTGCTTAACTGTTGGCAGCAGCTCTGTCATCACCCGTTTATATTGGGAACGGTAATAGCGTGGATGCAGTGCCGACAGCTTAATTGATAGGCCGGGGCGTTCATGCATGCCCTCACCCGTAGCCCTTCGGCCAATTTCTTCCAGCGCATGATGATACGCAGCCTGATACGCTTCGCAGTCCGGCTTATCGAGGGCGGCTTCACCCAACATATCGTAGGAATAGGTAAAACCTTCAGCCTCACGCGTGCGCGCGCCTTTAAGGGCTTTCTCGATGGTTTCACCCAGAACAAACTGGCCACCCATCATCTGCATCGCCACTTGCATGGCTTGACGCACAACAGGCTCACCATGACGTTTCATCATGGACTGCACCACGCCCATACGATGGTCTGGCGCAATGATCTTCCCGGTAAGAGCGAGCCCCCAAGAAGCCGCATTAATCACCACACCTTGCCCACGTCCTGCGTGAGAAAGCCAATCACCAACACTAATTTGGTCGCTAATCAGCGCATCACGTGTCGCTTTATCAGGTGTACGCAACAAAGCCTCAGCCATGCTCATCAACGCCACACCTTCATCAGAGGCAAGGCTAAATTCTTGAACCAGGCTTTCCACAAGACCGGGACGACGATTTTCACGCAATGCATGTGCCAACTCGAGCGAAACTGAAGAGGCAATAGCTTCTTCTTTCTCGTTTAGTTCCGCATCAGGAAGGAGGGCTGTGACGCACTCCTCTTCTAAACATCGCGTCTTATGAGTAATGGCTTGGCGCAACGTTGAACGCTGCGGAACGAGCTCAAAATGTTCTGAAAAATACGCCATAACCACTACCTCAGAAATTTCGTAACAAAAAAGTCCCGATCTATTTCGGAAAATTACTCCAACACCCAATCCACCACGGATTCGCAGAGCTGTCCATTGCCTTTCGTTAAAAATGGGTGCCCATTTTTATGTCGAAATATGAGGCTTAGCTTTGCTCTCTATGTCCGATGAAATTGAGACAAGAAAACCGTTTCTAAAACGGTCAAAAAAGAAAACCCGTTACCCAGTGCCAAGACGCCAAGAAGCGGGTTCTTGCGCACTGAGCTCCTGCCATCGTCGCATCAAGGCATGCTCGCGCCATTGCTGGCACCATGCGATCACGTCGGGGGAGAAAAAGGGTTCAAGCCCATATTGGGCAATACGCAGTGCTATCGGGGCGTACATGCAGTCTGCCACCCCGGGATGTGCACCAAAAAGATACGGCGTTGCGTCACCATTGCGTGTCAGAGCATGTGTAAGCACGGTATTGAGAAAAGATAAATCCTTCTCAAGTGCACCCTGCTGCTCTGCTGATAGACCTGCTGGTCGTGCAGGCTCACGCTCCATATTCATCGGGCAAAGCTGCCTGATCGCCCGAAAGCCTGCTGCCATTTGCGCACTCACACTCCATGCATGAGCACGTGCCAAGCGGTCTTGCGGCCATAAAGAGGGGGTTATTTCTGCGCAATAGGCACAAATGGCCAAGCTTTCCCAAACCTGAGCGCCATCATGTTCGAGATAGGGGACAAGACGGTTAGGAGAGCGTTGATGGATCGCCACCGTACGACCTCCCCCCTTCAGAGGAATCACCTCTTCTTCAACGTCTAGCCCTGCCAGACGCACAGCAAGCCATCCCCTCAATGACCATGAGGAGTAACGACGCGACCCAAGAAGCAACAGACCGGCCATTTAATGTTAGCGTCCCTTCGCTAGAATGAACCCACCTCCTAGAACGCGTTCCCCATCGTACAACACGCAGGCCTGACCCGGAGCCGCAAGGGCTGGGTCGTCCAACAGGACTTCGGCCTGTGCCTGTCCGACAGGCTTTACACGGGCGAGCCGCAAAGATTCTCGCGCCCTAAGCTGAACCCCACAAAACACGCCTTCAGGGGGCGCGTCAATTAGCCAATTCATATCACGTAGAACTATTTTGCAATGCTCGTCACCGATCCCTAGTTGACTCCGTGGTCCAACAACGATTCGCCGGTTCTTCACATCTATGTGAGTGACAACCTGACGCTCCCCTGTTTGGGTGTGAATATCCCCTAAACGACGGCTTTGCCCCACCGTATAGCGCGCCACCCCTTCATGCCGGCCCAACACACGCCCTTCGGCATCAACAATATCGCCAGGCCCTTCAATTTCAGGGCGCATCTTTTCAACCAATGATGCGTAAGAACCATTGGTGACAAAGCAAATATCCTGACTGTCACGTTTTGACGCGACATCAAGCCCCAGCTCTTCTGCTAAAGCACGCACATGGTCTTTATCGGGCATCTCGCCCAGCGGGAAACGCAGATAGTCAAGCTGCTCACGCGTTGTCGCAAAGAGAAACCACGTCTGATCACGATCACGATCTACCGGGCGGTGCATTTCCACCCCGTCTGGCCCTTCAAGACGACGCACATAATGCCCCGTGGCCATCGCTTCGCACCCTAGGTCGCGCGCGAGCCCCAGCAAGTCTGTGAACTTCACGCCCTGGTTGCACGCAACACACGGAACAGGCGTCTCACCGCGCGCGTACGAATCCGCAAAACTATCAATCACGCTTTCACGAAAACGGCTTTCCGCATCAATAACGTAATGCGGGAAACCCATTCGATCAGCCACCGTGCGGGCATCCATAATATCACGCCCAGCACAGCAGGCCCCGGGGCGCGCTGGGCCATTATGCTCATAGAGTTGGAGCGTTGCCCCGATCACCTCGTGGCCTTGCCGTTTCAGCAGCGCCGCAACAACAGAGCTATCAACCCCACCAGACATCGCCACAAGGATACGCATAAAGCTCTCTTAGCTCCCTTTTGGTAGAGAAACGACGAGCCCATCCAGCTCATCTTTCATCACGATCTGGCAACCAAGACGTGATGTTGGCTGAAGCCCAAAAGCGAGATCCAGCATATCTTCTTCATCTTCTGTCGCGTCGCTTAACTTATCTGCCCAGGCAGGGTCCACCACAACATGGCACGTTGCGCAGGCGAGTGAGCCTTCACAGGCCCCTTCCAAATCAATGTCATGTTCATGAGCGATTTCTAGAACAGAAAGACCATTTTTGGCCTCAACCTCACGGCGTGTACCATCACGTTCGACAAAAACCATCTTTGGCATAAAACACTCTCTATGATGTCAATTACAGGCGTCGCTATGCGCGTTTTTTATCCAGCACAGCGCTAAGCTGGGCCACCACACAGTCGATATCGTCCCCCGAGGTAAAGCGTCCGACCGATAGGCGCAAGCTCCGCCGCGCTTCTGCCTCAGAAAAGCCCATGGATTCAAGTACATAGGACGGCGCTCCCGACAAAGCCGAACATGCAGACCCTGTCGAACAGGCTATATCAGGCGAAGAGTCCATCACCTCTTGCGCCCAACACCCCTCTGGAAGGCACAGATGAGCCACCCCCGGCAAACGCGGCGCGCCCTCCCCAGTGATGCGCACCTCTGGATGGCGCGCTTGTATGCCTGCTACCAGTCTATCTCGTAACATTCTGATAGAGGCAGCCTCCTGCTCACGTCCTTGCACAGCACGTTGAACCGCCTCGCCCATCCCCACAATAAGGGGCACAGGCGCTGTCCCTGACCGCAACCCACGCTCCTGCCCACCACCAGACAAGAGAGGCTGGAGGCGTACCCGTGGACGATGGCGCACGTAAAGCGCTCCAACCCCTTTGGGGCCATACAATTTATGAGCCGAAAAAGACGCAAGATCGACCTGTGTCAGGTCAACCGGAATTTTCCCCAAAGCTTGCGCCATATCCACATGCAACAACGCCCCCGCTTCTTTCACCATGGGCGCTAAGGTTGCAAGGTCATGCAGCACACCGGTTTCATTATTAGCCGCCATGATGCTGACCAGAAGCGGTGGCGTCTTTAACGCGTGGCGCAAGGTCTGTGGAGAAAGGCGCCCATCACGCTCCACCGGGAGAATAACCGGCTCGTACCCTTCATCCTCCAAAGCACGCACACTTTCCAGCACGCATTTATGTTCTGTCGCCACAGTGATAACCCTGCGGCGTTTATCACCATGCTGGCGCAAAAAACGCACCGCCCCCTTAATGGCTAAATTATTCGATTCCGTTGCCCCTGAGGTGAACACAATCTCCCGGTGTCGCACCCCTAGAGCTTCTGCGATCTGCTCACGCGCAGCTTCCACCGCCTGTTCCGCACGGCGTCCAGCCTCATGCAAACTACCCGCATTACCGTAAAAATGCCCAAACCAGGGTTCCATCACGGCAAAAACAGCCGGGTCACACGGCGTTGTCGCTAAATTATCCAGATAGATCACGACAGATAGCCCCCTTACGCGTTCATAAATCCCGAAACACACAACCCTGTGCAAAGGAATATAGGAACTCTCTACTTTCGCGCCAAAACCGCCTTACGCCCCCATCCAACAAAGGCAGCTACATGGTCTTCCTGTACAGTGCCGAAGCTCATCGCCTGTCTGGCATCCGCTTAACGGGAGCTATAAGCGTGCCTCTAAAGACCTTGTCATGAGCGCAGGGTCGCCACCAAAGAGACATATCAGCCCGCTCATTGAAAACGGATAGGCCCCATTCCCCCCATCACGGCGACGGAACGACAGGGCACAGCATAGCGCCGTCATTCCCTATTTCTTCAACCGCTGTGCCATCTTCTTATACGCCTCACCGAAGGCTTGAACATGCGCCTCTTCCACGTTCCAAGGCAATGAAATACGCAATGCCTGCCCAGCGCGTTCCCCCAGACCCATCGCCTGCAACACATGAGAGGCCGCAACCTTTCCCGAGGAGCAGGCCGACCCAGCTGACACACAAAATCCCTCAAGATCGAGCATCATAAGCTGTGTTTGTGCCGCCACATCGGGCAGAACAACACTCAGCGTATTGGGCAAACAAGGAACGTCAGCAGCAACGCAGAGCCCACCGGCCTGTTGTACCGTCTCCGCCAAAGCGTCACGCCATGCCGCTATAGGGGCCCAATCCTGCGCTTGGCTCGCTTCCAACGCAGCCGTCATGCCCATAATTGCCGGAAGAGCGGGCGTTCCACCTCGCCGCCCGCGCTCCTGCCCACCACCTGGGAGGAGAGGCGATAAAGGCGCATCTTCAGCCAACACCAACGCCCCTGCTCCTTTCGGGCCGCCCATCTTATGGCCTGACAGCGCTATACTAGCCCCCGCTAGCACCGAAACATCAAAGGGCAAACGCGCAGCACTTTGCACAGCATCCACATGCAACAGCGCGCCATGCTCTCGGCATAAAGCAGCAATATCATCCAGTGGAGCGCAGATGCCCGTTTCATTATTAGCCGCCATGACACACACTAACGCGGGGCCGCCTTCTTCCAAAAGTTGCGCCAGAACCTCCAATCGAATAAGGCCGTGCTCATCAACAGGAATAATGGTCGCTTCGGGAGCTGCTTTGCGGATGGCATCATGTTCCGTAGCCCCAATCAACACACGCCGCCCTTGGGCATGACCAAACGCGTGCACCGCCAGCGTGTCTGCTTCCGTCCCACCAGAGGTGAAAACGCAACAATCAGCGTCTCGCTGCAAAAAACGGGCGATCTGTTTGCGACAACCCTCCAATAAGGCCCGCGCTTGTCGGCCATCATGATGCACCGAGGCCGGATTGCCGACTTGGTCGAGCCCACGCAAGACCGCCTCACGCGCTTGGGGGCGAAGGGGTTCGGTCGCGTTAGCATCCAAATAAATTGCAGAAGAGAAGGACTGTGTCATGCATGAACCTCAAACGGAGAAAGCGCCTCTGCCAGTGCTAGGGGCACTCTTTAGCGCCTTTAAGCCCCCATCAAAATGTAGGGTGCGACATAAAAGCTTCATAAAAGAGTCGATTTTGCTAGAAATTGGCCCTCAAGAGTCGATATACAACGCCACTATATGTTCTGGGAGACGTTCTTAACCCTCTCCCCCCTCATTATCCTCAGACCCGACAGGTTTTCTGTGGGGTTGTTTTATCTGTCATACGCTCTGGCGCCACTCCGGCGGTGGAAGGCAGAGCGCACCATAAGACGAGAGACGCATGCCTGAAGTGATGTTTGCTGGCCCTGATGGGCGGCTCGAAGGTCATTACCATCATTCTGACAATCCGAACGCCCCGCTGGCGCTGGTGTTGCACCCTCACCCGTTGCATGGCGGCACGATGAATAATCGCATCACCTATACGATGTACCGCCGCTTCCAAGAAATGGGTTTTTCGGTCATGCGCTATAACTCGCGTGGGGTTGGCCGTTCTCAAGGACGTTACGATGGCGGGATTGGTGAAATCTCCGATGCCGCTGCAGCCCTAGACTGGATGCAGATGGTAAATCCTAACTCGACCGAGCTGTGGATTGGCGGTTATTCCTTCGGCGCTTTTGTCGGTATGCAGCTTCTGATGCGTCGTCCTGAGATCCGCGGTTGGATCAGCGTTGCTCCGCCCGCAAATGATTATGATTTCGGCTTTCTTGCTCCCTGCCCGTGCAGCGGGCTCATGATTGCTGGTGGCAAAGACACGATGGCCCCTGAAAGCGGTATTCGTAAGCTGGTTGAAAAGCTCAACACGCAGAAGAATGTAGATGTGGACTACCGCATTTTAGAGCAAGCTGATCATATCTTCTCCCAACAAGCTAATCAGATCGCTGATGCGTTGGAAGACCACGTGGTCACCCGCCAAACGTCTCTCTTCGCCGCTCCTGCTGAAGCAGCTGGCTAACCTGACAGAACGAAAGACAGCCTCATGTCCCAAAGCCCAACGCTCAAAAGCCCCTTTCTCCAAGAGGCCCAAGCGCGTGGCATGATCTTTCAGTGCACGGACCTTGAGGGGCTGGATGCACGCATGCAGGAAGGGCCTATCACGGCCTATATCGGTTTTGACCCTACAGCCGACTCCCTGCATGTGGGCAGTGCACTGCCCATTATGCTGTTGCGTCTGCTCCAAAAACACGGCCATCGCCCAATTGCTCTCGTGGGCGGGGGCACGGCGAAGATTGGTGATCCGTCCTTCCGTGATGAAGCGCGCTCTTTGATGACCGCAGACACCATCACCCGTAACCTGAAGGGAATTGAGGGGTCGCTGCGGCAGTTCCTCGATTTTTCCAACGAACAATGCCGCCTCGTTAATAATGCGGACTGGCTTGATAAACTTTCTTATATCGACCTTCTCCAAGATGTCGGTGTGCAGTTCTCTGTCAGCCGTATGCTCTCTTTTGAGAGTGTGAAACAACGGCTTGAACGTGAGCAAGGGCTGACATTCCTAGAGTTTAACTACTCCATTTTGCAGTCTTATGATTTCCGTGAGCTGTACCGTCGTCATGGGGCTGTGTTGCAAATGGGCGGATCAGACCAATGGGGCAATATTGTCTCAGGGATCGAACTCGGGCGCCGCACCGATAGCGCCCGCCTCTTTGGCCTCACCACACCACTGATTACGACGGCCTCCGGGGCAAAAATGGGGAAATCAGCCAGTGGCGCACGGTGGCTCAGTGCTGAAAAACTCCCTATCTTCGACTATTGGCAGTTCTGGCGAAATACAGAAGATGCAGATGTCGGACGGTTCCTCAAGCTCTTTACCGACTTGCCCGTCGATGAATGTGAACGCCTCGGTGCCCTTGAGGGGGCTGCCATCAACGATGCTAAGAAAATCCTCGCAACAGAGGCAACAGCAATCTGCCACGGGCGTGCCGCTGCAGAAGACGCTGCAGAAGCCGCACGAAAAGTTTTCGAGCAAGGGGCTACACAGGCGGCTCTGCCTGAAAAAGAACTCCCAGCCTCTTTGTTTCATGAAGGGCTCCCAGCCTTTAAGCTCTTTGCAGAGGCAGGATTAGCCAAAAGTGGTGGTGAAGCACGGCGTCTCATTCGCGGTGGCGGCGCTCGGCTCAATGACGTCGTTATTCAGGACGAGAACCAGATCGTCACGCAAGAAGACGCTCATGAAGGGAAAATCAAGCTCTCCTCTGGGCGTAAAAAACATCTGTTAGTTACGCTCAACTCATAAAGTTTTCCCGTAGGAGTGCAGGGTCTGACACTCTCCCTGCACTCCTACAGACTATCACGATGCTCTCTGAGGTCTCTGGTATTAAAAATGCAACAATTTCTGCCATAAGCTTACAAAAGCAGAAATTCTTTACAACGACTCTGCCATCGCCCAGTACCCTTGCCCTGATATCGACGGTGTTTAGGCCCCTGTGAGCGTCTGCACCATGCGCGTAAGGACATGCTTTTCCTCATAACAAGAGCATGCGCGTTTTCGAGAAGCCCGCCCCATCTGCTGACACTCTTGCGGATGATGGATCATCCAAGCAATCGCTCGTGCAAGAGCCAGGGAATCTCCTGCTGGGACAAGCCACCCTGTCTCCCCCGTTACAATCTGCTCTTGCGGGCCGGGAATATCACTCGCAACGACAGGAAGGCCGCACAACATAGCCTCAACAATCACCATCGGCAGCCCCTCAAAGAAACTCGGGAGCACAAAAAGATCTGCCGCCTGCATAAAGCGCACCACATCATCCCGTGCACCGAAAACACGCAATCGAGACCCCAGCGTCTGTTGCGCTGCTGCTAAAATACAGGCCATATCGTCCCCATGATCGCTCGGCAATCGCTCCCCCACGAGCCATAATTCTGCCTGAGGCACCATGGCTATGGCCTGAAGCAGCTCCGGTAACCCTTTATGGCGCACCAAACGCGCAACCATCAGCACGATAAAACGATCCTCAGGCACATTAAGCCTGTCACGGAAGGCTTTTCTGACCTGACGGTCAGGCCGGTACTGTGTCGAAGGCCGCCCATTCCCTACAGCTATAGGACGACGATGAAAGCCTAACCGCCGGGCGGCTTGAGCATCACTGTAAGAGACCGTCATGTAGCGGTCTGTCACCCTCCCTGCGCACCACTCCACCAATACCCCTAAGCAGACGCGCCATAGCGGCCCCGGTTGACGGTACAGAAAACCATGCCCTGTATAAGCAATCACCGGCACACCACATGCCCATGCAACAAGACGGGCTAATACACCGCTAATGGGCATATGCGCATGAACAAGATCGGGCTTTTCCAGACGAATCAGCCACCACAGTGCCTTCACTGCACGTATCTGTGCTCTCGGCGACAATGAACGAGCCATCGGCAGCGTATGGACGATGAACCCTTCATGCCGTACAGCCTCAATATCAGGCCCATCAGCACAAACGCCGTGCACCTCATGCCCTGCCTCCCTTAACGCTCTCATGAGAGGAAGAAGAAACTGCTTTAACGCGAAATCGACATTCGTGATTTCAAGAATCTTCACGCTGGCACACGCTCCAACATCCAAGAGACTTTTTGCTGACGTTTATGAGGCTTGCCTTCCGTCTGCACGTCACGTCCACCACGTGAGGCAATCACAATTTGACGGCTGGGCTCTGGATGTCCACGGCCTAGATAGACATCATCGCTGACCGATAACATCCCACCCGCTTGGCAAAAACGCCAAATTTCCTCGCCAGCATGGAGAATAATATCGCACTCCTCCTGCACAACACGCACGTCCGGATGCACATGGAAACGCACGATAAAACGCACATCGCGTTCCCCCTCTATGATGTCACACCCGCGCAAATCTTCACCATTTTGGCCGAGATAAAGCTGCCGAGACCAAGTTGCACCCAGTGAAGGATAATAACCATTATGGGAAATATCGAGCCAATGCGCCTCATCATTACTCCGATGCTGGCACTCGACCTGCGATGGACGACGTGACACATGCCCGTCTCGACCAAAATCGGACGATGATAGATTATCAGCGACCAACACATTATGCGCCGCACTCTCTCGCATCGCCTGTTTCCAAGCTCCACCTAAAGACGCGCCACAATTCACGAGAAGACGATGATGATGATGGGAAAACTCAAACGACAACGTGCCTGCATGCGCGTCTCGATCATGACCAAGAGACGGTGGAGGAGCAGCATCAACAAAGAGCAAGGACTGCCCCAATGTCAGGCGCATAAAACCGCCCATTGAGACAGAAGATGCAATCACTTTATATCGCTCTGCCCGCTCCAGCACGCGTGCGAGATCATCCTCTGTGCGCTCAGTCGCTCCATTAAACACCGCTAAGCGTCCATCAGCATGACAAAAAGCGCGTAATACAGGACAGATTCGTGCGAGCGTTGTTGACATCAACGGTGGAACAGGCAACTGTAACGCATTAAACATCGCAATCATGCTCGACAGCTCTTGCACAGCCTGAAACTGTGCTTCAGGACTGCGATCGGCCACAACACCATCAGCACCGATGAGGCGCTCAAGCTCGTATGGCAAATAACGCTGATAGCGTAGAAAAAAACCCTCTTGGTCTGGCACAGCCATAAACGCCGCTAAAAGCCCTCGCAGCGCCAAAAGTCCTCGCCATCCATGAGGGGAAAGCGGCAATAACGCCGCTAACACACGGCCATCACGCCGTATGACCTCCATAACCTGTTTCTGAAGCACATCTTTTGCCGTGAGTAAGCAAAACTCATACTGCCCCAGCCAACTCGCTAATCGCTGCCCCAAAACCGGGGCCTCTTGGGCAATCGGGTCATGAGGGGTATGGGCGATCCATGAAGCAATGAGCGTGCGCGCTGTGAGGCGCGCTTCGTTACTGCCCAGCGCCTGCAAGTCACGCAGCCATACAAAACTATAAACCCAACGCCTCACATCCGCAGGCCATGGCTCTTCCCACGCTGTACGGGCTGAAAGACGATAGGAACGCCCATCAAAAACAAAATGACCATTGGCAAGCCTGATGCCTTGCTCAATATCCCCCTGCCCCGTGTCTCGATAAAGAAACACAGGGTAAACCGACGCCTTCCGGCGTAACGGCACATGCGCAAAAGCGACTTTCAGGCGGCGCCAACAATCACTCCAAAGCATCAGGGCACGGCAGAAACCGAAGCTTGTTCAAGCGTTGTGATCGCAGCGGCTCGGTCTTCTTTTCCAAAAATTGAAGACCCTGCCACGAGCATCGTCGCACCGGCTTCTGTCACGCGTGGCGTTGTCGTGGCATCAATACCACCATCCACACCGAGCACGATATCCCGACCACTCTGAGCAATCATCTTTGACAGCGTACGCACCTTCGGTAACTGACTTTCGAGGAATTTCTGTCCACCAAAGCCCGGATTAACCGTCATAACCAAAATGATATCAACGAGATCCATCACATAAGACAAAGCCTCTGGTGGTGTGGCCGGGCAAATGGCAACGCCTGCTTTACAGCCCAGCGCATGAATCGTCTGCAACGTGCGATGAAGATGGGGGTTCCCCTCCACATGCACCGTAATATGGTCAACACCCGCTTTCGCTATGGCTTCTAACAACGGATCCACCGGCTCTACCATTAAATGCGCATCAAATTTTGCCGGGCTATGAGGACGTAACGCTTTAATCACCGGCATACCAAAAGAGATATTAGGGACAAAATGCCCATCCATCACATCCAGATGAAGCCACGGAGCAGAGGACACGTCATGCATTTCATGCCGTAAATTTGAGAAGTCCGCAGCAAGAAGGCTTGGGGCAATAATCGGCATGTATCCTCCGTTATAGCACAATTAGGGGTAATTACATTCTCAATATTGGCCACCATAGCCCCTCTTGCAAGAGACTTTACCATGAAGACCCTCAGCATATCGTTAAAAGAGTAAGCCTCATTTCTAAACGCGAATAGCCCCGTTCTTTTCTTAATAAGAACCATTCTCTTCAACGATAGACAGACCAAAGACTTTTCTTTATTCTCTCCCTCATCCGAGGGGCGTCCCATATCAATGGGGCTGAGACGGTACGAACCCGAACCCTTTGAACCTGATCCGGCTCATACCGGCGAAGGGACAGGAAAACAGCACACGCCTGACGAGAGTGCACAGGCCGTTTGCCCTGAACTAACGCCTTTTTTGCGCTGGGTCTTCTTTATCTTATGGTAACAAGAAGAGCTTGATGCGCACCTTCCTGACTTTATCAACCACGTTATGCCTACTTAGCCTCTGCTGGCCTGCACGTGCTGATACAAAACGGGATCATTCCCCCCATGCACAGCGCTCCGCTCCCCCACATGGGGTAGAACATCTCGTCGCTCATGGTTCACAACAAGCAGCCAGTGGTGGCGGGCTGATCCGACCTCAACATGGCAGCCAAGCACGCAGTGTGGTGGATCGCGCCTATATGGATATTCAACCCCCTGGTGCAACGGCCTTCCAGCTTGCATCCATGCTCCCCGGTGCCAATGTCGCCACCTCCGACCCATTTGGGATCTCTCCCCAAACGAATCTAAGCGTCCGTGGCCTTAATGGCGATGCGCTAGGCTATGTCCTAGAAGGCATGCCCCTTAATGATGTCGCCTATTATGGCGGCTATCCTAGCCAATTTGCCGATACAGAAAATTATAGCGAAGTCGGCCTCCAGCAAGGCTCTGCAGACTTAAACAGCCCTGTGCTTAATGCAGCAGGCGGGCTTATGTCGCTCCACTTCCTTGACCCCTCCTTCAAACCCGGCGGGATGGCCTCTTTCTCCTACGGATCCTATAATATGCGACGCGGCTTCCTCCGGCTAGAAACCGGAGAGATCGGCCATACAGGCGTGCGCGCTTTTGCGTCTTACTCCAACAGCCATACCGATAATTGGCGCGGAGCCGGCCATGATGATCGCCAACATGTGGACTTCAAATTCCTCAAAGAATGGGGACAAGGGAACCGCGTGAGCCTCTTGGGGTCATGGAACCGCGCGATCACCAGCTATTACCCCCATGCCACGTTAGATCAGTGGCACAGCTCCGGCATCCACATCAATCAAGCCAAAAGATACGACCCTAATAATGCGGCTCAAGGAACTGATTATTGGAAGCTTTGGCGCGACCCTGAAGAAACATTCTATATCGGTGCACCAATGCATTTCAGGCTATCGCATCATTTTTCCTTTGATCTAACACCTTACGCTCAAAGTGCTTATGGGAACTTCCCCTCCGGCTCCACACTGGGCACAACAGGAAATTATCTCGGCACCCAACCCGTGAATGAAACACTCAACCTCCCCGGCACCCAAAATGGAACCGCTCCCATACGGTGGGATTCCAACCAACGCAGCTATCGTTCAGGCTTTAACGCCGCACTTCATGCACGATACGGGTGGAATGATATCGTCCTCGGCTATTGGTATGACTATACAGACGATAATGAACAACAGCCTTTTACGACCGTCCAAAGCAACGGATATTCTGGTAATATTTGGGCTGACAAAAGCCGTGACCGCGTTCTTCTCCAAGATGGGCAACGGTTACTCGCGGGAAGTTTTCATACCATGTCGCAGGTTAATGCGCTCTTTCTTGGCGACCATATCTCTCTCTTCAAAGACCGCCTCACCTTTGATATCGGCTTTAAAGAAGTCATGCTCTCCCGCTGGGGCACGAATGCCCTCCCCGGCCCACAGCATAATGTAACCTCCAACAGCGCAGAACCTCTTCCTCGCTTTGGAATGCGTTGGTCCATTACCCCGCGTGATCAGCTCTTCCTCAATGCCACCACCAATTTCCGAGCACCCGCCGTAACGGCGTATTACGATACTTTTGCACTTACATCACCTGATCGAGCAGGAGTTGGAACCAGCAGTCTTAAAAACGAATATTCCATCTCAGAAGAAATTGGCTATCGCCGTACGGGAGAGTGGATCACAGGAAGTGTGACGTTCTTTAACTATAACTTTACCAACCGACAGGTAACCACCCAAAACAGTACGGGCACGATGTCCTACTCCGTCAATGCAGGCGGCCAAACCTCACGCGGGGTGGATGCCGAGATCGGCACACGCCCATGGCACCATATCAGCCCTTATGTCTCTTTTGAGTATCTCCACGCGACGATTGATAACAATCTTCCCTCCAATGGGGATGTCCTCCCCACCAAAGGCAAGACAGCCGTGCGTAGTCCGCACGTGCAAGCCGCTATGGGGTTGCGCTATGATGACGGCCGCCTCTTTGGCATGATCACGGCTCATTACACAGGTAAACAATACGCGACTTTCATGAATGACGAACGCATGCCCTCTTACACAACAGCCGATCTTTCTATGGGGTATCGTTTCTCGAATGTCAGTATTCTCAATAAACCAACAATGCGCCTGAACTTCCTCAACATCACCAATCAGCACTATCTTTCCGGGGTTAGCTCCACACAATTTAATGCCCACACGACCCGCGGCATTCATGGAAGCAGCATCGCCGGAACAAGCCCCAGTTATTATATTGGCGGTGGGTTTGCGGTGCTTTTTACGGCTTCAACAGGATTTTAACACCATGTCCATTGCGCTCGGTATTGATGAAAGCCATAAAGTCAGCGACTGGCCTCCTTTGCAAGAACAGGATATTTGTCATGTTCTCAAAGGGTTTGGCCTCTCCCCTGCTGCCCATCGTCCGATTCGCTGGCAAAGTGAACGCCCATTTTCCTCCGCAGGGATTATTCGCTTAAACGACGGCCATGAGGTCTTTATCAAACGTCATGATTACCGCCTTCGCCCTGCGGATAGTTTGACTGACGAGCACCGCTTTATCGAGCATCTTTTAGCGGAAGGCCTTCCCGTTTGCGCCCCGCTACGCGACCATCAACAGCTCAGCACCCTCATTGCTGGCAATGGCGTTTTTGAAGTCTTCCCGCTTCTAAAAGGAGACGACCTCTATCACACCACACGTTCGTGGGAGCCTTACCATAACATCCAACATGCCGCTTCTGCCGGAGCGATGCTGGCACGCCTCCACCAAGCCAGTAGCCATTACCATGCCCCATCGCGCTCGCCATGCCTTCTGACGTCCTGTATGGAGCCACTCCTGCAGGAAGACCTTGGTGAAAGCCTTCGTCACTGGGTGCTCACCCAGCCTGGTCTTTCCGCCCATCTCCCTGCAAACTGGCTGGACGAGCTGCTTCCACTCATAACGCCCTTCCATCAGCATTTCCTCTCCCTACGCGACTGCATGACACCGCTATGGGGCCATGGTGATTGGCACGGCTCCAACCTCACATGGCATCAAGACCATGTGTATGGCATTTTTGATTTCGGGATGAGCAATTTAAGCTGCGCAGAATTTGACCTTGCGGTCGCGCTTGAGCGTAGCTTTATCCGTTGGATCGCACCAAACTCTTCCCAGCCGATCGCGTATGAACAAATCGAACATTTCCTAGAAGCATATAATCACCATTGCCCACGCACAGCCGCACGCAATGCGTTGGTCGCGTCGCTCTTGCCCCTCTGCCACATCACGTTTGCACTTTCAGAGATCGCCTATTACGGGTATTTGTTGGGCGATAAAGCCCATGCTGACATTGCCTATCATGGCTACTTACTCGGCCATGCACGCTGGTTCCATAGCTCCGCCGGGCAAGGACTGCTTTACGCATTAGCCCCTTATGCCTAATGGGATCGAAATACTCTCTGCGGTTCTAAGCGCTATCGGCGTTGGCCTCACGGCCCGTCGCTCTCTCTGGAGCTGGCCGGTCTCACTCATCGCGACGCTGCTTTATAGCTGGGTCTTTTGGCGGGCTCGCCTTTATGCCGATGTCGCCCTGCAAGGCGTCTTTTGTCTTGGCATTGGGTATGGATGGTTTCTGTGGGCACGAGACCGCCGCACAGTAGCCCTAACCCCCACCAACCATACGGAATCGCTTCCAGCGCGACCTTTATCTATCCGCACGGCGCTCATTGGCGCAGGCCTCAGCATCCTACTCGCTTGGGGCTGGAGCATTGCTCTTCAACGGTGGAGCGATGACCCCACTCCGGTCTTAGATGCCTCCCTGAGCAGCGCGAGCCTACTTGCCCAACTGTGGACAGCACGACGCCACCGCGCAAGCTGGCTGCTCTGGGCTGTGATTGATCTCGTCTATACAGGGCTGTTTATAACACGCGCTCTTTACCCGACCGCGCTTCTCTATGGTTTTTTTATCGCCCTCGCCCTTTATGGCTACACGACATGGCGTCCCCGTCAGAATGCCGCCTAACCTCAGCGTTAATGCTGAATAAGGCGGTCAATTTCATCTGGCGTTAAACGTTGAACGCGGGCCGCCTTACCACGACGGTCATAATAAACGATAGCGCCCCCACGACGTTCAGCAAACCCATCAGGTTCCCCGCCTTTTGTGCGGAAAAGAAGGCGCCCATGCTCCGGCTCCTCCACCATTTTGTCTCCTCGCGGCACAAAATGAAACATGCTGAAATCTGCCGCCGCGTGGGGCAAAGAAGACGAACGATAAAGCTGATGCATACTCGGCTGTTTATGCTGATCATCATCAGCAGCCCATGCGGCTCCAATCGTGCTCAACACCGCTATGCCACCTAACAGTGCGTGCCTCATACACCGCATGGGTTCTCTCCCTCTTACTTCGTGCCAGCCGATGCTGACGGTTTAACACTGGCACGCGTCCAGCCACCACCTAACGCTCGATAAAGCGTCACGATATTCTGGAACCGTGCAGCCTGAACGACAATATGCGACTGTTGCGCCGCATAGAGCTGACGTTCCTGCTCTAAGGTCGTCAAATAACTATCAATTCCTGCATGATAGCGCATCTGGGCCAAATCGTAAGCCTGCTGTGCCTCCGCCACATAGCGCCCCATCGACGTTTCTTGATCACGATAGGTTTCACGGGCCGTTAACGCATCAGCCACTTCACGGAAGGCGCTCTGAATGGCCTTCTGATATTGCGCAGCTGCTTTCGCAAGTTGGGCATGAGCAGACCGTAAATTCCCCTGATTTTGCCCCCATGTCAGCAGCGGAATGCTAATATTGGGTGAGATGCCCCACGTCTCTGCCATGCTGGTAAAAACCTTACGGAACATCAGCGCACTCGTTCCCTCACTCGCCGTTAAGGTAATCCGGGGCATAAAGGCAGCACGCGCTGAACCAATAGAGGCATTAGCCCCTTTGAGGGTATGTTCTGCTGCCTCAATATCAGGACGTTGAGCCAGCAGATCAAACGGCAATCCTTCAGGAAGGTCTGTCATCATGGTCTGCGCCCCCATCGGAGCTGGCGGGGGCAAATCGTTCGGCAACGGTTTGCCAACGAGCAGCTGAATCCCATGGGCATCATCAGCTACAGCCCGTGTCAGCCGCGCAATATCAGCTTCCGCCTCATCACGTTGCGCACTCACCTGTGCCAAGGTCAGCGCGTCAACTTGATGATGGTCGTAAGACAGCTTCGTGAGCGCCCATGTCCGCTGCCGCGTTTCATACGTACGTTGGGCAAGCGCTAAGAGCTGACGGTCTGAAAGCCATTGAATATAGGTCTCTGCCACCTGTGACACAGTGGTAATCCACAGATTGCGAAGATTACTCACCGCATTAAGCGTCTGCTCTTTTTGCGTGCGTGACAAGTTCCGCACGCGTTGCCACAGATCGATCTCATAGGATGAGAACCCGATAGAGGTTTGGTAGAAACGCAGCGTAGAGATGTTACGCCCTGAGCCCGGCGCAAAGGAGAACCCCGCCGTTTTAGACGGCGCCATATACTGCGCACCTCCCCCTACCCCAATAGTGGGGAAGAGTGCCGCGTTTTGGACTTGATACTGCCCTCGCTGGTCAACGACCGTCGCCATTTGAGCCGCTAAATCACGGTTATTGTCTAATGTCAGCTCAATGAGCTTTTTGAGACGCGGATCGGTAAAGAAGTCCTCCCATCCGAGGTCAGACGCCGGGCGCGGTGCCGCTTTGCCACTCGCATAACTATCCTTTGGATAAGCTGCTGTAACCTCCGAAGAAGGGCGATGATAGGTTGGCGACATGTTGCACGCCGATGCGAGCAACAAAGATGACAGCCCTAATCCTGTAACGAAACGGCGCATTAGTGACCTCCCTCTTCGGCTTGCATCTGTTTAAGAGCGGCTTCTTCAGCGGCATGACGCTCGCTCAAACGCTGAACCTTGAAGAGACGCAGTACCACCACAAAGAAAAGCGGAACGAAATACACCGCAAGCAGCGTTGCCGACACCATGCCGCCAACCACACAGGTGCCGATCGCCACACGCGCTGCTGAACCCGCCCCTGTCGCCACCGCCAACGGGAACACCCCGCAGACAAAAGCGATTGAGGTCATCAAAATAGGGCGCAGTCGTTCACGCGCTGCTTTGAGAACGGAGTCTTCTAAGCTATCGCCCTCTTCGTAAAAGGCTTTCGCAAACTCCACGATCAGAATAGCGTTCTTCACTGACAGACCAACCGTCGTGAGCAACCCAACTTGGAAGTAAACGTCATTGGCCAAGTCGCGTCCCAATGTCGCCAAAATAGCGCCAAGAACACCCAAAGGCAGCACGAGAAGAACAGACATTGGGATCGCCCAGCTTTCATACAGAGCTGCCAAGCAGAAGAGGATCACGATCACCGCCAGCGCATAAAGCGGCCCGGTGGATGACCCAGAAGCCCGTTGCTCGTAGGAGATACCCGTCCATTCATGGCCAATGCCCGCAGGCAACGTCTTACTCATAAGTCGTTCCATCTCAGCCATCGCCGCACCGGAGCTCACACCAGAAGCGGGAAGCCCCTGCAACTCAAAAGAGTTCAACCCGTTATAGTTTTCCACTTTTTGAGGGCCGACGATCCAATGGCCTGAAACAAAGACGTTAAAGGGCACCATACCGCCTGTATTATTACGCACATACCACCGTTTAAGGTCTTCTGGGCGCATACGGCTTGCGCTATCACCTTGGATATACACCTGCTTTACACGATCACTCCGTGTAAATTGGTTCACATAGATTGAACCAAGAGCCCCTTGGATCGTGTTATTGATCGCATCATTGGAAATCCCCAACGCATTGGCTTTCTCCCGATCAATATCCAATACATATTGCGGCGCATCCTCAATACCCATTGGGCGCACAGCAACCAAAAGAGGGTCTTTCCCAGCCGCAGATAGCAACTTATTACGCGCTGCCAGCAAAGCCTGATGGCCAAGATGGGCATTGTCTTCAAGCTCGACGTCAAAGCCCGTTCCGTTCCCAAGCTCCATCACAGGAGGAGGGTTAACCGCAAAGATCTGTGCATCTGGGTCGCCCCAAAAATGCTTCATAATCCCATTAGCAATCGTCATAGACGATCGCGCAGAACCCGGGCGTTCATCCCACGGTTTCAAGCGGATAAAGAACGCACCAGCACTTTGTCCTTGTCCCGCAAAACTAAACCCATTGGCACTAAAGACAGATTCCACGTCCTTAGGATACGTCGCGAGAATATAATCCGAGATTTTGCGATTAACCGCAGCTGTCTGCTGTTGCGTTGCCCCTGAAGGCATCGTGATTTGTCCAAAAATAATTCCCTGATCCTCATCAGGCAAAAATCCACCAGGAACACGACCGAAAAAGAAAACCGTTACAACCGTAATAATAAGGAAAGCCACCATCCCGATCCAACGGAAATGGATCAAATGCTTAACCCCTCCCACATAACGGCTGGTTAAACGGTCAAACCAATAGTTAAACCATCGTGCCGGTTTAAACGTCACCTCACCATGAACCGGTTTCAGCATGGTCGCGCACAAAGCGGGCGTCATCACCATCGCCACCAGCACAGAGAGCCACATAGCCGCAACAACCGTGATGGAAAACTGGCGATAAATAACCCCTGTGGAGCCGTTAAACGCAGCCATCGGCAAGAACACGGCACTCAGTACCAAGACAATCCCCACCAAAGCACCTGAAATCTCATCCATAGAGACACGGGCCGCTTCTTTTGGAGGGAGTCTCTTCTCACTCATGACACGCTCGACATTTTCCACCACCACAATGGCGTCATCAACGAGCAATCCAACAGCGAGCACCATGGCCAACATCGTGAGTGTATTGACCGTATAGCCCAGCGCAGACAGCACCCCGAACGTTCCGAGCAACACCACCGGCACCGCAATCGTCGGGATCAAGGTCGCACGGAAATTCTGTAAGAAGATCAGCATCACGATGAAGACCAGCGCAATGGCCTCAACGAGTGTTTCAATCACTTCGCTAATCGAGTGCGTAATGAAAGGCTCCGTATCGAGCGGGTAGCGCACCTGCAACCCAGGCGGGAAAAACCGCTCCAAATCTGACAACCGCTCACGCACAGCCTTTTCGGTTGTCATCTGGTTTGCCCCTGGGGCGAGTTTCAGTGCCATCGCTGCTGCGGGCTTGCCATTATATTCAGCATCTAAGCTATAATTCTGTGCCCCAAGCTCCACATTGCCGATGTCGCGCATCCGCACCTGGCTGCCATCTTGCTGCACTTTAAGCAGCATGGAGGAAAATTGCTCAGGCGAATTCAGACGTGTCGGCCCAATGATGTTCGCATCAAACCCAACGCCTTTACGCGCCGGGAGACCGCCCAGCTCACCAGAAGCAACCTGAATATTTTGCGCCTGAACAGCCTGCTGAACATCCGCAACCGTCAAGCCATATTGATACAGTTTATCAGGATTCATCCAAATACGCAGCGCATATTCAGACCCGAAGATTTGATGATCCCCCACCCCGGAGACACGTGACAGCGGATCCGACACATTAGACGATACATAGTCAGCAATATCTTGCCCACTCATGCTACCATCAGTGGAGATAAAGGCCAAAACCATCATAAAGTTACGAGAAGCTTTGGTCACACTCAGCCCCTGCGCCGTCACTTCAGGAGGCAAGCGCGGCTGAGCAAGCTGCAATTTATTTTGCACCTGCACCTGAGCAATATCGGGGTTCGTGCCTTGCTCAAAGGTCAGGTCAATTTCCATATGCCCATTCCCGTAGGATTGAGCCGACAGATACTCCAGATGATCCAACCCGGACATTTGCTGCAAGATAGGCCGCACAACCGTGTTGTTGACCGTATCAGCCGATGCACCAGGATCATCCACAGAAATAGCCACCATCGGAGGGGCAATACTAGGATATTGGGCAACCGGCATGCGGAAGATGGCTAAGCCACCGATCAACATGATAATCAGCCCCACCACCCAAGCAAAAACCGGGCGGTCGATAAAGAAACGCGACAATGACATCGTGCTTTACTCCACCACGCTTTGCTCAGCACTGATCTCATGCGGAGACACCACCGCATCAGGGTGTACTTTTTGAAGGCCCTTGACGATCACACGCTCCCCTTCGCTCAACCCAGACGTCACCTGCCATGAAGAGCCAACGGTGCGACTGACCGTCACAGAACGAAGATGCACTTTATTATCTTGGTCAACGACCATCACATAGGGGTTACTCTTGGAATTACGCTGCACAGCGACTTGCGGCACAAGCAAACCATGCGGATCCACACCCTCATGAACATGAGCATGAACAAACATACCCGGCAATAACAAACGGTCTGCATTAGGCATGACCGCACGCATAACCAGCGTTCCCGTTGCAGGATCTACCGTGACTTCAGAAAGCGCTAAACGCCCTGTTTGCCCATAAGACGACCCATCAGGCAGTTCAAGCGACACAGCCGCATCATTCCCCTGGCGTTCAATGCGCCCTTGGGCGAGCTCACGACGCAACCTGATCATATCTTCAGAGGCCAAATTCACATCAACGTAAATCGGGTCCAGTCGTGTGACGACGGCAATTGGCAAGCTCTGATTAGCCGTCACCAACGTCCCTTCCGTATAAAGCGTGCGCCCAATACGCCCATCAATAGGAGCCTTTACATGAGTATAATTGAGGTTAACCGCAGCACTTTCCAACGCGGCCTTGCCCTGCATCACCTGTGCTTGTGCCTGCCGTGTTGTCGCGAGGAGATTATCGTAATCCTGCTGGCTCACCGCGCGTGCCTGCACAAGCCCGCGATAACGTTTAAGCTGCTGCTCAGCACGCTGCGCACTCGCCTGTGCTTCCATCAAGTGCCCCTTTGCCTGATCGTACGCTGCTTGGAATGGCGCGATATAGATCTGATAAAGCGATTGACCTGCCTTAACGTCCGCTCCCTCTTCAAACGACCGTGAGACAATCACACCACTGACCTGTGGGCGAATTTGCGCTTGTTCATACGCTTCCACGCGTCCCGGGAGGGACGTCTCCATCGTCACGCTTTGAGTATGCAGACGATAAACCTCTACTTTTTGAGGTGGTGCCTTCGCTGGAGGGGCCTTTTTTTGGCAACCACTCAATAAGATGGTTCCACTCAAAAAAGCAGCTGTTCCACAGCGCAAAAGCCAAGAAGAACGCGCCAACATCGGCGAAGAAGAGACAAAAACAGACATGGGGCGTGCCGCAGCTCTCTACAAAATAATTAAGGGATAGAAGGCATTCTTGTAACATTGCCCTCTTGAAGACTGGAAACTAATCAGTTTCCGCGCTAAAGGTCAATCTCGTTTTATAGCCAGTAGGGAGACTTCCGTGCCTTTGTCGCCTAAACGCAACAGAGTATCATCATCTGACAGTAAGGCGGACGCACCGTCACCAGCGTCGGACGCCCGTTGCTGTTCAGATGACGATCGCCGCACGCGCATTCTTGATACAGCCTGCAAGCTTATCCAGTCCCAGGGGTATCAACATACCACCATGGACAAAATCGCCTGTCATGCTGGCATGTCTAAGAAGACCGTCTATCTCGTCTTCCCGTCCAAACGCGTTTTAATGGAGCAACTTCTCCTTGAACGACTTTTTACACCACTTTCCATCGAACCCAACCCAGAAGAGGATATTGAAACGCAGCTTCTGGAGCTTGTTCTACAAATGTCTAAGCACCTGTTAGACGAGAAATGCCTTAGCTTGTTACGCGCAATCATTGGAGAAGCCACGCGCTCCCCGATCATTGCACACCTTATGGAAGACATGTTTCACCTCTCAGGACGTAAATTCGATACGCAACAATGGCTTATTTCTCAAAGAGAACGCGGGGTTCTACAGTTCGATGATGCACAAGACGCAGCCGACCATCTTTTTGGCCTGACATTAGGAGCCCCTATACTCTCTCGCCTCACCTATTGCTCTCCGCCTCGTACAGACGAACAGCTTCATCGTTTCCTCCGAGAAGGGGTACGAATCTTTTTGGATGGATGCCGCCCCCATAGACAATAAACGAAGAGCCATATTACTAGGGCATCTATCTTTACTCTTTTATGAAAGGACACTCGCAAAACGCTTCATTATTGGCAAAAATTGACAGCTATTGTATATATGCCATACGCTAGACACATACCTGCCAAGATAGGAGCGAAGAGGTCCTCTTTTTAAACCGTAGAAAGAGACCATACCGTGACACCTTCCCTCAGGATCGCTTTATGACCATATCACCTGATGATCAGGAAACTCTGCAAGAACGTGCCGTCGATGACGGTCATCACCGCGTGAGTAACGAAGGGTACCAAAAAGACCTTAGTCAACGTCATGTGCAGATGATTGCCATTGGTGGGGCTATCGGTACAGGGCTCTTCTTAGGGGCGGGCTCACGACTACAAATCGCGGGGCCTTCACTCGCTATTAGCTATGCTATCTGTGGTCTCTGCGCTTTTATGATCCTCCGCGCCATGGGGGAGCTCGTCATGTACCGCCCCAGCAGCGGCAGCTTCGTCACCTATGCGCGTGAGTTTTTGGGCGAAGGCGCGGCGTACGCTGCGGGCTGGTTCTTCTTCCTTAACTGGGCCATGACCGGGATTGTCGATATCACCGCCATTGCGCTGTACATCCATTATTGGCCCGTTTTTGGAGGAGTTCCGCAATGGATCCTCGCACTCGGTGCTCTTGTTGTGGTTGGCGCCGTCAATCTGACAGGGGTTCGCTATTTTGGTGAGATTGAGTTCTGGTTCTCTCTGATTAAAGTCCTAACCCTTGTCGTTTTCCTTGCCGTTGGTGGTTTTGTGCTCTTCAGCGGCACTCATGTTGGCGGCTATACGCCAGGTTTACACCTCATCACACAATCCGGTGGGCTTTTTCCTCATGGAATGGTCGCCTCACTGATGCTCATCCAAGGCGTGGTTTTCGCCTATGCTGCAACAGAGCTCATTGGTGTCGCAGCGGGTGAATGCCATGACGCCAAAAGTGTTGTGCCTCGCGCTATTAATAGCGTTATTTGGCGCATTATCCTCTTCTATGTTGGGTCTATCGTGCTGCTGGTGCTCGTGCTTCCATGGTCTTCCTACCATGAAGGGGAAAGCCCATTCGTCACCTTCTTTAGTAGGCTCGGCCTTCCTGGTGCTGATAGCATCATGAACTTTGTCGTGCTGACAGCAGCTCTCTCCAGCTTGAATTCCGGTCTGTATTCCACAGGGCGCATTCTCCGGGCCCTCTCTCTTGGGGGGTCAGCCCCTGGTGCGATGAGCAAAATGAATCGCCATGCTGTGCCCTATGTTGCCATTGGGACAACATTAGTGATCTATCTCATCGGTGTTCTGCTGAACTATTTCTATCCAACACAGGTTTTTGAAATCGTCCTCAGCATTTCCTCCCTCGGCATTCTGGGCACATGGGCCTGTATCGTCATGTGTCAGCTCAAGCTTCACAAAGCGATCCGCCTCGGCAAAGTTGCTCCAACGGGTTTTGCCATGCCATTTGCTCCTTATTCAGGCTGGCTAACGCTCGCATTTCTCGCGCTCGTCCTAGTCATGATGGCGTTTGACTATCCTTCTGGCACGATTTCGGTAGCCTGCATTCCATTGCTTGCCTTGATCTTCTTTGCCGGTTGGTTCCTCCTCAAACGCACAGGCAAACAACCTGGCACGGTATCAGACGAAAAATAACGCACAAAAAACCCCCGGAAGAATAAAGCCTCCGGGGGTTTTTTCTTACCTACCATTCTCACATAATTGCTGGCTTACTCAGATGGCGGCCCTTGCTGAGACTTACGAACACCACCGCGAGGCCGTAAAGTCGGCAGATTGTCGCCCGTTACCGCGTAAAACACACGCTCTGCAATATTGGTGGCATGGTCGCCAATACGCTCCAAATTCTTCGCGATAAACAGCAATTCTGTGCAAGAACGAATCGTACGTGGATCTTCCATCATGTACGTGATCAGCTCACGAAAAAGCGTCAGATAATGCTCATCAACACCCCGATCTGCATGCCACACTTCCATGGCCTGATGAGGGTCATGATTCACCACGGCTTCCACGGTACGATGAAGATTTTCCCGCACCAAACGGCCCATACTCCGTAACCCAGAGAGAGAGACTTTCCCCTCTTCTGACGCCACCTTCATCGCACGACGCGCGATAGAGGCTGCATAATCGCCCATACGTTCCAGATCGCCCGTAATTTTAAGAGCAGAAACAATCTCACGCAGGTCAGGCCCCATCGGGCTCCGCAGCGCCAAAAGGCGAATGCCCAACCCTTCAACCTCACGCTCAAGCTCATCAACCTCAGGGTCACGCCGCGCCGCTTCATCGGCTGCTTCTTCATCATGTTTGGCGATCGCATCCAGAGCAAGCCCCACTTGCTCTTCCACAATCTGGCCCATCTGCGCCATCATCGCACGCAGTTGGTCAAGTTCTTGTTCATAGCTTTTAACAATATGAGATCGTTCTTGTGTCATAGCGTTTATCCAAACCTACCTGTAATATAATCTTGCGTTTGTTTCTGGCGAGGATTGGTAAAGATACGATCCGCCGTATCCACCTCTATCAACCCTCCCATATAAAAGAACGCGACACGGTCCGCACAACGCGCAGCCTGCTGCATGTTATGTGTGACAATCGCAATGGTGAACTCTTCTTTAAGCTCATCCAGCAGCTCTTCAATACGCGCTGTCGAGATAGGGTCCAGCGCTGAGGTTGGCTCGTCAAGCAAGATCACTTCTGGACGTGTAGCAATACTGCGGGCAATGCACAGCCTTTGCTGCTGCCCACCCGAAAGCCCAGAAGCAGGTGCTTTCAAACGGTCTCGTACCTCGTTCCATAAAGCCACACGCGTCAACACATCTTGCACACGCTCGTCCATCTCGGCACGGCCGAGGCGCTCATGCAAACGCACGCCAAAGGCGATGTTATCATAGATAGACATGGGGAATGGTGTTGGCTTTTGAAAGACCATCCCAATCCGAGCACGAAGCACGTCCAGCCCTACCGTGTTTTCAAGGATATTCACCCCATCAAACATCACCTCACCCGTCGCGCGTTGCCCCGGGTAGAGATCATACATCCGGTTGAAAATACGCAAGAGGGTCGATTTCCCACAACCGCTTGGGCCAATCATCGCTGTGACTTGGCGAGCGGGGAAATCCATCGTAATATCATGCAGGGCATGATGATCGCCGTAATAAAAATTGAGGTCTTTGACCGCAAGAGCCGCCTCCTCCCCAGAATCGGCAACATCCTCAGCTAACGTTGTCGGACCATGGTTCATAGTCGTCTATCCTCTGGTTCAGCGGCGGGCAGAAAGCCGCACGATAATATTAATCATCAAAACGCCACATGTAATGAGGAGCGCACCTGCCCACGCAAGCTGCACCCAATCATCATAAGACGCCCCGGCATATTGGTAGATCGCAACCGGTAAACTCGCCATCGGCTTATCAAGCCGTAATGACCATGTCTGGTTACCAAGCGATGTAAAGAGCAGAGGGGCTGTCTCCCCTCCCATACGCGCGACTGCCAGCAAAATACCTGTCAGCACCCCTTGCCGTGCCGAACGCAAGCAAAGCGACAGAATAACGCGCCAACGCGGAGCCCCAAGCGCCGCCCCTGCTTCACGCATGGACGTGGGCACTAAGCGTAACATATCTTCAGTCGTGCGCACGATAACGGGCACAGCCAACACAGCCAGCGCCACCGCCCCCGCAAAACCAGAGAAATGCCCCCACGGCACCACCACGAGCTGATAGATAAACAACCCGATCAAAATCGAAGGGGCAGACATCAAAACGTCAGAGACAAAACGAACCACTGAGGCAAAATGATTATGCTTTCCGCCATATTCTGAAAGATAGATCCCGCAGAAAAGCCCAAGCGGAGCAGCCATTGCCAGAGCTAGACCTGTCTGAATGATACTGCCCAAAATCGCATTGCCAAGCCCTCCTCCTGAGCCAGGAGGCCCCATAGAATGGGTTACAGTGGCCCAAGATATTCCCGCTAAACCGCGACTAAGAAGCGTCCATAAAATGGACAAAAGGACAAGAACCAAAAAAACACCCGCCGCAATACTGGTTCCAGTCGCTATGCGATCAAGAACTTGGCGCCGGCGAGCTCGTCCACCTTGATGCCAACGCTGCTTGGTGGCCCGTGCCATCTGTTGAGCAGTCTCGCTCATTGACGTCCCCCCCGAAGGCAACGCGCTACCACAAGGCTCGCGCAAGATAAGAGCATGAGCGTAAAGCCTAATGCCATTAATGATGACAGACGTAGCGATCCAGCTGGACTCTCAGGAAATTGCAGCGCGATTAAGGAAGCCACCGTGCTTCGAGGGGCAAAAAGCGACCACCCAACAGAGGTAACATTGCCGATCACAAAGGTCACAGCCATTGTCTCTCCCAACGCGCGGCCCATTCCCAAAACAATCGCTCCGATCATTCCATTACGAGACCACGGGGCAATGATTTTCCACATGACTTCCCAACGTGTCGCCCCAAGCCCATACGCACTCTCGCGCAGCATAGGAGGTACTGCGCCAAACACATCACACATCACCGCGGTGATGAAAGGAGCAATCATAACCGCTAGGACAATGCCAGACGTCATCACCCCCGTCCCAATCGGTGGGCCTTTTAACAATGGCCCCAAAATAAATACATGACGAAAGTGATGATTAACAAAGGGTTGCACATAACGCGCAACCAACGGCACAATGGTGAAAAACCCCCACATACCGAAGATAATTGACGGCACAGCAGCCAAAAGCTGAACAGCTGTGCCAATAATGGCTGCCAAACGCGATGAAGCAATATTGGTCAACCAAAAAGCCGTTCCAAACGCTAGAGGAATAGCCAACAACAAAGCGATAACCGTGCTCAACACGGTACCGAGTAAGGGTGCTAAAGCCCCGTAACGATCTTTAACAGGGTTCCAAGCTGACTGGTCAAAGAAACTCAGACCAAATGTGGTCAGCGCTTTCCACCCACCTGTTGCCATAAGGACAATAAGCCCCCCCAAAATGAGGAGCACCAGTAAGGCGCTTGCCCAAAAGAGAGCATGAAAAAGAACATCCAGACCGAGCTGGCGTTTGGAAGATCGTGGCACAGGCGCCATACTCATGGTTCGGGACCCTGTCGTTGCAACAGCCTATAAGCACCCTCAAATGGGGCGCCGACGCTCAAGGCTTAACCTATCCCTTAAGTGAAGAACAAGCGCTGCTCATACCTTGCCACAAAAGTTTCATGATTTTACACAGTGCCGTAACGAGAAAGACACAAGAAAAGCGTCTTTATTACGCTAGACTAGTGGCTTGGTTATCGCCATACCACAGCTAAACGGGCCATCTTGTTGATTGTAGGAGTCATGCGTGTCGCAGCAGCTAGCCTCACCGTCGAGTGTCTTTCAAGGGCATGTGGATCATTTTACAAATGGGACTATTCGCGGTTGGGCCCTTAACCTGCGCGATATAGACCACCCCGTACGTGTGCATGTCCTCATTGACCAACAAGAGGTTATGCAAGTCCTATGCGACACCCCGCGTGAAGATGTGCGTGAAGCCCTCAACCTTCCCAACAACACGCTTGGCTTTGAATTTTGTCTGCCGAAAAATGTATTTGACGGCCATCCGCATTCTATCGGCTTACGCTTTCCAGATCGATCAGCTCTCCCGCTCCCCAACATTGACCATAGCGACATTCTAAGCGAGACCGTCACATTCCCCGGTTCTATCCGGCCAGAAATACGCAGCTTCGTCGATGGGGTGAAAGATGATGTCCTACAGGGATGGATTATTCATCGGCCTTCCCCTTACGACGATTGGATTGGCGGCCTCATAGTCTCAGCGACAGCCGATGGTGTTAGTCTTGGCTCTGCACGGGCCAATCAGTACCGCTCTGATGTTGCAGAAGCTCTGGGCTGTGACCCCAATTGTGGCTTTGAAATTCTTCTTCCCCGTCGCCTTTATGACCAGCATCCGCATCAGTTTTCTGTTGTTTCAGAGCCAGATAAAAAGCTCCTTGAAGGAAGCCCTTTTACCACCTCCCTCGTTCATGACACGCTTGAAAGCCGTCTCGTTGCGTTAGAAAGTACCATTGACCAACTCTACCGCGACTTAACGTCTGTCCGGCGAGAGGTGAGTAGCCTCATTCCACGACGTGCTCCTAACCTGCAGCGTTATAATAGCTGGGCCCATCGTTATTATACTCTCCTGGCCGATAAGGTCGCCACGCAACGACGTGCACACCCCCTCCCCAAGAACACGCCGCTCGTTACCGTTCTGTGCCCAACGTACCGTCCCGACAACCATGATTTCCGAGCCGCTATCGCCTCTGTCGTCGCTCAGACCTACCAAAATTGGGAACTGATCCTCATCGACGATGGCAGTAGCTGCAAACAAACAACCGCTACCATCAAAGAACTCACTACCAGCGACTCACGCATTCGCGCGGTTACGCTGAAAAAGAATCAGGGCATTTCCGAAGCAACCAATGCGGGCATTCGTGCAGCTAAAGGGGCATATATCGCCTTTTTTGACCATGACGATGTTCTCGTCCCTGTTGCCCTTGAAGTCATGATACGCGAAGCCCTCAAAAGTCAGGCTAAATTGCTCTATTGCGATGAAGATAAAATTGATGCAGCAGGCCATTTTTTAGAACCAAACTTTAAACCTGCTTTCGATTATCGTTATCTGCTCGGCTGCAATTATATCTGCCACCTGACTGTCATTGCCGCAGAAACCGTCAAAAAGGTCGGTTTCCTGAACACCAAATATGATGGCGCCCAAGATCACGACTACATGCTCCGCTGTACGGAAGTCTTAGACGCATCCGAGATTGTGCATGTCCCGGCTATTCTTTATCACTGGCGCAAAACACCGAATTCGACGGCTGCCCGCATTAGCAATAAAACCTATGCTGTCAAAGCCGGGGTTCATTGTGTTCAGGCTCATCTCACGCGGATGCAGCGCCGCGCTAAAGTCCACTCGATCAATAACCTGACTCTTTATGACATTGAGTGGTCGAATCGACGACGCCCTTCCATTAGCGTTATTATCCCCTTCCGCGATCAGGTCGAGATGACGCGACACTGTGTCGACTCTTTGTTAACTCATGCCAATTATCGCAACCTGCATATATGCTTGGTGGATAATTTCTCTGTTGAAGATGAGACACATCTCTTTCTAAAAGAAATCAGCTCTGATCCGCGCGTTTCTGTGCTGCGTATTGAGGAACCCTTTAACTTCTCCCGCCTCAACAACCTTGCAGCACAGCAATGTAAGAGTGACTTTCTCTTCTTCCTCAATAACGACGTCTTTATCTCCCAAGACGACTTCTTAACCCAGATGGTGGCAGAAGCACTCGCGATCCCCAATGTTGGGGCCGTTTCACCACGTCTTCTCTACCCAAACGAAACCATTCAACATGCCGGTGTTGCTGTTGGCCCTGACGTTATTGGTGTACATGTCCATCGTGCTCAACCCCATGATGCCTATGGATATGTTGGCCGTCTCTGCCTAAGCCACGAAGTAACGGCCGTCACCGCAGCCGCTATGCTTGTGCGACGCTCCTTGTTTGAAGAACTTGGCGGCTTCGATGAAGAATCACTAAAAATCGCCTATAATGATGTCGATTTGTGCCTCAAAATCCGTCAAGCTGGCTTTAAAATCATCTATTGTGCAAGCGCACAGGCCGAGCACCATGAAAGTTTTTCACGCGGAACAGATGACAAACCTGAGAACGAGCCTCGCTTTTTCCAGGAAACCCAGACCATGCTTGAAAGATGGAAAGAATTTCCCCTCTTTAAAAATGATCCCACATACCCACATTATTTCAGGAAAGACCACCAGACCTTCTTTGATCTTCATGATCCTGAAAAACTCTGGTAGTATCCGATTGCTAGGTAATCACCCCTCATGGAGAGGATTAAGGAGAGACCTTTATGTCTAAGATTAATCACTACGCAACGCAAAACAACACAGCAGACAATACGAAGCACGTCTCCATTGAGACCCTGAATGCACGTCTGGCTGACTTGATTGACCTTGCGCTGATCACCAAGCAAGCTCATTGGAACCTCAAAGGGGCTAGCTTTATTGGCGTTCATGAAATGCTTGATGGTTTCCGTAGCGAAATTGATGGCTATGTTGATACAGCCGCAGAGCGCGCTGTTCAGCTAGGTGGCACGGCTCTTGGCACCTCTCAGAATGTTGCAGCACAGACAACATTCCCAGCTTATCCAACCGACATCTATGAAGTGTTGGATCATGTGAAGGCTCTGGGCGAGCGCTTTGCAACGGTTGCCAACCGCGTGCGTGAAGCGATCAAGACCACAGCTGAAGCGGGCGATGACGATACAGCTGATATCTTCACCGAAATTTCCCGTGGGCTTGATAAGAACCTATGGTTCCTTGAAGCGCATACGCAGGATATTGCTGGCCCTAAAAAATAAGAGCGGCTGCCTCTATTCTATAAAAAAGGGGGATGCGACGATAAATGTCGCATCCCCCTTTTTTGTCTTCTCTTTCCTTTAAAGAGAAAGAGCGAGATGCTCACGAGCGAAATAAAACGGATCCTCACGAAGCACATCAGCAACACGCCGCCCATCAGGCAAAACATCATCTGTTTCTGGGGTATAATCCGCTAAATCGTCATCTGCTGCTTGCGCTTGCTCAGCCCCTTGATCGCCTTCCTCTCCTTGTGAAAAGGTAGGACGTGCACGTGACAATCCTTCAAGCACGAATTTTACAAACTGCCGATATTCTTCTTCCCCCAATGGGCCAGGTGTGTCCCCGCGCTGACGCTGCACCACCCAGCCACGCGTCACTTCCTCAAGACTACCCCACTCCCCATCAGCTGTGCCAAGAGCGCGTTGGGTCAATGTTTCAATGCTTGCACGCGCAAGCATATCCAACTCCTCTGAGGTTAATCTCTGCGGAGGTGTTGAGGTTGATTTTTTAACGACCCAACCATCAACCAAAGCCCGCAATGCGGGAAGAATTTCAACAGACATTAAACACCCCTCTCATCATCACCAGCCCCCCTTATACCAGAGCTTTATGAAACTGATGGACATTATCATCAATCAGCTTCTCATACTGGCTTAGATAATCTTTTAAATCGAACTGAGCACACGCCTGACGCCGCGCTTTCCGTCCAAATCTTTGTGCCAAAGCACGATCTTCCAAAAGCTCTAACACACCATCTGCAATCCGCTCAGGCTCTAAAAAAGGCACCAAACGCCCATTTTCCCCATCAGTAAGAAACTCACGCACAGGAGCCGTATCGCTCGCAACAAGCGGACAACCAGCAGCCATCGCCTCTCGCAGCGACCATGACAACACGAACGGATAGGTCAAATAAACATGTGCATTTGAACGCTGCAAGATGCGTATCAAATCCTCATGGCTCTGCCATCCCACAAAATGAATGCGCTCTAGGTCGAGCTTTCCTTTCAGCTCACGCAGCATAGCGTCGTGCCAATTGCCACCATCAGGAGGGCGTTGGCCATAGCTGATACCATTTCCACCAACGACAATAATACGCGCATCCGGACGAGCCGTTAAAATTCGTGGGAGAGCCCGCATAAAGCTATGGAATCCACGATAAGGCTCCATATCTCGTGCCGCGTATGTCACCAGCGTCTCATAAGGCTGCACACGAACATCTCCAACCTGCAGCACACGCTCTCGTGCTGTTTTATCTGGGCAACATCGCGCTAAATCAACCCCTTCATGCAAGAGAGAAAGCTTTGACTGCGCCCAGTCTGGATATGTCCCCTTCTGAAAAAGGGTCGGTGTTTGACCGACCCCAGGAAGCGTCAACGCCTGAAGATTGATGGCGTTTTTACAACGCACCAACAAAGGGGCGAGGTCTGTCAGTGGAAACTCAGGATCAAACCCAACATCCAACCCTTCGACGTGATAGTAAAATTCAAAATATCCTAAGACCGGTACATTAGGGAAAACATCCCCAATATTCAGAAGCTCACCCCACCCATGATGGCCGATGATAATATCAGGCACATAGCCAAGAGTTTTTAAAGACTGCGCCACACGCGCAACAGCTTCTGCCCGCCGCACAGCATGATCCAACTCACGCACAGCAGGATGAACCGATGGAGAAGGCAGAGAAGGCGGCGCATACAATACACGCCGCACCCCTGCTATTTCTTGAGCTTGGCTGGCTGTAATAAAGACAATCTCATGGCCACCTTGCTTCACAAGATGGTGTAACAGATGCACATATTGCGCGGGAAAACTTTGATGAACGAAAAGATACCGCACAAGCCCTACTGACGACGCGTGCGCCGCTTATCCGTCTTACGAACGGGTGAAGACGATGCCTTGCGAGACGAACTCTCTTTTTTAGAGGCTTTCTCCACGGCGGCTCCTTCCACTGGGATCAACTCCAAACGAAATCCCTCAAGAGGAGCCAAGCTTTCCGCCTCAAGAGCATCCTCAGCCCCATCCACAGGCCCCAAACGCGTTCCATCTGTAAAAGAGGCACTGACACGCAGCGACCACTGCTCTGCCTTTTCTCCTTTTAAGCGAACACGAAGCCCCAAAATAGGCAAGGACATCCCACGGGAACCGCAGAATTTTCCCCCTTCAACCCAAGGGGAGAGCCATCCACGCCCCAATACAGCCTGATACTCGACATCATCAGTTTTAAGCGGGCCTGTTGCATTGACTGAGAAGCCCTCAATCCATAGCTGGCTGCCCGGTGTCCCCACCCAGTCTCCAAGCTGACAATTCACATCGCCTTGCCGCTGGACATGAGCCGTTACGTCTCCCACAGCGGCCTTATCAGCCGGCGTACCAGAAGGAAGCTCTGTTGCTTCACCCCCTTCAGCACGACTATCAATCAACCGCATGACTTGAAGGCGTGGCCCTTCTTGCTCACTTCCAATCTCTTGGTAGGTCGTTACCATCACACCAGACGGCCCTTGATGAACACGCACTAAAGCAGCGCCATTCATGCTTCCCATCCAACCATCTGTTTCAAACGTGCTCACCTCAACCACGTCAGGAGACACTCCAGGAGCGCGGGTAATGCGCACACCAGGCAAACCAGAACGACCTGGTGGTGTTTGCCCTGGGGCATGGAACACACAATAGACCCCGGCATCAAGCATCATGACATGCGCGCCCGCCTTCAGATCTATTACGCGGTTCTCTCCCTGTTCCTGCTTTGTGTCGGGCATTGTGCCTCCCTATTTTGCAAGGTCATTTCTGCTTCCATTAGGGCCACATACCCAACTAATAGGAAACACACCTATGACCTCTTGTGAGATGATACTGTAAAGTATTCACCCGATGAAGATGATGAACTTCCTACTTAAATACACCTTTGACCACCATACTAACGGATCTTTTTATAATTTAACATATACTGTGCCAAAAAATCGATCGGGACACCCAGCGGAATCACATGGCCCCGGCCAGAAGCCTGTATACGATCTCCTGAAGCTCCGATATCAAAGCTCAAAACATCCAGCCCTGCTTTCCATAACCACCCCAATACATAGCACCATGTCTCAGGAGCAACAGATGGTATAAAGCCAATATCGATTTTTTCAACGGTCAGCAATAGTAAAATATCTTTCTCGCGATAGGGTCCCGTCACCCGGACGCCAGCCTCCATCAATTTTTCGTCATCAACCGTGCTACCAAACAAAACAAGCTCTAAGGGTAGATCATGCTTTTGAATATGCCGCCCAAGATCAACAAGGACATCATACCCTTTCCAGCGGCTAATCCCCCCAAGCACACCAATACGACGCTTCGCATGACGATAAAAGGGTTTACGTTCCCCCTGAAGAAGACAACGATCATCTTCGAGAGGTTCAATATCAATGGTCTTTACGTCCATTATATGACGCTTTAACCGTCTCGCTGCATCAGAAGACGGTGCAACCACGCGACGTGCTGCTGTCAACTCAACTGATGAACGCTCTAACAACGCCGGAATAGTCAACCCAGGCTCAAGAGATTGTCCCCACCGGTCAATACAGCTCTGGCACGCCTCCGCAGAGGGCTCACCACAATAATGACCGTCTCCCGTTAAGAGCGCAATACGTGGGCAGAACCAAACATGGTCATGTATAAAAACATCATAAGGAACCTCAAGCACACGATGGAGAATGCGTATCCAAGGAGCATGCCCGGCTAAATGATGCCACTCAATATGGCGTAATTGCACATCCCGAAGAAGACGACATAACTGGTCTCTCTCCGACGGTAGCGCATAAGATAAGTTAGGAAAGCTCTCAATACTTCCACAAACTTCCAGTACACAGCCCTTCTCTGCTGGCACCATGCTCAGTGCGAGCACTTTCTTGCGTAAAAAAGACTGGCCTCTCTCTCTGACGACACGCGCAACACCTCCACCAAGGCAGTGCTGTATCATCAGAACAGAGCCTGCCTCTCCTGCTCTTTCCTTCAAACAACACTCATCAAGAAAGCGGCGCACCTTATAGAGAGGATCGCGCTTTTTAAAATCATGTACATCTTGCGCATAATGCGGATACAGAGTGTTTAGAAGCGCCAAATTGCGCTCCAATAAGCCACGATACCCCTCCAGAAACGATGCATGTCCCCGATGCCGCACATACACCGTCACAGCAGCAACATGCCGAAAGCCCTGCGCACGAGCACGAAGGCAAAAATCATTTTCCTCCGCATAACCCTGCGCAAAAAGCTGATCCCGCATCAGACCTGTCGCTTGTAAACACGCCGCAGAAATGGCCATGCAAAAACCATTCCCCGTCGGCAGTTCAATAATATCAGGTTGGTCTATACGTTGGCATAGCTGGTCTAAAAAACGTGCTTTTCGTCGTGAGGGATAAATATTTTCTTGTTCAACAGACGGATAAGAGGTGAGCCCACCATCATTTGAAAAAGGTGTCGCCGTGCCAACATGAGGCAGCGCTAACCATGCCCGCAAACGCTCTACCCAGCCCGGAAAAACAGTCGTGTCACTATTGAGCAAAATAACATCACGTCCATGACAGAGGTTAAGCCCAACATTGACACTGTAAGGATAGCCACGATTGCACGTATTCGTCCGTAAAATAATCTGCTTTTGTTCGGCAAGCTGCTGGACGTACTGGACAACACCGTCATCTGGAGAAGCATCATTAATCACGACCACCACAGTATCCTGTGGCACCGTCTGCAAAACGCTTCTTAAACAGTCACGCGTTCCTTCATAATCGCGATAAACAGGGATGATAACAGCACAACGCGCAGCCTTCAGCCGCGCTCGTTCATCATCTGTTGCACTCCCTTCACCCACCATCATCGGCAGAAATTGCGTCGGAATAGGTGTCTTTCCTGCCAGAACCTGCTCTATCTGCGGATCAAGCGGCGCTCCACGTAACAGACGTTGATGCGTGTCTCGGACAACGACCGTCTTTTTATCCACATCTGGAAGAGAAGAGAGAGGGAAAGAAAACCCCCAAGGCCGCAGCAAGGGGCGGTCATCGCTTACTGTGTCCCTTTCCTCCGAAGGTGTTAGGGAGAAAGCATCATTTATCCAAATTTTTGGTTCAAAATCAGGTTCTTCAGGATGCCAAAGCCATCCCTCAAGTTGCCCATCCTTAACGGTTACAACCCCGTCACAGCGGGTTAACGTGCGGATATCAAATGGACTTCCTAAGACATGTCGTCCTTTAACAGTAACCGACAAACGCTCATAATCAGACCATAGACGTTTCGGCCCCCGATCGTTCCATTGAGATAACAAAACCGGCCCAGGATCCATCTCACCCAGATCATACGAATCCAGATATAGTTGAACGCGCTCTGCGCAGTGAATTGAGATAATCCCACTATTAGAAAGCGTCGCCCAACCCGGTCTGCCCGTCTGTATTGCGAGATGTCCCGCAACATCTGAAATCCCTTTCACCGCAAAGGAACGCGACAACGCATTACCTAAGCAACGCGCAGCCTCTTGTAGGCGCTCTTGGCGACAAAGGCACCAAATCTCGGCAAAAGCAGCCTCACGGAGCTGGTACCGTTCCCGCAATAGTTGAAAGCGCGGCTGACAAATCCGGCAATAATTGAGCTCTAATGCCACCATTGCATACGAGAGCATGACATTAGAACAGTCTCCCGACAAACGCTCCGCACGTCCAAGCCAGTAAAAACTGTCCTTAAGCTCCCCTTCCTCATAATAGGCTAGACCACGCTCGAGAGCCTCTCTGACCTCTCGCTCTCGCTCTTTATGCCAGCGCTGCTCATCTTCAGGCGAAATCTTCAGTCCATAACTGACATAGGGCGGGAAAGCCTCAGCCATGATCTTCTCCTTTTTCCGCCGAAAGACGCTGTTGATCAAGCTCTTTCAGATCTTTTTCGGCCTCTTTAGCGCCGTTTTTCACGGCACGACGCAACCATAAACGCGCTTGATCAACATCCGTATGTCCTGCCAACCCCCGCGCGAGGTACCGCCCGACCATCATCTGAGCAAGGCCATGACCTCTCTGTGCCGCCTTCTCGAAATAATCAAAGGCCCGCGAGCGATCCGTTGGGATATCATGCCCGCCGCCATACATCGCCCCAAGAGAGAAGAATGCATCCACATTCCCTTGCTCGGCAGCTTGATGATACAATGCCAACGCTTTTTGGTGATCACGCCGCCCTGCAACAGCCCCTGTGACAAGCAACTGCGCCGCCGCTACACAGGCCTCGGGCATACCCGCTTCTGCTGCCTTCTCGATCCATTTCAAACCATTAACAGGGTCAGCTGATAAACCAATCCCTTCATAGAGCATGCGGCCATACCAATATTGAGCGTTCACGATGCCATCACGCGCTTTACTCATCCAATAGAGGGCCCGCGTTTCATCACGCCCACCGCCAAGCCCTTGAGCGAGACAGACCCCTAAATTAAAGGCCCCTAACGGATCTCCACTTTCCGCTAAATGACGGAAACGCTCTTGCATTTCCTCTTTTGCCTCGTCTGACTGAGGCACGCCAGCAAGAATCATATTCCCAAAATCAGCCACAGCATGTTTATCGCCTTTTTCTGCAGCTACTTGGAACCAATGCGCCGCCTTTTTAGGATCCCGCTCCGTTCCTGTCCCTGTCAGGTAGAGAAGCGCTAACGCACGCGTCGCCGCAACATGCCCGTTCTCCGCTGCCAAACGATACCATTTAAGCGCCTCTGAAGGGACAGGAACAAAATCTTCCCCGCGAATATACAGATCACCGAGCAAAGCAGCCGCATCGGCATCCCCATTATACGCAGCCCGCCGCAACCAACTCTCTGCCCGCGTGATATTGGCCTCGACACCAACCCCTTTAAGGAGCATCAGCCCATAGCGTGCCTGAGCAGGGGGAATATTATTCTCCGCTGCTTTTTCGTAATAATGAGCAGCCCGATCAAAACTTTGCTTTACCGCAAAGCCTGTCTCATACATCCAGCCCAGCGTTGCACACGCTGTGCCTAGGTCACCTTCTGAAGCTTTAGTTAAATAAGCCGCTGCACGGCGTTTTTCATCCTCGGTTTTTGCCTCCCCTACGAGGAGGAGACCAAGGCCAAGATAACCTTGTAACGCCCCGCCATCAGCGGCTTTTTCATACCAGTAACGAGCCTGCCGCTCATCACGCAGCTCTTTAGGGCCATGGGTTAGAATATGAGCCAGCAGGGCTTGAGCGTCCGCATTCCCCGCCTCAGCTCCACGTCGCGCCCAAAGCTCAGCCTGTTCAAAATCAGGATGTTTTTCTGCATGCTCATGTTCAGCGGTTAACGCATCGACGGTGTTAAACGTCGTGGTTGGATCAAACCCCTCCGGCAGCCCCATCGCGTAGAGCGTTGCTAACGTAAAGCACGCTTCTGGCATCCCATGATGGGCTGCGCGCGACACCCAGCGCGCGCCTTCCTCTAAGGACGCCAGCACCCCATTACCGCTCAGGTAACATTGCCCAACCTGATATTGCGCCTGCGGGTCGTCACGTCGCGCAAGATCCGCAAAGATCGAAAAGGCCTCAACAGCTTCCCCTTGCTCGAGAAGCTGCATGGCGTGCGCAAACCGTCGAACGGATGGCCGCAAAGATGAGAAAAACGTCTTCTTCATAATGAGCTGTCGTCACTCACCTAGGATGGTTCTCTCATGCCATCAGTGAGGGTTGGGACAATACGGCTAAACAGATACTTGATGATCGTACGTTTCCCCACATCAATATCCGCCGTGACAGGAACACCCGGTGCAGGGTGGAAGAAAGAAGGCTGCCCGTGAAGCGTATATTTATCCACACGCAGACGAATCCGATAGAATACGGGCGCATCCCCTTGTGTTGCCAGCTCTTCAGGGTTGATCCCAGCCCGAATATTGCTTGTCGAAATATCCGTTGGCAGGAATGTATCCGCACTAATGACCCGCACTGTCGCTTCGGCTCCGCCATACATATTATACGGAAAAGACGAGAACTTAATAATCGCACGGTCTTTCAGCTTCACAAACCCTGCATCCTGCGCACGCAAAATAGCTTCCATTTCCAGCCCTGTCGCACTTGGAACCAGTGTCATGATCCGCACTTGTGGGTCAACCACCGCCCCAACAGACACAGGGGCTACGGTTAACACGACGCCATCCGTCGGTGCACGCAACAATACCATGCGTTGCTTAACACGCGCTTTACGGTAATCACTCCGTGTTTCATCAAGGCGACGCTCTGCTTCCGCCAAACTTGTGTAAGCCTCTGCTTTAAAAGACTGACTAAAACTCTCTCGCGTCGCTTTCAGCGCGTTTAGGCGGCTTTCTGTACCATTGGCTTGTTGCTGAGCCGTAATCAATGCCCGCTCGGCATCCATAACAGCATCTTGCGCCCCAAGAGTGGAAAGCCGTGAACCCACTTCTTCCTTCTGTTCACGCCGGCGCATCTCTAATACAGCAGACACAACCCGCAGCTTACTGGCAAACATCGCCGCATTGGCCCGTGCCCCCTGAAGGTCACTTTCCATCCCTGCAATACGATGGTCAAAGTCTTGAATATGAGCCATATAATCTTGGTGACGCCGTAAATAAGCCTCGCCTTGTTGAATAGAGGCCGGAATATTAAGGTCAGGGTGATATTCTTGCCCTGCCGCTTCCGCCTTCAATCGATCCACCTGTGCTTGCAGCAGCTGAGACTGTGCAACAAGGTTCTCCATATCCACTTGGCTTAACGTCGGATCTAGGCGAGCAAGCACTTGCCCCTTATGGACATAATCTCCCACATGAGCATCAAGCGAACGGATCACCCCACTATCAAAAGGCTGCACAAGAGTTGTTGGTTGGGTGGAGATGAGCCGTCCCTTAACGGACACCACCTTATTCACCGGGAAAAGCGCCATCGCAAGCAAGCTCATAATGAGCAAACTGCCTGTTACCCAAACAATATATTGTGCCGATGGCGTGGCGGGCATATTAACCAACCCGCGCGTTGGAGAGTGAAACTCCAGCAAGGCCACGGGCATGCCATCAGGTGCAAAGGGGTCCGTTGCTTTACGCGGGACGTTATGCCCGCCTTCCTTAGGAGTATCCCCCTCCTTGTTTTCTCCCTCTGCGGCCTCTTCCTGCCCGTCGGCATGGGCTTTGTCGTGTGCGCTCTTAGCCTCTTTGTCATGGGAAGAAGAAGACGTGTCACGGGGGTCATCGTCATGAGGTGTGTGATCATTCTCACTCATGCGTCATCTCCCTCGGAAGGTTGCGGCCCCTGCTGCTCCCTCTTCTGGTCATCAGCCGCCTCATCTTCCTCTGCGGCCTTCGCAGCTTGTGGATTGACATGACGGTTCTGCTGAAGCCAAAGAGTGCGATACACATCACAACGTTCCAGAAGCTCTGAATGTGGGCCAATATCAGTGACTTTACCTTTATCCATCACCGCAATCTGGTCACAATCTACTAACGAAGACAGACGGTGCGACACGATAACCATCGTCCGCCCTTTACCGATCCGCTGAAGGTTCGCATTCACCAAAGCTTCTGATTCCGGGTCCAAGGCCGAGGTCGCCTCATCCAAAATCATTAATTTGGGATCACAGATCACCGCACGGGCAATCGCCAAACGCTGCCGTTGTCCCCCGGAAATATTGGTGGAGCCCTCTTCAATCCACGTCTCATACCCGGCGGGCATACGTTCAATAAATTCTTCCGCCCCAGCCATACGTGCTGCTCGCACAACGTCATCAATCGTCAAGCCCGGACGGCCTGCCGTGATATTGTCCTGAATTGTGCCACGAAAGAGGAAGTTATCTTGCAACACCACCCCAAAGGAACGCCGCAAATGGTGCAGGTTGATCTCGCGCATATCAATGCCGTCTAAGCGCAGATAACCTGTGTAATTACGGCTCACCCCTTGCAACAAACGCGTAATGGTCGATTTACCCGAACCAGACCGCCCAACCAGCCCCAGCATCGTTCCTGCCGGCACGCTAAAGTTGACCCCGTCCAGCGCTTTCGCCGTCGACCCGGGATAAGAGAAGTTCACATCAACAAAGCTAAGAGCCCCTTTAATGGGGGGGCGCATGCCCGTCGTCAGCGCTTTTGCTTCTGTTGGTTGGTTAAGCACCATCCCAGCTTCATTGAGAGAGACTGTCACCTCATTGACTGATTCCATCATACGCGCCAAGCTCACCAAAGGGGAAGCGACACGACCACCAAGCATCATAAAGGCCATCAAAGCCCCACCCTGCATGGAGTTGGAATTGGTCAAGGTAAGATAAGCCCCCACCATAATGATCCCGCGATTGATGAACATATTAAGTGGCATCACGATGGAGTTCGACCAGTTTGAAATCCGCCCGGCAGCTAAACGCCAACGCACGACCTCTGCGGTACGATCATCCCATTCCTCACGGCGTGGATTTTCAAGAGCGAGGGTTTTAACCGTCCTGATCCCCGCCACTGTCTCATACAGGGTCGCGTTTCGCTTCATCTCCGTGCGAATTTGATGGCCAGCAACACGGCTAATGGCTGGCAGCATAATCACCACTACCAACCCAATCGCACCAGCCGCCGCAAAAGTCAGCCATGCCATAGTGGGGCTCATATAGAACAATACAGGCATCACCACGACCAGCACGAACATATCCAAAATCGTGCTTAAAAGCTGACCGGTCATAAAGTCACGCACTTTAAAGACCGATGAAAAACGCCCGAGAATTTCACCAGCCTGTTGGCGCTCATAAAATTCCAGCGGCAAAGACAAAAGCCGATTAAACGCATGGAGCGAAATACGCGCATCAAGACGCGTGGTGACCACCAAGGTCAGCTCTTGACGTCCATAAGAAAGCAAAATCTCATACACGCCTAAAATAATGACAAAGCCCGTCAAAGAGACCAGCGTTGCCATTGAGTGATAATTCACCACACGGTCAATCACCTGCATGACGATCAATGGTGGGAAAACCTGCAACACGCTCATGACCATCGAGCCAAACACCATGTCACGCAGGCCGCGCTTCTCGCGCAGAACCATCTTGGCAAACCAAGCAAGGTCAAACCGCGCATCACCCTCGGACTCATCACGGCGCCGCTTGACGAGAACAACATCCCCCGTCCAAACCTGCGTCAGCCGTAGCTGATCTACAGGGATAGGGGGCTCCCCCTCTCCTTTAAGAGGGTCACGCAACCACACGACCCCTTTTTCAGGGTTCGAGCCGACCATCAGTCCCGCAGAACCATCACGGAACATCAGGACAATCGGCGGTGTGTTGCCCATCCGAACCAAATACCGCCAGCGCAGATGCATGGCCTTAGCAACAGCGCCCTGCTCTCTCAGCCAACGCACCAAACTTGCAGGGGAAGGAGAGTCCTCCTCTGGCTCAGCAGCAAAGTCGCGCATATCCAGCTCCAACCCATGGTAATGGGCGGCGGCAATAACTGCACGAAGCCGAATATAAACCGGGCTACCCGGCTCAAGTTTAGCCGACTGAGGGCTTCCAGGAGAGGGCTGCTGCGCCACAGACTATCCTTTAATATGTCAAGATTAGAAACATGATAACCATAATGGTTCCAAATGACCATATGACACCTTTTCCCTCTCTCATATCCTTCTTCAGAAATGAAGAGAAAAAGAGAAAGGCGCTATTTCCCATCCTCACTCTTTCATTCCCCCAACAGACCGCCCATCTCGACAAGAACGCTCTCTATAAGGAAACTATGTATGTTGTTGTCGCGTCATTATGCGCAGGACCTCCCCGAAGGGTTATCTGCTCCTCTCTCCCCGACAGCACCAGCGCAGCCCAGCCTTATCGCTCTCAATGAACCTCTCGCCCGCTCGCTCGGGCTAGACCCAGACTGGCTTCGTTCACCTGAAGGGATCGCCCTACTTAGCTCAGGAGCGCGCCCTGACGGTAAGCCCCCCGTTGCTATGGCCTATGCGGGGCACCAGTTTGGGCACTTTGTCCCCTCCCTCGGTGATGGGCGCGCCATGCTGGTCGGAGAGCTTACCGCTCCTGACGGAACCCTGTACGACCTTCACCTCAAAGGAACAGGCCCAACAATGTTCTCACGCGGAGGCGACGGTTATTGCGCCCTTGGCCCTGCTTTGCGTGAATATCTTGTCAGCGACGCGATGGCCGCTCTTGGCATTCCCACCGCGCGAGCCCTTGCTGTCCTCTCCACAGGAGAAACTGTTGAACGCGATGGGCAAGCCCGCCCCGGCGCTGTGGTTGCCCGCGTTGCCAAAAGCCATATCCGCGTTGGAACCTTCCAATACGCCGCCGCACATGGCGGTCTCTCGACTGTGAGAGCCCTTGCTGATTTTACGATTCAACGGCTTTTCCCAGAGATTAACCCTCATGACCCTCAGCGCTATCTGACGATGCTGACTCAAACCGTCCACCGTCAGGCGGCTCTCGTAGCCCGCTGGATGGGCGTAGGTTTCATCCACGGTGTGCTGAACACGGATAATTGCACCCTGTCAGGAGAAACGCTGGATTATGGCCCATGCGCCTTTCTTGACACCTATGACCCGCTCAAATCGTTCAGCTTCGTTGACCAACATGGACGTTATGCGTATGGACGCCAGCCCCATATCACGCTGTGGAATCTCTGCCGCCTTGCTGAATGTCTTGTACCGCTCATTGATACAGACGAAGAGCGCGCTATTGGGCAGGTTCAGGACGTACTCAAAGAGTTTGACCGACTTTTCCATCAGGAATGGCTCACGGCTTTCCGTCAAAAACTTGGCCTTGAGACGCAACATGAAGATGATGTTCGTCTTCTCGAACATTTCTTGAGCACGATGCATCAAGGGGATGCTGATTTTACGCAATTCTTCCGCGCGTTAAGTGGGGAAGCCCCCGTTTTGCATGACAATTATCACGCTGTGCGTGAGACCCTACGCCATCATCATGGCCATATGGACTTATGCCGCACGGAACTTCTCCACCGTCTGGAGAAAGAAACACGCTCTCCTCAAGAGCGCCATGAGGCGATGCTCAAGACCAATCCACGGATTATTCCGCGCAATCATTTCGTTGAGCAGGCTATTGGCGCCGCCTATTCTGGCGATATGGCCCCGTTCCATAGCCTCCATCAGGCCTTGCGCCATCCGTTTGACGAGGCTGATGATGGGTTCGACCTCCCACCAACAGCAGAAGAGCAAGTCACCAACACCTATTGCGGCACCTAAGACAAACAGCCTTCCCTCTGTTCTACTCAAGGGGGAGGGCGCCGCTCTCCTAAGACAAACGCGGCCCGTAGAGCATCACACCGGCTCCTAAAAGGCACAACAATACCCCAAGCCCATCACTGGGCACGGGCCGCACCCCTTCGACCCACCACCCCCATAAAAAGCTCGTGATGATATACACCCCACCGTAAAGAGCATAAGCGCGTCCAGCATGGTCTGCTTGGCTTAAGGTTAAAAGCCACGCAAACAGAACTAAACAGCCCCCACCCGGCACCAGCCATAACGGCGTATGCCCTAGACGGAGCCATGCCCAAAAGGAAAAACAGCCCGCAATTTCCGCACAGGATGCCAGGACGTACAGCGCTAATGTTTGCATCTCACGTCGCCTTCTTAGAATCCCTTTTGATACGGCTCATCCCAACACCGAGCAGCACCACAACGCCCCCCAAAAGAGTGATCAAATCCGGCCATACGCCTTCAAGAAGAAAGGCCAATATAAAGGTAACGGGTGGCAAAAAATACAGCATCATGGCGCCACGCGCCGCTCCAAGAGCCCCGATCACAAAGCTCCACACCGCATAACCAATCACAGCAGGAACAAGGCCAAGCTCTGCCACGCACCACCATGCCCGCGCTGGGGCATGGGACAAATGCGCAACACCTTCACGCAACCAAGGCAGAAGAAAGAAAGCACCGATCATTAACACATAGGCCGTCACCGTTAGGCCGCCATAACGCTGAACTAAAGGCCGCTGCAATACAGTATACATCGCCGCACAAAAAGCAGCGATCAAGGCCATCCCAGCGCCAGAACCAAAGGTTAACCCCTCTTTTTGCCCACTAACGATCACCGCTACCCCAGCAAAGCTCGTCAGTGACCCTAACCATCCCCATCCCGTCACGCGCTCTTGCGTAAATAAGACAGCCAGAAGCCCCGCCATGATAGGCCCTGTCGCAATCACGAGGCTTGTTGCGCCTGATGATAACGTCGTTTCACCGAGGTTAAAGAAGACATTATAGAGTGTGATCCCAAAGACCCCACATGCTAAAAGCCGGGGGCCATCGCGCCATTGAGGCACGGGAGCACGCGAGACCAACAGCCACATAGCCGCCAAAAGAGCCGCCAAAGCGTAGCGTAACGCCGCCAATGGTAAGGGCGGGAGGTCACGCAGCGCCAAACGCACAACAGGGTAAGCGCTAGCCCATGAGAGAACCGCCACCAACACACAAAGAGGGATAAAACGACGAGAGGAGTGAGACATCCTCTCGCTCTAGCAAGAGCGCACCGGCATTCCTAGAAAAAACGCGACCGAGTAGAGGTTAGCGTGTCAATGCATGTGCACGCTCAAGCGCCTTTTCTAACCCCGCACTTGAAAGCGGAAGCTTCATGACATGCCCTGAGAGGGTCATAAAAGACAGAGACGCGTGTTGGCTTTTTTCCAGCGCAGAAAACTGCCCCTCGTCCAAATCAAGCGGGACGATGCATCCTTCTGGCAAGCATGTTGTAAAAGAGTAAATGTCCCCTACTGGTAAACCATCAGTCACGACCGTAAGACCGTGGTTGAGATCAAGCCCAAAGGGCAACAACGCCACACCATGCGTTTGATCCCCTTGTGGGCGGAATTTAATGCTGAAAAAACGCTGCTGTGTTTTGCTATCATAGGCCTGTTGAGTGACAGAACAATCCGTCTGATTATCCTTCACATGACACGATAAGCTCCAGTCCTGGTACGTCTCATTGAGTGATGTCACACCATCAGGAAGAGATGATGCGGCCCGTGCCCCCTCCGGCGTCCCCATCACCATCCATCCAAGAAGTGCAAGAAGGAAAACCTTCTTCATCATGGGCTGTCCCTTCCATCCGTTTAAAAATGCACTCGAATATTAGCACGGCCACCATTATCATAACCGCGATTTCCATATTGGCCGAAATAGGACAAGCTGACATCAATCATATCGGTCAATTGTGCCTGGACACCCACATCCGCCACGACGCTATCTTCTGACAGAGGCGCCCCATTAATATCCATATCAGGGCCACCAGAGACGATCGTTTGATGGACACTCGGCGAAATATCACCAAAAGCACGACGATATGCCACCATAGCATACGGACTTACGAGTGCGTCTCTAATCCAAAAACGTGTTGAGGCCCGCACACCTGCTGTCATATAGCCAACGCCTGTATCCATCCCCCGGCCATGCAACGCAGCCTGGCCGCCACCCTCTGTAAACTCCCGCGTATGAAGGTTAACATACGTCATATCAATAAAAGGCTCGATCCGAGCTTGGTCTGTGATATGAAACCGATAGGCTGCCTCAGCGAAAGCTTGAGCCGTTCCGCCATGTTGATGCGTGTTATTCTTATCGTGAAAGCCTGTATAATCCACCTGGCGATTTATATTAATCAAATTCCACGTATAAATCGCCCCTGCACGCAATGAGAGCGCCCCCCACTGTTTAGACGCATACGCACCGATCGAAATATCATCGCTGCGCCCTGATGACGCTCGGCTACGGACACCCATCATAGAATGGGCATACCCAACGAAACCACCCACACGCCATTCGTTATCAAGCGGCTTATCCGCACCAATAATAAAACCAGCGACTGAATGGCTCATACTCGCCGCACCAGCAGCAGCATCATTATGACCCATCCCGCCATAAGCCTGCCCCCACCAAACGGCACGATCGGAAACACATTTACCATCTGTCCGACGCCGCGTTTGCCAGTCTGCTGTCGAAATCACTCCACCGCTGCTCGGCCCATCACAATCCGCTGTTGCTAAACGATCCAGCACAGCTTGGCGCGTATAAAAGCTATTTTGGATGAGTGCCGTGCGCAACGAGGCATGCACCTCTCCTGACAGCGCATTCAGCGCATGCCGAGCCTGCCCAGCATCAGTCATCTGAGCAAAAGCTTGGGCGGCATCAGAGTTCGACCCTACTTGCTCAAGCATATTAGCTGAAGCCCGTTCATTACGGGTCGTCGCAATCGAATTATACTGGACAGAATTACGGTGTAAAATGACGTCCACAGCGTTAGGGTTACTTTGACCAGAAGGGATCATATTGCCATTCGCATCAACGACAGTACTAAAATCACTATCGCCTTCATGACCTACCTGCTGGTTCAAGAAGAGATAGTTTTTACTCGTTTTAACCTTTGAGAGATCCCCCTCCACACCATCTGTTGTTTGCAACACGCGATAGCCCACATTGTAACGCAGCGTTTTATCAGGATTTGTTGAAAGGTTAATAATACTTCCCTCCCCAAAACGCGCTTTTCCAGTGACATAAAGAACATTGCCTTCGTGATAGACATAGCCTTTTTCATGGGTATCTTCCGATGCCTTATCCGACCCTATATTGGCATTTAAAATACCGCCCGTCTCAATAATCAAATTCTCTCGATCACGCTGCCCTGTGCCCGCAATCGTCAAGTTTTGATGCAGATCTCCATCATCTCCACCCGCTGAAATCGTTCCTCGATCATGAACGATAACTGGCCCACCAACCGTTCCGCTCCCCGACAAGGTTCCCCCGGAACCAACCGTCGTTTGGCCTGTTGCGCTACTTTGGTTTCCATTAATACGCAAATTGCCACGATTAATGGTTGTCTCACCGGTATAACTGTTATCAGCTGTTAAAACCGTCATACCATCGCCTGACTGGACGACAGACCCAGCCCCATCAATCGTTTGTCCGACCGTTGTTGTGCCCACTTGGCTCATCATCGCAGAAGAATCTGTGTGCTGGAGGTGAATAAACTTTGAATTTCCAAAGTCCCCCTTAGTTCCTCCACTTCCTGAAGCCAGTTGTACTGAGCCCTTCTCAACCGTAATATCCCCATCAAAGCTATTATGATGTGTTAAAACGAGGTTCCCTTGATTCTGCTTAATAATGCCGCCTGGCCCAGACAAAGCTCCATTAAGAACAATATTTCCACCATTCGTATCCATATAGGACGTTTTATTTAAGGATATATTTAACCCGGTCGTGAGGTTAGACATAACAGAAGCCGTATCGTTATACGCACCACGCTGGAGCGTCCCACCATTAAGGTTAAATTGATACGACTTTTCATTATCCGCAGCATAAATAGCATTAGCAATCACATTGCCATTTGCATCACGAGGATCACTAACGGAGAGTGTTCCTCCTGTCTGAATATTGAGATAACCGCTTTTTTGTTGTAACTGATTTTGTACAATTTGATTATTTTTATTAGCCCCAACCAGATCATCCTGGCTCGGCACCCCAAAAGCTACACTATTTTTAACCGCAACCAGCCCACTGTTGTTATTTATATTATCCCCAATTGTTACCGTACCACTTCCTGAGCCATTCACGAAAAAATTCGTAGCGGCCAGTGTCGATTGAAGAGAAGGAGTATAATTTTGCGTATCAGCGTTCCCTGTAACTTGAATAGATCCGCCACTACCTAAATAGTTTCCAGCCACCGTAACAGTAGAGTTTACGACACCTCCATCTTTAACGATAAGCTCACCATTTTTTGAGTTAGTCGTTTGATTGAGATTATAATAGGGACCGTCGTATGTTGAATCCCCATTACCAATGGATAAAATACCTGCATGAAACCATGCATTATCAACTGTTAATATAGAGTCACGCGCACTCGCAGCTAAACCAACATTAACCGCACTACTATCAGCCGCTACAACGGCTCCGTTAGACACAGTCATGCTACCACGACCGGCTTGGCCAATAATAATGTAATCGTTATTCGCAACGAATCCCTTTAAACGCGCTGCATTTAATGATCGCGTCGCATCATCTTGACCTGAAGGAGTTAAATTACCCTGATCATCAATCGTCGCTACGACATTTTGTGTCGTTTGATCAACAATACTTCCCGACACGGAATTTTCTTTTGTCGCGACAAAATCCAAGTCGCTCGTATTAGCGCCACTTCCCGTTACGTTAAGCGTCCCTTCCCGCATCACAATATCACCACTCAAAGGCATATCTTGCAGACCAGTTGGAAATGTTGCCTTCCCTCCACTTGTGCTCGCAGTCGCTCTGCTACCCGTATTGGGGTTAGGGTTCATCAAAATGGCGGTTCCTGTCACGTCGGAAACACTCGCCCCTTTAAATACAAACGAACCTTCCCCCGTCACAATTTGCTCAAGCTTTGTTTCGGAAATGTTATTAAGTGTTAGATTAGAATTTCCTTTAGATAAATCAATCTTAGATCCTTGACTAAGAAACCCGTCTTTTATGCCATCACCAAACTGCACTGTTCCTTGGGCAATATGTGTTGTCCCGGTATAATGCCCCTGCCCCACAAGCACAGCTTCTTTGACGGGGGCCCAGACATACCCTGCGGCTGACTCTCCAAGAGTAGAAAGATCGTACGTCCCATCTAAAAAAGGATTTTCTGCTGTGCCTTGCTGTGTCGCCGTATCTGCTGCATGTGCATCGCGACTGATGCTGCTTCCCCAAAGGACGCAACAGAGCGCGCAGCTTGCCCCAATATGTGCCCAGCGTAGGCTCATTTCTTCCTGCTTTTCTGACAGAGGACGATTCCGTATTTATATAAGGGTTTTCTGGGATAGAAAAACCCTCACGAAGAATACACGCTTTAGACTGCCTAATAGAAGCATAATTTCTATTAGGCAGTCATTAAGGACATGCAAAGGCGTTTAGCATGCCCATCCCCCAGAGAACAAAAAAAGCCTACTATTAGTCTTTCCACTGCCACCAATGGCGTTGGCTCATACGTGTTGCTTGACCAACGTCGGATTTAAGCTTCTGATCACCCTGCACAACCGCGCGCTCATTATCGATAGAGGCTTGCTGTTGTTGTAGGTCTTTCTGCACATAATCTTCCGCATGCTTAGCGCGTGCTTCCGCCATTTTTAGCTGAAGCTGCCGCTCTTGCAGGTCAAGCGAGCGATTAGCATCCAGATAACTTCGGTCATCTTGTTGCTCTCGCGCTCGTTGAGCAGCTTGTGCTTGCTGCACAGCATAAGCCCGCGCGTTCGCCTGAGCGGAAGCTCGTGCCTTTGCCTGACTCTGTTGAATCTGGCGTTGAGCCGCCCGGCGTGTTGCCTCTTCTTGTGCTTGTTGCAAAGCCACACGCCGTGCATCTTGGCTATCTTGCAGACGGCCTAGCTGATCGAGCTGAGATGGATCAGTCGCTTGTCCCCAAGCGACTGATCCCACACCACTTGCCAGCATAAAAGCCGCAACATTGAGAGATAAAAGACGATGTTTCCTCATTGAGACACTCTCCTTTTCTCACCCATAAAACCTTACTTCGTTGGGCATGAGGCATTCGGTTGCACACGTGTCTCGCCACTACTGGTCGTAACGAGCAACGCTGTACCAGGATGATATTCACATGGGCGTCCGACCTGCGTTGACAATAACGCCTCACCACCAGCACGATCCTGATAAGCAATCGTGACACCTTTAACGATCGTACGACCTTGGTTAATCGCACCACCGGCAAGTGCCCCTGCAGCCCCGCCGCCAGCACCAGCAGCCAAGCCGCCACCCCAGCCGGCTCCACCAGCCCCTGATGCTAACCCAGCACCCAAGGCAGCACCCAAAATCCCACCAACAATTTGTGATGTTTCATGATTTTGGGAATTATCAACACGCACCCGTGCAGCAGAGACAGAAATTACTGTCACCACCCGACCACGCTGAATGGCATTGACCTGCGATTGGTCATAGACATCAGGGCGCGATTCTTCACCTGGGGTCGCGCAAGCACCAAGCGCGAGACAAGACGTTAGGCCAAGGCCCACGAGACGATGTGCTTTTACCATCTGATCCTCCAGATCTATTCCACGTCCTGATATCTCTTCATGGTCTCATATACATAGATATCATTTTTTCTATTGCCATACGCAGAATCTATGCTTTTGACAAATTTCGATTCTGTCATGTTACGAAGTAGTCGGAGGCTTTCACCTTGCGTCGTGCTCATTGGTACGGCAACAGTACCAATTATCTCTCCCTTACACAGCGCTCTTATACCCCCTTATGCCTCACTCTGCTGCTCATCTTCCCCATCTCTGGTTGCCTTATAGCCAGATGAAAACAGCCCCCTACCCTGTCGAAGCCATACAGACAGACGGCAGCACCATCACTTTGCACGACGGCCGCCAGCTCATTGATGGCGTCGCTTCATGGTGGACGGCCTGCCACGGCTATAATCACCCCCACCTTCGGTGCGCCATCACCGAACAAGCCCAGCGCATGCCCCATATTATGCTCGGCGGTATGGTTCATGAGCCAGCACTTACCCTAGCGTCCCGGCTTAGTTCCCTTCTCCCCGGAGACCTTGAGCGCGTTTTCTTTACCGATTCCGGCTCCGTCGCGATGGAAGTTGCTTGCAAAATCGCCGTGCAATTCCACCTCAATCGAGGGACGCCTAACCGCCATAAACTCCTCTCTTTCCGTGGCGGCTATCATGGCGACACGCTGGGGATGATGGCCATTTGTGACCCCGAAGAAGGCATGCATTCCCTCTTCGGAGACGCCCTACCCCGCCAAGTCCTCGCTGACCTCCCCACCACGTCGGCATATCTTGCCGAGCTTGAGCAACTTTTAGAAAAACGCGGGCATGAAATTGCGGCCATGATTACCGAGCCCCTCGTGCAGGGGGCTGGTGGGATGGTGTTCCACACCCCTCAAACACTCCGCCATCTGCGCCGCCTCTGCGACCAACATGGAATTTTGCTTATTATTGATGAAGTCTTCACAGGCTTTGGCCGCACCGGGCACCTCTTCGCCTCTGAAGAAGCGGGTATTGTGCCTGATATCGTGGCTCTCTCCAAAGCTCTTACAGGCGGTACCCTCCCCTTAGCGGCCACCATTGCACGCAAAAGCATTTTTGAGGCCTTCCTCTCGGACAACCCTCTCCACGCTCTCATGCACGGCCCAACCTTTATGGCCAACCCACTCGCATGCGCCGTCGCTAATGCGTCACTGGACCTCTTTGAGCGTGAGCCCCGTTTAGAGCAGGTGCATGCCATTGCCCAGCAGCTTGAGCATGAGCTAGTCCCCTGCCGCACCCTCCCTGGTGTGCGTGATGTCCGGGTCAAAGGGGCAATTGGCGTCGTGGAGCTTGATCAGCTTGATGATGCCCCTGCCCTCAACCGCGCTTTTCTTGATGAAGCTGTGTGGATCCGCCCTTTCCGCAGGATTGTTTATCTCACCCCTGCCTTTACGATTACGCCTGACGAACTTTCACGCCTCACCGGGGCCATCTACCGTGTATTAAAGGCCCGCTCATGAGTCTTCTTGACCAAGCCCTTCACGGTGCCCTCGCCCGGCGTGACCGCAACCACACACGCCGCCACCTTACCGCAGTGTCTCGTCAAGGATTGCTGAGTGAACGTCGTGGCCGTGCGCTCATTGATGTATCCTCTAACGACACTTTGGGATTGAGCGACCATCCCTTACTTTGTCAGCGCGCGGCCCAATGGGCAGAGACATACGGCACAGGGGCACGCGCCTCTCGCTTGGTCACCGGCACGCTAGATCTCCATCTCCAACTTGAAGACACGATCGCAGCCTTTAAACAGTCCGAAGCCGCACTGCTTTTTGCCACAGGCTGGCAAGCAAACGCCTCTATTCTTCCTGCTCTCTGCGCCCTCTCCAAGCAAGAAACAGGCCATCCAGCCCGCGTTTTTATGGATAAGCTCAATCATGCCAGCCTTCACCAAGGCTGTTTAAGCGCAGGGATACGACAAATCCGCTTCCGTCATAATGATCTCGCTCATCTTGAAGAACAGCTCAACCGCCATAACGACAAAGAAGGCCTAGCCTTTATCATCACAGAAAGCGTCTTCTCTATGGATGGGGATCGTGCCGACCTTGCCGGCCTCCGTCAGTTGGCTGACCGCTTCAACGCATTCCTTTATGTGGACGAAGCCCATGCCACCGGTGTGTTTGGATCTCATGGACAAGGGCTTTCAACAGGACTGGCCGACATCACACTCAGTACCGCAAGCAAAGCCCTTGGCGGGATGGGCGCTTTTGTAACCGGCAGCCGCGCTTTATGTGACTATCTGCTCAACCATGCCTCTGGCTTTATCTATAGCACTGCCCTTCCTCCAGCCGTGCTTGGCGCCTTAGACGCCGCGTTAGAGGTCGTTCCTACCCTTGATGATGCACGCACCTCTCTCCTGAACAAAGCCGAGCAATTCCGCACCATCATGCAGAAAGCAGGCTGGTGCACCGGAGCTTCCAGCACGCATATCGTGCCGCTTTTGGTCGGAGAAAGTCACGATGCTCTAGCCCTTGCTCAGATATTAGAAGACGAAGGGTTCCTCGCGATGGCTATCCGCCCACCCACAGTCCCCCCTCATACAGCCCGGCTTCGCCTCTCTTTCGACACACGCTTAACGGACGACGTTTTAGACCGCCTCACTGTCCTCCTCACCCGCCATGTCCCTAAGACGAGGCCTGCATGTCCATAACCCTGTATTGTCATCATGGTTGGAGCTATGACCAAACCTTCTGGGCTCCGCTATTAGCCCAACTCCCCCATGTCACACCGCTGCTCATTGATGAAGGCTATTACGGGGCTCCTTCTTTCCCACCTCCTCCATCAACGCCCTATTGGGCTGTGGGGCATTCGGCCGGTGTCATGGCCCTTTTGGGCCAAGAACTCCCACAATGTCTCGGCCTTATCGCCATAAATGGGTTTGCTCAATTTCACGAAAGCGATGACTTCCCTCAAGGCATCCCTTCTCGCATGATCGCCCGCATGCAGCGCCGCCTAACCACCCAGCCTAACGATGTGCTGCATAGCTTCCGCCAGTCATGCGGTGATCACAGTCCCCTTCCTAACGCCCCCCTCCAAAGTGACCGTCTTCACGCGGGGTTAGAGCGCCTATGTCACGACAACCATCGCCCATTCCTTGACCGCTGGAACGGACGCCTTTACAGCCTTGCGGGCGCTGGCGACCCTCTCTCACCCGCCCGCACCGGACTACCGGCTCCTGCACAGACTACCACCCGCCAAGGTGGGCATCTCCTCCCTCTCACAGATCCTGCTTTTTGTGCTTCTTTTATTCAGACAATCATCAATAGCCCATGAAATCTGACCGCAAGACCGCCATTGCTGCCCAATTTGATGCTGCTGATCATTATGACCAAGCGGCTCGCGTCCAAAGGCGCTGCGCCACTCAGCTAGCCCAACGCATCGCCACCACAGTCCAACATCCCCCGCGTCGTATTTTAGAGCTCGGATGCGGAACGGGCTTTCTCAGCGCACAGCTTCTCACAATTTTCCCCCAAGCAACACTCTGCGCAACCGACCTTGCGCCTGCCATGCTCCAACGCACGCGCGCTCGGCTAGGGGACGATAAGCGTGTTTCCTATCGTCTTATGGATGGCGAACATCCTGAGACCGATTGGACAGAACCTGCTCATCCGCCCTTTGATCTCATCACGTCCAGCCTCTGTTGGCAGTGGTTTACCGACCGCCCCAAAGCCCTCCAGAGGCTTTGCGCTCTCCTCGCGCCTGGCGGGAAACTCATAGTCAGCACCCTCCTTGAGCATAGCTTGCAAGAATGGCGCGAGAGCTGCCATGCTACCCAGACTGTTTGCGGCGTGCCCATCTATCCATCCCGCACGCAGCTTGAGCGTGAATGGCCAGACGGTGGAACAGGCCATTGGACAGACAGTATCTTGACGGATTCTGTGCCTTCCGCACGGATCTTCCTTCGTGAATTACGACAGATTGGGGCCTCTCTTCCGCAAGAAGGCCATACAACATTACAAGGCCAGTCCCTACGGCGAGCTATACGGTGGTTTGATAACCATTACCGCACCGTGCGCTACCATATTGGGTACGGCCTCTTTGAAAAAGCTTCTTTATGACGTCTCTCTTCTCTCCACCGGCACTCCCTACCACGCCGCCACGCGGTGTGTTTGTCACCGGGACAGATACAGGCATTGGGAAAACGTTAGCCAGCGCCCTCCTGACACATGCCTGGGGAGCAACCTATTGGAAACCACTGCAAACAGGTCTAGCTGAAGAAGCTGGCGATACCGCAACGGTACGTCACTTGGCGTCCCTCCCCCCTCAACGCATCATCTCTCCCGCTTACGCACTGCAAGCCCCACTCGCCCCTGAAGCTGCCGCTCGTCAAGAAGGGATCACACTCGCACCAGAGACACTCACGCTCCCCAATATAGAAGCCCCCCTCGTTGTCGAAGGGGCCGGCGGGCTCATGGTACCCATCACATCCTCGATGATGATGATTGATCTCATCGCCCAGCTTGGCTTGCCCGTTGTGCTCGTCACACGCAGTGGGCTAGGCACCCTTAACCATAGTCTCCTCAGCCTAGAAGCCCTCTATCGCCGCTCTATTCCTGTGCTCGGATTTATCAGTAACGGGCCTGAAAATAAGGACAATCAGCAGAGCCTTGAGCGATTAGGGCAGACACGGTGTCTCTTCCATATTAATCCTATGCCGACACTAAGCCCTGCTCACGTCCAGAATATCGCACAATATCTTCCATCATTTACAGACAGTCTTACATGATTGTGACATCGTTGTTTGATACAGATTGTCACTAAATCGCCATCCCACTCGTGTTTCATCGGGTGACGTCTTATGATGCATGGTACCTTTCTACGCAGGATATTATACGAGTCTATGCCTATTTATCGCCGTGACTTTGTCAAAGCTAGCTTGCACGCTGGCGCCGGGTTGTCTCTCCTCCCATTTATGGGCACCTCCAGCCGTGCTCAAAGTACAGCAGCCCCTGTTACGCATAGTTTTGATAATAATACCGTCCGCGATCTCGCCAAGGCTCTAGCTGAACACCCCTATCAAGCGCCCTCACACGCCCTTCCTGATGCGCTGGCACACATGAACTTCGACCAGTTTATGTCAATCGCTTACAATTCAGAGAAAGCCCTTTGGCATGGGGATAATCTCGCTTTTGATGTCGAATTCTTCCCCCGCGGCTATCTCTACCGTCCACGTATTGAAATGTTTGAAGTCATTGATGGACAGGCCAATTCCATCACCTATGACCCCGACCTCTTCACCTACCGCGATGGCTCTCTCCGTATTACAGAAGATGTTGGCTTTTCGGGCTTGCGTCTACGCTACGCGCTCAACACACCCGGTGTGATGGAAGAATGCGCGGTTTTCCTCGGAGCTTCCTATTTCCGTGCTCTAGCGAAGGGACAGAATTATGGTCTTTCAGCACGCGGTTTCGCGCAAGATACCGGAACGCTAAAGGGAGAAGAATTTCCACTTTTCCGTTCATTCTGGCTAGAAAAACCCGCACCGGGAAATGATTTTGTCGTCATCCACGCCTTGATGGACAGCCCCTCTCTTACGGGGGCCTTCCGCTTCACCATCCGCCCTGGTGACACGACACTTTTTGATGTGGAATCCTCTTTCTTCCCCCGTCGAGACATCGACGGCAGCGGCATCGCCCCCCTAACAGGAATGTATTATTTTGATGCCAATGACCGCCAGCATGTCAATGATTGGCGCCCTGCCGCTCATGATAGTGAAGCACTGCAAATTTGGACAGGATCAGGCCAGCAACTCTATCGCCCCTTAACGAACCCAACAGATCTGCAATTCTCTGCATTTAGCGATGCTGGCCCTTACGGTTATGGCCTGATGCAGCGCAAGCATGATTTCCGTGATTATGAAGACCTCGCCCTGCACTACGAAAAGCGCCCTTCCCTCTGGATCGAACCTGTCGGTAATTGGGGTGAAGGGTCTGTGGACTTAGTCGAGATTCCCACACCAAGTGAAGTCAACGATAATATCGTGTCCTTCTGGCGGCCTAAACACCCTCTTAAAGCAGGGCAGGCTTATCACTTTACCTATCGTATGTATTGGGGCTGGGACACGCCGTGGCCAACCCGCCTAGCCCGCGTGACCGCTACACGCGTCGGTGGAGTTGTCGATCACCCAGAAGCCCGGCTTTTTGTGCTCGATTTTATCGGAGAGCCATTCCACTCCCTGCCTAAAGATACAGCCTTCCATTTAACACCAACAACCTCAGCCGGTACTATTCGTAACGTGACACTGACGCCCAACCCTGAAACACAAGGGCTTCGTGCGTTCTTTGAACTTGTTCCCGGCACAGCCAAGCTCTGCGAGCTACAGGCTCAATTAACCACAGACCAAGGCCCCATTTCTGAAAACTGGCTCTATCGTTGGACCCCATGAGCAACGCAACGCTTCCCCCCTTAATGCCCCCTCGTGCGCCATTGGCGATGCCAGTACAAGATATTCACCGTGCCCCCAACCGGCATGGGCGGGGCTTTTGGCGCCTTGCCACCACGCCTGCAAACCTTTGGGCACGACGCGTCTTCGTCTTTGGCGGGGCATTATTGCTCACCGCCTATAGTGTCGAGAAAATCAACAAAGTATTTAACTCCCTTGGCCTTTCGACCTTGGGGGTCATTATGTTGATCCTCTTCACGATTCTAAGCTTTTGGATCTCACTTTCCTTTGTCTCCTCCCTCGGTGGATTCGTTTCTCTGCTACGAGGTGGGGGCTTAGGATTAGGCATTAAGCGTTCTGGCCCGCTGCCCACTCTTCATGACCGCACGGCCTTACTTTTACCCACCTACAACGAACCCCCTGAGCGTCTCATGGCCAATCTCCGCGCCATGCTGCACAGCCTGCATGAAACCGGACAGGCCGATGCTTTTGACGTCTTTATTCTTTCTGACACAACCAACCCTGATATTTGGGTGCAAGAAGAACAAGCCTTCCTCACACTGAGCAAGAACCCTCTGGCAAAAGGGCGCGTCTTTTACCGCCGCCGCGCGCATAATATTGACCGGAAAGCAGGAAATCTCGGTGAATGGGTGCGCGATTATGGGGCAGCTTACCCGCATATGCTCACCTTGGACGCAGATAGTCTCATGGATGGCGGGGTGATGGTGCGTATGGCCGCCGCTATGGAACAGCACCCCCATGTTGGGCTGATCCAAAGCCTCCCTGCTATTGTAGATGGACACACGCTCTTTGCGCGAATGCAGCAATTTGCGGGCCGCATTTACGGGCCTCTTATTGCTCACGGAATCGCGTGGTGGCATGGCTCAGAAGGGAATTATTGGGGCCATAATGCCATCATCCGCACGCAAGCCTTTGCCGAGCAAGCGGGCCTTCCGCACCTTCCCGGTAAGCCGCCCTTTGGGGGCCATATCCTCAGTCATGATTTTATCGAAGCTGCTTTAATGCGTCGTGGTGGTTGGGCGATCCATATGGTCCCTGGCCTTCATGGCTCCTATGAAGAAAGCCCACCATCATTAACGGACATCGCCATTCGCGATCGCCGTTGGTGCCAGGGGAACCTACAGCATGCGCGCCTTCTGGGCACAAAAGGGCTCCATTGGATCAGCCGTTCTCATATGCTGGTCGGCATGGGCGCCTATGTCATGTCGCCCTTATGGTTGCTCTTTCTCCTCTGCGGGATTTTGATTTCCCTGCAAGCACATTTTTATCATCCTGAATATTTCGGCACCCAACGCACACTCTACCCGCATTGGCCACATGTGGATCCTATTCAGGCCAGAACCGTCTTCTTTGGCACCATGTTCATCTTGTTGGCCCCAAAACTTCTTGCCTTTATCGCGAGCTGCGCTTCTCCAACCGAGCGACGTGAATGCGGAGGGGTTTTGGCTTTAGGGTGCTCTGTGCTTTTAGAAACCATCTTGGGAGCGCTCATTGCTCCTATTGCGATGCTCATCCAAACCTCAGCTATCCTTTCGATTCTTTTAGGGCGGGACTCCGGCTGGAGCGCTCAAAACCGCCTTGATGGCCGCGTTCCCCTTGCTGAAATTTCTAGACGCTACGGCATTTACACCATCTTAGGCGTTCTTCTTAGTGCCGCGGCATGGTCTGTCTCCACAGCGCTCTTTTTATGGATGATCCCGGTGTTAATCGGCCTTGTGCTCGCGATCCCGCTCGTCGCCCTCACAAGCAGTCGTTCTTTTGGGGAATCGGCACGTCATACCGGGTTGCTCCTCATTCCTGAAGAAAGTGCACCGCCACCCATTTTAAGCTACGCACATGACGAACAGTCGCGCATTCCAACGCCACAAAAAGTGACGGATGCCTTCCATTTGCTCCGTAGCTCCACTGAGCTCAGCGCCTTGCACCGCGCTGCTTTGCCCCCCTCACGCAAAGCAGGAGACCCCATCAATATTCCACAACTCACTGGACTCATTAAACTGCGAGAAAGCTCTTCCCTTGAAGCCGCTTTAGCGCGCTTAAATCCTAAGGAAAAGGCCGCTCTTCTTACCTGCAATGAAGGACTTTCGCGCCTCTTACGCTTGCCTGAAACATAAAGAACCCAGCCGTGCCTTGAAAAGCCATACGCCTTTTCCCACCTCCTTATAGATAGGGAGCAGAAGAAACCTCATTCATAGTTCCATATTTATAGAACTATGATAGCCTAGTTCCCCATAGACAACCAATAATGAGGGTTCATTCATGACAACCACAGCATATGCAGCGACCTCTCGCGGAGCCCCTCTCCAGCCTTTCACGTTTGAACATCGTGCATTGCGCAACAATGACGTCGCCATGGAAGTGCTTTATTGCGGTGTCTGTCATAGCGACATTCATATGGTAAATAATGACTGGGGAAACTCTTCTTACCCAATTGTTCCTGGTCATGAAATCATTGGTCGTGTCACCGCTGTTGGGCCCGACGTTAAGAAATATGCCGTTGGCGACACCGTCGCGGTCGGCTGTATGGTCGATTCCTGTCAGGAATGTGATCCCTGCAAACAAGATGATGAGCAATATTGCCGCGAAGGTTTTACACCAACCTATAGCGGGGTTGACCGAGTTGATGGCCAACTCACTCACGGGGGCTATGCTAAACAGGTCATCGCCCGTGAAGAGTTCGTTCTACGCGTTCCCAAAGGGCTAGACCTTTCACGCGCAGCACCGCTGCTCTGCGCTGGCATTACCACCTACTCTCCTTTGCGTCACTGGAATGTAGGCCCAGGCAAACGCGTCGGCGTTATCGGGCTTGGTGGGCTTGGCCATATGGCCGTTAAGCTTGCCGTCGGTATGGGCGCTGAAGTGACGGTTATCAGCCGCTCTGAAAACAAAAAAGCCGATGCATTAGCTCTTGGTGCTCATAAGGTTCTTATTTCCACCGATGAAAAAGCGATGGAACAAGCGGCTAATAGCTTCGACGTCATTATCGACACCGTTCCATCACAACATGACCTTGGCCCCTACACACCACTGCTTGATCTAAATGGTGCTTTGGTTCTGGTCGGGCAGATTGGTTCCCTTGGTGATGTCTCCAGCGTTCCGCTTGTTATGGGACGACGTCAGGTTGCTGGCTCGCTCATTGGTGGGATTGCTGAAACACAAGAACTTCTAGACCTTTGTGGTGAGAAGAACATTCTGCCAGACTGCGAAATTATCTCTATCAACGACATTAACGACGCGTATAAGCGCCTCGAGCGCGGTGATGTCCACTACCGTTTTGTCATTGATATGGCTTCTCTCCCAGCAGAATAACTGAGGATTTATGAAGGTATTCCTCGCGGAAGTCCTCCGTAGAATACCTTCTTTTTTGAAAGGTTTTTACCATGTCTGTAAATGTATTATACCGTACAACAGCCCGTGCCACAGGTGGACGTGATGGCCATGCTGAAACGCTGGATGGTCAGTTTAAAGTTGACCTTGGCACCCCAAAAGAACTTGGTGGGAATGGTCAGGGCAACAATCCTGAGCAACTTTTTGCTGCAGGCTATTCTGCCTGTTTCTTAGGGGCTATGAAGTTTGCCGCCTCTCAAGACAAAACCATTACCCTTCCTGATGAAACTCATGTCACAGCAACTGTTGGCATTGGCGCACGCACAGACGGCGGTTTCGGCATCACAGTCGACCTCGAGGTTTCCCTGCCAGGAATGGATCGCTCTGTAGCCGAAGAACTTGTGAAGAAGACAGAGCATATCTGCCCTTATGCTCATGCGACAAAAGGTAATATCGCAACAACGATTAAGATTGAAAACTAATTTCTCTATACTTTCTTCTGAGGAAGCCGGCCTATTGAGGTCGGCTTTTTTTATGGAATTTTATTCTCATATAAGAACCAAAAAAGAAACTCTTTCGTTCTGTTTTGTTACGATACTTTTATACACTCTCCCTTTATAAGAAAAGCCTTACAACAACTATGACGAGACTCACTTTATGCAAAATTCTGCTCAACGAGACGGGCTATTATTAATTTCCCGTATCCTTCTGTCTTCTCTTTTTCTCATCATGGGATGGATAAAGCTCACTGGTTTTGATGTTACAGTCGGCTATATGCACAGCCTCCACACACCACTACCTACTTTAGCAGCCGTCATTGCCATTATCGTAGAACTTGGTGGTGGACTAGCCATTCTATTGGGAATTTTTGTTACACCTATTGCCCTACTTTTAGCCGTATATACAATCATTACAGCTCTTATTGGCCATCAATTTTGGACCATGAGCGGCATGATGCGCTACGATATGCTTATCCATTTCTACAAAAATTTCAGCCTGGCAGGTGGGCTTATTGCTCTTTCTTTAGCTGGATCAGGTCGTTACGCTCTTCTCAAGAAGAAAGCTTCTTAAGTTCTAGAAGCTATTATAATAGCAATAAAATTCATCGAAAAGGCTGTAGCATCTCTCTGAACAGATGTTACAGCCTTTCCTTTATCACCCGGTTACATAGAGTAGAAATTAAGGGAACAACCTACCAAGAAACAATCGAATGATGACTTTATCGTAACACACATACCCAAATCAGAATTTCACTTCTTAAGCCGAGGAAAAACTGACTGTATCATGCTCATAATGAAGAGTTAGAGTGCTTGTTCTCTTGTTTAAGACCCAACCAAGATCCTAAACTGCAGGAACATATTGAGCATCCTTTCTGTCATTATAAGAGCATATACGAACGCATCAAATCAATCATCTCCCCATATGACATGAAGCATCTTGCTACTTCATGGAGAAGTGCGTCTATAGCCGGCTAGAGACAGCCCTGCTCTTCACCAAGCGAGGCTTTTTCTTTCTTTAGGTGCAGTTGTGCAACGCATATTGCCGATCTTTGCCTAAACGTTCCTGGTGTTCGTGTGAGCTACGGACACGGAGATAGAGACGATTGGGCTGTCGGCTCACGTCAGGAGTATTGCGCTGCAGAGAGACGCAGCTAGTCTCTGAAGTGATTAGAGAGATGTAATTTTATGGGGTATTGGATGCGGGGGTAGGATTTGAACCTACGACCTTCAGGTTATGAGCCTGACGAGCTACCGGGCTGCTCCACCCCGCGTTAGTGGGTGGTA
>NZ_KB899342.1 GCF_000378165.1 Saccharibacter floricola DSM 15669
TGCCTCAACGCATCGTCGCAATACGATGGATGTGGGTGGTGTGCCATTGTCACTGGACGCTGCGGTTGTGAACTTCGGTGTTGGTGCGAAGCTGACTGACCGTATCAATGTTGATCTGTCCTATATTGGTCAATATGGGAACCACTCTGTTGATAGTGGGGCGCAAGCGAGTGTTTCTGCGGCCTTCTAAGGCCGCAGCATCGCTGGTTTAAGCGTTGTTTGGTTGAAGAGACGCTTGAGAGCATGTCAGAGTGAGTGGAGAACAGTCTCGCGATCTTACTCTCCTAATGGGGAGTGGGGTCGTGGAGACGGATATAAGGAAAACGCTCCATGACTAATACACGTCGCGATGATACCCATGATGTGACCTCTTCTTCCCAGACAACGACACGAGAAGGGGCCTCGCCTGTTGGTAGGCGAGCGCTTCTCTCTGGAATGACTGCGTTAGGTTCTTTATCAGCGTTACCATCGGCGCAAGCTGCGAAGAAAGCGGCGGGCACGACCTCAATGGGAACGGCTCCTCTGCAAGACCCTGTTCATCGTTATCCTTCTCCCCCTTTCCGCCAGCAGCCACAATCTTGGCCGGGATTGCAGAGTTCTATGAACCCTCGACCTGATTGTGGAGAGAAGAGCTATAAGGGGGCAGGGCGTCTTTCTGGACGAAAGGCGCTTATTACAGGGGGCGATTCCGGCATTGGACGCGCTGTCGCGATTGCTTATGCGCGAGAAGGCGCTGATGTTGCTATTAATTATTTGCCGCAAGAAGAAAGTGACGCGCAAGAAGTCGCAGCTCTTATTCGCAAGGCCGGGCGGCAGGTTGCGCTGATACCAGGGGATTTGCGTGAAGAAACATTCTGTCAAACATTGGTTCATAATGCTGTCAAGCAGTTAGGAGGCCTTGATATTCTCGTTAATAATGCCGGACGGCAGCATTATTGTGAGGATATTTTAGAGCTCACAACCGAAGAGTTCGACTGGACGCTTAAGACAAACATTTATGCGTTGTTTTGGTTGGTAAAAGCGGCTGTGCCTCATCTCCCTAAAGGGGCGACGATTATTAACACAGCATCACGAAATGCTTACGCGCCTAACCCTATTCTTGTTGACTACGCTATGACGAAGGCGGGGATCGCCAATATGACGCATAGTCTCGCCCGACAGCTTTTACCACGCGGTATCCGTGTGAACGCGGTGGCTCCCGGCCCATTTTGGACACCTCTACAAGTGTGTGGGGCACAGCCACAGTCTGTAGTGGAGCATTTTGGCTCTGAAACAGAGTATCATCGTCCTGGTCAACCTGTTGAGATCGCCCCCGTGTATGTAACGCTTGCATCGCAAGAAAGTAGTTATGTTACTGGCCAAGTTTGGGGCATTACGGGAGGTGACGGCTCTCCGGGCTAGGTACTGTTAGAGTTTAAAGGACAATTTTTCTCTCCATATAGAGGGGATGAGTATAATGGAAAGCGTCATTTCTGACAGGATGTGGCTTCGTCCCTTGCTCCCTGATTGAAGAATATCGTCCCAAAGGCAGGAGAGCTTCACATTATCTGAGACGAACTATTTCAGCCATTTTCTGGCGTCATTAGAATGGCACGAAATGGCGTGCCATTCCTTCTGAACTGAGGCCTTGGTGGCTCATGTGGCGGTTTCGGATCAAAAGTCTGCGTAGCGTAGGATGGGCACGGGAAAGCTTTGGCTTTTATCCTTTCTCCTGGCCATGCTTATGAGTTGCCGCAGGCCCGTGACCTTCTTGATCAAATGGCCCCAGCTCCCAACATATCTGCTGTGTGACAGAGGATATGCCTCATATAAATTCAGAAAAATTCTTCAACAGCATAAGTGCATTCCTGTCATTCCTTCCAAACGACGGCAATTCCCTTGCTACTGCCCACAATGGGCATACCGAAACAGACATGTGGTGGAAAGTCTCTGGGCAAGGCTCAAGGAATGGAGAGCGCTGGCAACACACTATGATAAAACAGCTTCATCTTTCATATCCGTGCTCTACATCGCCGCCTTAGTTGATTACCTCAAATCCTAACAGGGCCTAGGCCATGTTGACAAAAAATATTTTTGTATATGATGCACTCCTTCTCGTTGGAAAGGAGAGAGTGTATGCGCGGTGATTTAACAGACGCAGAATGGGCGATTATTGGTGAGCTTTTGCCGCCTGAGCACGGTCGCTGGTCACGTCCAGCACACGATAATCGGCTTTTTCTCAACGGAATGCTGTATGTCCTGCGTGTCGGTTGTCCTTGGCGAGACATGTATGAACGTTACGGGAAATGGAATTCCGTCTACGTTCGATTTCGCCGATGGGCCGAACAAGGGGTATGATCGTGATAACATACGAGAAACCTTGCTTTTCCATGCGGTTCTGCCCGTTATCCCACCACGATCAAACCGTAAAAAGAGCATTCCCTACGACATCCATGATTATAGGGATCGCAATCATAGTGAGCGTATGTTCAACAAACTGAAGCAATTTCGTCGTATCGCCACACGGTATGACAAAACACGAAAATCCTTCCTCGCCTTTCTCAACATCGCTGCCATGAAAATATGGATACCATCATTTGTCAACGTAACCTAGTAATTTTGCTAAATTGATGCTTATAATTGGAGTGAAACCCCCGATGGGGAGGTAACAGTTTAGGTATTTCTGGTAGAAGAAGAAAATACTTTAGAAATAGCGTAGACGATGATGGTACGCTGTGAAAACTATACAGATATTTACCACATGTTATTTTGAATAGAGGCGCGCTATGCGCATTGTGATAAGCTGACGCAAACGCGTCGAGCTATTACATCATAGCTCCGCTTTCAGCCATTACACATTGAGAGGCGCTTTTTTAAAGAAAGTGAGACAGGCTCCACTCATGATCCGCACAGAACATTTCTTTCGTAATGGGGACAGCGTGTTATGCGGATCAATGAGTAAGGGGCACTTGTGAAGGTTATGCTTTGGAGAAGACCGCTTCATATGCCAGACGAGATTTAGGACGTTTGGCGTTGGAATCTTCTTCTGAATGATAGCCCAGTGCGATCACGACCAAGGGTGTGAGCTTTTGTTGTGCTAGGTCGAATTCTTCTGACATAATGGTGGGATCGAACCCTTCAATTGGGGTTGCGTCAATGCCCATTGATGCGGCGGAGAGCAGTAAAAAGCCTTGAGCGATATAAACTTGTTTTTGAGTCCATTGCTCTAAGTTCCCAGCTTGACGATGTAAGCCGACATAATGTGTCAGTGTTTTTTTTCTAGTGGCAAAAGCTTCTTCAGTCACAAAACGACCGTCTTCTCTTTCTTTTTCAAGAAGAGTTGTGAGATACGCATCGGACAATTCTTGGCGTGCGCAGAGAAGCACAGCATGGGAGGCACCGGTAATTTTAGGGCGATTATAAGCTAATGGGCTCTGCTCAGGGGTCGCTTTCGCAATCCGTTCTTTTCCGGCATTATCATCGGCAATGATAAAGTGCCAAGGCTGTGAGTTGACCGAAGATGGGCTTAAACGCAAGGCTTCTAGAAGCTGGGCAATCGTTTCATCAGGAATGCGGCGAGCACCATCATAAGCTTTGGTTGTGTAGCGTTTCTGTAGGGTATGAAGCAGTGTCATGGTTGTTATCCTTTCTGATAAAGTTATTGTTCTATTTTAATCGAACTATTGTGAGATGACAAAGATTTTCTTGAGGAAGGGGTTTCACAGAATATGAAATCAGGATAAGTATATATGATATTTTTACTTTTAATATGAGATCTATTCTATGTGTGGTCGTATGGAGACGGTAGCATATTGCTATAATAGGAACAGGTTAGAAGTTGCCGAAATGGCACATTCACGACAATCTGATCAAGAAGTCTATTTCTATTGTCCTGAATGCCATGTTGGAGTGGTTCCAGCTCGAAGTCGGAAGAATAACTATTTTTTTCGTGCGTTATCTGGGCATTTACATCAGAAAAATTGTTCTTTTTATAAGGAGAGGATTGAAGGGAGTGGTCATTATAGCCCTCAAGAGCATTCTTCTGCAGAACCAGAGAGGCTTCCTCCTACCATTTTGGGGGCAATCGCAACACAACATCGAATTGGGAAGCCATCTCCTAGAGACTTACCTCAGCTGATTCGTCAGGCGAAGGAAGCACCTTTAGTTGTTGAGGGTTCATTTGAACAAGTTGTTGAGGCATGGAATACGATGTCTCGAGATAAGAAGCGGCTGACATCCTTAACGATCAATGGCACGCAAGGCACGTATGAAGATCGTTTCGAATTTATTGGAGATACTACAAAAAACGCCAATGACTTCAACTGGGAAGATAAAATTATTTATGGAAAGACATGTCTTGCTAAAGGAAATCGAGAAGGGGTTTATTTTCTGGATTCTATAAGAAAATTTGACGTTGGAGAGGAAAAAAGAAAGGTTTTAAATATTATTATTAGGGAAGAGTATTCTAAACAAAAACAAAAGAAATACATACGTAATTTACTTAATGATGGTGAAAAACGCTCTGACGCTTTTACACTCTTTATACATGGCTGCCGTCCAGAATATAATTATGAGAGAAAAAAAATTGGTCTTAGCTTACCTGACAATAGTACGTATAAAGGTGTTTGTGTAAGAGCAAATAAGCGAGCACAACGTTAATAGTATTGATTCGATAGATATTCAGTTAGTCAGGAGAATCATGTGGTGGGGCTCGATGCTCGTCAGCGACAGACCAGCCCAAAACGTGGTTTTGTAATGGCCTTATATCATCATACTTTTATATGAATAGCCAAAAAATGACAGCTTTGCGCTGGTGTCCCGTACGGGATTCGAACCCGTGTTGCCGCCGTGAGAGGGCGGTGTCCTAGGCCTCTAGACGAACGGGACTAAAGGCGTGAGCGTCTTTTAGGGGAGTTATTGCCGGAGTGCAAGAGCAAAACAGGCACTCCGGTTGCATTTTATGTGTTTGAAGGGCTTAGAAGGGGACCAAGAGCTTTTCCACCCAGCATATGGATATGAAAATGCGGGACTTCTTGACCGCTATCCGGCCCAATATTGCTGATAATGCGGAAGCCATGATGAATGAGCGAATGCTCAGCAGAAATTTTATCTACAAGCTTCCAGAAATCAAGGATCTCGTCGTTGGATGCCCGAGAGGTGAAGTCGTGGAAGTCCGTGTAAGCACCGCGAGGGACGACGAGGATATGCACCGGCGCCGCTGGTGAAATATCGTAAAAAGCGAAAGAATGTTTGCTATCGCAGACACGTTCAGCGGGGATTTCACCGCGCAGAATGCGGGCGAAGACGTTATTAGGATCGTACTGTGCGTTGCTCATGAGAACTCTCCCCTCAGGGCGTATGTTTAGGGCGTGATGCTTTTTCTTCAATGCCGCTTGTGCCTTCACGGCGCTCAAGCTCTGCCCAGACATCGCTAGGCTTCACTCCAGCATCAACCCACATCACAACGAGATGATAGAGCACATCGGCACTTTCACTAATGAGGGCATCGCGGTCTCCGTTGACAGCCTCAATGACACATTCAACGGCTTCTTCACCGAATTTTTGCGCAATTTTGTTCCGACCCCGTGCCATTAGTCGTGCTGAATGACTTAAAGAGGGGGAAGCGTCTTTACGCGAAACAACGGTATCGAACAAACGTTCGAGCACGTAGCGGGCTTGAAGATCTTTGCTCATCACATTCTCACTTTATATTATCGTCCGAGACGCACAGGCAAGTCTGCGTTATGCAGGGCTGCTTTGACATCATGGATCTGGAATTGCCCGAAATGGAAAACACTGGCGGCGAGTAGCCCGCTGGCTCCTGCCTGTGCCCCCTCAATAAAATGTGCATATTCGCCAACACCGCCTGAGGCAATGACGGGGATAGCAACGCGGCTACAGACTGTTTTGAGGAGTTCTAGGTCAAAGCCAGAGCGTGTTCCATCGCGATCCATACTGGTGAGCAAAATCTCTCCAGCGCCGCGTTTAGCCATGTCTTCTGCCCAAGCAACGGCATCAATGCCGGTCGGCTCGCGCCCGCCTTTGGCGTAAACCTCCCAGCCGCCTTTGCCGTTAGAGCGTGCATCAATGGCCACCACAATGCATTGGCTTCCAAAACGCTCTGAGGCTTCATTAATCAGCTCAGGTGTACGGATAGCGGCTGAGTTGATGGCGCATTTATCGGCTCCACTCAGCAGGAGACGGCGGACATCTTCACATCGGCGCACGCCCCCACCAACGGTGAGGGGGAGGGACACTTCTGCTGCGGTGCGTTGCACAACGTCTAAAATCGTATCGCGATTATCAGAGCTTGCCGTGATGTCGAGGAAGGTGAGCTCATCAGCGCCTGCCTTGTCGTACAGTTTGGCTTGCTCAACGGGGTCTCCTGCATCACGCAGCGAAACGAAATTCACACCCTTTACGACGCGGCCATCGGCTACATCTAAGCAGGGGATAACGCGGAGTTTTAGCATGGAGCCTCCAGCACCTTGAGGGCGTCGGGAAGAGAGATCCGTCCATCATAGAGGGCTCGGCCCACAATAACACCCTCAATCCCTGGTACATCCTGAGCGATGTTACGGAGAGCTTTAAGATGGTCAAGATTACCCACACCACCGCTGGCGATGACAGGTATGGAGACGCTGCGGGCTAACTCAGCTGTTTGCTCAAGGTCGAGCCCTTCTAACATGCCGTCACGGCTAATTTCGGTAAAGATAATGCGAGCGACCCCGGCATCTTCCATACGTTTTGCCAAATCAATGGCTGTTAGTTCAGAGACTTCCGCCCAGCCTTCTGTGGCGACACGTCCTTGGCGAGCATCAATTCCAGCCACGACACGCCCCGGCCAAGCGCGGGCAGCCTGACGCACGAGGTCTGGGTCTTTCACGGCAGCAGAGCCGAGGATAACGCGGCTGACACCGGCTTGCAGCCACCGTTCGATGGTGCGCATGTCACGCAGGCCACCGCCCAGCTGCACAGGCAGGGCCGTGTTTGCGATGATTTTTTCGACAGCATCTGCATTGGCAGAATGGCCGGCAAAGGCCCCGTCGAGATCCACGACATGGAGGTGAGTGCATCCTGCATCAGCAAAAAGCTGTGCTTGAGCGGGGGGATTATCGGAGTAATGGGTGGCGTCATCCATCTCCCCCTGACGGAGGCGAACACAGGCACCGCCCTTGAGGTCAATGGCCGGGTAAAGCGTCAGGCCTGAAGGGGCTGGGGACGCTGCGGGTTCATCATGTGACGCCGCCGAAGCAGCAGGCATATCAGCGGGCTGCCATTGAGCGACTTCTTGTTCAGGTACAACGAGTTTGGAGAAGAAAAGACCGCGCACTGTTTGTCCTTCGATACGTGTGTAATAGGGGTGCGTCCCCCAATGAGTAAAATCGAGCTTGGCTATCAGCTGGATGGCTGCATGCTGATCTTCTCGAACTTCGCAATTAACCACCTTAGAACCGCGGCGCTGTGCTCGTTTGACCATCGTCGTGATGAGAGCCAAACCATAACCACGGCGGCGTGCATAGGGGGCGATGAAGAGCGACGAGAGGCAGGCTTTAGGGCTGTAGAGCTCAGAACGTGAGGTCGGATGAGCGAGCAGACCGGCACCGCAAACCACCCCTTCATGGTCACGCACCAAAAAGAGCTCACGTTCTGGAACGAGGAGAAGCCCTTCAAAGAAACGTTGCATGTCTTGAGGGCCAGGCGGGTAAAGCCAGCCGAACGTACCACCATCGATAATGGCAGCCGTTGTGGCTTCAATCAGAGCGTCCATATCCTCTTGGCTAAGGGGAGAGGTGGCGCGGTCTATCATGATGACCTCAGAGGAAGGAGATGTCGTTGAAAGCCCCTGAGATGGGCTCAGCACCATCTCTGTCACGGTTGGGGCGTCCATTGTAGGAAGTTGCCGAGAATGGTGAGACCAACCTCTTGGCTTTTTTCTACGTGAAACTGTGTGCCGCAGCGTGACCCGCGGGCGACGATTGCCGGAACGGTCTCTCCATATTGTGTGGAAGCGATGATATCAGCGTTATCGGCATCATGGAGAGCATAGGAATGGACGAAATAGCCATGCTCACCGGGAGAAAGCCCTTCTGTTAGGGGGTGAGCGCCGGGTGTGAAGTCCAGCGTGTTCCACCCCATATGAGGCAGGCGGAGTCCTGCTTCCTCGGCTTTGACCATGCGGCTCACATGGCCGGAGATCCAACCAAGCCCTTCAGTGCGGCCATGTTCAAGCCCGTATTGGCTCATCAGCTGCATACCGACACAGATTCCCATAAAAGGGATTCCGCTTTCCGTTGCGCGTTCGATCAGTGGGCGGAGGTTGTCTTCTTCAAGCCCACGAGCGCAGTCGGCAAAGGCACCCTGACCAGGGAGAATAAGGCGGTCAGCATGCTCGATAACGCTTTCTTGGCGAGAGATCACCACATCCGCCTCAATCCCCCGGCGTGCAGCAGCACGACGTGTCGCTTGAGCGGCGGAGGCAAGATTCCCTCCATTATAATCAATGACGACAACGCGCATCATGAGAAAAACTCCAAGACCGGGGGGTTATAGAACACCTTTAGTGGACGGAATCGTGCCTTCGCTGCGTGGATCAGGCGCAATGGCCATCCGTAACGCGCGTGCGAAAGACTTAAACGCACTTTCAGCAATATGATGCGCGTTTTTCCCACTCTTGCAGGTGACGTGTACGGTGAGATGCGCAGCCATGGCAAAAGCACGAAAGAATTCTTCCACCATTTCGGTCGCCATTGTGCCGATCATTTCGCGCGGGAAGCTGACATCCCATGCCAAGAAGGGGCGGCCTGAAACATCCACAACCGACTCGCATAAAGCTTCATCAAGAGGAACGAGGGCATAGCCGAACCGTTCAATCCCGCGTTTATCACCAATGGCTTTACGGAAAGCATCCCCGAGAGCGATCCCGATATCTTCAATCGTGTGATGATCGTCGATATGAAGGTCACCTTGAGCGTGAACGTCAAGGTCTAGGCCGCCATGGCGTGCCAGAGCGTTGAGCATATGGTCAAAAAAACCAACCCCGGTTTCAATCGTGCCTTTCCCCTGTCCATCAAGACAGAGGGAGACGGAAATATCGGTTTCGCCGGTGCGGCGAGTCAGGCGAGCGCTGCGTGATGTGTGCGTATTCATAATAGTCTTGCTATACCAAGGCTTGGGTCTTTTCCAAAGGTTGCTTCTAAAAAGAAGAGAAACAACATTAAGCGTTTGTCTCTTTTTGATGGATAGGGAGAGTTTATGACGTCGTCAGCAGTCCGCTCAGAAGCAGCTTTTCAAGCGCTACTAAGCCGTTCATCAACCGATGACCTTCTCACACCGGCTCCGCAAGGTGAGCAGCTTGAGCGTATTCTTTCAGCGGGAGTACGGGCTCCAGACCACGGGAAGTTGCGGCCTTGGCGCTATATCGTTGTGCAGGGGGACGCTCGTGCCGCTTTGGCGCAGCAGGTGGTGGCAGCACTGGAACGCCAAGCCCCAGAGACGCCAGAGAAGAAAAAAGAAAAGATGATGCACCGTTTTTCTACGATGCCAATGGTGATCGGGCTAGGGATGGCGTTGCGTCCTGATGATAAAATCCCCCTCCAAGAGCAAGTGATGGCCAGTGCGGCTGGGGCGATGAACGTGCTCAATGGCTTGCATCTTGAAGGGTTTGGTGGTGTTTGGGTGAGTGGGGCCTATTGTGAGGATCGCACCTTGCTGACTCGCCTTGGTGTGGATGGCCTTGCAGGTTTTTTGTTTGTGGGAACACCACAAGAGCCTGATCGTGTAAAACGCCGCCCTGATGTGGCTCATTACATGGTGGATTGGAACGGTCTGGGAGACGTGTCGTTCCCAGTGGATAAGAGAGAGAGCTGATGACCACAAAACCACAGACTGCTGATGGATCCTATGATGTCATTATTGCAGGAGGTGGTCCGGCTGGTCTCGCAAGCGCACTCTCCTTTGCTGCCGAAGGCTGGTCGGTGTGTGTGGTGGAACGTGCGCCTGAGAGAGTGCTGGCTGATCCCTCTTTTGATGGGCGTGAAATTGCCCTGACGCACCATACAGTCCAATGGCTTAAAGATTATGGAGCGTGGGAGTTTATTGACTCTCATGCTGTTAGCCCGCTTGAGACTGCACGCATTGAAAGCGGTACAGATAATGGCCCTCCTTTGCTTTTTCAGCCACCTGAAGAAGCGCAAGAGGCAGGGGAAGCGCTTGGTTATTTGGTCGCCAACCATCTTATCCGGCGGGCTCTTTACCAAGCTGTCGCCCAGACGGTAGGAATCACGCTCTGCTGCGATCATTCCGTGACGTCTTACCGTGCGACGCGCCGTGATGTAACGGTGCGTTTGGAGGATGGGAAGGCGTTGACCGGTCGTCTGCTTGTCGGGGCTGATGGGCGGTTCTCACGCGTGCGTGACATGGCGGGCATTGGGGCGATCGTGCATGATTTCGGTCGTGATATTCTCGTGTGCCGCATGCGTCATTTGCCCTCTCATGAGCAGACGGCGTTGCAATGGTTTGATGAGAATCAGACCATCGCGCTGCTTCCCGTCGCACCTGATGGCGGCATAGGGGATGTGTCATCTCTTGTTCTGACCTTACCGCCCGATGACATCGCACGCCTGAGAGCGGCTCCTGATGATGTTTTTAATACGGAGATTACCGAGCGTACAAGGGAAAGGCTTGGGATGCTCCGTATCGTGAGTGAGCGGATTACCTATCCGTTAAAGGCTGTATATGCCCATCGTTTTCAAGCACAACGGTTAGCTCTGATTGGGGATGCTGCGGTTGGTATGCACCCGATTACAGCCCATGGTTTTAACTTAGGTCTTAAGGGACAAGAAACCCTTGTGCGTGAGATACAGGCTGGCACAGGCGATCCGGGTGATTCACGGGCATTATTTCGTTTTGAGCAACGTCACCGTCGCGATACATTTCCTCTCTTCGCGGCAACCAATGCGATTGCAGTGGCTTATACGCGTGATGAGAAACCGTTCCTCATGGCACGCCGTGCGGGATTGGCACTCGCAGAGCGTCTCACGCCGTTTAAAAAGGCTGTAACGCGTATGCTGATGGATCCAACGCGTTAAGGGAAGTGGGGCATCATCTCTTATCTCAGTTGTTTGATAGAGGTTGTCTCTGTTTTTAGATGATGGTTATTTTTGGAACGTATTATGACATGTAGAGGCCTCTTCTTTTCGTGTATTCTCGCCCTTGGTTGGACAACGGTATCTCATGCGCAGAATGTAGAGACAGCCCCACAGATTGCCCAAAAAGTTGCGGCTATGACAAACCATAGTGGAATACTGCCCCTTCATATGGGGAGTGCTTTATTGGTTACCCATTTGGAAGGGTCTGGCTCTGATCTGATTTATAATGTTGAGATTAAGAAAAAGGCCCTAAAAACGGATGCGCTTGATCCGAAAATAAAAGGTGCAGCACAGAATGTTTTTCTTAAAAACACCTGTGAGAATAGGGCAAGCTATAGTCTATTAAATAAAGGCATTACGGTCGTTGTGAATTACCGTAAGGAAGAAGCCCCAAAAGTTCTTTTAAGCTTACGCATTTCGAAAAAGGAATGTGATGCTTATCAGGCAGAGAACAGTTTACATACGCCTTAAGACGCTTTGCATTGCGTAGCACTGGCTACGAAGAATGATCAGATTATGCTCTCACATCGTGCGATGAAGGCTTGCATAGAGGCGGCCGGTGGAGCTTCCGCTGCAATGTGGTTCTCAGAAAGCTCTAGGCGCAGCGAGCGTGCGAGGAGTTGCATAGGGCCTTGGGACGATGTTGTTCCATAAAGCGGATCGCCGACAATCGGGGTGCCAAGAGCTTGGCAGTGGAGGCGGGCTTGATGGGTTCGGCCTGTTAAGAGGCGGAGCTCTAGCCAGCTTTTGCCGTCATGATGGCCAAGAAGGCGCCAGTGTGTTTCGGCTTGCTGTGCGTCTTTAGCAGCTGGAGTGGCGGTTTCTATATGCCAGCGCCCATGATGGCTCACACGACGCAGTGGTGTTGTGATCCGCCCCTCTGCGTCGTTGGGTTTCCCTTCCACGATGGCCCAATAGAGTTTCTGTGTTTGGCGAGAGGCAAAGGCGCTTTGGGCGTCTATCAAGGCTGTTTTGCGTCGTGCGATCAGCAAGCACCCGGATGTGTCGCGGTCTAAGCGATGGACAAGCCATGGCCCACCGCGTTTTTGCGGTGTGAGCCGTGTTTCAACGGAATCGATGGTTTGAGGGCCGGGATGGACGGCAAGACCTGCGGGCTTATTCACCACGAGGAAATGAGGATTTTCGAAAAGAACAGGAAGTTCTTGCCCTAGTTTAAAGAGGGGAGGGGGCGCCATTAGTCCTCATCCTCGTCATCATCTTCACGGAGAGCCGAGCGATCCATCAAGACATTGCGGCGCCCAACATGGTTAGCCGAGCTGATGATGCCTTCGCTTTCCATTTGGTCAATGATATTGGCCGCACGATTATACCCGATGGAGAGGTGACGCTGCACGAAGCTGGTGGACGCACGTTGTTCACGCACAACCAGATCAACCGCTTTATCATACATCTCATTATTACTGTCGCCGTCACCGCGGCCATTGCCACGGCTAGGGGCGGGCTCTTCTGGTTCATCAGCGGTGACGTCTGCGTTATAAACGGGTTCGCCTTTTGTGCGTAGGTCAGCCACAACGGCTTCAACCTCTTCATCGCTGATGAATGGCCCATGGACACGCGTGATGCGCGCGCCCCCTTGCATGAAGAGCATATCCCCACGTCCTAAAAGCTGCTCACCGCCTTGTTCGCCCAAAATCGTGCGACTGTCATATTTATTGGTGACTTGGAAGGAGATACGGGTTGGGAAGTTGGCCTTAATCGTCCCGGTAATAACGTCCACTGATGGGCGCTGCGTGGCCATAATGACGTGGACACCAGCAGCACGCGCTTTTTGAGCTAAGCGGAGGACGGACGCTTCAATTTCTTTCCCGGCGACCATCATCAAATCTGCCATTTCGTCAATAACGACGACGATATAAGGTAGATGTTCAATCGGTAGACGATGTTCATCAAATACAGGGCGCCCTGTCTCAGGGTCGAATCCTGTCTGCACGCGACGTGTAGGGGTCTCCCCAGAAGCTTTAAGGCGACGGATGCGGTCATTATAGCTGCTGATATTACGCACTTGATGGTCTGCCATAAGCCGATAGCGACGATCCATCTCCTGCACGGCCCATTTTAGAGCGCTGACAGCCTTGGGAGGTTCTGTCACGACGGGGGTCATAAGATGGGGGATTCCGTCATAAACTGATAGTTCGAGAATTTTCGGATCAATCAAGATAAGACGGCAATCTTCCGGGCTTAAACGATAAAGCAAGGAGAGGATCATAGCGTTGATCCCAACCGATTTACCTGACCCAGTCGTCCCGGCAACAAGTAGATGAGGCATCTTGGCAAGGTCTGCGTAAACGGGTTCCCCAGCGATGTTTTTCCCCAGTGCGAGAGGAAGTTTAGCCTTGCTCTCTTTCCAGCCATCAGCATGAAGAAGGTCGGGGAAATAGACGGTTTCACGCGTTTCATTGGGCACTTCAATCCCAATGGCGTTACGACCGGAAACCGTAGCAATGCGTACGCTTAGAACAGCGAGGGTTCGTGCAATATCGTCAGCAAGGCCGATCACGCGCGAGGAGCGCACACCAGGAGCAGGTTCAAGCTCATAAAGAGTGACGACAGGGCCGGCGCGGTATTCATTGATCGTGCCCTGTACACCATAATCATGGAGTACATTTTCTAAAAGCTGGGCATTGGCCTGCAAACTTTCCTCTGACGGGCCGACTAGGTCGCTATCAGGGGGCGGGTTCAGCAAGCTTAGGGACGGAGGCAACCAACCAGACGCAGGGGCAGGGAAGGGAGCGGCTTCCAGTCCTTTGCCACTAAGAACATGATTTGGCGCTGCTTGTGTAGGTTGGGGTGGTGCCTGTGTAGGCTGAGCAGAAGGGAAGGGAGCTGACGGTGCAGGCGTTTCGTCACTTTCTTTAGCGCGGCTGATGAAGCGTTTGAGAAAGTCAGCCGCTCCTTCTGTGGGTTGGGTAGCGGAGGGCGGCGTAACGGTTGGAGATGTTTCCTCAGGCTCGTCAAAATCATCATCGTCATCAAGCATGGAAGATGCGCTGGGTTTGGGGGTAGGCCGTTCACTATCGCGTTGGATATGAGCCAGCATCGCGCCGTAAGGATTGCTCGGTTTATTGTCTTCTTCTGCAGTGGGCTCTGCAGGGGCGACTTGTTGCGGTTTTTCGTCGTCTTGATGCCACGGTGAGGGCTGTTGTGGTGGCTGCATCCAAGGTTGGGAGGATGGTGGCATTTGTGGAGAGGTGCTGCCGGTGGTGGAGGCGACGCGTGGATCTTGACGGGCCATGTTGCGGCGAAGAAAGCCAGAGGGAAGGGCCGCTCCGGCCATCGTCATTGTTGGACGATGTATCGGTGCGCCAGATTGCGGGTTATATAATTGTGGTTCGTTGGTGTTGCCGGTAGCGTCTTGTGTGTGTTTGGTGTGTAGAAGTCGTGCTGGAAAGCGCACAACAGCTAAAAGACCACGACCGACCAACCGCCATTCATGTGTATGTAGTCCCATGGCTAATGGAACGAGAATGGTCATGAGGATAAGCACGAGAAGGAGCGAGGCAATGCCGCCCATAGAGCCCATCTCACCTGTGGCGGCATTCAGCAGACGCCGCGCGAGGGAAAGCCCGACTTGACCACCGAGGCCACTTTCAGCTGGCCAAGCAATATTCAGCCCCGGGAGTGTAAGCTGGCAGGTGCCGATAAAAAGTGCGCCAATAGGGAAGAGAACAAGTGCTGAAAGCAAACGGATGAGAGGGGCTCCGAGCGAATGGTGGCGCACGAGGCGCCAAGCCCACGCACACAGAACCAATACAGGGAGCATGCTGCTGAGGCCGAGCCACTGAATAAGAGCATCAGCAATCGTTGCGCCGCTGCGTCCGAGAATATTGGTGGGTTGTGTTCCGGTTGCGGTATTAAAAGAAGGATCGTGCGGATTAAAGCTCAGCAATGAAACAGCGATGCCGACCGCTAAAAGTAAGAGGGCTAGCCCGAGGAGCTCCATCAAGCGTGCAGAGAGTAAGCGTGATAGAGGTGAATCATGCCAGTCGGACGCGTCGGTATCATAGGCGTCGGACTGCTGAACCGTATGCGTTGACGGGCGCCGTGACGATGGAAGAAGCGCTTTGAGTTTCTGCGTTAGTTGAGTCTTAGAGACCACCCGGGACATCCTTAAGCATCGCTGGAGGGGCAGAGATTAGCGTATATGCGCTGATTCTGAAACGACGGTATTTGATCTTCTAATGGTGTTGGGCGCTATATCATTAAATCGTAAAGAAAAGGGGATAGAGGATGGTTGCGTTCATCAGGAAATATGGGGCGTATGGTGCCATATTGTGATGCGCCCCACCCCGAAAGATCGTTGCGCGAGTGGGACGGGTGGTGGCGCGCTGTTCCCGGGGTAAAGATGCGCATGGAAGGCTTCAAAAGGCTCGTCATCTTCTGATTGAGGGGCTTGCTCTGTTTCAGCAACAATGAGCGCCCCCTCGGCAACCCAACCAGCACGGCTGAGCGCGCGCAGGCCCTTCTCGACCAGGCCTTTATGGTAGGGAGGGTCTAGAAAAATGAGCGTATGCGCTTTGGGGGCTTTGGGTGGGCGCGTGACGTCACAGGCGCGTAGGCGGGCGCGTTCGCTGAGTTTGCAGGAAAGCAAGTTGTCACGAAGCGTATTAACGCCTGTGCGGCTACTTTCCATAAAGGTCGCAAAGCGCGCACCGCGTGAGAGGGCTTCAAGCCCCAGCGCTCCTGTACCAGCAAAAGCGTCAAGCACAATGGCTTGCTCAAGCTGTTCACGCCCATACCATGGGGCGTGCATCAGCATATCAAACACAGCTTGCCGCATCCGTTGGGAGGTTGGGCGTGTTGTGGCTCCTTTGGGAGCGAGAAGAGTGCGGCCGCGCTGGGCACCGGCAATAATACGCATAGATTAGCGACGTTTCGCCTTGGTCATTTTGTCAGAAAAACTAGGGATTTGGTCTGCCAACACTCGGCTTGGCACTTCCTCAAGTTCGCGCGCCTTTAGGGGGCCAAGGATAAACGGCCCGTAAGAGAGGCGAATCAGACGGCTCACATGGAGGTTAAGCCCCATCATAACGCGTCGAATTTCGCGGTTCTTCCCTTCTCTTAAGCTGACAGTGAGCCAGGAATTATCGCCTTTGGTGGAATCAAGCGTTGCGTCAATAGGCCCGTAGCGCACCCCATCAAAGGTTGATCCTTTTGCAAGCTGGGCAAGGCGTTTTTCGTCCACAACTCCAAAGACGCGCACGCGATAACGACGCATCCATTGGCGTGATGGAAGTTCTAATTCACGCGCAAGTGCACCGTCATTTGTGAGAAGGAGCAGCCCTTCTGAGTTTAGATCCAACCGCCCGACACTGATGACCCGAGGCATTGCCTTGGGCAGTGAGTTAAAAACTGTAGGACGCTCTTCTGGGTCATGGTGGGTTGTCACCAGTCCAGAAGGCTTATGGTAGCGCCAAAGACGTGTATGTTGAGGGGGGTCAACGGGCTTCCCATCGACAATGAGAATATCGTGTTCCTGCACAAAGGTCGCAGGATGGGTGACCGCATGTCCATTAAGGGAAATACGCCCCTCGTCGATCATGCGTTCAGCATCGCGGCGACTGGCAACGCCACGACGCGCTAGGGCCTTGGCGATGCGCTCGCCGCGTTGTGTATCAGATGAAGAAGCTGAAGGATCGGTCATACGCACAGACATACCCTGTGGGCACTACGGTTTGCAATCCAGCTTGTGTAAATACTGTTCTTCTATGAAGAGCGTGACGATATAAAATGCCCGCCTAGGATAAAGAGAGTTGCACCGCTGAGGCGGTCTATCCAATGACGGAAACGCTGAAACTGTGCCGCAACTGGATGGTGGCTTACAAGGAGTGCAACGCCGCTAAACCATAAGAGGCTGAGGCCCATCATAAGCCCAACACAGCTGAGGCCTGCATAAAGAGGTGTATGAGTTGGGATTGAGGTTGCAAAGAGGGACGATGTAAAAATAGGGGCTTTAGGATTAGCAAGGTTGGTGAGTATTCCAGTGCGGAAAGAGTGCTGCGTCGCTTGAGAAGAGTCATTGGTGCTATGAAAAGGGACTGGATCTTTTGTCATGCCCTGGCGAATGAGTTGAACGCCTAAATAGCAGAGATAGAGCCCACCAGAAATTTTTAGGAGGGTGTAAAGAAGAGGGGACGCTTCAAAGAGAGCGTGAATACCGAAAAAGCCTGCCAGGCCCCATAGCCCGATTGCAAGGGTAATGCCACAAGAGACTTTAAGAGCGGCGATGCGTCCTTGCATCAGGGCTGTGTGCAGAACCATTAAACCATTCATACTGGGCATAATGATCGCTATTGTCCATAAGGCTGTCGCATTGGCAAAGATAAGAAGCAGGCTTGCATGCTTATAGGGTGTTCCTTGAAGGGGAAGACACAGAATGGATAGGCATAGTGTGACCTATGGCGTATTGAATAGAGCTATGGAAGAGAGGAAGAAAGTTTCGTTATCGCAAGCGATGCAGCATGCTTTGAAGCTTGCACGTGAGGCGTCTTCTGCGGGGGAGGTGCCTGTTGGCGCTATGGTGTTGTCACCTGAGGGGTATGTGCTCTCTGTGGCGCGCAATCAGGTGGAAGGCGATTATGATGGTTCTGCTCATGCGGAACTGTTGGCGATGCGACGCGCGGCTGCCGTGCTGGGCTCTGCGCGTTTAGTGGGGTGTACGCTTATTGTCAGCTTGGAGCCGTGCCCGATGTGTGCGGCTGCCATAAGTCATTTTCGTGTAGGGCGTTTGGTTTATGGAGCTTATGACCCCAAAGGGGGGGCTGTGGATCATGGGCCTCGGTTATTTCAGCGTAATTATTGCCTGCATAAGCCTGAGGAGGTCATTAGTGGACTATGTGAGCGTGAAGCGAGTGCGTTACTGACACATTTCTTTCAGCGGCGACGCTCTGGAACAATCGCTTCAATTACAGATGTTTCATCTAAGAGTTAGTTGCACAAAATACCCAACATCCCATATTAACAATACTCTCTATTTTCCATTTTCAGGATGTTGTGATGACCACGCCTTCCCGCTTTTCTCTGGCGCTTCTAGCAGCTCTTCCTGTCATTGGGGCAGGGGCGGCACCTCTGCCAGCTTTGGCGCAAAGCACACAAATTCACCCGCAAATGTCGGGTCAGGGTATTCCTGATTTTGTACAAATTGTTCATCAAGTGAAGCCCGCTGTGGTGTCAGTGACAGCTCATGTGCGTGAAAATGACGTACAGGGGGATGGAGATGGGCCGCCGTCAATGGGTGGTGGGGGGATGCCGTTTCCGTTTCCTTTCCCCTTCCAGATGATGCCTGCACCTTCTAACAGAACGGTAGAAGCGCGTGGGTCTGGTTTTATCATTTCTGATGATGGATATATCGTTACCAATAATCATGTGATTAACGGTGCAACCAAGGTGACCGTTAAGCTGGATGATGGCACTGTCTTGCCGGCCAAAATTGTTGGGCATGATGCGAAGACAGACATTGCGTTATTGCGCGTTAAGAGCCCCACAAAATTGCCTTATGTCGAGCTTGGTAATTCGGACGAAGTGCAGCCAGGGCAGTGGGTCGTTGCCGTAGGAAACCCTTATGGTCTTGGTGGAACAGTCACATCGGGCATTATTTCCGCATTAGGGCGCGATCTACATTCCGGTGCGTATAATGACTTTATTCAGGTTGATGCACCGATCAATCGGGGGAACTCAGGTGGCCCGTTGATTACGTTGGATGGCAAAGTTGTGGGGGTTAACTCCATGATTATGTCGCCTAATGGTGGCGGGTCGATCGGTATTGGTTTTGCGATCCCATCAAGCACAGTTCAGTCTGTTGTCGATCAGTTGCGTCGTAATGGCCATGTCGTGCGCGGATATTTGGGCGTAGAGGGGCAGGACATTACCCAGACGATGGCTCGTGCACTCAACCTAACGGATGCGACTTCTGGTTCACCATCTCATGGGGTGTTGATTGCTTCTGTGGCGCAAGGGGGGCCTGCGGAAAAAGCTGGCGTGAAGAGCGGAGATGTGATCACCGCAGTTAACGGCCATCTTGTGCGTAATGCGCATGATTTGTCTGTAAAAGTGGTCTCTATCGCACCGGGAAGTAAGGCTCAGCTTAACCTCTTGCGTGATAGTAAGCCGTTAACATTGACGTTTGAGGTCGGGAACCTCACGACGCATGGGCAGGATAATGGACGCAATACGCCTAATACAGCGCCATCAGGGCGTTTAGGTATTTCTTTGGCTCTGCTTACACCCCGTACGCGTCAAGAGCTTGGGTTGGATGAAAATGTAAAGGGTACCGTCGTTGCTGATGTAGCGCAGGGAAGCCCCGCTGAGCATGCTGGGATTCGTCCAGGCGATATTATTGTCGCGGTTGGGAATCAGCCAACGGCAAACCCTCATGCTGTTGTTTCATTGGTGCAGAGTGCCTTAGCTCACCAGCAACCACCGTTGTTGCGCATTCTGCGTGATGGGCAGCAACTTTTCGTGGCTGTTTCTCCTGATGGATCCATAGATGATGGCGATGATGAGGATAATTAATTCTTATTTATCAATAAGTTATAAGGTTATCTAGACTATCTAAGCCTGCTTTTACGGAGAGAGTAAGAGCAGGCCTTTCTTTTTAGGGAAGAGATATTTTTTCATAAAAAATAGCATTAATTGTCTTTCTTCCTTTTGGAGAGATGCATACGAGGGTAATAGAGGGTATGTCCTGCTAATCTGAAACCGTTTTTAGACGGAGGAAAGACCTGCCCTTCATGATTGAGCCGCTCTTGTTCCCTCGGATTACTGCCCATCTATTAAGGTACTGCGCTTTTCTTACAGTTGTAGGAGGTGCTGTGGGGATGCTTTTGGTTCCTGTTGAGGGAAAGGCGACGGCTGCATCTTCTCATCAAGTGGTAAAATCTGTGTCGAAGGCTCATAAAAAGGTTTCGGTGCATAAGGGAGCGTGGGCACTGCGCGGGCGGAATGGTTGGCGCCGTCGTGTATCGCCACGGCATCGTTGGCCTTCCTTCGATTACTATATGAGCCAGCAAAGAAAAGCCGATGCAGAGCAGGCTCGTTTAAAGGCAGAAGCTCAAGAACGTGAGCGTGAGCGGCTGCAAGCGCCTGTTTTGGCCGATACGCTGGGTGCTGTGCATAGTGCAACGACGCCTGACAAAGTGCTTGATAAACGTTCTGAATTGCCCCCTTCACTGAAATCGCAGCACTTTTTTGGGAATTGGGGCGGAGCCCAGCCGTGGCTTGCCTATCATGGCGTGCAGTTGATGGTGTCGGTTAATGAGGAGTTTGCTGGTAATATTACCGGTGGACGGCAGCGCGCCTCGACGATTACGGGACAAGTTGGGCTAGAGCTGCATATTGATTGGAGTAAGCTCGCAGGTATTCACCATCTAAAAACACATACCATCGTTGTGAATGGGCATGGGCAGAATGTCTCCGGTCTCTTTGGGGATACATATGCGGCTACTCAAGAGATCTATGGGGCTCGTGGTAATGTGATTGCCCATTTGGTCGCGATGTATGCGGAAACTTCCTGGTTTCACGACCGGCTTAATATCAATGCAGGCTGGATGCCTGTTGGGTCATTTTTTGCAGCATCTCCTCTCTTTTGTGACTTTATGAATGTGGCCATTTGTGGGAACCCTGCACCTAATAAATACACGAATGGCAACCGCGATTGGCCTTCGGGCAATTTAGGCGCAGTTGCGCGTGTCATGCCAACGTCCGACACGTATATTATGGGCGGGCTGTTTGCTGTGAGTCCTCATGCTTACACTGGGGGGATCTCAGGGTGGTCATGGGCGCAGGATGGACTGGGGAAATTTTCCACTCCGGTAGAAATTGGCTGGATTCCTAGTTTTGGGAAGCATCATCTCGTAGGGCATTATAAGATTGGTTATTCCTACGATAATTCACGACAGGTTAATCTTTTTAAGGACATTTACGGAGGGTCTTGGCAGGCATCAGGGCAGCCGCGTCGCTATCAGGCAGGGATGAATAGTGCGTGGCTCATTATGGATCAAATGCTCTGGAGGCATGGGCCGGGTGATACGAATGGCCTTATTTTGATGGCTGGTGCGATGTACACAGATGGCCAAACAGTGGCTATGCACGACCATACATGGGCCGGGCTTGTTGATAGTGGTAAGCTGTGGGGACGTCCCCTCGATACGATGGGGATTATGTGGCAGCATTTTGATATCAGCTCAACAGCGGTACGGCAGCAGGAAGCGTCGCTTGCGTTGGGTCAGCCATTCCAGCCGACGCGTTGGGGGGCGGTGCCTGGTGTGCAGAGCCATGAAAATGTGTATGAATTTTTCTATAGTATCCACGTAGCGCGCGCGATGGCTTTTCAGCCGGACTTCCAATATATCCAACGCCCAAGTGCGACGACAGTCTATCATGATGCTGCCGTATTAGGCGCTCAGTTAAGTGTTTCGCTATAAGATAATAGGCATAGGAACATATCAAAGAAACGGTCCGTCTCTTCATCGTGAAAGCGGGCCGTTTTTGTTTTTCCTCAAGCCCTATTAAGCAGTAAGACTGTCAATCAGAGCATCTATATCATCAGGGCGTGTGTAAAAACTCGTCACAAAGCGGACGAGCTGCCCGGGAACCCCCTCCGGTGTGGGGTAATGGTAAAAGTGATAGCCCTCATCATGCAGCTCTTGGAGGAGAGGGTGAGGCAGAACAGCAAAAACTTCGTTGCTTTCCGTCGCAAAAGGAAGATGAGCCGCAGGATGCCGTTTGAGGGCCTGTACAAGGCGTTGACTCATCATGTTGGCGTGGTGAGCGTTCGTTAACCACAGCTCATTGTCTAAGAGAGCGAGCAATTGCGCACTAAGGAAGCGATGTTTAGACCATGTATGGCCCGCGCGTTTGCGGAGGTGCGGCATAGCGTTGAGCAGAGGGCGTGTGCGGTCATTGAGGAAAAAGACCACAGCTTCTGCAGCCATAGCTCCTGCTTTTGTGCCTCCAAAGGAGAGCACATCAACACCGGCTTTCCACGTGGTTTCAGCGGGAGAACACCCAAGATGAGCGATGGCGTTGCCAAGACGTGCGCCATCAAGATGTACAGTGAGGCCATGCTCATGGGCTGTAGAGCTAAGCTGTGAGAGCGCATCACAGGAATAGGTTGTGCCCCATTCTGTGGCTTGTGTGAGGGACAGGGCTTGGAACGGTGGAGCGAGAATGCCCTTTTCCGCATTCTGAACAAGAGTGCTGGGCAGTGTCGCAGGATCCATTTGTCCTTGCGCAGAGGGAATGCCGACTAGCTTGGCACCATGAGTAAAAAACTCAGGGGCTCCACCTTCGTCAGAGTTAATATGAGCGCTTTGATCACATAGAATCCCACCATGTGGCGCGACCATGGCTGAAAGGGCGAGGGAGTTTGCTGCTGTCCCCGTCGCAACGGGGAAGACCTCGACCTCTGCCTCAAAAACTTCTCCAAAACGGGTCTTCAGTGTTTTAGAAAATGTATCTTCTCCATAGGATGGGACACCGCCATGATTAACGCGGCTTAAGGCTTCCATCACTTCCGAGCAGACCGGTGTGACATTGTCACTGGCAAAGTTCTTTCGTATGTCCTCAGACACTGGGAGTTCCTTATCATCCTGCAAGACGGCGGGGAGAGAATACCACCGATTGGTGCCCTCTAGCGAAAAGAAGAGGGTTTGTCATGACCTTACCCCCTTATATATGGGGTAGGACTATTGGGCTTTGGAGTGTGTAGCATGTCAAGAACTGAAGTAAATGGAATGTCTGCCCCGCAGGGTGAAGCCGTGCGCATCGATGGGAAGGCTATGGCGAAAGCGATGACCGAAGAGATTCGCCAAAAAGTCGATGTGCTGGTTGAGCAGGGCCACGGTCTGCCTGGTTTGGCTGTCGTATTGGTGGGGAATGATCCAGCTTCAGAAGTCTATGTCAAAAATAAAGCGCTGCAAACTCACCGTGCGGGTATGCGCTCTTTTATGCATATGATGCCTGAAAGCACCTCTCAGGATGAGTTATTGCGTCTTATTGCTGACCTAAATAGCAATGAGAAAATCCATGGTATTCTTGTTCAGCTGCCTCTGCCAAAACAAATTGATCCAGCCATTGTGACGAATGCGATTGATCCTGCAAAAGATGTGGATGGGCTTGGGGAAGCCAATACAGGCCGTTTAGCGTTAGGGTTAAATAATGGGATCGTGCCTTGCACGCCTCTTGGTTGTTTAAAGCTTCTACAATCTGTCCATCAGGACATGACGGGCCTTCATGCTGTGATTATTGGGGCATCTAATCTGGTAGGTCGCCCTATGGCGCAGCTTTTGTTGCAGCAAAATTGCACGGTATCAATTGCTCATATCCATACGAAGAATATCCAAGAGCTGGCACGTCAGGCCGATATTCTCGTTGTCGCTACCGGAAAAGCAGGGCTTGTGCGGGGTGATTGGATCAAGCCAGGCGCTACGGTGATTGATGTTGGTATTACGCGTGTACCTACAGCAGAAGGCAAAAGTCGCTTGGTGGGAGATGTGGTTTTTGATGAAGCACGCCAAATTGCAGGGCATATTACACCTGTGCCTGGTGGTGTAGGGCCTATGACGATTGCGTGCTTGCTCCATAATACGTTCCAAGCGGCACAGGGTGCTCTTTGAAAATTTCTTGTTATAGAAATTTTAAAGGAGTTGCGTACTTACTTCTTATTTACTGCTCAGAGAAGTGATTATTTGTTGCTTGTCAGACGTGTAGCGAATGTGTCATTGCTCTATGACCGGTCGGTCATTCTAACGTAAAAAACGCTCTTACTAAGAGAGCGTTTTGGAGTACTAGGATGCCCTCCCTGCATGGATAACCAGTAAGATAGAGGTGCAGCATGGAAAATGGCGAAGCGCAGAGCGAGTCGCAATCAGGGAAGGATGCGGCTCCCCCAAAAGGAAGCTCCGCCAAAAGAATGATTTTGGTTCTGTTAGTGATCATGGTTTTGGTCGGTATCGGCCTTTATATGTTTTTCAATCGTAATAAAATTGATACAGATGATGCCTATACGACAGGGCGGAAAATCTCCATCGCAGCCCATGTAAGTGGGTATATCTCTCATCTGATGGTCGATGATAACCAATTTGTGCATCAAGGTGATCTGTTGGTGCAGATTGATGGGCGTGATTATATAGCTCAGCTGCACCGTGCTGAGGCATCTGTCCAGCAGGCTGAAGCTGATATTACCGCCTATAATGTGCTGTCCGCTGTTGCGCGCAAAAACTTTCCCGGTCAGTTGCTTATAGCACAAGGGAGTCTTTCTGCAGCGAAAGCACGTTTGTTCCGTGCACAAAGGGACTATGAGCGTCAGCGGCGCGTAGATCGTGCAGCAACGACCCAACAAAATATTGATATGACCCGAGCGGCCCTTGATGAGGCCACGGCCGCTGTTGTGCAGGCACAAGGGCAGTTATTACAGGCCGAGCCCGTGCATGATAATATTGCAAATGCTGATGCCCGTGCCACGCAGGCGGATGCGTCGTTAAAAGCCGCACAGGCTGACCTTGAAGCGGCACGGCACAATGTGGAGTGGATGGATGTTCGAGCTCCTCATGATGGTTGGATTTCACAACGTAATGTGGAGCAGGGCACTTTTGTTCAAACGGGGCAGGAGATGTTCTCCATTGTAACGCCAGATGTTTGGATCGTTGCTAATTATAAAGAAACGCAGCTCTCTCGTATGCGGCCCGGTCAAAAAGCTGAGATTGAGGTTGATGCCTATCCGCAGCTTCATCTGAAAGGGCATGTTGATTCGATCCAGAAAGGATCGGGTGAATCTTTCAGTGCGTTTCCTCCTGAAAATGCAACAGGGAATTTTGTGAAAACGGTTCAACGTATTCCAGTCAAAATCCTAATCGATGAAGGTTTAGACCCTCATTACCCGCTTTCATTAGGGATGTCGGTTGAGCCGATAGTGAATGTGCAATGAGTGATGATGTTGCGACAACGTCTTCGGGCGAGCAAACAGACCGCAGCACATGGAAGCCTCGTCACAACCCGTGGTTAATTGCGGTTGTCGTGACCTTAGCGGCTTTTATGGAGGTGCTGGACACGACGATTGTGAACGTGGCGCTGCCTCATATCGCCGGGTCATTAGGGAGTTCCTACGATGATTCGACGTGGACGCTCACATCTTATCTAGTTGCAAATGGGATTGTGCTGACCATCTCGGGCTGGTTATCCCGGCTTTTTGGGCGGAAGCGTTATTTCCTTGTCTGTATTGCAATGTTTACGTTGTCGTCCTTCCTGTGTGGATTGGCGACATCCTTGCCCATGTTGGTGATTTTTCGCTTGATGCAGGGGTTTTTCGGTGGAGGGCTTCAGCCTAGCCAACAGTCGATCATCTTGGATATTTTCCCACCAGAAAAGCGTGGGGCTGCGTTCGGTCTGACGGCTATTGCAACGGTTGTCGGCCCGGTTCTAGGGCCTTTGCTGGGAGGGTGGTTTACAGATAATTACTCATGGCGTTGGATTTTCTTCATTAACGTTCCTTTTGGGCTCATTACCGTTTTGGCAGTGGCGGCTTTGTTGGAAGATCCACCATGGGAAAAAGCACGTCGTGAACGGATTGATGTGATTGGGATTAGCCTGATCTCTATCGGCCTGGGTTGTTTGGAAGTGATGGCTGACCGTGGTGAGGATGATGACTGGTTTGGGTCTTCTTTTATCACGACAATGGCTGTTCTGGGCGTTGTATGCACGGTGGGGGCTGTTATCTGGCTTTGCAAGGCAAAAGACCCGCTTCTACGCTTGAGTGTCCTGAAGGATCGTAACTTTGCTATTGGTACAACGATGATGGGGGTTATGGGCATGTTGCTGTACGCCTCTGCTGTCATTATGCCGCAATTTGCGCAGCAGGTTCAGGGTTATACGGCAACCTTGTCTGGGCAGCTGATGGCACCTGGTGGTGCTGTCGTGATTTGCCTCATCCCTATTGTGGGAATGCTGATGAAGCGTTTTCAGATCCGCTATATCATTGCCTTTGGCTTTCTCTTTATGGCGTCGTCGTTTTTGCTCGCGGCGAACCTTTATTCTGATGTGGATTTTACCCATCTTGTTCTTTATCGCGTGCGGCAAACAGCGCCTTTGGCTTTCCTCTTTGTGCCGATTTCAACCCTTGCTTATGCAACATTGCCGCCGGAGTTGAATGGGGATGGATCGGCGTTGTTTAGCATGGTGCGAAACTATTTTGGTTCACAGGCCATTTCGCTCTCAACGGCGGCGTTGATAGAGATGCGGCAAGTGCATCAGACAGATTTATCGTCACATGTGGTCGCCTCAAAGCCAGAAGTGCGCTCTTATCTTGCACAGGTTCAACAGGTAGCAGAGGCTCATGGGCTCGCTCCGTTGCGTGCCCATGCTTATGCGATAGCGCATATGTACCAGGACTTTGCCAGCCAAGTATCAATGTTGGCCTATAATCAGCTCTTCAATGTGTTGGGGATTTTGGCTCTCTGCATTGTTCCGCTCTGTTTCCTTGCCTCTCCGATTAAGGGAGATGGTCAGAGCAGCGGGGGGCATTGATGAAACGAAAACAGCTTGCGTCAGTCTGGCGCATAGATACGCAAAAAGCATTCGGCTGTGCGTTGAGCAATTTTCTTAATATGAGCAGGACTGCAATCAATAGGCAGCGACAGGCGATGGCGTTGCACGATGCGTGTCTGACACATCAACAAGAACTGTTCTGCTGCAAACGAAGGATCGTCAACAAACAACGTGCCCTTGGTTGTTTGGCGGGTCAGCCAGCCTTGCATGTTCGAGAGCATACGGCCAATTCCATGTTTCCAAAAAGTTTCTACCAGATTGGGGAAGCGGGGAGCATCAACCAAAATGATGCGGTACAGTCCAACGGAGTTATGGTCCAGCATCAGATGGATGGTCGCTTGTGTCAGTTGGAACAGAGCGTCTTCGATACTCAATGTGTCGTCATGAGCCAAGTTTTCAAGAACACTCAGCCGAGTCTGACATGTTTCCTCAAAAAAGGCGGAAAACAAGGCCGCTTTGCTTTCAAAATGATTGTACAAAGCGCCTTTGGAAACACCAGCTACATGGGCGATTTGCGACATGGAAGCACCACTATAGCCGTTTTCGATAAAGACAGTGCCTGCACCACGCAAAATTTGAGCGCGTTTGGTGTCCACGCTGTTGGAAGCTATTTCCGAACCTGTCTGCGTCATAGTCTACGGCTGGCCTCTCATGCTGTTCGCCTTATTCGACATATGCTGACCCAACCGTTCGGTCATTGCAAGCCTTCGTATGCCTCCCTTACGTCTCTCTCATCCCTGTCAGGAGCTATTTTGTGAAAGACCGCCGTTCCGTATCATTAGTTGGTCGTTCTCTCCTTAATCCCGTTTTTTATGGGACGCTGTTGCTCACTGTGAGTGGATGCATGGTGGGGCCTTCCTATCATAAGCCGCATTCTTGGGCACCATCGCGCTACGATATGCACAGCCAAGATCATGGCCATGCATCAACGTCGAGTGTGGTAACGCAGGCCCCGATGGCTGATGATTGGTGGAAAAATTTTCATGATCCAGAACTTTCATCACTTGAGGAGCGCGTGGCGACGCAAAACTTAAATTTCCTGCTGTCGTCGGCAAACCTGGCGCAGAGCCGTGCGCAGATGATGATCGCAGGGGCTGAGCGTTTCCCTAATCTTTCGGCTCAAGGGTCGTATCAACGATCACAGCACAGCACTCAAGAACTTCGTGAAATTTTTAGACGGGTTGGACGTAATATTGGTGATAAGCTTCCATCCGGTGCTCCAGGGGTTTCGGGACGTGATTTCCTTGCTGGTGGACAAGAAGCGAATGTGCCGTTGCTTAATCAATGGCAAGATAAAATTGATGCTACGTATGAGATTGACCTATGGGGACGGGTCGCTCACCAGTACCAAGCTGCTAAAGCAGTTTCCCAAATGAGTGAAGAAGAACAGCGTAGTGTGTTAATTGCCCGTCAGGCTGATATGGCGCGCGATTATCTTCAATTACGAGGTGATCAAAAACGGCAAACAATACTAAGAGATCAATATCAGACTCTTATGCAGCTCCGCCAGTTGAGTGACAATCGGTATCATACGGGATTGGTGACGGAGTTAGATGTGGATAGCGTTAACGCGCGTTTACATGATTTGGAGGCACAACAGGCGAGCCTGGATCAAAGTGTTGCACAAGAAATGAATGCGATTGCGTTACTGCTGGGGGCTCCACCGCAGAGCTTGAATGGTGAGCTGACAAAAACTGCAGCTATTCCAACGCTTCCTCCGTTCGTACCGGCTGGCCTGCCTTCAGAATTAGCGCAGCGTCGTCCTGATATCCGTGAAGCGGACGCTCATTTGCGTGAGACTGTTGCAGAAGTGGGAGAGGCAACGGCGGATTTCTATCCTAAAGTAACTGTAACGGCCGATTTCGGTGTTCAGACACTTTCTTTTCGTGACCTTGGTTTTTGGAATGCGAAAGCTTGGAATGTAGGGCCTACGATTTCTATTCCTGTGTTTCAGGGAGGGCGTTTGTTCGGCCAGCTTAAGTTGAAAAGAGCAGCGCAGCGCTCTGCTGCGATTGAATATCGTCAAACGGTTTTACAAGCATGGAATGAGGTTGATAATGCGCTGCAAGCTTATCATGACGAGCAGGTGCGTCATGATGGTTTAGCACAAGCTGTAGCGGATAATCAGCGGGCTCTTTCTCTTGCAACCAGCCAATATCGTTCGGGTTTAGGTACCTATTTGGATGTGTTGAACGCACAGACCCAATTACAGTCTTCTCAGCTCGATTTAACGGGGAGTGATGCTGTAATGGCCACGAATTTGGCTCGTCTTTATAACGCTCTTGGTGGGGGTTGGAAGAAAGAGTTACCGGAAGAAACACATCATTAAAGGACGTTGTGGAACAGAAGAATCGGTGTCAAGAGAATAAAGATATTTATTCACAGAGTTTTCCACAGGGAAAATAGTGGGGAAAATGCACCGTTTTTAGTGTTCATACAAGAGTTTTCCACAGAATTTGTGAACAAAAACCCCCTCCTACATTGGAGGGGGTTTTTATATGCACGTCATTTTGTGGGAGGTTGATTAGTGCTTATGTGCATTGCTGGCCGTAGCTTCTGTAATGACATTTTCAGACACGAAGACGAAACCATCAACCGCATCATTAAGGGCGGCCTGCACACCTTGAGAATTATTGGCTTTGGCGAAGGTCAGTGCTCTGTTAACGGCCTGCTGTGTATGGGTGAGCGGAGCAAGCGTGATAATGTAGTCAATTTCCTGACGGAGTTCACCGAGTGTTTGAACTGCTTGTTGGCTTTTTCCCGCTTTGAGCTGGGCATCAGCAAGAGCAACGCGGTTTTTCTTTTCTGGTGCAAGTGTCGTGCTCGCAATGATATCACCGCTAACGGGGATCCAGTCCGTGCGGCCTTGCTGTGGCACGTGATGTGGCGAGAGAGGGCGTTGAGGGGCGGGATGTAGGGCTTCCTCAGCGGCAATGAAATGCTCATCAGCCTTAGAAGCGAGCAATAAATGGGTGCTGGCTGCTGTTAATGCCGGAATAGCGAGGTGCGTCTGGCCAACAGCAACATCGTGATGGGCTTCTAAAATACTCAACAGTGCCATTTGTCCATGTTCAGACAGATGAAGAAAAGACTGCTTTGCCTCTACCTGTGCCCAATAATGCTGGACAGAGGGGATAGGCTGAGTTTCTGAGGGGGCAGCTGATGTAGAGGGCGTATTATTATGGGCGAGAGCAGGTGCTGCAGAGCCTAGTAGGAGAGTGGCTGCCATAACGTGATGAGAGAGATGAAAACGCATTGAACTATGTTCCTTTCATAAGTCAGCTCATGGACAGAGAAACGCCTAGAACATGAAGGCATCGTGTGACTAAGGACTGCCCCTTACTCTTATCGTACGAGCTTATTCCCCTAATAAGGGGAGGGTTATAGAAAATTTACACCAGTAAAAGTGATATTTTCGTATCTAGTTTAAAAAATTTCGATATGGCTTTTAAATCCTAGTAAGGCAGCATCACGGAGATTTCCTTGCCCATTAGGGCGGAAATAATATTCCATCAGTGGCTGGAAAATAACGCCACGCATGACATGAATAGCGTAGTTAACTTCAAATACACTCGTATGACGTTGTACGCCTGTTGCATGATTAGGAAGAGGGCGATTTTGAGCGATGAGGAGTTCGCCTGTTTTTTGAACACCTATGGGCATTTTTTCATAGGTAAAGGAAATGCCGAGTGTGTCATAAGGACGAGAGCGGAAAATACCACGGTCAATCACAGCTCCGTAAGCTTCCCATTCGCGAAGAGCCGTTTGGCGATCGTTATAGAGAAAACCGCCTAATACCGTGATGCCACGCTTATTGTTATGATAATGGTTCATAATATGCTGGTCAGCCATAATCCATGCACCGAAATTGTTACGATGGGTACGTGGAGCAAGGCGAGACAGAGCAAAGGGTGCACCGTTACGGTCAAAGTAATTGTCCGCGCTAGGGGCGGTCATGAGCACGCCACCAATTTTGAGATGCCCAGGGTAGGCATGGTAAAAGACAGGCTCAAACCCGATCTCAAAGGGTACGCGCACACCGTTAATATGACGATTGAGCCAAGCGAACCCCGTTCGATGTTCGGCTGCGGAGTAAATGCCTCGTTCAGCGGCATAGACACCAGCCTGCACATAGATGGATCGCCAGGGGCGCCCGCGTATCCGTCCGCCCCACACAGAGGCAGGATACCCGCTGGTAAACGAACTATCCGTTGCAGCCTTGGGCCGTCCGCAGATACTGCCATTTTGGAAGTTGCAGAAGAGGGGGCTGTTTTGGAAGTCTGACATTTCCGCCATTCGGCCAGCTGCAATATCTAACCGTCCGCCCCACAAGGTTTCTTCGCCATAAAGCATGACAAGATGGACGACAACATTCCCACCACCGCCATAATCTTCTGATGCGTGATTGAGCCAGTCTCCAAACATACGATTGGCTGTCGTGCCATAGCGTCCAACAGCGATGCTATGCGTGGAAAAGCCGCGTAGGCCCAGAATGCGCTCCCAGTCTATGTTGAGGGACATCGCATATTGTCCGGCATTGCTGGCCCCTTGCTTATAATTGGGAAAGCCAGGCGTTGGTTTTGTAATCGCTCCAGCAAACTCATTCATATTATCCAGCAGGAAGGCGATACCACGGTCACGTAGCCAGTCGGTCATGCCAAACCCATGTGGAAAGAGCGCTTCGGGACGTGCAAAAGGGGGAACGGCAGTAGTAAAACCATCATGAAGCGGTAAAGGCGTATCAACGCGTTCATAAGGTTCGTTACCGATAATGCGATCCAGCACTTGCGCCTGAGCGTGTGAAAAGAAGGTACATAATACGGCAAGAGTGGTGGCAATGATGAAGGATTTTCTGAACATAGGATTTTCCTTCACTCTGCCAAAAGGCTGGCCTGCAAGCGATAGGAGGGGAATAAACGGGCGCTCGTGTTACTCGGTACGTAGTCACTATGTGATGAGTGTGCAGTATTTGAAAATATGAGATCTGTCATGGTGCCCGCCGGAACAAAAATGCTGCTCATGCTGTGGTTTGAGCAAAAGATCGTAAGAAAGGCGTAATTTACGTGATTGTAACTCTTCTTGACAGAGAAGAGTGACTTTTTGAGATAGAACGCTCCTATATAACATTAGAAATAAGTGCATATAATTTGTTAGTGGTGATGATTCCGAGAGTAAGAAAAACTGGGCATTCTCCACTGAAAGCGGATTGATAGAAGCCGGAAAGAAAGTCCGACGATCATGGAGATGATGAGGCAAGTATCATCATTCGCTGTGAGATGTCGGCAGAGGAGATAAACAAGGCCTGAAGCAATAGAGGCTGTGGCGTACAGTTCAGAGCGGAAAACAAGTGGAATATCGTTGCAAAGAACGTCGCGCATAATGCCCCCAGCGCAGCCGGTGATCATACCAGAAAGTAAAACGCTGACGAATGGCAGATGGAGCATAAGGGCAATACGGCATCCAATGACCGTAAAAACCACCAAACCAATCGCATCTAAGATAAGGAAAAGCCGCTCAAACTTATGCATATGTGGAGCAATCGCAATGGTTGCGAGAGCGGAGAACCCTGTCAGCAAAGGGTAGTAGGGGTGGTTTATCCATGACAGTGGATAGTGATTTAAGAGAACGTCCCTTACAGACCCACCTCCTAGGGAGGTGACGCAGCCAAGAAAAAAGACACCAATCCAGTCCATATTACGTCGTCCGGCTAAAAGGGCGGCGGTCATGGCTTCAGCGATGATGGCGATTATGTAAAGAGTCGTATAGAGATCAAACGTCACGAGACGGGTCCTGTAGGTCGAGAGATCTGAAGGGAGAGAGGGTGCCATAGCTGAGATCAAGCTGTGGGGAAAGCTATTGTCTCAGAGGGGAGCGACTTCAAGTGCGACGAGAAAGTGAGAATACAGCGCCTATGAACGAATCTTTTGAAGCGCAAACCATTCATCCTATTCCGGCTGGTCAACGACATGGCCGTGCTTCTGATCTATTTGCGGTGTGGTTTAGCGCGAATATGACGCTTCTTACCGTTGTAACGGGAGCGTTAGGGCCAGCACTTTTTGGGCTATCGCTCCTGTGGTCATTGGTTGCATTGGTTATTGGGAATGCTGTGGGGGCGGTGTTTATGGCCCTGCATGCCGCGCAGGGCCCTCGGCTTGGTGTTCCTCAAATGGTGCAAAGCCGGGGGCAATTTGGCGTGTATGGCTCTGTCCCTGTGATTGTGCTTGTCGTGCTGATGTATATCGGCTTTGCCGCTTCTAATTGTGTGGTAGGAGGAGAAGCTCTGTCTCAGGTTCTCCCTGTGCTTCATGGGGTGAAGGGTGTTGCTCTGATCGCTGTGTTAACGCTTATTCCTTGCGTGTTGGGCTACCGGGCTATTCATATGTGCTCCAAACTGGCGAGTTGGGTCTCAGCATTGGGGGTTCTCTATGCCATTATGTGTGGGTTTGGGCGGCTTTCGTGGGGATTGCTGACAGATACACACGGTTCTGTAGCGGGTTTCCTAGGAGCGTTGTCCGTATCGGCGTTATGGCAGATTGCGTATGCCCCTTATGTATCGGATTCATCGCGCTATTTGCCTAATCAACAGGCTGCGGCCCGTCAGGCTTTTGGGGCGACCTATGGAGGCACGGTGCTTGGTGCGATCTTGCCCATGATTTTGGGGAGTCTATTAGCCATTTCATGGCCGGGAGCGTCGATAACGGGCAGTCTACTGCACCTTTCTGGAAGCTTAGGTGGAGTGATCGTGCTGATTTTAGCGCTCGCGATTCCACTGGCGAATGCCATGAGTGTTTATTGTGGTGCATTATGTAGTTTGACGTTGGTTCAAACGTTGCGACCGCATTGGCATTTTGGTTTCGTGGCTCGGTTGAATGCCACGGTTCTTCTTCTTGGTGCGGCCTTATGGATGAGCCTTGGTATGGCTGGGGACTTTTTTAAGGCTTATACGGCTTTCTTAGATATTCTCATGGCGGTGCTTGTGCCGTGGACGGCGATTAATTTGACTGATTATTATCTCCTTAAACAAGGCGATTATGACGTTAAAGCGTTCTTTGCTGCGGATGGAGGGCCTTATGGTCTGCTTAATGGGCGGGCCGTTGTGAGTTATGTGATTGGGGTTTTGGTAGAAATTCCATTCCTCAAGACAGGGCCTTATACGGGTTTTTTAGTGTCAGCTGTGCATGGGATTGATGTGTCTTGGATCGTTAGTCTTGGCGTGACAACGGGTGTGTATGGGCTGTGGTATTGGCTGCAAGAAGGACACGCACAACATTCTGTAGGAGAGCTGTAATGACGCGCTTATGGGCTTGTCTGCGTTGTGTGCTCTTTTTAGTTCTGCTGACGCTAGTAACGATAGTGCTTGTTTGGGGCGCTATGCATATCACTCAGGTGGCGCGTTCTGTGCATAGCCTGAAGGACGCGGGCGGATTAACACCTTTCGGCGTATTGTCGGGTGAGCTTATCCAACTTATTGCAGTATGCGTGGTCTCTGCTGTGATGGTGTATGGGCAGGCTTTTTTTCAAAAAGACTCTGCTGGCCAGCGCTCTTTTTTAAGGACACTTTTTCTTCATGATTCGGTATGGCTACGGAAAGGTGTTTCTGGCATGGGATGGGGTGCTCTGTGGGCTGGTGCGATCATTATGGTCATTGTGCTGTGCCAAGGGTACCAGACCCATCTTGCTCTATCGTCGGTAGGGCAGGCGCTTCTCTCATTATTGGCGTATGGGCTGACGTTTCTTGTGGTTGGGGCGACAGAGGAACTGATGTTTCGGGGATATCTGTATGCTCAGCTTGGTAAGGCATTTGGTTGGGGCTGGGCGTCTGTCATCACGTCTGTTTTATTTGGATTGATCCACATCCCGAGCGGGACACCTCTGTGGGGGGCGATTGGCGCTGGCTTAGCGGGTTACGTGTTTTGTTACATGCTGCGTGTTACAGGAAGCTTGTTTTATCCAATTGGTTTTCACGCAGCTTGGGACTGGGCACAGACGGCTGTTTTTGGCGTGAATGATAGCGGTCATGTCGCACATGATGCGCTTTTCCATACGGATATACACGGGCCTTATTGGCTCACAGGTGGAAGTGATGGGCCGGAGGCTAGTGTGGTTTGCTTTATGGTCTATGGGCTTCTTGTGTTCTATTTTCACAGACAATTACATAAAAACAGTGGGTTCATTCTCTGAATGATCACGGGCAGGAGGGGGTAAGCCTCCTGCTTGCTTTTGGGAGAAGAAAAACTAATTTTTCATTGATATATGTCAAAATAGAGATAAATTTTGTTTTTATTTAAGACAACTCTTATATGTTAGTAGAAAACTAATTCGTATACACTCGCCCCCCTGATAAAGGGCCTTGTAACGGGCCCTCTACGTGATGGAGAGTGTTATGCGTCAGTCCTATTTTGGTCTTACGGCCGTGATGGTGATGACCACACTAGGAGGGGCAATAGGGTTTAGCCCGGCTGAAGCCTCTGACATTACTTTGGCTGTCATTGGCCCTCATGAATACGACCTCCCTGTCGATTTCAAACCGTTTAATGTGTTTGTGCAATATGGTGACGGCAATGCGGCTGGCTCAGTGTATGATGGCCAAGGTAGGCGTCGGGCCCATGGGGGAAGCCATACATGGTCGGGGATGAGCAAATATGTGCATTTCCGTAGTTTTGATGCCATTCCCCATGTTGGCTTCGCTTTCGAAGTGATCCAGACGGAGAGTTATACGCTTGCTGATGGTAAAAATTACGGTGGGTTAGGGACGACTATCGTTGGGCCGGCGGTGTGGTTTAAGCCTAATAAGAACAGTACGTTTGGTATCCAGACTTTTATGGAAACACCAAGCGGAACGCGTGATGCAATTGCTACAAATTATTGGGGTAATTTATCAAGTTTTATTTTTGATTATGAATGGAAGCATTTTAGCTTTGATGGGGATGTTGGGGCAGTTGTGGCGTCCACGAAGCATATGAAAGGCCAGCATTCTTATAAGCCTGGGAATGTATTTTTTACGAATTTGCGTTTTGGGTGGAAAGCAACCCATGCGTTAGAGCCATTTTTTGCGTTTGACTGGCAAAACGCGGATGGGCTGTATGATAATACGTTGAGGCAATCCATCCATAATACAAGCGGCCGAGAAGTGGCATTAGGGCCGGGAGTGATGTGGTCGGTTAACGATCATCTCTCTCTCACTGCCCGCTATTCTCACTCGGTAGAAGGGCGAAACACCCCAGAGAGCAACGCCTATTATCTCAAGATGGTTTATCTCTGGCAGTAAAGCGCCCTTTGGTAAGAGAAGGTTATCGGGAGCGTTGACCGAAGAGAATATTTTTTCCCTTCTCAGTCACAGCTGGTTGAGCGCTGACATTTTGGCCCTTTTCATATGCTCGTTGAGTGGCAGGGCGGCTCTCAATGCTGCGTAGCCAGCGGGCTAGATTGGGGAAATCCCGGATATCTTGGCTCTGCACATGCCAGTAAGTCGCCCATGGGTAACAGGCCATATCGGCGATACTATAGTCTTCTCCACCGAGATAGGCACGGTCGGCAAGGCGCTTGTCTATCACGCCATACAAGCGGTTGGTTTCGTTGATATAGCGCTCTTTCGCGTAGGGAATGGATTGCGGGGCATAGATATTGAAGTGATGATTTTGCCCAGCCATTGGGCCAAGCCCCCCCACTTGCCAAAAGAGCCATTCCATAACAGCTGTACGCTCGCGTAGAGTGTTAGGGAGGAAAAGGCCGGTCTTTTCGGCGAGATAGAGCAAAATCGCGCCCGATTCAAAAACACTGACAGCTTCCCCACCGTCCTGTGGGTCGTGATCCACAATAGCGGGGATACGATTATTAGGGGCAATTTTGAGGAATTCGGGTGAGAATTGGTCGCCCGCGCTGATATTGATAGGGCAAAAACGATAATCCAGCCCGGCTTCTTCTAAGAAAAGTGTCACTTTATGGCCGTTAGGGGTTGGCCAGAAATAGAGATCAATCATGGATCAGAATCCTTCCTTCCCGCGTCTTGATGTGTCCTCACCACGCTAGACAAGGAAAACGGAGAGGGGAAGGGTATTTTGCTCAGAGAATACCCATAGGTCTTCATGACATATTAGAACTGTGCGGACACGGTGCCAAAAAACTGCCGAGGTGCGGCAACATAAAGATTGGCATTATTATCCCCGGTGAGTGAAGCCGCCCCGTAAACGCCTCCAATATAATTTTGGTTGAAGAGATTAGTGACCCCGAAGCTTGTTTTAAAGTTCTGAACAAAGCCCATTTTTCCGAAATCATAGCTCGCGGTAAGGCTGGAGCTCCAATAAGAAGGAATTTTGGTGTCATTTGTATAGGTTGTGTAGCGAGCACTGGTATAGGTTGTGTTGAAGTTCATAGAAGCATGGCCAATAGTGTAATTGACATTCGCCTTATACATAAATTTGGGATAATAAACTTGTCGCATTCCTTTAATGCTGACATTCCCCCCGCTAGCGCGATCATACAGATTTTGTGAATATTGATATTTAGCATCATTCCAACTGAAGCTATTGGTAATTGCAAGGCCAGGGAGGGGACGGATCGTGCCGGCAACATCAGCACCGTTCATGGTTTCGCGACCAATATTGGTGAAAGAACCGTAGGTATTGCGCCCTGTGGTGCCATTTGTGATGGCGGCGAGGCGATTATAATAGTCTGTATGGTAAAAATCAGCACTTGCTGAGAAGAAATGGCTGTTAAAGCGATAACCAATCACATAATTCCATGTGCGTTCTGGGCGGAGTTTGCTTTTATTGGCGTCAAAAACTGATTGAGCGGGGTTATTAGCGTTGCCAAGGCGCGTCCAAGGGCTGCCGCTAGACAGTTGATGCGTGTAATCATAGGCACGCATATTTTCAGCAATATCAATGTAAAGCTCGTGATGCTGGAGAAAGTGATAATCCAAGCTGACATGAGGGAGAAATGCGTTGGAAGCGGTCAGTGAACCTGAAGCTGGATGGACGTAATAGGTGTTCCATCCCTGAGCCGCGAGTCCGGCTGTATTATCGTAGGTACTGCCTCCGCGTGTTGTTTGTACAAGTGAGCGGAAGCCGGCGCTCAGGTCGAGACCATGGAGGGGCCTGTAGGTGTCCTGTAGATAGAATTGGAACGTGTTGGTGTTAAAGCTGTCACTAAACCATTTTTCGCCTCCACCTCCATGGAAGTGAATGGAGGAGCGAGCGTGATCAACGCCATCTTCATACACGTAGGCGGGGTAGCTGAAATGGTCATTTTCATACCATACCCCAGTTTTGATCTCGTTATGTTGGGGAGCATGGATGGAAAAGTTCTGAACAAACCCAATCCGCCGTGTTTCAGGCTTTCCGCTTTCCATAGCCATATTAACCCCGCTTGTCGGAGACGTAAGGTTGGGATCAGTCCCATTATACCGTCCACCGGAAAGATGCGCATAGGCGATGGTTTTGGAGTTCAGCCAGGAAGCTAAACGGAATTCTCCTGTCAAAGCGGTAAGGATATTTTCTTGTGTCTGGGTTCCATCATAGGCGAAATCACTGATCTCATCATTTGAGAGGATACCTTGATATTGTGGAGGGACGCCGCCATTTTGGGCATAATTAGCGTATTCTTTAGCGCGGTTATAGTCTGGTTTAAGATAGGTCGTGTTGCGTCCTAAACGCTGCCACATATTCTTTGTGAGGCCGAGATAGTTATATTCTGGCATGATGGAGTAGTCGAAAATTGCGGTGATTTTTCCTCGGTCTTGAAATGGCTGAACCAATTTTGCATTCACCTGCTGCTCTTGTTGATAGCCATAGCCTTTCCATAAATCCTGAGCGGTGCGGGCATAGGCGACATAAAATTTAGTGCCGCTTTTATTAAGCTCGCCACTATCGGCACGTACAAAAGTGCGGAAGCCGTTATAGCTACCAAACATTTGGCTGACCTGCCCGCCTGCTTTTTTCTTAGGATCGCTGGAGGTGAAGGTCAGCGCACCGCCAAGTGTTTGGGCTGACGGGACATCCAGTGCTCCTGCGCCTTGTGACATCGTAAGGCTGCTCACATTTTCCTGAATTTCAGCCTGATCAATCCCTAAACCGTTCCAGTTATGAAAGCCTTGCCCGCCAAGGGGAATTCCATCCAATGTCTCCCCAAGTTGGGTTTGATTAAAACCGCGAACATAGAGTGTGTTGGCGACCGTATCTAAGCCAAGAGCATCATCTGTTGCAAAATTAGCACCGGGTGTTGTGAGGGCTAACACTTGCAGTGGGCTTGTCCCCGTCACAAAATGATTAAGTGTGTCACGTCCGACAACTTCGGTTGCTCCATGAGAGCGAGCTGGATGGCGCATATGGACGCTTAACCGTTCTTCACCCTGAGCTGTGAGGCTACGAGGATGATGAGGTTTATGGGAAGCATGGATGAGGTGATGAGGAGGGTGAGCGGACGCAGACGTTGGTGACTTCTTAGCCAAAGCCTGCGGTGTTAAGCAGACACAAAGAAGAGTAATACCTGAAAGGAAAAAAGGCGTTTTTTCAGGAGTCATAAAACTCTCCTTTGTTATATTTCAAAATTGAAATGAAATTCACTGTGTAGGCGATATTTTGAATCGTCAATGATTTGATAATGCAACAATTATCAACAAGGCTTGTTCCAAAAGGGATGTGTCATTTGTACGACAGGTTTCCCTGCTATGTTATTGACTGTTGAGAAAGAGGAGATAGAAACCGGCATGAAAGAGCCGGTCTCCTATATAAAAGGGAGAGGGGTGAGAGAGGCTGAGGCCGTCTAATCAATGGAGAGCTATTTTATGAGCGATGTGGAACGTCCGATTCTTACCCCACCGGGGGGGCATAAAAAGGTGTTATTGCATTCATGCTGCGCCCCTTGTTCTGGGGAGGTGATGGAAGCGATGACGGCTTCTGGCATTGATTATACGATCTTCTTTTACAATCCGAACATTCATCCAGAGCATGAATATATCTTGCGGAAAGAGGAAAATATTCGCTTTGCAGAAAAGCATCATATCCCATTTATCGATGCAGATTATGATCGTGATAACTGGTTTGAGCGCGCTAAAGGGATGGAATGGGAGCCTGAGCGGGGCGCACGATGCACCATGTGCTTTGATATGCGTTTTGAACGCACCGCTCTTTATGCCCATGAGCATGGTTTCCCTGTGATGACGAGTTCGCTTGGTATTTCACGTTGGAAAGACATGAAGCAGATTAACGGCTGTGGAGAGCGCGCGACAGCTCCTTATGAAGATGTCAGTTATTGGGACTTTAACTGGCGCAAAAAAGGTGGTTCTGCGCGGATGTTGGACATCAGCAAGCGTGAAAAGTTCTATAAGCAGGAATATTGCGGCTGTGCGTATTCGCTCCGTGATACCAACACTCATCGTCGTTCTCGTGGACGTCCGGCGATTGAGCTTGGTAAGGAGTTTTATGGATATGAAGAAGCGCACGAGGATAAAAAATAAAATATTTTTTACAAATTGTACATCTCTCCAGAATTACGCCATGATTCTGTTTTATCTTTATGTCGGGTGAGAAAGAATAGAGCGCTTAACGTAAAAGCAAGCTGGAGCTGCTCTGGTGCTCTCTTTGTCTCCTTTAGCGTTGTGTACTAATTGAGGGTACGTATGAAAAAAACGGGATTAACCCGCAGAGGGTTCGGGTTTTCTTTGGCCTCGGTGTCAGTGACGCTGATGGCGGCAGGGAGTTCAAAAGGGAGTAGCGCGTTGTCTGTGACCAAGAGCGATGATTTTTACGAGAAACTCTATCGTCCGCATATTCATTTTAGCCCATCTTTTGGCTTTGTGAATGATCCCTGTGGGTTAGTTTATGATGGTAAGCAGTATCATCTCTACTATCAGTTCCGTCCGATGCATAATCTGACCAATGAAGTGGATTGGGGCCATGCGGTTAGCCCTGATATGTATCAGTGGGAAGATCGTGGTCATGCTATCGTTAATAGTGACGAAAAGGGGATGGCTTTTACTGGGAGTGTCGTGGTTGACGGTCAAAACACGTCTGCGCTCTTCCCGCCAGGGAAGGCTCCTTTACCGGCAAACCAGATGAAGGGCGGATTGGTTGCGCTTTATACGCGGGATGATCGCTCTATTCGTAAAAACCACAAATCCACAATCCATGCTGCATGGAGTGGTGATGGTGGGAACCATTACGAAGACTTTGCCCATAACCCCGTGCTGGATTTAAATGATCCTGACACGCGTGATCCGCAAGTTTTCTGGCATGCTCCCTCTCAGAAATGGGTGCTTGCTCTTGCGTCAGCCTATACGCATGAAATCCTGTTTTACGGGTCTCGGAATCTGATCAAATGGGAACATTTGAGCACCTTTGCTCCAGCGGGTTATCAGGGTGTTGAGTTTGAATGCCCTAATTTGGTTGAGCTGGAAATTGAAGGCGAAAAAACAAAGAAATGGGTGCTGTTCATTTCGCTTAATCCAGGTTCCCCACAGGGTGGAAGTTCCATCCAATATTTCGTTGGCTCGTTTGATGGCAAGAAGTTCGTCGCTGATAACAGCGTTATGGACTTCACGGATTTTGCGAAAGATTCCTACGCGTTACAAATTTTCAATGATGCACCTGATGGGGTGAAATGTGGGGTATCATGGTTTGGAAATTGGCAATATTGCTTCTTCCAGCCACCCAAGAACTGGTCTGGTGCCATGACGTTGCCGCGTCAGTTCCATCTACGTCGTAATGAGATCGGCTTGCCGATGCTTATTCAGCGTCCGGTGGGTATTGATGCGCTCGTGGCTAAAACACTGACATCCTCTCAATTTGTGATGGAGTATGAGCGTAAGGTAGAGAAGACCGTGGCTCTGCCAACCAATGCAGCTATTGATGTGCGGCTTGAAGCCCAGGTGACACATTCTGTGGAACCCAATGGATGGTTAGATATTGAGTTCTCCAATAAAGATGGAGAAGTGTTGAGCCTTGGCTATCAACGTCAGACCAAGAGTTTCTGGATTGATCGGAGCGGGTTGAAAGGCTTTTCCAATCATACGTTTAGCACGCATTTTGCGGCCTCATTGCCTCGTGACAGCAAGAGCTTCCAAGCACAGATCATCCTCGATGGGTGCACGTTAGAGGTGTATCTCAATGATGGTGCTGGGGTTGGTACTTGCCTCGTTTTCCCCAAAGCGGCTTTGGATACTCTGACATTGCGTTCTTCTCAACTTGGGTTGGATGTGAAAAAGTTTGAGGTGAATGCGCTGAAAACGACGGTTAAAGAAAGAGAGTATCTCTAAAAAGAGCGAGTGCTCTTCTAGAAAGCGTATCAAACGGCTGCGACGTGTTTTGTCGTGGCCGTTTTGTCATTTAGGGGATGGCGGCGTTTTTTATAATGTGAAACAAGACAGTGAACTGCCGATGGGCTTGTGGTCATGAAGAGATGGCCGATCGTGATGAACAGGGTTTTGGTATGGCACTCTCCTTTTCTCAATATCTGATGATTGTAAGCACCTTTATGCTTGTAGCAGGGGGGCAGACGGTCTCAGAGGCATCGGCTCAGCATAGTGTGAAACATGGGGGGCATCAGTCCCTAGCTCATCATAAGCCCGTTCATCATGCGCCTTTAGCGCCGTTACCAACGGAGAGCATGGCTCTTACAAATTATGGTGATCCGAACCTGTGGCGCTTTTCTTCTGCTTTGCAGAGGGCGAACACGCAGACCGTGCATATCGTTCAATTTGGAGACTCCCATACAGCTGCAGATTTTTTCACAGGTGAGTTAAGAGACGCCTTTCAGCAGCGTTTTGGGAATGGTGGTGTCGGGTTTATCAGCCCGTTGACTGTGCCGGGACAGCGCTATGAACAGGTCGTGATGCCGCGTGCAGGAAGCGATTGGGTTCTGAAAACCAGTCGTCGTGATCTTGATGATGTTTTCTCTCTTGGTGGAAGTCATGCACAACCTCAAGGGCACCAGCGCTCCATGACCATTGCGTTTCGAGATGAGAGCACGAGCTTGGAGCCATTGCGCGCACGAGCTTTTTATAAAACAGAGCGACCTAACCTGTTGATCGAACAAGATGAGCATGGTCGTCATGAGGTGGCTCTTTCGCAGCCGCAATGGGGGTATAGCGCGCCCGTAACGCTGACATTACCGGTGACGATGACGGTACAAAATGGTGCTGCGGGTACGCAAATCGGGGGGTGGTATTTAGACCGCTCTCATGGGGTCGTGTTATCATCTATAGGCAGTAATGGGGCGTCTTTATCGTTATTAGAACATTGGCAAAATGATTGGTATGCTCAGCTTCAAAAGCTGCATCCTGCTATGATCATTTTAGCGTATGGCACCAATGAATCACTCAATAAGACGCTTGATTTTGATCAATATCGCCAGTCCTACGCCCATATTATTCGGCAATTACGCCAAGAAAATCCTACTTCTGTGATTCTTATGGTGGGGCCGAGTGATAATGCTTCTGCTCGTGCGGGGGGAAATTGCCGCCATATGGTGGGGTTGGAGAAGATCATCGCTACTCAAAGAGCGGTCGCACGACAGGAGCATGTCCTTTATTGGGATTGGCGCGCTTTTATGGGCGGAGCCTGCTCTATTAATTCATGGCGGGCGCATCATGAAGGCCAAGAAGATCGTGTGCATCTCTTGCGACCGGGGTATCAACGGAGTGCACGCGGGCTTTATAAAAATATTATGAAGATACTTAACATAGCTCCGTAAAAACTCTAGACCAAAGAATAGACTATTGAGGGCCTGAAAATCGTTAGTGCGGCGGAATATCCATAGATGAATATTTTATCTCTTGAATTTTTTGAGTTCTTTTCATGTTTTTTCGTTTTGTATTGGATTTTACAGCCGTCTCTTTTCCTTCAAAATCTTCTTTTACTAGCGGGAAGTCTTTTCTTTATCAGCTGGGGGAGTGCGTATAATTTCTACGTTCTTTTAGGATGGACGGGATGTGTCTATGGCATAACGCTTTTCTGGCGCAAAACAGGGCGTACAACAGCGACGAATATTATTTTATGCGTGTTGATCTTTACGTTCTTTTTTCTTTTTCGTTTTTACGCGGCTCTTCAGGAAAGTCTTAAAAGCTTTTTGGATGGGATTGGTCTTCCCATTGCTCTTCCGATGGTAGTTGGGGTCGCCCCGTTGGGCCTGTCTTTTTATGTCTTCCATTCTGTAAGCTACGTGATCTCGCTTCAGCGCACGGAAGTCGTCAAAAACCGTGGGGCATTCCCAGCGCATACGATCAATGGCAACAAAGAGAGTTTCTTTTCGTTCCTGCTTTATACGAGCTTTTTCCCTAGTATCGTATCTGGGCCGATTAACCGAGCGGTGGATTTGTTTCCACAGCTTATGCCTTTTCAGATGCGTCGTATTTTACTGCCCAAACAAGCAGTAGGTCTTATTCTTTTAGGGCTTTTAAAGCTTTTTCTTGTCAGTGATTACTTAGATAAGCATCTCGTAAGTCCTGTCTTTAGTGCACCGAGTAACGCCACGCCTGTTGCTTCTCTTACGGCTGTTATTGCGTATGCGTGGCAAATTTATATGAATTTTTCGGGCTATACTGATCTTGTGCGTGGGATTGGTCTGTTATTAGGTTTCCATTTGCCGGAAAATTTCAATGCGCCTTATTTAGCGGCTAATATAAGCGAGTTTTGGCGGCGGTGGCATATTACATTGTCGCGCTTTATCACCGATTATATTTATATTCCTCTTGGTGGTAATCGCCGTGGTTTTGTTCGGCAGAATATCAATGTTCTCATTGCTATGGGGCTCTCTGGATTGTGGCATGGTGTGGGGATGAACTTCTTCATTTGGGGGATGCTTCACGGGGCGGGGCTTGTTGTTCTCAATGGCTTTAACCGTCTCAAAATGGTGATCGCTGACGATGTAAAGCAGCGTATTCCCTCGCGTTTAGCTCATGAAGGGGCGCGCTTCGTAACGTTTGTTTTCCTGTGTCTAACATGGGTCTTTTTCCGCTCAGCTAATTTTGACGATGCTATCACGTTGTTAAGTTCATTGACGCATTGTTTTTCGAGCGAGTTGTTTGATCCACATATGCTGATTTTGTGGGTGCTGATCGCTGTGACGGCCTTCTACGGTTTTCTCGATCATCTGAAAAAGCGTGTTTGGGGATACTGTGAGTGGTTGCCATGGTGGGCCTATCCTTTCGGGATAGCGGCGCTCTTAACGTTGATTTTCATGTTTGCTCCAGCTGGAACACCAGGGTTTATTTATGCCAATTTTTGAGAGTGTTGTTCTTTACCGCCGCACCCTTAAAAGTGTGCTTGTCGCCTTGGGAATCACGGGATTAAGCTCTGGCCTGTTTCTGTGGTTAAACCAGCAGGGGCTGGATCATTCATGGCAGCAAGAGCGTCATGAACCTGCCCCTTGGAGCCATTTTACCTCCTCTCTTTGGGGAGAGGGAGCTGTGATTGAAAATAGCTTGCGTGCTCAGGTTTCTCACTTAGAAGCAGGGCTGGCTTCTTACCAAGACATTATGAGCAGCAGCATGGCTGTAACGGCTCAAAATGGTGCGGATGATGACTTAGATATTGGGGGAGAGGCCCCAGTACAGGTGCAAAAACCGCTTCCTCAGCAGCATCATACTCCTTCGCTCAGTCATTCTCATAAAGAGGAGGAAAAGCCGGGGCCTCGACAGAAAGCGCAAGAGAAGCCTCCTTCCATGCAAGGGCATAAAGCACCTCCATTGCCTTTGGTTGAGAAGGCCCTAAAAATTGATAGGGCTCACAACAATTCTACGGTGCAGGAAGCGCCGCTTCCGCCACCAAGTGCTGCGCCATTGCCGCAACCGGTTCACAAAGAACCACCGCCTCCCCCAGCACCGTCCTCTGAGGTAAAGCAGGGTGGGGCTGCTCCTCCTCCTCATGTCCAAAAAGACGTTGGACAGAATCATATTCTTTTTATTGGTGATTCGATGATGCAGGGGGTGGCGCCTCATGCGGTAACGGCATTGCGGCGGCATTATCATATTCAAAGCTATGATTTGAGTCTTCAGAGCACGGGCCTATCGTATCCCAGCTTTTTCAATTGGCCAGAAACGCTACGGAAAACCTTGGCTGATAAGCCGGGGATTACAACCGTCGTGGTCTTTTTGGGGCCTAATGATCCGTGGGATATGCCCTCAACCGCTCGGCATGGCCATTATCTCAAATTCCGTTCCCCAGCGTGGGAAGAGGATTATCGCGGGCGTATTCGGAGCATTCTTGACGCTGCAAAAGCTCATGATGTGCGCGTGATCTGGATTGGCCCTCCCGCGACAAAGCGTGAACGTTTATCAGCAGGTATTCTCTACCTAGACCAGCTCTTTCAAAGTGAAGTGGAGCAGGCAGGGCAAACCTACATTTCGGTCGATAAGCTCTTCCATTATCATGATCATACCTACAGCGAGACAATGGAGCGCAATGGCCACGAAATACGCTTGCGCAGTGCTGACGGCACGCATTTTACGCCTACAGGACAGAGGGTGATTGCCGAAGCTGTGATGAAGACGCTGCGACCTGACCTCGGAGTGCCGCCTTCTCCATGAGGAGGGAAGGAAGATATAGGCCCACGGTTAGCGAGCTCAGAACGACTTTTATCTGAAGGGGGTGAGCACGCAGGGATAGTGTCAAAGAAGAGATAGCTTAATCGTTAAAGCGTAAGTGTCCTAGGTTCTTTTCTAGAACAGCAACAATATCGAGGAATTTCTTTTTGAGTAGCTCGTGTTGCTTCCCAAAATGGGCCTCGCGGTGGCAGTTGGGGCATAACGCGATGATTGATTGAGGATGGTCAGGTCCACCATCGGTTAGACGGAGAATATGGTGCGCCTCTAAATAGGGGTATCCTTGGGCAGTTAGAAAAGGAGCGGGACGCTGGCAATGCTCACATTTTCCTTCCGCTCTTGCCAAGATATAATCTCGTATTGCTTTGCTTCTGCTGAAAACGGTGCTTGGGGCATGCTCAGACTTTAGCTTTGGAATAGCGACCGCTTTAAACGCTTTTTCTCTTAAAGTGTGGAAGGGCGTTTGATCTGGTTCCTGTATGGTGAGTGGTGTTACGTCGTTGGACACGTAATCTTGAGGGATCAAAGTGAAAACAATTGCTTTGCGGAGGTTCCCTTAGGCGTCTTTTTGATTTTCAGATTCCCACCCAGCACAGGTGAATAAGCCTCTAAAACGAACGATGCCAGTTTTGTGTGTTTGTTGAAACAGTAGTAGATCCTTACTGTTTTTCACATGATCGTGGATGGCTTTATTCCCTGCGGTCATTTTCATATCGCCCGTTTGACCTTGGCCTGTATATCTCAATCTTCCATCTTTTTGGAAAACGTCTTGATAACCTACACGGTTTGCTCCACCGCCCGTGAAGATAAAAATACCGGGACAGTTGATTGGAGTAGAAATTCCGCTCTGCTCCTGTCCCTTATAGAGTTTATGAATATCATTACGGCGGTGGTACGTGCCGTATATCTGGAAAGGCCACGTCATCGTTGTAGAGTAAAAGGGAAGGTTTACACCGGCAAGCACTAGATGAGTGCAATAATATTTTTATTGGATTATACGGGTAAATAGTCCAATTCTTTTTATAAGAATTGAAATTCAGTATATTCTTAATTTTATAAAGAAGGGGAAAATCTGGTGCCGGATGAGAGATTCGAACTCCCGACCTTCGGTTTACAAAACCGCTGCACTACCACTGTGCTAATCCGGCGCTAAGATGAGAAGCTAAATGTCATTTCTCGCGTGGTTAATCAAGAGGGAAAATGCATTTTTATGCAGAAATTATGGTGCCTTAGTTTTTGTTGGGGTGAGAAGGTGCCCCGGAGGCCCTAAGACAGGGCCATCTGTGACGAAACCATAGCCATCATCTGACAGCCCTGGATGGTGCGTGCCCTGCGAAGAGCTGCATCCGATGATCAGTAAAGGAAAGCCTAAAAGAACGGCCCATGCAGAGCGCTTCATGAGGCAGTTCCTTCTGACGATGAGCGCAGTGAGGTAGCCACAGAACGTGCAAGAGTGTGATAGGCCTTTGCGCCTTCACTCTCAGGAGATGCCACAATAAGTGGCGTTCCGTTATCGGCACTGCTGCGAATCTCGCGAAGAAGAGGAACTTCTCCCAGGAAGGGCAATCCAAGCTTATGAGCTTCATCACGGGCACCACCATGACCGAAAAGATCTGTGCGTTCATGGCAATGGGGGCAGCAGAAATAGGACATGTTTTCAACAAGCCCAAGAATAGGGGTCTGTGTCTTTTCAAAAAGCGCGGCCCCGCGCCGTGCATCCAGTAGGGCAATATCTTGAGGGGTGGACACCATCACCGCCCCACCATGACGGAGTTTGTCACCGAGTTTTTGTGTTAAAGTAAGCTGGGCATCGCCCGTGCCAGGAGGCATATCAACGACCAAAACGTCCAACTGGCCCCAGTCCACATCTCCCATAAACTGGATAAGAGCCCCCATAACCATAGGGCCTCGCCAGATCACGGCTTGCTCTTCACTGACGAGATAGCCGATCGACATGGTTTTAAGGCCCCAGGCCTCTAATGGCTGAAGTTTGCCGTCGATAACGGTGGGTTTATGGCTTTCTCCAAGCATACGCGGCAGCGAAGGGCCGTGGACATCCGCATCAAGAAGGCCTGTTTCAAAGCCGAGCTGGGCGAGGCCGCAGGCCAAGTTGACAGCCGTTGTGGACTTGCCAACGCCTCCTTTACCAGAGGCAACGGCGAGAACAGCCTTCACACCGGGGAGGAACCCCTCTGGTGGCGTAGGACGGCTAGCGGCTCCCTTAGGCGGGCGTTTACCAAGAAAGGGACGGTGATGGGCGGCAGCCGGTGTTGTGCGTTTCTGTGTGGCTGTCTGCTGGGCGGGTGACGGCATGGCGCGATGAGCGGTGAACGTTACCGTAACGTCTGTGAGGCCTTCATGAAGAGCAAGGGTTTTCTCTAACGTGGTTTTTAAAAGGGTGAGTTGCTCTGTGTCTTTGGCGGTAGTGGTGAGAACAATATGAGCATGCCCATCACGCACGGTGAGGCCGTCAAGCTGTATCTCTGGCGTTAACTCATGCTCATTGAGGATGAGGGAAACATAGTCTTTAAGGGCGGAAAAGTCTGGCTGTGTCATAAGCTGCTATTCTCTCATGGAAAACACATGGCTGGAAGCAGAAAAAGTCACCCTTCATTATGGGAGGAAGAGAGGATGACGTGTCCGCTTAGGTGCGCTAGGATTTTGCTATGAGCCGATTCATTCACCGTTCTGTCCCGTTTCGTGCGGCCTTACTGGCTGCCTTGAGCCTAGCACCTCTTCATGCGTTTGCTGAAGAAAAGCCTGCTCCCCCTCCAACAAAGGCGACCTTGCCGGCGTTAAAAGAGGGAATCGCTTTGCCAGGCTTTGCCGACCTAACAGACCGTTTGCTGCCTGCGGTGGTTAACATCTCGGTCTCAAGTGTGATTCGCCCTCAGCAAGATGGAAGTGATGGGCCAGATACGAGCAGCCCTAACGGGCCACAAACACCGCCTTATCCTCAAGGCTCGCCGCTTGATAAGTTCTTTCATGATTATATGAAGCATAAGCACCAAGACGGTGCGCCAGAGCGGCAGGTGCAGGCACTTGGGTCGGGCTTTATTATTGACCCGTCCGGTGTGGTGGTCACGAATAATCACGTTATTGATAAAGCGCAGCAGGTGACGGTTGTGCTCAATGACGGCACAGAAATGCCAGCTAAAATTGTCGGGCGTGATAGCCAGGTCGATCTCGCTGTGTTGCAGGTAAAGCCTGCTCATCCACTCCCTTCTGTGCCTTTGGGGCATAGTGACCAAGCCCGTATTGGGGAATGGGTGTTGGCGATCGGGAATCCATTTGGCCTGAGCGGTACGGTGACGGCGGGGATTATTTCCTCACGTAAACGGAATGTCGAGCATGGGCTGTATGACGATTTCATCCAGACCGATGCTGCCATTAACCGTGGGAATTCCGGAGGCCCGCTCTTCAATACACGCGGCGAAGTTATCGGGATCAATACGCTGATCTACGGCGGCGCTGGTGGTGATTCGATTGGGATTGGTTTTGCGATCCCGTCTGATGATGCACGTGGGTTGATTGAGCAGTTGCGTCGTAACGGTTATGTCAATCGCGGTTGGATGGGCGTCAGTTTTCAGGACGTAACCCACACGATGGCTGACGATCTCGACTTTCATGCAGATGATGGGCAGCCGGGAAAAGGGGCCATTCTCTCGACGGTAAAGGCCGGCGGCCCTGCGGCTAAGTCGGGGCTTGCTGTGGGGGATATCGTCACAGCGATTGATGGCCAAGCGATCACAGGACAGACTATGCCGCGTCTCGTGGCGGCCCATGAGCCTGGCACGTCCATTACGCTGGATGTGTGGCATCGTGGGAGCCGCAAGAAAGTGGCTTTAACCCTTGGGAAATCTCCTAATGCGCCAGATCCCTTGCCTTCTGATACGCATCCGCCTGCTCACCCAACGAAAACGGTTGGGAATATTGGTTTAAAAGTGAGCGTGATTGATGCCGATGCTCGCACGCAATATCAGCTTTCTGATAGCCAGCGTGGGGTTTTGGTAACCCGTGTGTTTGACAGTGGTACAGCAGCCGCACGGGGAATAGCGGAAGGGAATGTTATCACTCAGGTGGGTGAGAGTGAGGTGAATAGTCCTGATGCTTTCCAAGCCGCTTTAGAGCGTGCACGCGAGATGAAAAAATCAGAAGTCTTACTGCTCGTGCAAGATAATGACGGCATGCGCTGGGTGCCTCTTCCATTAGAAGCTCGGTGAGGGTGATTTTTACGTTGAGTGAGGAGCAAACGCGATGAAAGAGCTTTTGTCACGGCGTATGTTGGATAAATGGCTCATTCTTGCGGGTGTTGCCTGTATGGCCATTTGTCTCTCATGGGTTTCAGCTTACCTCATGATGACTGTTGGTCTTTCGTTAATGATGAATTCTGGAAAGACCTCTTTCCTTGAGGAGTTTTTGGTAATCGTCATCGTGTTAACGCCGGTGCCGGCGGTTATGGCCGTTGTCTTTGCGACGTTACGGTTTGCTATTACCCGGCGCTGGCTTACGATCAGTGCCATTGCATTGCTGCCTTTATGGGGTGCTATGCTTTTGGGGGTGCTCTGGTATTTTTTCGTAACGTATCATGTGATGTCCTGATGATAGCTCTGTGTCATCGCTTGCCTTGATTGTGCAGAGAGCTATTTTTGACTAAAAAGTTCATCATACGATGAAACCGAGATTTATTTCGGTCAGAAAGGGAAATAGCGCTGTCAAAGAAAGATGAGCGGAAGATGGAGCAACCGTTATGTGTTGTGCGCTCTTTCCTGACTTGAGCTGAAAAGAGGAGGGCTTTTATAGCCCTCGGTCACGTTTAATGCGATCCCATGCGGCGTTGATCTGGGCCATGCGTTCTTGAGCGGCAAATTGCTCTGTGCTGCTGAGGTTCCGTTCGGCGAGGCGGTCTGGGTGGTGCTCCCGCACAAGGATAAGCCAGCGGCGGCGTACTTCATGGTCGCTGGCTGTGCGAGCAATCCCTAAGACGCGGTATGCATCGGTTGGGCTACTTTCGGCCATGCGCGATTGTCCGCTTTCAGCACGCTCCCAAGCGCGTTCAGAGAGACGGAAGGCCTTATGAACGCGTCGTAAATAGTCAGCTTCTTTCGGATGGAGAGAGCCACCTTTGGGGATGTCTGCGCGCGCTATGCGGAAGAGGACGGTCAGCAAGGTCTCAAGAGGTTCAGTCTTGTCCGCAAAGGCCTTGCCCATCTCACGGGCGTATAATTCGAAATCATCGGTGCGTTCACGCGCGCGGTCAAAAACGAGCCCGACTTCACGCATATTCTCTTCAGGGAAACGAAAAGACATTTTAAAAGCGTTGATTTCTGTTTTGTTAACCGGCCCGTCAATTTTTGCCATTTTGGCACAGAGGGCCACAACACCGAGGCCATAGAGATGGTCACGTTTGCCTAAAATAGACGCCATTTTAGCGGTTGCAAAAAAGGCAGCACCACTAGGATCCGGCTTTCCTGTCGTGTCAAAATGACTGTTCCAAGAGCCGGAAGGAGGTGTCAGGAGCTGTTTTTTATCGGCCATATGACCGAGAGCGAGCCCCATCAAGCTGCCAAAAGGCCCTCCGGCTGCAAAGCCTGCGGCCCCACCAAAAACTTTTCCCCAGAAAGCCATATATGTTCCCTCGTTTTCTATAGTTCTACCATGTTCTCCGACGGGTCGGAACGGGATTGTGGGAAAAACATACGCTCCTCTGACATAGCGACATAACGCAGGGCGGTAATTCGCAGCACGGAGGCAAGGCTTTGCTGTGCGGAGCGTTGCCGGTCAAGCTGAGTGATAAAACCGGCAAGGGACTCTTTTTTGTGTTGAGCCATCTGTTCCAAAATAAACCAGAATTCCCACTCTAAGGCGATAGAGGTGCGGTGCCCTGATAGACTGACACTGCGTTTATGGAGACCGTTCATAAGAGGGAACGCTTTCTGCTGACATCCACGTGACATCTGTATAGAGCATAATGGCGTGTTTCTTAAGAAGGGAAGAGAGCGTTAAAGCCAGCCTTTTCAAGAACCGTATCGGCTTGAGGGGAATGAATGCGACCACACAGGACGTCACGATAATGGCGCTCCAGCGGGTTATCTTGGCTTAACCCCGGGTTGCCGCTTACTTCAATGGCGCGTTGGACGGCACTAATGGCTTGTTCTGTGACGAGGCGTTTAATTTGTGAGGCTTCTGTCAGCGTGATGGCCTCATAATGTGTTTGAGCGTGATTCAGCAGGGCGGTGTTCGAGAGGAGAAGCCCGTCTATCTCACCTACAATTGTTTGGAAGCGCGGCAACGTTGCTAAAGGGCGCCCAAGGCCTGAGGGTACACGTTTTTGGAGAAAAGACGTAAACCATTGTCGAGCGGAACGGGCGATGGCGTTATAGAGATGTGCCAAGATCAGAGCATGCCAGACAAAGAGGCCGGGGGTCTCTGGGTTCCCTTCTTCAGTAGATACAATATTGGCAAGGTAGCGTTCTGGAACGGGGGCATCGTTAAAGACAATGGTGTCACTCCCCGTGGCGCGCATTCCGAGATGATGCCAGCTTTTTTGCACGGCAATGGCTTCTTGGTCGAGCCGGACAAGCACTTGCCCGACACGCTGGGGGTTCTCATCTGTAGCGCACCATACAAGCCCCCAGCGAAGAGCAGATGACCCGGTGGAGAAAATTTTGCGCCCGCTGAGTACCCATTGACCATTCACATGGCTTAGACGCGTAGCAGGGATGCCACCTCGAGAAGGCGTGCCGAGCTCCGGTTCCACACGTAGGGCATTCACAAGTGAGCCATGAGCTTTGATGTCGGAAAGGACTTCTTCCTTCAGGGCTTCTGGCCAGCTTGGTGACGTCGCGATGGAGAAGCAATGGAGATATTGCATCGCGACGATTAGAGCCGTTGAGGGATCATTTTCGGCTAGGGAGGCGATGATGCGTGTCATATCCTGAAAGTCAATTCCAGCACCGCCATACTCTTGAGGGACAGCAAGAGAGAGAATTCCTTCATGGCGCAGGAAGTCCAGTGTCGGCTGAGCGATTTCCCCTAGCTGATCATACTGAGCTGCGCGCTTGCGTATGCTTTGTGCGTGGTCTTGAAGAGATAAAAGGGCGTCCGAAAGCGGCGACATGGGAGAACTCCCTTAAATGAATAGGATATGCTGAATATAAGAAAAGCGTATCATTAAAAAACGACAGTAAAAAGACCATTAAAAATTAAACGATATATATAAGGGATAATGTGCTATTCTGTTGGGCTTTTATGATGGGTTTTACTTGTCAGCTGATCGGGAAATCATCATCATAAGCTCATGAAAATTTCCACGATGATGTCCTCCCTTTTAGGGGTGTTTGTTGGCAGCGCTCCTTTAGCTTTCGCTGCTCCTTCCTCTTCTCATACGGCTCCCTCAGCGGCTGCTCTTTATGAGAGCGTAAAGCATGATCCCGTCCAGCTTGGTCTGTTTATGCAAAGTTTCCCTAAAGGGGCTGACCTGCATAATCATATGTCAGGGGCGATTTATGCCGAAAGCTTTCTAAAATGGGCGGCGAAAGATGGGCTCTGTGTGAACCTCCCACAAGGGAAGATAGTGCCGGAGCGTTGTGGTGCCCCTGTTGAAGGGATGGAAGCTGCAGCAAGTCTCAGTTCAGATGCCCCGGCTTGGAATGGTATGATTGATGCCCTGTCGATGCGTGATTTTGTGCCGACAGCAACGGATCGTTCCGGCCATGACCATTTCTTCAGTACGTTTGAACGCTTTGTTGCTCTGGAAAAAGACCATCAAGGTGACATGCTGGCAGAAGCGCTTGAACATGCGGCGCATGACCATGTGCAATATCTGGAATTGCAGGTTTCTACTGCCTCTTCCGCTGGTCTCGATAGCATGATGGCTGCGGTGAAGAATAAGCAGCTCAACAATGCGGCTGATATCCCAGCATTTCATCAAGCGTTACAGCCTGTTTTGCCGAAAATGGTGGAGGCCTCACGCAAAGGGGTGGATGCGATGGAAAAGCGTGCCCATGAGGTGCTTCAATGCGGAACTGCTCAAGCGAAGCCTGGCTGTGGGGTGACGGTGCGTTATCTCTTCGAGACGTTGCGTATTGTGCCGCCTAAAGTCACCTATCCTCAGCTTGAGGTCGGTTATGCGGTTGTGAAGAATGACCCACGTTTTGTAGGGGTTAATATTGCCGCTCCTGAAGATGATGCGACGGCGCTGCATGATTACGACCTGCATATGCAGATGTTCCACTATCTTAATAGTGTCTATCCGGGCGTAAAACTCAGCCTTCATGCGGGTGAGATAACACCGTCTCTCGTGCCGTTGGCAGACCTCGACCATCATATCTGGAGTGCGATTGATGTGGCAGGCGCACAGCGTATCGGTCACGGGATTGATGTGATGTGGGAGCATGATCCGGCTGAATTGCTCGCGAAAATGGCGCGTCAGCACATTATGGTTGAGGTTAATCTCACCAGTAATGATGAGATTTTGGGCATCAAGGGCGATCATCATCCATTTGAACTCTATCGTCGTGCTGGTGTTCCTGTTGCTTTGTCGACCGATGATGAAGGCGTCTCACGCGGAAGTCTGACAAATGAATATGTGCGTGCGGCTCAAACCTATCATCTCAGCTATAATGACCTCGTACAGCTTTCACGTACGGGGTTAGAATATAACTTCCTGCCAGGGCAAAGCTTGTGGGTTGATCATCATATTGGGCAGAGAGTGCCAGCGTGCCATACAGCGAGCGTGACGTCTTCTTTGCCACAAAGCTGTGCGACCTTCTTAGAAAACAATCCGAAAGCGCGTCTGCAATGGCAGCTTGAAACACGTATGGCTGAGTTTGAGCGCTTGGCTGTCCGTAATCCGGTATTGAGTCACGCACGATGAAAAAGTGGATGCATCAGGCTTTTATCTATGGGGCTTTGATGATTGGGCTGGTTTGGGGTGGCGTTATGCCGTCCCAAGCACGCTCCGCACCGTTACCCGTGCGGGTCGTCGTGGTGACGACGTTTGAGATTGGTCATGATACGGGCGATATTCCCGGAGAATTTCAAAATTGGGTTGAAAAACTCCCCTTGTCACAGACTATCTCTGCGCCTGGAACAGAGCATGAGCTGTTGCGCTATAACCCTCAGCTTCATGTGCTAGGGATGGTCAGTGGTGAAGGGCCAACGCATATGGCGGCGGCGATAACGGCTCTCGCGTTAGACCCGCGCTTTGACCTCCGGCATGCGTATTTCGTGCTGGCAGGCATTGCTGGCATGAACCCTCACGCGGGCACGGTTGCGTCTGCGGCGTGGGCAGGTCATGTGGTGAATGGTGGGGAGGCTCATCTGATTGATCCACGTGAAACGCCAGCTTCGTGGCCAGATGGCTTTACACCCGTGCAGGGGAGTGTTCCCAATGAGCGGCCACGTCCGCCGCTCCATTCCATTGCTGGAGATATGGCGTTTACGCTGCGTCCTTCCCTTGTGCAGTGGGCTTATGGACTGACTAAGGATGTGCCGATGCCAGATAATGCAGCTCTGGAGGCTGTTCGTCAGACATATCATATGTTTCCTGAAGCGCTCAAAAAGCCTCATGTGATGATCGGTGATACGCTCTCTGCTGAAACCTTCTGGGTTGGAGGCCGTATGAACGATTGGGCTGAGCGCTGGGTGAGCTATTGGACAGATGGCCAAGGCAAGATGGTAACCACTGCAGAAGAGGATATCGCGCTCTGTCAGGCGCTCACTCTTCAGGGGAAAGCGGGGCGTGTTGATCCACAGCGTATCTTGATACTTCGTTCTGCAAGTAATTTCGATATGCCTCCTTCCGGTAAAGCCCCGGCGGACATGCTGGCGGCTGAAGCGCATGAAGAAGGATTTGTAGGGTTAAAAGCCTCGACCGATGCTGCTTATGAGGCGGCTAGCCCTGTTGTGCGTGAGCTTGCGACGCACTGGGCGCGTTACAAAACACAGGTTCCTTAAGAAGAGACTGTGGAAGGTGACTGTAGGAGCTTTTATGCTTCTACAGTCGCTTTTTGAGACTGCTTAAATCCACATAAGTTTGTGATAATTCCGAACTGATGTTTTCATAACGCAGGCGTTTACTAGCGCCGCATCATTCCCAAGAGATGTCGTTCAGGAGAATAATGCGGCAACGTTAGTAGCGTGGTTTAGGGAACTCGTCTTCGCTCCAGTCTCCCAATGACCAATTGTGACGGAGGGTGACAGCGAGCTCTTCCAACGTGTCATCCATAATAGCGGCACGGATTTGGCGCATCAGGCGCTGGTAATACGCTAGATTATGTAAGGTGAGCAGCATCGGGCCGAGCATTTCGTTGGCTCGGAAGAGATGGTGCAAATAAGCGCGCGAATAACGACCTGCCATTGGGCTGTCATCATCGGGAGAGAGGGGGCGTGTATCCTCCGCAAAACGTGCATTACGCAGATTCATCGTGCCGCGTTCTGTATAGGCGCGTGCGGTACGGCCGGCACGTGAAGGCATCACACAATCGAACATATCGCAGCCGCGCATGATGGCACCAAGGAGGTCATCCGGTGTGCCAACGCCCATGAGATAGCGGGGTTGGTCATCCGGTAGCATAGGGGTGGTGTAATCCAGCGTGGAAAACATCAGCTCCTGCCCTTCACCAACGGCGAGGCCACCGATAGCATAGCCTTCAAAGCCAATATCACGCAGAGCTTTGGCAGAACGCTCGCGAAGCTCTTGCTCTGTTCCGCCTTGAACAATACCAAATTGCCCATAGCCGGGACGGGCCGTGAAGGCGTCGCGTGAGCGAGCAGCCCAGCGCATAGAGCGTTCCATAGAGGCTTCCAGCACCTCTTTTGTGGCGGGGAGGGCCGGGCATTCATCGAAAGCCATGGTAATGGTAGCATCCAGCTTAAACTGGATGTCTGTCGAGCTTTCGGGTGTCAGATGATGTTTGCTGCCGTCGATATGGGAGCGGAAGGTCACGCCATCTTCAGTCAGTTTGCGCAATGGGCCGAGCGACATCACCTGAAAGCCGCCCGAGTCGGTCAGGATAGGGCCAGGCCAGTCCATCATTCGGTGCAACCCACCTAAACGCTGTACGCGCTCGGCTGTAGGCCGAAGCATGAGGTGATAGGTGTTGCCTAAGACGATTCCCGCACCAGTTGAGCGAACCGAGTCCATCGTTATCCCCTTCACGGTGCCGACAGTGCCGACAGGCATGAAGGTAGGGGTGGGGACAGATCCATGGCGTGTGTGCAGCCAGCCGGCACGTGCTTTGCCAGATTGAGTCTCTTTCTGCCAGGTCATGTGATCCGCTGGCGTTAAGTTAGGGCGAGGAGCGTCAGAGGGGTTGCGGGTCATGAAGAACGTTCCAAAAGGCAAGCATCACCGTAGGAATAGAAGCGCATTCCCTCGGCAATGGCACGGTGATAGGCCGCTTGCATGGTTGTCGTGCCGCTAAAAGCACATACCAGCATAAAAAGCGTTGAGCGGGGGAGGTGAAAGTTGGTCATTAAGGTATCAACGCAACGGAAGCGGTAGCCGGGCTTGATAAAGATGGAGGTTTCGCCCGTCCAAGGCTGCACGGTTCCATCCTCATCGGTTGCGCTTTCAAGGAGCCGAAGCGTGGTCGTGCCAACGGCGACAATGCGCCCCCCGCGTTTCTTCGTGTCATTAATTGCTTGAGCCGTTTGGGCATCAATCCGGCCCCATTCTGCGTGCATTTTATGCTCTGCAATGGTGGAGCGCACGGGGAGGAACGTGCCCGCCCCGACATGCAACGTTAGTGTGCGTTGTTCAATGCCGCGTTGGCGCAGTTGAGAGAGCAGCTCATCAGTAAAATGCAGCCCTGCTGTAGGAGCGGCGACAGCCCCGCGATAACGAGAGAAGATGGTGCGATAATCGCTATCATCGTCCAATGTTGGGCCATGAGGACGGTCAATATAAGGGGGGAGGGCGAGAGCGGCGGTGCGCTCTAAGAAAGCATCAAATGCATCACCTTCGACAGAAAAACGGAGGGTAACAGCACCATCGCCCTCATTAGCGACGACCGTTGCAGTTACCTCATCGTCACCGAACTGAAGCGTATCATTTTCTTTCAGTTTCCGCGCATTACGAGCGAGTGCGTGCCATTCCCCCTCTGGGAGAATACGGTCAAGGGTAATTCCGATTTTTGCGGCTCCGCGCGTGGCTTCCAACTTGGCACGGATGACTTCCGTATTATTTGCAACGAGAAGATCACCTTCCTTTAACAGACTAGGAAGGTCGCGTATTTGGTGCAGGCTGAGCTCTGCCCCTTCTGTTGCTAGAGGTGGTTGTACATGCAAAAGCCGAGCAGCTTCGCGCGGGCGAGCAGGCTCTGTCGCGATATGGGTACGAGGAAGGTCGAAATCGAAGGAGGCAAGGTCATCAGTCATGGCGCTGCTTCTGTAGGCTGGAGAAGAAGGTTCATCAACCCTCTTCTCGCTCTTCCTCACGATTTATGCCGGATGTTAATGCCTTAAGGCTGCGTTATAGGCGATTTGATGCTTCAAAGCATCGATCATAACCTGCACTTTCCCACCGTTACGTGTGAGGAAAGCCGTATAGTCGCTACGCTGTGTCATGCGCATGCTTGCCCCTTCCCCGTAAAGGTCAACCACCTTAGGTGGGGTGCCAGCAACTACCGTGGTGAGCGTGATATCTGGCTGGTGGGGACGACGCACAAGGAGAGACACTTTCTCTCCTGCAGGCGTCGGTACACTACCGAGCAGCTGCAATGAGACATCTTGATAATGCCCCATTTGATTGGTGACGGCGTTTAGTAGCACGCGCTCGAAAAGTTGCAGATACTCTTTTTGTTGCTCAGGGGTGGCGACGCGCCAATAGCGCCCTAAAACATAACGGCCGATTCCCGCAATATCGACGTTCTTGCGCAAAAGAGGGAGAAGCTCCTCATATTTTTTATCCGTTGATACATTGGCATTTAAAATATGGGCGAGCTGCCCTCCAAAAGAGCTGACGAAGTCCGTTGCAGGAGTTGCAAGAGCTAGGCTTGGAACGAAGCTTAGCAGGCAGGCCGTTCCGAGAATGGTGCGGCGTGTAAGACGGCGAAGCATCATAGGGATTCTCCCGGTAAAAACCTGTCGCAAAGGAAGGGGTAAAAGAAATAAATTGTTTCGTTAGTACCAGTCAGGAACTGTAGCACGATTATCGGCTTTAAGGGCATCAATATCGCTTTGGCGTTTCTGCTGCCAAGCGCTGCGCATAAAAGCGTATGGGTCAAGGCTTTGATGTTCCAGCTGATCAAGCTGGTCGATTTGGTTAGAGAAGTTATTGAAATCCCCAAGAATATTATAGGCCCAGTTGAAGTCGATGAGGCCATAACCGCTTGGAACATAGTTAATAGGAACGAGAGCCTGCCCAAGAGCATAGCCGATGGAGTCACGGAAGTTGCTAGGGCCAATGCCGGGGAGGAAGACATAAGGGCCTGATTTAATACCCCAGACGCCCATCGTCATACCGGGATCCGTTGTGTGATTCTTATAGCTGGTAAAGCTCGCCACATCAAAGAATCCAGCGACACCAGCGCTCATATTAATGAGAAAGCGCATGAATGAGTCACCGGCACGGCGTGGCTTTCCAGCGCCGACATCGGAAAAGAAGGTTGATGGCTGGCCCCATGTTTCGTTCACATTATCAACAGTGTTACGAAAAAATTTGGGAACATTGTCCCGCCAGGCCTTTCCCATGGGGCGAAGGGCGAATTTATAAGCCACCATGTTGACCAAAAACATCTTACGGTTCAGCGGTTCGTAAGGGTCATTGGCGGCTTTATAATCTTCAAGCGCTTCAGGATCTTTAGGAGGGGGGTTGCGAAGGGAGCCGCACGCACCAACACTTAGAAGAGCGAGACAACCGGCCAGAGCGCGGGTTGCACTGGTTTTGCTTCGTTTGCGCTGCATTATGCTGCGTGTGCACGCCATGTTGCTGCCGCTCCTGTTCTAATCAGATCCATATGCGAGTAGTTCGGTGGTTATATCCTTAAAAGGGCAGGATAGGAAACTGTTTTCCAACAAGAAAAGATACTTGCCGTTTCTGCGCCTTTGCAGATCGGCGCGAACCGTCTGCTCAATCATTATATTGCATATTGTGGGGAGCTGCACACCCCCTAAATCGACAGATGATGATGCAGGTGGAGCGAGGAGGGGTGGGGGATTGCATTTTCTTTCCGTTTGGGTGTCAGTAGTGGCCATATAACGTTTTAACTACGTGTCTAATCGTTGCAGGGTGAATGCTTGTCGTAACGTATTCGGCATTAGGGTGATAACGTTGGTCATGAAGTAGGGGGAGATTATGTCTCGTTTCTTCAGCAGTCGCCAATGGCTGTTGTCTTTTTCCGCTTTAGCTTTGGGGGCTTCTCTTAGTGGTGCTGCTTACGCACATCCACGGGTGCAAGTCTCAACAGTATCTACCCTCCCTAATGGAAAAGCTGTTAAGGCTGTTACGCTGACGAATGATCACGGCTTAAAAGTGCGTGTTTTAACCTATGGTGGCATTTTGCAGTCCGTTGAAGTGCCAGACCGTCAGGGTAAAGTGGAGAATGTCGCTCTCGGCTTCCCGACGGTGGAGGGCTATGCTGCTAATAATGCAGACCCTCATTTTGGTGGAATTCTAGGCCGTGTTGCCAATCGTATTAACAATGCAAGCTTTACCCTTGAGGGGAAGCAATATCATACATCGGTAAACAACCCACCTTATACGCTTCATGGTGGGGCTGAGAGTTTTGATCGCAAGCTTTGGGTGATTGATGACACTGGGCATAACCGCAAAGGCGCTTATGTGACGTTGCGTTTGGTGAGCCCGGATGGGGATCAAGGGTTCCCAGGGAAGCTGACAACAAAGGCTACGTATAGCCTGAGCGCTGATGATAGCTTAACATTGAGCTTCAAAGCGAAGACGTCAGCACCGACGGTGGTTAATCTATCAACGCATAACTACTGGAACCTGAATGGCGAAGGTTCTGGCACGGTGGAGCCAGAAATCGTACAGATTTTTGCCGATCGTTATGTGCAGACAGACCAGAACTCGATCCCAACGGGTCAGTTCGCTTCCGTGGATAATAGCCCACTTGATTTCCGAACTCCTCATACAGTGGGTGAACGTTTGCGTAGTAATGATCCGCAGATGTTGGGGCCACGTGGCTATGACAAATGCCTGATCATTAACGGAGAGACAGAGTCGCATGAAATGCGTCTTGCCGCCCGCGTGCAGGACCCTCGTTCTGGCCGTATGATGGAAATTACGACCAATCAGCCAGGGATGCAGTTCTATTCAAGCAATTCCATTGATGGCCGTTATGTTGGACCTTCTGGGAACACCTATCGTCAAGGTGATGCACTGGCTTTTGAGCCGGAACATTTTCCCGATAGCCCTAACCAGCCAAACTTTCCAAGCGTTGAGCTGAAACCAGGTCAAACCTACCGTTCTGCGATGACGTTCCATTTCTCGCACGACTAAAGGTTAGGCTTTTTGCTTGATTTTTTGAGGGACTGTTCATTGAGAAATGGGTAGTCCCTCAACTGTTTTAGGACTCTATCCACATTTTTCCCGCATATGCGCACAGAGTGATGCCCGGATCTATCCCCGAAATTGGGGATAAGTTTTTACGCTTGGGTACCGTGGCTGTGGTGGATATGTTTGTTGGGAGGAGAGCGGGAAGAGTTCCGGTCATTTATGGTGGTTTCAGTCTTACAAAGCTTCTTGCTGAGCCCATTATGGGGTTGAGTATATAGATGTGCCGCAGCGTTCATTGGGCCTCTGATAGAAAAAAGCCGAGCTTAGGACGAGCCCTTCACTATAAGGGCGTTGTGGGAAAGGCGATGAGGTATGGCTTTTCTGTATTGCCGCTACCAGTGACGATCCTCTCAATGTGCTTCAAGATCTGGGAATATGATCCGCACAGGTGTGGTGCTCTGCGCAACGTTCTTACTAAAGCAGGTTACGAGCGGCATGGTAGCGTATGAGGGGTGTGGCGCGTTTGTGTGTCGTCGGAAAGGCTCGGCTTGAGGCGATGTTGATATGGTTGTCAGGTCTTACAAACGAGTGTGCTCTTATGGGCCACTCTTAAATACAAAAATAAGAGATAACGCTGACCATAATTCAATTAATTTTGCCTCAATGGGTATTGGAGGCTTGTGGTTATGATGTGCAATCTTCCATTAAAGATATAGTCATATCCAAGCATACAGCCCCTGTGCATAGCCAGCATATCAGATAATATGGAAAATTGGTGATGGGTCGTTATCTGTACCCATAGGGCCTATATCATACTGCTGAAATTACCCACAAACTTTCCACAGGAAATCCCTTAAAAGCACGCGATCTTATCCCCCATTTATGGGGATAACAGCATGGGGAGCCATCAAGGCAGTGAGAGTGTTTTTTGTCCCCAAAGTTCTACACGGGGTGATCCCCCGGTTTATCCTCTTTTTTGGGGATAACTTGCCTTACACCATCACTCGGGTGGGGTGAGCTTAATAATACGTGCGGGATTTCCGACGGCCGTAGCGTGTGGAGGAATATCCTCTAAAACAACGGACGCTGCACCGATCCGGGCATGAGCGCCGATTTCCAAACGGCCGAGCACTTTCGCGCCCGCACCAATCATAGCGCCGTGACGAATAATTGGATGACGATCTCCTTTTTTCTTCCCTGTGCCGCCAAGGGTGACATTTTGGAAGAGGGAGACATTGTCTTCCACAATGGTGGTCTCGCCAATGACAATGCCTGTGCCATGGTCAATGCTCATCCGGCGGCCAAGCTGTGCCCCGGGATGAATATCAATACCGAAGCGTTCATTAACCCGACTCTGTAAATGATAGGCCAAAGGGCGCCGGCCTTGGTGCCAGAGATGGTGGGCAATGCGATGCGCTTGGAGAGCTTGCCATCCTTTAAAGAACAGAAAAGGTGTGGTCAGGTCTGGGCAGGCAGGGTCTCGTTCAAAGGTGGCGAGAATATCCGCAGCGGCAGAAAAGATAATGGCCGGCTCATCAGCAAGGCTCTCGGCAACGAGGCGCGTTAGAGTCGGTTCTGTCATCGCACGATCGGTCAGTTTGGTGCCGAGTAGCGAGGCTAAGGCCGAGGCAAAGTCAGCATGATCGCAGATATTAACAGCAAAAAGATCGCGAATGAGTGTGTCAGAGCACCCGCAAGCTTCAGACTGCATCCGTGCCCAAAGTGCATCAAGGTCTGGATCGTAGGTGGAGCTTAGCGATAAGGAATGATGATCACGCATAGACGATGTCTTTAGAGGCCCATTGCTTTTTCAACAAAGCGTTGGCGTAGCTGTGGCATATGCTTCAAGGCATTGAGAGCAAAACGACGAGGGCGGGTCAGAAGTGGATTTTGGTTGCTGAAGAGGCGTTCCATTATATCGCAGCCGACGAGCATAGCAAAATTGCCCGGTCGTGTTTGGCGTTGATAGCGCGAGAGGAAAGAGGGAGAGCCGATGTCTTCTCCGCGTTTAAAGGCCTCATACAGGAGGTGAGTGAGCGTACGTACATCACGGAAACCAAGGTTCATTCCCTGACCAGCGACGGGATGGAGGCCATGGGCAGCATCCCCAATAAGCATGAGACGCTGAGCCGTGTAGCGATGAGCATATTGAGAGGCAAGCGGGTACACCCAGCGCTGACCGATCGGTGTGATAGCGCCGAGCTCTTCTTGCCCAAGGCGATCTGTCACGAGGCTTGCAAAAGCTTTGTCGGGAAGATGGCGAATATGGTTGATGCGTTGTGGTGTATCGGTCCAGACAATGGCGGAGCGATGAGGGTGCTCTGCACTGGGTGGCAGGGGAAGGCGCGCGAATGGGCCTTCTGGCAAAAAGTTTTCAAGCGCACTGCCTTGGTGAGGCCCTTCATGTGCGAGCACCGCGACGAGGGCGTCTTTATGGTACGGAATACGTGTGAGCCCAATACTCGCTTGTTGGCGGAGTGTGGAGCTGCGCCCATCTGCGGCAATCACAAGGGGGACAGAAAGGGTTTCGCCATCCTTTAGTGTAATGGTCGCGGCATTTTCTGAAAAAGAAAAAGTGCCCGTTTCTGGAGAGCGGACATCAAGAGAAGTATGTTGGGACACCGTCCGTCCAAGGGCTGCTAGAAGGTCGGAGGCTTCAACCATCCAACCTAAGGGGTGGCCTTGAGGGGCATCTTCTGTGGTGAAGTCGAGTCCATCCTGAATGCCAAGGGAGGAACGCCCAGGGTAGCGACCTTGCCCATCAAGAATATGGATCGTTTCAATCGGTTGTGCTGGGCGAGGAAGAGCTGCCCAGATTCCAGCCTCTTCCAAAAGAGGGCGAATACCTTCAGCAAGAGCATAGGCGCGCCCGTCTAAAGCGGGGTTGGGTTCTGTCACAAACGCGTGCCGTTCGAGCAGGAGGACGCGTAGGCCTTTTTGCGCCAAAAGACAGGCGAGTGTCGTGCCAATTGGGCCGCCGCCATTTATGCAGAGATCGTATGAATACGTCATGATGAACCCTTTCCAACCCCGTTTCTCTAACCTGTGTTGGGTATAAAAGAAAGACTTGCTTAGATCGTTCTGAAGGTGGCACGATATTTCGGTATGTGAGTGAAAGCTTACTTTAAGGTGGGATTAGACAAGAGGGGAGCGGGAGCATTGAAACTCGTAACGGCGATTATCAAGCCTTTTAAGCTTGATGATGTGCGTGAAGCTTTAGGGGAGCTTGGCGTGCAAGGGCTGACAGTGACGGAAGTTCAGGGTTTTGGACGCCAAAGAGGGCAGACGGAAATTTACCGTGGGGCGGAGTATCGTGTCCGCTTTGTTGCAAAGATTAAGGTGGAAGCCGCCGTCCCAGAAGATCGTGTGGGCGAGGTTGTTGAGACGATCACTCAAGCCGCGCGCACAGGCCGGATTGGCGATGGAAAGATTTTTGTCACACCGCTTGAGCAGATCACGCGTATCCGCACGGGTGAAACCGGCAAGGGAGCTTTATAATGCGACCGATTGATACGGGTGATACGGCTTGGATGCTCATCAGCACAGCCTTGGTTATGTTGATGACCATCCCGGGCCTTGCTCTTTTTTATGGCGGTATGGTTCGTCGTAAAAACGTTCTCTCAACATTGGTGCAGTCGTTTGGGATTTGTTGTCTCGTCTCTCTCGTATGGGTAACGGTTGGTTATACCCTTTCTTTTTCTACAGGGAACGCTTGGATTGGCGATTTCTCGCGTGTTTTCTTGCGCGGCATTGCTGATCATTTTCATCAAGGGAGTGATAGCGCCTTTACGCTTGGGGCTGGGTCTGCCGTCCCAACGCCGATGACTATTCCTGAGAGTGTTTATCTGCTCTATCAGATGAGCTTTGCTATTATTACGCCGGCTTTGATTACGGGTGCGTTTGCGGAGCGTATTAAATTTTCTGCTCTCTGTCTTTTCACGGTGCTGTGGTCTATTTTTGTCTATGCACCTGTCGCTCATTGGGTATGGAGCCCATTAGGGTGGGTCGCAGGTTTAGGAGCGGTTGATTTCGCGGGTGGCACGGTGGTTCATATCAATTCAGGTATTGCCGGGTTGGTTTGTGCGTTGATGATTGGCCCGCGTCGTGGCCTAAAACGTGACGATATGTCCCCTCATAATCTGTCTTATGCGATTATTGGAGCGTCCTTGCTGTGGGTTGGTTGGTTTGGTTTCAATGCTGGGTCGGCCCTTGGTGCGAACGGGCGTGCTGGTATGGCGATGTTAACAACACAGGTGGCTGCGGCTGCCGGTGGGATAGCATGGATGCTTGTCGAATGGTGGCGGATGGGGAAACCCACAGCGCTGGGCATTATCTCAGGTGCTGTTGCGGGGTTGGTGGCTGTCACCCCAGCCGCTGGGTTTGTGCTGCCAAGTGGGGCGCTGGCGATTGGTCTCATCGCGGGAAGTGTTTGTTTTTATAGCGCGACGGTGCTTAAAAATCGCCTTGGTTATGATGACAGTTTGGATGCGTTTGGTGTTCATGGTGTAGGTGGGATTGTCGGGGCTCTTCTGACAGGCATCTTTGCCTATGGCCCGCTTTCTGCAACGGCGGATAATCCCGCTGGGGTGTCGGGGAGCTGGACGCAGCTTCTTCATCAAGGAGAAGCGGTGGCTGTGACGATCTTATGGTCTGTCGTGGTCACGGCTTTGATTATAGTGGTCGTTAATAAGCTTGTGGGTATTCGGGTCTCTGATGATGATGAGCAAGAAGGTCTCGACATGACACAGCATGGCGAAAAGCTTAACTAATCCGTAAGATGAAACGTGATAAGGGCTCGAAGATAGTGTTTGCTCTTATCGCGTTTTTCATGTTCGTGCTGGCAACAGACTAAAAAAAGGACAACACAACAGTGAAAGCATCAGCTTTTTTCTTTTCTTTGATTGCGGCTTCTGTCGTAGGCAGCAGCGCTGCTGTGGCCGCGCCTGCTGGCGGTAAGATGTCTTTCTTTGCGTGCCATAAGGAATTCCAGAGCGCGAAGAAGAGCGGCACGCTTAATGGGCAGAAATATGCAGACTTTAAGGCTGCTCATTGCTCTAACAACTCGGAAACAAAAGCTCCTGAAGAAGCGCCTAAAAAGGAAGCAAAAACGGCATCAGCACCAGCGGCACCGGCTGCGAGTGGTAATGTGGTTTTCCCTAATGGGGTATCATCGGAGTTTGCTTCTTTGTCCGCAGGGAAGGCTCGCCAAAAAACCTGCCTGAAACAGTATAACGCGAACAAGGCGAATGGTGGGAATGGCACTTTGAAATGGATTCAGCGCGGTGGGGGGTATTACTCACAGTGCAATAGTCGTCTGAAGGGTTCTGCTGCTCAGTAAGTTGGAGCCGTGCTCTCGATAGAAAAAGCCCCGGTCACATGGCCGGGGCTTTTTTGTAGGGGGTATAAGCTGTAGAGCCGTTAGGCTTGTCCTGCCCAAGACCACCATTTTTGGGTTTCTGGCTTTGTGGATAAGGAGTGGTGGGCGTTTTGTGCAGCCTCTTCTGTATCAAACAACGCAAAGCAGGTTGCACCAGAGCCACTCATGCGAACAAAACGGACATCTGGTAAATCTGCGAGCGTGTCCAGCACGGTTTGAATAACGGGCTCTTGAGCAATGGCATGTGGTTGTAGGTCATTGTTCGTTGTGTTGAGGAACGCCACAAGATCATGGATACTGTGCCATCCGTCTTTGGGGAAAGAAAGCGGAGCACGTTCAGGGATCCCACCCGTTGAAGCAAGCCGTTTAAAAATGCTGGGTGTAGAGACGGCTACACCAGGATTGACCAAAAGCATGCCCATAGATGGCAGGGGGGGCACAGGAGTGAGTACATCGCCAATCCCTTCCATACGTGTGGCTTGCTGCGTGAGGCAGACGGGCACATCTGCGCCTAGCTGAGGGGCTAGCTCAACGACATCATTATGAGGTACCTGCCAATAGCGTGAGAGAAGCCGTAAAGCGCAGGCGGCATCTGCAGAACCGCCACCAATGCCGGAGGCAACGGGGAGAGCCTTATGGAGATGAAACGTGACAGGCAACATACTGGCCCCATCATGGCCATGTTGGCGTGCTGCATTATAAAGGAGCTGTGCAGCGCGTGTGATGAGATTATCGTCCTCATGTGTGAGACGAGACGCAAAAGGGCCATCAATGGTGAGAGTGGCGAGTGTTCCTTCATCATTAGTGGCGTTATCAAGGTTTAATTGGTCTGCTGCTCCGGCAAAGATAGCCAGGCTATCAACAAGATGGTACCCATCATCGCGCCGTCCTGTGATATGGAGAAAGAGATTGATCTTGGCGTGAGCTGTGTCGTTGAGCAGCACCATAAGAGAGCCTTTGCACTGAGACGAAAGAGAAGCTATGTGGCGCTCTCTTTCATGCTTTTTAAGAAAAAGGCATGATGGAAGAGAAGCGGGGACTAGATCCGTCAGGGCATTATGTAATCCCTTGTAGCCTTTTAGGGTAGGGGCGTAGGAAAGGTTTCATCAATGGATGCAGTAATGGTTATGAAAGCTGTATGATGGCGTCCTTATCAACGGTACCTTCTGACGAGCTATTGGCAGCCTTGCAACTCCAGTATGATTGGGGTGTCGATGCTGTTGTGGAAGATGAGGTATGGAAGCCGCTTGCGCCTGAGCCTCAGAAATTAGCGCCCACCCTACCGCGCGCTGTTTCTCCGTCGCCTGTGCGTCATGAAGCGGCTCTTTCGCAACATGAGGCGCTTTTATCTGCGCGAGATCTGCCAGAGCTTCTGCGGCTGAGTGAGCATATAGAGGGGGTTACACTTTCACGGACAGCGATGAATCGCTTGGTGCCACGTTATGTGCCGAATGCGGCGTTCATGGTGGTGGGGGAAGTCCCTGATGCGGATGAGGATCGGTCAGGGCGTCTTTTTGCGGGTAAAGCAGGAGAGCTTTTGGAGGCTGTGCTTGCATCTGTCGGTCTTAACCGCGATCAGCTGTCCTTTGTGCCGACGATTCCGTGGCGGCCGCCCGGTGGACAGCGTGTTCCAGACAGAGAGCTGAAAGCATGCTTGCCGCTTTTGCAGCGAAGCATCACGCTTGGGCAGCCATCACATATCGTAACTATGGGCATGACGCCTATGCGCCTTTTGCTGAAGACGAGCGACCGCTTGAGCCAAGTGCGTGGACGATGGGCAGAAGCAACGCTTCCCGGTATGGCAAAGCCGATCCCTGTTTTCCCGATGTTGCATCCGCTTCAATTAACGGGAGCTCCGCTGCTAAGACGGCATTTTTGGCGTGATTTATTGGTGCTAACAGACACTCTTGGACGCGCAGGAGAGGGAAAAGAACGTAAATAAGGGATGCTTTCGGACAATTTCGTTGCTCAAAAAGAGACAGCATTTCCTTATTTTATAGGGAGCTATATAGAGAACAGCTCGAAAAAGCTTGACCCTGAGTAGCGAAGAGAGCTACCCATCCGCCCATTATGCGAAGGATACAGTCGTTAGTGCCTGCTTCCTCAGCGCGTGCCTTGATGGTAGGCGTTGCAGTGGGGGTGGGGGCTATCTTTCCCTCGGCATTGGGGCAGGAGAGATTATCACCGTCCCAGTTGTCAGGTTCCTCTAGTGATGAAAGTCGATATCATACGATCTTCTCTTTCCCTCAGCGGGAAGAGGTCTCTTTGCCGCGCCCATTGTCGGAGCCTGTTGCGGCGCAGTACCGTGATGCTTTTCGTCTTGTGCGTGAAGACCAATATAAGCAGGCCTTTCAACGACTTTCCGCTGTCAGTGATTCTGTCCTGAAGTCTGATGTGCAAGCGGAAGGGTATCTGCGTGTGTCTTATCAGGCGCGTCCACAGGAGTTAAGGGCTTGGCTACAGGCTCATTCACATCTGCCTGATGCGCCAGCGGTGCAGGTGTTAGAAACACAGCTTTCTTCTCATACAATATCAGCGGAGACGGCCTTAAAACCTGTTGCACCGTTAGATGTTGCCCAAGCGGCTTCTGAGGAAGAAAATTTTGCTCCTTGGGGGAACGCTGGGCCTAATGCTCGACTTGATCGAATGGTGCAAGATAAAGCCTCTCATGGTGTAAAAGGAGCTCAAGATGCCTTGCATGTGATCGAGACGACGCAAGGCATGCGCCCTGAATACGCGGCTTATTTATATGGCCATGTTGCTTTATGTCTGCTCAGTCAGGGAGAGATTGAAGAAGCGGCTCATGTCGGTCTGAGAGGGTTTGAGCGTGGGCAGCAGAAAGTTGGCTTCCCGGCATATGTGGCGGGCTTAGCCTTCTGGTACCAGCAAGATTTCCCAGCGGCATACAAACATTTTAGTGAAGCCGCTAACGCGCCAATCATCAAAGGAGATCAGCAGGCTGCTGCTGCCTTCTGGGCTGCACGTGTCGCTGAACACACACAACCAACGCATGTCTATGACGTGTGGTTAAGGCGTGCGGCTGTGCATGCAGAGAGTCTGTATGGTCTTCTTGCCGCACAACGGCTGGAACAAGCGAAGCATGAGGCCTCCCCTCTGTCGGGGCATCTTTCTTCTGTGGGGCTTAAAGGGGCGGAAGCTGCGCTTACGCATGTTGACCTTGACGCTGTCATGAGCATGGGAGAGGGGCGTCACTTTTTTGCGCTCTTGCAAGTTGGTGAGCAGGGGCGTGCTGAGATGCTGGCCCGCTCTATGTGGAGTGTGGCGCTGTCTGACCCTGTAAGAGCGCGCTCGTTGCAGGTGGTTGTGCATGCCGCTGGAATGTGGGCATTAGCGGATCAAATGGAGCATATTCTACGGAATGTCGCCCCTCAGGAGCTGCAAGAAACGGTTGAGCCGTTGCCTGTTTTGAAACCTCGCCACGGGTTTAAACTTAATCCAGCGCTTGTTTATGCTGTTGCGCGGATGGAGTCGAATTTCGACGGGAATGCCCTTTCCCCGGCCGGGGCGTATGGGATGATGCAAATTCGCCCGCAAACGGCAGGTTTTATTGTTGCCTCCTATATAAACCACGATACGCGCAACCCAGCGACGGTTCCCGTGCCTGTGGATATGCCGCGTCGGCTGAAGGATGTGAGCTATAATCTTGAGCTTGGTCAGCTTTATATGAAGTATTTGGCTTCCTCTGTTGCTCGTAATGAAGGGCAGGATACCACGACGGAACAGGCTGACTTATTGCGGGTTTTGGCGTCTTATAATGCAGGGCCGCAGGCGATCACGCGTTGGGAGAGTACGCAGAAGCTATCATCGAATGATCCGCTTTATTATATTGAGACGCTTCCTAATGTTGAGACCCGTCATTATGTCCGCAACGTGCTAAAAACTGCATGGCTTTATGCCCATCGGATGAGAGAGTCTTCTCCTTCATTGAAGAGTCTGTCGGAAGGGAAATGGCCTTCTTTTCGTCGTGAGGAGGCGTTGAGAGAGTCGCCAAGTTAAGAAAAAGATTTCTTTGAGAGGGGTTTTTGAAGAAATTTTTCGTTACAAAGTAGGGTGTACTATGGCTGTTTTGGTGGGTTTTCTCACAAAACAGCCATATTTTATTTTGGAGCTATGAATGACGCGATGGGGGGGTAGCACAGAAGAGCATGCGTGGCCCGCTTGCCCGTGAGGCGGTCTTTCCGGTAAACAAAGACTTGCGATGCTCCCCGAAGGTTGGGAGCGTGCGGATGACAATACGATGCCGTGTCTCTCAGGAGGGAATTATCCCATCTGTCTGTGGGGCGTCAGCCGAACAGCGAGTGCTTCAATGTCTCTGAATTCCGTTGTTGAGAGTGTAACTGCCAACATCATTGAGCGGTCGAAGGTTTCGCGCCGCCGTTATCTTGCTCTAATGGAGCGTAACCGTGCCAAAGGTGTCATGCGTCAAGGATTGACGTGTAGTAACATGGCCCATGCGGTCGCGGCTATGCCAGACAAGGATAGTCTGATCCATTCCAAGGGCATGAATATTGGTATTATCACGACCTTTAATGACATGCTCTCGGCTCACCAGCCGTATGAACATTACCCCGAGCAGATGAAGCTCTTTGCCCGTGAAGTTGGTGCGACAGCACAGGTTGCGGGTGGGGCTCCTGCCATGTGTGATGGTGTGACACAAGGGCAAGAGGGCATGGATATGTCCCTCTTCTCCCGTGATGTGATTGCACAGTCGACGGCCATTGGTCTGAGCCATGGTATGTTTGAAGGCATGGCCCTTCTAGGTATCTGTGATAAGATCGTCCCTGGTCTGTTGATGGGCGCTTTGCGCTTTGGCCATCTTCCAGGAATGCTTATTCCATCTGGGCCGATGACATCTGGTTTGCCGAATAAGGAAAAAGTCCGTATTCGTCAGCTTTATGTGCAGGGTAAGATCGGCAAAGAAGAGCTGATGCAAGCCGAAAGCGAGTCTTATCATAGCGATGGGACATGCACCTTCTACGGAACCGCCAACACCAACCAGATGATGGCAGAGTTCCTAGGTCTGCAAATGCCAGATTCTTCTTTCATTACGGTAGATACTCCGCTGCGTCAGGCGATGACGCGTGCTGGTGTCCATCGTTTGACGGAAATTGGCTTTAAGAGCAAAGATTGCCGGCCAATGGCTGAGGTCGTGAATGAAAAAGCGATCGTAAATGCCATTGTTGGTTTGATGGCAACAGGTGGTTCTACCAACCATACTATTCACATTCCTGCCGTGGCTCGTGCGGCTGGTATTATTGTGAACTGGGAAGATTTTGAGCGTCTGTCTGATGCAGTGCCAACGATGGCAAAGATCTATCCAAGTGGCCCATCAGATGTGAACAAGTTCAATGATGTTGGTGGTCTGCCGACGGTTATCAGAGAACTGATGCAGGCGGATATGCTGCATCGCGATGTGATGACAGTCGCAAAAAATGGTCTGGCGGATTACGCACAGCGTGCAACACTTGGCGCTGATAAGAAGGTCGCCTATGTGCCTGCCGCACCATCGACCGATCCTGAAATTCTGCGTGGTATGGCTGATCCGTTCCATCCAGGTGGTGGGATTAAGCTGGTTAAGGGTAATCTTGGACGCGGTGTGTATAAATCTAGCGCCGTTTCTGAAGACCGTATGACCATTGAAGCCCCTGTTCGTGTGTTCGATACGCAGCATGCTGTGAAACGTGCACAGCAAGCTGGTGAGCTGGACAAGGACGTGATCGTTGTTGTGATCGGCCAGGGCCCACGGGCAAATGGTATGCCTGAGCTTCACGGCCTGATCCCTTCACTGGGTGTGCAGATGGACCGTGGCTTCAAGGTGGCGCTTGTGACAGATGGTCGCCTGTCTGGTGCCAGTGGTAAGGTGCCGGCAGCTGTGCATGTCGGGCCAGAAGCTCAGATGGGTGGGCCGCTTGCTTGCCTCCGTGATGGTGACATCGTGCGTCTCTGCGCGAAGACAGGACAGCTCGAAGTTCTCATGGACGCGAAGGAATGGGAGGCTCGCACGCCAACCAAGCCACATCGTGCGCCATTGGGTACCGGTCGTGAGCTCTTTGCGATTACGCGCGAAGTTTCTCCGCCGGCTGAAGAAGGTGGGTCGGCCATGCAATACATGATGGATCGTGAGATTGCAGAGGTTGGCGATGATATTGATGAAGGAACCGAGGTATGAGCTACATTTCAAGAATTGATGCGGTCATGGATCGCAGCCCGGTTATGCCTGTGCTGGTGGTCGACGATGTTGCTAAAGCGCGTCCGATCGCTGAAGCGCTGGTGGCCCATGGTGTGTCTACACTTGAAGTCACGCTCCGTACACCTGCCGCTCTTGACGTTATCGCCGAGATGTCCAAGGTCGAAGGCGCACTGGTTGGGGCCGGCACGGTCTTAAATCCAGAGCAGCTTGATAAAGCGATTGACGCTGGTGCTAAGTTCATCGTGAGCCCAGGTATTACGAAGCCATTGGCTGAAGCAGCTCTTAAGCGTGACATTCCGTTCCTCCCCGGTACGGCAAATGCCAGCGACATCATGATGGGTCTAGACCTTGGGCTTCGTCGCTTTAAGTTCTTCCCAGCGATGACCAATGGCGGCATTCCGGCTCTAAAGGGCTTGGCTTCTGTGTTTGGTAATCTGGGTGTTCGCTTCTGTCCAACAGGTGGTATCTCTGAATCCACCTATAAAGAATGGCTTGCCATCCCAGCAGTTGGGTGCGTTGGTGGTTCTTGGTTGACATCTGGGGATGCGTCTCCTGAAGTGATCGCAGAACGTGCTAAGGCTCTTGGCATCAAGTAAGGCGAGATGACGTTACTGATAGGGTTTCTTTTTTGAAAGAGATATATCAGTAGCGACTGGGCTTCTATAAAGAAGCGCAGAAGGCGTCTTTAAAACGGCGGTTTCACAGTGTTTTAGCTGTGATACCGCCGTTTTCGTGTGAGGGAAAAGCAGAACGCACAGTATGTTCTGCTGGATCGGTAAAGGATCGTTTGAGGATGGCCTCTCAGGCGAGATCGATTATGGGGTTAGCTGGCGTGTTGTGCACCGCTTTGTTAACGACCCTGAATGAACAAGTCTCTACGCAAGGTTTGCCCGATATTATGGGTGGCATAGGGATGAGCCATGACCCTGCGACATGGTTCACAAGTCTATATAGTGCAGCTCAAGTGGTTGGGGCGGGGCTTTCTCCTTGGATGGCTTTGACATTTAGCTTACGGCGTTGGGCTTTTATTGTTCTGGGCTTAGGTGTGGTGAGCAGTGTGCTCATTCCTTTTACCGATACGTTGAGCCTTCTTTATATCTTGCGTACGCTGCAAGGTATTGCGGGTGGTTTTGCCATTCCGTTGATGATGTTCTCTACTCTACGTATTTTAAGTCTTGATATACGTACGTATGGGTTAGCGTCCTATGCGCTGACAGCCACATGTTTCCCTTATCTCAGTACCGCGTTAGCCGGGTTGTGGACAGATTTTGTTGATTGGCGTTTCGTCTTTTGGCAAGTGATCCCACTTGGTGCTCTTGCTTGGGCATTGCTGGTTTACGGTATGCCCGTAACAGAGCCTGATCATGGACGTTTCCGCATGTTTAATTGGCGGGGTGTTGTTCTTTTCACCGGAGCTGCATGGTGTTTAAGCATGATGCTTCTTTTGGGAGATTGGCTCGATTGGTTTAATTCACCCTTCATCTGCGTATTAGGGCTTATCGGGACAGTCTGTGTTCCGCTCTTAGTATGGAATGAGTGGAATCATGTACTGCCATTTTTTAAATTTCAGCTCCTAGGGCGGCGGAATTATCTTTATGGCGTGACAGCTATTAGTTTATTCGTTCTGGTATCGTTGGCGAGTTCCACTGTGCCAGGGCGTTATCTTACACAAATCGCGGGCTATAGGCCGGAACAAAGCTATCTGATTACGCTTGAAGTCGCGGCTATGCAGATCATTATGTTGCCCATTGTGGGCTATCTGCTGAACCAGCGTCATATTGATAGTCGTGTCGTAGGTTTTGTGGGGATGACATGCTTATTTATCGGTCTTTGCGGCGACACTTTTCTTACCTCTGTGTGGCTGAGGAATGAGTTCTACCTTTGGCAGTTTGTGCAAGCTATTGGTGGAGAGATGATTTTGGCGTCACTCTTGTTGATGTCAACAAATGCCGTTGTTCCTGCCGAATCCGCGTTTGCTGTTGCGTTAGTGAATATGCCGCGCTCTCTCATGCAGGTTGTAGGAACATGGCTGATACAGCTCGTCCATCATTGGCGAGGAACGTTGCATTCACAGCGTTTGACAGACCATCTGGGTGTTGAGCGTTATCGGCTGTTTCAAGGAAGCAGTCCGACCATCCAAAGTCCGACTCCTCTGACGCCTGATGGAAGGCCGCGCTTCGCAGGAAGTATGGCACTGATTAAGCAGCAGTTCCATCATCAGACACAGGTGTTGGAGCTGACAGATTTGTTCTTTGTACTGCTCGGCTTACTCGTGTTTCTTATGCTCTGTGTGTTGATCTTGCCAGTGCGGACTTATCCGCCGTGGATCGTGTTTGCGCAGCCAAAGAAACCTTCGTCATAAATAGCTATGCACTTAGTGCATAGAGTTTGCCTTACTGCACGCACGCTTAATGCTTGCCAATGACCGGTCGGTTTCTGCCATAAGGCGATTGTGGTTTTTATATGATCGAATCATGGGGGGCCCTTCATACGGGAAGCGCTCGTGGTTGGTGTGTGTATAAACAACGTGTGAATATCGTTATATTCAAAATTCCCGTCGTGCAGAGCACGTATTGCCTTTATCTCGCTCACACACTGTGAGTGTAACGAAGAAAGCCTAGTGTGTATGAAGGAACCCTCAGCCTCTCGGAAGAAAGCCTATTGGCCGTTTTTCTTTGCTGGGGGGATCATTGCACTTTTTATTATCGTTATTTTGGCGATTATTTTTGTACCGACATCACGTGTCTGGACGAATGATGCCTATGTAACAGCGCATTATGCGGTTATTGCGCCACGTGTCCCCGGGCAGGTTATTTCTGTACAGGTCGATGATAACCAATCTGTGCGTGCAGGAGATGTGTTAGCGACGCTGGATCCACGTGATTATCAGACGACGTTGGACCAAGCCCGTGCGACAGAACAGCATGACCGTGCATTAGTGTTAGATGCGGCGGCCAATGTTGCGCGTCAGCCTTCGTTGATTGGCCAAGCTCAAGCCAGCGTAGATCGGCTAAAAGCGGAGTTACTTTTTGCCCAACAAAATGCGGCACGGTATGAGCGTCTGGCTCGGACAGGGGCTGGAAGTCGCGAAGAGGGGCAAAAAACCCATGCGACGTTAGGTGAGTTGACGGCTGGTCTGCACGCCGCTGAGGCTGATCTCTCCGCAGCGCAGGCGCAATTAACGGTTCTTGAAGCACAACATGACTCGGCCCGCCGCCAAGTAGCGGTGGATCAGGCGCGTGTGCATCAGGCAGAGCTGAATTTATCCTATACACAGATACGCGCACCGTTTGACGGAATGGTGGGTGAACGCAGCGTGCAAGCGGGGAACTACGTGCCTGATGGGGCGGCCCTGATGGCGTTGGTACCGATGGATCAGCTCTGGATTGCAGCGAATTATCGCGAAATTGCCTTACGTCATATGCGCCCAGGGCAGAAAGCGACGATTCACGTGGATGCGTATAATATTGATCTTGATGGTGTTGTTGATAGTGTGCCGCCGGCTTCGGGGGCGGCTTTTGCGCCGTTGGCTCCAGAAAATGCGACGGGTAATTTTACCAAAATTGTGCAGCGCCTTCCGGTGAAAATCACGCTGATACCCGGTCAGCCTTTAGCAAAATTGTTGCGGCTGGGCTTCTCTGTTGAAACAACAGTGCATACCTCGCTGAGTGATGTCGTGGGGGCTCAAGAGAAAAGCGACAAAGCGGTGACGGCAAAATGATCATGCAAAAACGGGGATACCGCGCGCTCGTAAGAGTGGCAGCCTTGCCGCTGATGATCGTGGGGCTTGAAGGCTGCATAACCGTTGGCCCTGACTTCCACCACCCAACGATGAAAGAGCAACCGGGGCAGTGGAAGAAAGCAGCGGATGCGCCGGCTCACCAAAAGAGTGGTCAGACCTATGGCGGTCAGGTTGATGTGGCATGGTGGCATCAATTCCATGATGATGAGCTTGATCGTCTCGTGACGCGTCTGGGGGCGCAAAACCTGAATGTGCAGGAAGCCGCGACACGGATTGGGCAGTCACGCGGACAGCTCAAAGTCGCAGCGTCGGAGGGAATGCCGACGCTTAATTGGGCGGGTTCTTACACCTGGACGCAACAAAGTAAGCGAGGTTTTCTCACCATTGCGCAGGCCGCTCCGGGATCCAATCTGCAATATCAGCAATATACCAATATTGGTGCAGCTTCATGGGATATGGATCTTTTTGGGCGGATTCGTCGCTCAGTCGAGGCGGGTCAGTCTGAAGTGCTGCAAGCTGTTGCTGCTCAACGAGGGGTAGCATTGGCGAGTCTGGCTGATCTTGTGGGGGATTATCTCAGTCTGCGTGGGGTGCAAGAGCAAATCCGTCTTACGGAGCGGCATTTAGAGCTTGTCCATCATGATCTGTCTCTTGTTCTGGATCGTCAGCGTGAAGGAGCAGCGAATGCGCTTGAAGTTGCACAAGCACGCGGACAGGTGGAAGAAACAGAGAGCGCGTTGCCACCTTTAAAAGATGCACAAGCCGCATTGATTAACGCCATAGGGTATATTCTAGCGTTGCCTCCTCGTGCTCTAGAAGAGGAGTTGCTTCCACGTCGTGCCCAACCTGTGCCGCCTGCGTCCATCGGGATCGGGGTGCCCAGTGCTTTGGTTGAGCGCCGCCCTGATATTATGGAAGCCGATGCGCGGTTACATGCGGCCGTTGCTGAAGTAGGGGCAGCGAAAGCCGCTTTTTATCCAGACATTACCTTAACGGGGAACTTGGGTACGCAAAGCCTTTCGGCAAGTGATTTCTTTATGCCTGCAGCAAAATATTTCACACTGGGCCCAACCTTAAATGTGCCGATCTTTGAAGGGGGGCGGCTCAGTGGTGGCTTGAAGCTGCGTAAGGCGCAACAGAAAGAAGCGGCGATTGCTTATCACCAAGTGATGCTCAATGCGTGGCGTGAAGTGGACGATGCCATCACCAAGTTCGCGCAAGTTAATGACCGCTACCATCATTTGGAAGAAACCGTGAAGCAGAATCGCCTCGCGCTTAAGGCGGCCCGTGAACAGTATACAACAGGGGCTGTTCCGTTTTTAGAGGTGGATCAAGCCGAAGCAGCTTTGCTAGCTAATGATATTTTATTAGCTTCGAGCCGCACAGAAACAGCTTCTGCGATGGTAAGCTTATATAGAGCGCTTGGGGGAGGATGGCAGATAATCAATACCTCCATAAATCCTCTCTAAAAAAGAGGATGACCCAATAAGGAGATATTTATACGGCATTTGGGTTGCACCATAGCGGAGCGGGGGATATTTCCAGATATTATGATTCATTCACGTCTTCCTCTTCGCCGTGCCCTTTTATCCGTTTCTGATAAGAGCGGTCTTGTTGAACTTGCCCGTGCGCTTGATGCGCAGGGAGTTGAACTTCTGTCTACTGGTGGATCCGCACGCTGCATACGCGATGCCGGCATCCTCGTAACCGATGTGTCCGAACATACGGGCTTTCCTGAAATTCTTGATGGGCGTGTCAAAACGCTGGTGCCGTGGATCCATGGTGGTATTTTAGGCCGTCGCGATAAGGAAGAGCATCAGGCACAGATGAGTGAGCATAAGATTGCTCCGATTGATCTCGTTTGTGTTAACCTTTACCCATTTGCCTCAACCGTTGCTTCTGGTGCGGATGCTGAAACATGCGTTGAAAATATTGATATTGGTGGCCCCGCGATGGTTCGAGCGGCGGCAAAGAATTTTGCTCATGTGGCCATCTTGACCGATCCTGAGCAATATGACGGTTTTCTTGAAGCACTGGCCAAAGGGGGTAGTACGCTCAGTGAGCGTCGTCGTTGGGCGGCGAATGCTTACGCTCATACAGCCCGTTATGACAGCATGATCGCGCGTTGGTTTGCAGAACAAACGGCTGAGAACGAGGCCGAGGCGCTTTTACCTTCTGTGCTAACCGTGGCCGGTGAGCGCAGCGATTTACTGCGTTATGGTGAGAACCCTCATCAGCAAGCCGCGTTTTATCGTGATGGCAGCCAACGTCCAGGTCTAGCGACTGCTAAGCAGATTCAGGGCAAGGCGCTGAGCTATAATAACCTCAATGATACAGACGCGGCTTTTGAAGCTGTCGCGGAGTTTGAGGGGCCAAGTGTTGTTATCGTTAAGCATGCGAACCCATGCGGTGTTGCGTCTGCTGATACGCTAGAGAATGCGTGGAAGGCGGCTTTACGTTGCGACCCTGTTTCCGCCTTTGGTGGGATTGTGGCGCTGAACCGTCCCTTGGATCAAGCAACAGCCGAACAGATCAGCAAGATCTTTACGGAAGTGATTGTTGCGCCGGATGCTGATGATGGGGCGAAAGAGGTTCTCTCTAAAAAGAAGAATCTGCGTTTGCTTCTGACAGGTGCTGTGCCTGATGCCCAAGCGAAGGGCTTGGCGTTCCGTTCTGTTTCGGGTGGGTTCTTAGCGCAGAGCCGTGATCATGGTCATGTGACGCCTGAGAGCTTAAAGGTTGTGACAAAGCGCCAGCCAAGCGAGCAAGAGATGGCGGATCTGCTCTTTTCCTTCCGTGTGGCGAAGCATGTGAAGTCTAACGCTGTCATTTACGTCAAAAATCAGGCGACAGTGGGGATTGGCGCTGGGCAAATGTCTCGTGTTGATAGTGCCCGTATCGCGGCGCGTAAGAGTGAAGATGCGGCACGAGCTGCCGGTGAGGACACAGCTTTAACCGTGGGGTCTGTTGCGGCATCGGATGCGTTTTTCCCATTTGCTGATGGGCTAGAGAGTGTCGTTGCCGCCGGTGCAACGGCTGTCATCCAGCCTGGCGGTTCTATTCGTGATCAAGAAGTGATTGATGCGGCTGATAAAGCCGGCATCGCTATGGTCTTTACAGGAATGAGGCATTTTAGACATTGAGACGTTTTGTTTTTCCCCTATTGATGGGATTGGTGACGCTGGGGAGTGCTTCCTCAGCGGCCATTGCAGCGTCATGTGATTATGACGTATCGCCTTTGCCGGTTATTTCAGGAACGGTCACGCGTGTGACGACGGATGGAGTGCTTCTACAAGATGGCACAGATCTCATTTTACCAGAATCGTTGCTCCCTCATGTGCGTTTGGATACAAAAGTAACCGTGCGCGGCCTAAAAGGGATGACAGGTCATAAAGTTTGGGCTTTTGCGATTGAGGATCACTCTTCGTTGATCTGCCCATCTAAAGGTGATGTGCATAAGGGAGCCTATCCAGGCTCACCAAGCTATGACGTCATTGGCCATGATGAGCAAGAGAAGCCGTAATCTTCCTTGAGGATGTCATGAATATTGCCTTCGTTGCGGCCTCTACAGAGGCCGCTCAAGAGGCTTTCAAACGTTTTACCCATCGCTATGGGAATGTATCGTTTGAGGAAGCCGAAGTTATTGTGTGCTTAGGAGGGGACGGCTTTATGCTTGAAACTCTTTTGCATATTCTTGGCTATAATATTCCCGTTTTTGGCATGAATTACGGAACTGTTGGTTTTCTGATGAATACGCCAGAAGAAGACCATTTGCCCCAGCGTCTTGCTTATGCTCAACCCACGACAATTTCACCATTGCATATGTGGGCTCGTACGACTTCGGGGGAGGAGCATGAGGGGCTCGGCTTTAATGACGTGTTTATTTACCGTGAAACGCGCCAAACGGCCAATATCAGTATTGAAGTTGATGGGCGTGAACGGATGCAGCGTTTGGTCTGCGATGGTGTTATTTTAGCGACGCCAGCGGGTTCAACGGCGTATAATCGCTCGGCTCATGGGCCAATTATTCCATTGGGTGCGGAACTCTTGTCTCTCACACCAATCTCACCTTTTCATCCGCGGCATTGGCGTGGTGCATTGCTTCCAGCAGAAGTGACTGTGCGTTTTGCGTTGCATGATACGGCTAAGCGTCCGGCTTCAGCCGTAGCAGGCCCGACTGAATTTCGCGATGTAAAGGAAGTTATGGTCAGAGTGAGTCAGGAACATCGTGTGACGTTGCTGTTCGACCCTGACCATAGCCTGTCTGAGCGGATTATTGCTGAGCAGTTTGCCGAGTAATCCGCTGATAAGACAGGCGTTAAATCACCGGGGTGAGAAGAGGTCGCCCTTCAAAATGGGCCAGTAGGTTATCAATAATATTTTTCCCCATTTTCGACCGTGTTTCGACTGTTGCAGAGCCCTGATGCGGCTGAACAACGGTGTTTTCGAGCGTGAAGAATTCAGGGTTTATGTTTGGTTCATTTTGAAACACATCCAACCCAGCTCCGGCAATTATTCCGTTGTTTAAGGCGTGTATAAGAGCTTTCTCATCCACAATGCTTCCGCGTGCAATATTAATGAGCACTCCTGTTGGCCCAAGTGCGTTGAGAATGTCGGCATTAATGAGGTTCTGTGTGCCGGGTACAGCAGGCAGTGAGACAACCAGAACATCGCTCCATTGGGCGAGGTCTTTCAGCTCAGCAAAAAATGGCAGAGAGCTTTTTTCACGTTGTGTTCTGTTGAAATACGCGACCTTCATATCACTGGCTTCAGCACGGCGTGCGATGGCTTGGCCGATCCGCCCAAACCCGGCAACACCCAGCTTGAGGCCTGTGAGGGAGTGAGCTGAAGGTGGCATTCCGTTCGTCGCCCATTGTCCAGAACGGAGATAAGCCTGATTCTCAGTGAAATTCCGCTTTAAGGTGAGTAGCAGGAGCATGGCTGAGTCGGCGACGTCACTGGTGGAAATGTCAGTAGTAACCGTTACGCGGATCTGCCGTCTGCGTGCCTCTGTTAGATCCACGCGGTCGAGTCCGACACCATTGACGGCAATAATCTCCAAGGCTGGCAGAGTGGCCATAACTTCAGGGTCGATCCCGTAAGAACCACCTGTCGCGACGGCACGGATCGACGGTGCGATGGGGGTAAGGTCGGCTAATGTCGTGAAGCGGTGAAGGGTAAAATGCTGGGCGAGCGTGGTCTCGGTTTGGTCAGGCAGAGGTTCGAGAAGCAATAAATAAGGACGTGTAGGCATGGTACTTATCCTTTAGTAGAGGGGGAAAGCGGGTCAAGAACACGCGTAGCAAGGGCCTTACAGCCTGCTTCAACATCGTGCCATGTCGTTTCAAACCCTTCGGCAGTGCCATAGTAGGGGTCAATCACATCATTGCCTTCACGGCCTGGGACGGCATCCATCAGCATAAAAACGTTTGCTGTGGAGTGTGAGGGTTTCATTCGATTGAGCGCTTTAAGGTGGGAGCGGTCAAGCGCGATGATATGAGTGAAGCGGTCAAAGTCTGTTTTGGTAACTTGACGCGCCCGTAAAATTGAAGCGTTTAAACCATGGCGCTTTGCTGTGCTACGGGCGCGTGGGTCGGGCAGGTCGCCAATGTGCCAGTCACCTGTCCCGGCTGAATCAATGTCTAAGGCAAGGCCACGCTTTTCTGCTTCACGGCGCATTGCCAGATCTGCCAGGGGAGAGCGGCAAATATTGCCGGTGCAGACAAAAAGAAAAGAGGGAAGAGAAGGAGATGTCGTCATGGATGTGTTAGCCAGATAAAAGATGCCATCGTAAAGAGTGCGCTCAGTGTGCCAAAGAACAACACAGACGCAACCTCACGTTCAAGAATATGGTAACGCATCGCTAAAATGACATTAATGGACGCGCTGGGAATAGCCATGGTTAAGACGCTTTCTTGTAGCGTCACAGGGTTATAATGGAGCAGGCGAGCCAGCCCATACAGCCCGAGTGGGATGAGGATATTGCGTATTGTGACCATGCCACCCACAAGAGGGCTGAAACGTACTTGGCGTGCAAAAAGAACAACTCCAGAGGCAAAAAGAGCGGTTCCGCCTGTGGCGTGCCCTAGGAGGGTCAGAGAGTTTTTGAGAAAGGGTGGCAAGGTGATGCCAAAGCTGACAAGACCGAGCGCTAATAGAGGTACCCAAACCACTGGTTCGCGACATGAATGGAGTAAATGAGACGAAAGCTCGTGCATGGTGACATGCCATGTGCGTGGTTTGAGGGAATGTTGTGCGACGCGGCGTTGTTGATCGTGGCTGAGAAGGATCAGGGTGAGAGGCACCTGAAAAAGGTTCATGGCCAAGGAGGCAATAGAGATAGGAACCGCACTGGCGGGGCCAAAAAGCTGACCTAGTACAGGAATGCCGATAAAAGGAACAGAAGGGCCAGTCATAGTCATGGCCATAAGGGCCGCTTCGCCCTGTGAGCGCCCAAGGGGGCCGCGTAAGACCCCAAAGAGAAGAAGATAACCCCCGACCATTGCGAGAAGAATGAGAAAGGTGAGCGGCCCTGCGCTTAGAACCTGCGTACGAGGTGTACTGAGAATTGACACAAAGAGCGCGAGGGGTAGGGCATAGAGCATGACAAGCCGAATAAGAACACTGGCTTGATTGCCATCAAAATCGCGCCGCCATGCTGCTACATACCCTAAGCCGAGCGTCACCAAGATAGGAATAATGGCCTGAAGAATGGTGAGGAAAAGGGAAGAACTCATCGTAAACGCTCAGCTTCATGATAGGGCGATTGATATGAAAGGATATTATCTTTTTATCGTAATGAATATACCCCATAGAAAAAGGGGTGTTCTTTCTGCAGGTTAACAGAAAGAACACCCCCGTTCCTTATTGGTTATACGAAACGCTTACGAAGCGGCAATTTCCTGCATCGTATCTGCCGTTGATAGGATATATGGGCCACCCGCTTGGATTTGAACAGAGAGCATACGCATCTCTCCCGTAGAAACCTGGCGGTTGGGCAATGGAATAATGGCATTGCCGCGCGTCCAACGATGAGGGCCCGCCTCACGTACATCCCAGCCAGTAAGTTCCGGATTGGTGAGATGATCGGTGATCGCGTCTTCATGTCCTCCTGTCCAAAGGTCAATGGAGCCGACAAGAACGCCGAGTGTGCGGCGGTCATCCACAAAAGGCCCAATGCTTTCAGACGGCTTGAACCGTCGTGATAGCAAACGCACCGTCTGTTGTTCGGAAGCCGGGAAAGAGAAGAGTACTCGATCACCCACGCGACGGGTTGGCAGAACGGTCATGCCGTTATCCAGCTGCACGCGCAGATCTGGATCATCGGATATGTCATGCTCTGTCACTGAAGTGTGGGCTGGATGGCCGAGGTCAACAGCGCGTTGTTCAAACTGTTTAAAGAGTGGCTCCACAAATGCTTGTGTCACAT
>NZ_KB899343.1 GCF_000378165.1 Saccharibacter floricola DSM 15669
GGAGTAGCGTGCGTTGTGGCGTTGGGTGCTCCGACAGCTATGGCACAGAGTGGTAAGAAGCCCTCAGTTCATAAATTGCCGGGTGGTGCGTCTTCGTTGAACGAGACCTATCAGGATTGGCAGGTTATGTGTCAGCAAGGGTCAGCTGGTGCGCGTTGTGCGGCTGTTCAGCAGGCATTTAATAACCAGAATCATCAGCGTATTCTTAGCGTGCAGCTGATGCCAGAAAATGGCCGAACGACTGGTATCATCGTCGCTCCGTTGGGAGTTGCCCTCGTTAAGGGGGTGACGCTTCAATCTGATGGACAGAAGATTGGAGAACCAATGGGTTTTACAGCCTGTGTTGCCGATGGTTGTCTTGCTCCGGCGTCTTTTAATGAGGCGCAGTTTAATAAGCTTCAAAATGCGAAGAAAGCGACTGTGAAGCTGACGGCGCTGACGGGGCAAGATATTGTTTTGCCTTTCTCAACGAAGGGACTGAGTGATGCCGTTGCACGTGTTAATGCATTAATGCACTAAGATGGTGTGATGGAATCAGAAAAAAAGCCCTCCAGATGGAGGGCCTTTTTTGTAGGAAATGTATTAAAACCCAGCAGCAATAGCGTTAATTGAGATCGTGCCTGAGAAATATTTATTGGTCGGTAACGTTACCTGGCCATTGCCATTATGAAGAGGGATTGTACCGCGCGTATGAGGGAGAATACTTGAGGTATGCGAACCAACAGTATGCTCAATAGCAGCAGAAAGAGAATAAACGAGCGTTCCGTTGTCGTTACTCTCATCTTTGTTGGGTTTTAGGCGGACGCGAAGCGTATAAGCACTGATCTTATAGGCATTATCGCCCTGATCGACACCAACATGTGTCATATTTTTTCGATTATTAGGAGCAACTTTTGTTTGCAGGGCGGTGGCTGATACGGGGTTTTTCGTAACAAGTGCCGTTGGTGTTACCATCGCTTGCACTTGATATACGCGATCAAGCCCTTCTGCATGAAGGGGGGTGCTCGCTAGGGGGAGGAAGCCACCAAAAGTCGCGCATACCATAAGAAAAGCCCGACGAGATGATAAGCGGGGGGAGGGGGTGGTACGGAAAAACACAATGCGTTCCTTAAGAAACCTATAAAGATGACTTGCACTAAACCGAACAAGCTTTGCTAAACTGTTTCTACGTCATAACAAACTATCGAGCAAGAATAAGGCTATGAGCTAAGAGATGGTCTCCTGTGCAGAGCCGTTGACCGTTCTATGGTTGATCAAGCGACCAAGGTTTCTTACCTCCAGCGCTATAGAGATCGGAAGATGGAGATTACGATGGCATCCAGTATTTTTGTAATTGGTGCGGCAGGGAAAGTTGGGAGGCGCCTTGTCCCTCGACTTATCAAAGAGGGGCATCGCGTTACGGCGCTTTATCGTCGACCTGAGCAGGAGGAAGATCTTAAGAAGCTCGGGGCAGTCCCAGTGTTCGGGTCTCTAACGGAATTATCCGTTGAGGAATTAGCCCAGAAGATGAAGGGCAGTGACGAAATCGTCTTCTCTGCAGGTGCTGGGGGAGCGAGCATTGAGCTTACAACAGCCATTGACAAGGATGGGCTAGAAAAAGCTGTGCAGGCTGCTCAACAGGCAGATGTAAAACGGTTTATATTGGTTTCAGCCTATCCTAAATCCTGGCGTGAAGAGCTGTATGCGCAGGTTTTTGAGCATTATATGCATGTCAAAAAAGAGGCGGATACCTATTTGGCAGAAAGCTCATTAGATTGGGTGATCCTCCGTCCTGTTGCGTTAACAGACGAGCCCGGTGTGGGGCGTGTACATGCGGGATTGTCCGTCCCTAATGGGAGCATTCGACGTGATGATGTTGCGGACTTTATCGTTGCTGTGATCGGCAAAGCAACGCTTTCTCATCGGATCATTGAGTTGGTCGGAGGTGATACGCCGATTGATGTTGCTCTGCAACGTATTCCGTAACTGTGCTGGAAAGGTGGAGTTTTATACTCTACCTTTCCTCCGTAATGATCTATTTGCATATGTAATATTCCGGTTGATTATCCGGTGGCTATGGACATGCTGTTTGTATAGACCGTTTTATTAATCATTTTGCTCTTTCTTTTCGGCTTCATCGATGGCGTGCTGTTGAGCGGTGATTTCACCAACTGTTTCTTGAGCGGATGCTCCATGATGAATTTTCGCAGCGCTATCAATGATGATGTTTGTTAAGTCAGGGCCAAGTTCTTCAGCTTTCCCTTCTTCCTCTTGATGGTGATGCTCGGCGATCAATGTGCTTAAATCCCCAAGAGTGAATTTATGGTCATTTAATGCATCCACAATTGAGTGAATATTGTTAAAAAATTCGGGATTATCTGTGTCTTTATGATGGGGGTTTGAAATGGTTTGTTCAAAGATATGATTGAGAGAAGCAGCAGTGTGCCCGTCTCTAACGCCAATCCCGACCCAGCTTTTTTCATCATTGGCAGGGATTCCCGCATCTGTAAAACTCTGCGTATCAATAACCGGTGCAGCTTGAGGTGCTGTCTTATTCTGATTGCTAGCAGCAGCTGCCGCCGCTGTATGAGAGCCCTGAGCACTCTCTTCTGAAGACGAGCTTCCTTTCGTAGGAGCGTTTTTATCTACGGCAGGATGCGCGCTCTGCGTGGAGGCCGGTGCGTTTGGCTGAGGGGCAGCTGTCTGAGCAGCGGTTGGTGTATTTCCTTTCGTAGAAGCGTTTTTATCTACGGCAGGAGGCGCGCTCTGCGTGGAGGCCGGTGCATTTTGCTGAGGGGTGGCTGTTTGCGCAGCGGTTGGTGTGCTTCCTGTATGAGAATTTTTATCTACGGTAGGAGGCGCGCTCTGCGTGGAGGCTGGCGCGTTTTTCTGAGGCGAGGCTGTCTGCGCAGCGGTTGGCGTATTGCCTGTATGAGCGTTTTTATCCACGGCAGGAGGAGCGCTCTGCGTGGAGGTTGCCGCATTCTCTGTATGAGGAATGGAGGATGCTGGAGCGTTCTGTCCTGCTACGGATGTAGTATTTTGGGAAGCTTGTGAGCCGGTTGGAGAAGAGACGTTTGAAGCGTAAACCGGACCAGCTAGGCTGGACGTTAAAAGAGCAACCGAAGCAACGCGAGTGAGCGTGGTCATACAGGCAATGGGTCCTTGAGCTGGTGGGATCGTCTCAAAAAAGGAAAAGTGGTCGTCAGAGGGTATACGAATTCGTGATATTTTCTACGATAAAGACACTAACTTTTTGTCATCCTCAGGTAAGGAAAGAGATGGGTGATGATTGTGTTGTGCGTTAAAAAGCGTTTACCTTTTGATGAGCTTGGGATTTATGGCGGTGAGCACGGTCATAATACTGAGTTGTTGCCTATCGCCGTTGGCATGTTACGAGATTAGGATGAAGCTATATGAATAAAAGATATTACTATGCGGCAACAGCTTTGCTTGGGGCTTTATGTCTTACGCCTGCGCGAGCTGAGGCGCCTTTTTCGTTTAAAACCACGCCGGGGCAGCTTTCAAAAAATACGATCCCTTCTGCTTATGCGCTTAATGTGAATCTTGATCCGGATTCGCTTGTGTTAAAAGGGCACGAGGCGATTACCGTTACTGTTGTTGCGCCCATGCGGAGCGTGACATTGAACCAAGCCGGGTTGCATGTCACGCGCGCTGCTATCGATGATAATGCGGTTCAGGCGATTGTTCATGATGAGAAGAAACAAACAGTTACGCTCTTTATGCGCCGCGCGCTTAAAGTGGGGCAGCATCGTATAACGCTCGATTATGATGGGGCGATTTTAACGACCCCGAACGGGCTCTATAGTAATGATTACCGTGGGGAAGATGGCCGGACGCATCGTATGCTGGTTACTCAATTTGAGGTGGCGGATGCGCGGCGAATGTTCCCTGTTTGGGATGAGCCCGCTTTCAAAGCGACTTTTAGGCTGAAGGTGACGTTGCCTGCCGATTATGTGGGTGTAAGCAACATGCCTGTTGAGAAGACACGCCGCGTTGGTGCGGGCTGGAAGACGCTGACCTTCCAAAAAACACCGAAGATGTCGAGTTATCTCCTCGCTTTCATTGCTGGTGATATGGGCTTTCTGCAGGCACGGTCAGGTGCGACAGATATTGGGGTTTATACCCCTAAGGGTAAGCAAGAGCAGGGGCGTTACGCTCTGCAAGCAGCTCAGTCGTTGCTGCCTTATTATAATAGCTATTTTGGGACATCTTATCCGCTTCCCAAGATGGATATGATTGCCGTTCCTGGGAATTATCAGGCAGGTGCAATGGAGAATTGGGGTGCCCTGACCTACATTGATAATGATCTTCTCTTTGACCCGAAAAGCAGCACGTTATCGACTAAGGAGCTGATTTACGAAGTTGTTGCCCATGAGATGGCCCATCAATGGTCGGGTGATCTCGTAACGATGGGTTGGTGGAATGATTTATGGCTCAATGAAGGTTTCGCAAGCTGGATGGAGGTGAAGGCTACGGCGGCCTTTAACCCAGAGTGGGACTTCTGGACACGGCAGCATCAAACGCGAGAAGCAACGATGGCCCGTGATGCTCTGCCCAGCACACACCCCATTCAACAGGTGATCCATAATGTCGCTGAAGCGGAATCCGTCTTTGATGCGATCAGCTACGGCAAGGGAGAGCTGGTGATTCGTATGTTGGAAGGCTGGCTTGGTGAGGACAGATTCCGCGATGGGATGCGTCATTATATGCAGGCTCATGCTTATTCTAACGCGACAAGCCAAGATTTATGGAATGCTCTGTCGAAAGCCTCTGGGCAAGATGTTTCTCGTGTCGCGAAAAGCTTTACAGAGCAAAAAGGTCTTCCTCAACTGAATGTCGCTCTGCGCTGTGTCGGGGGGAAGGCGTCTTATACGCTGACTCAGCGGCGCTTCGTTGTTCATGATCCAAAAGCGAGCGCCTCTATATGGAGTATTCCCGTCGTGGTGGGCGGGCCGAATCAAGCTGTGCAAAAATTGGTGGTGGGAACGCGCCCTGTAACGGTGATGGGGGCTTCGTGCCAAACGCCTTTGGCTTTTAACTGGGGAGAAAGCGGGTATTACCGCGTTAATTATGATGCTGCTTCCCTTGCCTTGTTGGAAGATCATGCTGCAGCGTTGCCTGCTGTGGAGCGGGCCACTTTATTGGGAGACCGTTACGCCTTGTTTGAAGCTGGGAGGGCTCCGCTTTCGCAGTATCTCAATGGGGTGATCCGTCTTGTTGGTGCTCAAGAACGCAATAGTACGGTGGTGGAGGAAGTTCTATCTCGCTTCACGCTGCTGAATGGTTATGAGCAAGGGCAAGCAGATCAAGAGGTGTTTCAACAGCGGGTGCGTCCTGTGTTGCAACCGCAGCTTGCTCGCTTGGGGTGGGACGCTCAGGAAGGTGAAAGCGTCTTAGATAGCTTACTTCGTCCACAGGTCATTGAGGCTTTAGGGTTACTCAATGACCCGCAAACGCTCAAAGAGGCCAACCCCCGCTTTACAGCATGGCTTGCAGACGCGAATGCCCTGCGGCCTGAACTGGTCGCGCCAGTGACGGCTGTGATGATGCGTCATGCTGACCAAAACACGTGGAACCGCGTGGCTCAGCGTATCCAGCATGCCGATAGTACAGAAGTGAAGCTACGTCTCTTTAATGCGCTGTCTTATGTTTCTGATCCATCATTGATTGAGCAAACGGTTCAGTTTGCCTATAGCGGGGCGATTCCTAATGGGCGTATTAACCGTGTTCTCGTGATGATGGCGCGACATAGCGCTCATCCTGAGCAGGTCTGGCAGAGCGTTTTGGCGCATAAAGACGAGATCCGTGTGCATTTAACGCCCGGATCACAAGATACATTCCTTGCTGATATAGCCTCTTGTTTGCTGGGCGTGCCAACGCGTGAAGCGCTGGAGGCGGATGTTAAAGCTCGTCCGACACATGGGGCACAATTAGCTTTAAAACGGGCTTTGGAGCAAAGCGCTGCGCAAGAAGATAACCGTCATCGTGCTGTGATGCAGATACATGATTGGTTGCACGCTCCATAAGTCATGCAGGCAAGACTTTCTTCACTCTCTGTTCATGGTGTCTGTGTAGAAAAGGCGGCGATATAAATGATGCTGTGCATGGCCTCAGGAAAGAGTGTGCCCTTGATATAAGGACGTGATGAACGTTGGGATTGGGGGCCTCTTTCTTGCCAGAAAGGGAGGGAGTCTCAATGCCTGATACGTTGAAAGCGCCAGGGCTTCATGTGACTAAAATCGGCGCCCGCTTGGGCGTCGTTGTGCATGGAATTAACGCGAAGGACGCCTTGACGGACAGTCAATGTCAGTTCTTGCGAGAGGCATTACGTCTTTACAAAGTACTGTTTCTCAAACGTCAATTTCTTGATAGCGACCAACATGAAAAGCTTGCCTCTGTTTTTGGGGAGCCGATTTTACATCCAACGATCAAAGCGCCTCATGGGCCACGCTATCGTTTTGATGCGGCGGCAGATTATGAAGCGCCGACTGATACAGGACATACGGATGTCACTTTTATACCGGCCTATCCAAAAGTGTCTGTGCTTCGTGCATTGGAGATCCCCCCAGTAGGTGGGGCAACCGTATGGGGGAATACAGCAACGGCCTATCAGGATCTTCCGAGAGCGTTAAAACATTTTGCGGAAGTCGCCTGGGGCATTCATTCTAATAATTGTGGATGTAATGAAAAGCGATTTGATGCCGATGCTCAGATTGAGCAGCAAGCATTTGAAGGTAAATTGCCTTGCTATATTACCCGACATCCTGTGGTGCAGGTGCATCCTGAGACAAAAGAGCGCAATCTCTTGTTAGGGGATTTTATTAGTGGCCTAGACGGGTTTTCAAGACGTGAATCAAATGTTCTTATAGAGCTGCTTCAACGTTATGTGACTCGTATTGATAATACGGTGTCATGGCATTGGGAGGAGGGTGATGTGGCGATTTGGGATACCCGCGCAACCCAACATTATGCTCCTGCCAATTTTGAGAGCCATCCGCGGTTACTGCGACGCATCACGGTAAAGGGTGATGTTTCAATGAGTTGTGATGGTCGCCCCGGTCAGGCGCTTGTTCAGCCTAAGTAAAGAGGGGTAGAAAAGATTTGCTTTTTGGTGAAAGGCTCGTCATTGTAATTTTGATAATGATAATCATTATCACACAGTCATCCGCACATAACGCTACACCGTCGGCAGGGGCCAGAGCCTTCCGGCGGTGTGGTGTATTGAGGGCGAGCGTTCTGACAGTGTTGTGTGTGCAGGGGCAAGGCGCCTAAAAAGTAACGCCTGCTTGTGCAAAGACGGATCGTCCCGCAATAAATCCGCTATAAAGAGAAGAGGCCGTGTTAAAGGCTCCGTCTGCGACAAAAGGCGGACGGCGGTTGAAAAGATTATTGATTCCCACATTCGCTTGCCATTGGCGGTTTTGGTAGCTCAGGGTGATATCCTGTAAAAAAATACCAGCCGTACGCGTGCGGCCCGCAGTTGCGGCTGTGAGATCATGCGTGCCGTCATTCCAGCGAAGCGAGCCCGTATAATTGACGAGATAGGTGAGGCTAAAATGGTTATGCCGCCACGTTACTGTTGTGTAGCTACGGTGGCGAGGCATGCCGCTGCCACTAAGATACAGCATCCGTCCGGTGAAATTATGCCATGCACCGCTTTGGCTGTAGCGCTGGCGGTAGCTTAGAAGATATTGGAAATTTTCGCTTAAAGAGAGCACATCCTGCTGGGTCAGTGTGAGATGATAGTTCAGGGTCATATCCACACCATCAGTTTTCATTCCCCCTGTATTTTGAGGAATGGCAGAGATTGCCGTTAGCTGGTTACTGGCTGAACGTGGTGCAATAAGCGAGCAAAATTCAGGATTGCTCCCTGTATAGCACCCATCAAGAAGAGTTTGTGTGGCCAAGGTAGTGATCATGTGGCGGAGGCTATAATGCCAATAATCAACAGAGAGGTGGAAAGCAGGGGCAAAGCGTGGTGTGAGATCCATCCCTAGGGTAAAAGCACGTCCATTTTCAGGGCGTAAGGCTTCGTTGCCGCCAGAAAGTGTGGGCAGTTGTCCGACAAAGGCGGAGCTAAAATTATTGGGATCAATCTGCTCTTTTCGGCAGCGAGCTATGACATTACTGGCTGCTGCGCCATAGCTTGTAGCACGGGTGCAGGGGTCAGAAGCGGAGGGGTATCCTAGAGTTCGTCCACTATAGAGACTGTAAAGATCAGGCTGGCGGTAAGACGTTCCCCATGTTGTGCGAAAAGCAATATCGCGTGTGGGGGCCCAATGCGCGCCGATTTTCCAGTTTTTGGTCAGGCCGAAACGGTTATAGGCTGAGAGGCGTCCTTGTAGATTGAGGCTCAGATCATGCGCGAAGGGGGCTTTTTGCAACAAAGGGAGGCGGGTTTCTGCGTAGCCCTCGCTTACGGTGAAGCCTCCTCCCGTATAGGCCCCTGTTGTGCCAGCGGAGTCACCGCGTGCAACGACATCATCGGGTGCGTAGCTTAGCTGCTCTCCACGATGTTCCATCCCTAAAGAAAGTCCGATTGGCCCACCATAACGGTAGGGGAGGCTGACAAGATGAGGGTTGCGGAGGCGAAAATTAACGTCACGCATTTGGTAAATAGCATGGTCTTTTTGCGTAAAGCGGATGTAATCCGCCGCTTTCCCCTGATAGGGCGCAAAAGGGTTCTGTAAAACACACCCAGAAGCGCTGGAACAGAGGCTTGGGTTATACTGGACGGCACTGCTCGATGAGGTGGGATCAAGCGCTTGTGTACCCGTGCTGTTGAGCAGATGGCGGTAATTGACCATATTTGCGGTGCGTGCGGCGAGGCGGCTTCGTCCATAGGTCATAGAGAGGTCATAGTCCCAATGCGCACCGAGCTTTCCGTGCAGGCCACCTAGAAGCGTGAGTGTGTTGGTTGAAATAGATTGGCGGCGTGGCCCGAGCTCGGCCATGCGTTTTGTGATGCTGGCCTCTTGTCCCCACGGATTATAGGGGTTCCCAGCTGGGAGAACCCACGAAGAGGGCAGCGTTGAGGGAGGTACGCTGCCTTGCACCGGGGCTGGTGACATATCACGCGAGGCGACGGTGCGGCTAAAGCGTGTTGTGCCATAGAGGGTGATAAAGCGTGAGAGTGTTTCGTGAGCATCAAGTGAGAGCGCTGCATTTTGATGAGCATTGGCAATGGTGGAGTTCCGCCCAAAATTATACGCATCACGCGAGGCATTATAGGCTCTGAATGTGCCATCGCCATTGGGGACAAGCCGCTTTCGCGTTCCTGGTTCAAATGCCACGCCTGATGGGATGATGGATGAGCCGAAACTTGGTGCGCCTTTAGCGGGGTTATCGTTTTGGGGAAGGGCTGCCCAGTCGCGATTGCGAGAATAGATCGGCCCTGTTGTGTCATATTGTCCAAAGAGCGTGATATTGCCGCGTCCTTGGTCAAGGCTGAAACCTTTATAGGCAGCGATTTGACCAGCGCGTTGGTCACCTTCTTGGCTAAGACCGCCCTTGAGGGTAATGCCACCGGTGGTGAGGTCATGTTTGAGATGAATGTTAATCACCCCTGCCACAGCATCAGCCCCGTAAAGGCTGGATCCGCCATCTTTGAGGAGTTCGACACGCTCAATTTGTTGCAGTGGAATGCTGTTGAGATCCACACATTCTGATCCGGCATTCAAGGTTGTGCGTTTCCCGTCAATAAGAACTAAAACGCGTTGTGAACCAAGATTACGTAGATCCGTGCAGACGGCTCCCTTCCCGCTATTGGTGGTGCTGTTCGTGGTGCCAGAAGAACCAATGGACGGAAGGCGGGAAAGATAATCCCCAAGTGAGGTTGCGGAGGTTTTTTGGATGTCTCGTGCTGTAATGGTCTGCACAGGGTTAGGAGAGCTTCCTTTGCGCCCGCCAAGAGAGGAGCCTGTGACGAGTAAACGCTCAGATGAGGAAGCGAGCGCCGTATCCTCTCCATCTGCTGCGGAGGCGGGAGAGATGAAAAACGGGCTTGCAGACAAGCTCAGACTGACAAGAGCAAACTTGTAGACGGACAAGGCAGTGGCTCGCGAAAGAATTAAATAATATTTTATGATATATTATAACATATTCGCTATCTGCAAGCATTTCCGTCATGGCGGTGTAAAAAACGGGCCACTACAGGGAGGTAGAGGCCCGTTTTGTGCGTTATGGTGTGATATTAGGAGAGAGCATGGTGGTTGGATCAGCGATGTTGTCATACTCTTCAGCTGTCATAAAACCGAGGTCTAACGCGCTCTGCTTTGGAGAAAGGCCGTTTTTGACCGCATGATGAGCGACTTGTGAAGCCCGATCATAACCAATGCTGGGTGATAAGGCGGTGACAAGCACAAGCGAATGGTCAAGCTGTTGTTTAATATGCTCTTCATTGGCGACAATGCCTTCAATCATAAAGCGACGGAAATTTTCCATCCCATCATGAAGAAGGGTGAGGCTTTGCATGATGTTATGAATCATGAGGGGCTTGTAAGCGTTCATATCCAGCATGCCACCAGCGCCGCCCATGCCAACAGCCACATCATTGCTCATGACTTGCGTGCAGAGCATGGTCAGGGCTTCAGCCTGTGTGGGGTTAATCTTTCCCGGCATAATAGAAGAGCCTGGCTCATTAGTCGGGAGGGTGATTTCCCCAATCCCAGCACGCGGGCCACAGGCGAGCAAGCGAAGGTCATTGGCGATTTTGAAGAGACTTCCTGCTAAGCCACGCAACGTGCTGGAGAGATGAACGAGCCCGTCATGCGCCCCTTGTAAGGCGAATTTGTTTGTTGCGCTGCTGAACTCTAGCTGTGTTAGGCGGGCAATTTCACTGCAAGCGCGTTTGGCAAAGCCTTGGTCTGTATTGACCCCTGTGCCCAGCGCGGTTCCACCTAACGCCAGCGGGAGCAGGCCATCGCGGGCTTGTTCAAGGCGGGTGATATGCTCATCCAACATCCCGACATACCCGCACCATTCTTGCCCGAGGGTGATGGGCACGGCATCTTGAAGATGGGTGCGGCCAACCTTGACGATGTCTTTCCATTGCCGTGCTTTTTGTTCAATCGTACGGCGCAGACGCGCTAATGCAGGGAGGAGTTGCCGATCCACCGTGAGCGCGCTTGCAATATGCATGGCACTGGGGAATGTGTCATTGGTGGATTGGGCCATGTTGACATGGTCATTGGGATGGAGCGGTTCTTTGCTTCCCAATGCATAACCAGTAATCTGACTAGCGCGGTTCGCGATGACCTCATTGACGTTCATGTTAAACTGCGTGCCCGAGCCCGTCATCCACACATGGAGGGGGAACATGCGATTATGCATACCGCTCATGATTTCATCACAAACGGTGAAGATAAGATCACGCCGTTTGTCAGACAGGCGCCCGCTGGCATTGTTGGCTGTGGCACAGGCGCGTTTAAGGATCGCGTAAGCCTCAATCATTTCATGAGGCATCCGCTCCTTACCAATACTGAAATAGCGGAGGGAGCGTTGGGTCTGCGCGCCCCATAACACGTCGTTAGAGACGTCAATATCTCCAAGCCCATCGGTTTCAATACGGGTACTCATGGGGTCATTCCTTGACTAAAAAGAGAGGAAGTAGGGTTAAGTGGGTTGATAGTCTTGGTATGTCGGGGTCCAGCTGAGACGGTCTAAGGCGTTCTGGAAATCCTCGTCGGTAAAGTCTGGGCATAGTTTTTCATCACGGGCATGATAGGCGACGGCACGTGCAACCGTGCGGGCAATCGATGCACTATCTTCTAATGGAGGCAGCAAATTGTCCCCGTCCTGAAGGAGTGGGGAAAGCTCTGCCACAGCTTGCGCTGACGCCATGAGCATCCCGTCACTAATGCGCTGGGCCCCGCAGGCGAGGGCGCCTAACCCAAGACCTGGGAAGATGTAGGAATTATTGGTCTGATCTATGGCGATTGTGCGCCCATTGATCGTGACAGGGGCAAAGGGGCTGCCTGTGCTGACAATCGCCTGACCATTCGTCCATGTTAGAATATCTTGTGGGGTGGCTTCCACATGACTGGTTGGGTTGGACAGAGGGAAAATCAGTGGGCGCTGGCAATGCGTGCTCATGGACGTCATGAGAGATTGCGTAAAGAGCCCCGCTTGCCCTGAAACACCGATAAGAATGGTGGGGTGCTCCGTCGTCACGACGTCTTCCAATGTGCGGCCGACACCGTCGCGTGATGCTTCAGGACGGGCAAAGCGTTTTTGCCCTTCGGTGAGGTTCGGCATATCGTTTGTGAGCAGGCCGGGACGATCCAGCATGAAGAAACGCGCGCGGGCGTCGCTTTCACTCGTGCCTTCTGCCAGCATGGCTTGGAAGAGTTGGTCAGCAATACCGCAGCCCGCTGACCCGCCGCCTACAATCGTGATGGTTTGTTGGGAGAGACGTTCTTTCTTCGCTTTAACGCCCGCTAAAATCGCAGCGGTGGCGATGGCAGCGGTGCCTTGAATATCGTCGTTAAAGCTCAGCAGTTGGTTGCGATAACGTGCAAGGAGTGGGGCGGCATTAAGGCCGGCGAAATCTTCCCAATGGAGGAGGAGATGCGGCCAGCGTGCGGTAATGGCTGTGATGAACTCATCGACAAATGCGCTATAAGCGTCTCCACGTAAGCGCGGGGTACGGCTGCCGATATAGGAGGGGTCGTTGCGCAATGTTTCGTTGTTTGTGCCGACATCTAAGGTGATCGGCAGCATCATGTCGGGGTTGAGACCAGCACAGGCGGTGTAAAGCGAAAGCTTCCCAATGGGAATGCCCATGCCGTTGGCTCCGAGGTCTCCAAGGCCCAAAATCCGTTCACCATCGGTGACAATAATCAGCTTAACCTTATCGTAATCGGGCGAAGCGATGAGGTCAGCAATATGGCCTTTATGCTCTGCTGCGATAAAGAGCCCACGCGGCCTTTGCCAGATATGGGAAAATTCAAGGCAAGCTTGCCCCACGCCGGGTGTATAAACGAGGGGCATCATCTCTGTTAAATGGCGCTCAAGCAGAGCGTAAAAGAGTGTTTCGTTACTGTCTTGTAGAGAGCGTACATAAATATGACGGCTGAGCGTATCTGGCTTGGCCTTCACGGTTTCGTACGCTTGGGCGACTTGCTCATCTAAGCTGTGAATAGCAGCGGGAAGACGTCCGTGCAGGCCAAAGGCGGTGCGTTCTTCATGAGAAAAAGCCGTACCTTTATTGAGCAGTGGCGTATCAAGAAGGGCCTGACCTTTTAGAGAAACAGTGCGAGGTGAAGAAGTCATCAGTCAGTCTCCTTGATGTGGGGGCTCTGTTTAGAACAGATCCAGCGGTCTGTATTGAAGCGATATTGAGCGAAGGCAAAGCCTAAAAATAGGCCCCCAGCAGCGATAAGCACAAACCAGAAGGAGAGTGGGATGAGTAAAAACGCAACGCTGGGCGCAAGTAAAAAGCCGATGAGAGAAGACAGAATGATTTCACGTGAAACAGGGCCAAAATGTTTCTCAGCATGGCAGTTAGGGCAGGTGGTTGCTGTGCCGCCAATGGTGTGGTGGCAGCAGGGGCAGCTCATGACACCTTGAGAGGAGGGAGTCATCATGGATGATCTTGGTCCTTATCATGTTCGCCCGAAGCAATACGTGCTTCGACGGCCATCCGCCACGGAGCTTCAGGTGGGGACGCATCAAGGGCGCGATGATACAGTGCTAGGGCCTCTTTTGTCACATGGCCTGCATTGCGGGTTTCAAGCTCGGCAATTTGGAGGGCAAGCTCTGGGGTGAAATGACTGTTAAGAGCGATCGTCCAATCGGCCACAGTTTGTGTCGGCATGCCCATTTGGGCTTCTAACTCGCCACGACGAATATGCAAATTGGCCATAGCGGGATCCGTTGCAGGACGTGTAGCCAGTTGTGCATTGATCATATTGAGCTGCGTTTGAGCCGATTGTTCTGGCACAGGGAGGGGTTTGCGTTCATCGGCTGATTGCGCTGATAGCAGCGGAAAGCCGTTAATGCTGTAGAGAAAGAGTGCTAAAATAGGGATAAGAAAGACGGTTGCTACGCCGATGAGGATATGGAGCCGCCCGAGCGAAGCCGTGGCCTCTGGTGGGCTGGTGATGAGGTCATCAAGCTTGCGCTGCATCGTGAAACGGGCGGCCTCATAATCGCTATCGTCCAGCCGATGGGCATTATGGTCTTTATGGAGACGGTCTAGCTCTGTGCGATACTGGTCTTCTACGGGATTATAGGTTTCACGCTTTACTAAGGTTGAACGCCAAAGGCTGAGACCGATGGGGATGAAGATAAACAGCGTAAAGATTAGAAAGCCAAAGAGAAACATAATGTCAGTCCTTCTTTAACGCTGTGTCTTGGGGGGAGCGGGCTTGCATGGGGCGTTTGAACCAGAGGCGATAGCTCAATGCACACGCGCTGCCCAGAGCCAGAAAAGGCATGAGCCATAATAAAGCGGTCTCGCCATTGAAAACAGGTTTAAGCTGGATAAAATTCCCGTAACGGTGAGACATCCACGCAAGAATGTCGCTTTTTTGGCGTCCTTGCGTCAGTTGTTGACGCACAATTTTGCGGAGATCACGCGCTAAAGGCGCGCTGCTTTCCTCAATGCTTTCATTTTGACACACAAGACAGCGGAGTTGTTGGCCAATCTGTTCGGCTTCCTGCTCTTGCTGTGGGTTAGGTAGAAGTTCTTTAGGGTCATCCACCGCATATGAGGTGGCAGGGCTCAACAAGAGGACAGTGAGAAAAAAAGAGTGGGAGAATCTCATAAAAATGGCCGAAGGAGCGGAAGGAGGTCATGGGTAATGACCTCATGAGTGAGGGCCGCTCGATGATGCCAGACAACATGGCCGCCGGGAAGAATGAGAATGCTTTCGGGCACACCCGTAATGCCCCATTCAATGGCGGCAGACCCGTCCTTGTCCTGTCCAACGCGTTCAAATGGTTGGCCATTACGGGCGAGGAAAGCGCTCGCGCGTTCGGGGCGGTCTTTATACGCGATGCCCCAAAGGGTGAGAGAGGGAGCTAACGCGCTCAAAAGCGGAAGTTCTGTGACACAGGGAATGCACCAAGAAGCCCAGAAGTTGAGTAAAATCGGTTTGTTCTGCTGAGTAAGGCTGGTGCACTCAATGCCCTCTATCGCGCCCTGAAGGCCCGGTAAAGGCGAAAGGGGCGGAAACTGCGGTACTGTGCCCCCGGAGGTGCGGATAGCGCGTGGGTCAAACTGCCCCGTCCTCATGGATGAGAGAATATGCTGGAAGCCCAGCCCGAGGGCTGCGGCTCCTGTGAGGGGTAAGGCAGCAAGGATATGGCGGCGGGTGAGCGTCATGAGGGCGTCCCTTGGGTGCGTTTCCTGCCGAACGGGCAGGCCATGAGTCCGCCACCTGCCATGATGAGCCCACCGAGCCAGATCCATGGTGCAAGGGGATTGTGATGAAGGCGTAGGATATAGCGCGTTTCCTGTCCTTCATGTTCTGTTGAACCTAAAACAGCGTAGAGGTCTCCTGTCAAAAAGCTGCGGATAGCCACTTGAGAAATCGTCTGGTGAGGATGGGAGAAGACGCGTAGGGCTGGATGGAGCTGTGCGATAGGATGGCCATGACGGCTGACGCGTAGTTCAGCAACCCGGGCATCATAATTAGGGCCGGGATGGTCGGTGACGGAGACAAGCTGCCAGTCAAGGCCATCAAGGGATTGGTGCTCCCCAAGGCGAGACGCAACGATGGTATGGTGGGCCGCACTCATTCCGCACAGACCGAGGATCGCTACCCCAACGCCAATATGAGCCAGCGTCATGCCCCAGATTTTGCGTGAGGGGCGGAAGGGATGTGTAGCGACACGAAGCTGATGGAATAGGGCGAGCACACTAGAGTATATAACCCAGACAGCGAGCACAGCGCAGAGGGCAGCCATGCGGTCAGGTAGAAAGACAAAAGCCGGGATACAGGCGGCACAGGTGCAGAGAAAGGCTGGATAAAGACGCTTGCATGTTGTGCGAAGAGAGCCGTGGAGCCAAGGCAGGGCGGGGCCAATCCCCATTGCGATGAGAAGCGGGATGGTGAGCGGAATGGTGGTGCTGTCGAAAAATGGCTTCCCAACAGAAAGCGTATGGCCGAGGAGAAGCTGGATAAAGGGTGGGTAAAGTGTGCCGGTGAGCACGACGGCGCACAGGGTGCAGAGGAAAAGAGTGTTGAGCACCAAGGCGCTCTCACGTGAGAGAGGCGTAAAAGAGCTCTCATCATGGAGGGAAGGCGCACGCCATGCAAAAAGCGTGAGGGCTCCGCCAACCACGAGGGCTAACAGGGTGAGAATAAAAACGCCGCGCGTGGGGTCATTGGCGAAGCTATGGACGGAGTTGAGGATGCCTGAGCGCACCAAGAAGGTGCCAGAGAGGGAGAATGAAAAAGTGGCAAGAGCGAGCAGAGCTGTCCAGATACGCAGGCTCTGACGTTTTTCGACAACAAGGATGCTGTGGAGAAGGGCGGTGCCGCTCAGCCATGGGATGAGTGAGGCATTTTCCACAGGGTCCCAAAACCAATACCCCCCCCAGCCCAGCACGTAATATGACCACCAAGATCCAAGAGCGATTCCGCAGGTGAGGAGTGCCCATGCCACAAGCACCCAAGGGCGGACGAGCGTTGCCCAAAGGCGCGTCAGCTGTCCGTCTATGAGGGCAGCAATGGCAAACGCAAACGGGACGACAAACCCCACATAGCCAGCGTAGAGGAGAGGCGGATGAACCGCTAAACCTGGGTCTTGGAGGAGGGGATTCATGCCCATCCCATCAGCGGGCATCGGGAAGAGGCGGGCAAAGGGGTTGGAGGTGAGGAGACAAAACAGGTCAAAACCGGCGGAGATCAGCCCGAGCACCCCCAAAGCGTGGCGTTTTAGGCGGGAGAGGGTGTTTTGATGCCGTGTGTGAATAAACGACACACAGGCACTGCATAAGCCCAGCAGAACAATCCAGAGCAGGATAGACCCTTCATGATTGCCCCAAATACCCGTTATTTTATAGAAAAGCGGTTTCGCGAGTGCGGAGTTTTCTGCGATATTTTGCACAGAAAAATCATCACGCAGTGCGGCAAGCATGAGGCACATAAACGCGAGGAGGAGTGCGAGAGCATGTGCCCAAGCGAAGCCCGGTGTTAATGGGCTGAAAAAAGAAGGGCGACCTTGCCGTTTGAGAAAGGGAGCGATGCCTTGGAAGAGGGCGAGAACACACGCTAAAGCCAGAGCGTAATGGCCTTCTTCCGGCCCGAAAAAATCCATCATGGGTGGGTCTCTTTAGGGGTGGCCGTCATCGCGTTCCAGCTGGCTGCGTTGGGTGGTGGGCCAAAGCGCGGGTCCCATTTCCCGCTGCGTTGGAGGGCATCGGCTACGTCCTTGGGCATATAGGTTTCGTCATGTTTGGCAAGAACATCATCGGCGAGGAAAACACCGTCAGTCTGAGGATGCCCGATCGCGACGATGCTCTGCCCTTCACGAAATAAATCCGGCACAATGCCATAATAATGCACGGTGATAGCTGCTTGGCCGTCTGTGACATCAAAGCGAATTTCGGGTTGTGCGGAGGAGAGGTTTTTATGCACAGACCCAGCTACGACCATCCCACCGAGGCGAATGGTGCGATCGGGAGGGGGAGGGTGGTTGAGGAGCTGCGACGGAGCCATGAAAAAGACAAGGCTGTTCGATAGCCCGTAGAGGGTGAGAGCTGCAGCCCCGCTCAAGCAAAACAAACAGACCATAACGATCCAGAGCCGGCCTATGGAACGTGACGAGGACAGGCGACGTGAACGTGTCATTGTCATACGGAGCGGTCAGTCTGTTGGTCAGACGTGAATTGCCGGACAGCGCGCCGATAGCGATAGATAGCGCCGATGGTGAGCGAGCCGAGGCAAAGACAGGCGATCCCATAACTGGCGAGTACAAAAGTCCACGCAGTGTTCATGGCTGTCCCTGTCGATGAGGGAGGGACGCTAAACGGCGCTCTAAAATGGCCGTACAGATACGGGTGCCGATAAGGGCAACGGCCCCTAATGAGTAGCCAATGGCGCATAGTAGGAGTGGCCAGAGCATAGAGAGCGACATGGCTGGAGCTCCGCTTAAAGAAAGCGTGTTGGGCTGGTGAAGCGTGTTCCACCATTGCACGCTGAATGTGATGATGGGGAGGTCAATCACCCCAGCGAGGGCGAGAAGAGCGGCGGCTTTTTGCCCGCGGGCGGGGCGGTCAAACGCGCGGATGACGGCCATATGACCGCAATAGAGAAAGAACAGAACCAGCATTGACGTTAAGCGTGCATCCCAGACCCACCATGTGCCCCATGTGGGTTTTCCCCAAAAAGACCCGCTGATGAGACAGAGCAAAGCAGCACAGGCACCGATAGGGCCAATTTCGAGGGCGGCAAGGTCAGCAAGGGGATGACGCCATATGAGAGAACAGGCACCACATAACGCTAACCCCACGTAGCAAGCAGAGGCAAGCCACGCCATCGGTACATGAAGATACATGATGCGTACGGTCTCGCCCTGCTGCCAATCAGCTGGAGAGAAGAAGAGCCCCCAGACGAGTCCGACAAGTAAGATCACGGCTCCTAGCCCCCCAATGATAGGGAGGCATGGACGCGTAAAACGTAGGAAAACGCCCGGATTGGCAAGGCGGTGAAACCAAAGAGACACGGTAAGAGACGGGCTCCTTTTGGGAGGACATTGTTCTCCATAATCTGAACCTTCTATACTCGCCAAGAGATAACGCGTTTGCAACGTCAAAGTCGGAAAAGGAAGTCCAAGCATGGCCTATTGGCTGATCAAGTCAGAACCAGCCTCTTTCTCGTGGGAAGAGCAGGTTCGTAACGATGTTGAGCCGTGGAATGGGGTGCGCAATTATCAGGCGCGCAATAATCTTTCAGCCATGCGGTGCGGTGACCGGGCGCTCTTCTATCATTCTGTGACTGAAAAGCGTATCGTGGGGGTCGTTGAGGTGGTGAAAGAGGCCTATCCAGACCCGACGACCGAGGATCAGCGCTGGGTGTGTGTTGATGTTAAAGCAGATGGGGCTTTTAAGAAGCCGATTAGCTTGGCAGACATTAAAGCAGACCCCAATTTAACGGAGATGGCGTTGCTCAAACAGTCGCGGCTGTCTGTTGCCCCTGTGACAGAGGCTGAATTTGCTTATCTGACTCGCCGTGGCGAGTGGGAACAAGGTTAAATGATGGTGTCGCCGTTTCTGGCGTAGACAAAACGGAGAAAAACCCCATGAACGCAGATCACGATACACAGTTACCCAGCACGTCTTTTATGTCGCGCGATATGGATGGTGAAGACCTCGCACAGCTTCATCAGGTCTTAGAGCAAGTTGAACAAGGGCGCGGCACGTTGGTTCGTTTGGCGGACTTGATGGGGGGCGCTGTTGGCCGGGCAACTCAGCTTGGTCTGCAAGGCTTGTCTATGGCGCCGGGCTTCAAAGCGAAGATACAGCGCGTGACAGAAACGGCGATTGAACAAGCTTTTCGGATTGCGATTTTAGGCGTTGAACGTGAAGGAATGGCCGTTTCGCGTAAAGTGCGGGAAAATATGATGCAGGCCGCTGTGGCTGTGTCCGGAGCTGCGGGTGGCTTTGGCGGGTTTGCAGGCATGGCGCCTGATATTGGCTTTACGACGCTTGCGATCATGCGTGAAATCGCGATGATTGCGCGTGAAAATGGCGAAGACCTGAACGACGAAGAGACGCGTCGTGCATGTTTGGAAGTCTTTGCTCTGCGTTCTGTCGCGACGGGACGTCGTGAGGGTGACGATGAAAACGAGCTTGGCTTTTTTGCGGCACGTGGTTTGATGCGCGGTCAGCCTCTTGTGATGTTGATGGCTGAAGTCGCTGGGCATTATGGGATTGCGCTGTCACGCAAGCTTGCTGCTCAGATGGTGCCTGTTGCTGGCGCCTTATGCGGTGCTGCGCTTAATTCTGCTTTTCTAGCGCATTATCGTGCGGTAGCGCGGGCCCATTTTACGATACGGCGGTTAGAGCGTACGCATGGGACGGCTGTGCAAGAGGCCGCTCAAGCTTATCAGGGGCGTGCGACGGGCGATGAATCTTTGTGATGTTTGGCTGAAAACTCTGCTTTAGCGCGGTGGGCTTTCTGGATGTCTTGATACGTCTCGAGCACCCCAAAGCCCACAATACCGAGCAGGCAAACGCATTCAAGCACATGCAGAATACGCGTCGTTTCTGGATAGAAGAGCTGAGTAAGTGCGCATATGACAAAAGCGATGACGTAAATAAAGGTTTGGGGCATGGTCTCTTCTTCCAAAGTAAGGTTCATGTCGTAGCACGATGATGATGGATATAACAGCAGAGCAGCTTTTGCGTGCCTATAGCCTTGGTCTTTTCCCGATGGCGCCAGACCGCGAGAGTGATGAACTGGAATGGTTTAGCCCTCAGGAGCGTGGGATTATTCCCCTTGAGGGCTTTCATGTACCGCGCCGGTTAATGCGTACCGTTCTTTCGGGCCGCTATCAGGTTTGTGCAGATCATGATTTTGCGGGGATGATGAACGCGTGCGCTGCCCCCGCGCCAGGGCGGGAGGAAACATGGATTAGCCCTCGTATTTGCACATTATATGAAGAGCTTTATCAGCATGGTTTTGCGCATTCTATCGAGGTGCGCCGCACAGATGGCAGTCTTGCTGGTGGGCTCTATGGGGTGGCCCTTGGGGGGGCTTTCTTTGGGGAAAGCATGGTCTCTCATGAACGCGACGTGTCCAAAATTGCCTTAGTTCACCTCGTTGCAGCCTTGCGCAAGGGGGGCTATCGTCTGCTGGATACACAGTATGTCACCCCTCATTTGAGTCGCTTGGGGGGAAGAGCTGTACCATTGTCTGATTATCAAAGGCGACTCAGTGAAGCGTTGACTGTACAGGCTATTTGGCCTGGGGACGTTGATTTATCTGCACTGCATAGTGAGATTATTGCGCTGCGGTTGCCTAAAGGGGGAGGAGATTATCATGTCTCATTATCGTAAACTCGGCTTAGTGGGTGGTGCTTTTGCTGCTATATTGGCTGCTGCACCAGCACATGCGGAGGCCCCGGCTGATCATCCAGCATTAGCACCAACGCGCGATGTTGTGGTGACTTATCGTTTCTGGGCAGGAGGGAATGCAGCGGCACCTGAGAAGAAGGTGATGGTGTCTTTTGCTGCAGATGGCAATCAGCTGCGCATTGATCCGATTGGGGTGCAGGGTATTACGATTTTGGATCGCTTAAAGCAACGTGTGACCTTAATCAGCACTGAGAAGAAGAGCTACATCCAGTTCCTCCCGGTTAATGGCCTCAGCAACCCCTTCATGCTGAGCTTGAATATGACCTATCACGCAGAGGGAATGGGGACTGTTGCCGGTCATGAATGCCGTCGTTGGTCGATTGAAAGCCCCAAAGGGAAGGCGCAGGCTTGCGTTACTGATGATGGGGTTATCTTGGCAGAAGCAGGCGTTGATTCAGACGGTGTAAGCGGGAAGATGGAAGCGCAGAATGTCACCTATCGTGATTTGCCTGCCAGTACGTTTGAGCCACCAGAAGGCTACCAAAAGATCCAACGGAACACACCTTCTCAAAAAGTACGCCAAGGTGAGCCTGTTCCGGGTGCTAATGTGGTGCACCATCATGCCGAGACAGGCCATCAGGTTGATACGACCCAGCCTGCTGCATCTAATGATTCAGCGGGTGATGGCAGCGTGTATCATTCAGACCAGCCGTCCCACGGGGCGGGCCAGTAATCGTAACGAATGTATCAATAAGGATTGGCAAGCGTGACAGATAAAGTGATTGAGGTTGGTGACCAAGGGCCGGCATTTTCGTTGCCTGCCCTCACCCCTGAAGGGGAGAGTACGGTGAGTAGTGAGTCCCTTAAGGGGGCTCCTTACGTGCTGTATTTTTACCCAAGAGCCTCCACGCCGGGCTGTACGACACAGGCTTGTGCGTTGCGTGATGCTTTGTCTGATTTGCGTTTGCCCAATGGGGAGACGCTCAAAGTTTTGGGTGTGAGCCCTGATCCCCTTAAAAAGCTTGAACGATTTTCACAGAAACAAGGGCTGAATTTTCCACTCCTGTCTGATGAAGAGCACATATTGGCCGAGGCCTACGGTGTGTGGGTGCAAAAGAAGCTGTATGGGCGGCAATTTATGGGGATTGAACGCAGCTCGTTCCTCCTTGATGGTCAAGGCCGTGTCTGTGCGATGAAACGTCGCGTTCGCCCTGCTGAACATGTGAGCTGGGTGCAGGGGGCGCTTGCTCATTTACCTGAATAATTGCGTAAGACGGACTGCCCTGCCATGAGTGATACGGATAGGCCAGCCCAACAACGTTCTGGTGCGTGGCGGTGGCTGCGTTGGTGCGTTATCGGTCTCTTTCTTCCGCTGGCTATTATCGCTGTTCTGCTTTGTTTTGTACTGTGGCGTTTAGCGCAAAGCCCGTTGGATGTTACGGCGTTGTCTCAACGGTGGGAGCCGGTGGCAGTGCAGCTGACGGCTGGGCAGCCGCCTGTTGGGTATGTCCATTGGGGGAAGATCCTTCTAGGCTGGAGCCCGCATAGACAGCATATTCCTGCAGGTTTATTGCTCCGGGTGGAGCATGTGAATCTTGTTCAAGGTGATGGCCGTGTGCTGAACCAGCTTGAGCATGTGGCTGCTGTGCTTAATTTGGCGGCTCTTTTGCGGGGGCATGTCGCTTTTCGGGCTGTGCGTGTGTCGGGTGCCCAATTCGCATTAAAACATTATGAAGATGGGACAATTGCTCCTGATATCATCGGTTTTCCACGTAAGTCTTTGACTTCTCGCAAAAAAGGGAACTCTTTAGCTTTTCTGGATGCTGACGCGCTTCGTGATGTTGAGATCAGTAATCTTTCTGTCACGATGCGTGATGCGCAGCGTGCTGATGCGGTCATGCATTTTCACATGCCTGCATTAGCGGTGCATTACCGGCGTCATTTTGGGTGGCAGGGGCACATTGAAGGAGCATTTCATTGGGGGCAGGAGGATGTGCCCTTCCAGCTCAATGCCCAATCAGTTCGGGAAGGGCTTACTCATCTTAGCTTAGATGTTCATCCTTTTGTGCCTGCGCGTTTAGCGGGGTGGCTCCCTCAAGTTGATGCACATGATATGAAACGGTGGCAGCTGCCTGTACAGCTTCATGCAGAAGGTGACGTGCAACCTAAAGGAATGGGTGGGCGGCCTTTAAATCTGCAAGCAGAGTTTTCTTTAGGGGCGGGAGATATTTTACAAACAGATCATGATCCTCTTCATCTGCAAGAGGGGCATGGGCGTTTTGATGTCAGATGGCAAGGCAATCAGCCTTTGCAGCATGTCGTGCTGGATCAAGGGCGTATTCGCTTAGTGATGCGTGATGGCCATCATCAGCTGGTGCCTGTCATGCTGTCATCACATGTGCAGATTGATGATATGGTGCATCCTTCTGCTGTCGATATTGCTGTGCAAGCCCGCATTCCAGCCTTTGATTTTGCGACTTTGGGCTCTATTTGGCCTTATGGCATGGCCAAAGGGGCGCGCCGTTGGATCACGACCAACATGACAGAAGGGCGAGGTGATGGGTTGGCCATTGATGCGCAGCTTCATAGTGCGACAGGGTTGAAGGGTTTGAGCGTTCAGCGCCTAGAGGGGCAGTTGAAAGGGCATGCGCTCTCTGTCTCATGGTTACGTCCTGTTCAACCTGTGACGAATGTGGAAGCCTCAGCACGTTTTCTTGACCCCAATACGCTGCAGATTGATGTTGCTCATGGTCAGCTTTCAGATGGGCAGCATGCGACGATTGCGGTGCCACGAGGGCGGATTACCCTATCGGGTATTTTGCGACGGCATAGCCAATTTGCTCATATCCAACTGGGTTTAGATGGTGCTTTCCCGTCATTTTTAAATGTGCTCTCTCATCCAAGGCTTCATCTGTTATCGAATCATCCGTTGTCGTTACGTCAACAGGCAGGAAAGATTGCGGGTGAACTGTCAGTAAGTTTGCCGCTCGATAAATCAGTGAAGATGGGCGATATTCATTTTGATGCTCAGGCGCAGTGTCAAAATATTACGTTTGACTCACCTGCCCTTGGTGCTGTGAAGGGGGGGAAAGGGCAGCTTCAGGTGACGTCGCAGGCAATTCGTTTCCAAGGCAAGGCAGATATTCGCCATATTCCTGTTGATGTGGTTGCAGAAGAACGTTTTCAAGCCAACGAACCAGGGCGCGTGTTGCGGTCTGTCAGGGCACAGACAGCGCTTGATACGGTGCTCTTGCGTAAGATGGGGCTGTCTCTTCCTGCTGGGATGATGAGCGGTGCTGCCCCGGTCACGGCTGTTTATGTGCAAAAAGGTCTGGGCCATAAGCACCGTCAAGGAGAGGTGCAGATCAATGCAGACTTTACCCCCGTTGCGTTGCGTGTGCCGTCTTGGGTTAAGCCGGCGGGTGTGCGGACATCGTTGAGCGCGCATATTCGCACTCTTGATGCTCGTATTCAAGCAGTCACAAATTTGCGTGCACAGGGGCCTGGGCTCTCTCTCGTTGGCGGTGCTATGGTGAAAAAGGGCCGCGTCTTTGGGGTGCGTGTGGATCATATGACCCTCGGGCGCAATGTGGGGCGTCTGCAGGCGTCTTGGCCAATAGGGGCAAAGGACAACACGCCCTATCATATTGATGTGACAGCAGAGAGTTTGGATGTGAGCCCGTGGTTTCAAGCTCATCAGTCTTCCACCGGGGCGCCGCGTTCTTCACATCTCCCGCACCGGGGTTATGCCAAGCCTCTTCTTCCTTCAGGGGAATGGGCTGTTTCTCTTCAGTCTGGGCGTGTGTTCTACCGGCAGGATAAAGCGCTGACGGATATGTCTGCGACTGTCGCATGGAAAGGACGCCGGTTGGAGCAGGCTGTTTTTCATGCGAAAGGGCCGCATGTTCTTTCTGTGCAGCTAGAGCCCGACTCTCAAGAGAAGCAAAGCCATGTGCTTAAGGCCGATATCGGTAATTTGAGTTCTCTTGTTAAAGAGCTTGAGGGCTATCAACAGCTTGAGGGTGGTCATGTTCATCTGGAAGGGTGGTTTACAGCTTCTTCTCCATCATCAAACGATTATGGCATGTGGGGATTGGGATTAGGCCCGTTTACAGGGCATATGCGTGTGCATGATCTTGCGCTGGATCATCCTCCGGCGGCCTTAACGGCGGCAACAGTGTTTGCGCCGCTTCATTGGGGACAGATTGAGCGCGATCGGTTTGAGAATTTGGCAGGTTCTGCCACGGTTAAAATGCAGCATACGGTTATGACAGTTGAAGATGGGCAGTTGAGCAACGCAATCCTTGGGGCTACCCTTGAGGGGAATGTTGATATTGTTGCCCAGCATCTTTCTCTGCAAGGAACGGTCTCGCCGCTTTTTGGGTTGAACCATGCGGCTGGGGGCTTGTTTGGTATGCGGTCGTTTTTTGCCCCAGAAAAGGGTAGTGGTGTGATGGCACTGACCTACACGTTGGACGGCACTTTTGATAAACCGACCTTTCAGACTTATCCGCTTTCCGTCTTCCTCCCAGGAATGTTACGCCATATCTTGCAGTGATGGGCGATAACGATGGAATGCCGATAGGTCAGGATGGTGAGAAGAATATGGATATGACAGCCGATACGTCTGATCTTTTTGGGGCTTCCTCTCCTTCGTCAGACATAGCTCCTCGTCAGACCTCCTCGGGTCAGGGGCGTCGTTCTGCCCCTCGGACGCAACCGTTGGCTGATCGTCTCCGTCCGACACGGCTGGAAGATGTGCGTGGGCAAGAGCATCTTCTTGCAGAAGACGGCACGCTGACACGTATGCTCTCGCGTGGTACGCTGCCGAGCTTGATTTTATGGGGCGGCCCCGGCTGTGGTAAAACCACGATAGCTCGTCTGTTAGCCTCACAGGCCGGGTTGTTTTACGCGCAGCTTTCCGCTGTTTTTTCTGGCGTTGCGGATTTACGGAAGGCGTTTGAAGAAGCTGATAAACGCCTTGATAGCACCGGCAAGGGTACGCTGCTTTTTGTTGATGAAATCCATCGTTTTAACCGCACGCAGCAAGATAGTTTTCTCCCTTATGTGGAGCGTGGCACGGTCGTACTGGTTGGTGCCACAACGGAAAACCCTTCTTTTGCGCTAAATTCCGCTTTGTTATCACGTTGTCAGGTGCTTGTTCTCAATCGCCTTGATGATGCAGCCCTTGAAGGGCTTCTGACCCATGCAGAACAGCTTACGGAACGAACTCTCCCCTTAACGCGTGAAGGGCGAGCATCTTTACGGGCGATGGCCGATGGGGATGGGCGTTATTTGCTTAATATGGTGGAGCAGCTCCTCACACTCACCACGCAAGAGGATGCGCGTCATCTAGGGCCGCAAGAGCTGGCGAAAGTGCTTGCGCGACGCCCTGTCCTTTATGACCGAGATCGCGAAGAACATTATAATCTGATCTCTGCTCTCCATAAATCGCTCCGTGGGAGTGACCCAGACGCGGCCCTGTATTGGTTTGCGCGTATGTTAGAAGGTGGGGAAGACCCGCGCTATATTGCGCGCCGCTTGGTGCGCTTTGCAGCAGAAGATATTGGAGAGGCCGACCCGTCGTCTTTGCCTCTCGCGCAAGCAGCAGCGCAGGCTTATGAGCGTTTGGGCTCGCCAGAAGGAGAGGTTCCTCTTGCACAAGCGGTGGTGCATATGGCCGTCGCCTCAAAATCGAATGGGGTGTATGCGGGCTATAAAGCGGCGCGAGCTTTGGCCAAAAAGACGGGGAGCCTTATTCCACCAGCTCATATTCGTAATGCGCCGACGGGGTTGATGAAAGACCTCGGTTATGGGGAAGGGTACGAATACGATCATAATCATGAAGACGGCGTTTCGGGGCAAAATTACTTCCCTGATGGGATGGAACGCGTCCAACTTTACCACCCTGTTAATCGTGGATTTGAAGAAAGGATCATAAAACGTCTGGACATGTTGGCTCAGAAACGGGCATCTCGCCAATCATGAGTGTTGAAAACCGTATCATAAGCGAAGATGAGGCTGACCTACGCCTTGATCGTTGGTTCCGTCGTCATTACCCGAATTTGACGCAAGGAGCTTTGCAGAAGCTGTGCCGTAAAGGGCAAGTGCGTGTTGATGGGAAGCGTGTTCAGGCGAATCATCGTCTTTTCCCGGGGCAGACTGTGCGTGTTCCGCCGCTGCCTGACCAAAGCCGTCCGGCTCCACCGCCACCGCCCGATCCAAATTTAACGCGGCGAATCGAGTCGATGATCTTGTATCAAGATGATCAACTTATTGTGCTCAATAAACCTTCTGGTCTGGCGACACAGGGTGGGCCGGGTATTCATGAACATATTGATATGATGCTTGATGGGCTCCGTCCGCCGGGCGGGGATCGTCCACGTTTGGTGCATCGGATCGACCGTGACACGTCGGGCTTGCTGCTTTTAGCACGCACACCGGGGATTGCTGCAAAGTTGGCTGCTGCATTTCGTAGCCGTTCGGTAGAGAAGACGTACTGGGCTATTGTAGTTGGGCGTCCGATGCCCGGTGATGGGGTGATTGATCAACCTCTTGCAAAGGTTGGTGCGGGTGGGGCAGCGCTCGTTGTGCCAGCAGACCGCCGCGATGAGGATGCGCAATCGGCCAAAAGTGCGTATGAGACGCTTGATGCCGCTGGGAAGCGCTTTAGCTGGCTGGCTTTGTCTCCGCTGACAGGGCGCACCCATCAGCTCCGTGTGCATTGTGAAAGCCTCGGGACGCCTATTTTAGGAGACCCTCGCTATGGCGCGAAGACGCCACACCCCACTGGTTTTGCAAAGCGGCTGCATCTTCATGCCCGCACGCTAACATTCCCGCATCCAGCGGGGGGAACACTGAGTGTGACAGCGCCGTTGCCAAAGCATATGGTGGACACATTCCGGATGCTTGGTTTTGTGGTGCAGGCGGCTCCTAAACCCAAACGCATTTCCTAATTTTTAAGACGCGAAAGGTCGCAGCTGATGAAAAAGCTGGTCGGAATTTTGATCATGTTGGTCGTGATGCTTTTGGGCATCAGTATCGGAACCTATATGCTGATTGACCAAAAGGCTGTGCGTGACCATGTCACGCAGGCTTTTCATGAACAAACCGGCCTTGACCTCAAGATGGAAACGGCTTCGTTCCAGGTGTTCCCGTGGCCGTCCTTCCATGCAGGTCAGGTGGTCTTAACGCGTTCTGGTTGCACGCCTTTTGTGCAAGCTCGATCTGTTCATGCGGATATTTCTCTTCTGGCGTTGCTGCATCGGGAAGTATCGTTTCAGGACTTCACTGTAGAGAATGCTCAGATTACCCTGCATCGTACGCATGATGGTGTCTGTTCTTCTTGGCTCCCTTTCACGGCGGATGACAAACCTGCAGCACGGAAAATGGGTGATGCTCCCTCAACAATCACTCCACATGCGCACTGGAAAGTCTCTTTTGACGCGCTCCATGTGACGAGCGCTCAGCTGTCTTGGCGTGATGATCATTCCAGCAAAGGGGAGGAACGCAGCGGCGGTTTCACGATTGCGTCGTTGGATTTACAGGGCATGCATAGTGTGAGCCCGTGGATTGACCTTCATGCGTATCATGGAGAAACGCCTTTCAATTTTAAGGGGCGTATGGGCTCTTTCCATCGCGTTCTTTCAGCGTCTACGCCTCAAGGTGAGCCATGGGGCTTTAGTCTTGGGCTGACGTTTGGAAAAGAAGGCCAGCAGGATCAGATGGTGATGGATGGTTCTTTTACAGACCCTCATCGTTTGAAAGGTTTACGCCTCAGCATGCAAGGCCATTGGGCAGATTTGCGCGATATAGAGCAATTATTCCCTCATATCGGGGTGCCAGCGGTGCAGTCTGTTGGTGGCATGGTAGATGTGCGTGAGCGTGATGAACCAGAGTTACCAGCGGGCGGGTTTCTTGAACGATTAGCGGCCCTACCGGGGAAGCTTTACCCAGTCCAGATGCATGTTCAGCTTGGTAGTGTCGATTTCCCACAAGGCACGCTCGGCATTGAAGCACCGTTGCATTTACGGCAATTACAAATGGATGCTGACGCGTCTCTTGCGCCACTTACCATTCATGGAGACGCGGATTGGGGGCGCTTTTCGTGGGGGGTTCGCGCTCAGCTTGGCACGTTGGAAAAAAGCGTGGCAGCGTGGAAACAGCCGGATCAGCCCACCGTTCCCCTGGAAGCAACCTTGCAAGGGCGTGATCGTAACCTCATGATGTTATTGAATCACCGTGAGCATAAAACAGCGGCCGAGCAAGATGGTGTGCAGTTTCATGCTCAAGGGACATTGGGGCGACAGGCGAGTCAGCTGAGTTTTGATGGACAAGCCGATATGTTGCAGGCACCCGAGCTTCCGGGGATTGAACAAGGGCTTTCTGGCACCATTGTACATGGCTTATCGCTAAACGGGCAGCTATCCGCAGGGGCGTTTTCACCTCAAGGGCTTAAACAGCTTGATGTGCATGATCTGCGTTTCGATAGTCGTGAAGTTGGGGGAGATGGGCGCTTTTCTATTACACGCCCCGTTGCCTCCCAACCGGCTTCTATTGAGGCTCATCTCCATTTAACGCATGCGGACGGAGACGCTCTCCTTCCTGCTTCTGTGCAAGGAGATGGAGAGGAGGCTTCCCCTTCGGCACAAGGATCGCAAGACCATTCTGATCGCCTTCAGGCCGTGCGTACCTTTCTTGATACGCATCATATCTTGCTGGATCTAACAGCTGATCAATTAGCGTTTTATGGAATGGATTACCGCGACGCTCATATAACCTTAGCTCTTGGGGACCGCCGCCTGTTGGTTGATCCATTAAAGGCCAGTGTTGGTGGGGTAGCGCTCTCAGCGAAAGTCGAGATTGATAACACCACGCATCCGACGACGGTGCGTGTGCAAGCAAGCCCATGGATGATGCCGTCAACGCAGTTCTTCCAACTTATTGGGCAATCTCCTGTCTTTGAGGGGCCTGTGCAGCTTGATGGTGCGCTTGAGACCCAAGGGGACACGCAAGAGGCTCTTCTCTCATCCCTAGAAGGCGCGATGGGACTTTCTGTGGTGAAGGGGCAGATTCATACTTCTGTTCTTGCTCCTCTGGCAGGTCCCGCCGCAGCATTCTTAAAGCTGGGGAATGGAACGATGGGCCTGCGTTGTGCGGCTGTTCGGGTTAATCTCCATCATGGGCAGGGCGTGTTGGAAGCGCTCGGTGCACAGACAAAGCATTTCCTCGTGAAGGGGCATGGGCAGGTCAAACTTGATGATGGTGCTTTGTCATTGCAGCTCCTGCCACATGTCAGCTTGGCCGGGAATGAGATGAGCATGCCGATACGTGTTGCTGGGACGATCACAGCACCGCAAATAACATCGCTCCGCACAGAAGGTGGGCAAAACCAGCTTGATATTGGCCAAGGCACGGAAGCGGAGGATCTTTGCCAAGAGGTGATTAGTAAAGCGCGTGATGGCCACGATGGTTTGCCTATTCCGGCTTTGTCAGGGGAGCATTCTCGCACCAGTGATATTCTCAAAGCCCTTGGGATTGGAGGAAAGCCGTGAGCCAGCCACGTAAACGTTTTTGGAAAGAGGTTACTTTAGACACGCAGAAGGGCGGTTTATACGCGCCGGCCTTGGATGGCCGTCCTGTCAAACTTCCTAAAGGCACGACACTGGCAGTGGCCTCTAAGGCTTTAGGGCAGGCTTTAGTGAAGGAGTGGCAGGCGATCGAGCCTAAAGCGCCCTTTACGCCAGAGGAACTGCCTCTCACGCGTATGAGTGGCACACGGATTGAGCGTGTGGCACCATATATGGACGAGATGCGGGAGCAGCTCTTGGCCTATGGATTGGATGACGCGTTATGTTATCGCTCTGCTGCGCAGGATGAACAGCTTGTCGGGCGGGTGCTGGCATGGGCGAAGCATCATCATGCTTTGTCCCCCGATGCCACAACAGGGATTATGCCGCTCTCTCATCCCCAAGCGTATCAAGACGGGCTAGCCCGTTTATTAGGCACGCTCGATGCAGATACGCTGGCGGCATTAGGTGTTATTGCCCCTGTTTTTGGGAGCTTGTTGCTAGCTTTTGCGGTTATATATGACGTGTTGAGCTTGGAAGAGGCGGTAGCACTTGGACAAGCGGATGAGCGCTATCAGCTTAAGAAATGGGGGCATGACGCGGAAATGGCCCAAACGCTTGAGCGCAAAGAGCACGATATTCGTGAGGCGATGCAGTTTCTTTCGCTCGTGCGGCAAGGCTGAATAGTCTCAAAAGAAAAAGCCCCCTTTTGGAAAAGGGGGCTGACGTGAGAGGGATTATTCTCCGCTATCAGGCACCATAAGGCTGACAGCAGCTGTCGCGGCAATGCCTTCTTCCCGTCCTGTAAAGCCCAGACGTTCTGACGTTGTAGCCTTGACAGAAATACGGCTGACATTGACCTTAAGAAGCTCCGCGAGGCGTTCGCGCATAGCTTGGGCATGAGGGCCGATCTTGGGGCGTTCGCAAATGATGGTGATATCAGCATTGACTAACATGCCACCCTTGGAGCGGATAAGGTCTCCGGCATGGACAAGGAAACGTGCGGAATCCATGTCGCGCCATTTATCATCACTGGGGGGGAAATGCCGTCCAATGTCCCCTTCAGCGAGGGCCCCATAGATAGCATCACAGAGTGTATGAATGCCCACATCAGCGTCAGAATGCCCGGCGAGGCCGCGTTCATGGGGGATATCAATCCCACAAAGAATAAGCTTACGATTTTCGGCAAAAGCGTGGACATCGTAGCCCAGCCCAACGCGGGGCAGCATAGGGGGTTGGTTTTGGTCCATGACACGGTCGAGACGCATCAAATCCTCCGAAACAGTCAGTTTAATAATATCTTCTGAGCCCATAACAATGGCGACATGATGCCCAGCATGTTCCAGTAGCCCTGCATCGTCTGTCAGCGCGGTGCGATGGCGATGATGGAGCTCACGCAGAAGAGGGAAGGAGAAACCTTGTGGGGTTTGTGCGCGCCAGAGCCCTGCACGGGAAACGGTGCCTGTAATGAGGTCGTTCTCGACCTTCTTAAGTGTGTCGCTCACTGGAAGGGCGGGAATGACCCCCTTATGCTGCTCTAAAGCCGCGATCGTGTCGGTTATGACGCGGGCTGGGACGTAGGGGCGTGCCCCATCATGGACAAGAACGAGGTCTGGTGGTTCGGGTAGTTGAGCGAGCGCGTCCAGACCGGCCCTGACACTATCATGGCGTTCTGCACCACCATCGACGGGAGGGAGCACGTCGAGTCCCTTAAGCGCTTCAGCGAGCAGAGGATCACTCCCGACAGGTTGAACGACGTCAACATGGGGCAGCAAGCTTAGGGCTGCATGGCGAATAACAGGAAGGCCACGAAGCGTATGGAACTGTTTGCTGATTGGCTGTGATGCGCCTTTTTCGTGCGTAGTTGCCGGGGCGCTCGCAGCAAAACGGCGCCCACGACCAGCGGCCAAGAGGAGGGCTGCAACACGTTTACGACGATAGGGTGCAGAAGAGGCGTTCAAGGCAGCAAAGTCCTTTTCTTAATGGATGAGGCCGCCATGATGGGGGCTATCAAGACTGACAGTGGGGATGGTGATGTCAAAATGTTGCCGACTATCGGGTGCGATCATATGAAAGAGCCCTTTCATAAACCCGGTTGGGGTTTTGAGCTCGGCACCTGACGTATATTGGTACTGTCCTTTGGCGGCAATAAAGGGCTGTTCCCCGACCACACCAAGCCCCTGCGTGTCTTCCCGTTGGCCGTTTGCGTCAAGTGTTGTCCAGCTGCGTGACAAGAGTTGCAGATTTTCAGAGCTGCCATTGTCAATAACGACATGGTACAGCCACGCATACTCGCCGTCTTCTGGTGTGGAATGCTCTTCCAGCCAAAAGGTGCGTACGCTGACGACAACATCATGTGTTGTCGCCGTATAGCAAGGAGGGGCCTTGAACTCTTCAGCTGTATCTAGGTCAAAGCGCGTTGTTGTGGCTGTATGGGATGAATCGTCAGACATGACGCCTTTCTAGAATCATCCCAGCCATTTGTCAGGTTCTTCTTCGTGCTCTTAGCCGGCTTTTATGGCTAAAGCAGCCTGAGCACCCCGTGTTAATTCATCAATAAGGTCTGCTGGGTCTTCTAATCCGACGGAGAAGCGGATGGAACCATCGGTAATACGAAGCTGTGCGCGTTCTTCTTCCGTCAGTTTTTTATGTGTTGTGGTGGCAGGATGAGTGACCAAGCTTCGTGCATCACCAAGATTGTTTGAAATGGCGATAATAGAGAAGGCATTCATGCAGGCAAAAGCGCCCTCTTTGCCATTGGCGACTTCAAAAGCGATCATAGAACCGCCATCGCGCATTTGACGCTGGGCAATGGACGCTTGGGGATGATCTTTCCGGCCTGGGTAAAAGACTTTTGTCACACCGGGGAGTTCAGCGAGCGCATCAGCAACACGGGCTGCATTACTGGCCATTTTTTGAGCGCGAAGATCCAGTGTTTCCATCCCCTTGAGGAGAACCCATGCATTAAAGGGGGAGAGCGTATTACCGGTATTGCGGGCAAAGGGCTGTAACTTTTCAGTGACCCATTCTTTGCTTCCCAAAACAGCGCCCCCCATTACGCGTCCTTGGCCGTCTAGGTGCTTGGTACAGGAGTAGATCACAACGTCCGCTCCTAGCTCTAGCGGGCGTTGACCAACAGGGGTGGCAAAGACGTTATCGACCATAAAAACGGCCCCAGCCTTATGAGCACGTTCAGCAATACGCTGAATATCAAGCACATCCAGCATAGGGTTGGAGGGTGTTTCAATCAGCACAACAGATGTCGGTTGAGAGAGGGCTTCCTCCCATGCCTTATCATCGCGTCCATCAAGTAAGACGGTGTCGATGCCGTAGCTTGGGAGTAAATGGCTGAGCAGCCAGTGGGTGGAGCCAAACAGCGCGGAGGAGGCAACGACGCGGTCACCGGCTTTGAGCCCGGCTAATAGAGCGCAAGAAACGGCCCCCATGCCTGTTGAGGTCATCAAGCAGGCTTCTGCCCCTTCAAGCAGAGCGAGGCGCTCTTGCAACGTATCTACGGTTGGGTTGCCGTAGCGGGAATATTGCAGGTGATCAATGGTGCCTTCAAAAGTAGCCGCAGCTTGCTCGGCATTGTCATATACAAAGCCAGAGGTCAGGAAGAGCCCATCGGACGTTTCACCGTGAGGCGTGCGGTTACGGGCATCATGGAGTAGATGGGTCGCTGTGCGCCATGAAGATGAGTGTGTGTGAGATGACATAGAGGATCCCTCCATCAATATCTGCGCATTGCCAAGCGCAAACGCTGTGGTGGGCCGTGGAAGTCCTGCTCTTTTAAGGGGAGAAACAGGGCCTCTTTAGCGCAATTTTTTAACCTCGCCGCAAGCCGGCCGCCCAAATCACGAGGTCTCCTCCAAAAACTTTAGAGGAAAGATAGGGCTTCACTATGAAGCTCCATAGGAAAGCCGTCAAGAAAAGCAGTACGGTTTTTCTCCCAATGGAGGGCTTGCATGACGCGGGAAGGGAGGGTAAGAAAAGGGCACATAAGAGATGCGGGTGTAGTTCAATGGTAGAACGGCAGCTTCCCAAGCTGCATACGGGGGTTCGATTCCCCTCATCCGCTCCAATGTTTCCCCAAAATAATATACTGTTCGTGGTGCGTATGGCACCGAGTCTCAGATTGATGAAACTGAAACCCGGTGAACCTGTATTTACTCGTAGCGTAAGGTGACGACTAAGACATCACGATGGGCAGGTTTGGTGGGGTCTTCAGGCTCCACAGCGGTCACACCGTGATATACGCGGTGATCATTGACAATGGCGGCATCCATCGGTTGAGCCAAGGTGAATGATCCAAGTGTGGTTTTTTGGTCGAGAGTATGAATGCTGGTGACCCCTTCGCGGATATTGTCGCGATCTACCATGAAGACAAAAACCCAATCGACACCATCACGGTGCATTCCTTCAGGTGTGGGTTTCGCTTGTGTCTGAGGGTCAGCTTCAATACGAAATTGGTGCACCTCTGCATGCCATTTATAAGGATGCTGTGAGGTCGGTGTCAGTGATGACGCCATGTCTGCGCTCATAGCGAGGATAGCGCGTAAGGTCGGGTGCTCGACAATCTCGTCTTTGATGGGACTAAACCAGCGCTCAATTCCGCCATTGAGCAGATTATAGTCGCGGCTTTGATAATGAGGCTGGTGTTGCTTCGGGGTGATATGGCCATCGGCGAGTGAGAAGGTTGCATAGCGTCGCCGCCGATAGCGCCCCCCATCGGCCATGTAGCGATCCACGCCGAGGTCATTCCAACTATCTGCAAAGCTTTCCCAATCAGCGGCATGTTGCTGCTGAAGGAGGGCTCGCGTCTGTTGGGCAGGGAGGAACATGAAGCCCTCTGCCTGGAGCCGGTTTTTAATAGCATCCAGCGAGATAGGGCCGGATGACGAGGTGGAGGAAGAGGTCATGGTCATCATGAGACTCATATGAAAAAGAAACGGCCCTTTCTGCAAGAGGAAAGCGTCGTTCTTTATAGGCCATTCATGATGAAGAAAGCCTATGGAGCGCTTATGAGGCGCTCCATAGAGATATATTAAGAATTCTTTTTAGAGGGTTTATCGGCCAAGTCTGGACGATTTGGGGAAAGATGCTCGCGCAGAGTGACAAAAGCCGTTTTGACAATACCGCTCAGGCAAAGCTGGTGTTGTCGAAATAGTCCTTCATGAACAAAGCGTGCAAAACATGCACCGATACCATGTCCACCAAAGGCTTTTTTCGATGGCCACATGCCCCATGCATTATAGTTTGCTAGAGCCACAACAGCGCCGCGATCGTGATAAGCGAAAGGCGGTGGGGTCTGCCCTTTAAGAAGGCGGGGTAGGGCGATGCGTCCTATATATTGCCCTTCTTGACGGGCTGCTTGTGCTGTCGGGGCGACTGGGTTGGTGTTAATATGTGAGCAATCACCTAGAGCGATAATATTCTCATCATCGACTGATTGAAGCGTCGATGTCACGATAAGTTGACCGCTTCGACTCCGCTCTAGCCCATCGAATAGATCGGTTGCTTGCCCAGCTTTAACGCCTGCTGCCCAGATGCGCATAGCGGCGGGAATTGAGCGTCCGTCTTTGAGGGTAACAGTCTGCGCATCAATGGAGCTGACCATCCCTTCAGTGATGACATCGAAGCCGATTTTCTCGAGCTCTTTTTTCGCTTCTTCAGAGACACTTTCGGGGAAAGCGGGCAGAAGGCGCGGCATTGCTTCAATCAATGTTGGTTTAAGCAAATGACGGCGCGCATGTTCCCCAAGTTCAGGCGTGCTATCAATCGCACGGCATAGCTCGGCGGCAAGTTGAACACCCGTTGCTCCACCACCAACAATGCTTAACGTGAGAGGCTCTCCCGTTTTTTGAGCCATGATGAGGGCGTTGCGGAAGCGCTCATGAAGGGCGTTGGCATCATTGAGGGTGTTTAGGAAAAGGCAGTGCTCCTGTGCGCCCGGTGTACCAAAGTCATTTGCGCGGGCCCCAATAGCCACCACGAGGCGGTCATAAGGGAGATGCTGACCATTATTGAGGTGCACAATTTTCTTATCGCGCTCAACTTTTTCCGGTGAACTTTGAATGAAATCAAAGCCAAAGCGTTTGGAGAGTTCTATAAAAGAAAAGAGGTTCCCGCCATGCTCAATCGTGCCAGAGGCGAACTCATGAAGCGAGGGCTTCCAGATGTGAACTGGGTTGGGGTCTACTAGGGTGACAGACGCTGTGTTTTGGCGGCAAAGAGTAATAGCGGCTTCTAGGCCGCCAATACCTCCGCCGAGAATGATGACATGTTTGTCAGCAGACATGGACCGCTCCTCAATTCTTTTGAGTGTAACAAATTACGAAAAAAGAATATCTCTGCTACCGGGGAGCGCTGCTACATACAAGCCCTATTAGAGTAATAGGGCTTATTTGCTGGGTTTTTCCTCCTGCTAACCGAGGAAAAATAGGATGTTAGTTGTTACTCGTTTGTAAAGAAACGGCAAGGGGGAAAGGCCTTTCCCTCTTGCCGATGAGCTAAATACGTACGGTATCAGCTGCGATAGGAGCCGTTGATGTCAATATAGCCGTGGGTAAGATCGCAGGTCCACACATGGGAGCGACCTTTGCCAATCCCGAGATCTGCTGTGAGCGTGATTTCCTGCTCACGCATATAGCGAGAAAGCGCTTCTTCATCGCACTCTTCTGCGACTGCGCCGTTACGGGCAACCCAATAATCACCAACAGCGATAGAGAGTTTGTCGCGGTCGGCAGGTTCACCACTTTTCCCCACAGCCATGACAATTCGGCCCCAATTCGCATCTTCCCCAGCAATAGCGGTTTTTACCAATGGTGAGTTAGCGATAGAAAACGCGACGTTACGAGCCGACTCGTTGCTTTCTGCACCTTGCACTTCCACCTGGATAAGCTTCGTGGCGCCTTCACCATCACGAATAACGAGCTGAGCAAGCTCTTTCATCAGGTCGTGGAACGCATCGCGGAAGTCATCAAGAGCATTATCATCAGCTTCCGTAATCTCAGCATGGTCGGCTTGTCCCGTTGCAAAGGCCATGACCATGTCAGAGGTTGAGGTGTCCGAATCGACCGTGATTGCATTGAAGCTGGGACCGACGCCCTCTTGAAGAAGGGACTGTAAAACAGGTTGAGGTAATTTTGCATCGGTTGCGATATAGGCCAGCATCGTCGCCATATCAGGCGCGATCATGCCGGAGCCTTTAGCGATACCCTGAATTTTGACGGTCGTCTCACCAATGGAGACTTCACGACAGGCCGCTTTGGGGAAGGTGTCTGTCGTCATAATGGCGGTGAGTGCATCTTCCCACCCATCTTCAGATAAAGCCTCAATGGCTTCTGGTAGGGCTTTTAAGATGCGCTGATAGGGTAGAATTTCACCGACAACGCCAGTTGAGCCGAGGAAAATATCTTCGACGGGGCATTCTAGTTGGTCTGCTAATTCAGTTGCACAAGCCACCACCGCTTCATCGCCAGCGCGGCCTGTAAACACGTTGGCATTGCCAGAGTTTACCAGTAGGGCGCGTGCTTCGGTCGTGTTGGCCAGAGCCTGACGACACCAGGGGATAGGTGCCCCTGGGCAGGTATTCTTCGTAAAAACGCCGGCTGCTGTCGTTCCGGGCGCAAATTCGAACAAAGCGAGGTCTTTGCGCCCCTCATAACGGATATGCGCCGCCACACCGCTGAGGCGCACTCCAGCGACCTGCATCAGGTTTGGTAAAGACCGTGCTAGAGGGGAACGAGGATGTGACGTCGCCATGAGTTAGTGAGCTCCGTGTTGCATAGGGGCCGCCGCATTGGAGATCGGCTTCCCGTTGTTATCGTAATGCGTGACCTTGACCTGCTTTTCAGCAGCTTCAACGACCTTGCGGACTTCTTCACGCACCATATCACGGCGAATGGTAGTCTGCACTTCTTCAAGGGTTGGAACGGGCGCCATACGTGTGCCAAGCACCTGAACGATGTGCCAACCATATTCCGTATGAATGGGTTTTTGTGCGACAGGGCCTGGTTTTAGCGAGAAGGCTGCATTGGAGAAAGCAGGGTTCATGTCACCACGCTTGAACCAGCCAAGATCGCCACCGGCAGCAGCAGACGCCTTGTCTGTTGATGACAGGGATGAAAGCTTTGCGAAATCTTCACCCTTGTCGAGCTTCTTGATCAGATCTTGGGCCTGCGCTTCTGTGCTGACGAGGATATGGCGTGCATGCACTTCCTCTTCAGGTTTTTGGTTGGCGTAGTGAGCCTGATAGTAGCTTTTAACGGATGCATCGGTAATTCTAGGAGCAACTTGCTGCTCAAGATATGCATTTTGAAGCACATTGCCTGCAGCTGAATCCATCGCAGACTTTACTTCTGGCTTGGTGCTCAATCCCTCTTTTTCTGCCAGAATCTGGATCGCTTTTTGGTCAATTAATTGGTTAATGAGTAGAGGAATAAGGACTTTAGGTTGGATCTGACGTGCTTGCTGTGGCAGGGCACTAGCGGCGCGTTGAATGTCAGAGATGGTAATTTTTTGGTTATCAACCGTTGCAATGACTGAATCGGGGCTTGGTGTTTTTGCCACCGGTGCTGCTGGCATTGGAGCTGCGAAGGATGCTGTACCAAACGCCAAGCCGCTCAGAAGAGTAGTGCAGGCGAATAAGGAGCGGGGGAGCCGCATAGAATTACCTCAAACATTTAGATCAATGAGAATTATCTCAGTACCATGACAAAGCCTGACTAGACCTGCAAGGGGTGAGAAGCGCTCGTACGTGAGTATTTTCCTACAATTTTGTCATAAAATTCTGTGAAGAGGGGTTGGAAGCGATAAATAAGGGTTTTAGAGCCTCTACCCTTTGATGTTTAGCCATAATTTTGGCATATTTGATCCCCGTCGCGAGGGAAGAAATATGGGTTTTCCATTGACCCCTTGTGGAGGGATGCTTATTTCCAGCATTTACATGAAAAATCGTGACTACCTGCGGTAGCAATGCCGGGTCCTCGATGATGGGGGTTTTGGATGATGTTACAGTGGGGTCAGCATTTCAGGGTTCATCATGATTGCACGCCTTGCTCGCGCCCTCTTCGGCTTCGCTAATGATCGCTCTCTTAAGCGCTATCAAAAACGCGTACCAGAGATTAACGCTCTTGAGCCTGACGTTAAGGCGCTGAGTGACGGGCAGTTGCGCCAAAAGACGCAAGAATTTCGTCAGCGTATTGCTGATGGTGCAAGCCTTGATAGCCTGCTGCCGGAAGCCTTTGCTGTCTGCCGGGAGGCATCGCGTCGTGTTTTAGGGATGCGCCATTTTGATGTGCAGCTCATTGGCGGCATGGTGCTTCATGACGGGCGTATTTCTGAAATGCGAACCGGTGAGGGGAAAACGCTCGTCGCAACGTTAGCCGTGTATCTCAATGCCTTAGCGGGCAAGGGTGTGCATGTTGTTACCGTTAACGATTATCTGGCGAGCCGTGATGCGGCAGAGATGTCCGTCTTATACGGTTTCTTAGGGTTGAGCACCGGTGTCATTGTCCCCAACCTCTCTGATGATCAGCGCCGGGAAGCATACCAGTCCGATATTACGTACGGCACGAATAACGAATTTGGCTTCGATTATCTGCGCGATAATATGAAATACACGCTGGAGGAAATGGTTCAGCGTCCCTTCAATTTCGCCATTGTTGATGAGGTTGATAGCATCCTCATTGATGAAGCACGCACCCCATTGATTATCTCTGGGCCTGCTGATGATAGTTCAGACCTGTATCGTCATGTTGATGTCGTTATTGCACGTTTGGTGAACGAGCCGGATATGTATGACAAAGACGAGAAGATGCGCACGGTCACCCTGACAGAAGAGGGGTCTGACCGTGTGGAAGAGCTGTTGCGTGAAGCAGGTGTCTTAAAAGAAGGTGGACTGTACGACATCAACAATGTCGCGGTGGTTCATCATGTGCAGCAATCATTGCGTGCCCATACGCTCTTTTCGCGTGATGTGGACTATATGGTGCGCGATGGGAAGCTTATTCTCGTTGATGAATTCACCGGTCGTATGATGGATGGGCGCCGCTATTCCGACGGGCTTCATCAAGCGTTGGAAGCGAAAGAAGGGGTCGAGATCCAGCAAGAGAACCAGACGCTGGCTTCTATCACCTTCCAGAATTATTTCCGCCTCTATCCAAAACTGTCTGGTATGACTGGCACGGCCATGACCGAGGCTGATGAGTTTGCTGAAATTTATAAGCTGGATGTTGTCGAGATCCCCACCAACCTCCCTGTAAGGCGGGTGGATACGGATGATGAGGTCTATCTGACCGCTGCTGAAAAATACAAAGCCGTTGCGGATTTGATTGAACAAGTGCGTGCGACACAGCAGCCTATTTTGGTTGGAACGGCGTCGATTGAGAAAAGTGAGTATCTCTCAAACTTGCTGACACAGCGCCGCATCCCTCACAATGTGCTTAACGCACGCCAGCATGAGCGTGAGGCGAGTATTATTGCCCAAGCGGGGGCGCCGGGAGCGATTACCATTGCGACCAATATGGCTGGCCGTGGGACGGATATTAAGCTTGGTGGTAATGTCGATATGCTTATCGATGAACGTCTTGCTCAATTGCCGGAGGATGATGAGGCAGGGCGCGAGAAGGCGGCTGCTGAAGTGCGTGCTCAAGTCGAACGTGATCACGATATCGTCTATAAGGCTGGCGGTTTGTATGTGATCGGCACAGAACGTCATGAAAGTCGCCGCGTAGATAATCAGCTTCGTGGGCGTGCCGGTCGTCAGGGTGACCCCGGTAATTCACGCTTCTTCCTATCGCTAGAAGATGACCTGATCCGTATTTTTGGCACGAACCGCATGGGCGGGATGATGCAGAAAATGGGGCTTAAGGAAGGGGAGGCCATTGTTCATCCATGGCTTAACCGTGCTCTTGAAAAGGCCCAAAAGAAGGTCGAAGCGCGTAACTTCGACATGCGTAAAAACACGTTGAAATATGATGATGTCATGAATGACCAGCGCCGCGAGGTGTATTCCCAACGTCGGGAATATATGGCGGCAACAGACGTGTCTTCTGTCGTGAATGACCTTCGTCTGAATGTCGTTGATGAAGTGGTTCAGACACACATTCCTGAAAAGTCCTTTGTGGAAGCATGGGATGTGGATGGCTTACAGCGCGAAATGAAGGATAATTTGGCGCTTGATCTGCCTATCGCTCAATGGGCGGAGGAAGATGGTGTGGATGAAGAAACCATCATTGAGCGTATTGATAGCGAAGCGGTCAAAGCTCATGCTGCGAAGGCGGCAACGATGGGGCCGGATATGATGCGGATGGTCGAGAAGCATATCTTGCTGACCTCACTTGATGCGTCATGGAAGGAGCATCTGCACGCTTTGGATCAGATGCGTCAGGGGATTGGTCTGCGCGCTTATGGGCAGCGTGATCCGCTCAACGAATATAAGCATGAAGCATTCCAGATGTTTGGGGCTATGCTGGCGGATATGCGCTTGCGTGTGGTGCAGACTTTATCGCATCTACAAACAACGGCGGAACCACCGCCAGCCTCAGAAGAGCCTGCTGCTGCCCCTCGTGAAGAAGAGCACGTCGTTGAAGCGCCTCAGCAGTCATCACAACAAGAGGGGGTCATTGATGCAGAGACCTTGGCGCGCTGGCGGGCAGAAGTGCCCCGTAATGCGCCATGCCCCTGCGGATCGGTTCACAAATTCAAACATTGTCATGGTAAGCTGCTCTAAGTGTAGCAAGCCGTAAACGAACGAAGGAGAAGGGGAGTCCATGGCAGGACATTCACAATTTAAAAATATTATGCATCGTAAAGGCGCGCAGGATGCGCGTCGTGCTAAGCAATTTGCTAAAGTTATTCGTGAAATTACGGTGGCAACGCGTTCTGGTCTGCCTGACCCAGCCATGAATCCACGGTTACGTGCGGCTATTCTCGCTGCTCGTGAAGTGAACATGCCAAAGGACACGGTTGAGCGCGCGATCCGAAAAGCGTCAGGGGCTGCTGGCGGTGAAGATTATGTGGAAGTGCGTTACGAAGGCTATGGCCCAGCCGGGGTTGCCATCATCATCGAAGGGTTGACCGATAACCGTAACCGCACGGCTGCTGAAGTGCGTTCATCCTTTTCTAAACATGGCGGCTCTCTTGGAGAGACAAACTCTGTCTCCTTTGGTTTCGATCATATTGGTGTGATCAGGTATCCCGCTGAAGCGGCGTCAGAAGATGAGATGCTGGAAGTGGCGATTGAGGCAGGGGCGGATGATGTGCAGATGACCGAGGACGGTCATGAGATTGTGACCTCTATGCAGGATCTCATGAGCGTGCGTGATGCACTGGAAGCGCGTTTCGGTGAGCCACGCTCTGCCAAGCTAGATTGGCGCCCTCAAACGACCGTGTCATTGGATGAGGAAAAAGCACGCTCCGTGCTCAAGCTCATTGATGTTCTGGAAGAGAACGACGACGTTCAGGCTGTTTATGCCAACTTTGACCTCTCTGATGAGGTTGCGCAGGCACTGAGCGCTTGATTCGTCTGTTAGGCCTTGACCCCGGCCTGCGTTTTATGGGCTGGGGTGTCATAGATGTGGACGGCAATCGGTTGCGTCATGTTGCTGATGGCGTGTTGGCGACAGATGCGAAAGACGATGTGCCTCGTCGCCTTTGTGTGCTTCATGACGGGCTGCAAGAGCTGATAACGCGCTACGGCCCTGCTGAAGCGGCTGTGGAAGAGACCTACGTTAATCGCAATGGCTCTTCCACGTTAAAGCTTGGCTATGCGCGTGGTGTCGCATTGCTCGTGCCTGCTTTGGCGGGGGTTGCGGTGCATGAATATGGGGCACGTGCTGTTAAGCGGGCCGTGGTGGGTACAGGTGCTGCGACAAAAGACCAAATTACGATGATGGTGCGCCGGCTTCTGCCAGGGGCAGAGTTGCGTCGTGCTGATGCTGCTGATGCCTTAGCGATGGCTATTTGTCATGCTCATCATCGTGCGAGTGCTCAGCAGATAGCCAGAGGGATCTCAATGGCATGATCGGACAGCTGACAGGCTTAGTTGGGGATATAGAGCCAGATCGTTGCCTCGTTGATGTCAACGGCGTGGGCTATGTGGTGTTTGCCTCAACACGGACGTTAGAACAGCTGCCTCATCCGCCAGAGGTTGCGCGTGTTTTGATTGAAACCATCGTGCGTGAAGATGCGATCCAGCTTTTCGGTTTTGCAGATGCTGAAGAGCGGTCATGGTTTCGTTTGCTGACAACGGTGCAAGGGGTTGGGTCACGCGTGGCGTTGGGGATTTTGTCCGTCAACACACCATCATCGCTTTGGCAGGCTGTGACGGTTGAGGATAAGCTTCCATTCACGCAAGCCAGTGGGGTTGGCCCACGTTTGGCAACGCGACTTCTGACAGAGCTTAAAAGTAAAGTCGCAAAAATGCCTGTTCCTGTTGGCACTGTGGCCTCGGCTACGCAGGGTGTTGGCAAGAAGGGTGGCTCCGCTGTAGCTGGGGTGGAAAGTGATGCCTTGCTGGCTCTCGAAGGGCTGGGCTTTAAGCGAGCTGAAAGTTGGCCCATTGTGAGCCGCCTTCTCGCTGAGAATAAGGGTGCGGCGTTGGATCTTATTTTGCGCCTCGCTCTTAAGGAGCTTGCGTGATGATAGATGAATCGCAAGGCTGGACGGATAAAGCACAGGAAACGGATGCAAGCCGTTATCCCGAAGATGCGGCGGATGTGGGGCTGCGCCCTCAGAGCTTGGCAGATTTTACAGGTCAGAAAGCGAGTCGCGAAAATCTCTCTGTCTTTATTGAAGCGGCTAAAGCGCGATCGGAAGCCTTAGATCATGTCCTGCTGCATGGGCCGCCAGGGCTTGGGAAGACGACATTAGCGCAGATTGTCTCAAAAGAGCTTGGGGTTGGCTTTCGGGCAACATCAGGCCCTGTTATCCAACGCTCTGGAGACTTAGCGGCCATTCTGACCAATCTTCAGCCACGTGATGTGTTGTTTATTGATGAGATACACCGTCTTCAACCAGCGATTGAGGAAGTGCTTTATCCTGCGATGGAAGATTTCCAGCTTGATCTCGTCATTGGTGAAGGGCCCGCTGCGCGCTCTGTGCGGATTGATCTTGCTCCCTTCACGCTTGTGGCTGCAACGACTCGTTCTGGCTTGTTGGCCACGCCCTTGCGGGATCGTTTTGGGATTCCGCTACGGTTAGTCTTTTATACGCCCGATGAGCTGCGTCAGATTGTCACGCGCGGGGCGAAGAAGCTGGGCGTTCATCTGACAGAAGATGGTGCGCAGGAAATTGCGAAACGCTCACGTGGCACGCCGCGTATCGCTGGGCGCCTTTTGCGCCGTGTGCGTGATTTTGCCCTTGTGGCGAAGAAGGAGAAGATTGACCAGCGCTTGGCTGATGCAGCCTTGTCACGACTGGAAGTCGATTCGCACGGTTTAGATGCCATGGATCGTCGCTATCTTCGTCGCATTGCAGACCACCATCGCGGGGGGCCTGTCGGGGTGGAGACATTGGCCGCCGCTTTAGCGGAGGCACGTGATACACTCGAAGATGTCATTGAGCCTTATCTGATCCAAGAAGGGCTGATTTTACGGACATCACGAGGCCGTATGCTGGGAGACCCGGGCTGGCGTTATTTAGGGCTAACCCCTCCCTCGCATACGCAGTCTCCAACATTATTTTAGGGGCATTATGGCGGCACATACATCGCAGTTTCGTGTGTATTATGAAGATACGGATGCGGGTGGGATTGTCTATCATGCGCGGTATCTTGGTTTTGCTGAACGCGGACGGGCAGAGGCTTTGCGGTCTTTAGGGATGGAAGTCGGTGCGCTCGCTCAACAAGAAGGGATTGGCTTTGTCGTGCGTCGTTTAGAAGCGCATTATCATGCCCCTTTGCGCCTTGATGACGTACTCTCTGTCGAGACGGTCTTGTTGAAAAATACAGGTGTGCGGCTGGTGTTAGCGCAGAAGATTTACAACCTCTCGCGCGATCATCAGCATGCTGTGTCTTTGACTGTGGAACTCGGTTGTCTGGATATAGAACGGATGAGCCCTGTCCGTATTCCGCCACATTATTGTGATTGTCTTTCCGCATTGCAGGAAAACGTCTCTCCCTGACTAAACCGTTAGAAAAAACAGGCTTTCGTCATTGGCTCTAGGATGTCATGAAGGAGGGTAAGAAACGCGACACTCTATGACGTCGTTGAGTGATGCTTGCAAAGAAACAAAGCTGTAACGGAAGCAGGAGAGAGCAGAGTGGATCAAGGTGTGACATCAAGTGCTCTGGGCGCTGTTGGTGCAACGGGATTATCGCCGGTGCATCTGTTTTTGCACGCATCCTTTGTTGTGCAACTCGTCATGATAGGTTTGGTTCTGTGCAGCGTGCTGGTTTGGGCCATTATTATCGAAAAAATTCTGCTGCTGCATCGCATCAAAAAAGAAGCGAATGCGTTTGAGGATCGTTTTTGGTCAGGGGGTTCACTTGATGAGCTGTATGATCGCGAAGGGGCGCGTCCTGTCCATCCATTAGCGGCCGTTTTTGGGGCTGCTATGGGGGAATGGCGCCGTTCATCCCGTATTACAGGGATTGATATCCTCCGAGGTGGCACGCAAGAGCGTATTGATCGGGCTATTGGGATTACGATCGGCCGTGAGAGTGACCGTTTAAGTCGTTTTGTGGTGCTGTTGGCGACGATTGGGCCAGTCGCTCCTTTTGTAGGATTGTTTGGTACAGTGTGGGGCATTATGCATGCCTTCGCGTCTATCGCGGCGATGCATAATACAAATCTTTCGGTTGTTGCACCGGGTATTTCTGAAGCTCTCTTTGCGACGGCGATTGGTTTGATCACGGCTATTCCTGCTTATATTGCCTATAACTTGATTAGCCGTGCGTTGGATAATTTCTCTGACCGCATGGAAGCTTTCGGGACAGAGTTTGCTGCAATTTTGTCTCGTCAATCTGAAGAGCGACATACCGAGAAAGGCTGAGATCATGGCCATTTCTTCAGGAAGAAGAGGCTTGAGGCGGACAGCTCGCCACCGCCCAGCATCTGATATTAATGTGACGCCGCTGGTGGATGTCATGTTGGTGCTGCTCATCATCTTTATGGTGACAGCTCCGATGATGAGCAGCGGTGTGAATGTTGATTTGCCTAAAACAACGGCATCGCCGGTCAATAGCGATAATCGCCCGATTACCGTATCACTTAAAAGCGATGGTGGGCTGTATCTGGGTGATGATGCTGTCAGCCGTGATGCGTTGCTGGACCGTTTGCGTCAGTTAGCTGGTAATGAAACCGGACGGCGTGTGTTTGTCCGTGCTGATTCCAAAATTGATTATGGGCAGGTCATGCAGCTGATGGGGCAAATTACGGCAGGTGGCTTTAATCATGTCGCGCTTTTAGCCCAACAACCCCAGAGCAGTCCGTAAGGAGGTCTCCCTCGTGGCGTCTTCTCCTCTGTTAGCAGAGACACCTTCGGTTCGGCTTCCTCGTGACGAGGGCAGTGCGGTCTGGGGCTGTGTCATCCTTTCCTCTCTTATTCACGGGGGGGGGCTTTTTCTGCTTCTTTGGCACTGGAACTCTCCTCCATTGCCTGAGCCAAAGCCAGAACAGCCGGTTGAGATGGTGTATGAAGCAACACCGTCTTCCAGCGTGTCGGCACGTGCCTCTCAAAAGGCACAGGTGCCGGCCCCTCCAGCGCCGACGGAGGTCAAAGCGCCTCCAACGCCTGAGCCACCAAAGCCTGCCCCACCTGAACCAACACCTCCGGTTCCTCCTCCTCCGCCAGAGGCGCAGGCATCGCCTGAGCCAACACCTAAACAGGCTTTAACACCGGTTCAGCAAAAAGCGCCGCCGAGTGAAAAAGGTGAGGTAAGCGAAAAGCCAAAGCCAGCTCATAAGACGCAGGCAAAACCTGCGCAAATTAAGGCAGCGGAGCATCAGGTTGAAAAACCGCCTGCTAAACCACAGCCATCGCAAACGCACCAAGCCCACGAGGCGCCGAAACATCAAGCTGATAGTCACTCGCTCCTGGCGACATTGGAGAGCTTCCGTACCGAGCAGAAGCAGGACCATCCACCGCGTGCGCAGGCCAATCCTCAACAGGGTGGGTCGCGTTTGGGAGGTGGTCGTCCTGATGGGGATACGCGTGCATTAACCAGTGGTGAGCAAAACGCTATTGGAAGCTCCGTGCAGCGTTGTTATCAAGAAGATACAGCGGCGCGGAATTATGCGCATTTTGAGGCGCATCTTATTGTGACTGTTGATGGAGCGGGTGAGGCGCACCTCGTTTCCTTTGCGCCAGAGACGGCCACGCGGATGGCGGCAGATCCGTCTTATCGCGTTCAGGCAGAACGGGCTCGTGCGGCTGTCTTGAGCCCCGTCTGTGCACGTTTGCCTATTCCGTCCCGTATGTTGGGGCAAAGGCGGCAATTTCGTTTTGTCTTCAAGCCCTGATTTTCAAGAGGTATCTGCACATGTCCTTTTTTTCTAACAAGGAAGCTGAAGCGCTTAAGGCACATTTTTCACGGCGTTCTCTATTGGGTGGTTTAGCGGCGGGCGGCGTTATCGCTTCCCCATTGCGCGCTTTAGCCCAAGGAAACAGTGCTTCGAGCCCTGAGATTACGGTCGCTAATGCGCATCAAGCACCGATCCCCATCATTGTGCCTGACTTCGGGCCGGGCGTGGGGCAGCGTATTGCGAGCGTGATTGCTGCAGACTTGGGCAATACAGGTCTGTTTCAGATCTTACCGGGCGAGGTGCCCCCCAATGTTCAGCCTGACTTTAGAGCCTTAAAAGCGCGTGGCGCGCGGGCTGCGGTAGCTGGTACCGTGGTTGAAAGCGGGCAGCTTCGTGTTGAAATGCGCCTTTGGGACGTACTGGTTGGGCAGCAAATCCAAGGGACGGCCTACACGGCTCCAGTCGCGGATTGGCGCCGTATTGCCCATATCATCGCTGATGTTATTTATCAGCGCTTGATGGGTGAAGAAGGCTATTTTGATACACGGATCGCCTACGTCGCGCGTACGGGGCCACGGCGGCGCCAGACCACCCGTCTTGCTATTATGGACCAAGACGGGATGAATCCTCATATGTTGACTGATGGGCGCTGGCTGACGTTGGAGCCGCGCTTTAGCCCTGTGAGTGAGGAAATTGCGTTCCTCTCTTACGCGCAAGACCGCCCTCGTGTGTATACATACGATATTAACTCTGGCCGTCAGCGCATGTTAGGGGCGTTTGAAGGGATTTCGTTTGCCCCACGTTTTGCGCCTCATGGCAAGGCAATTATTTTGTCAGCGACGACCTCCGATGGTGGAGCGGATCTGTATCAGGTTGATTTGGCCAGTCAGCAGCGGCGTCGGTTGACGAGCTCCCCGGGGGTGATTGATACAAGCCCGTGTTATAGTCCAGATGGTCAGCAAATTGTCTTTAACTCTGACCGTGGCGGTAGCCCGCAGCTCTACGTTATGAGTGCTTCAGGTGACGGTGCCCGTCGTATTTCCTATGGGGCGGGGCGCTATGGATCGCCGGTTTGGTCTCCCCGTGGCGATGTGATTGCGTTTACGCGTATTCATCAAGGACGCTTCTCCCTGGGGGTGATGAATCCTGATGGCACCGGGGAGCGTATTCTCACAGAAGGCTTTACGGTGGAGAGTCCAAGCTTTGCACCAAATGGTCGTGCGTTGACCTTTTGTCGGCAGAGTGAAGCAGGCGCTGGAGGTGCTGGCTTTACATCAACGATTGGGGTTATTGATGTTGCTGGGTTTAATGAACATATCTTACCTACGGCGACGGGTGCTTCTGACCCAGCATGGTCACCAAAACGGCGTTGATTTCGTTCTTGTGTTTTAGGGAAATAAAGCGCAGGTTTTTCTAGTATTTTATAAATACCGTAGAGGTTGAGATGAAAAGTTTTAAGACATGTGCGGCATTGGGTATTGCTTTAGCTTTGACAGCATGCAGTGGCGATCATGATAAGCATGACGTTGGCGGGACAGGCCAGGATGTGGCCCCTCAGGTCAATGCCGGCCCTGTTCCAGGTAGTGAAGCAGACCTCGTTGCGAGCGCTGGGGACCGTGTGTACTTTGCTCTGAATCAGAATCAGATTAGCGGTGAAGCACGCGTGACACTGGATAAGCAGGCTGCTTGGCTGGCCCGTTATCCACAAGTTAATGTGTTGATCGCTGGTAACTGCGATGATCGTGGGACGGAGGAATATAACATTGCTCTGGGTCAGCGTCGTGCCAATGCCGCTCGTGAATATCTTGAGTCGAAAGGTGTGAACGCACAGCGCATCTCAACTATTTCTTATGGTAAGGATCGCCCTGCTGTCGACGGTGATAGCCAGGATGCATGGGCCCAGAATCGTAACGCGATTACATCCGTACGCTGAGTTCATGAGTTCTGATACTCATCTGTTCTGTAAAGGTTGATTGGTCGGGTTGAGCAGCTTATTGCTTAACCCGACTTTTTTATGTGAGGGAAATGTTCATGTCCCGTTTAGCTGCGTCTTCTATGCTGCGTTTGGCGGTGCTCTCGGTAGTGCTTGGTGGGTCAATGGCTGGGCCTGTGGCTTCTGCCGATGATGAAGGGCTGTCGCGTGAAGCGATTATGCGCCAGCACCAGCATCTTGCCCAACAAAATGGCGGGGGAGACGAGCCGGCGAGTGAGAACGTAGATGGGGAAAGCTTGGCACCACCTCTTGCGGCTTCAGACGAAGGCAATGGCTCTTCCCAAGGGAAGGTGACGAAAAAAGCGGGCGGTGACCTTGTGACGCGTTTATTGGAGCGTGTCAGTGCTTTAGAGGGGCAAGTGCGAACCTTACGTGGTGATGTTGACCAGCTTACGAATCAAGTTCATCAGGATGAGGCTAATACGAGCAAGCAGCTCAGTGATATGCAGTTTGCTCAACAAGGGGCGGCTCCACGTCATGCCGCTGCTGTTGCAGCTCCAGCAGTTGTAAATGAGGAGCATAAATCAGCGAACAGTTCCGTTTCTACGGCTAAGCAAAATCTTCATGATGGTGCTCTTGCGATCAAAGCCCATCATTATGATGAGGCGGAGCGGCTTGCACGGGAGGCGTTGAAAACGGCCCATAGTAGCTGGGGTAAAACTGAAGCTCAGTTTTTGTTAGCGCAGTCTCTCGCAGGTAAAAAAGCCTATCAAAAAGCAGCACTCGCTTATTATGATACGTACAGCAAAGACCCTCAGTCTAAACGTGCTCCTGAAGCCTTGTTAGGTGTGTCAGGTGCGATGCTTGCGCTGAAGGATAAGAACTCAGCGTGCGAAGCATTGCAACGTCTGAAACATGAGTTCCCTAATGCACCAGAGCGCGTTAAAGCGTCTGAAAAAGTCTTCCGCGCACGTGCAGCCTGTCAGTGAGAATGAATTTTTAGCGCTCATTGAGCCGCTGGGGCCATTTCCGCCTGACTGTCCAGAAACGCCCGTTATGCTGGCTGTGTCAGGAGGAGCGGACTCGATGGCGTTGGCTGTTATGGCACGTCGTTGGCGCCGTTATGTGGTAGCCCTTGTGGTGGATCATGGTTTGCGGGCGGAATCTCCAGCTGAAGCGCAACAAACCTGCGCCCGATTGGCGGCATTAGATGTGCCATCACAGCTCGTTACGTTGAGAACACTTGCTTCTGGAAGTACGCAAGAACAAGCGCGAATAGCGCGCTTTCAATGTCTGGAACGCGCTTGTGTTCAGGCAGGTGGACATGTTCTGCTTGTTGCTCATCACGCAGCGGATCAAGAAGAAACGGTGATGATGCGTCAGGAGCGTGCGAGTGGATTTGGTGGGCTGTGTGGTATGGCACCACGAGCTGTACGAGAGCGGATCGCTGTCGTGCGGCCTCTGCTGAGAGTAAGGCCAGAACGTTTGCGAGCAACCTTGCGAACGGCCGGCGTCAATTGGTGCGAAGACCCGTCTAATCAAAAACGTCATTATCGTCGTGTGCAAATACGTCAAGATATGACGCCGTCTCAGCGGGAAGAGATGACAGCGTTGAACGGTCAGGCGCTTGCTCGCCAAAAGAAACGCGACCAGCAGGTGGCTCAGTGGCTAGCAGAACAGATAGTCTGGCATCCTGAAGGCTGGGTGAGCCTTAACCGCTCTGCTTGGGAGATGATGAATAAGGATGGTATGTTAGATGGCCTTGCGCGATTGATAAAACTGATCGGTGGACGGCTTTATGAGGCCAATAGAGAGGCCGTTCAGCGTTTATGGCAACAGGGTTGTGGAACGCTTGGTGGTGTGTGTGTCACATGGCGTGAGGCGCATCAGGACATTGTTCTGTTGCGTGAGCAACGCGGGGTCGCTGCGGGTGTAGCGGCTCAGACGGGCCAGCGATGGGATGGCCGGTGGCGGTATCTGGGCCCTGATCAAACCTCTTGCCAGATTGCGGCTTTAGGGCAAGCAACATGTTTTTTACGACAGGGGCGAGAAGTGCCGTCTGCTGTGTTACAAACTGTTCCAGCCTTGTGGTGTGAGGAAGAGGTGGTTGCTGTCCCTGAAGAAGCACGTGGGCTCGATGGTCGTATACCACGCTGTTCTTTTGTGTGGGAGAGCGGTGTTCCGGTGACGGGAGAGCGTTCTTTTGGTTAAAACAGGCCTTCATAGGGCGATAAAAGCGCTTTTCTCTGATTAAAGGGGTAGGATCATTGCAGGAAATGCCTATCTTTAGAGAGATGAGTTGTAAGAGAACGGATTGCCGGACATCCGGCTTTCGTGAAATCATGAGAGTAAGATGAACAACATCGGTCGTAATGCCGCGATCTGGGTGGTTATCGTTATGGCCGTCATCGTCGTGCTGACAGCGTTTCAGCCTGGTGGCAGCCATAAAGCGGTCCAACAGATTGCCTATTCTGATTTTGTCCACGATGTGGACCAGCATGACGTGCGTTCTGTGGCGATCCGTGACCAGAACATCTCAGGTGTCCTGACAAACGGAACGTCTTTTGAGACATACGCTCCGCCAGATCCTTCTTTAGTGCCACGTTTGACGTCGGCAGGGATTGAGGTGAAGGCGCAGCCTCCACAGAGTGATGAGAGTCCTTTCCTCCGCTATGTCGCTGCTTATCTGCCTATTCTGTTGATTCTTGGGATTGGCTTCATGATCTTCCGCCAGATGCAAAATGGCGGTGCGGGTGGTCGTGGTGCGATGGGCTTCGGAAAGTCGCGCGCCAAGATGATGACCGAGCAAAAAGGTCGTGTGACATTTGATGATGTCGCTGGGGTTGAGGAAGCGAAAGAAGAGCTTGTGGAGATTGTGGATTTTCTGAAAAATCCTCAAAAATTCACAAAGCTTGGCGGGAGAATTCCCAAAGGGGTGCTGCTGACAGGCCCTCCTGGGACGGGGAAGACCTTGCTCGCACGTTCTGTTGCGGGTGAAGCGAATGTTCCCTTCTTTAGTGTTTCTGGCTCAGACTTCGTTGAAATGTTCGTGGGTGTCGGGGCATCGCGTGTCCGTGACATGTTCGAGCAAGGTAAGAAGTCTGCTCCATGCATTATCTTCATTGATGAGATTGATGCTGTTGGGCGGAGCCGTGGCTCAGGAATTGGCGGCGGCAATGATGAGCGCGAACAAACGCTTAATCAGATGCTGGTCGAAATGGATGGGTTTGAGAGTAATGAGGGCGTGATCCTGATTGCTGCGACGAACCGTCCTGATGTTCTTGATCCTGCCTTACTGCGTCCCGGTCGTTTTGACCGCCAGGTGGTGGTCTCTAACCCCGATGTGGATGGGCGTGAGAAGATTCTTCAGGTTCATATGAAGAAAGTGCCGCTTTCATCTGATGTGGATCCACGCATTATTGCGCGTGGAACGCCGGGCTTCTCTGGTGCTGAATTAGCCAATCTGGTGAATGAGGCCGCCTTGTTCGCTGCGCGTCAAAATGCGCGCTCTGTCACGATGGATCATTTTGAAGAGGCACGCGATAAAGTGCTGATGGGGGCAGAACGCCGCTCCATGGTCATGACAGAAGAAGAGAAGCGATCCACGGCTTATCATGAAGCGGGGCATGCTTTGGCAGGCTATCATACGCCAGGGAGTGTTCCTATTCATAAGGTGACGATCTTGCCGCGTGGCCCGGCTTTGGGTGTGACGTTCTTCCTGCCGGAGAAGGATGACATTTCTTATAAGCGTCAACGTTGCATGGCTGACCTTGTTGTGAGTGTTGGTGGGCGTATTGCTGAAGATGTCATTTACGGGCATGACCAAGTGAGTGCTGGGGCTGCGGGGGATATTCAATCTCTGACAAAGCTTGCGCGCAATATGGTGATGCGCTTCGGGATGAGTGATCGCATTGGTATGATTGATTGTGCTGACTTGCGGATGGTCTCTCCTGAGACACATCATCAGATTGATGAAGAAGTGCGTCGCTTGTCCGATACTGCTTATGAGCAGTGCCGTCAGCTGATCTTGTCGCATCTGGATGAGTTACACCGTATTACCGATGCCTTGATGGAATATGAGACCATTACGGGAGAAGAAGTCGGGAAAATCATCCGTGGTGAGCCATTAAACCGCGACGAAGAGACGCACTCTTATAATGGCCGTCGTCCTTCTGTACCTTCAAGTGGGGCTCCTGCAGGGGGTCTACCGGTGCCACAACCCGGCTGATAGGCGTTTTTAAAAAGACGTTTAACGAGGCAGGCGTATGACGAGAAGGTTCGTTATACGCCTGTTTTGTGTTAAAGGCGTCAGATTATTATTGATGCACAGGGTTGCATTCTGAATTGTCGGATCGACGCGATGTGACGGGTGAGAGAGGGACGTATTCATGGCTGGTAAGCGAGTATTTTTTGGTACAGATGGTATTCGCGGTCAGGCTAATACGTCTCCGATGACCGTAGAGGTCGCCCAAAAGCTTGGCCAAGCGGCGGGAATACAATTTACAACGCAGTCTAACCATCGCCATACGGTGATTGTCGGTAAAGATACGCGTCTTTCAGGGTATATGATTGAATGCGCCTTGGTGTCGGGTTTCTTAGCCGCTGGGATGGATGTCATTCTTGTTGGCCCCCTTCCGACGCCAGCCGTCGCTTTTCTGACCCGTTCTTTGCGGGCGGATTTGGGCGTGATGATTTCTGCATCCCATAATCCGTTTACGGATAATGGAATTAAGCTTTTTGGCCCTGATGGTTTTAAGCTGTCCGATGCGATGGAAGCGGATATCGAAGGCCTAATGCAGCAAGATTTGTCGGGGAAATTGGCAACGCCTGAACATATCGGTAAAGCGTCTCGCCTAACGGATGCTGCGGGGCGGTATGTGGAAAATGTGAAATTCTCCTTCCCGCGTGGGCTGCGTTTAGATGGGCTTAAAATCGTTCTCGATTGTGCGAATGGTTCTGCTTACCGTGTTGCCCCTGCTGCTTTGTGGGAGCTGGGGGCTGAGGTGATTTCCATCGGCTGCCATCCAGATGGGGTGAATATTAACGATGGCGTTGGCTCTACACATCCACAGCGTATGTGTGCGGCGGTAAAAGAGCACGGCGCGCATTGTGGGATCGCTTTAGATGGCGATGCAGACCGTGTTCTTTTTGCCGATGAAGAAGGACATTTGGTGGATGGAGACCAGATTCTTGGTCTTATTGCGGCATCATGGCATGAGCAGGGGCGCCTGAGAGGGCAGGAAGTTGTCGCAACGGTTATGTCCAATATGGGGTTAGAAAAATATCTCCAAACGATGGGACTGGCGTTGCATCGTACAGCTGTGGGCGACCGTTATGTGGTGGAGCGTATGCGCCAGGTGGAGGCGAATTTAGGCGGCGAGCAATCTGGCCATATGGTATTGTCTGATTACGGCACAACAGGCGATGGTTTGCTGGCGGCACTACAAGTTTTAGCGGTTATGGTCGCGAAAGATCAAACTGCCAGCCAAGTTTGCCGGATCTTTAAGCCTTATCCTCAGCTTTTGGAAAATGTGCGCTACACGGGTGAAAATCCACTTAGAAGCTCTGAAGTGGCTGAGATTAGCCAATGGGCTGCGTCTATTTTAGGCGATCAAGGGCGGCTCGTGCTCCGTGCTAGTGGGACTGAGCCGTTGATCCGTATTATGGTCGAAGCTCAGAATGAGGAGACCGTACGGGAAGTGGTGCAGCAGGTTCGTGAAAAGATTTGCCGTGTGATTTCTGTAGCGTAACTGACGACAGCAACACGTCTCTTATGTGGCTTTATCAACATAAGAGACGTGTTGCTGTAAGAGAACGTTTTTAGATCGCTTCACGTAAGTTAGACGCCGTATGTGCCGATGATACTGGTGCTGAGGGAGCAGGCTGTTCTGGTTGTTCAGACAAAATATAGCCACGACCCCATACGGTTGTGATCATATGACCAGCTCCGAAACGTTGGAGCTTTCGTCTTAGCTTACAGATGAAAACATCAATGATTTTCATTTCAGGCTCATCAATCCCTCCATAAAGATGGTTCAGGAAGGTATCCTTGGTAAGGATAGCACCACGGCGAACGATCAAAAGTTCCATAATGGCGTATTCTTTACTGGTTAGATGTAAGAACTGTCCATCAATGCTGATCATTCGACTGCTGAGATCAAGTTCAAGTGGGCCAACTTTGATACGTGGTTCAGCAAAGCCATGGGCGCGACGCATGAGAGCCTGAACACGAGCAAGAAGCTCATCATTATCGTAAGGCTTAATCACATAATCATCAGCACCTGCAGCAAAGGCCATGACTTTAGCTTGAGGCTGCATGAGTGTGGAGATGACCATAATTGGTGTTGTGATTTGCGCGCGTCTTATTTGACGAATAATGTCATGACCTTCCATATCCTCAAGAGACATTTCAGTAATGAGGAGGTCATAATCATAGTATTTTAGCATGTTGATCGTATCACTTCCTGAAGTCGCATGATCGACTGTATAGGAAGCATTCCGCAACATTCTAATAAGAGGGGACGAGATAAAAAGGTCACTTTCCGCGATTAAGACACGCATAGGTTTTAGCTCCTGTGGTGGAAATACAATTAGAAGCAGTATCAGCAATAAATGCAACCATAGATTGTTTTTTGTGAATTTTACAACCAGACAGTGTGTTAGTACCACGGTCAATCGCGCATATGATGGAACAAAAAAGTAGGTAAACATTTAGCTGAAATGCTGATTCATTATAAAAACAATAAAGGTAAAAATAACGTATAAGTAAAAATGGGATAACGTTTCTTGTAGGAATTTTATTTCAAAATTTATTTTAAATACCATCAAATTTAGTGAAATAAGGCTATTAAAGAACGTTTATAAAAAACCTCGCCCGAATCGAGACGGGCGAGGGAATAAGGTTATAGGAAAGTTTCTTCACCCTATGGCGAAGAAGGGCGTATAATGTCCGAAATTTGATCGGGTGTCCCGATGAGTGCACACGCAACGTGGTGAGATGTGTCCTTTACAAAAACGAGGCGTGTTTGCGGGCTACTTGGGAAGAGATCCGTTTCAAGACTATAGAGAGAGGGTGGAGGGCTCTGTTCATGCTCTTGTGCAGCTTTCGCTGCTTGGGTCATGAGGAGCCCAATACTTTTCTCAAGAGCTGTGAGAACGCGTGTAGCGGTGTCAGCAACCGTTTCTTGTTCTTGAGCGTGATGACTAATCAGCTCATTCCATCCTGAGCGTGTAATGAAAGCGGGAATGCCATCTTCTGGTGTTTCGCGCTCTGCTCTCACAATGGACCCAGATTGAGCCAATGTGAGGATGTTAAGTTCCGGTAGCTGAGCTGGATCAAGCGAAATAGGCATAAATATTAGTCCAGCACCCACTCACCCTGGCGGAGAACAGGCGTGCGCTCTCCGTTTTTGATGCCATCAACATCAATTTTGTCAGAACCAATCATCCAATCAATATGGATAATGGAATGGTTGGCACCACGAGCAATCAGCTCTTCTTCACTCAAGCCTTCGGGATCGGTCATGCATTTTGTGTAGGCTTGACCCAAAGCGATATGGCAGGATGCGTTCTCATCAAAAAGCGTGTTGCGATACAGGATACCGCTTTGTGAAATAGGGGATGAGTGCGGCACAAGAGCGACTTCGCCAATGCTTCGGGCCCCGTGGTCGCTTTCAAGAATACGGTTGAGGACGTCCTCGCCTTGGTCAGCATGAGCGTCAACAATACGGCCATTTTCAAAACGAACCGTGATTCCATCAATGAGAGAGCCTTGATGGAACAAAGGCTTAGTAGAGGAAACAGTGCCGTTGATATGAGAGCAATGTGGCGTCGTGAAGACTTCTTCCGTTGGAATGTTGGGGTTACAGACTACGCCATTGCCAGCCTTTTCGGCCCCACCAGCCCAGAGATGGCCATCAGCAAGACCGATATCAATATCAGTGCCAGGGCCTTTAAAGTGGAGCGAATCGAAACGTAGCTTATTGAGTAGAGTGGAGCGGTTATGGAGGACACGGTTATGGTCTGCCCATGCCTGAACGGGGTTTTCTGTATCGGCGCGAGACGCACTAAAGATACCCTTCCACAGAGCGTCCATAGCCTCTTTCTCTGGCATATCCGGAAAGATTTGCTGGGCCCAAGCCGGCGTTGCGCAGGCGATGATGTTCCAGTTGGTTGCAAACTGGGTGATAATCTCCATCGCGGGGCGGTTTGCGCGTGAAGCGGCCCGGCTGACGCGTGAGACATGGTCGGGATTTTGGCCTTTGAGCAGGGTTGGATTGCCACCAGTAATGGCCATGCGTGCGGCCCCTTCACGGAAGGCTTTGGCAATACCGTCAGCCATCCAAGTTGCGGCCGTATCGAAGCTCTCTTCAGGCGCATGAGCAAAGCGAGCGAGGAGGGCTTCATCATCATTGTAGAAAGTTGTGACCAAGGAAGCCCCAGCCTTATAGGCATGGGTGGTGATGCGACGCACGAGCGGTACGGCATCAAGCGGTGCAGTGATGATGAGCTGTTGCCCTTTTTGGAGGTTTAGTCCAACGCGGACGGACGTTTCAGCAAGACGATCAAGGAGTTGATCGTGTGAAAGAGAGGAATGAGACATAGCCGTTGCACCCTGATGTTAGGAGACAAGAAATTAAGGCTATCGTGACGGCTGAACGCCAGAAGTGCAACGGGTCTAATGATGAGAAAAGTGAGCTTAATCGGCGTGCAAGACGTAGGAGCGGTGTGGACGTTCTTGCGGTGCGGAAGGAGACGTTGGTTTTTGCCGCAAATCTGAGCGTAATTCACGAATGCGGCGCTCGATGCTTGCGCGTAAAGCCGGCGTTGTCTGCGGGCGTAACCGTAAGGCCGTATTGCAGAGCTCGTTAAGCTGGCGGCGCTTTTCATTGTTGTTACGCCGAATAGGGCGATGTTCGGCAAGTGTGCGATGAGCGGGACGCATCATGAAACCCTCCTGCTGGTTGTGAAGGTCTACAGCTGTAGAACCTCCAACAACCATGCAGGAGGAAAGCTTACGAGGCCGTTAACGGCGTGTATTTTTCTCTATAAGATCAAGGGCTTCTAGAAGGCGTTTGCTATCGTGGTCTGTGCCAATCGTAATACGTAGCCAGTCCTTAATGCGTGGTGAAGAGCCTTGATAGCGCACAATGATCGCCTGATCTCGCAATGCTTGGGCCAGCTTGCCGGCATCATGCTGTGGATGATGCGCCAAAATAAAATTCGCATAAGAAGGGAGAACGGTGAGCCCACGTTGGCGCAAATCAGCGATCAAGGCATCACGGGTTTTGATGATTTTCCGTGTCGTGTCTTCAAGCCATGCTGTATCGCGGATGGAGGCTTCAGCACCAGCTTGGGCTGGGCGGGAGAGCGGGTAGGAGTTAAAGCTATCTTTGACGCGGGTGAGCCCATCAATGAGTTCTTCAGAACCGATAGCATACCCTACGCGAAGCCCAGCGAGGCCAGATGATTTTGAGAAAGTGCGTACAATAAGTAGGTTATCGTAACGCTTGATGAGAGGGATGGCACTTTGACCGCCAAACTCGACATAGGCCTCATCAACGACGACGGTTCGGTCTGGGTGGCGTTTAACGAGAGCTTCAATGTCTTCAACAGGAAGAAGCATTCCCGTATTGGCGTTCGGGTTAGCGAGAATGATACCGCCGCATGGCCCGGTATAGTCTTCTTGATGAATGGAGAAGTCTTCTCGCAAGGGGATCATCCGATACGGCAGATCGAACATCTGACAGTAAATAGGATAGAAGCCATAGGTGACATCGCTGAAGAGAACGGGTTCATCAGGATGGAACAGAGCACGGAAGACATGAGCAAGCACTTCATCGGAGCCATTGCCGGGGAAGATATTCTCAACGCCAACGTCATAGCACTCAGCAATCGCTTGGCGGAGCCCTTGTGAGGTTGGGTCGGGATACAGACGAAGCGTGTCTGAAGCCGCGTCTTTAATAGCCTCAATCGCCTTTGGGCTAGGGCCATAAGGAGATTCGTTCGTGTTGAGCTTTGTTAAATTGGTGAGTTTAGGCTGCTCACCTGGCGTGTAAGGCTGAAGTGCGCGAACGCTCGGGTTCCACAAACGGCTCATGACGGAGTGCTTTCATCGAAGAGGGTAAGGCCTTGATGGGTGGCCATTTCGCGGGCGGACATGCCTTCTGCGTCGCGGAGTTCAGGGTTTGCACCATGGCGTAGGAGAAGGCGGGCCATATTCTCGCGCCCGAACATAACAGCGAACATTAAAGGCGTGCGCCCTGCATGGTTGGGCTTATCAACCACCGCACCTTTGTCGATCAACAATGTGGCGATGTCTTCAAACCCCTTAAAGGCCACGCCAGAGAGGGCGGTGGCTCCTTTTTCGTCGATCTCATTAGGGTCTGCCCCATGTTCGAGAAGGAGACGAGCCGCTTCAATCTGCTCATTGTAAGTGGCAACGATCAGTGGAGTATAACCCCGGCTGTCCGTGCAGTTTATTGGCATGCCAGCGTCCAAAAACTGCTTCAATAAGGAGCACTCGCCCGAGCGAGCAGCGTCAATGAACAGAGCGGTGATCTGTTCTGGTGTGAAATGCATAGCGTCGGCTTGCGTCATGATTGATGCTCATCCGTGTAAATGGCCGGTAATAATCGTCAGGCTAGCCTGTTGCGCGTGGGAGGGAAAGACGAGGGCTGTGCTTTCTGAGACAGGGAAAAACGATCATCATGTCGAAAATGCACAGTTTCTTTACAGAAGGCATTGCGTCAGACGAAGGATCGCGCCACTTGTGGGGGCGTCATTCCCAGAAGATGGAGAGGTTAGGGGTGATCTCTTCAGCCTTCGGGAGATTCTGAGCATAAAGGACTGTAAAAAAGTGACCAGTACGCTGTCAAAACTCTGTATTGACACCATTCGCACCTTGTCGATGGATGGTGTTGAGCGCGCAAAATCCGGGCATCCAGGAACCGCTATGGCTCTCGCACCGGCAATGTACGCTTTTTGGCAGTATGATATGCTCTATTATCCGGCAAACCCCCTCTGGCCGGCACGCGATCGATTCGTACTATCAGGCGGCCATGCGGCTATTTTGCTGTATTCTGTTCTGCATCTCGCTGATGTTCATGATGTTGAAGACGGGAAAGTGGTTGATCGTCCTGCTTTAACGCTAGAGGATTTACGCTCTTTCCGGCGCTTAGATTCGCGCACGCCCGGGCATCCTGAATATGGGCTTACCGCTGGGGTGGAGGTTACGACCGGCCCGTTGGGTCAAGGCTGTGCGAATACAATCGGTATGGCCATGGCACAGCGCTGGCTGTCAGCCACGTATAACCGTCCGGGATTTTCCTTGTTCGATTATCATATCACCGCCTTCTGTGGGGATGGTGACTTGATGGAAGGTGTGACGGGTGAGGCCGCGGCCATGGCGGGGCATTTGCAGCTCGGTAATGTCACATGGGTGTATGATTCCAACCGTATTTCCATCGAAGGGGGGACAGACCTCGCTCATACGGAAGATGTCGGTAAGCGTTTTGAAGCGTATGGCTGGCAGGTTCTTTATGTCGCTGATGGCAATGACGTGGGGGCCATCATGCAGGCCCTTAAAGAAGGGAAAGAGGATAAAGAGCGGCCAACACTGATCATTCTCACAACAGTGATTGGCTACGGCGCTCCTAATAAAGCTGGCAAGGCCTCAGCCCATGGAGAGCCTCTGGGGGAAAATGAAATTATCGGTGCGAAAGCGGCCTATGGCTGGCCAGAAGATGCGCCTAATTTTATGATCCCGGATGGTGTGAAAGAGCATTTTGCTGAAGAATCTGGCGCGCGAGGAAAACAGGCTTATGCAAAATGGCAAGAGCTCTTTGCTCGCTATCATGAGGAATACCCTCAAGAGGCTAAGGAGCTCGATACGCTTTTTGCTCATGAGTTACCGCAGGGTTGGGATAAAGACATTCCGATCTATCCTGCCGATGATAAAGGAATGGCCTCACGTCAAAGCTCGGGTGAGGTTCTCAATGCAGTGGCGAAGAATATCCCGTGGATGATTGGCGGGGCGGCGGATTTATCCCCTTCGACACGGACAACGATCAAAGGATCAGGGGCTTTTCAAGCACCGGGCATACGAGGTGTGATGGGGTCTTACAAAGGCCGCAATATCCATTTTGGTGTGCGTGAGCATGCGATGGGTGCTGTCTGTAATGGTATGGCTCTGACAGGATTGCGTGTCTTTGGTGCCGGCTTCTTGATCTTTTCTGATTATATGAAGGCTCCTATTCGTCTTGCCGCGCTGATGCATCTTCCTGTGGTGTATGTGTTTACCCATGACTCCATTGGTGTGGGAGAGGATGGGCCTACCCATCAGCCGATCGAACAATTTGCACAGTTGCGAGCAACGCCGGGCTTGACGCTTTTACGTCCATCCGATGCGAATGAAGTTGCTGAAAGCTGGCGTGTGGCGATGAATGTCTCACGTCGTGGCCCGGTTGCGTTAGCATTGAGTCGCCAAAACCTACCGACGATTGATCGGACGCATTATGCACCTGCTGCTGGCGTCGCACGGGGTGCGTACGTGCTGGCAAGCTGTGAGGGAACGCCAGAAATCATTTTGATCGCTTCGGGTTCTGAGGTTTCTTTAGCGGTTAAGGCGTATGAGCGTTTGACGGACGAAGGTGTGAAAGCGCGCGTCGTTTCAATGCCGAGTATGGATTTGTTTGAAGAGCAGGATAAAGCGTATCGTGATACGGTGCTTCCTCCTTCAGTAGCGAACCGCGTTGGCATTGAGATGGCGTCTGGCTTCGGTTGGGATCGCTATCTTGGCCTCAAGGGTGCCATGATTTCGTTGAATGGTTTTGGTGCATCCGGAGCGGCCGGTGCCTTGATGGAGCGTTTTGGCTTTACCGAAAATGCTGTGTATCAAGTGGCACAGGAACAGCTGAAAGATCAGCATTAAAGGGTAAAAACGGGGAGAGAAAACATGGCCAATGATACAGAGAAAAGTCCCCTAAATCAGCTTGCTCGTTGTGGTCAGTCGATTTGGCTTGACTTCATTCGTCGTGATTTCACGACGAATGGGTCGCTCAAAGAGCTGGTTGACCATAATGTTGTGCGAGGGGTGACCTCTAACCCCTCCATTTTTGAGAAGGCGATTGGCCATGGGGCGGAGTATGAAGAGGAAACACGCGCGCTTTTGGCTCAAAAATCGCTTTCAGCAGGGGAGCTGTACGAGCATTTAGCCGTTGAGGACATTCAACACGCTTGTGACGTTTTAGCGCCTGTTTTTAATGCGACGAATAAGCGTGACGGTTATGTAAGCTTTGAGGTCTCTCCTTACATTGCTCATGATCAGGACGCGACTCTTCATGAAGCGCGGCGCTTATGGCGGGCTGTCGCTCGTGATAATCTCATGATTAAAATCCCAGCAACGGTTGAGGCTGTTGGTGCTGTTCGTCAGGCGATTGCTGAGGGTATCAATGTTAATGTGACGCTGCTTTTCTCCATTGAGCTTTATAAGGACATTTTAGAGGCTTATATCGCTGGGCTAGAAGCGCGGGTTGCTCAGGGAAAAGCCATTGACCACGTTGCGAGTGTGGCTTCCTTCTTCGTTAGTCGTATCGATACAAAAATTGATGCCGAGATTGATCGCCGTGTTGCGGATGGCGATCTGCAGGCAGGGGCTCTTCAAGCGTTGCGTGGTAAGGTGGCCATTGCAAATGCTACTTGTGCTTACCATTATTATAAAGAGGTGACGGAGAGTGAGCGTTGGAAGGCGCTGGCCGCTCAGGGTGCTCAGACGCAGCGTCTCCTTTGGGCAAGCACGAGCACGAAAGATAAAGCTTATCGCGACGTGCTTTATGTCGAGGAGCTCATTGGTGATGCTACAGTTAATACGCTGCCTCCAATAACGTTAGAGGCGTTTCGTGATCATGGTGTTGCGCAGCCTCGCCTAGCAGAAGGAGCTGAGGAGGCACGTCATGTTTTGACACAAGCTGACCGGCTTGGTTTAAAACTGGATGATATAACTGACACTTTATTAACTGAAGGATGTGCAGCATTCTGCTTATCCTTTGACGCGCTTTTGGGCGCGGTTGCAGCACGGCGGGAGGCAGTTTTGGGCGAAAAACTTCTAACAGTATCAAATGCGCTGCCCGATGATATGGCAGCTTCTGTAGTAGCGGCTGAAAAAGAATGGAGCCGCGAAGATAAAATACGTCGCTTGTGGGAGCGAGACGCGTCTGTCTGGACGAATGGCTCAGAGAGCAAGTGGCTTGGATGGTTGACCGCTGCGCAAGATGGGCTTGCGAATATTGATGCGTATAACCGCCTTGCACAGGACGTTAAAACCCACGGTTACAAAGATGTTCTGCTGCTCGGTATGGGGGGCTCCAGCCTTGGCCCAGAGGTGTTGGAGAAAACGTTTGGCCGTGTTGACGGTGGCCCTACGCTGCATGTCCTTGATAGTACGGATCCACAGCAAATTGCGACGTTCCGTGATGCGGTGGATCTTGGGAATACGCTCTTCATTGTTTCCAGTAAGTCTGGTAGCACGTTAGAACCAAACATCTTGCTGGCTTATTTCTGGGAACAGGCCAAGAAAGCCCTTGGACGGGAGCCGAGCGAGCGTTTTGTTGCGGTGACAGATCCAGGCTCGGCGATGGAGCAGAAAGCCAAGGATCATGGCTTCAGTCATATCTTTTACGGTAATCCTGAAATCGGTGGCCGCTATTCGGTACTGTCTCCCTTTGGGCTAACACCCGCAGCAGCGGCTGGCTATGATGTCCGCGCCTTTTTGGAAAATGTGCAGTTGATGGTGGCGTCATGTGATGCGACGGTACCAGCGATGGTGAACCCCGGCGTGCAGTTAGGGTTAGCACTTGGCGTGGCGGCAACCTCTTTTGGGCGCGATAAAATTACTTTTGTGGCCTCACCGGAGATTGCTTCTTTAGGGGCATGGCTTGAACAGCTTTTGGCTGAGAGTACGGGTAAGCGCGGCACAGGTCTCATCCCCTTTGATGGGGAAACATTGGGAGAGCCTAGCGTTTATGGTCAAGATCGTGTATTCGTAGAGTTGCGTCTCGGGCATGAGCCTGTAGATTCACGCTTGAAGGCGCTGCGTGAGGTTGGTCATCCAGTGTTGGGGCTTCATCTTCAGACACCGGAACAGATTGGTCAGGCTTTCTTCGCTTTTGAGTTTGCAACGGCGGTTGCAGGGTCAATCCTTGGGATTGATCCTTTTGATCAGCCAGATGTGGAATTCAGCAAAGTGGAAACACGAAAGCTGACTGAAGCTTACGCAGAAACAGGTCATCTGCCGGAAGAGGTTCCGTTTGCATCGGATGGGTCTCTGACATTTTATGCGGATGACAAAAATGCGGCTGCCCTCGGAACAGGAGATGCAGCATCAGTCCTGGGGGCACATTTTAAACGTGTTGGAGCAGGGGATTATATCGGTCTGTTAGCCTATATTGAGCGTAACAGCTCGCACACTCAGTGGGAGCAAGACGTTCGTCTTATGTTGAGAGACCGCCTGCATGTGGCGACGGCTGCCCAATTTGGGCCCCGTTTCCTTCATTCGACCGGCCAGGCTTATAAAGGGGGCCCCAATAGTGGTGTGTTCTTGCAAATAACAGCAGAAGATGCTGCTGATCTGGCAATTCCTCATCACGCTTACACATTTGGTGTGGTGAAAGCAGCGCAAGCGCGCGGGGATTTTGATGTCTTAGCATCCCGTGGCCGTCGTGCATTGCGTGTGCATATTACCGGACCCCTCAGCGAAGGTCTCGAACGCCTCGCCAAGGTGCTGTCTGATGTTGTGAAAGGAGCTTAATGAATGCGTATCGGAATTATCGGACTAGGTCGTATGGGCGGAAATATTGCGGTTCGTCTAACGCGACATGGGCATGATGTTGTAACATTCGACCGTACTCCTGCCGTGATTGATAAGATCGTGGACCGGTGTGAGCCAGGACGTGCGCAGGGGGCTCCTACTTTTGAAGACATGGCGCATCTGCTGGAGAATGAAGAGCGCCGTGTTATTTGGAGCATGTTGCCAGCTGGCGAGGTGACCGAAAACTGCATTAAAAAGCTCGCGCCTTTATTGCGTAAAGGTGACATCATCATTGATGGTGGTAATACCTATTACAAAGAAGATGTACGCCGTGCACATGAGCTGGCTGAAAAAGGCATTGATTATATTGATGTCGGTACGTCCGGTGGTGTGTGGGGCTTAGAGCGCGGCTATTGCATGATGTATGGTGGTGAGCGCGCCGCTGCGGATTATATTGATCCGATCTTGAGTGCGTTAGCACCAGGGATTGGTGAGATTCAGCGCACACCAGACCGTGATGATGGCCGTCACGATCCACGTGCTGAGCAGGGGTATCTCTATTGTGGCCCAGCCGGTTCGGGCCATTTTGTGAAGATGATTCATAACGGCATTGAATATGGTATGATGCAGGCCTTTGCTGAAGGGTTTGATGTTCTGAAGTCTAAGAACTCACCTGCAATGCCAGAAGATCAGCGTTATGATCTAAACCTGGCGGATGTGGCAGAAGTCTGGCGTCGTGGGAGCGTTGTCTCCTCTTGGCTGCTTGATTTGACGGCAGAAGCGCTGACGCGTTCTCATGATCTGTCTGAGTTTAGCGGTGAAGTTCAGGATTCTGGTGAAGGACGTTGGACAATCGAAGCAGCGATTGAGGAAGATGTGCCAGCCCCTGTCATGACCGCAGCGTTATTCACGCGCTTCCGTTCACGCACAGGCAATAATTTTGCTGAAAAAGCACTGTCTGCCATGCGGTATGGCTTTGGCGGTCACGTCGAACGTAAAAAATAACATCTTGATGATCAGGGAGCGTGCCGGGTTCGCCGCGCTCCCGGTTCCCTCCTTGATCGGAGTGCGTACTTATGACTAGCGACTCAGCTTCTTCTATTCGACTCGTTCTCTCTGATATGGACGGAACGATTTTGTCGTCAGAGCGTGTTCTTTCCTCCAAAACTCAGATGGCGGTGCGACATTTAAGAGATGTCGGCATTCCTGTAGCGCTTGTTAGTGCACGCCCTCCTCAAGGGATGGTGCCCTATATCCGCCAGTTAGAGCTTCAAGGCCCATGTGCGGCTTTTAATGGCGGACTGATTTTTGATGCTGACGGCGCAATTAAGTACAATATCGTGTTTCCCACGTCTGTCGCGCAGGCGCTATTGAGCTGTTTGGCGGCCCATGAGGGTGATGTGTGGTTTCAGAATAAAGACCGCTGGAGCGTGCGTGATGCGACGCGATCTTTTGTCACCAATGAGAGCCGGATTATCGGGGTGCAGCCTTACGAGGTTGAGAACCTCGCTGCTGAAGCTGGTGACGTGAATCGTATCATTGCGATTGGTGACAATGTCGAAAAAGCGGCGCGTTTAGAACAAGAGCTTGGTGAAAAATTCGCCGGTCAAGCGAGTGTGCTGCGCTCAACCCCCACGAAAATTAACATTACTCCTGCTCAGGCGACAAAGGGGCATGCGCTTCATAAACTTGCGTCATTCTACAATGTGTCAGCTCAACAGGTAGCGTGTTTGGGTGATGCGCAAAATGATCTTCCTATGCTGTGTGAAGCAGGAATGAGCATCGCTATGGGGCAGGCTCCCGAGACTGTGAAGGAAAAAGCAGCCCATATTACAGGAAGTAATGCAGAGGATGGCTGGGCAGATGCGGTTGAAAGGTTCATTATGCCCCACGTAGTGCATAGTTGATTCTACTGATTCGGGAGCAGGAACATGACAACCGATATGCGGCATGCCGTATTTGAAGTTCTTTCGGATGTCGACGCGGTCGCCATGCGTATGGCTGAGCTGTTTATTGAAGCCGTCCAGAACCGTCCAGGGGAGCGTATTCGTATTGCGTTGTCGGGTGGTTCAACCCCTAAGCGCTTATTTGCGATTTTAGCGCGTCCGGAAGTGGCTCAAAAAGTCGATTGGAAACGCGTTGAAATCTTTTATGGGGATGAACGCCACGTACCGGTCGGTCATGCTGACAGTAATCAGAGCATGGCGGAAAGTTTACTTCTGTCGAAAGTCCCGCTTCCAGCAGAGCAGATTCACCCAATGCCAACGCAGGGTCAGGCCCGCGAGGATGCGCAGCGTTATCAAGAGGTGATGGAAGCGTCCTATGGGGCTGAAACCCTAGAGAAAGGCCGACCTTTCTTTGATGTGGTGATGCTAGGTTTGGGCACGGATGGGCATACAGCTTCTTTGTTTCCTGGTGAGCCTGTGTTGGATGAAACCAAGGCATGGGTGTCTGTGTCTGATCCAAAGACAGCACCTCATGAACGTTTGACGTTGACCTATCCCGCAATTGCTTCAAGCCGTAACATTGTTTTCTTGGTGACAGGGGACAATAAGGTGCCGATGTTGCGACGTCTGCGCGAGGGGGATAGCAGCATTCCATCTGGGCGTATTGTTTCGGAAGGTAAAATTCTGGTACTGGCTGATCGTGCAGCCGCCGGAGAACACACTTCATGAATGTTGATGATTGCAAGAGAATGACAGCTCGCCACGCTGCGGACCTCGTCCAGTCCGGCATGGTCGTCGGTTTGGGAACGGGGAGCACAGCCGCTTTTTTAGTAGAGCGTTTGGGTGAGCGTGTCGCAGAAGGGCTGAATATACTGGGAATCCCAACATCAGAGAGCACGGCAGCGCTTGCACGTGCTGTGGGGATCCCGATCACAACTTTTGCGGATCATCCAGAACTTGATATTGCTATTGACGGAGCGGATGAAGTAGAGCGCGGCTCTCTTCATATCATCAAAGGACTCGGGGGTGCCTTGTTGCGTGAGAAAATTGTTGCTCATGCAGCGAAGCGTTTTGTTGTGATGATTGATGCAACAAAGCCCGTTGACCGATTGGGGGAACGAACTCCTGTTCCTGTGGAGATCACCCCATTTGGTTCAGAGTGCACGGCGGCACGTCTTCAAAAATTGGGCGCTCAGATCATTCGGCCACGCCGTACCTTGGCGGGAGAGATGTTCGTCACAGATAACGGAAACATGATACTCGACTGTGCTTTCGGCCCGATTGCGGATGTGCCAGCTTTGGCAACACGCATTGACGGGACTGTGGGTGTGGTGGAGCATGGGTTGTTTCCAAAGATGGCAACCGATGTGCTGGTTGCAACAGAACGAGAGGTTGAACAATGGACGCCATGACTCAAGAGTCTACAAAGTCTCAGGCAGTGTCTGATATTGTTCCGCATTATGTTGTTGTTATGGGTGTTTCCGGAACGGGAAAAACAACGGTTGCGGAAATGCTGGCTCAAACAATGAATTGGCCCTTCCAGGAAGGGGATGCTCTTCATCCACCTGCCAATGTTGAAAAAATGCGTTCAGGTCATCCTTTGGATGATAATGACCGCGCACCATGGCTGGAGCTATGTCGTGAGTGGTTGGCAAAGCAAGTGCAGGGCGGTCATGGCGCTGTTCTAACCTGTTCTGCCTTAAAACGTAGTTATCGTAATATTTTAGACAAGGGGATTCCGGTACAATTTGTGTATCTGAAGGTGGATCCTGAGGTGGTGAAAGAGCGTCTGGAAGCACGGACAGGCCATTATATGCCGCCAACATTGCTACCCAGCCAGTTTGCGACCCTTGAAGAACCGACTGAGGATGAACCTGTGATTGTCGTTCCTGGTGATGCTGGGCCGGAAATTCTGTTGCAGCGTATTTTAGAGCGTTTGCGTCGCGTGCCACCGCCAGAGGAGCAGGCGTAACGTTAAAAGAGCCTATAGTTCTTTTGTAAAAAGCGGCAGGGATGTTTTCCTGCCGCTTTTTGTATAGGGGGCTTGTGAAAAATTAGTCGCTTGCTGTTTGCCAACCGGGGCCAATAATGGCGACGCGTCGTTGTCGTCCTTGTGTTTGGAGAATAATGGCTTCGCATTCTTCTAAATAATGTAATTGCCGGCGTGCACGACCAAGAGAGTGTGTGCCGTAGGCACGGGCAAGAGCAGCATCATCAGGGCAGGGGAGGCCATCCATCGCAGCGCGAGCCAGTAGGAAGAAAACCGCCTGCATATCGTCAGGAAGACGGTTGGCGCGTTCTTCAATATCGTGCCATTCGGCACTTTGGGCACGTTCTCGGTCGATCCCACTTCGGATAGTCCCTAAAAGACGACGGAAGCGCTCCATATTTAACACTGTGCGTGGCAAGCCATTAAGCCGTGCGCGGAGCTGGAAGTCCTGATACAGCGTGGCAAATGGCCGGTAACCAGCGTCCGTTTCACTCACCATATCGGCAATAATCTGCCAGAGTTGTGCTGGATCGGGTGTATTCTCTTCTGTTGCCTGCGTGGCCTGCTCGTCGGCAGAGCGTTGAGCCCCATAGTGATCAAGCTGGGTGATGAGGTCTGGCTTAGGGGCCGTGGGCTCACGCCGTGGGCGTGGCGGCGGTTCCGTAGGTGCTTGCAGGATCATCTCACGCAGTTCTTCTGGAGGAAGGTTAGGCTGTTCGAGAGGGACAAGCTCAGGCCCACCCGCATGGCTTGCGGTTTCAACAGGGCCTATTTTGATGCGTTGTGGCCGGCGGCATAAAGCCGGGCCAAGGGCCATAAATTGCCCGCGATCAAGATCGCGAAAAGCCTCAGCAGCGCGACGTTCCATCCCCAGTAAATCAGCGGCGCGGCTCATATCAATATCAAGGAAAGTGCGTCCCATCAGAAAGTTAGACGCTTCGGCGGCAACATTTTTGGCCAGTTTCGCCAAACGCTGTGTGGCAATAATGCCTGCCATGCCGCGTTTACGGCCACGACACATCAGGTTTGTCATCGCGCTAAGTGAAAGGCGGCGGGCTTCATCGGAGGTATCGCCACCTGCGACCGGTGCAAAAAGCTGGGCCTCATCCACGACAATGAGGACAGGATACCAATAAGCGCGAGGGGTCTCGAACATGCCGGCAAGGAATGCGCCAACAGCACGAAGCTGGGCGTCTGGTTCGGAATGTTCCAGATTGAGGATGACAGAGGCGCGGTGCATACGGGCACGCTCTCCGGCAGTCCGAAGGCTCGCTTCTGTCTGGGTATCGGTGTCGATGACGAGATGGTTATATTTATCGGCTAATGTGACGAAATCCCCTTCAGGATCCACGATAACTTGCTGAACGAGGGATGCCGTTTGTTCTAGGAGACGGCGTAGCAAATGGGATTTCCCCGAGCCAGAATTGCCTTGTACAAGAAGGCGTGTTGCCAGCAATTCGGGCAGGTCAATAAGGGCCTCAGTGCCAGTTCTGTTCTGGCCGAGCACGATAGATCCGGGCATGGTTGACGTCATGGCGCTGTTATACCGTTCCCTGAAGAGAAGAGCCAGCGATGAACGCCTTCTGTGCAGGTATAAGCAGTCGAAAAACAGCCTTGTAGAAGATACCCCCCCGTAGGGGCTTCCCAATCAAGCATTTCTCCGCAGGCAAAAACCCCCGGCTGATGACGGAGCATAAAATCATCGGTTAGAGCGCTATGTTTTAGCCCACCGGACGTAGAAATGGCGCGGTCTAAGGGCATTGGAGCCGTTAAGGTAAGAGGAAGTTGCGTGACAGCACGGGTGAGTTCGTCTGGTGTTTGGGCGTGAGGTGCGCATTCGGAGAGGAGCGCGCGGGCGAAACGGTCTAGCCCGAGGGCTTTGCGTAAACGGTTACTACGACTTTCACGCGGGCGCTGGGATGCAAGGCGTTTATGAATAGCTTCGGCCGATAATGTAGGGCGGAGATTAAGGCTTAATGAAACGGTGTGGTGCGTTTGCAAAGCATCCCGCAGAAGTGGCGAAAGTGTATAGAGAGGAGCGCCTTCAAGGCCGCGGAGGGTTAGGATAAGATCGCCGCGATAATGATGTGTACCATACTGTAGGCGAATACCACGAAGTGTATCGCCCTCATGACGGTCGCTTAATGACTGCGGCCAACGAGGGACGAACCCGCAGTTAGAGGGGCCGAAGGGTGCACAAAGTGTGGGGAAAAGGGAGGCCCATTGCCCGTCACTCCCTAAGCGCGACCAGCTCGCTCCCCCTAAGGCAAGAACGCAGGCTTTATAGGGCACATGACGTGGGCCATGAGGTGTGTCGAACGTAGCCTCGTGAGCTGTGATGGCGGTAAGGCGGTGATGGGGCTGAAAATTGACCCCATGCTGTTCAAGTCGTGAGAGCCACGCGCGGAGCAGCGGGGATGCTTTGAGGCTTTTGAGAAAAATGCGCCCCGAACTGCCTATAAAACAGGGCTGACCTAGGTCTTCTGCCCAATGTTGCAAAGCTGAAGGGGGGAATTGACGTAGCGCAGGTTCAAGCCAAGAGTGCGCTTTCCCATAACGTGAGAGAAAATGATCAAAAGACTCGCTATGGGTTAGATTAAGGCCGCTACGTCCTGCCATAAGAAGTTTGCGCCCAGGTCGTGCCATATGGTCGAAAAGCGTGACCTTATGGCCATAATGGGCTAAGCGTTCAGCGGCAAAGAGACCAGCAGGCCCTCCTCCGATGACAATCACAGAAGAGAGATGAGAAGCGGCTTTTTTGTCTATCATAATGCGATTATTGCCACGAGAAGAAAGGTTTGTCAGGGTGTGCTGGCCAGCCTTATAGCGCAGTTAGGAAAGGAAGACCCGCATGAAACGTTGCACAACCGTTCAAGAGGTGCGTCAGAGCCGAAAAGCACTGGGAACTGTGGGGTTTGTGCCAACGATGGGGTTTCTCCATGAAGGGCATCTTTCTCTTGTGAAGCGGGCGAAGGCTGAGAATGATGCGGTTATTGTCAGTATTTTCGTTAACCCCATTCAGTTCGGCTCCAGTGATGATCTCACACATTATCCTCGTGCGTTAGAACGTGACCTTTCTTTACTGAAGGATGCTGGTGTTGATGTGGTGTTTACACCGGACGTTGAGACGCTCTATCCGCAGGGATTTGTAACCAAAATTGACCTTGAGGGGATTGCTTCCCAAATGGAGGGTGCTTCACGCCCCGGGCATTTTTCGGGTGTGGCAACAGTGGTTACGAAATTGCTCAATATTGTGCAGCCACAGCATGCTTATTTTGGCCAGAAGGATGCTCAACAATGCGCTGTTGTACGGCGTTTTGTGGCAGATCTCAATATTCCAACAGAGATTGTCGTGGTGCCGACAGGGCGTGAGGCTGATGGGTTGGCCTGTTCCAGCCGGAATGTTCGTCTAACGCCGGAAGAGCGGCAGAAGGCCCCGGCTCTCTATAAAGCCCTTCAGAAAGCACAATCGCTTTTTAAAACAGGGGAGCGTTCTTGCCGTGTGTTGGAAAAGGCAATGCGTGATGTGCTCCATCAGCATGGATTAACACGGATTGATTACGCTGTTGTGGTTGACCCAGAGCAATTTACTCCCATCAAAGAAGCCTCTGAAAAAGCGTTAGCTCTTCTTGCTGTTCAGATCGGTGATGTGCGTCTTATTGATAACATTGCATTAGATCAGGCATAGACTATGTTAAAAAACCGTTGTTGCAAGTAGTTATCATATAGATGAAATGGGAATAATTTCATCCTATTTATGACCTATGCAGATGGATACATTCAGACATGACGGATCAACCGTATAATGGCCTAGGCAATACTATTTTTTAAGCGTAGGGTAACTAGTGAATTAGGCGTTTACCATATGCTTTAGGAGGCCTTTATGGTCGAAAAGACACCTCGCTCCGTTACATCTCCAAAGAAATTTATTGTTGGCATGGGGCTACTGTCTCAGCTGCACGATTTTGTGAATGATTTTGGTGATAATGCATTTATCATCAGCGATGAATTTATTCTTGATCGTGTAACAAATGAGTGCCTCCCAGGGCTGGAAAAGGCTGGTCTAAAAGGGGCCGCTGAGAAGTTTAATTACGAATGTACAGACGAAGAAATTAAACGTCTTGGTGAGATCGCTGGCCAGCAAAAAGCTAATGTGATTGTCGGTGTCGGTGGTGGTAAGACACTCGATACGGCTAAGGCTGTGGCGCATTATTACAAAATGCCGGTTTTGCTGTACCCCACCATTGCTTCCACTGATGCGCCTTGCACGGCTTTAGCTGTTGTATATACGAAGGATGGGGCGTTTGATCGCTATCTCTTCCTGCCGCAAAACCCTGATGCGGTGATCGCCGACACGTCCATTGTGGCAGGGGCACCAGTGCGCTTCTTTGCTGCCGGTGTGGGTGATGCGCTTTCCACTTATTTTGAAGCTCGTGCATGCTTTAATTCTGATGGCATCAACTTGATGAACAAGAAGCCATCTCGCACGGGGCTTGGCATGGCAAAAATGTGCTATGATCTGCTGCGTGAAAATGTGGTGGAAGCTATGGACGCCGTGCGGAACAAGGTGTCAACACGCGCTGTTGAAGAAGTTGTGGAAGCAACGATTTACCTGAGCGGGATTGGTGCAGAAACAGGCGGTTTGGCTGCTGCCCATGCGATCCATAATGGGATGACAGAAATTGAAGATCTCCATCATGCTCAACATGGTGAAAAGGTGGTCTTTGGTCTGCTGACACAGCTCGTTTTGGAAAAAGCTCCTCGTGAAGAAATTGACGATGTGGTGCGCGTTCTGAAGGCGGCTTCGCTGCCAATGACGCTGAAGGAAATCGGCTTGAAGAACTTCGTCGAAGCTGATTGGCGCAAGGTGGCAGAGTTGGCTTGTGCAAAAGACGACACAATGAGCAACATGCCTTTCACGGTAACGCCAGAAGATGTCTATAACGCGATTGTTGCTGCCAATGCGATGGCAGAGCGTTATCGCGCAGAAGGCTAAACGATTGTTTGGTTAGGGCGCTGAGGCGTTTTGATGGGCCTGTGGGGTTTCTCTTTAAAGAGAGGCTCCACAGGCCTTTTTTGTAAGGGTTAGTGTAGAATAGCGTATGGGGGATAGATGTTAGAATAAATTACCGAAAACAGACATGCTATGGATCGTATCGTGTACGCTACACCCACCGGAGAGACCGAATAAAAGCAAAAAGAAAAATTTACTCATGAGCACATACCTTAATAATAGATTGCGTCATTTTCGTTCCTCTTCTGTGTTTTCTTATGCTTCTTATAATAGGGTATTGATAGGCTGAGCGCACTAAAAGGGATATGTTTTTTATCTTAAATTTCTTCCATTGTAGAGAAAAATTACGGCTCCTGATTGTAGGCGGTCAGAAGGGATTATTGAGACATATAGAATGTCTTATCTCCTCTGTTTTCACGACGGTGTAGAGGGCATGCCATTGGGTGTGCTGCCGGTGGCCTTTATAAGGAAGAGCCTTTTTTCTCGTGAAGAAAGCGTTGGGCACTATATCTGACTGCACATGCTTGTGCCCGCATGGTGCTGAAGTGTGGAGCTATGTGGCGTTAAGGGTCTTCAGTTCCCGGGCATATTAGAAGGTGCCTGTGTGCAGAAAATGTTGCGAAAAGATGTGGGCTTAGACGAGCATGAGCAAGAGAGAAGCGATGCTCATCGCGATGGCATTGAGAATATTATTGCCTGCGGAAATGGTGGATGTTTCCCCCTGTGTCCTTTCAATAAGGTGTGCGTAAAACTGGCTGGAACATAGGCCCGCTGCAAAGCCCCCGAGAATGAGGCAGGTCAGGTCTGTGCTCCACGAGAGATTACAAAAGAAACCGATGGAAGCGAGAAGCATAGCGATAAAGAGTGACGTGGAGATGTGGCGACTGTTGGGGATGAGGCCCGCACACAGCGCGCCTACACCAAGGGTTAATGTCGTGCTGAGCATGAGCACACTTGCGGCGTGTGGCTCTGACAAGGGTAATGCAGTATGTTGGGCAAGATGGTGCATAAAAGAGGGTATGAGAGTGACTAATGCTGAAGCCACCCCCCAAAAAAGGCTGAGTAAGAGCGCAACGCCCAGTTTCCCTGCATGGTGGGTGACGTAGATCATATGACGGAGGTTTGAGAGCCAATGAATGTTGATTGGTTCATTGCCTTGAGAGGGTGAGCGGATCGCTAAACTAGAGCCGATTCCGATAAGGGCCATGCCAAGCATAGTGACACAGATCCAAATGGGTGGAAGCAGGCTTGCAAGGGCTGTGCCTGCAAGGATGGCCATGAAGGTGGCGCCGTCTAGGAGACCGTTTGCGGTAACAAGATGGTCGTCAGATGTTAGGTCTGGCAGGAGGCCTAGCTTAACGGGAGAAATTAAGGTGATTTGTACACCAAAGGCGAGAAGAGCACTGAGCATAAGGGGGATCGTGTCAGTGAGGATGCCGATGCTGCTGAGAAGCACTGCAACGAGCTCACTATATTTGTAGCATTGTAATAAGCGCGTTCGTGGGAAATGATCGCCCAGACTTCCCGCTAGAGGCGAGAGAATAAGGTAAGGCAGCACAAAAGAGAGCGTAGCCACGGCACCCACCCAACGGCCATGACCGATAAGGTGAAGGAGAACAAACGTCTTCATCATATTGTCGGTGAGAGATGTCGTCACCGTGGTAAGGATGAGCGCACTTATGGAGCGGTGTGAAGATAAGAGGGGCATAATATGCTCGGTGAAAAGGGTGCTTACCGTGAAAGGAATTCTTTGATTTTTGAAAAGAAGTGAGCGTCTTTCTCTTGTGCTAGGATGGTGGTTTGGGTGGAAAGCTGCTCAATTTGGGTAATCAAAAAGGTCAGAATACGGTCGCATCCTTCAAGCTCACGGTGAATGCCTTGCCGGTGATTGTCTAGCTGAGACTGTTGTAAGAGCGTATCATTAAGAAGTGTTGATAGCACGGTGCAACGTTCCGCAAGTGGTGTAAGCAAGTGATTGTCGTGCGGCGGTAGTTTTTTTTGAAAAAGGGTATGCCCCTGTTGGAGCGCTGCAATAAGGCGCTCTAATGTGTGGGCGTTGGCCTGTATTTTGGCGTATTTCTCCGCAAATGCGCGGTCTTGCTGAGTGAGCTTCTCTTGTAAGGCTATGATCCGTTGGCTGTAATCACGCAAATAGACATCCAAAGGGCGGTCTTTGAGCAGACGGTTGCGTTTGCGTGGTTGATTCCACCCGTCAGCAAGGAGGGTGATGTGCTCTGAGAGCGCTGCAAACTCGTCGCGTTCTTGTAGGTCGATTGTTGCGATCCAGTGGGAGATGAGCCGGTAGGCTTCTTCTTCTTGGCGGCCAATCGCGCGTATGCTGTGAGTGTGGTTCAGAGTAATGGATAAAAGAATGGTCTTTTCATAGTCAGGGCAGGAGAGCTCGCTGGGCGAAAGGCGTGTACGTAAGGGGGCTGTGACAGAGGCTTCTGTTACGGTTCGATCTGTTGGGGGCGGTGGGACAGCGACGGTTGATGGACGTGGTGCCGCTTCTGAGGTAGGGGAAGGTTCGGCACGCGATGGCACCGGTACTGTGCTGACGCGTGCTTGAGGCGATGTCGTGCTGTTTTGTGGAGGAGGTACGGTACTAGGCCGTTTAGAGGAAGACACCATAAGCAAATGGATTAACGCGGCGCGTTAAGAGATGTCGAGCCCTGTTGAGCAATGGTTTTATGGTAGTCTTCTTGAGCGGCTTGCAAACGTTTCAGATCTGCGGCGCGTTTTTGTTCCCCATCTTGTTGAATTTGGCGGACATGGATAATGGTTTCTTTCATGGCTTCTTGCGCCTTGATCAGACGGTCGAGATCAATGGTGCCACGTTGTTGATGTTGGGCTACGTGCCGTGTGGCTTGATTGAGCATTTCCGCACGTTTTTGTCGCAAATTGTTGGTGCTTTCTGCGACAGCATCAAGCTGGCGCACTGTTTCGCTGCTACGCTCAATAGACAGCGTATCGGCGAAAAGATTGCGATATTCTGTTAACTGGGAAAAAAGCGCGTCGTGAATGCCGCGAAAGAGGGCAAGAATATTATCTTTAATCCCCTCTTGTGTCATAAGATCTTGGCTAAGCGCTGCGAGCGTATCTTGAATGTCATCGCGTTTACGGCGGGCCAGTGCGAGGCTGTTATCAAATTTCTGAAGCGTGGCAACAGCGAGCGGATCATTGGTATCAAGGCTTTGTTCAAGATCGGCTCTCTGTTGCTCAGAATGCTCAATAAACTGTTCCATTGCTTGAAGATTTAGACGCTCTTCTGTGTAAAAAGACCGAATATCCTCAATGCGCTTTTCGGCACGGATGCCGTCATCACGATGGATTTCTGCACGTTGGCGGAGGTTGTTTTCGAGCTGCTGAATGTTGCTTTCAACGGAGCGATATTGCTGCTTGATCAGCTCGATTTTATTTTTCCCTTTGCCCAGCCAGCGTGAGAACATGGAAGTCTTTTCTTCTCCGGGAGACACGTTATTGACGGTGTTGAGCAAGGAAGTGAGAAATTTACCGGTTTCGCCAGTATCTTTGGTCATCAACGAGACCAAGAGTGCTTTTGAGGTATCGGCACGTTTTTGGCGGATGGAGAGGTCGATCGTGTCGATGCTTTCTGGGGAGTCGAGTGTTAACGAGGCCAGCTTGGCTTGAATTAAAGAAGCATCGGACATGACCAAACCTTTCAAAACTGTGAGCGGATCACTCATCTCCTCTTAACAAGAAAATATCGAAAAGCGAGGGGGGAAGCATCTTTTTTCGTTTTATGAAAATGATTTAAGAATGTTATAATAGTTCCGTAAGTATTATAATAAATATTGTTTGAATGCTATTTTCAGTATGCAAAAAATCTCTTATGCAAAAGACAGTTGTCATTAAAGTGGATGCGATACATGTCTGACCTTGTTTTTGATCTCAGCAAAAAGCTCGAGTTTCAGTTAGAAAAAAATGATGTATCGCGCAATATTTCGTTACGTGTTGGCTTTGCTCTTGATGCCTCAAGCTCGATGGAACAGGACTATGCGAGTGGGCGTATGACGCGTTTGAATGAGCGTATTTTGCCGGTGGCCTTACGTTTTGATGATAACCGTTCCCTTGAGGTCTGCGCGTTTTCGAAAGTGGCGTATGCTTTGCCTGATATGACAGCTGAGAACTATCAAACCTATATTGCAGATCATATTATGCGCGATTTTTATCGTCTGTCTGGTGCAACCTATTTTGCACCAGCACTGGCATATTTCATTCATGAATGGGGTAAAAAAACCTCCATTATGAGTGCTGTACGTCGCTTTTTTACGCCATTAGCACGTACAGAACCTTCAGAAGATCCAGGTTATATTATTTTGCAAACGGACGGCTGTAATTTTGATAACGACGAAACTATAGCCCTTATCCAATCGTTAAAAGAAAATAATATTTTCGTGACTTTTATAACAACAGGGCCAGAAGCGAACCGTCAGCGTACGGAATATTATGCTCAGTGCTCAACAAATGTTGCAACATTGCATATTGAGGAACTGTCGTCTGTCTCTGATGACTGTCTGTATGCGTCTTTAGTTAGTCCTAAACTGGTAACATGGTTGCATTCTTTGTAGTGTCTTCCTCATCATACCTGTTGAGATGTGATGGATATAGATGAAGTATAAGGTTTAATAGTATGAGTGACTTAGCGTTTAATCTTTCTAAAGGGATGACATTTGACCTCGAAAAAGCACGTCCAGGACTTAAAAAGGTTCGTGTTGCGCTGAAATGGAAGAAGGTTAAACAAGGTATATCCGAAGCTGATGCAGACTTGACGGTGGTTGTGTTAGGAAGCCGAGCCGCGGCTGAAAGTGATTCCGCAGCCATTGCACAAGGCCAGAAAGATGCTCAACGTAAGATTTATGCATCTGACCCGGCCTGGGTTCTGTATTATAACTCCCCCCAAACAACGCTTGATGATGGCACAGCGGTTAAGGCGACACCGGGGCAAGAAATTGTTCATTGGGGCGACAACCGTACAGGGGGTGACTTTAATGGCGTGGATGGTGAGCAAGTTGATATCAACTTTGAAAGAATGCCCGAGGGGGTGATGGAAGTGTCCATCCTTGGCACGATCTATGAAGGGAGTGAACGGAACCAGAATTGGAACGCTCTAGAAGCCGTCTTGGAAATTACGGACCTGACAGATGATCGTATGATTGCGCGCTATGAGCTGGAGCATGATTTCCCGACTGATACGGCCGTTCAAGTTGGGGCGTTTATTCGCACTGGGCCAGCGACATGGGAGTTCCAAGCAATTGGGAATGGTAGCCGCGGTGGTCTTGGGCATTTCTTGTCCTATTGGAGCTAGAAACGCTGCCGTCCTGTTATGATTGCGTAAGAGGGAGTATAGGCGTGGAACGGGCATTATACTGTTGATTAGAAAAGGGAAGCTATGAGGCATTTCTATCCTGCCATCATCGTGTCTGTGGTGGCATTACTCATTGGCGTGGCGTTTGGCTATATTACTCAACCAAGCGTGGCAGGAGCATTGCTTGGAGCGGAATCTGTCATCATTCTAGCGCTCATGGAAACAGCAGAATCAATGGATAATGCCATTGTTGATGCCCGTATTCTCAAGACCATGACGGAGAAATGGCAGAAGCGCTATCTGACATTTGGAATGCCTGTTGCCGTTCTTGGAATGCGTTTCCTTTTCCCTGCTGTGATCGTGTCAGCTATTGCGGCGATCACACCGTGGCAGGCGATTACCTTAGCGTTTAAGGAACCTCATCATTACGCTGAGATTATGACAAGCGCGAAAAATAACATTTCAGCCTTTGGTGGTACATTCTTGCTGATGATTGCTTTGTCTTATTTCATTGATGAAGACAAAGAAGAGCATTGGCTGACATGGGTTGAGGCGAAAGCGGCTCGTTTAGGTGGCGTTAGTGGTTTTTCAGCAGGGGTAACGCTTTTAGCGTTGTTGGTCACGTCCTTCGCGGTGGCTGATCTTCGGCAGCGTTGTGATATTCTGCTGTGGGGAGGGGTTGGTATCGTGAGCTATATCCTCATTAAGGAGGTTCTCAGCTGGCTCATTGGGGATGCTCAGAGTACGAATACAGCGATGCGTGGTGGTTTTCTGACCTTTTGCTATCTCGAATTTATTGATGGTTCTTTTAGCTTTGATTCGGTTATTTCTGCGTTTGCGATCACAAATGATCCGGTTATTATCGCAGCAGGACTCGGTGTTGGGGCGATGGTGGTACGCTGTATGACATTGGCAATGCTGCGTTCGGACACGTTGGCAGAGTTTGCTTATGTGGAGCATGGTGCCTTTTATACTATTTTGATTCTTGCGATTTTGATGCTTGCGTCCATTCTACATGATATTCCTGAGTGGTTAACCGGTAGTATCGGGTTGGTTCTCATTGGTGGTAGCTTCGTAGCTTCCGTCTGGAAGAATAAGCAAAATGCTCACAGTCCTTGATGGAGGCTGCTGCGGCTGTGATGCCGATGATCGAGAGGAAGGAGAGTGCCGTTTTATCGTATCATGTTGAAACGGTTCTTTATTCCTTGAGGTGTGCCTATACATTCTCAACCATATGTCGGCTTTGATAAGTCATTTTGAGCAGGTAGCAGGGGGCATTGCGTTTTTGGGGGGAGGACTAAAAAGGACGGACTTCATAACTATGTGAGATAAGTCTAGTGCAGTCAGTTCTTTCTTGATGGTACAACGATCCGTGCCCATCACACGGCAGTTAGAGCTGTCAAAAAAAGAGGGTTACAGAGACGGATAGAAACATCATGAAGCTCTTGGTTGCTCACGTGTGGGGGCACTAAAGTCTGTGTAGCTGCGTGATGGACGCGCTAGAGCACTGTCCTTCATGCTTTTCACCCAGACAGGTAGGTTCACGAATTGTCATGTGCATATGTTTTACTTCATTCGCCTATTTATATTATTGGCGACCGTGGGTATGCCTCGCATAAATTCTGTGGGAATCTCTGGAATCGCGTTTTTCTAAAGTCCCCCTCCTAAATGAGCTTATACGTACCGACATCTGAACGAAAATTTATGGGCAAGGCTTTAGTAATGGTAGGCCATTGCAACATGATACGACAAAAGGGCAGTCTTTTTCCTCTCCGTCGTCCTTATTGCCACTACAGCAGGTCACATCCAGAACTAACAGGCCTTAGGAGGCACTGTTTTGCTGTTTTAGATCTGTTTCCAGACTTCGTACGGTGCTCGTTTAAGAGCCCTTTTGGGAATTCGCTTTGGTGGGCTTTCAAACTGTTTCTTACATGGTTCACGTTATGGATGTGGCCGCCAGAGCAGGAAGGCTGAGTGGCCGAAATCACCCGCACGACGAAGCGTTATCCGTCTGACGTGACTGATGAATAATGGGAGCGTAAGCGCCCTTGATGCCTGAAGCGAAGCGGCAGGGACGCAAACGACCGATCGATTCCCCTGAAATCATGAATGCGCTGTGCACTCTTGTCTGCCTTGGCTGTGTATGGGAGGAGATGCTTTCGGTTCATTTTGATCCCTGGTAGGCCGTCTATTGGTGGTT
>NZ_KB899344.1 GCF_000378165.1 Saccharibacter floricola DSM 15669
AAGAGCAAGAACATCAACAATAACGGCACGTTGACGGTTAACCGTAGCGATGATGTGAAGCTTGATCAGCATATCTCTGGGACAGGCGGTCTGAATCAGAATGGTACCGGCAAGACCATCCTAAGCAGTGATAACAGCTATGCGGGCCCAACCAATGTGAATGCGGGAACCTTGCAGGTTGATGGGAACCAAAGTGGATCGCATGGTCTGACCTCCGTTGCTTCGGGAGCGACGTTGGCGGGGAGTGGCACCATTGGTGGTGATGTTGCTGTGCATAATGGTGGCACCCTCTCTCCCGGGGGGAGCTTAGATAGCGCAGGAACAATGAACATTAATGGCGGGCTTTCATTTGATCCAAATGCTCGGCAAGATTGGAATATGGGTCAGGCTGGTAAAGAGGGCGGCCAGTATAATGACTTCGTGAATGTGAAGGGTAATTTGCAGCTCGGTGGAACGATTAATATTTCCACCGCACGTGGTGGACCAGATGTTCAAGATAATTCTCTAGGGGGCGGTGTTTACCGGATGTATTCCTACGGGGGTAAGCTTTCTGGTCAGGACAGCCTGAATGGTGTGATGTCCAATGGTGTTCTTGATCCTCACTTAGGGATTCAGACATCAGTGGATAAGCAAGTGAACCTGATTTCCTCCCATGGTGGTGAGTTGAGCTTCTGGGATGGAAGTGATGTCGCACAGCATGGCGCCAATAACCGCGACGGGAATAACTCTGTTGATGGTGGTGATGGTGTCTGGACGGCGATGAATGGAACGGGAGATTATAACTGGACGAATGCCAATGGTTCACGCAATGCGCCATGGGCAACGGGTTCTATGGCCATTTTCCAGGGAAATGCTGGTCATGTCACGGTAAAAGATCAGGATGTTAGAGGGAAAAATTCCCCTGTGCTGCTGAGTGGTATGCAGTTTGCGAACCTTGATGGTAAAAGTTACCTGATTTCAGGGGATGCGCTCCATGCGGCCACGGCAAACACGATTATTCGTGTCGGTGATGGCACATCTGAAGGAGCCGGTATCACAGCAGAAGTTGCTTCTGTTATTGATGATGGGTCAGTCGCTGGTGGAACAACATTAACCAAAACGGATTCCGGCACGTTAATCTTATCGGGTGATAACCAGTATCATGGTGATACGCGTATCAATGGTGGGACGTTACAGCTTGGCAATGGTGGCACAACAGGGTCGGTTGCCAGCAAGAATATCCTTGATAATGGTGATCTTGCGATTAACCACAGTAATGATGTGACCTTAGGCCAGCAGATTTCTGGCACAGGGACGTTCCATCAGATTGGCACAGGCACAACGACGCTGATTAATGACAATAGCTATACGGGCGATACGACGATTGATCATGGAACGTTGCAGCTTGGCAATGGTGGCACGGCTGGGTCAATTGCGGGTCAGGCTATTGTTAACAACAGCGCTCTTACGGTTAACCACAGTAATGATGTGACGTTAGGCCAGAGGATTTCTGGCACGGGGACGTTCCATCAGATTGGCACAGGCACAACGACGCTGACCAATGACAATAGCTATACGGGCGATACGACGATTGATCATGGTACGTTACAGCTTGGTAATGGCGGCACGGCCGGGTCGATTGCCAGCAAGAACATTCTCAATAATGGTGCTCTTGCGGTTAATCGAAGTAATGATCTGACGTTAGACCAGAAGATTTCTGGCACGGGATCGTTCCAGCAGATTGGCACTGGCAAAACAGTGTTGACCAATGACAATACGTATCAAGGTGATACGACGATTGGTCACGGCACGCTGCAATTAGGCAATGGCGGGAAGACAGGGTCGCTTGCTAGCAAGAAGATCGTCAATAATGGTGTGTTTGCAGTCAATCGTAGCAACGACGTCGCGCTCAATCAGTTGATCTCTGGTGCAGGGGCGTTCCACCAAGTTGGCACTGGCCAGACGACTTTGACCAATGACAATACGTATCAAGGTGATACGACGGTTGAGCATGGCACGTTGCAGCTAGGCGATGGCGGTAAAACAGGGTCGATCGAAGGTCAGCACATCCTCAATAACGGCACGCTTGCGGTTAATCACAGCAATGATGTGACGTTAGGTCAGCAGGTTTCTGGCTCTGGTGACTTCCATCAGGCAGGCACGGGCAAAACAACCCTGACGAATGACAATAGCTATCAAGGGGCGACCTTTATTGATCAAGGGGCTTTACAGTTTGGTGATGGCGGCACAACGGGCTCTGTCCAGTCGGGTGCCATTGTTAACAATGGTGCTCTTGTGGTTAATCGGAGCAATGATGCTGTCTTTGGTCAGAATATCTCTGGCACGGGTTCCTTCAGTCAGGATGGCACGGGCACGACGATCTTAACCAATGATAATACGTATCAAGGCGATACGACGATCAATCGTGGCACGCTCCAGCTCGGTAATGGCGGGGAAACGGGCTCTGTTGCCAGCCAGAATATCGTCAATAATGGCACGCTTGCGGTTAATCACAGCAATGATGTGACGTTAGGCCAGCAAATTTCTGGTTCTGGTGCCTTCCACCAAGATGGAACGGGTCGCACCATTCTAACCAATGACAATAGCTATACGGGCGATACCACGATTAATCATGGCACGCTTCAGCTTGGTAATGGTGGGGAAGCGGGCTCTGTTGCGAGCAAGAACATCATCAATAACGGGGTGTTGTCTGTTAACCGGAGTGATGATGTGACGTTAGGCCAGAAGATTTCTGGTTCGGGATCCTTCCATCAAGATGGTTCGGGCATGACGACGATGGTGGCCGACAATACGTATCAAGGGGACACAACCATCAATAGCGGTATTTTGCAGCTTGGTGATGGTGGTGAGACCGGGGCCGTCCAAAGTAAAAAGATCGTCAATAATGGCCAGCTGATTATTAATCATAGTGATAATGTTCAGTTCGACCACGTCATTTCAGGAAGTGGGGACTTTATCCAAGCAGGGTCGGGTCGAACGATCTTGAGGGCGGACAATACTTATACGGGTGATACGATCGTCGAGCCGGGATCTGCACTAGAGATTGGGAATGGCGCGACGAGTGGGTCTATCAGTGCAAGTAACCTGATTAATGACGGAACGCTTTATATCAACCGCAGTGATAGCGTGCTGATGGCGCAAACGATTTCAGGATCGGGGAATATCATCGCGAATGGTCAGGGCCATATGACCATGATGACGGAGAACAACACCTATACGGGTGACTTCCACTTAATGAGTGGGACGATTGTTGGGTCTCCACGTAGCTTTGGAACTGGTGCGGTCATTGATGATTCCATGCTCATTATGAACAAACCAGGTGTCATGAAAGATGAGCTGCGCGGCACCGGGACGTTTGTTGCCGGGGGAGATGGTGTTCTTCATCTGCCAAGTAACCGTGATGATTCCCACTTTACGGGTCAGACTCTTGTCCAGAAAGGCACAATGAAAATCGATGGTAATTTTCAAAATGCCAAAATGGACGTCACACAAGGGGCGACCCTGTCAGGGGGCGGGTCTGTTGGACAAACCCATGTCGGACAAGGTGGTACGTTAGAAGCTACGGTGGTGGACAAGAAGGACGATGTTCAGCCCGTGCAGCGGAGCCCTATGTCCTTGTTGCAGAGAAGTCTCTTTGTTGAGGCTGTAGCCCTTCCTGCCGCGTCTGTCGCACCCGTTGCGCAGAGTGTCTCGCAGGAAGAAAGTAGCCCTGTGGGGGTTCTGTCGGTGCATGGTGATCTAGGGATGGATCATGACGCTCACCTTGCGGCCCAAGGCACGACGACGGCAACGGGCCAGACGATGGAGGTAGGTGGCCGGTCTTATCAACAGCTGCAGAGCAGTTTGATTAAAGTCATGGGAGCAGCAGACCTCAAGGGCGGAGCAGTTGACTTCAATGTTCCTGAAGGAACGAAGATCTCAGCGCGTCAGGGTTATACTCTGCTGACAGCCAGCAAGGGCGTGACAGGGCACTATGACAGCCTCAATACGAACCTCCTTGGCACGTCTGCCTTCTTAGCTCCTGAGTTGGCCTATACGGCTGATGATGTAGACGTGATCATGAAAAATAATGGCACGACCTTCGCAAGTATTGCTCAAACACCGCAGCAGGCGATGATCGGTAATGCTTTGCAGCATATGCCAGAAAACAGTCAGCTCGTGCAGGAAATGGAGGCTTTGAATGCGGCTGATGCCCGCCATGCGATGAAGTCTTTATCTGGTGAGGTTCATGCTTCTGCGCGGACGGCCTTGATCCAAGATAGTTATTATGCGCGTCAAGCTGTCTTTGACCGTCTTGATAGTGCTGATTGCGATGGCAGCCCAACGAGTGGCGGTATGGGTGTGGCTGACCTGAAGACGGGTCGCAAAGTCAATGCTTGCCTGTCGAACCGTCCAGTTCTTTGGGGCCAGTCTTATGGAAGTCTTGGTAATAATGGTGGCAATGGCGGCGCAAGTGCTATGCATCATTCTACCACAGGCTTCGTGATGGGGGCTGATGCGCCGGTATTGGCAACATGGCGTGTTGGTGGCTTGGTCAGCTACGGTCGTTCGATGTTCAACCTTAAGGGTGATTCAAACGCTTCCGGCCATAGTAATAACATTACGATTGGTGGCTATGCAGGAAACCATTGGGGCAACCTCCATCTCCGTCTGGGTGCGGCCTATACATGGAACATCATGAACACCCGTCGTTCTGTTGCTGTTGGGGCCTATAATGCTCGTATGACGAGCGGCTACCTTGGGGGAACAGCGCAAGCTTTTGCTGAGCTTGGTTATAAATTCCACATGCGTCATGCAATGATTGAGCCTTTCGCCAATGTGGCCTACGTCAATCTCCATATGAATGGCTATCACGAACATGGTGGTGATGGGGCATTGCGTGGCCGTGGGATGGATACAGGCGTGACGTTCTCTACCTTTGGTGTCCGTGCTTCAACCTCCTTTATGGTGGGCAAAACACTGGTCACACCGCAAGCGATGTTCGCCTATCGTCATAGCTTTGGGCTGAGAACACCGTCGGCACGCGCTATGTTCGCTGGTTCGAGTGCAGGGTCTATGGAGACAGTAGGCGCGCCACTGTCAAGCAATTCAGCTGTGCTGAAGCTCGGGATGACGGCGAAGCTAACGGATCGTGTTGATGTTGGCCTGTCTTATATCGGTCAGTATGGAACACATTCTGTCGATAGCGGCGCTGAAGGACATGTGAGCTTGGCCTTCTAAGAGGCTCCGCTCGTGCGGAATAGATCGAATATAATAATGGCGTTCCATAGAGGTTATGGAACGCCATTATTATATCGAAGGGTATAAAAACGACTTACTTGTGAGGCTGGGTGCTTTTATCAAGCTGGCCGCGTGCTGCTGTGTAAGCAGGAGAGCGAGGGCCTGGCAGAATGCCGTTTATAGAAGATGGAGACAAAAGATATTCGGAGGCTTCACCCGCAACTTCATGGGCATAGTCGAGTTGGGAGTTCATGATCTGCCCAACGGCCGCTGATACGAGAGAGCCTAGAGGGCTTGAGCCGCCATTATCATTCGTGTTGTGGCGACTAATGGCGGAACCTTCCCAAATGGACAGACCGTTGCGGAGGTCAATAAGGCGCGCCTTAATGCTGACGACTGTGACGCTATTAAAAACCTGATAGGAATTCCCGTAGCGTTCTACTGTCAGATAAAGCCCCGTGTCTGCTCCGAAGATCTCATGCAGTTTAGTCGGTGGAATATTTTGAGCATCTTCCGACGTCATAACGCCACTGCTGCGGAAGGTTTCATTCGTGAGGGCGACAGGCAACACGTAATATCCCGCTTCACCCAATGGGTGCGTGACTTGGGAGAGAACACTGTTAGACGCTTGAATATCCACGCTATGATTGATTGGCGGTAAAACCAATATGGAGGCCGGATTGCTCGCGCGAAAGGCTGTATAATCATAGGGTACGCTCTTATGAGCGCAGCCCGATAACAGTACGGTCATACCGACGGCAGAAAGAAGCGTTTTAAAAGACGTGATACGCATGAGGTGTTAGCTCCGAGCTGCCGGGTTGGAAGAAGATGATGGTGCAGGAGCTGTCGGAGCAGGGGCGGCGCTTTCACCGGTCATTGTATGGAGCAGCCTGTCCATATAGGGCGTGCTTTCGGGGAAGAGTGATTTTTCTTTCTCAAAGGCATCGCGGGCTTGGTTAGCTCTGCCAATTTGAGCGTAAAGATAGCCCAGTTCAGCGTAGTAACCCGGTGCTGGAATACGATTTTTGCTCTGTGCTTGTGCGATCCCGCGTTCAAGCACAGCAATGCCTGTTGCGGGGTCTGCCTTTTGGCTCAGTGTATTGTACACTTGATCCTGATAGCCTTTCCAATAGTAAAGCGGTGGCCGGTGGGAAGAGCAGGCACTTAAAGCAGGGGCGAGTAGAAGTGTGACTGTGGCGAGCCCTGTCCGCCATGGGGAGAGATGAAACATCTATGGGAGATACCTTTATTTAGAAGGGAAAGGCCATGCGCCACGGTCAAGAGCTTCAACCAAACGGTTGACGGCCTCACGGATGGCAAGGTCAAGCACCTTGTCGTTCAAAGTGGAATCATAGCTTGAAGAGCCACCGAACCCGACAATTTCACGGTTGGAAAGCTGGTAATCCCCGGCTCCCTGAACCGTGTACACCACCTCAGAGGTATCAACATTGACGATATTGAGGGCGACTTTAGCGTAAGCGATCTGCTTACGTCCTTGTCCCAGCATACCAAATAATGCCTGATCACCTGTTTCTTTACGGCCGAATTCTGTCACGTCACCCGTTACGAGAAAGCGGGCGCCTTTGATATGGAGCTGCGTGCCGGAGAAGTGCCCTTCTTGGGCCATAGCATCGAGATTGCTGCGATCCATCAAATTGAAATGATTAGATTCTTGTAAATGGCTTGCGAGGATCGTTTTCGCTTGGTTGCCGAGATAGTCCGTTCCGCTAGAGAATAATCCATTCATGTAATGAGAACGGTTTTGGAACTGTCCAATCGCAATAGCAGGGCGAGGGCCTTGATAGGGTTGGTTCGTGGAGGTGACATGTTCCACTGGAAGTGTGTGCGATGATTCTGTTGCACAACCAGCTGTCAATGTCATAGAGGCGAGTAAAAAATAGCCAAAAGAGGAGGTCTTCATTACATTTATTCTTCCATTGTGAACTATCTATTTGAGTATATAAATTTTTCTTGTGATGAGGAAATGAAATGTTTATTAATTATTGAGTGTGCTATAAATACCACATATCGAACGCTTGTAATCGGCAATAATAGGCAAGAGAATAAGAAAACGTGAGGAAGGAAAGCTCTGGATAACAGGTCTATCCTTCATTTTTGATTGATAAATAAAAATAGGGTATATTGTCCCAGTCGCTTATACTCTAGAGCTAAGTTGATTCTACTCAAGCGCTATTGTTATCTAGCGACTTATAAAGAATGGGGGATGATACCCCTTGTAGGAGAGCAGTTATGCGGCTGATATGTATTGGTGACAGTCAGAAAAACGCTGATGGCCGACCATGCTCAACTTTGTCAGAGGCGATTTCTAAGGGGCATATTTCCCTCCGTATTACAGGGAAAGAAGGGGTATTGAGTGCGTTGCGGCATTTCCCTTCCGATATTGCGGTTATCCAGCAAACTCAACCAAACCCGATGTTGGTTCAGATGATCCGTAATAATCGTTTTAGTATCCCAATTCTTATCATTACGCGCGAGAGCACGGCTGAGAGTGTCGCCGCTGTGTTAGCTGCGGGAGCTGATGATTGTGTTTCGCTAACGATGGATCCTGTTGAGCTGTTAGCGAGGCTGCGCGCTATTGTGCGTCGTGTTTCTGGCGTCGGGGTAACCAGCCAAACGATTACCATTGGTCGCCTTATGTTGCGGGAAGACACGCGAGAGGTGCTGGTTGATGATGATATGGTGCCGTTAACACATAATGAATATGATATTATGTCTTTGATGGTACGCAGGCGTGGCAATCTTCTTAATAAATCGGCCATTCTAGCTGCGCTTTATGCAGACCGAGAAAAACCAGCGAGTAAAACGGTGGATGTCATGGTGTGTCGTATCCGCCAAAAGCTTAAAAAAAGAGGTATACAAACCCCTTTTAAAACGAGTTGGGGGATGGGATATCGCCTGAATGAAGAAGCCTTTCTGCCGATTGGGGCTCGTCGTGAAGATGATATGGAGTTTACGCCTTCTCCAGCGCGGGAAACGAGTATGCCAATCACAGCGGGAGGGAACATCACGGCGGGTTTACCCGAGCGGCATCAATAGTTCCTCCGTTTTGAAAAAAGCCTCATGGAAGGGTACTAATTGCACTGACAAGTGCGATCAAAAATAGCCAAAGTACCTTCTGATGTGGCATGAAGGGCAAAAGACGTTTGATAGAGGCACTATTCCCCATTGAGAAGGGGTGGCCAAGACAGTAAAAGCGGCTGAGATAGTCGCGCTGTGATGACCTGGAGCTGCATATAGATGAGTGAAACGCCTTCCAACCCTTCTGCTGAAGAAGTAGAAAATGAACAGCCTGCCCGTGAGGCAAAGGGGAAATCTAAAAAGACCCTTTTTGCGATCATCGGTGCTGTCGTTCTTTTGGCAGCAGGTGGTTTCTTCGCATGGGAGAAGAATTTTCTTCCATTCCTGCCTGCTGCTAAAACTCAAGCAGCTCATGATGGGAAGGGGCAGAGCGCGGGCGGCTTTCTTGAACGGTCGTTACAGCTGGGTATTCCCGCGGCAACAGCTAACCTTGATACCGGTAACGGGCGAACCATTTACGTTAAGATGACCGCGCGTGTCGAAATTGAGGGCGCAAAAGATGCAACCTCTCTGCAAGGACGCGTGCCTGAAATCCAAGATATTTTCCAAACTTATCTTCATGAGACACGGCCAGAAGACCTTCATGGGAGTGGTTTTTATCGGTTGAGAGAGGCGTTATTGCGGCGGCTCCGTGCAGATCTTGCCCCACTAAAAGTGAGCAATATTTATATCACCGAATTATTGACCCAATAACACTGGACCACGTGACGTTATGGCCGACGAAGAAGAGCAGAACATTTCAGAAGAGCCTTCGACGGAAGGCGCCTCTAAAACTGAGGAGCAGCCATCTGAGGGGAATGAGGGCGCCACACAGGAGGAAACTGCCGAGGAGCCTTCCAAGGAGGCAGGGGCTGCCCAAGGAGAAGACGACAGCCAAGAGGCGCTTGATCAATCAGCCATTGATGCCATGCTGGGCGATACTTTTGCTGGTTCTTCAGTGCGTGAAGAAAGCGGCATTGAACGTGTCATCAAGACAGGTTTTGTTGCGTACGAACGCATGCCGATGCTCGAGAATGTGTTCGATCGGTTTGTGCGTTTTTTGTCGTCCAAACTTCTTGGTTTTACCAATGATACGGTGGATATCACGCTTGAAAGCATGCGTTCCCTTCGTTTTGGGGACTATATGCAAGAGGTGCCTTCTTCTTCAGTGTTCAACGTCTTTAAGGCGGAGCAATGGAAGAATTATGGCCTTCTGATTTTTGACGCGTCTTTGTCCTATTCTATTGTTGATATTCTGATGGGTGGACAAAGAGGGTCAAAGCTCAAAATCATTGAAAATCGCCCTCCGACGGCTCTTGAACGTGCTTTGATCGAAAAATTGGCGACGATCAGTTTGACAGAGCTTTCCGAAGCTTTTGTGCCCGTGGGTGATATTAATCTTCATTTTGAGCGTTTGGAGATTAGCTCAAGTTTTGCGACGATTGTCCGTCCTTCAAATGCTGCGGTAACAGCGCGCTTCCATGTGGATATGGGAGATCGTAGCGGCAATATGGATCTTATTCTCCCTTATGCAACGCTGGAACCCGTGCGCGAGAAATTGTCCCAACAGTTTATGGGGGAAAATTTCGGGAGTGACTCAGCGTGGGAGGATTATCTCATTTCTGAGATCATGGAGACTAGCATCACGATGTCGACGGTGTTTGAGGAAACATATCTTCCCTTGTCGCAGATCTTGGATCTGAAGAAAGGCTCTGTTTTGCATCTCCCTCATAAAAGGGGTGCCCCTTATCAAGTACAGATGGAATGTGACGATACACCTATGTTTATTGGCACATTGGGTAAGGCCAATAATATGCAAGTGGTACGTATTGATCAGCGTCTTATTCCACCAGAAGATGAGATTCACACGGCGGCTGATCTCGGGATTTTCCGAGATTCTACGCATAAAAGTGCCGATCAGCAGCAATAGGCCATAGTGTAGGGAGGGTATTATCGTGGCCCTTCCTAAGAGATAATCACGCAGGACGTCATGCTTTTAGAAAATAGCCAGACCATCATTGAGGTGATCTTAACTCTCGTCATTGTGGCGGGGATTATCAGCTCACGGCGAATCGTTAAGCGTCTTGGCGTGATTCGTGAAACCTATGCTGCACTCAATGAGATGGTGGCTAATCTTGATACCTCAACAGAGCATGTCGGGCGTTTGTTTGATGCCATGAAGATGGAGGCCAACAAGGGAGGGAAGAGGCTCAACACCCTTGTTGAGCATGCGCGGAATGCGGGAGAAGATTTAACAGATCTTCAGAAGATGGTGAGTGAGGTTTCTGCTCAGCTTGAGCAGGATGTCACTAAAGCAGATAAGCGGCAAGCGGCTCTTGAGGAGGCGATTCTTAAAGCGCAAAGAGCGGCAGATTTGTTAGAAAAACGCCTTGCTTCCTACCGTGATATTCCTTCAGCGGAGACGCTTAAAGCTCAGTACGAGCAGAAGATGAAAGAGGTGGAAGAAACGATGAAAAAGGCATTTATGCCTATGTCACCTCAAGTTGGAGGTGATTCGCTGACTGTATCGTTCCATCCTGAGATTTTTGACCCTAAGCAGGATACATCGCCCTCTTTAAAAGAGGAGCCATCTGTCTATTCCTCCAATTTTTACGATAATTTTGAACGTCCTATGCCGCATTCCATGCGCTCTCCGCGACCTTATATGAAGGCTGTGGACGAGAAAAAATAAGAGAAGAATGAAATTAAAAGAGTGTAACTCTTTGTTTTATAATAACTTTTGTTGTCATCATGAAGAATTTCGGCTCTCTGTTAATCTTCTTGTAGCCATTTGATGTTTTATTCTCTTATGTAATCCAAACGGCTTGGCGATGGGCCAGGCGATCTCGGAGAATAGATAAATGTCACTATCGATTAACACAAACGTCAACTCAATGATCGCTCTGGAAAATCTGAGCAGCACGCAGAGCCAGCTGTCCCAGACCCAGAACGCGATTTCTACCGGTAAGAAGGTTTCTAGCGCTTCTGATAACCCAGCTTCTTACGGTATTGCATCTCAGATCAACAACGACATTTCCGGTCAGAACACCGTGAATGACGGTCTGAGCTATGCGTCACGTATTAACACAACAGCAAGCTCTGCTCTTGCCAGCATTGGTTCCGTTCTGGATAACTTGCGTGGTTCTGTGACCAGCCTTGGTCAGCACGTTGGTGACCCTTCTTCCCTGTCAAGCCTGAACGATACCATTACAGGTGATATTAACCAGATCAACACGATCGCTCGTAACTCCACACTTCAGGGTGTGAACCTGCTGACCGCTGGTACGGGAGATGGTCTGGGTATTACGACAAACAACCTGAGCTTCGTGACAGGTCTGCGTGGTGAAACACAGACGACTTCCGGTTTTGCAAGCGTCTTTGCAGCATCTTCTGGCGCGGATGCAAGCAAGGCAGGTTCTTTGAGTGATCTGTTGGGTCTGTCTAAAACCACGACCATGGGTGGTGATGCAACAGCAAACGTCTTCGTGACGGGTTCTGGCAACTCCATTGCGCTTGCAACAGCTGGTACGCAGGTTTCTGGTTCTGGCCTTAATGATGGCACGAAGACACTCGCTAGCTTGATTGAGATCGTGAGCAAGGCGAAGGATTCAATCTCCAATGTGGCCGGTAAGCTCGGTGCAAACCAGCAGACCATTGATACGATGAGCTCCTTTGGTCAGGTGACGTCCGACTCTCTGACAGCGGCTGGCGGTGCATTGACAGATGCTGACATGGCTTCTGAGAGTGCAAAGCAGACATCTCTGCAGACGAAGCAGTCCTTGGGCATTAAGTCTCTGTCCATTTCCAACAGCCAGTCTCAGAACATTCTGCAGCTCTTCCAATAAGAGTGATTTCTCTCAGCTTAGGCTGAGTAAGAGAGCAGAGAAGCGCCACCACATTTCTGTGGTGGCGTTTTTTTATGGTTTTATGACATCATGATGGCGCTAAATGCAGCGTGATGTGTAACGTAGATGTGGGGAGTAAGCAGCGTGTCACCTGATGAGAAGACGCCACTATTTCGTAAGTTAGAAACAGCGATTGAACAGCATCGTAATGGGCGAATTCATCAGGCAATGGCTTTATATAAAGAAGTCATAGCGCTTGATCCACGCAATGTCATTGCTCTTAATAACTACGGCGCGTTGCTGCTCAAAGAAAATGACTTAAATGGCGCCCTGACTGTTTTGCGTCAGGCTGTTGAGATCGACCCTAACGCGTATGATGCGTGGAGTAATCTCGGGGATGCCTGCCAGCTTTTGCAGGATTATCTCGCAGCGATCAATTGTTATCAAAAAGCTTTAACGATCAAGCCTACTCATGCACCTGCTTTGGGGAATTTGGCATCAGCCCTGAAACCAATCGGAGAGTTCACGCTGGCGGAGCGTTTCCATAAAGCGGCTTTGGAGGTGGATCCCACCCATGTGGAAACACATACGAACTATGCTCTCTTCCTCCTTGCGACGGGTCGCTACAAAGAGGGGTTTCGTGAATATGAATGGCATTGGAGAGAATGCGCAAAACGTGTGGGGAGGGCTGATATCCAATGGGATGGAACGCCTCTTAATGGCAGAACGCTTCTTGTCTATTTTGTAGGAGGCTTTGGTGATGCTGTACAGTTTAGCCGCTTTCTGCCTCAGCTTGAGACGCTGAATGGGAAGATTATTGTTTCGACACGTAAGCCCTTATTATCGCTTCTGCGTTATTCATTCCCGACAATAACATTTGTGGATGATGCGGAAGCACCGCCGCCTCATGATGTTCAAACACCCATTATGAGCTTGGCCTATTTTACGGGTGTGACGTTGGAAACACTTCCGTTCTCAGAAGGCTTTTTGAAAGTGCAGCCTGAGAAAATGGCTGAGTGGAGAGAACGTTTACGGCATGATCAAGGGTCGACAGCAGCTTCATCACCATTGCGTGTTGGCTTAGTGTGGGCGGGAGCACCTCATAAACATATAAAATTTATTGAGTTTGCCAATAGACGGCGTTCTCTTGACCTGAAGACGTTGGCGCCGTTAGCAGAAGCGGTGCCGGAAGCAATTTTTTACAGTTTACAAATTGGTGATAAGAAAGAGCAGGCCGCGCATCCGCCAGCCCCTATGACGTTGATTGATTATACAGACCATATTCATGATTTTTCAGATACAGCTGCATTGATCACTCAGCTGGATGTCGTGGTGGCTGTGGATACTTCCACAGCACACGTAGCGGCAGGACTTGGCAAGCCCGTTATGATGTTGTCACGCTTTGATCAATGTTGGCGCTGGTTGGCAAAGCGCTCTGACTCACCATGGTATGATAGCTTAACGATCTACCAGCAAAAGCGTCCGCTTGATTGGTCTGAAGCTTTTGAAGATGTTAAGCGCGACCTAAGAGTGATGCAGGACGCAAAAGAACACGACGTCCAAAAATAAAAGACTGAGGAGAAGGAGGCCGTCTAGCTGTTTGGCGACGGCCCCTTCGGTAATAGTCGCAAAGCCCGACGGTATTTTATCGAACCATAACACTCATTATGGCCCTCCCTAAGGGTGGGAGGATAAGGTCTTGTCTCTTCAAAAATCACATATAATCAGCGAGAGTCATGCCCTTCGTTTTTGCGATGAGTGAGTAGGAGGCTTTAAGGCGGGTGCTCAGGTCGGAGGCCTGCGTCGCCACAACGGCCATGTCAGCATCTACATTTGTTGACATTTGCGTCTGTAGCGATGTTTGAACAGAAGTGAAGGTCTTTTGCTGACTTTTAATGTTGTTTTGTTCCACACCAATAGAGGTGTTCATGTCGATCAAGCGACTAGAGCTATCCGTGAAAGAAGCTTGGAGTTTTTTAGCCAGCTCAGTAAACCCCGGTGTCGTAGAGCTCATTCCCTTCATAGAAGAGACGATCATCATATCACGCATCATATCGCGGATTGGAGAACCGGTAGAGGTATCAGACGCCTGACCGCCTTCTGTCGCAACAACGCCATTAGCGGAGGTTGAGGCACTCGTTGGCCCTGTTACAACCTGCCGTCGCATTGCTGTAGCATTCTCAGCTGATGTTGAGATCGACGGTGAGAAAACCGACATGGAGTTGCTGTTGTCTGCTGCCGCTGCGGTAGCCTGCTTAAAAATATCATCAACATTGTTGCCAGAAAGACCGGAGACAATTTTAGAAATGGATTTCGCTAATGGTGAATCTGACAGCTGATTAGGGGAGGGGACGGTTGGTTCATTTTCTGCTGTACCAGAGAAAATGTAGCCCATTCCGTCAGACGTGTTGAGGATGTTCCCAATCGTGCTTAAGGAAGAATTTGCATTTGAAATAGTGGCATCAAGCGGCTGTGCTTTGGAGCCTAGGGTCGATTGCAGCCCAAGCATTTGAGAGGAGAAGCTTTGGGCAATATTGGTCACTTGCTCAATGGCTTTTGAGCTGATCGAAAGACGGCTCTGAACAGAGCTCATATTCGTCTGGTAGTCCGCAAGCTGTGCGAGCTTGGGGCTGAGGGCAAGGGTTGCCCCCCGATTATCACCCAAGCCGGCGATGCTGCTCGAGATCGTCCCCTGGGTGGCTTGCCAAGAGTTAAGCTGCTGTTGGTCGCGGATTTGCTGGATCCCATCAGAAAGGATTTGGCTCATTCCACTTGCGCCATATTGGCCAACTGAGAGACTCATAACAATGACCTTCCGCTGTTACCTTATTGCACCGCGTTGATGAGTGCGGAGAACATGGATTGAACCGCCGAAATGACCTTCGCATTGGCACTATAGGCATTTTGGAGGGTGATGACATTGGCCATCTGGTTATCAACATTCACGCCTGACACGTTAGAAACCTGCGTTGACAGGGATGTCTTCACAGAGGACGCGGTGGAAAGGTTGGATGATGTGTTACTGATTGTGAGCGCTTGGTTGGATGTCAACGAAGATGCAAGCTGGCTGAGTCCTTGCTCCCCGGAATATCCTGTTGAGAACGATCCTGTCGGCCCTAAAGAATCAGTCGGAGCTGCCAACTTTCCCGTTACCGCGCTGGAGGTCGTGCCTAAAGCTTGGCCGAGTGCATTGGTGACAGCGGTTGTATCAGCCGTGTCACCATTTTTGTTTGTAGTCAGCAAAGACGGCTTGTCTACATATTGCTGGTTAACGGCGAGAGAGGACGACAGGCCAACTGTGCCATTAGGGGCCGTCTTCGTCGGGTCAGACGATAGCGGTTGGGACGTTCCGTTACTAAAGAGCGGCAAACCAGCAGCATTAAACCGGTTGACCATCGTGTAGGAAAAGGAATCCAGCTGTGCCTGCATGCCCGGATAGGTGTTGTCACGCAGGGTGAGGTTGGCCCCTAATGTCCCCCCTGTGAGGTGGTTTGTGGCATCACGCCCATTGATTGAAATGGCTGGAACCCCGCCGTTCGTATCGCCCTGCTTATAGTACATTCCGGGGGATAGAGTGGCGTTTGACGTTGTCAGTGGCCAACCAGAAGAGGGAAGAGATTGGCTGCTATCTGACTGATTGATTTGGTCAGGGCGCGTAGGGATCTGCATACCGTCTTGTGTGTTAACGATCATATCCCCGTTGGGTTGCTCGGAGAAAGAAACGCCGAGCTTGCTGGAAAGGCGGCTCATAGACTCGAAGCGTTTATTCTCGAGGTCTGATGTGTCTTTTCCTGTGCCTTGCATGAGCATAATCTGCTTAGAAACCTGCCCAATCGTTGTGACGTCGGAGTTGATCCCAGCAACCGTGCTCACGATCCCGTCTTGAGCCCCTTGACGTTGCGACTGATAGACCGAGGACAGCGTGCTAATATTGCTCACTAATGTCTGAGCATTGCCGATAACCGTTGAGTGAGCTGCACTGCTGCGGGGGTTGTTGGTCAATGTTGTCAAGCTGCTCGTTACGTTTTGGAGGGTATTGGTGAGCGTGCCGATTGTATTTGTATCACCTGATGAGGATGAGGTTGTCCCCTGCACAGCAGAGAGGCTGGAGAGGGAGTTGCTCATCGTCGTCAGACCAGAAACATTAGCGTTCTGGCGATATAAGGCTGCTTGAAGCGGGGGAGAGATGTGGAGTGTATTATTGCCAGTGGTAACGCCTGTGCCTTTGCCGGAAATAACGGCGGAGGTGGAGACGGCATTCTCTGACACATAGCCTTCTGTGGAAGCATTGGTGACATTTTTTGAGGTGGTCGCAAGCCCGGCTTCAACATTCTGAAGACCGCTAGACGCGATATTAAGGGACAGACCAAGGCTCATCATTTTTCTCCACGGGCAAACTCACACAATTAAGGCCAGCTCGCGTTAGACAGGCTCCTTAGGGGAGTAAATAGCGCAAAAAGGTTACAAAGAGATTGCGCACAGTAATTTTTTGTTCTCTTAGCAATGAACGGAGGCGTGATGTGGTCAGAGGTTAGGAGGATGGTTCAGTGGTAATCTTATCAATGGCGTTCTGCAGGCGGGTGGATTCGGTCTGGATGAGCTGAAAGTTCAGGTCATACTCACGCTGAGTGCGCATGAGATCCGTTGTTTCTTGAATAGCATTGACGTTACTAGATTCCAGCATGCCTTGGCGCATTTCGGTGTTATCCACTTGATGGAGCCGTGTCGTTGGGCGAAAGAGATGGTTGCCTTCAGCATGGAGTGTATTGAGGTCATCAACCGTTGAGATGCCAATCTTCGCAATAGCTTGCTGCCGTTGCGTGGAGATTGTCCCATCAGAGGCAATAGAAAGCGGATAGACATCGTCATTAGGATCAAGAGTGATGGGACGGTTTTGGTCATCCAGCAAAGCATTGCCTGAAAGATCGACAATCGTTCCATCAGAAGTTCGGCTAAATTGGCCGTTCCTTGTCAGCTTGACGCCGTCTTTGGTTCTAATATTGAAGAAGCCTTCACCATTGATCCCGATATCCAAAGGATTGCCCGTTTGGCGAAGAGTTCCTTGTGATGTTTCACGGTAGGTGGCTTTGTCTTGGTTGTAGTCCAGCGTCTTTTCCGAACCGAGCCCATGAGCATTGCGTTGCTTGGACAGATAGTCGGAAAAGAGAACGCGCGAGCTCTTAAACCCGTCTGTGTTGCTATTGGCTAAGTTGTTAGCCGTTACCTCAAGTGAGCGCGTAAGCGCATCGACGCGTGAGAGCGCTAAGTAACTCGTGCTGTCCACGACCCCTCCGTTGAGGACATAGGATGAATAAGAATGAAGATGAAAGCGTTCGTCGCAGAATAACGGAAGAAAAAATCTTTTGATATAAAAAAATATAGAGAGACGTTTATCTCCCACAAAAATTTGCAGCAGGGGCACTGTTAGCGCGGCGGTGAAATGAGGTGACTGGCTATGTTTGTCAACGTGATAAGAAATATCTTGCATAATGCTGTTCTAGTCCGTATCTCTCACGAAAGTATAAATCACCTTAATAAAGCGTGCCGGCGGGCAAAGCCTTCTCACTGTATCAATACGATAGGGTGGCCTGTTGGTTGATGTTCCAAACTGAAGGAAGTCCACGTCCATGCTGCGATCTCTCGATATCGCTTCCACAGGTATGCAAGCCCAGTCGACAAATGTTGACACGATTTCGCACAATATCGCGAATATGACGACGACAGGGTATAAAAGGCGTCGTGCTGAGTTTCAGGACTTAATGTATCAAGACTTGCGGCGCGTTGGTACGATGAGCTCCGATACAGGCTATCGTGTGCCAGCAGGGGCGCAGGTTGGGTTGGGTGTTCGTACAGCGGCGATCTACCGAATTAATGAGCAGGGGTCGTTACGTCAGACGGGAAATGCACTGGATCTAGCGGTCGAGGGACGGGGATATTTTCGTATTCTTTTGCCATCAGGGCAATATGCCTACACGCGTGATGGGACTTTTTCTCTTTCCCAAGATGGGACGATCGTCACGGCGGATGGGTATCCCGTAACGCCGAATATTTCGGTTCCCAATAATGCGGAAAATATTACGGTCGATCAGACTGGACAGGTGCAGTACACATTGTCTGGTCAGGCGAATGCGCAGGTTGCAGGTCAGCTACAGCTGACAAACTTCCAGAACGAAAATGGGTTGGCTGCAATGGGGCAAAACTTGTTTACTGAAACAACGTCGTCTGGTGATCCGATTAACGGAAATCCAACGAGTACGGGGTTTGGTGATATTCGCCAAGGTTTTGTAGAAGAATCAGCTGTGAATGCTGTTAATGAGATTACGAACCTGATTACAGCGCAGCGTGCTTATGAGATGAACAGTAAGGCCATTACCGCGTCAGATGAAATGCTACAGACACTGACGAACTTGAAGTAAAGAGATAAGAGAGTTGATGCCTTACCGAGGGGTTACATACGCTTTTATAGCGTTCGGCATGTGGGTTTTGTCCTGCTTTTGTGCAGATGTTGCACAGGCCGCTACTGTGCGCCCTTCGGTAAAAATATCGGGTGATGTGGTTTCTTTGTCAGACCTTTTTGATGGGCTTGAGCCCGGGCAAGATCGTGTCTTGGGGCCAGCGCCTGCACCCGGTAAGACCATTCAGATCGGAGGCTATCAGCTCATCGCGATTGCTGATCAATATGGAGTTGAGTGGGAAGATCAATCGTCGTCTGTCAATGTTCTCGTGACACGGGCAGGGCGCGTGCTAGGGCGGGATTATTTTGCTCATTTGGTGAAGCGCAGTATTGCCCTCAATGAGAATGCGGGTGGATTTGTGGTGAACATTTCCAACTTCCACTCTGTCACGGTTGCGTTTGATGACAAAGACCCTGTAACGCTTTCAGAAATTAGTTGGGATAAGCGTTCTGGTCGTTTTACGACGACCGCCTATCTTTCGCACCAGACGGGAGATCCGTTGGTTGATTCTTTTCCTGTGCGTGGAACTATTCGAATAACGCAATCGGTCGTTGTATATAATGATTCTCTGCCAGCGGGTCATATCATGCAAGATAGTGATATGCACCTAGACCCGTCTTATTCAGGGGAGCTCCCGGCGTCTCCACAAGCTTTGCCGGATCCGAATACGATTGTAGGGATGGCCCTTTCTCATGCTGTAGCCGCGGGGCAAGCAGTGAAGACGATGGATCTACGTCGTGCTATTTTGGTGCATCAGGGTGACCCTGTCTTGATTACATACACGGTGCCAGGCATCCGCTTAACCGCTACAGGGCGTGCTTTGGAAGAAGGGGGAAGCGGGCAGTATGTCCATGCGCTGAATCTTGGCAGTCAGATGGTGGTTTCCGGTAAGGTCAATGCAGCTGGAGAGGTTAATGTGGATGCAACCTCGACAGCGCTGCCTGCAAACTCGCCAGAAGTGAAGCGTTTTGGTATGGCAATTATGACGACCAACGGCGGCAGAAGAGAATGAACATATTTTTCCAAGCGGTGCGATGGATATCACTTCTTACGCTGGTCAGTGTAGGGGGATGCATGGGGGTTGGTTCATTGAGTGAGATGGGCCATCCACCCCGTATGACTAAAACGGCAGACCCGACGCTTGCGCCAGATTATCGCCCTGTTACGATGCCAATGCCGCCTCTTCAGGCTCCACCGACAGAGGCAGGAAGCTTGTGGCGCCCGGGGAGCCGAGCCTTCTTTAAAGACCAACGTGCAGCTCAGGCCGGTGATCTTCTGACTGTGAAGGTTGAAGTGGCTGATAACGCAAATGTGACGAACAACTTAACAGCCTCTGGAAGCGGGTCTGAAGATTTTGGCGTGCCGAGCTTTTTTGGCTTTAAAGGCAAGTTCATGTCACATATTACCCAAGCTGATGCGCTTAACACGAGCAGCTCTAATGCTGTGAATGGCGCCGGGACGATCCGTCGTGTTGATACTGTCACTATGACGCTTGCTGGTGTGATTACGCAGGTTCTGCCAAACGGTAATTTTGTGATCGTTGCGCGGCAAGAGGTGCGTGTGAATGGCGAATTACGGCAGCTCGTTCTGAGTGGTGTTGTCCGGCCACAGGATATTTCTGAGGATAATGTTGTCACGCATGATCGAATTGCAGAAGCACGTATTTCTTATGGCGGTCGTGGCCAATTAATGCAGCGCCAGCAACCACGTTTGGGACAGCAGATAATGGATAATGTGTTGCCATTCTGATGACGGATGGTGGCGCAAGAGGTCGATTCTGTTTTACAACGTTTTTTAAGCGTTCATCGTGGCATTGAGCGAGGGCATCCATTTAGGATATATGCCTGTGAAGAGTGTTAAATAGTGGCCAGGCCGTTGGGTGTTGTGCGCGGCCTTTTAAAGGATTGGAAGCTTTGATGAGTGACGATAAAAATGCCGAAGGGTTTATCCCACAGGGTCTGGTTGCTGGGGACTTGCACGGGACAGCCGCTGGTTCTCTCACGATTGCTGGTGTTGTTGAACGCTCTGATATTAAAACCGAGCAGCTTGTCGTGGCAGAAACAGGACGCATCACAGACGGTGTGGCTGAGGCTGAGACCATTATCATTGAAGGTCAGGCCTCTCAGATGACGTTCCGGGCTGGTCGTTTGTCTGCAGGGGCGGGCGCACGCATTTCAGACTGCATGATTGAAATGAGCAATCCAACAGGCTGTGCGATTGACGAAAATGCTCATTTTGAGGGTGATGTGAGGATTGCTGTTGTGCGGTCTCAGGGCACTTCTCATTCTGCCTCCAGTGCCGGTTCTGCTTCTGGGAAGACAGAGCATGAGGGGCAGGATTCCTCCTCCAAGTCGTTCTCTTCAGGGGGCTCTTCTGAGCATGAGGGAACGTCTCACAATAATGGCTCTTCGGGCGGCACGCATGGCTCTGGTGGTACGTCCTATGGCAGTGCGTCCCATGAGGCGAACGCCAAGGGAGGGTATGACATTGATGATTCAGCCGATGTTGATATCCCGTTAGGTGACTAAGACCTCTTTGAGGGTTGTGCTCATTGATTATTTAGCAAAGCAAGCGCAAGAGGTGAGAGTAGCGTGATAACAAATAAGGTCTTCATAAGGCACTATTGCCGCATGAATCGCCGGTTAGGCGTCATGATGACCTGCATGATAGGCGCTACTCTTTGCTTTTTTCATCATGCTTGGGCTGAATCTGGGCAAGAGGCTGATAGAGCGAAGGCTGAGCTTGCGTCTCCTGTAAAGCCAGCGTCGGAGGTTCCGAAGCCTGATGGGCAGCAAACGCATCAAGATGACGGTGACGTTGGGTCTTTCCAGGATATAGAAGACCAGAAGCGGATTTTGGATGCAGCCCGGAAGGCACTCGCACTTCATGCACGAACTGTGCATGAGTCGATGTCGCTCTCGTCGAATGATCTGGATAATAAGCAGCTTTTAAACCGGGATGCGACACAGCGTTTAGTTGGCATTTACGAGAATATGCGTCCGCGTGATGCGGCTGCTGTGTTTAACGTGATGGACCCACACGTTCTTGTGGCCATTTCTGCTACGATGAATACGCGTAAGCTTTCAGCGATTATGGCGCAGATGTCACGTGATCGTGTTAATATGGTTTCGCAGTATTTGGTGGGAGTGCGCCGTTTCCACCAGAAAGGGGCGGGTGTTGTGGAGGAAAATGGGCCCGGAGGAGTGCTGATCACTCTCCCGCCGGGGACTTCTTATAGCGCCCAGCAGAGGTCTTCGTCTGGAAGCACCCCTTTCCTGCCGTCGCGGCAATAGGATGAGCAATATGAGGCAATCTGAGATAGTGTCGCGCATGGTACGGCTTGGTGTTGTATTGATTGGGGGAGGAATGCTGCTGTCTGCATGTGCTCCCGATTATATTGCGCGAAAGCTATCGGGGCGTGAATGCAGTGCTGGTTATTTGGCTGAGGGTGATGATTGGTGCGCTCCTGTTGAAAGGACGACACCGCCACAGCCTTATTGTACCAAAAGTTGGAACGGGGTAGATTGCTGGGCTCGACCAGATTTAACACCGAATATGGCTGCAGAGACATACGAAGGCCCAAGGGGACTGACGCAGGATCAAAATGCGAATAGATTGGATGCCCCTAGAGGCAAGGTTCCTCCAACAAGCCAATATCTACCGCCTTAAGGCTTTAAGAAAGTATGGTTTTAGTATAAACCCATCCGCCGCACAGGCGTTTGTTAAATGGGAAGTGACTTTTTTTCTCAGCATCATTGTTTCTATGCTATGAGGGGCTGAACGTAAGTCGCTTTGTTGTGCAAGTGAGTGCCATCGCAACGGTCGAACGATGCGATTATTAGTGGCGTTTCTGTAATTGAGATTGAGTGGATAGACAGCCTCTGTATGCAGAAGATTTTAGCAGGCCTTAAAGGTCTTGGACGCACAAGACTTATTGCATTGGGCGTGGTTGCTGCGCTTCTTCTGGGTGCTCTTGGCGTACTGGTCTTTCGTGGTGGATTTGAGCAGAAGGCGCTGCTTTATGGCGACCTAGAGCTGAATGAAGCGGCTCAGATGGTCGATGATCTTAATAAAGCGCATATTTCAACCAGTATGGGCCCTGATGGTCGTAGTATCTATGTGCCTAAAGATAGTGTGGCAAATGCTCGCCTGCTGCTGGCTAAATCTGGTTTACCCAGTGGCGGAGCTGTTGGGTATGAGCTGTTTGATAAAAGCGGTACACTCACAAGCACTCAATTTGAGCAAGGAATTGATGAAACGCGCGCGATGGAAGGTGAGCTAGAGCGTTCTATCCGTCTCGTTCATGGGGTGCGTAATGTTCGTGTGCATTTGGTTTTGCCCCATCGCGATCTATTTTCTACACAGACGAACCCTTCTCAGGCGAGTGTGATCTTAGATGTAGGCCGTGTTGGGATTGTGTCTCCCGATGCGATTATGGCGATCCAGAACTTGGTGGCTGCCGCTGTCCCTGGCTTGCAGCCACGGAGTATTTCTATCGTTGATACACGTGGTGATGTGCTCGCTAAGCCGAGTGACCCGGATAGTTTAGCTGAGCAAGAATCATCGCTTGAAAAACAACGCCATTCAGAAGAGCAGCGTCTTTCGCAAGCTGTGGAAGATCTTCTATCTTCTACTTTGGGGATGGGGCATGTGCGTGCGCGTGCCGCTGTTACGATGAATAGCGATGTTGTCCGTGAAACAGAGGAATCGTACGATCCTAATCAGCAAGTGTTGCGGTCACAAACGTCCAATACTGATAAGAGCGTTAATACAGAATCCGGTCAAAACTCAACTACATCGAACAATTTGCCTAATGCTAATGCAGGGCAAAATAATAAAAGCGGCTCTAGTGATGATCGCGTTGAAGAGACGAATAATTACGAGATCGGTAAAAGAACGCGTATTGTCAACCAAACCCGTCCGCGTGTGTCACGTATCAGCCTAGCGGTGATGGTGGATGGCACATCTACGATGGGTAAAGACGGAAAGCCTGTGTGGCAGCCGCTGGATGATGCCCAAATCAAGCGTTTAACAGGCCTTGTGCAGACCGTTGTTGGGTATGACAAAGAGCGTGGAGATGCGGTTAATATCGTGTCGATGCCCTTTAAGCTTGGTTCTGGTGCTGATTTCCCGCAGGATTCTACGTCGTTCTTTAGTAAAGATATGGCCATTTATGTGGCAAAGTGGGTTATCCCGATCCTGCTGATTGTTGGGGCGGCCTTTATGCTGCTACGTCCAATTTTGCGGCGTGGTAAAGAAGGGAACGAAGGGGAAAGTTCAACCGCAGGGGATATGGCCGCACGTGCCGGGGCTGCTGTGGCGTCCATGACGGGTGTTGGTGGGCCTGAGAAAGTCTCTGTTGATGGAGTTGAGGGTGAGATGCGCCGTGAGGCACTCAACAAAGTCGCCCAGAAGGTTGAAGAGAGCCCTGAAGAAACAATCATGATTGTGAGGAACTGGCTTGCACAACCGGATCCGACCTCTAAGAAAATGTCTGCGGGTTAAGAAGGGAGGAGATGATGGCTGAAAATACTGAAGGAGCCGTGCCTCCGTCTGATCCAGTCCCGGTGCCTCCAGCTGTTGCGGCAGAGGAAGCTCGTGCGGCAGATTCGTTAACGGGGAAGCAGAAAGCCGCTATTTTGATGCTGGCGATTGGGCAGGAACGCTCATCGGCTATTTTGAAAGCGCTTCAGGAAGATGAAGTACGCGATATTTCGATAGCGATGTCTTCTTTGGGTGTGGTGAAGGCCGAAACCGTTGAAGCAGTATGCCATGAGTTCTCACGCAGCTCTAATGTGTCTGATGGTCTGGTAGGAGGGCTTGAGACAACCGAAGAATATCTACGGCGCGCTCTGCCAGCTGAAGAAGTAGAGAAGATCATGGAGGACATCCGTGGTCCTTCAGGGCGCAATGTGTGGACGAAGATGGGCAATATGCCCGAAACGGCTTTGGCGAATTATCTCCGTGGAGAACAGCCGCAGACAGTGGCCGTTATTCTCAGCTATATTGCCCCATCTCACGTGGCGCGTGTTTTAACGCTTTTCCCTGAGGATTTCGCGACGGATATTATTGTCCGTATGTTGCATATGACGCCGGTTAGCCGCGATGTCTTAGAAAGTCTGGAAACGACATTGAGGCGTGAGCTCATTAGCGCTTTTGGGCGTTCGACCAAACGGGACAGCTACGCTTTTGTGGCGGAAGTGTATAATAACTTTGACCGCAAAACGGAGGCAAGCCTTACAGAGCGTCTGGGTGAGCGTAATGTTGATGATATGGAGAAGGTGAATAAGCTGAAATTCACCTTTGATGATATTAAGCGGCTTACACCAGATGATATGATGACCGTTGTGGCTGCGATTAATCGTGATGGTGAAGCGAAGTCTAAGATGCCGCTGGCGCTTAAAGGGGCAAACCCAAATATTCGGAAGCTCTTTTTTGACTGCATGTCCAAACGCTCATCTGGTATTCTTGCGGATGAAATTTCGGGCTTGGGGTCTGTGCGTATGCGTGATGCAGAAACGGCTCAGATGTCTCTCATTACCTTCATTAAAGACTTGGCAAATGATGGGGAAATTGATCTATCACCGAGCTCTGGTGATGATGAAATTATTGAATAAAGCGTGTGCACTGCATGCGCTCCGATGAGGATGTGACGGGGCATGACATCATTTGCAGACCGCCTTGAAGATTTCGGCTCACAGCTTACTCAGGAGGAGGATGCTTCTGCTGAAGAGGAGCAGGTTGATGCCCCTGAGGAAGAGCCTGAGATTGATCATTCTGTGCGCTTGCAGCCGGAGGAGATTGAAGCGCTAAAAGCGGAGGCTTATAGGGCGGGTCAACAAGCGGGCGAAGAAAAAGCTCAAGCTGAACTTTCGGAAAAGATGGCCCAATCAATCGCTCAAATATTGACGGTTGTGCAAGAAGAAGGAGAACATCGTTCAGAGCTCCTGCATCACATGGCGGATTATTTCACGGAAGCTCTTTATGCCGTTGTTAAAGAGCTCGTTTCTGGTGAGTTGAAGCGTGATGTCATACGGCGTGATATGGTGAAAGATATTGAGTCTTTTGCACAGGAATGTGAGGGCGATGTTAAACTTTCGTGTTCTAAAGAAGATGCCGCGTCCCTTAAAACAGTCTTGAAAGATGTGCGGGGGGTGTCTATGGCGATTAATCCAGAGTTATCAACGGGGCGGGCGACGCTTTCCGCAAAAGACGCACAGATCATGGTGGATAAGAATGACTGGGTGAATGCTGTACGTGACAGAATTCTCTCATCTGTCAGGACGATTATCCAAACGAGCCAACAAAACTCACGTACGAGGACTTAAAGAATGCCAGAGACAGAAAAGCCGTCAGGCGTTGACCTTTCGGATTTTACGTCAGAAGCGGAAGATACCGCCGCTCAAACGCCTGCTTCTCCTGCAACGAATGGACAAAGCAAAGAGGCTGAACGGGAAGCGATCTTTGACGTTCCCGTTAAGATTACAGCCGTTGTAGGCGACGTGAAGATGCCTGTGCGTGATTTGGTACGTTTAGGGCGTGGCGCTGTCGTATCGTTAAATAAGAAGCTCGGGTCAGCCATTGATATTTACGCGAATGATCGTTTAATCGCGCGTGGTGAAATCACGATTATTGAAGATGAAAATATTGCCGTGACGATGACGGAAATTATGGCCTCTTCTGCGAATCCTTGATGGTCAGCTCGGTGGGGGAGATGGCAACAGACGGACATGGGGGCTCACTAGGCTTTTTAAAAGGCGTGATGGGGCTGCATATGAACGCATTGGCTGCCTTGTTACTGGTGGTTTGTTTGTTGGTCGTGTGTCTGGTGGTGGCTGAGCGTCTCAAAAGGGCGATGCCCCGTTGGCTTCAGAAGCAGCCTGAGACGCCCCGTTCTCTCGCCGTGTTGGATGTTGTGGCGCTTGACCCAAAACGTCGTCTCACGTCTGTGGTTGTGCACGCGCCAAGCGGGAAGAAGGCCTTGGCTGTCATACTGACAGGCGGGCCATCGGATGTATGTATTGGATGGCTAGACCATGAAGACGAGGAACAGGCGTCTTCAGGTAAACAAGGGTATGACGATGAGCCAGAGCGCGTGCCGGAGAAGGATCCATCACATGTGTAACATTGCGCGCCCTGTGCGCATGCGGTCTGTCATATGGGGCTTGGCTTTACTCGCTGTGGCTGTGCTGGCCTGTTGTGTCGCGGTAGATCCAGCAGCGGCTCAATCTGTCACGTTTGACATGGGTAAGGGCGGTGGAATTGGTGAAGCCGGCACAACCAGCCGTCTTGTGCAGATGGTGGCTCTTATTACGCTATTGTCGCTCGCACCGAGCTTAATGGTCATGGTGACGGCCTTTACGCGTATTATCATTTCATTTTCTCTGTTACGTAGCGCGATTGGGGCGCAAGGTACACCACCGAATACAGTGTTGATCGCGCTTTCGCTTATCCTGACTTTTTTCGTGATGCAGCCAACATTGGAGCAGTCATGGGATAAGGGGATTGTACCGTTGATGGATGGGCAGGTTGAGGAGCTTGCAGGGCTCCAAGCATCTGCTGAGCCTTTTCGCACGTTTATGCTTAAAAATGTACGGCCGAATGATTTGGGAACATTCTATCATTTGGCGAATGTGAAGCCCGTGGCTACAGCATCGGAAACGCCGTGGCGTGTGCTGGTTCCTGCCTTTATGGTGGGGGAGTTAAGCCGCGGTTTTGAGATCGGCTTTCTCGTGTATCTTCCGTTTCTTGTCATCGACTTGGTCACCGCAAGTGTGTTGATGAGCTTAGGGATGATGATGTTGCCGCCAGCAACAATCTCTCTGCCTTTTAAGCTTATTTTCTTTGTGTTGGTTGATGGGTTCCAGATGGTCTCTGGTGGGCTGGTACGGAGTTTTGGTGGGGGGTAGCGCTGCTCTTTTACCTTTCTTACCGTTTAGGTGGGCAGAATAAGTAGTCGTTTGGCTAAAATTTGCGGTGTGAGATGGGTAAAGCCCGCCGTGATACTGGATGAAAAACTTCCATAAGTGAGGGTAAGGCCACAGGCGGCAGCTGTTACGATGCCGCCAATACGTCCCGATTGTTCAAGACGGCTGGCAATGAGGGTGCGTGCTCCCTTTTTATAGAAAGCGTCAGCAATATCGGCTGTTTCTTCTGGGTCCATACCCGCTGGAATGACGAGGGAAAGGGTAGCGCTTGTGCGTTCCACAATCTCTTGCATTTCCGCCATGCCGCTGCGGGAATAGATACAGACACCCGGTAAATCCACTAAGGTCATGCGATCTTGACGGTCAAGGCCGGTTGGGACGATCCCATGATATGCTTTGACAAGCTCGACATCATACCCTGTTAAAACCGAGGCGAGTTTGGCGTAGCTTCCCGGGTTGTGGTCGCATGCAAGGACGAGCGGTTTCTTGAGGTGCCCCTCTGATTTTTGAGCTTTAAGAGCGTAACGAGCGGCGAGCTTGGCCAAGGTCAGGCTCTTGCCAGACCCAGGCGCCCCACCAAGAGCAACGATGCGACCGGGAGCCATAGGAAGGCGCTCAAAAGCGATGGCTTTGCAGAGCCCTTCTTCTAGAGTGCCGCCCGACATTGCTGCAACGAGGGGACGTGGGATTGAATGCCACAGAAGGATATCTTCCACGCTCAAGCTGGGGAGGGGCAGAGATGCACCGGGCGATGAGGGCATGGTCGTATCCTGTTGCATGAATGTCTGACGGTGCGTGGTCACGGTGTGGTTTAACTGTCTCGCTCTGTCAATCATAACGTATCGTCCGCTCTCAAGAGAAGATGGGCGTTTAAGAAATAAGGGAGGAGAACGTCATAAGGAGCTATGACGACAAGAACGCGAGGGATGTTACGTCACTGTAGCAACGGTTCGAATACGCGTGCGGGGGTAAATTTCTGCTTGTGCCATCACGGCCATAGATGGACGAATACGGTCAATGATCATCCTCACAGAATCACGCGTGCCTGATGTGGTAACAATAACCGGAGTTTCACCAATATTCGCTGTTTGATCAAAGGCACGACGGAGAGATTTTACAAACTCATCCAGCATATTAGGTGGCATAGCAAGCGTTTGATCGTCCCCTTGACCAACAATATTATTGAGCAGCTTGGTTTCCCATTCTGGCGAGAGTGTAATCATGGAAATACACCCTGACGGCCCGACATAATTACTGCAAATTTGCCGAGAAAGACGAACGCGCACATGGGCGGTCAGAGCCTTGATTCCCTTGGAAATTAGGGCACTTCCTTCTTGAATACTCTCCAGAATGGTGGGGAGATCGCGAATGGAAATCCGCTCTTGCAGCAAAGATTGCAACACGCGCTGTATGGTGCTGAGTGATGCCTGCGAGGGGATCAGGTCGCTGACAAGACGTTGTTGATCGTTCGGGAGATCATCCAAAAGTTGCTGCGTGGCGGCGTAGGTGAGGAGTTCACCGAGATTTTGATTAATGGACTCTGTTAAATGAGTGATGATGACCGTGGTGGGATCAACCACCGTATAGCCTTCATTCGTTGCTTGAATTTTTAACGTCGGTTCCGTCCAAATAGCGGGCAGACCAAAGGAAGGTTCTGTGGTGACTTCGCCCGGAAGCGCATTATGAGGGTCGATCCCCGATGGGCAAATAGCGAGAAGGCGGTTAGGGCGCACTTCGCCGGAAGCAATTTCAATTTCCTTGAGCTTGATAACATATTTGTCTGTCGGAAGTTGAATATTGTCCTGAATACGCACGGATGGTGTGATGAAACCCATCTCAGAGGCCATTTTACGCCGAAGTGCTCGGATTTGCTCTGTAATTTGCGCATGTTCTCCACTGGCAAGGGGTAATAAGCCGTAACCGATTTCTAGGCGGAGGAGATCAACATGGAGCAAGTCGGAAATAGGTTGAACTGAAGGCGCAGGCTCAATTTGCGTGGCGTCTTCTGCATTTTCGTCGCGGAGAGGTTGCTTATGACGCCACCAAGCGCCTCCTCCAGCGACGGCCGCAATAAGCAAAAATGGGAAAGCAGGCAGACCCGGCATAAACGCAAAGCCTGCAGAAAGAATAGAGGCAATGGCGAGTGGTTTGGAGCTCCCGCCAAGTTGGCGAAACAGGGTAACGTCCGCCGATCCATCTGTGCCGCCTTTGGTGACGACGATACCAGCCGCTAAGGACACCAAAAGAGCCGGGATTTGGGAAACAAGCCCGTCACCAATCGTGAGGGTGGTAAAGGTTTGCGCCGCCTCAGAAATAGGCATGTCATGGCGTAGTACGCCAATCGTTAGCCCCCCAAGGATATTGATGACGGTGATGATAATGCCTGCGATGGCATCATTACGCACAAATTTAGCTGCACCATCCATGGAGCCATAGAAAGAGCTTTCTGCTTCAAGCTCCTTACGTTTGGCACGGGCCATTTTCTCGTTCATGGCACCGGAGGCGATGTCAGCATCAATAGCCATCTGCTTCCCGGGCATGGAATCCAAGAAGAAGCGGGCTGATACTTCTGCAATACGGCCTGACCCTTTGGTGATCACCATAAAATTGACGACCATCAAAATGGAGAAAACAATGCCCCCAATGACAATATCATTGCCCATAAGGAAGCCACCAAAGGAGGCAACGACATGTCCTGCCGCATAGGCGCCTTCATTCCCGTGACTGAGGATAAGCCGTGTTGTGGCGACCTCAAGAGACAACCTGAACATGGTTGTCAGAAGTAACAAGGTAGGGAATGAGGTGAAGTCGAGTGGTGTCTCTAAGAAAAGAGCCACCATCAAAATCAAAACAGATGATGTGATAGAAAGAGAAAGTCCAATGTCTAAGATAAATGTTGGAAGTGGGACAATCAGAATAGAAATGAGGAGAATAACGCCAAGGGCAAGGAGGATATCCGTCCCTGGCAAGGTTGACCGTACAGCAGCAAGCCCTTTCCCCCCTGGTTGGAAAAGAGCTTTGGGGTTGGAAAAAGCGTGGACGGCTTGATTAAGGCGTGCCCTGATAGTGGCGACGAGAGAAGCGCCAGCCCCGGCCGAAGAGGTTTTTTGGTCTGTCGGTCTGCTGGGTGTCGCCAAGAGAGTCCTCTCAATAAAGCCATTATGCTCATATCGAGCGCGTTTAGCTTAGATTATCTGTTATCTGTGATAGGCTTTTTAAAATACGCATGGGAGAGAAGGCAATCAAGCGTTAAAACCCACAGCACGTCTTCTTTAGAGGTCTGAGTTGAAACCTCTTGAGGAGCTGTGGCAGAAATATCAGACAAGTGTGCTTGCTCATTGATCAGAAGGGGTGTGTCGGTTGGACATTGATGTATTGAAAAAGGCTCTGTGGAATGATCTCACCCCAGAAAATCTGACAGAAGCGGGTAGCTTTTTATACTCTCATGGCAGAGAGGCAGATGCGCTTGATATTATCCGGCAGGTGAGCTGCGAAACGACGGATGTTATTTTGTTGTTGGCTGCCTATGGCGTGTTGGTGCAACACACTGCCCATCATCATCTCATGATGACTATCCTGCGGAAGGCGCTTCTCGCGCTGCCGGAGGTCAATGACGAGCATTTAATGTCCGTGCGTTACGATATTATGCTGCATTTGGCCGATCAGCTCATGGCTCTGGGTCATTATGATGAAAGCATGGGTCTTTATGCGGACATTTTGAAAGCCTCACCTCAGCAAAATCGCCTTGCCGTTGGGGAGCATCTATCCGCCTGCTTGCTTGAAGCTGGTCGCACCGAAGAGGCTAAGACGGTTTTAGAGAGCTGGTTGGCGGATGGCCCTGTATCTGTACCGCTTTATAATAATATGGGGTGTGCTCTTGAGCGGCTTAATCGCTCGGAAGAGGCGATCGCTTATTACCGTAAAGGCGTTGATCTTGCGCCATCGCATGAGCTCATCTCGTTTGGTTTTGGGATTTGTTTGTTGAAAGCTGGCCATTTTGAGGAAGGATTCCAGCGTTACGCGCTCCGTAGCCCGTTTGTGATCAATCCTTCTTGTTGGTATGTGAAAGACCTTTACCGTTTGGCACCGGATGTGGCGTTGGAAGGGAAGCACATTCTCTTTTATCAGGAGCAAGGTTTAGGTGATACGATCCAGTTCATTCGCTTCCTACCACAGATCTTAGCGCGAGGTGCGCGCGTTACGCTTGCCGCTCCATCACAGCTTGTAAGGCTGCTCAGGCAGAGCTTCCCCGAGGTGGACGTTCGATTAAGTAACGAGGTAGAGGTCGAGCCGCAAACACAGAGCCAGTATCATTATGGCTGCCCGATTGCTGATCTCCCCTATATCTGTGGGATGAAGACGGAGGCGGATATCCCTCCCTTCGCACCGTATATGACCGTGCCAGAGCAAGACGCAGCCCTTTTTGCGCGACATGTGTCGGAGCGTTTGGAAAAAGAGGGCAGACCGACAAACGGGAAGCGGCGTTTAAGAGTGGGTCTTGTGTGGGCTGGAGGAAAGCGTTTCCTCGCACGTGATGTCGCGGCTGATCGTCGTCGTTCGACGAACCTTCAGGAGATGATGGCTGCTTTGGCCCCTGCGGAAGTGGACTTCTTTTCCTTGCAATATGGGGATCCTCGGCAAGAGCTTGCAGAGGGAACACCGCAGCCTGTGTATGACCTGATGGATCAGGTCACCGATATGGCTGATTGTGCGGCATTAATGAAGACGCTTGACCTCGTCATTTCTGTTGATACAGCGCCATTACATCTCGCGGGTGCGTTAGGTATTCCGGTATGGTTGGCTAATCGGTGGGATTCCTGCTGGCGTTGGGGCGATGAGGGGACGCAGTCTGTATGGTATCCGACTCTACGCATTTTCCGCGCTCATGAAAGTTCTTTTGTGCCGGTTCTTAATGAGATGGGTGAGGCACTACGGTCTCTCGTTGCGTCTTCGTCCTAATCTGAGTGTTTAGGCGGGCTGATAGGTGACGATGGGAGGCCCGCCCCCATCCTGCGGTTTAGTAGGAAGAAGGATAAGGCATTGTATTCACGATCCGCACGGGGTTTCTGCGATATGCTGCCAGATTACGACTTTGTTGAGAGCCCGCCATGCGTGGATGGCTGGGGGGTTCTGAAAAATGTTGAAACCCTTTGAACGGATGAAAATCACGCTGTGGCTTATCAGGCGTTGATGAAGGAGCCGCCGGCGTTTTGACTTCTTGAAGGGGTGCTAAAGGATGCGCAGAGGGCGCTTTGTTCTGGAAAAAAGACGTGGCATGGAGTGGGATGGTCTTGAGAGGCGTTAAAGGACGCCCGTCTTGGGGGACGGCCCATTCAGCGAGAACATGGTCAAGATAAGGAGCGCCAATTGAAGGCGTTTGGGAGTGATAGGCTGCTGCGGCACGAGGCCAACTTCCCGTTTTATCATGCATTTGCTTGAGGAAACGCCCCGCATAAAGGGCGTTCGTATAAGGGTCAAATGCGGCTTCAAGGGATGAAAATGCATTAGGATGGTGCATGATGTTGACCTGAAGGCACCCAACATCAATGGACTGTATCCCGTCTTGGTGAAATTTCTTGACGGCTTCGACGGCTTCCTGAAGGGAGTGATATTGATAGCCAACGCCGCCAGCATTGACACTCCACGGCCAAGCGAGGAGGCGCCCGTCAGCTTGGGGGCGGCCTGTTTCAACACGGCTGATAGCGGAGAGAAACCCATCAGGAAGCTGCAAGGCACGCTCGACTTGAGCGGTTGCGGCCATGCAGGGCGCTGATGCTGTTGCGTAGGCGTGCGCACCCGAGAGGAGCCCTACGCATAGGAAAGCGCAGGCACCAACAAGGCGCGACATTGTACGTGCCAAAGCGGAAACCAAAAGCTGACTGTGCATAGGGGTTCCTATACGCTTTTTTCTCATGGTCTGACAATAATTTTTAAACGTCTTTTCTATCGTGATTGTGTTGTTATTCGTATTACTCTGTTTTCCTTAATAAGAATCTTTTCTTGATAAAAAAGCGCGAGAAAAGCAGAAGGCATGACCAAGGTAGCTTACCCAGTGGCATGAAAAAGATGTTTTTTTATGTTTTTTTTGCTAAAGCACAGGGCGGTGGACAGGAGAAGTCATTTTATGCAGGTTGCACAGCACCAAAACCAGACCTTCTACAAGGCAAAGAAGCACGCAGGCCGGGGGCTTAGCGTGATTCTTATGTTGGTTGGGCTTGTGTTAACTGTGATGACATGGCCTTTCCCTGCACATGCCGAAACGGTGCGTATTAAAGATATTGTTGATTACGAAGGGATTCGTGACAACCAACTCGTCGGGTACGGTCTCGTTGCAGGCTTGAACGGGACGGGAGATCGCTTGACAAATACCTTGTTCACTCGAGAAACGCTGATTGGCATGCTCAATCGTCTTGGCGTGAATATTCGTGACAAGGCTGTTCAGCTTCAAACACATAATACAGCAGCAGTGATGGTCACGGCAACGTTGCCGCCTTTTGCTCATGGTGGGAACCGGATTGATGTAACGGTTTCTGCGATTGGTGATGCGCAAAGCTTAACGGGTGGGACGCTGATCGTAACGCCGTTGCAGGCAGCGGATGGTGAAGTTTACGCGGTGGCGCAGGGCTCTCTCGTGACAAACGCCTTTTCTGCACGTGGGCCTGCTGCTGAGGCTGTGCGTAACGTGCCAACGAGCGGCCATATTGCTAACGGCGCTGTTGTGGAACGAGAAGTGCCAGTCGTATTGGGAGCGGGGGGCATTATTCACCTCGCTCTTAAAAACCCGAACTTTACGACAGCGAACCGTATTGCAGATGTAATTAACCGCCGCCTTGGTCGTGGCACAGCAACGGTGGAAGATCCACGTACGGTAACGGTGCGTCTTGCCCGTCGTAATGCAGCGCAAGCTTTGTATGAAATTGGGGATCTCAGAGTGGTTCCTGATACGATGGCGAAAGTCATTGTGGATGAAGCGGCAGGAACAATCGTGATGGGCGACAATGTGCGGATCACGACCGTGGCTGTTGCCCAAGGTAATCTGACCATTCAGATTGCATCGACCCCTCAAGTGGTACAGCCGAACCCGTTGGCGGGTGGGCAAACAGCTGTGGTGCAGCAAACGCAGGTAAATGTTAACACAGATCGTAATAATAAGATGGCGCTACTTCCAGAAGGGCCTTCTTTATCAAGCCTTGTCACGGGGATGAATGCGTTGGGCGTTGGGCCGCGTGATATGATTAGTATCCTCCAAGCGATTAAGGCGGACGGGGCACTTCAGGCAGAGCTTGAAGTGCGGTAAAGGCATGTGCGCTTAAGAGATAAAGCGTGACAGGTGCGGGTGCTGAGTGGTAATGTAATGTCCAAATTATCTCGACAAGATAGGGTAGTGTTTTGGTTTCGTTTCCACATCTGACGGCTCCCTTAGCGGCTCCACATCAAATGCGTGCGACGACGCCTTCTGCCTCTCAAGTGGATAAAAAAATCCAGCAAGGAGCGGAGGGTTTTGAGGCTGTGGCGTTGGGGGAAATGATGCAGCCGATGTTTGAAACGGTTGATACCTCTGGCAAACCTTTTGGGGGAGGGTCAGCCGAAAAGCAATTCCGCTCTTTGCAAGTGCTTGAGCTTGGGAAGCAGATCGCTCGGAACGGCGGTGTGGGGATTGCCCACCAAGTCTATCAGACCATGCAGAAGATGCAGAGCCATTCCGGCAACGGCTCACGATAGGATTAGGCGATGAAAATGCCTCGCTTAGGAGATGTGGTTAAGCGTGCAACGCAGCATTTTGCAGCAGAGCATCAGGAGGCCACCTCTCAAATGCCTGTTGGTGCGGATGGGGCAGAGGAAGAGCTCTCCCGTGATGCTCTTGTAGAGGCTTTTTCGCAGGCTATTGCGTTTATGGAGCGCGAAAATGCCCTTCTATCGGATGATGCTATGGCTGAGGCCATGGCGCTATTGCCAGAGAAAACAGCCTCGATAAATCGGCTTGGTCAGCTGATTGAGGCTGTGAAAGAAAATGGGCAGCTTCCTGAAGGAGCCGCGGAGCCGTTACGGGAACTTCAGCAGCATTTTGATGACGTTGCAGAGCGCAACCAAGCGTTGTTGCGTCATGCTCTAGAGACACAAAATACCGTCATGCGTATTTTAATTGAAAGCGCTCTTGAAGAGAGCCAGCATGGCTATGGCCAAACGGGTGAAGCGGGACGCGATTCATCTCGGTCAAGTTTCTCTCTCGACAATAAAGTGTAAAGCCATATTGCCTCGGAGAGGGGCAGGAGCGGCTTTACACTGTTAAAAGAGGCGCTTCGTTATTTACCACGAAGCTCCGGTAACGTGTTTGGGCTGGTTGGCGCCTGGATCAGCACTGGGTGCCCACGCTGTCCAGTCCCATGAAGCGCTGTTTTGCCGGTTTTCAGTCGCCATCTCAGCGGGGGTGAGAATGGTGCGTGTTAAACGACGGTTGAGCTTTGATGTATGGATGAGCCTCTGATACGAGCTTTCATTGCCCATATAGACGCAGGTGCAGCTAATAGGGTCGGCAAAGAGGTAAATCTTTCCCCCGTCAGGGATAGGGCGGAACGTCAATAAAGAGGGTGGAAGCTGGTTGAGCATCGTATAGCGTGCGGTTGTATCGGCTGCATGGGCGATGAACCCCGCGCGGGCGAGCTCTTGCCCATTGTCAAAATAAGTCTCTGCAGGAGAGGTGCAGCTCGCGAGTGTGGCTGCGCCTAGGCTCCCGATGGCTGCCCAAAAAGACCGGACGCGTGAAGCGTTCATGAAGACGCTCCAGAGGCTAGATTGAGGCTACGTGCTTGGACGTTATCTGTCAGTACGAGAGGTGGCATGCAGGTATAGGCTTTAAGATCAGCATAATGTTGGTTCATGAGATGATCCACGCTGCTTGCCTGAAGGACTTTGCCCCCCATGCTCGGATAGGTCACGAGCGGTGAGGTAAAAGGCAGGCACCGTTTAATCAGCTCTACGGCTCCTTTGGGAGAGACTGAGTAGCCACAAATACCAAAGGTTTGGCGCAGGCGGAAAGGCAGTGTGGCCACGTCCATATGGCGAAACGTCTCAATAGCGCGGCGGACTTTTTCTTCTGAAAAACGCGCAACGCAATCTGTAATGCCGGGCAAAAGGTCGTAATGTAGAATGGTGTCGGAGTTATTGCCCCATAAAATGATGTCCCAATCCTCTGGAAGAGAGCGGATAACGCGATCACTTTCTTCCTCAAAATTATGGCAGAGGAAGGCATCATCTTCAAAAATATGAGAGGGATGGCCGTATTTAGCCGTGGCGCCCCATAGTGAAACATGAGTCATGCCTGAGCCAATAGCGCCTTTGGTGAACTGGCAATGATGATCCACAAAACCTTGCTCGGCAGCCTGGGTGAGGTCTAATGTTGACCCATCAATGCCAGGAGCATGCAGAATGTCGGGTACATGCGCATTCACCCGGCGGAAGCGTTCAAGACGTTCTGGTGTACGCGCTAGGCTAATCACATATTTCTGCATTGGCATTCCCGCACTGACTTTTGCAAGCGACGTTGCAATGTTTTTGTTACTATTTATAGTGTACTATGTGTCTCTAGCGATGTTCAATGGCTAAGGTTATTCTTCCCATGATGTGTGTTGAGGTGGAGAGTGCTTTGAGTGGTGGCCATACATCATGATGGTCGGCATATGTCGTTACGTATTGGAGCAATGATATGAGTCTCAGTGGTCTTTCTCCCGTTGGTCAGTTTATCTATGCTCAGAAAAACGAGCTTTCGTCGGCGCAAACCTATTTCAAAGAAAATAGAACGCTCCAGCGTAACGTTGATACGTTCCAGAAAAATGCCCCCAACATCACAACGACCAAACAGCTTATGGGGGACTATGCGTCCAACCAAGTTGTGCTTGGGGCGTATAATCTAAGCTCTATGGCGAACCAGACGGCATTGGAGCGTGATCTTCTGTCTCAAGACCCGGCGGATAAAACATCTGTTGCGGGGAAGTCTGGCAATGCAAGTTGGCTTTCTTTCGCTGATGCATTTTCTACCCTTGGTAAGGGGAAGGGCACAGCTGATGCGACGCCTTTTACCAGTGAGTCGGTCGATTTGACGACAAAGGCTTATCAGCTTCAGCAATATGAAACGAGTGATTCTCTGCAGAAGAATGGCGTGGGGGATGCGCTGTATTTCTCACGCAAAATGCAGGGTGGGAAGATTAAAACTGTTGACCAGCTGATGTCTGATAAAACCTTGTTAAAAGTTGCTGAGGTTGTCAGCGGTTATGAGCCAGACCAGTTCGGTGCGCTCGACTTCTCTCAGCAGAAGCGTATCATCACGAACAAGGTTGACCTCTCCAAACTGCAGACGCCGGATCAGATCAATCGCTATGCGCAGCGTTACTTGGCGCAACTTCAGATCCATCCTGAATATAACAAACAGGACAAACCTGCGACGATGATGGATCTGTTTGGTGGCAGCGATGATGGTGATAGCGTGCTTTCGCTCTTTGGCGATACGTCCGGTAACAGTGATTATGGCTCTCAGCTCGCCAGTCTTTTTTAAAAGAGGTCTCCCGTCGAGCCGTTAAAGAATGGTATGGGCCCAAGCAAGGGCCTTTTAACGGATCGATTGTAAAGGAAGAGTTCAGGTGCAGACTCCCCCCACGTCCCCTTCTCCTTCGCTGGAAGAGGTTAAGCACGCTGTGCAGGCAGCACGGGAGGAGGCGGCTGCCTATAGTGGTCGTGCTCAAGAGGCGTGGCGCTCCATGTCTTCTTTGATAGCGCCGTCCCGTGAGAGCGTACCTATTGGTGTGTTAGAAGGGGAAGTGTTGGATATTTCCGGGCTTTCTGCTTCTGTCAGCGGGATGCGGGACTTCACGGGTATTGGGGATCGTGTCGTCATTAAGGCCCTTGATGGTCGCGATATTATGGCTGAGGTCGTTGCCTTTAAGCAGCATTGCGCGATTGTGATGCCCTACGGGTCGATGGAAGGTATCGGTGCGGGCTGCAAGGTATCGTTCTCACTTTATGACCGCCAGCAACGCCAGAAGTTATCCGGCGGTGTGTTGCAGGTTAATGCGTCTTGGGTGGGGCGGGTTATAGACCCAACAGGCCGACCGATAGACGGGAAAGGGTCTCTTTTGCCGGGTGGAGAGGTGCAAAAGCTGCATGCATCGCCACCAGAAGCGGCGACAAGGGCGCGCCTTGGCCCACGGATTGACCTTGGTGTTAAAGCGATGAATCTCTTCACAACATGCCGTGAGGGGCAACGATTAGGGCTTTTTGCAGGGTCTGGTGTGGGGAAGTCCACCCTCTTGGGCATGCTGGTACGCAGTACCGAGTGCGATGTAGCGGTGATCTCACTGGTCGGGGAACGAGGCCGTGAGGTGCGTGAGTTCATCGAGGATGATCTGGGCCCAGACGGTATGGCGAAGTCTGTCGTGGTGGTGGCAACGTCGGATACGTCGGCACTTATGCGGCGAGAGGCGGCTTATTCGGCCTTGGCTGCTGCGGAGTATTTTCGCGACCAAGGGAAGTCTGTGCTGCTTCTGATGGATAGTGTGACGCGTTTTTGCCAAGCTTTGCGCGAGATTGGTCTTTCTGCAGGGGAACCTCCTGCGACGCGCGGGTATCCTCCTAGCGTTTTTTCAACATTGCCACGTTTGCTAGAGCGCGCGGGGCCGGGGCCTTTGCAAAAAAATGGCCAAGCTGGGCAGATCACGGCTGTGTTCTCCGTTCTTGTGGAGGGAGATGACCAAAATGAGCCCGTGGCCGATGCGGTGCGCGGCATTTTAGATGGTCATATCGTTATGGCGCGTGATATCGCGGAAGCTGGACGTTATCCTGCGATTGATGTGCTCAAATCTTTATCGCGTTCTGTGCCGGGATGTTTATCTTCTGATGAGAATGCGCTTGTTCAAAAGGCGCGGCGTATTCTGGCCACATGGGGTGATGTCAAAGATCTGGTGCGTTTAGGGGCGTATAAACAGGGAGCAGACCCCAGTGCTGATGAGGCTGTGCAGCTTGGGCCTGCGATTGAGCAGCTTATCACCCAGCGAAAAGGGGAAACGATGGGTTTGGAAGATTGCTTCCAGGCGTTAAAGCATGTGCTGGAAACTGGCGAGAGTGGCGAGGTTGTGCCGCAGGCTTCATAAGCGAGGAGAATAGACCGTGAGTGCTGCACGTTTGAAGGCCCTTCATTCACTCGAAAAGCTGCAAGACTTAGAAGCCGATGAAGCGAGAGCCCATCTTGCGCGATGCGTGCAGGATGAGGAGCTTATTGAAGCGGCTATTGAACGGATTGAAAAAGACATTGTGTCTAATAAGCTTTTCGCTTTTGAGGGAGAAAGCGATGAAAATCGAAAATTGGACTTACAACGCTCTTATAGAGAGTGGCTCCCGCTAGCGCGTCGGCAGATTGAAGAGAAAAATAACGCCCTACAAGAAGCGCATCGTCACACAGAAATGGCGCGTGAAGCGATGGTGAAAACCAATACCGCGCTTGAGGCGACAGGAAAATTGATAAAAGAGATCAATGCAGAACTCGACATGGAACGCCAACGCAAAGAACAAGCGGATATTGATGATATTGCGCGTACAACCTTCATTCGACGGCATTTGGAGCAGACGTTTTTTTGATTTTTTACCTCTCTGCGCCTAAAGGTATTTAATAGAGCGAGCAGAGATAATATCTTAAGGTTTCGATGTGAGCTCTTGAGAAAGCGCTCTATGACCGGTATCGAGGGCGTGATGCTCATTAAGCAGATGGTTGCGCGTCCCTACCATCAATTTTTACAACAGCTTTAGCCAAGGAACGTCATGGAACAGACAGTCAATACGCCTCCGGGCAAGATACTTCTTGCTACTCCATGCTTTGGCGGTATGGTCACGACGGAGTATATGCTTTCCGTTATTGGATATGCGTCGGGTGGGCAAAGTATTCCCATGACGATTATGCATATTGGTGATGATGCGATGATCACGCGTGCACGGAATACATTACTCGCGAATTTTTTCTTTAAATCAGATTGTACGCATATTCTTTTTGTTGATGCCGATATTGGTTTTCATGCGGATGCCCCAACTCGGCTCTTTGAATCAGGCAAGGACGTAGTCGGGGGGCTTTACCCGTTGCGTGACCGTTTTTGGGACGCCAAAACCAAAGAGAACATCCTTGCTGGGGAACGGCAGCAGACAGCGTCTTTGCGCTATGTGGGTGAAACAGCCCAAATGCATACGAGCCTAGAAAAGGGCCCGCTTGTAGAAAGTAACTATGCGGGAACCGGTTTTCTTATGGTGAGCCGGAAAGCTGTGGAACGCATGATCAAAGCGTATCCAGAAACGGAGTATAAGCGTATTGATGCGCCTAATGATGGCAGTGGTATTCGGAGTTTTGCCCTGTTTGATGGGAGTATTGACCCTGAAACAGGCACGTATTTAAGCGAGGACTACACGTTCTGTAAGCGTTGGCGTGATATAGGGGGTGAGGTCTGGCTGGATACTTCGCTCGAGTTGACCCATGCCGGGCGTGCGTCCTTTACGGGGACGCCTTCGGTTCGTCTTGGCATTGCTCATAACCGCCTGAAGACTTAATGGCCCTCGGGGCAATGTGCCAGAGACTGTTGATGGAACGATACCGCAAATATGGCTGATAAAAACAACTCCCCAATCATTATCAAGCGGGAAGAAGGGGGTGGGGGTGGCCATCATGGTGGTGCATGGAAGGTCGCTTATGCGGACTTTATGACGGCAATGATGGCGTTCTTTTTGCTGATGTGGCTTCTGAATGTGACGACTGATGAACAACGGCGCGGGATTGCGCTGTTCTTCAATCCGATGGCTGATAAGTCCGGTACAGCCAGTTTTGCACAGTCGATTCAGAAAACCTCTCCGGTATCGTCGCCATCCTCTGCCGTGAAGGATTCCGATCATGAGCCGAATGATGAGCAAGGCAAGGAAGAGAGCAAGGCAGAGGGGAAAGAAGAGACCAAAGCGACGGAGCATGAACAACATGGTGTAGAGAACTCAACCTCTATGGGGATGAGTATTTTACCGTCGGCGACGAACAGTTTTTCCCAAGGGATTAAAGCTGATGTCCCACCACAGCCTCCCGCAGTCATCCCTTTAGGCGGCCCGCAAAGTGGAGCGTCGCAGAAAGAGGGACAAGTGGGGCAGGGAAATGCAGACCGTGTTGAGCAAACGGCCGATGAAAATCGTAAGCTGCAAGAGATGGTTCAACAGCTGCAAGAAGAAGTGAAGAAAAACGATTCTCTTACTGACCATCAAAAGAATCTATCGTTTAAGGTGGGGTCAGACGAAATCCGTATTGAGATGCAGGATACTGAGCATCAGTCTATGTTTAATACGGGAGCCATTGCACCTAATAAAGCCGGCGTAGCGATGCTGACAGAGATCGCGAAATGGCTTTCTACATTGCCTGAAAATATTTCTATTATTGGCAAAACGGATGGGGTTCCCTATCATACGCGTAAATCTGCAAGCAATGGAGCCTTATCAAACTGGACATTATCAGCTATGCGCGCTGATAAAGCTCGGGAAGTGCTCGTGCGAGCAGGCTACCCAGACCGTAAGATTGAAAGTGTTACGGGGCAAGCCGATAGGAATTTAACGGTGCCATCACAGCCTGAAGCGGCGGAAAACCGCAGGATTGTTTTGGTTATTCATCGGCGTTATCCGCTGCCGGCCTCCTTTGCGTCAGCATCTCCACAGCCAAGCGGTGATGGAGCGACACAGGGTGCTGCGCATAAATGATTGACGGTGCATAACGCGGTTGTGCACTAATGAGAGTGAGCGCTTGAGCGCGTGCTTTGAAAGGGATGGTATCGAGATGCTGTTTATCGGTGGCCTTGTTTTTGCGCTTTTATGTGTTTTTGGCTCCTTTGCAGCATCAGGGGGGGCCTTGGCTCCCTTGTTTGCGTCAATGCCATTTGAGTTGTTAACCATTCTTGGGGCAGCTATTGGCGTTTTCATCATGTCCAATAGTATTGCAGCGTTAAAAGAGCTCCCTAAGAACCTGAAGCTTGTTCTAAAAGGAACACGCTATAGTAAACAAAACTATCTTGATCTTCTGGCTTTACTCTATCGTCTTTTACGGCAAGCTAATACCAAGGGGATGGTTTCGCTCGAGAATGACTTTGAAACCCCTATGGAAAGCACTATCTTTGCGGAAACCCCAACGGTTCAAAATGACGCGCATACGCGTGATCTGATTTGTGACTATTTGCGTCTTATCAGTATGAATTTGGATGAAGGCTATCAACTTGATGAGGTGATGACCCGTGAGTTGAAGAAGCGTTTGCATGAAGAGCTTCATATGGCTGAAAGCTTGCAAAGCCTTTCCGATGCACTTCCTGCTCTGGGAATTGTTGCGGCCGTGTTGGGGGTGATCAAAACCATGGCTGCCATTAGCAAGCCACCTGCTGTGCTGGGTGAGATGATTGGTGGCGCCCTTGTGGGAACTTTCTTGGGTGTGTTGCTTGCCTATGGTGTGGTGGCTCCGCTTTCAGCAAAGATGAAAACAGTGGTCACAACGGATAGTAAGTATTATGATATCATCCGAACAGTGTTGGTGGCTTTTGTACAGGGACAGCCACCGCAGGTTTGTGTTGAGCTAGGCCGTAAGGAAATCCCAGAAGAATTTATGCCTGGCTTTTCCGAAGTGGATGCAATGGTTGCAGATCTTACGCGCTAAGACTTCTGAGAGGGTAGTCATGGGACGTCAGAGTGATGGTTATGCCAAGAAGGACTTGGTACAATGATCTCGATCTCTCTTCTTAAGGCGGTCGGTCGTCGCGAGGGGGCACCTGTGGTCGAGGGACGTGGCCGAAAAGGGCTCCCCTCAGCAACAACTGTAACCCCACCGACGAAATCGACCTTTTCGGTGCTCTTAGATGAGTATAAGCGTCAGGCTCGAGAGGGGGCTGACCGCGTCAATGCGTCGCAGCAGCACGAGACGTCCTCAAAACCCAAGGTTGTATCTTCGTCGCAAGACTCGAAGCAGGATAAAGCCCAAGACGCAGATCAGTCAGATGGCATGTCTGCAAGCGTGAAGGACGCTTCTGCTGCTCAGCAAGAAGCACATGATACAGCAGAGATACAGAATACGCCGAAGAAAGAAGAAAAAGCCTCTTCCACATCGGACAAAGATACTACAGCCAAAAAAGCTGAAGATGGCGACGATGCGCAAAGCGACCAAGCATGGGGGCTTTTATCCTCCATACTCAATCAGCCTGAGATGGCGCAGATGCTGCAAGCACGTTCGTCTCAAGATGGAGAGGCCGGGTTGTCGGCAAAGACGTCAATGCAGGCGGGGGGCAAGATGGAGCTTCCTGATGCGATGGGAAAAGCACCTCAGCAACCTATGGAGGGAGATAAAGCCCTTGCATCTATGGTGAAAATAGCATCGTCGCCAGAAGAGCAAAAAGGCACGGGGGCGTCTGCGGTTTCTACCGCGACTATGGCAGCAGGATCTCAGTCAGTTTCAGCAGCAGCGCAGGCACAATCACCCAATGATGCTCATCCTATAGCAGCTTCGTCGCCTTCTGTGATGCAAGCTGGCAGTGTTTCTTCTGTTGCTCTGCCTGGGAATGTGCAGATTTCTGATATTTCGGTGACACGGGGGCCCTCCTCTGCTTCGTCAGAACACTCGGACGCAGCACACCATCAAGAGATGAGTGTGGATGGGGAGTCATACCTCAATGTGAAGGCAGAAACGCTCTATACAACGCCATCTACTCAAGCCTCTGCTACGGCCGAACAAAATCTTGCTAAGTCGTCGGACACGATGCGCCAAGGCAGTGAGAATGGGGCCGCGGAGAAAGGGGATCAGGAAGGGCTGGGACTTGCAACGATTGATACAGCACGCTCAAATCCTGTTAATGCGTTGCAAAATGCGCCATCTCAAGGGGCCTTGTCTGATGATGGAGGGCATGGGGGTCAAAATAATCAGGACAGTCTTTTAGCGTCTGGTGGGGCAGAGCAAGAGGGGCAGGCTAAGGCGGATAGTGCGTCGTCTTCAGGAATATCGACAACCTTCCAAACGATGATAAATGCAGGGAATGCCCATCATAGCGGGGACGTGACGGCCCAAAAGGCTGATACGGCAGGTTTAGCAACCCGTGCTGATGAAGGAGATACGGGGGCTGATACGCATTCATCGATTGCCGCTTTAGCACAGAAGCAGGTGTCTCATTCGTCGTCTAAGCTTGAGATGACGGTAAAAACGGCGGATGCGGCGTCTGTTCGGGTGCAGGTGACGCGTTTGCCCGATGGCGTGGCGGAGGTTGCGCTTCAGGGAGCGGATGACGCGACGACGAAAGCGTTGACCAAAAGCCATCATGAACTTCTTGAGCAGCTTAATGCTGCGGGAATTCACTCAACTTCTGTGAAAATTGAGGTGCTCCCGGCTGAATTAGGTGGTATGAACGGTGATCAAGCTCAAGATCATTTGGGACAGAATCCTTCTTTTGGTGGCCAGTTTGGCCAAGGGGGAGGCGCCTCACAAGAAGGGCAACGCCAGAATTATGACGGTGTGAGCTCTGTTTTAGCATCCAGAGATGAGGATGTTGGGCCTGTTGCGGAGGCTGAAAACATCGCGTCTCATCGTAGAACGTTACCCGCTGCGTCGAGCAGTAGTTTGAACATTTCGGTCTGACCTGAAGGGGAAGTATCCATGCCAGTGTCCGTTTCATCAGCTATAAGTTCGCTGAAGCAAGCGACGGATTATGCCGCGAGCTCAGGGGCTTCAACGCTTTCAACAAGCAATAGTGGTTCGACGTCGGCTTCCGGTGCATCCAATCAGGCATCGGGGGCTTTTGCCTCTATGGCAGGGAATGAGAATAATTTTCTCAAACTGTTAACGACGCAGCTACAGCACCAAGACCCGACGAGCCCGATGAAGAATGATCAGCTCGCTTCGCAGCTTGCTCAGTTCTCCGCTGTGGAACAGCAGGTGCAGACGAATAAAAATCTGAGTGCGTTGATTTCTCTTAATGAGAGTTCTCAGCTCACTCAGAATCGTTCAATGGTGGGGCAAACGGCTTCAGCTCAGACCTCGACACTTCCTCTTCAGTCCGGTGCTGCTTCTCTGTCTGTCGGGAATACATCACCTGGTCAGATTATCGGGATTTCAGTCGCGAATGCCGCAGGGCAAGTGGTCAAGAGTGATGTATTGGAAAGCTCTGGTGGCAGCAATGCATGGCGCTGGGATGGTAAGAGTAATGACGGCACGCAGCTCTCTGACGGGCCTTACAGTGTCTCGGTCAAAACGGTTGATGGCAATGGGACAACGACGGATGTTCCATTCTCTGTCAATGGTAAGATCACAGGGATTACCAAGGGTGATTCTGGCGTGAGTGTTCAGATGGGGGGTGCTGTTATCCCGATGTCGAATGTACAGTCTATTTCTTCGTAAGAAGGCGTATAGAGCGTTGTGAAGGAGGGATCATAGACGATGTATCAGAATGATGGGATGAGGGCGTATCGGAATACGGTGAGTGCGTCTTTGTCTGACCGAGAGGCCGATGCGATGTGTTTCCGTAAGCTCATTACGGAATTAAAATTGGCAGAACATACGGACGATATCTTGGTACGCAACGAAGCTATTTCCAAGAATCAGCGTCTTTGGTCGCTTATTCAAAAAGCAAACGCTGTTGATCTGTCTGTTGTGGACAATGAGGATCGGCTTCTATTTTTACGGATGGCAGATGCAGCCCAGAAATACGGAATTAAAGCGCTTCTCTATCCCGAAAGACCGATTGGCCCTTTGATTGATATTGCGCAGAATGTTCTAGATGGATTGACGCAGACGATGACCGATGAGGGAGCCGGAACTCCCTAACCGGTTGTTGTGTTGTGTGATCGTTCGATAAAAGCCCGCTTTCTTTTTTGAGAGAGCGGGCTTTTTTTTATGCGCTATGAGGGTCCGTAAAAAAGGATGGGATCGGAGAAGATTGTGCCAGTTTTTGGTCAATCACGGCGCATGCTGAAAGAGCTTCTGCGATAGTGCGATCCATATCAAGATAACGATATGTCCCTAACCGTCCGAGAAAAGATACGCCTTCTGTTGTTTCTGCTTGGTTCAGATAGCGCTCCAAGCGTGACATTTCTGTTGTCAGGCGGATGGGATAGTAAGGTGCATCTTCTGGGGTAGCTAAGCGACTATATTCGCGGAAGCATGTCGTTTTCTTGAGGTGAGCGGCCTCCCATGGTGCGAAATGCTTATGTTCTGAAATACGCGTGTAGGGCACGTCTTCATCACAGTAATTCATGACGGCCGTTCCCTGATAATCTCCATCCGCATCGAAGCGCTCAAAGTCTAATGTGCGGTAGCCAAGGCGTCCATGGCAATACTTGAAGTACCGATCAATCGGGCCTGTGTAAAAGACGTGATCATAAGTTTCTGCAGCCGTGAGAGCCTCAAATTCTGTATTGAGGTGGAGATGAATATTCGGATGATCAAGAATATTCTCAATAAGGGCCGTATATCCCTCTTTAGGAATTCCCTGATAGGGATGATTGAAGTAATTATCGTCATAGTTAAAACGCACAGGTAAGCGCTTGAGAATAGATGCGGGCAATGAAGTTGGGTCTACGCCCCATTGTTTGAGTGTGTAGCCGCGGAAAAAGGCTTGGTAGAGTTCCGGGCCAATCATGGAAAGAGCTTGTTCCTCAAAGTTTTGAGGGTTTTTGATAGATGCGTCGGATTTTTCTTTAAGAAATTCTTGGGCCTCTTCAGGTCTTAATGTTTTCCCAAAGAACTGATTAATCGTGAAGAGGTTGATGGGCAGAGAATATACACGACCACCAGAAATGGCTTTGACGCGGTTAATATAAGGCTGAAAAGTAGCGAATTTCTGTACATATTCCCATACATGTTGATGGGCTGTATGGAAAATATGAGGCCCGTAGTGATGAAGCATCACATGTGTATCGGGGTCACGCGATGTATGGCAATTGCCACCTATATGGGAGCGTTCTTCAGCGAGGGTGACAGTATGGCCTTGCTTTGCAAGGTGCCGAGCAATGACGGCTCCACTAAAACCCGCGCCGACAATACAAAATTTCATAAAACCCCAACACTTTATATTGTATGAAGAGGAAGCTATTTCCTCTTTTCTTTAAAGAGGAAACTTACTGCCCTGTGCAAACATTATCAACACAGGAGCGGCTGGGAGGCGCTGATGGATAAGCAGTGCCTGGAGAGGATACATAAGGGACACCTCCACCATAATAGTCATTACTATAATAAGAATCGCCGTAATAATATGGTTGTTGAGGAGGTGGCGGAGGGGGAGGTGGTGGCGCATAGCCCGGGTTCGGGGCTGCACCATACGGATTAGGCCCGTATGGTGTACCATAGTAAGGCCCTTGAGGGCCTGGTGCTGCCGGAGGAGGGGGAGGCGGTGGTGGCCCAATAGGCCCCCTATTGGGTGGTGGAGGCGGAGGGAAATAAGGTCGCTCCCCATGAAAGGATACTTGGGCTTGCCCAATTGTAGGAAGCAGGCAGAGGCTAGCAAGCGAGACCAAGCGGATTACACGATATGGAGACAAAAGAGGAGACACCATAAACATTTACCTCGCTCGGTCTGTAGGTAGAAAAGGAAGATATTTATGTGATTATACCAACAGGTAAGGAAATATCTCCCTTTTTGTGTCATGTGAGGCGTTCCCCAAAAGGAAGACCTCACATTATGGATGAATTACTGCTTCATCGCGATGGTTGATTGCAGCATTTGATCTGCTGTTGTGACGGTTTTTGTATTGGCCGTATAGGCTTCTTGAGCCACGATGAGTGCAGACAAATCACCGGTCAGATCTGTTGTGGATGACTCAGTATAGCCAACAGCGAGTGACCCGGTACCATTAGTACCAACAACACCTGTTTGTGGTGTGCCAGAGTCAGATGTTGCGAGATAGGCCTGACCATCAACAGCACGTAGTCCGTTGAAGTTGTTAAAGTTCGTCAGAGAAACCTTACCGATAAGTTGCGAGTAACCGTTATCAAATTGCGCCATGATAGAGCCGTCACTTTGAATGCTTGGTCCAGTATAGGTTCCACTCACCACACTATCATTTGTCAAAGCACTTGTATCCGCATTGAGGGTTGGGCTCGTTGTTAACGACCCACCACTCATATCTAACGTGTAATTTTGACCTTTGATGGAGGCAGTAATGGCTGTTTTTGCGGCTGAAGGGTCACCGCCATCGACTGTTTTCATCGTGCCATCAGGATTAAAGACGACTGTATGACTTGCCCCCTGAACGGAAGATGAAGAGGATGAATCATAAGGATTTACAGCCTGCACCGTCCATGTTGGTGGTGACGCTGAGCTCTGTGTCCATTTCGCAGCGACCTGCGTGCCGTTCACCTCCATCGGGGTTGTCATGTAACTCTGATTACTGCCCGTGGCTGTGCCGAGGAGTGTTTTGCCCATAGTCAATGTGGTGCCAGATGCGCTGAGGGGGGCAGCTTGGCTTGTGGTGGACGGTATAGCATTAGGGGCCACCATAGTCGTCCCTGTCTTCCCACCGATCGTGCCCAAAAGAAAATTCATGTGTTGTGAATCATTCTGAGCATATTTTGCGCTAATAGGGATGCTGACTGTGGAGCCCGGTGTACTCGAGCCTACTTGCTGATTTGTGGATTTATCAACGACAGAAGCAAGGTTTCCAGAATTATCAAATGTGACTTGATAGTCGTTTGGTGCGATCGTGCCTGTTCCATCAGCATCATAAACGGACATGTCCCAAACGAGAGGGTTTGTTGAGCTTTCCTGCCATTGTGTCGCAATCTTGTGAGGATTGGACGAGGAATCATATGTCGTCGTCGTTGGAGAGGTATAGCTTTGCGGAGTATAATTCGTGCTTTGTGCGGGGAGTTTTCCGATCTCCGCATTCATCTTTAATGTCGTCGTCGTCGTTGGCTTAAAGCCGATATTAGCGACATTGACTTGCGAGAGTTGGTTACTTAGAGCCCCCGTATTGTCCACCATGTACCCATTGAGGTAATATCCGGACGTATTCACGAGATAGCCTTTTTTATCCTGATAAAAATCGCCGTTTCGTGTGTAATATTGCTGTGCTTGGAAGGAAGTGGTGTTTGATGCCGATGAGCTCACCCCAGATGGTTTGGAAACCGTAAACATTCCGGCACCAGAGACGTGCATCGCCAAGCTATTTGTGCTTTTCGTGGCTGTTCCGGAGTTATCAACATGCTGCACAGTGACAGCTTGGACGGTATTTGACTCCGCCTGAGAAGCAGAATTCAGTCGCAGATTGCCAGAAACGTAATCGGCGAAAGCAGTTGTGCTTGCTTTATAACCAACAGTTTGGCTGTTTGCGATGTTGTTACTCAGGTTTGTGAAGGCGTCTGCCTGGGCGTTAATGCCACTGACAGCCGTGGTGAGTGCATTAAAAACACCAGCCATATGATAAGAGTCCCTGCTGTTGAGGCGTGCCGCGTCAATTTCACGCTGTTTCGGTTATTTTACGCGAGCAAGAAAACGGGTGCAACGGAATAATGAGAGAGGATACCGCGTACTCATGCTTCTCTCTATCGGTGAGCCACTCTCATACGTTCTTTCAAGATAAAGATTATTAATCAACAGTGCAATGGATAAACATGCTGTTTCTAACGCCCTCCAACACGTGCGCCGGGGGTTTTGAGTTTAACAACATAGGCAATAATAGCAGCGACTGGCTTCCAAAATTCTTCTGGGATCTCAGTATCTAAGGGTAGTGTGTGGAGAGCGCGGGCCAAGGGTGGATTTGAAACAACGGGGACTTTTGCACCACGGGCTGTATCGCGAATGCGGAAGGCGAGCTCATCGACGCCTTTGGCTACAATTTTGGGAGCAGAACCTGCATTCTGGTCGTAATAAATCGCTACAGCATAATGGGTCGGGTTGGTAACAACAACGGTGGATTCTTTCACAGAGCTCATCATGCGTCGCCTGGAGCGGCTGGTACGAATTTGCCGAATTTTTGCTTTGATTTGCGGGTCACCATCCGTTTGCTTCGTTTCATCTTTGATGTCTTGGAAGCTCATTTTTAGTTTGGAAAAACGATGGTAACGTGACCATAATTCGTCCATTACAGTAATGATGCACTGAACGATAATAACGAGAAGGGTTGCGTAGAGAAACCAGTTCTTGAGCTCCGACATAAGGTGCGGGGGAGCCCAACGCTCAGTTTGGGGAGCGATACGGAGTGTTTCACAGGCGACGATGTATAAAATAAGCCCAAAAACAGCGAATTTTGCAAGTGTTTTGAGCATTTCGATCAGATTGTTAAGCCCAAAAACGCGTTTGATTCCTTTTATAGGAGACAAGCGGCTAGGGTCGGGCTTGAGTGCTTGCGGGCGGAAAAGAAAGCGTGTTTGTAGCAGCCCGCAAGCAAGAACAGCACAAGCCCCTGTAATCATAATAGGAAGTGCAAGTTGAAGGCCGCCTCTCGCGGCTTGTTGCATGACGGTGTAGAGGATAGCTGGGTCGCTTGATAAAAGACCGATATTGGTGAAAATGCCTTTCATCGTCGTCAGAAAGACAGAGGCAGATTTGACGATTGTGAGTGAGAATACCAAGACAAATGTGCCCAAGGAAACCAGCAAAAGAAGCTCTTTAGATTGAGCAACATTACCTTCTTCGCGTGCTTTTTCGAGCCGCTTATCTGTCGGATCTTGTGACTTTTCGCCACCGCCTCCACCGCCTTCTTCAGCCATATGCTCCTACCATTGTGCTTTATGGATGAGGGGGAAAGCCGATGCCTGGGAGATTGGATAAAATCCCCTGAACACGTTCGGTCCATGTCCCGCTGATGACTTGAATAAGCATAGCCAGCAGAAGGATGCCACCAATAATTTGGGCTGGAATAACCGTAGAATACACCTGAATAGACGGCATAAGGCGGTTAAGAACCCCTAACATTGCAGGCCATAAGGCCCCGATGAGAATAAAAGGTGCGGCGAGCTGCATGGAAATTTGCATAGTTTCAGACGCCGTGCGTATGACGCTGACAGTCATATCACCCATAAGAAGGCTCGTGATATGCCCAGCTGGGAAAAGACTGTAAGAACCCGATATGGCGTGTAAGGGGAGGGCGTAGAGCCCGGTAGTCATCAATATGACCGGGATGAGAGAGTTCGCCATATGGCTTATTGCTGTGCTCGACGCGCCTAATTGGGGGTCAGGCTGGATGATGCTGGTCATCCCTGTAAAGACAGAGATAATTTGAGCGGAAATCGTGAGCGATAGAGCAATAAGACGTGCTAACGTGCCGATGAAGAAGCCGCAGAGAAGTTCTTCCCCCACGATAAGCAGCGCCATAGCCGGCATACGGAGTGCTTCACCAGAAACGGCGGTAAGGCGGTCTTGAATAACGGGAAGAAGGGCAATGGTAACGGCGAGGGCGATCCCTGCTCGGATCCGTGTGGGAATGGTGGTTTCCCCAAGAGCGGGGGCGGCGATGATAACTGCGCTGACACGGCATAAAATAATGACAAAGGTGCCAGCGAGAATGGCGATTGACCCATTGGGGTCCCCGATATTGGGTGAGCCAAAGAAGCCAGCCAGTCCATTCACGTCAAGAGCCTCCAACCCGAATAATTTGATCAAAGATCATTTGGGTGTAGGCGTGAATGGTAGAATACATAAAAGATGCCGTAAGCACTAAAACGGCCATTGTCGCGACGAACTTTGGAACGAAGGACAAAGTCGCTTCGCTGACTTGGGTCATGGCTTGGAAGAGCGACACAATAAGCCCAGCCAAAAGAGACGCCAAGAGGGAGGGAGCTCCCAACTTGACGGCGACCATCAGAGTTTGGCGAAGGATTTCTTGAACATCGACTGTGCCGTTCATGAAAAATGTATCCTAAACGGACATTCTCATAACTTCTTGGTATGCACTGACAAAACGATCTCGTAACGTTGTAACGGTTTGTAAGGTCAGTTTTGCTTCTTCAACAGAGGCTGCGACGTCAGACATATTACCTTTGCCAGAAAGTGCCTTAGCTGTTTGAACTTCAGCTGCTTTCCCTGTGTCAACAGCGCCTTGGAGAGCATTGTTCAGTACAGCGCTAAAGCTCGTGACGGCATTGTTAGTCGCGCCATTTGTGGTGCTGTCTTGGTCCGATCCCAGAGCATTGGATGATGTTGATTGGGTCAGTTTTTGCGCGTTGCTATAAGCCGTGCTGGCATCGATATTTTGAGCAGAAGCGAGAGATGTTCCGCTGATCGACATGGCCCAAAATCCTCTCAAGGTATGTCATGTGTGATGTATTAGAGAAGCTAGCGTGACAAGCCCTAGAGGGCATGATGTCCAGAAAGGCTTATCCCATGTTAGCGCTGTTTTTCATAGTACAAAAGAACAAGTAAGCGTAGATTTCCACATTATTACTAAAAAACTCTTGGAGTACATGTAGCGATAGGGTATCTCGAGAGGGATCGAACGTCCGGTGTTCGGCTCTCATTAGCAAAGAGGATTGTCATGTCAGAAGCTTCTGCTGCTTCTCAGCTCGCATCTGTGATGCGCTCAGCCACATCGCATCAAGCCCGCTCTGTGCGTGAGGCTGTCCAGCCAGAGCGTATGGCTGATTCCCTTAAGCTTTCGGCAACAGGCGGTGGGAACGCGAAATCAACGTCACCTTTTGATGCAACGGGGCAGATCTCCCCTTCTGCGAAGAGTGATGATAAAGGGGCTTCATCTAACTCGATTCTTAACCTTCTGGCCTGATCCGTCTGCACGATGCTTTATTGTAGGGGGTGCCTGAGCTCATAGGGGGTGCCTCCTGTAAGAGGACGGGCGTGCTTTGCTGCCGAACCAGACTTGGAGAAAACCGTTTAATGCTGCTCACTCGTCACGAGGTTTTGACAGGCCCTATGGGCCACGCGCGCGGGTGGAGTAGGTATGGAGATACCCTTTCTTTTAAAAGGGTTCTTCTTTTGTCCTGTGTGGTTGGGCTTGTATGGGGTGGAGATAGCCATGCTACGGCTCCACACCATCACCAGACGCACGGTCATAAAGGGCATCATCATCGCGCAGCTACGGCCGCGGCTCCTCCCTCTCAGAGTGGCGCGGCATCGTCAGGAGGGCAGGAGGGCCAGACCTCCCCCGATGGTGGGGACGTGTTGCTGAAGGGCGTTCCAGCAGGGTGGCGGGCGCATGTGATTGGCGCGGGTGTTTCTCAAAAGAAAACTGACGATAATCCGGAATCTAAGAGCGCTTCTGGTGCTAAAGATGGTCATTCAAAAGCAGCATTATCGCCTATTTTTACGAAAGAAGAAGCAGCACAAAATGGGGTAAAGCCGGGGGATGCTCTGGAGCATTCAACCACCCCCCGAAAAGTTCCTTCTTATCCTGCTTCAGTCAATCGCGTTTTGATACCGATCCCGACAGAAATGGGAATTGCGGCCTACCAAAGCGGTCGGAATTTTGTTCTGGTTATTGATGGTGAAGAGCCGCTAGATACATCATCACTGCGTGGCGATGGTATTTTCTCCAATCTTAGCGTGCAAACATTACCTAAAACGACGGTGATCGCTGTGCCACTGCCTGACACGCGCCAGTTGTTTTTATCGCAGCAAAGTAATGGCTGGGTGTTAGGAGACGTACCTCCGCCCGGTGGTGGATATGACACGCGTCAGGTTATTACTCCGCAAGAAACGCCGGCCGGGCTTTTGTTCCCCATGAAGCGCCCTGGGCGTGTGTTGTCTTTGAAAGATCCGACATCTGGAGAAACTCTCGTTGTGGGGACGTCAGCCTTTGATAACGGTGGCATTTTGTCATTGCGGAAAGGGAATGGGTACGATGTGTGGCCGTCTCTTGAAGGGGTTGTTATTGCAGATCACGCTCCACCAAAAGTTGAGCTTAAGCGCACACCGGTGGGGGACTTAATGACCATCAGCGGTGGGAAACCGCCTGATTTGGATCAAGCTGTTTACGCTAGTGATGTCGATTTGAAATGGTTGGGGCTGAAGCATCTTTCTTACCAACAAGCGAATGCGCGCTATCGCCAAGCGTTGATTGATGCCGCAGATGCTGAGCCCAAAGATCGCTTTGCGAAACGGTTAGAGGCGGCTAAGGCGGCGTTTAATATTGGCTCTTTCCCAGAGGCGCGTTCAATTGCAAATGTTGCTTTGGAGGATGACCCTGAGGAGGCATTCCGTCCTGATGTGCGTTTTTTCCTAGGGGCGACAGAGTTGCTTAATGGTAATCCGCAGGGGGCACAGCTTCTAGATGATGAGTGGCCTGAAAGCCAGCAGCGGGCAATCCAGGTTTGGAAAGGCCTTTATTACGCGGCTAAAGGTGGACATGACCAAGAGGCAGCGCATTATTTAGCGACGGACTTTCCAAGGCTTTTGAATTACCCAGAGACGTTGCGAGATGTCGTGCTACCTCTCGCGACGGAGCATATTGCGCGCTATGGCACGCAGGAAGATATGCGCGCTCTCGACGACATGCCGAAAGGAGCGCCGTACCGTCTTGCGCGTGCTTTCCGTGATATTCGTAGTGGGCGATCGAAAATCGGTGAGGAACTCTTAAAGGGGCTGGAAAGTGATCGTGACGCGACGATTGCTGAAAAAGCAATGGAAGAGAGAATTGCTCTTCAGTTAAGAGAAGGGCGTTTGAGTCCTATGGAAGCAGCGCGTCAGTTTTCGTCTCTTCTACCAGACGCGCGTTTGTCTGGTCGTGATGGGTGGGTACGCATTTTGCAGGCGGATGCGTATATGCGGGTCAAGCGCTGGAATGATGCGTTGACGGCGATGGATCAAGCCAAAAAAGCGCCCATGCGGGAGGAGCCCGAGCTGGCTCCAATGCTTCAGCAAGCTTTAAAAGGCGTGGCGCAGGAAAGTCAGCAGGGGGGCGCATCGAAGGCGGGGGGATCACTCTTGCATGGTGCGGCCATGGTGCGCGCTCATCTTCCTGACCTGCCACCGGGGCCTGAAAAGGCTGATGTACTGACGTCTTATGGGAGAATGCTTAACTCTCTTGGGTTATATGATGAAGCATCGCAGGCTTTCTCGTCGGCTGTACCTATGTTTGAAGACCCTACTCAGAAGGCAATGGCTGGAGAGGCCTTAGCAGATTCGTATTTAAAACGCGGAATGCTGCCCGATGCATCGCGTGCGTTGGCCGCGACGGGAAGTACAGCCTTGCCGAAAAGTGAGATCGCTAAACGAAATCGTCTCGTTGCGCGTATTGCTTTGTCTTCAGGGAAGCCAGAGGTTGCTTTTTATCTTCTGAATGGTGATAATAGCGCCGCAGCTTCAGATATGAAGGCTAAGATCTATGAGGGTCAGGAAAATTGGGCCGCAGCCATCATAGAAGTGCGCAAGATGGCGGAAAGCTTAATTCCCGATCAGGGGCCTCTTAGTATGGATCAGCAGCTTCTCGCACTGCGTTTGGCATCCGATGCTTCGCGTGCTGGTGATGCTGAAACATTGCGCTGGGTTGTTCATAAAGTTGGTGATCGGTCTTTTGACGGTGATACGGGGCGGATGTTTAAGCTGCTCGTTTCGCCATGATAAAGCGTCATGTCCATGTCGTCTCTTCCGTAGCAGAGCAAAATTGATGGCAGATATAACAGGCTTTTCCCCGCATGCTGTGGGTGGTGTTGACCTTCTGAACCTTGCTGAAAGGCGGATGGAGTGGTTGCAAAACCGCGAGACCGTTTTGGCAGGGAATGTGGCGAATGCGAACACGCCTAAATATAGTCCTAAAGATGTGTCACCGTTCCAAGGTGTGCTCAATTCTGCTCAAGCAGTCACATTGATGCGCACGCAACCGGGCCATATGACAGGGCCGGGAGGTGGAACATACGCACATAATACGGGGCATGTATCCTCTATTGATGGCAATCGTGTCGTGCTTGAGGACGAGCTTGCTAAAATTGCGGATACGAATGATCAGCATCGTTTCGCGACGACTGTTTATGGACGCTATATGGGGATGTATAGCATGGCCCTTGGTGGCGGTTCAGGCTCATCGTCATAGAGGCAGGAGTAAGAGAGATGGACTTTTCTGATACGATAGGTGTCTCGGCTGCGGGAATGCGTGTGCAGTCTGACCGTCTGAGGGTTGCGGCTGAGAACTTGGCGAATGCGGAGACAACTGGTTCTTCCCCAGGGGCAGACCCTTATCGCCGTAAAACGATCACGTTTCGCGATGAGCTTGATCATGCCAGCGGTGCATCCTCGGTAAAAGTGCGAGAAATTGGGCGTGATCAGTCTGATTTTCAGCTTAAATATGATCCTTCTCATCCTGCTGCGAACGAGAAGGGATATGTTAAAATGCCCAATGTGGATCCGTTAATGGAAATTATGGATTCACATGATGCCCAGCATTCTTATGAGGCGAACCTTAATACCATGCAGATTACGCGTTCAATGCTGACGCGGACGGTCAATTTGATGAAGGGTTGATCATCATACTATTTGTGTCATGGGGAGTAAAACGCTATCGCTCGGCGGAGTGTGCCATTTATGTAAGGACTTTTGAGCGTCCGATTTGGGGAATAGTTTAAAGCGTGAGCATCGCGAGTTTTTCTTTGAGTAAAATTATGAACATTTCATCAGTTTTGATGACGGTTTTGCTCGCGTTGAATTTGCACTCGTTGGCGGCTCGGCTGAGTGATCACTCCACGGTAGCGTCTACCTCTGCTTTGATTGCACAGAACACACCATCTGTGAGTCAAGGGCAGGCCCATATCGTTGAGGTGTCTCGGGAAACGCGAGCCGAGATTAATAAGATGCTTGGTTGGAAAGCGGTTAAGGACTTTTCTGATGACGAAGTTTCTAAAAAAGCTGCAGAGAAAGACGACGCTGAACAAAATAATATGTCCCATGTGATGGGAGAAGAGACGACGCCGAGTGATCCGCGCGTTTTGTCTGCGGAAAAAGAGCTGACGACTGACTTGGCAGAACATCAGGCACAAGACAGTGCGAAGACAAAACAGGAGGATCAGCAAAAAAAAGCCTTAGAAAAAGAGCGTGCTGATTTGGATCAGCAAATTCAAGCATTGACCCATAGTGCATCAGAGCTTTCAGCGCATGAAGAGTCGAAGCGAAAAGCGGCTGAGTTTGAAATGGATCGTCTTGCACGGGTTTATGAACAGATGCCACCGCGTGATGCCGCTGCTGTTTTTGATATTTTAGATATGCGTGTGATGGTGCCTGTTGCACAGCGAATGGTTCCGCGTAAAGTTTCAGCTATTATCGGAGGCATGTCTCCCGATAGAGCAAATATTTTATCGCAGTATTTGGCAGGCATGCGGAAATTAGCGCCTGAGCCTCCTCATTAAATAGGACTGTTTATCTCTTGTTTTTAAATAGGAGCAAAAGAAGAAAAACTAGTATTCTATAAATAATATCTATTGAATATTTTTTATGTGATTTGGGAATGGCTAAGATGCTGTCTTGAAGGGCCTTTTTCTCGTTATATTCCTTGGCCTTAGCATATTTATTGATTATCCTTATATTTAGTATCTATCAGCTCAGCTAGACGTTTCAGCGGGCGTGGTCTGCGGACGATATTCGATGAAGGGATTACAGCATTACGATGTTTAAATGGTTATATTTAAATGCGCCTTTCCGTGTGCAAATTAGAGCAGCCATGCTGATGGTTGAAGTCTATTTAGCCATTCAAATCATTATTGAGGCAGCAGGCTTTTTCCTTCATGAATCTATTGTTCACATGTTTATTTTAAACATGGGGGCATTAATGTTCGGTGAAGTGCTTATTTTCCTCGTATGGGTTGGTTTGACAAGGGTCATGACCCGGCCGATGGAAGAGCTTACGGCTATGGGCGAAGGGCTCAGTAAGGGCGAAACACCAGACGTTACCCCTTATCTTAACCGCACCAATTGTGTTGGACGCATTGGTAAGGTGTTGACTTCGTTTGCTGTCAGTTTGGAAGAGCAAAAAGCAGCGGAGAAAGCGCATGCGGAAGCAACAGAGCATGCTCTACAGTCCAGCAAAGTTATTGAGGAACGTGAAGCGAATACGCAAGCTGTTATTAAAGAGCTGAACGGTGCACTTCAGAAAGTTGCGCAGGGTGATCTTTCTGTCCGCATTAACAGCGCGCTCTTTAATGGTGAGTTTGTGCCATTGCGTGAGGCTTTCAATCACTCCATAGCAGGTTTAGGGTCTGCGCTTGCTGTGGTGGCGGAAAGCTCCAATATGATTGCTAATGGGGCGAGTGAAATTTCCACAGCGTCTGATGATTTAGCGAAGCGTACAGAACGCCAGGCTGCAAGCCTTGGCCAGGTGGCGGCGTCTATTAAGTCTATCACGTCTGGGTTTAATGAGACCGCTGTGAATTGCTCAGAGGCCAGTGGCGATACAAAAAATACGTTAGAGAAAGTTAAAACAGCGACGGAGGGGATGGGGCAGACAACGGCAGCCATGAACTCCATTAAAACATCCTCTGATGATATTGTGCAGATTACACGCTCCGTGAGCGATATTGCCTTTAAGACCAATGTATTGGCACTGAATGCAAGTGTTGAAGCAGCGCGTGCTGGGGAAGCTGGCCGTGGCTTTGCTGTTGTCGCGAAGGAAGTTCAGTCTTTGGCAGAGCAGTCAGCTAAAGCTGCTGAGATGATTCGTAGCGTTTTGGAAGTGGCGACGACCCATGTCCAAAGTGGTGTGGATTATGTGGCGAAAACCAGTGCATTGCTTCATGATGTTGAGGTGGGAACAGAGGCGCTTGCAGAGCGCGTGGAACGTGTTTCCTCAGCAACGGATGACCAAGCGCGTAGCCTCAGCGAGGTGTCGGACTCCGTTGGTGTTATGGATGGTATGACCCAACAGAATGCTGCAATGGTGGAAGAGTCCACCGCGGCAAGTCATAACTTGACGACACAAACAGTGAAGCTTCGCCAAACGCTTTCAACTTTTAATATTGGCTCTGAGCAGCCACGTCAGCTTCAACGCTCTTATGCGCCAGAGCCGCAGGGTGATTTCCGAAAGAACGGAACATTTCTTGATCATGTCTCTTCTCGTTCTTCTCATGATTCCGTTCAGCAAGATGGTCGTTTTCTCCCAACAAAATCCTCTGATGAAGATGGATGGGATAACTTCTAATGGCTGAGGGAACGGAGACCCCCTCCAAAGCGATTAAGCTTCCTGCGCGGTTGGACACCAATATGGCCCCTGACGTGAGGAGCCTTTTGCTTGGTGCATCTAGCGACGGCGAGGCAGAGCTGAGGCTTGATGCGTCGGAGGTGGAGTATATTGGTGGGTTATGCTTGCAGCTTATTTTATCCAGTCATGCGCGTATCACGTCATGTTCTGAGAAGGCTTCTGAAGCTTTAGCCCTTTTTGGTGTGCGTTCTCAGCTTGTTGAGGGCTCTAATTCAGAGGAGGTCTAACCCTTATGTCAGAGAAAAAAACGGTACGTGTTCTGACGGTTGACGATTCCAAAACGATGCTGGGCGTGTTGCGTAAAGCGTTGGTTGATGCTGGTTATGATGTTTTACAAGGCGGTGATGGGATTGAAGGGCTGGAAGTTTTGGAAACAGCCGATCCATCACCCGATGTCATTATTAGTGATATTAATATGCCGCGTATGGATGGGTTCCAGTTTATTGAAGCCGTCCGTGCGACAGAGCGCTTCCGTCATCTTCCAATCATTTGCCTGACGACTGAAACAGATCAAGAGAAAAAGACGAAGGCGCGTTCTTTAGGGGCGACAGGATGGATCACAAAACCCTTTAATGCGGAGAAGCTCGTTTGGGCTATTCGCCGGGTCACGGCATAGGGGGTAACGGGCGATATGAGCGACGAGATGGACGATATCCTCAAAATCTTTTTTGAGGAATGTGACGAGCTCCTGCCCGAGCTTGAGCGCGGGCTGGGTGAGCTTTCTGATGACGATGCCAGTAAGGAAACGATTAATGCGATTTTCCGGGTTGCGCATTCGATCAAAGGAGGGGCCGCGTCATTTGGTCTGGAGCGTTTAGTCCGTTTTGCGCATACGTATGAAAGCGCCCTTGATTGCTTGCGTTCCGAAACGGTGGCGCCGAATGACGAGATTGTTCGTATCTTCTTTTCAGCGATGGACGTTTTAAGCGACCTTGTCGCTGAAGCGAAAGGTACGGGTGATACCGTCGATGATGAGCGTATTGACGACAATATTAAAAAGCTGAAGTCCATTATTGAGATGGGCAATGGGCCGGAAGAGCCTGCTTCGTCGGAAAGCTCTCCTGTGCCGGAGAACTTCGAGCCCGTTGCGTTTGATTTTGGCGGATTTGATTTCGATGAGCCAGAGGAGAATGCTGAGGGCGGTGACTTCTCCGTTCAATTTACACCGCATAGTGACCTCTATGTGCGAGGGGATGATGCGCGTAATCTGTTGCTTGGGCTAAAAGAGCTCGTTCCAGAAGAGCACCAGGATGGCTTCCATGTCGTGTGCGATCAGGAAAAATTACCTGCATCATTGAGTGAGCTTCCCGCCGAAGAAGCGCTTTTATCGTGGACAGTCACGGTTCCGCAGGCTGGTGGGCAGGTGACTGAAGAGCAGATTCGTGAAGTTTTCGATTGGGTTGATGATGTGTGCGACCTAACGATCACGATGGCAGGAGGGAATGGCCCCGATGGAGGGGGAGAGGGCTCTCTTCCACCGTTGGAGGAAGAGCCTGCGTCTGAGGAAGAAGCGCCGCAGGCCCAACCTCAGAAGGAGACGGTTGCTCCAACGCCTGCGCCAAAGGTGGCGCCTAAGGAAGAGAAAAAACCCGCAAAGCATGTAAAAAAGGCTGAACAAAGCCCCTCTATCCGTGTCGATCTTAATCGAATTTCGATGCTGATGGATATGGTGGGTGAGATGGTTATCGGCCAAGCATCCTTAGAATCTGTTTTGGAAAAAAGCGGTGCGTTAGACAATCAGGAGCTTTTAAAAAGCCTCTCCGTGATGCGTTCACTGACGCGCGATATTCAAGATGCTGTGATGGCCGTGCGGGCGCAGCCTGTTCGTAGTGTGTTTCAACGCATGCATAGGGTTGTGCGTGAGGCCAGCAACTTGGCGAAAAAAGATATTGCGCTGGTCTTGGAAGGGGAAGAGACGGAGATCGATCGTACCTTGATCGAAAATTTGACCGACCCTCTTACCCATATGCTGCGCAATGCAGTGGATCATGGCGTTGAAAGCCCTGAAAAACGGCGAGAAGCGGGGAAATCTGAGCAAGGCACGATCTGGCTATCTGCGTATCATCGCTCTGGGCGTATTCTCATTGATATTAAAGATGATGGCGGCGGCATTAATCGGGAGCGGGTTTTTCAGATTGCGGTGCAAAAAGGCATCGTGGCTCCTGATGCTCAATTGACTGAAGATGAAGTGAATGAGCTGATTTTTGCACCGGGTTTTTCGACGGCGGAGAAAGTGTCAGACCTTTCAGGTCGTGGTGTCGGGATGGATGTGGTTAAGCAGGCTATTCAAAATCTTGGAGGGCATGTTTCCATCAAAAGTACACCAGGGCAAGGAACGCTCTTTAGCCTAAGCCTTCCGCTGACTTTAGCTGTGCTGGATGGGATGCTGATTGAATGCCGGGGCTCGACCATGGTGGTGCCTGTGACGTCGGTTGTGGAATTGATGACCGTGAAGGCGCCGCAGGAGATTCATATTATCCCAGATGGCACCCGTGTGATTTTGGTGAGGGGGCGTTGTATTCCTCTGATCTACCTTGCTGATGCGTTGACATTGCCGTGGGTTGAGCCGGGTGACAAGCCAGCGGCTAAACGTACCGAGCAAGAGGATCAGCTCATTGTTTTGATTGTAGAAAATGAAGCGGGGGCGCGTGCTGCTTTGGTTGTGGATGGCATTCGTGACCAAGCACAGGTAGTGATTAAAAGTATTGAGAAGAATTATCGTCGGATTGAAGGGATCTCGGCAGCAACCATTTTGGGTGATGGAAGCGTTTCGCTGATTTTAGACGTATCGACGTTGATTGCCGCAACGACAAAGCGTGTTGACACACGAGCGATGGAGCAGCTGGTCAGAAACGCTGCATAATAGTGCGTGAAGGCAATAAGGAAGGATAAATTCGTGGACGAAAAGCAGCCAGTTCAGCCCGATACAGATGGCACCGCAGGGAATAAAGAACAGATGATCATCTTTGTAATAGGTGATCAGGAATATTGCATTCCTATTTTGAGTATTAAAGAGATCAGAGAATATGAGAAACCTACATATTTGCCACATTGCTTGCCCTATGTAGAGGGAGCCATCAATATCCGTGGGAACATTGTGACCGTGGTGAATTTGGCAAAATATCTTGATGTGCCTGCCCAAACGGATAATGAGCGCCGGGTCGTGATCGTTATTGAGTCGGACGAACAGACAACATGCGGCCTCCTCGTCGATGGTGTCGTGGGGATTACCGATATTCTCCTGAGTGATGTCCAGCCGATTTCCGTAGAAGGTGGCGCGGCGGAGCTGAGTGGCTTGGTGACTGTTGGTGAGCGTGTCATTCGTATTTTGCAGCTTGATGCGGTCATTTCTCAGCTTTTAGGACAGGAAGCAGCCGGGACGGCAACGGCCCCGACAGCCCTGACGTGAGGGAAGTCTGATGTCGTTTCCAGATGCAGCGGGTGATTTTTCTTATTCGGAGCATGACTTCCAGCGTGTGCAAACCATTGCTTTGCGAGAAGCAGGTATTAGCTTGCCTGTTTCCAAGCGGAGCCTTGTGTTCTCTCGCGTGTCGCGCCGTATTCGAGCAACAGGGAAGGAGTCTTTTGGCGCCTACCTTGATTATGTAAGCTCGTCTGATGGTATGGAAGAAATGCAGGAGCTTATCTGCGTTTTAACAACGAATGTGACGCAGTTCTTTCGTGAGAAAAGCCACTTTGAACATCTGGAAGACCATGTCGCTCCGCACATGAGTCGAACGCTTCGTTCCGGCGGGCGTTGTCGTATGTGGTCGGCAGCATGCTCTACGGGGCAAGAGGCGTGGAGCATGGCGATGTCGGTTGTCGATAAGATATCTGATGCACCGTGGTTGGATATGAAGATCCTTGCTACAGATATTAACCATTCGGTGGTTAATTTTGGCCAAGCTGGTCAGTATCTTGCTGAAGAAGTGCAAACAGTGCCAGACCATATGCGGCGTAAATTTATGGAGCCAAATGGTGTTGGTGGTTTTCGCATGGCGGGAGAAATTAGGCGTTTGCCGGTTTTTAAGCCGTTAAACCTAAATCGTGTATGGCCTTTTCATGGATCATTTGACGTGATTTTCTGTCGGAATGTTGTCATTTATTTTGACGATGAAACACGCAATGCACTCTGGAAAAGGCTTGCAGGCCGGCTCGTCCCAGGAGGCTTTCTGTATGTTGGTCATTCTGAACGTGTTGAGAACATGCGCGACTGTGGTCTTGAGGCCGTCGCTCCCACGATTTACATCAAAAGGGCTTAAGTGATGCAGAAGCGTGTTAGGGTACTCATTGTTGATGATTCAAAAACAGCGCGAGAACTTATTAAGCGCTCTTTGCTGAAATATCCCGATCTAGACGTCATCGGTGAGGCTGCTAATCCTATTGAGGCGCGTGATATCATCGTGCAGGATCAGCCCGATGTGATTACTTTGGATGTGGAAATGCCGGGTATGAACGGGTTGCAGTTTCTTGAGAAGATTATGCGCCTGCGTCCTATCCCTGTTGTGATGGTCTCTAGTCTGACGGCTCAGGGGGCTAATGTGGCGATTAAGGCGCTGCAAATGGGCGCTTTTGAGTGTTTTCCGAAAAAAACGTCTGGAGGTGCGGGAGAGGCGTTTGCTGGATTGGGACGTATTTTGCTGGAGGCGGCTTCTTCTCACCCGGGGCATCGCGGTGGGGATGTAAAAACACGCAAATCTGCTGGTGACACGCCCCATGCTCATGTCACGGGTGTTTGGAAAACGCTCTTTGATGTCGTTGCTATTGGCTCTTCTACCGGTGGCGTGGAGGCCGTGGAGGAAGTGCTAAAAGGCTTCCCTGCAGGGAGTCCCCCTGTGGTTATTTGCCAGCATATGCCAGCTCTTTTTACGGCGAGTTTTGCGTCACGGCTGGACAGTCTCATCCCTCATTTATCCATTGCAGAAGTGCATGATCGGGAAGTATTGGCGCCAGGGATGGTGCGGATTGCTCCAGGTGGTGAGCGCCATGTGACGGTAGAAGGGGGGCCGCAGTCTGTGACGACGCGTCTTGTAGCGGCTCCTCCTGTGGGAGGACATTGTCCTGCTGTTGATGTGTTGTTCTCTTCAGTAGCCCGTCATGTGGGAAGAAATGCCTTGGGGATTATCCTGACAGGGATGGGTAGAGATGGCGCCCAAGGCCTTCTAGAGATGAGGGAGCATGGAGCACAGACTATCGCACAAGACCGTGCGTCTTCTGTGGTTTATGGTATGCCGCGTGTCGCAACAGAAATTGGGGCGGCGGGGCGTACTGTTCCATTAAAAGAGATCGCGAGGGTGGCTATGCATCTTTAAAAAATCATTCCGTGCAATGTGCTCTCGGTTGTTTTAACACGCTGTGACACATGCTTGCCTCAACTTTTATGTATCATTACCGTCTAGAAAGCAGAAAGGTGACATTATGCCATCCGCTTCACAAATTCGCGCTCTTATTGTGGATGACCAACAATCTATTCGCCAAGTTCTTGCAAGCCATATGGCATCGCTTGGTTTCCAAGGCGTTGCGCAGCGTAAAGATGGGAAAGAAGCCCTAGAATATTTAGAGGCTAACCCAACGCATCTTATTATTTCTGATTTCAATATGCCGGAGATGGACGGGCTGGCACTTTTAAAGGCTGTGCGTGCGAACCCTAAAACAAAGAAATCGGCGTTCATTATTCTAACAGGTGAAGCCAATGCCGGGCTGGTTCAGGACGCCGTGGCTGCAGGGGTGAATAATTTCCTCGCGAAGCCTTATACGGTCGCCAAGCTTAAAGAAGCTCTAGAGAAGGTGTTTGGGCCTATTCGGTGATTGCTGGGCTTAATATTGTCACGATTGTCCAAGGGGATGTCGTTGTTTCAGATGATCCAGCGGTCGTCTTTGGCACACTTCTTGGCTCCTGTGTTTCGGTGTGTTTGTACGATATCTATGCGGCTGTCGGGGGGATGAACCATTTTCTCATCCCAGGTGGGGCATATGGTCATAGTCACAACGAGTCTGCGTATCTTTATGGGGCAAACGCGATGGATTGCCTTATTGAAAAAGTGCTGCAGGCAGGGGGGCGACGCGGTAATTTAGTGTGTAAAGCGTTTGGTGGGGCGGCTCTCCATTCTAAATTCGGTGATATTGGGCAGGAGAATGTACGCTTTCTTTTGAGCTATCTTCAGAAGAAGAATATTGAGTGCGTCTCCTATAGTTTTGGCGGACAACATGCGCGGCGTATTCGCTTTTGGCCGACGACAGGGAAAGTGTTGCAAGCCACAGCACCCGTTCGGCAATTGCCGCAAGGGTTGGAATATTGAGGGGACGAGAAATGCCAAAGACCACAGTGCATAGTTCGACATTGCTCGCACGTTTGGCTGATATTGCTCATGATGCGCGTATTCACCTTCAGGAAAGCCAGCGCGTTGTCTCGGAAACGGTTCAGACAGGGACTGTCACGAGTAAGCAGTTAGAGCGACTTCAAACTTTGGATGCAGCCACACAAGAGGTTGAAGCGGTTGAAACGGTTCTAGAGGCTGTCTCTGCACAGCTTGCTGCAGGGAATGATCCGGTTTGGTTACTGAAAGGCCTCATCAAGGATGTGAGGCTGAGTCACGTTGTGGATCATTTAAAGGGAGTGATGGCAACAGAACTCACTGATAAAGGGGACGATGTAACGTTCTTCTAACCATGAGAGAGAAGCCTTTTACGTTGTAAAAGGGTAGAGGCAAAGATGATGGGACGTCTAAACGTGGGACGCGTGTTTTTACTATGTTTAGCGGTCAGCATGGTCTCTCAGGCCCATGCGCAAGACCGGCGGCAGGTTGTAGAACCTCATTATCCTCAGCATATTTGTGCGACGGTAACGCCGGCTGACCAAGCGAAGCTGCAATCTGTCATTGACCATTGCCCCGCTGGGCAGGCGGTTCATTTTGAGCAAGGGCGCTATGTGAGCGACCCTTTAACCGTCTCGACAGGGATCTTTCTATGGTTAGATCGTGGGGCTGTCCTTAACGCGACGACAAATCCATTGGCGTATGATCGTGGCACTGGAATGTGCGGCATGTTGGATCATGACGGAAAAAGCTGCCGGCCTTTTTTGACGTTTGACCACACAGACGGGGGCGGCCTTGTCGGGGAAGGTCGCATTGATGGCCAAGGCGGTCAGCTTATTGATGGGCAGCCTGTTTCGTGGTGGCAGATAGCGCGTCAGGCGCAACAGGTTGGGTCAAAGCAGAATAACCCACGTCTTATTGTGCTTGATCATGCACGTAACATCACCTTCTACCATATTACGTTACAAAATGCGGCCAATTTCCATGTTATGGCGGATCACGTGCGTGGAGCAACCTTTTGGGGGGTCGTAATTGATGCTCCAGCTGACGCACGGAATACAGATGGGATTGATCCCGCCTCAGCAGAGGATGTGACGATTGCGCATAGCTTCATCCGCACTGGAGACGATAATGTGGCTATCAAAGCTGGGGCGAATGGTGGAGGCAGCCATTATATCTCTTTGACGGATAACCATTTTTATTGGGGACATGGCCTGTCGATTGGCAGCGAAACAGCGGGCGGTGTGCAGCATATTTTAGTGAAGAATATGGTGTTAGACGGCACAACTTCGGGGTTGCGGATAAAGAGCGATACAACCCGAGGAGGTGAGGTACAGAATGTGACGTACGAAAATATATGTCTCCGTTCTAATCGTTGGCCGATCTTTTTTGATACGCATTATGAGGGGCGAGATGGGGGAAATTTGATTCCCGTTTATCGGAATATCGCTTTAGATCATCTCAGAGGTTCTGGTGGAGAGGCCGTGTTTAATGGCTATGACGCAAAGCATATTATGAGCGTTTTTTTAAGAGATGCTGTCGTGACTGGTGTTTCTTTAAAGCAAAATTACGCAACGCTCATCCCGGTTGTTTCAGCGAGTGGGGAGCAGACAAAGATTTTTGACTGTACGAGTGCATGGCTCCCTTTCCCTCAATAATCATTTAAAATTGTCCTAATGGTGTGGGGGAGGGTTGCTGTATTGTTTCGAATAAACAATAGTTGTTTTTTCTCGATCCGCCGCTGTGAGGGTACCACCATGCGTCTAAAACGATGGATTCTTCTTGCTGGGGTTGCATCAATGGGAGCTCTTTCCTTTGGTGCAGCTCACGCTGCTTCTGCCAATCCCTTTTTCCAGCCTAGCTCCTATCCCTATCAGGCGCCTGCTTTTGATCGGATTAAGGAAAGCGATTATCAGCCAGCCTTTGAACGTGGAATGGTGGAACATCTGCGAGAAGTCAACGCGATCGCGAAGGACAAAGCGGCGCCGAGCTTTGAGAACACGATTGTTGCTCTTGAAAAGTCAGGGCGGTTGTTAGACCGCGTGACGGAAACATTCTTTGGGGTATATCAGGCCAACAGCACTCCTGCGTTGGATCGTGTGCAGAGCCGGGAAGCACCACGTCTTGCCCAGCATCAAGATGAGATTAACCTCAATGCGCGTCTTTTTGCGCGTATTAAGACGCTGTATGACCAGCGCGCCACGCTTGGGCTGAATGCGGAGCAATCTCAGCTTTTAGAGGTTTATTACCAGCAATTCGTGCATGCGGGGGCTTTGCTACCTCCTGCGAAGAAGACACGGTTACGGGCGATCAATAAACGTGAGGCCGAGCTTGAATCCGCCTATCAGCAGCGCCTCGTAGCGGCGGCGCGTGATGGTGCGCTTGTGGTGGATCAGAAAGAGGCACTCGCTGGGCTGGATGATGCGGCGCTCATGAACGCTCAAAAGGCAGCTTCAGACCGCCATCACCCCGGGAAGTTTTTACTGAGTTTACAAAACACGGTGCAGCAGCCCGAGCTTGAGGCTCTACAGTCCCGCACGACGCGGCAGGCTTTGTTTGAGGCGAGCTGGACGCGGGCTGAACGAGGGGACGCCCATGATACACGGGCAATTATTGCGGAGCTAGCGCAGTTGAGAGCGGAGAAGGCGGCTTTATTTGGCTATCCGAACTATGCGGCTTATGTGCTGTATGACCAAATGGCCAAAACACCCGAGGCGGCAACGGGGTTTATGCAGCAGCTTGTTCCGGCTTTAGCAAAAGCTCAAAAACGTGAAGCCTCGCTTTTACAGAAGGCGATGGAGCACGATAAGCAAACCGGCACGCTCCAGCCATGGGATTGGCCGTATTATGCTGCACAGGTTAAACGTGAGAAATTTGCATTTAATCAAGATGAGCTAAAGCCCTATTTTGAGCTTAATCATGTCCTCACAGATGGTGTTTTCTATGCAGCGGAACAGCTCTATGGGCTGCATTTTAAGCAACGTCATGACATCCCAACCTATCATCCCGATGTGATGGTTTATGAGGTATTTGACCACGATAATAGCCCGCTGGGCTTGATGTATTTTGATTATTTTAAGCGGGACACGAAGTCAGGTGGTGCGTGGATGTCCAATTTCGTTGGGCAATCTCATCTGCTTGGCACGAAGCCTGTGATTTATAATGTAGCAAATTTTGCCAAAGCGTCTGCAGGCCAGCCTCAGCTGATTACCTCAGATGATGTGGTGACAATGTTCCATGAATTTGGGCATGCATTGCATGGGCTTTTTGCTAACCAGACCTATCCGACGCTATCAGGCACTAATGTTGCGCGTGATTTTGTCGAATTCCCGTCCCAGTTTAATGAGAATTGGGCTTTTGACCCAAAAGTGCTCGCTCATTATGCGCGGCATTATCAAACGGGCCAGCCGATCCCAGAGGCTTTAGTGGCGAAGATGAAGAAAGCGGCACATTTCGACCAGTCTTATGCGCTGGGCGAGATTGTCACCGCAGCAACGCTTGATCTGCGTTGGCATGGGTTGTCTGCAACCGCACCACGCCAGAAGGTGGACATGTTTGAAGCGCAGGAGCTTGGATCGATGGGGTTGGATGTGGCCCAGATACCGCCACGGTACCGATCCAGCACGTTCCTTCATATTTGGTCTAATGGGTATGCGGCGGGCTATTATGCGTATCTCTGGACAGAAATGCTTGATCAGGATGCTTTTGCGTGGTTCAGCGCACATGGTGGACTCACGCGGGCTAATGGGCAGCGTTTTCGTGACCTGATTCTCTCGCAAGGTCATACGCAGGATTACGGTTCAATGTTCCGGGCCTTTTATGGTCAAAACCCTGATATTGAGCCCATGTTGCGCCACCGTGGGCTCGTGGAAGACATGACACCTTAACGGAATAGGTTGACGGGAGCTACCAGAGGCGTGACAGTGGAGCTCCCGTAACAGGGAAAAGAAGGAATATGTGTATGTCTAATTCTCTCACCGTAATTGCAGAGTTTGAAACGACGGCTGAGACGTTCCAGTCATTTTTAGACGTTTGCCATTCTGATGCAGAACGTTCCGTTACCGATGAGCCGGGTTGCTTGGATTTTGTGATTTTGACACCGCACGATGAGCCCAATGTCATTGTATTGTACGAGATCTATAAGGATAAGGTAGCATTTGAGGAGCATGAAAAAGCCCCTCATTTTGCAGAATTCTCAGATGCCTTAAAACGCTTGAATATCGTTACACGCCGTGTGCGGCTACATGAGCGTCAAAATGACGTAAAAGCCTCAACATTCGGGGACGTTGACTGCTAGCCCGCCAAGCGAGGTCTCTTTATAGCGGTGGTTCATGTCCCGGCCTGTTTCTGCCATCGTGCGGATGACATGATCAAGCGATACATAATGCGTACCGTTTCCGTGCATCGCGAGTGAGGTTGCGTTGACCGCTTTTACGGCACCAAAGGCGTTCCGCTCAATGCAAGGGATTTGTACAAGTCCCGCGATTGGGTCGCATGTCATTCCCAAATGATGTTCCATGGCGATTTCAGCGGCATTCTCAATATGGACGGCTTCTCCGCCTAGTGCGGCGGTGAGCCCGCCTGCGGCCATAGAAGAGGCGACGCCGACCTCTCCCTGACAGCCAACCTCAGCACCAGAAATGGACGCATTAAGCTTAAAAAGACCGCCGATAGCGGCGGCGGTGAGAAGAAACGTTCGGCGTGTATCGCGAGAGTTTTCTGGACAGAAATCGTGAAGGTAGCGCAGCACAGCGGGGATAACGCCTGCGGCGCCATTTGTGGGGGCGGTAACAACCCGCCCTCCCGCAGCGTTTTCTTCATTCACCGCCATAGCAAAGAGGCTAATCCAGCTCATAACGCGATGGGGTGAAGGCTGGTTGTTGCCGCGGTCTTTCTCAAGCTTGTGATAAAGCTCGGCAGCCCGTCTCTTAACATTAAGACGGCCGGGAAGAGGGGCTGTATGATGAAGTCCATCTTCAACACAACTCATCATGACATGATCAATATGGTCTAAATAAGTTTCTACCTCCTGTCGTGAACGAAGAGCACATTCATTGGCCATGACAATCTCAGCAATGGTCATGTTGTTCTCACGGACATGATGGAGAAGCTCTTGGCTGCTCTGGAACTCAAACGGCCCATCAGGAAGGGTGTAGGATGTTGTTTGAGCAGTTTCTTCAGGGGTAATAAACCCGCCTCCGACGGAGCAATAACGTTGTTTGAAAAGACTATTATTGTTGCTGTCGAGTGCCTCAAATTGCAGTGTATTGGGGTGAACGGGAGGTGTGACAGAGGTATCAAGAATGAGGTCTGTCTCAAGGTTAAAGGCGATCGAGTGATGGGGAAGGGTTAATTGATTCTTTTTCGTAACAGTTTTGATGATCTGCTGAGCGGCATGCGGATCTACTGTCTCAGGTGTTTCGCCTGTTAAGCCAAGCAATACAGCGCGGCTGGTGCCGTGTCCATCGGCTGTGAGAGCGAGAGAGCCGTAGAGTGTGATGACAAGGCGAGAAACAGGGGAGTTTGGTGGAAGTTCTTCAGCAAAACGATGAGCGGCCCTCATCGGGCCGACTGTGTGGGAAGAGGAAGGGCCAATACCAATCTTAAAGAGATCGAATAGGCTAATCATGAGAAGCAGCTCTCCGTCGGTGCGATGGTCTCCTCACTTTATGGGACGATAGAGCCCATTTTATAAGGGGGTAAAATTTATTTTTATACCGTATTGATTTGTCATCATGTTGTCACATAAGCTGGCTGTCCCGCATAGTATGAAGAGTACACATTATTGTGAGAGTAATTGCAAGAGAGCTCGTATAACTCCATATCTAAGAATACAAAATTAGGTGAGGGGTATGATGTTATGACAATGGTATTCCCGCGGATTAATGCGCTTGTATCAGGGACTATGGCGGCGATGTTGGTCTCGAGCCCTGCTTTGGCGAGAGAAATGCCAGCAAAGCCTGTAGGGCATGTGAGCTTTGAGACCCATTCAGCTGATGTGGGGGTTGGTTATACATGGGGAGAGGGGAAGCTCACTTATGGCCATCACACATATCGTTTTAAGATCAAAGGTGGGAATGCGGTTTCGCTTGGCTACTCATCGTTAAAAGCCGAAGGGGAGGTGTATAACCTCAAACATCTTCGTGATTTTGATGGTGCCTATGGAGCGGTGACAGCGGAAGCGACTATGTCGAAGGGAGTTGGCGCCTCTCTTCTGAAAAACAGTAATGGTGTTCGTCTGAAGTTAAAGTCTAAGGCGACGGGTGCACGTTTGGCCGCTGGGCTGCAAGGTGTGAGCTTCGAGATTGAGAATTGAGCAGGCACGCTTATTTGATGTGCAACGTGGGTTTGTGGGGGAGTGATCCTGGCATCGTCCACAAGCCTTCGGAGCAGAGGAAATGGTTGGTCTTGCCGTGTTGAGTAAGTTTTTTTGGATAAAGAAAAGCTGAAAAGCGATTCCGATCTGATGGAGTTCTCCCCTGCTTGTGTGAGCCTACTTAACGAGTGTGCAGCATATAAGTGGGGTTTGTTATGGTAGAGAGCTTCAGTCTGTCTGCTTATCCTCAAATAATCTATGTGGATATTGAAAGTGAGTTCACCTTAGGAAAAGGATGATAAGATGCCCTTTAAGGCCCAGCCCAGCATCTTATTATGGCCTCATGTTTATTAAGCTTACAATTGGAGAGACCCTACTCAACCGTGTTCTGTCATAAAGAACTTACGAGGAAGTGGTTGTGGTATTGTCGCACATAGATCTAATCTGGCCATAACTAACGGTCAGAAGAGTTATTAGCTCAATGCTTTTCTGACAGTGTTTAATGCGTTTGGTGATATAGAGCGCTCCGTCTAGGTCACGCTGACAAAAGGTCTATACAATTTTCTGAAAGTCTGATGTGTTTTCTTCATGAAAAGATAACAGGCATAGTACAGAACGATTTGACGGATCTGGAATGGGCGATTATTGGCTCACTTTTGCCTTCTGAACACGGGCGCTGGGCTGTACAGGGTGTGTTGGATGCCCTGCTGCAAACTCTGGTAGAGCTGGAACTGACTGATGACTGGCAAGACAGGGTCGATAGCACTGTGGTTCGTGTCCACTCATAGATCACTAGGAGCTGTTGACAAAAAATATTTTTGTATATGATGCACTCCTTCTCGTTGGGAAGGAGAGAGTGTATGCGCGGTGATTTAACAGACGCAGAATGGGCGATTATTGGTGAGCTTTTGCCGCCTGAGCGCGGTCGCTGGTCACGTCCAGCACACGATAATCGGCTTTT
>NZ_KB899345.1 GCF_000378165.1 Saccharibacter floricola DSM 15669
AACCAGTGGTTCGAGCAAAGCATCCCAGACCCCTTGTTCGGCCCATCGGCGAAACCGAACGTAGACGGAATTCCATTTCCCGTAACGTTCATGCATGTCTCGCCAAGGACAACCGACACGCAGGACATACAGCATTCCGTTGAGGAAAAGCCGATTATCGTGTGCTGGACGTGACTAGCGACCGCGCTCAGGCGGCAAAAGCTCACCAATAATCGCCCATTCTGCGTCTGTTAAATCACCGCGCATACACTCTCTCCTTTCCAACGAGAAGGAGTGCATCATATGCAAAAATATTTTTGTCAACATGGCCTAGGTGATACTATAAATGAAAGTAATGCACCTAGTCATTTTATATTTTCATATGAGAAACTAAAAAAATAAGAAATAACAATAGAACCTTCTTATGTTAAATATTATGTGATAAATTCTGTTGAAAATACTCATAAAAGAATCGTCTTACAAAAGAATAATCTCAACATATCAGAACTTAACATGATTTTACATGATCTACAGAAAAATATAGATCAGATCTCTGAAGAATCTATCCTTGAACATCAAATACATATTTTTGACACTTTTTCCCCATCGCTTGTTCATCAATATTTTTTCCTTATTTTACCCATAAAGGATAAAGAGATGAGTGAATTAAATGACAAATCATCTGATAGTAGTGAGGATATAAAACAAGTTATTCTAAATATACTCCCGGAAAATGACCATACTATAGTTATTTTTTATTTTTCAAAGAAAAATGAAATTTTTAAAAATATATAAATCAGTTCTTTCTCCAGAGTGATACCGATATAAAAATTGGCCTTTCAAATATAATTCTTAACTATGTTGAAAACTCAGCATTTGGAGGTGAATATATTGAGAACAATTTCAATCCCGAAGAAAGAACGATACTATTCGATGCATTTTTTAAATCTATACAAAATTCCAATGCCTTTAAGGTTAATGACATTAATCTCTTTATATCTCCACCCCCGGTAACGTCTTCACAACCTTCATCGTCTTCAGAGACACAGTAACGACTTTTAGGAACAACTCTAGAGGATAGCGGGGGTTGTGCATTTCTTCTATGGCCCAACGATTGGCGTCGTTGGTGATGCTGCTTTTTTTGTCTGTGCTGATGCATTGCCGTTCTACTACCCAGTCTAGGGCCGGTTTGCCGTTGACGATGTAGTCATAGGCCTCTTCTGGTATGTTCGTGACTGTTACGTGCGGGTTATAGATGAGCGTTGTGCGGTCTTTCTCGCGTGCTTTGCCGCCTTTTTTGGGGGCATAGGCCATTTGCTGCACGTGAAAGGTCTCTTCCTCACTCCCGGCTGAGGTAATGTGCACGTTCTCACTCGTATCAGGGTCGTGATACGGCTTTTGCGCGTCATACTCCGTGTGCAGCACAGCCAATGTGCGCCCGGCTTGGGAAAACTGCCTAAAGGCCTCTGCTGTTTTGACGCGTGGAATGCGTGGCAGCTCTTTACTTAGAGAGGTCGCGTATTTCTGACGATACTCAGGAGAATGCAGTAGCCCATAAACATAAAAGAACACGTCTTCTTTGCTGATCTCTTCCTCTGGGTAAGCTTCTTGGAAATGTGCGAGTCCCACCTCTGTTAGAGCGTATTTCCGACGATAGCCGTTATGAGAAGCCCCGGTGCTATTATCCCGATGGAGCAGATCCGATTGCCCACCCTGCTCGGCCTCTTCTTTTTCATAGATGTAGAGAGGGAAGCATTGTGTGCCTGTCGCCGCACCTAAGGTACTAAGGTCAGGTAACCTATCAACAATAAAACAAGCAAAACGCGCTACCCCTACTCCCGTCACACAAATCGCCAAGTTTTCGGCTTCTGCGTAGGGGAAGAGTTTGAACTGTTGGTATGGCCTATGGTTAAGCACTTTACTAAAAAATATATTTTCTTTCGTAAATGGCCTGTAAGTTCCCTTTCTTATTTCACCATCATTTTTTCTCAAGATTCTATTAGAGAACAAATGATCAACCGTTGAAGATGCCCAATTGATTTTTTCTGTCGTATAGTTGGGAGATGCTTTAAACAAAGGAAGCAGTTTATCTTTTCCTCCATTTATTCCCAAATTGTGCAACCTTTTTCGTTCTTCCTCATAAACTTCCACCATACCCTCTACACTGCGCATCACTACACCGGAAGAGAAATTCCAAACCCACGCATCACGATTTGTTTGCACACCACATGAGTAGCTTTCAAAAAGCGTTCCTTCTTTTTGCGCTTTCTTACTCCCCATAGAAATAAACTCTGAGAAGCTCTCATCGCGCTGGTTAATCCACTCATGATGCTGATTAGGCGCGATCTTCTGCCAGTGCCCCGCTTGCTCTACCCCCTCAATAGAGTGGAACGTCGCGAGCCGTTCGAGCTTTTTCTCGCGCGTGAGATAGTCACCAATATCGTGAAAGAAAATGTTACCGCGCGTGGTGGCTTTGGGGTTCTTCACCAAAATGGAAATCGCGATAGGCGAACGACTACCTTCCCCAAATATCTTCCCACCCTCTTTCCGTGACGTTTCACCTGATGTGCGTTGGTTCCCCCGCAAATGGAACACATACAGGTCAGAAAACTCTTCAGCCAAACATTTCCGCACGCCAGCAGCGGCCGCGCCTTCCAAAAAGCCTGCACCACTGACAAAGCCAATCACGCCTTGCACGTCAATCCGATCCGATGACCAACGCAAGGCACGAATGTAGGAATCATAAAGGGAGTTCTTATTCGTGCTTTGCGAAAACCGCACATAGCTCTCTTCAATCGCCTTATCCAAACGTGGGTATTTAACCAACTCCGTACCATCGCCCGCTTTCGTGGCGCCTGAGGAGTAAGGCGGGTTGGCAAAGATCACGCGGATATTGCTGTCATCAGCTTCGTGGCGAATACGGTCGGCATTGCCGCGCATCCCTGCCAGACGTTCAAGGTCTTTATTGTCCAGCATGAAGGTGTCGGTAAATACGCCGCCCTTAAAAGCCGTCCACTGCCCTGTGATGCGGGCATATTCGGTTTCGATATTGATGGTCGCGATATAGTATGTCAGCAGCATGATCTCATTGGCCCAGATCATACCGCTTTCATATTTTTCCTTCATTTGCTCAAGCGATAAAATCCCCGAGGCGAGAAGACGCGCAATAAACGTGCCTGTGCCTGTAAAGGGGTCTAGCACATGCACATTCTTGGCCCCCATGCCGTGGCCAAAGCTCTTTTGCATCACCGCTTCAATCGAGTGCAAAATGAAGTCCACCACCTCTATAGGCGTATAGACCACACCAAAGGCTTTGGCATCGCGGGGGAAGGCGTTTTTAATGAACTTCTCATAGAGTGTTTTAATGAGCTTTTGCCGCCCAACCGCGTTCATCCCTCTGACAGAACGCTGCACCTCGGCCCAAAACTCCTTCAGCTCCACCCCTTCAAACTGGGCAAGCCCCGCCTCGCGAAAAGCCTGCACGCAGGGTTCCAGCTCACGCGCAACGGGGTTCTTTTCCGTCCGGCTGGCTTCACCATCCCCAAAGAGCGCTTCAAAAAGCGGCATGGTGACAATATGCTGGGCCAGCATCCCGGTAAGCTGGTCTTCTGACACCGCATTATTAAGCGTCTTACGGATATTCTTCAGCAAGGTTGAGAACGCTTTGCGGGCATTGTCATAGTCCGCATTGCTCGTGCTTTTGCGCATACGCGTAATTTCGGTCATGAGCTGCTGAGCAATAAACCCGGCCTTCTTGGCCCATTCATCCCAATACACGCCACTGCCCAGGCGCTTCACAAGCCGCGCCCGCACCGCCCCACCAAAAGCATCGACCTCATGGCGAATATGCTGCTCAAGCTCTAGGTCAAGGTTCTGCGTGTCGTTGCCGTCCTGAGACGAACGCTGCTGCTTCTTTTCGCGGCGCTCTTTGTTCCGTTTGGCCTGTGCTTCACGTTGTGCTTGCGTGGCATCGCTGCCCAGCATATCCGTACCACCATCAGCGGCGCGTTCTTCGTCTGTCTTCTTCCGCTGTGGAAGGGCTGTGACGGTCAGCAAGTTCGTAATACGCCCACGTGCGCCAATGGCCACTTGGTTCGCGTCCGCTTCCAACTGCGGGTCATGCGAGCGCAGCGCTGCGGCAATCTTCCATAAAGACGCAAAGCCCGAGCCGCTATGGTCAAGATGCTGCTCAATATTTTCATCGGGAATAAAGTCAGGGATCACAATCGGCACGATGATATAGCCCAACGACTTTCCCGGTGCTTTCCGCATCACACGCCCAACGGACTGAATAATATCCGCTGTGGAATTGCGTGGAGATAGAAACAACGCCGCATCCAATGAGGGCACATCAATGCCTTCAGACAAGCACCGCACATTGGAGAGAATACGTGATGTTCCCTCCGGTGTATCGGCCTTTAGCCACCGCAAGGCTTCCTCACGCTCGCTCCCCGTCATAGACCCATCAACATGCCGTGCCTCGGCCTGTTTGTCTGTTAGGCCATTTTCTTGGTCATAAAGATTGGCCACATGAGAGAAAACGCGTGCAATCTTCTTGGAAGAAACCAGCGCTGTATCTTCCTCAATCGCCCCACAAAAAGCCACGGCCCGCTTCATTTGCTGAGGAATGGGCTTTTCAGCCCCTTCAGCTCCCGTTTCTGTCACGAGGTCATGCCCTAACATCGCTCGCCAGCAGCCAATAATCCGCGAGGCATCATCAAGATTCACCCGCGCTTGCTCGGCCTCGTCCTTCAGCTTTCCGCCGCGCTTACGTCCTGTTTTTTGGGGCACCTCCTCCATGTTTGCTTCTGCTGCTTGGCGGTCATCCTCATGTGACGAGTTCGCCAGTATTTTCCGCACATCGCTTTGCTGAATACGCAGCACCACAAGACGATAATCGCACAAATAGCCATCATCCACGGCCTGACGAAAGCTATAGGCAAAGACGACTGGCCCGTAGGTCTTCTCATCATCCATAGATGCCAGCACCATCGCCTTCTGACTGGCCTTCTGCTTCGTCTCACCCGCATAAATACGCGGCGTTGCCGTCATATAGAGGCGGTGCTTAGCTTGGAGATACGCCCCATCATGCACCGCTTGGAACATGCCGGGGTCATCCCCCTGCTCCACAAGTCCTGTTGTGCGGTGGGCTTCATCGCAAATCACCAGATCAAACTCTGGCAAGCCATACGCTTCTTTTTGTGCCTCATGCACGGTCGCAATCGACTGATACGTCGCGAACACCACCGTCATGCTCAGCTTTTCTGCTGCCTGACCTTTTTGAAAGGACTTTACGAGCGAGGCTGGCTCCGTCGTGGCAGGATAAGACAGCGTCTGAATGACAAAACGCGCCCCTTCCCCATCCACAACACGTTTGCCGATGTCTGAATCAGAACACACAACATGGGGCGTAATGGCCGTGCTGGCTTTGTTCGTCCACGCATCCAACGTCTGCTGCACAAGCCCTAGCGATGGCGCAAGAAACAGCACCGTCTTGCCAGCACCTGCAACCTCTTCTGCAATCGCTAATGAGGTGAGCGTCTTCCCTGTTCCGCACGCCATATGAAGCTGCGCACGCTCTTTGCTTTGCTCACAAAAAGCCTCATGACAGGCCGCCACTGCGGAAACCTGATACGCCCGTAATGAGAGCGGTTCACGCGCGCCCTCTGTTAAAAGAGCCTCCTCCGGCACGTAATGCGCCCAATCAAACCCACTTTCTTCCAATCCTTGTTGATCAACAATAATCAACCTGTTTTCATAGGCTGTCTTCTGCGCATTATCCCCTAATGGCGCCGTCGTAATCAGCAAACGATCGGAAAAACTGCTTTCTCTAAGTGGGCTGGCAGAGATAAACGAATCAATTTCTTTTTTGGAAACACGCGCGCCCGAGGTGAAAAACTTACATTGGATGGCAACAGCACGACCATCATGACGCACGCCCACCAGATCAATGCCCGTATCACGCCCATCTGATACATGCTCCGCATGCTCTGCGGCCCATTGTGCATAGGTCTTAACGGCCTGAAACAGCGCTTTCCAACGCGGGCTATTCTTCAGATACGTGAGGCATAATTGTTCAAAGTTCGTGCCCCGATCCCGGTTCGTCGGAGACGATGTATCAATCCATCCGAGCAGTTTTTCTAAAGGCGTTTCCTGAGACGATAAAACAGTGGAAGCAAGAGTATTCTCAGGCATGGGCACGACCTTTTCACACGCACGGATAGCAATCACGCCACTATATCGTTGTCTCTCATCGCTGACGAGATGCTCTGGAATGAAAAACTTTCTCTACTACTACCTGTTTTTTAACCCCCACCCTCCATGTGAACGCTGGTCCATTGGGGGATGGGGAACGACAACATATGCTACATTCTTTACTAGGCGCGTTGTATAAATTTCTATTGAGAAGGTTCCATATACATCTTTAACTCCCCCATATACAAAGGGAGTATCGCTCGTACGTACATATAGAAGAAGGCATATATCTTCTTCCAATGAAGAGCTTGGCAGGTTTTCTCTGCGTTCGATAGTGCCTCTACCGCAAGGCCTTTGTTACTAGCCTTAATCGCTCGTAAAAGACCAAACCTTTGCTCCAGCCGCTTTTCCCTCTACGTTAAGTCGCTTTAATGTTTTTAGAATCCCAGCACTGCCCTTGCCGAGCATTCCCATAAGTTATTCTGTCGTTTTTATCCCCTTTATTATTTTTTTTGCAAGTTAATATTTCATTGGTACACCAATGACATATTAACTACTTAAAAAAGAGATATATTATAATAAATACATAATTTTACACAACACTAATATTTTTATATTCTTTGTTTTGCATTATGAATCAATGATTCTATTGTCGATATAGCAACGCTTGTCTTTTCATATAATTCACTACAAATTTCTCGATATTTTTTATTGTTATCTAAATCTTTTTTCGCTTCATTACGCACAATCATAATGCCGTTACGTGCGTGATGAAGCATCGTTATCCGCTCTTCTGACGCGCATGTCGAAAATACAGCCCGATCATACCACACTCGAGCCCCATCCGCTTTGCCAGCGACAGAGGCCCAAGAAAATCTATTGAAGATACCTCGATTAGCATAACTGAGAACTTGAGAAGTCTTTGCTATATCTCGTAAAAAATCAGAGAATTCTTTTGTGAGATCGTCCACAGATCTATCGTTGCGTGTAGCCATCATAAAACTCCATAATATTGAAAGGTCATTCTTCAGAGAAGAAAAACAGCGGCATGAATCCGGTAGCTTCCTACCTCATCCTGCTAAAAAGCTCGTCCACCATCTGAGGCAGGATGAACAACAACCCAGGGCTCGCCACCAAGACACCTCCCCACCATGGCCACCCCAAAACATTCACTGCTCCCATGTAACTACCGACAACCAAAACAATCGACGTGCGAAAGAAAAAGGCGATACCAAGAGCGAACACTGCAAACAGTGTCCCTATCAACGCCTGGAGGCCCATAAAACTTAGATACAAATCAAAAACACCCAGCCCGCTAGGCCTAAAAAGATAAAAGGCACTTTCCTGCTCTCCCAATCAAACAAACTACTTTATCAGCCAATAGACACCCTTCTGCTTACGCGTGACGTCAAAAAGTGCTGCATTTATAAATATCCTATTTTGGGATATTTATAAATCTCATTTCTACAAGGCCTTTCTGGAGGCTCTCATGAAATCTATTTTTTCCGATCGGTACACAAAAATGCTGCAGTTACTCATTACTGCACGTAAGGAAAAACCTCTTACACAGGTGGAGCTCGCCCGGCAGCTCAAAAAGCCTCAATCTTTCGTCTCAAAATATGAGCTTGGCGAAAGACGCATTGATGTTATCGAATTTATGGTGATTTGTGAGGCAATCTCTACCGACCCTTGTGACATTATCCGGCAACTTTAGCGGGACCAACGCAACTTACAGCGCACAGAGCCATATAGTCATGCACTGGAATTTGTGCCCTATACGTTCCTGGTGGGGAACGTCACTCAATTTTTTAAGGAAAGGAATGTAAGAAAAACCGCAGTTTTTGGCTGGTGCGCCCTGCTGGATTCGAACCAGCGACCCACAGCTTAGAAGGCTGTTGCTCTATCCAGCTGAGCTAAGGGCGCTCTGCCTTCGTAATCTGCAGTGGTCGGGGCGCCCGGACTCGAACCGGGGGCCTCTTGTACCCAAAACAAGCGCGCTACCAGGCTGCGCCACGCCCCGACGACAAGGAGGTGTATAGGAGAGCTTAGCTAAATAGGCAAGAGGGTTTCTTGCCTATTTCACTGTTTTTTTTAAAAAAATTAGCTTTTCGTGCCGCGATTAAGAGGTGGAACAAAAAGAGGTGCGGTATCCCATGGGAATAAAACCCAGGTATCCTGCGGGACTTCCGTCACAAAATGGTCTGTGAAAGGCTTCCCATCAGGCTTTGCATAAAGACATGCAAAAACAGCTTTTGGCAGCATCTCGCGCACGTAACGAGCTGTCACGCCGGAATCAACGAGGTCATCAACAATGAGGAAGCCCTCACCATCACCAGCTGCCTCTGGTGCTTTTAATGTAACGGGTTTTTGTTGTGTCCCCTCCTCTGCCTCATAGCTGACGACGGAGACGCTTTCGATTAAACGACACCCTAGCTCACGGCCAAGAATCGCCGTTGGGATAAGGCCACCTCGTGTAATCGCGACAAGACCACGGAATGGCTTATGCTTGTGCATAAGCTCCGTTGCCAACAAACGGGCATCACGATGAAGCTGATCCCACGTAACGGTCGCATAGTTTACATTCTGAGGTGTAGTATTTTGTGTTGCTGTCATGCGTTTCATCTGCCTTCAGTCGACAAATTTTGCAACTCTTTGAGCCAAAGAAAGTACAGCAATAAAAAAGCCCAAGCACAAGGCCTGGGCTTTTAAAATTGGCTCCCGAAGTAGGACTCGAACCTACGACCCAACGATTAACAGTCGTTTGCTCTACCAACTGAGCTATTCGGGATCAGATGGGTGTCTTTTACCTAAACAACCCGCAGAGGTAAACCCCCTATTTATCTTTTAGATGCAGAAGAAGCCGCATGATATAAAAAAAGCCCAAGCACAAGGCTTAGGCTTTTAAAATTGGCTCCCGAAGTAGGACTCGAACCTACGACCCAACGATTAACAGTCGTTTGCTCTACCAACTGAGCTATTCGGGATCAGGTGGAAATTCTTTTATCTAAATGACACGCCGAGGTAAACCCCCCTTCTGTGAAAAAAAATCATAACAGCCTGTTTTCTTTTAAAGACAACGCACAGAATCACCCAACTTCACGCGCCCCGGCTTTTCTACAATGACATTTTGGCCAAACATGATCCCCTTTTCCTGTCGTCGGAAAGTGCCGAGCTCTTTAAGAGGCTGCCCGGCTTCAGGAATGTGTCCGCTTGCTTGATCAACCGTTGTCATAATGCAGCGTGAGCATGGCTTTACCACCCGTAAAACAGCCTCTCCTACCGCAAGCAGGCCCCATCGGTCTTCCGCCCACGGTAGCGCTCCTGAGACAACGATGTTGGGACGAAAGCGTTCCATTGACACTGGATGAGCCAAACGCTCGTTCAGGTTATTCAGTGAAGCTTCTGTGCACAGCAAACCTGGGAAACCATCGGCAAAAGATGTTGGATAGTCATATCCCTTATAATGCTGTTTCCGCGCTTTTTGGGGCTCATCCATATATACAAGGCGACACGCCTTCCCAAGGATGGAAGAAAGCCACTCAGCGGCTTTATCACCAGCATCACATGTTAAAACGTCACTCTTCCAAACAGTGACTGACTGCCTATCTGATCGGCTGGGACAATCTACATCAAGACTGGCAGCATGCTCACGTGTAAGAGTTAAACCATTTTCTCGCATGATAGGCTTAATCTGAGCCATCACGGGCAGTTGACGCTGCGTTAAAAAACGCCCTTCCGCATCAACCACCATCCATCGCCGATCCCTCTCTGGCCCCCATGGTTCAAAGGTGAATGACGAACAGGATACGCCACCTAAACTTTTAACTGGGTAGATATGCAGAGAGGCAACCTTCACAACCCCACTCCTCTATGAAGCATCCGATGCTTCAAGCTCTTCCCGCCCCTGGGTCGCGAGCTGATCAACACGCTCATTTTCCACATGGCCTGCATGGGCTTTTACCCAATGCCATTCGACATCATGGCGTTTAGATACATCTAAAATACGACGCCATAAATCCATATTAGCAACAGGATCACCCGATGCATTGCGCCAATTCCGTCGCACCCATCCTGTATGCCACCGCGTAATCCCATTCCTGAGATATTCACTATCGGTTGTCAGATGGACGGTGCAACGCTTGGTCAATGTTTCTAGGGCAACGGCGGCAGCTGTAAGCTCCATACGATTATTCGTCGTTTCAGCTTCACCACCTTTTAGCTCACGCTCACGCCCTTGGCAGCGTAGCAATATGCCCCATCCTCCCGGACCCGGGTTCGGTTTACAGCCCCCGTCTGTCCAAATTTCAACATACGGAACTGTTTCGTCAGAAGATGTGTCAGACATAGTCCTGCTCCGCAAAAAAGGCCAAGCGCTTTTGGTATTCCCACGGATCTTTCCGCGTTACCAATGCATCCTTTGGAGTATGCACCCAATCATAAAGACGCGTTAGCAAAAAGCGTAATGCGGCCCCCTGACACAGAATCGGTAAAAAAGCACGCTCTTGGGGGGAAAGAGGGCGAATAGCTTCGTAGCCCTTGATCATAGATTGTGCCCATTCTGAGCGATAGGTCATATCCTGATCAAAGCACCATGCATTAAGACAAATCGCGAGGTCGTACGCCAGAAAATCTGTACAGGCGAAGTAGAAATCAATCACACCGCTCAGAGCGCTCTGATTAAAAAAGACATTATCAGGGAACATATCCGCATGGATCGGGCCGCGCGGCAATGTTTGCTCGTCTGGCCAATGCTCTTCCAGCCATGCCAAACGGCTCTGCGCCTCTGTTATGAGAGCCTCTAGTGACGGATCACCACCACTCCTGCAACGCTCTAAAAGGTCTTTCCACCCCAGAACATCAAGCGCATTCCGCCGCATGGGTGCATAACCCTGCCCGACTTGATGCAACCGCGCCATCATGCGGCCAACTGCCTCACAAGACGAAGTATCATACTCTGTAAGAGACTTACCTTGAAGGAACGTAACAATGACAGCTGGACGCCCAGCGAGGGTTCGCAACGCTTCCCCGTCACGACCAACCACAGGAAGGGGGCACGCAATTCCCTCTTGGGCCAAATGCCCCATAAAACCCAGAAACCAAGGAAGTTCTTCTGGGTTCATACGCTTTTCAAAAAGCGTGAGGATAAACACGCCCTTTGTTGTGGTGAGACGAAAATTACTATTTTCGATCCCCTCGGCAATCCCCTCATAAGATTGAAGGGTACCGAGGTCATAAGACGTCAAAAAATGACGTAATGCGTCTTCCTGTAGCTCCGTATACACGGCCATGACTAATCAATGTGCTCCTGACAGCGGGTGAGGCAAGCGGAAATTGATATTTTCCTCTTTCACAATGCGTTCTTCAATTTGTACATCAAAACGCAAGGAAAGCTCTCTGATCATTTCCTGAACAAGACTTTCTGGCGCAGAGGCCCCCGCACTCATGCCGAGTGTTTTGACCCCTTCAAGCTCGCTCCAGTCCATATCAGCCACTTTCGGGACGAGGAGCGCACGTTTTGCCAAAGAGCGTTCCGCCACTTCTCGCAAACGCTGAGAGTTAGAAGAGTTCGTCGCACCAATAACGACAACAAGATCACATTCAGCGGCCAATTCTTTAACCGCTGTTTGGCGATTCGTCGTCGCATAACAAATATCTTCGCGGCGTGGCCCTTCAATTTTAGGGAAACGCTCCCGCAAGATCGCAACAATCTCTGACGTATCGTCAACAGAAAGCGTTGTCTGCGTAATAAAAGCGAGCTTGTCAGGGTCAGCAGGCTCAACAGCCGCTGCCTCTTCCGCATCATTGATGAGTGTAACAGCTCCAGGCGGGAGCTGGCCCATCGTACCAACGACTTCAGGATGCCCCGCATGGCCAATCATGAGAATATGACGCTGCTCATCACCGCCACCAGCGAAGTGACGCTCAGCCTCACGGTGCACTTTGGACACCAGCGGGCACGTCGCATCAAGATAGATAAGGTTGCGGCGCTCAGCTTCTGCAGGCACTGACTTAGGCACACCATGGGCGGAAAACACCACATGAGCATCTTGTGGCACTTCATCAAGTTCTTCCACAAAGATAGCACCTTGAGCCTCAAGCCCTTCCACAACCGTACGGTTATGGACAATTTCATGGCGCACATAGACGGGCGCACCATAACGGCGCAACGCCTCCTCAACCACGCGGATAGCACGGTCAACCCCCGCGCAAAAACCACGCGGGCCTGCAAGCAAAAGACGCAAGGAACGCTTAGGCGTTGGTGCATCTGCCCCGGGGGGTGCAGAGGTTGAAGGTTCTGGTCTCGTCTGTTCTGACATAATCTTCCCCAGGCAGGCGATAATCACTATGATAAAAAGGCGTCAACGCTCTTACAGGGGTGTAAGAGGGGTTTTGACACACTCACTCAGGCGCTTATATCGGATGGATTGCCTCTTGGCGCAATGTCTGCGCCGTTTTCTTGTGGAGTTTCTGCGACTGATGTCCACGCCTCGCCTTCATTTTTCCTCGTTTCTTCGCGTGGCAGGCCCCGCCTGTGCCCTCTTAGCCCTAGGCGGACTGGGAGGCTGTGGTGAAGAAGATACAGGCCTTAGTGCCTTTGCACCTGCCTGCCCTCATTTCGATGTGCCCGGCTCTATTGCTGATCGTTTTGTCTATAACGGTAAGGGACTCGATATTGGGAACCAAATTAGCCATACGCAAATCCTCGCTGTGAACGGGGATTGCAGTGACGGGCCTAAAGACGCACAGCATCGCCCGCTGACACGTGTCCGCCTCAGCCTTGCCCTCCAACAAGAGCGCGGCCCAGCGGCAACCCATACATCAGAAGATGTGCCCTATTTTGTCGCCGTGGTGCAGGATGGAAAGATCATTGATAAAAAGACCTTCACCGACACTGTGCGCATTCCTCCATCACACGATACGCAGCGCCTCAACACACCGCTCCGCTTTATCGATATCCCGACGGGGAAGAACCCACAAGTCAGTCCTTACTCAATGGAAATCGGCTTTCAGCTTACGCGTGATGAACTAAATTATAATCGGCAACATCTCAAAAATGTGGCGAACTTTGAAAGCCACGTCCAATAAGCCATAAGCCTCTAGCCCTTCATTCAGCGAGCCTTTTGTTGCTCGCTTTTCAATGACGGGCTAGCGCCTTGGCTTACAAACCTTTCCGCCGGCGATAATGACGAATCTGCCGCGTATAGTTCCCCATAGGCAAGCTACGATTAGCCCCACCATAACACCAGAAATGCACAAACCCACGGGCACGCTCTGGGGCCATGCTGCCATACTCTTTCACAATCGGAGAGTTTGGATCCCCTCCAACATCGGTCACACTATTGATCAATGTTGCGTCAAATGCATCTATTTTACGCAAAGCATAATTCATCACGGATTGTTCATGGAACGGGATGCTGCCACGACCGTGCATGTCTGTATAAATTAAATTCGTCAAAAACGCTGGATCTAATAAATGCCGTTGCGCCTTTACATTAGGCACAAGAAAAACACCCGTATTAAAGCCAGCTTCTGTCCGCCCTAAATTGTATGGATCCTTAGAATAGAGAACCGCTCCATTACTCTGCGAATGTCGGAAATCCCCATTAAAATTCTCTAGCTGCGCACTCGACATCCGCTCTAAAGCACCGCGTAGTAAGTTCGGCTCAATGGGTGCATTCACCGCAATATCGCCATCCATATAGAGCAAAGGCGCGTAATCATCGAGCACCCCAGAACTAAAGAGTGTCTGTCGTGTTGAAATATAGTCAGGGTAATCAAATGCACTCATCGTGATAATACGGCATTGATCCCGCATAGAAGGAGGCATGGCGCTTTCAATTTGCTCCGATAGTAAATTCGTCGCAACCAGAATCTCTCCCGTATAAAAGCCCGGGTTCATAAGACTTTCTAATGATGTCCGGAATTCTTGTAAGACCTTATCACCGAAAACAACGTAAAGAACGCCCGGCCGATAAAGAGCGGCACGATATACATTCCGCTCCGCCATGAATAACAACTCATGCGGTGCCGGTTGTTTCATAATCGCTTCACAAAATTGATCAAAATCGACCCACAGCGACCCAAATTTTAACGAACGGAAGCTACTTTTCCACTCATCTATCGTTGCCTTCTCTCCATCAGGGCCCAGCGACCACGTCTGTCGGGCAACCGCCCACAGCTTTGTAAAATCCTCCCATGGGATAAGGCGGAACATACTGCGGTCCCCAAAACGCTCTGGGTCGCCCTCCACCACGTCCACAGCATCTTGTGCCGACACAGAAAGATAGCCGCCTTTTTCCTTTAAACGAACAAGACCGGACTCATTCGTTGTTTCAATCGTCATTAATCCCGCAGAAACGGCACGGTTAGGGCGGCCCGAGAGAAAATCATACCATAACGTATAAGGCGGCGCGCTCAGAAAGCTCCATTTATCGCCCTTCTGACCAAGCGACATAACTGTATCGAGCGTTTCTAGCCCTCCTAAACGGCCACAAAAAAGCCCTTCCTCTGCCGCACACGGCACCCGAAAATCATGGGTGATCAGAGCATAACGTATCATGATACCGTCCTTGGCAAACTCTCAAGATGAGACCGCATAAGAGCCGTACGATGGCTATCCAACCATTCCTCACAACACAAAAACGTGCCGTCCACCTGTCCGGGCATTGCTGGGTCGTTAAGGTTACAGTCCCGCTGCGTTAACAAAGCTGGATCAAACGCCCCCAAAACAGCGGCGACATAATGAAAAATACCCGCCTCATACTCAGCATAAGCTGGGTGACGCGGCTTTCCTAAATAGGATACGGCAGAGCGTAGCGCCTCTTCTAGAAAGATTTTTTGCTGGCGCGTTGACGGCAACACCACTACGGACATCGTAAATCCATACCGTATCTTATGCCCCTCCGGCAGCGCTGCTCCTAGAAACGCCCCATGTTTGTTTGCTTGAGGAACATCATCCCCTTCAAAAACATGTTCGACGGGCGCCCCCAGAGAGGAGCCCCCCTGCGCAAAGCGTCGTAAAGTCTTGTCGATAGGTCGTGTCACAAGGACAGAACTTTTCAAGCAAACAACAGGAGCGTAATCATCAAACATCCCACTCACCAAAGACGCTAAGAGAGGCATCGCCTTGTCACGCTCTCCGCCCATAGATAAACGTACTAAGCGATAACGTCCTTTTAACTCAGCAGGAATGAACGCTTCAACACGCTGAGCAGGCATAGCTGATGCAATACAAACATTCCCTTGATAGCGTCCGCATTCGACCAGACTACGGAGAGAAAGCGCCAATTCTGCAAGCTGTTCTGCCTGCGTTAGGGAGTAAAAGACCACCGGTTTATAAGGGACAGCCCGATGAATGGAACGCTCAGCCATAACCAGCAGGGCCTGTTGTGACAGGCGCTGCCGCTCTCGAGCCGCTATGAGGAAGTCCTTAAACTCAACAACCAAGCGTCCAAAATGGATCTCCCATATCGTGCTTTCGCCACTACAAGCCTGTGCTAGACGTTGATGATCTCCCAGCACCCAGCGCTCTTTCATGACATGCCAAAGGGCACGCACATCATCACCGTCCAACAAACGGAAACGGCATTCACGCCGATGAGCCATCGCCCCAAAAGGAGTTATCGCTCCGGAGAGTTGTGCATGAAAATAGCCATCTAGCCCGGTGAGGCGACAAATACCCGCATCGAAAAGATCGCCCTCCACCTCAATACGAGCTTCAGGAACGCAACGATCAAAACAGCCTGCATTAATGTCATACCACCACCGCTCAGGCGTATGCGTTACAAGGTTCCACCCTCCATTATACCACTGAAGTGACACAACATGAGTGAGGTCTGCCAGGGTGTCTAAAGCTCGCGCAATAAGTTTGCCATGTTCCATACATAGAACGCGCAGATCGTACGTCAGAAGGGCAGAGGTCATCACATGCCGGCTCCCCACAACTCCTTCACGTTTTTATAATAACGCTCCATCCTCTCATGGCGTTTATCATCCGCAGCAAAGCCAGACAGACCATTTGCATGAAATGGATTGAGCTCTTCATCACATTCATGATGGAGGAGAGTTTCTACAAGAGAAGGAGAAAAGTCTCCAACCTGCCGCAGCCCATAATTGAGGATTGACTGCGCTTCACAAGGGATAACGTTCTCTCCATATTCTTTGATACAGAGAGATAGTAAATCAAATGCTTTCTCTAGATACGGGCGGTGTAAAGTGACATGAGGAACAACCATAAGCCCCGAAAGCTGCCCTGCTTTCAGCCCTGCGATAACGTCACGCTCTTGTGGCTCCGTTGAAAATTCAGGATGGTGAAAATAGCCCTTTGCTGATACGCAACGTGCCAAAGCGCAACGCCCTAAGAAGCTTTCAATATTTTGGTCGAAAACAACACCGGCCTCTACAAAAAGCAGCGGCGTATAGTCTGCCAGCATATCGGGATCAGCCATCAAGCGAGCACGTGTGCGCAAAGCTGCAAAGCGGTCTTCATCCTCAACCGACACCACGCGGATCACCTTGCTATCATGATTTGGGGGAAAACAAGCCCTTACTTTTCCCTCAGGTTGGTTGGACGTGACCATAACCTCCCCGTGATATTGTCCAAGGCTTTCCAAACTCTCCAGAGCAATGGGCAATTCCTCCAATGAAGACGCGCCAAAAGACTCAATAACGATAAGAGGATTGTAATCTGTAAAGCGCCAGATCTTCCATTCCTCATTCAGTAGTAAATCACCGTGATGCTGTGACTGGCGCGCAGCTTCTATAAATTGTTCAAAAGAGACTTTAATATCCCCAATAAAAAGCTCTTCAACGGTGCTTTTTTCAATCTCTATACGAACGTGTTCGCCACTTGGGCCACACACCCATCGTTTGGCCAACATCTCACGTAAAAGCATCAATTCATCTAGCGCCATAAAGCGCAACACAGCCGCTGCCAACGGTTCCTTCGCGTCAAAACGAATATGACCCGACCAATCAACACTTAAATAATGACCATTGGCACGCAGAAGATTAAGCTTAACACCACGTACGTCAAACGCGACACCCTGTGCTGGCAGTAATGACACCATCTTTTTCGACACGGGGTCATACCAGCGCACAGGCTGCGAAACAGAACGAAGATACCAGTGCACCCCCTGTTGAACGAGGCCAACAAGCCCCTCAAGGGGGCCCTCGCTGTTCAAAGAACGCGCGTAGAATTGGCCATCTTCTCCAACACAGATCACCTGACAGTCAGGTGTCATGAGAACCTGAAGGCTCACTTAGCTTTCTCCCTCTTATATTGCCGTCACGCTACAGCAAAAATATCATCAAGCGTTTATCATAGCGCCAAAATTAGGACGATACACATGTTACAGCTGCACTTTCCCACCCTGCCCATAGAAGGTACGGTCACAATCCACTAAGCACAGCCACGGCACCCAAAGGACATACCAGATTTCAGATGGCCCTTTAAGAGGGCATGCAATGTCTGTCATCACGACGAGCGCTATGAAGGAAAAGACTGCCATAACCTCCCAATCTCTGCGTTTGAGACAACGCACCATCGGCCATCCAAAAGCCAAGACAAGCAACAACTCTCCAACAAACCCATAGCTATAAAAAGTGCCTAGATAGAGATTATGCGCATGCGCAAACAATTGACCATCAACAGCGACACGCACCGGTGCACCTTGGCCGTGGCCAATCCATGGTCTTTGCCAGCTCTGTCCCCATACTGTTTTCCAAATAAGGCGATGATAGCTATCGCCGCGCGCTACAGCGTCTTGCATAAAAGACGCAACCCGCCTCCACAGGATAACACCACTGACAAAAAGTGAGCCCCCGACAAGAGTACATAAGCGCCAAAACCGGCCTTTCTGTGCTGTTACAGCCAGCAGCAATACCGCCACAGCAACAGCAACACACGGTGTGCGGCTCCCACTAAAGACCATAAAAGAAGGAAGGATCAGCAAAGCGGCTATCGTATCCGATGATGCTTTCTCGTTCTTTAGGAAAGACGCGCTTGCCCATAGAAAACATATCCCAGCGATAATCACGGCGGGCAATGTGGTGTGCAATACCCCAACCCCACCGGGCCTGTCTCTGCTCTCTAAGCCTAAAAGAAGTGTCAACAACGTCACGCCAGCATTGAGTGACATCCCAATGACACACACACGCTTGAGCTGATACGAGAAGTCTGGACGATCCCTTAATGCTAGCACGCCCCCCAACAGAAAAAGAGCTGTACACACGACATCAGCAATACCATGCCATGACGGGCTCCACGTGATACTCAGCAAGGCCCAAAGAACAAAAAGACCGCCCCCGAACGCTTCACGCGGGACAACCAAGGCCCCACACGCTACACGGCCCATAAAAAGGGGAATAAAGAGGAGGTAAAAACATAAGGCCCATACCGGCAAAGACGGCATGACAAAACCGCTTGCGACAAAACCGAGCACAATGAAAGGCCAATATCGCGTGATCATAGAGAAAGCGCGTCCCAAAACTCACGGTTCGTGCCATTTTCTCCCAAAGCATGATGAATAATATAATCAGCAATACGGCGCTCATTAAAAAGCTCATGATAACGCCGCCATCCCGCACGAGCGACGCGTTGCCGCTCTTTTGTATCATGATGATAAAAATCAATATGATCGACTAATTCACTAATAGAGCTAAAAAAAGCCATTTCATCGTCAGCAAAAAACTGATCATAACCTGTTTTACGTTCTATAAGAATTAACTGACCTGAGCCAATCATGTGAGCTAGTCGATCGGAACTATACAAAGGATAGTCCGCACGTCGGCTAATATTCAGCCCCATCGCCGCATTCCCCAAACGCTCCGCATAGTCTGCCCCACTGCAATAAGGCTGTCCGCGCACTCCTGCATAAGAAAAACGGATAGTCTCTGGCGCATGCTCTTCCAACATGTGGCAAAACGCATTCATTTCCCACGATGTGCCGCACACAATCCGTTGTCGTGCTGGATTGCCACACGCATAAAAGACATCAGCCTCTAGCTCACGTTTTTCATGAGCCCGCCCACGCTCAACAGACCAATCAACAGGGTTTGGTAAAAAACCGGCTTTACCCTTTGGCCCTATCAACTGCCTTACCATAGGCCCTGCTGTTGAAATAAAACTTGCATCGACAACCTCATGTCGCGCCGCAAAGTCACGCGCATTCTCTTCCACAAAAAGAGCGTCGATGTTCCATTGTATGACCACTAAACCCGGGAGGGCTTGCTTAATGTCCGCAATAACGTCTGGTGGAATCATATAGCCATGACCCAACAAAAGGATATCAGGACGGCATGAGAGCATGAACTCTTTCAATGCACGGCAAAGATGCCCTCTTCCCCACCGACGACTACGAAACCATCCACTTGCTCTAGCAACATCACGATAAGAAAAATTAATGACATGGTGGCCATTGCGAATAAGACCATTCGTCAGCTTACCCCCTACGCTAAATTGGCTTGGAGCACGCTTCTTTAAACTAAAGAAAAAATCACCAACGTGAACAATCTTGAGGCTGCGTTGAATCATACTCTTGAACTAGGCCCATAAGCTGTCCTGACACAATAGGCAGCTCTCAGTTTCCTCTTCTCCCCAACCATCCTGTATCGTCTCATATTTCTGCTCACTTAGAGGGACAGAAGAGAAAGCACTCCTTATAATGTTGACACATCGCAATAAAAAGAACACATCTCAACAATTGACAGGACGACGCTGATAGGGAACGAACGCAACATGCCTTATAGACATCTTCACACAGCGTCTCCCAAAGAACTTACCATACGTGGCATTCTCCTCGGTGCCCTTATTACAGTCATCTTTACCGCAGCCAATGTTTATTTGGGCCTCAAACTTGGCCTCACTTTCGCCTCGTCTATTCCCGCCGCTATTATCTCCATGGCCGTTTTGCGCCTTTTAGGCCGTAGCTCCGTGTTGGAAAATAATATGGTTCAAACGCAGGCCTCCGCAGCAGGTACTTTATCGTGTGTATTTGCCGCTCTTCCCGGGCTTGTGTTGGTCGGCTGGTGGCAATCTTTCCCCTATATTCCTACCGTTATTTTGACGATGGCTGGCGGAATGACGGGCGTTCTGTTCACCATTCCTTTACGACGCGCGCTCGTCACAGAGTCCCAACTCCCCTACCCAGAAGGCACAGCATGCGCAGAAATTTTACATGCGTCTTCCCCTGAAGGAGATCGTAACCAACTGCGTCTTCTCGGTATCGGCAGCCTTGTGTCAGCCTGTGCCAGCTTCGCAACCTCAGGCCTCAACCTTCTTGCAGGGAGCGTCTCTTATGCGACGCGTTTAGGCTCGTCAGTCTTTAGTATCAGCGGGTCTTTTTCCTTCGCCCTCTTGGGCACGGGTTATCTCGTTGGTCTTTCCGGCGGGATTGCCATGCTACTCGGTGTGTTACTGGCATGGGACGTTCTTGTCCCACTCTTTGGCGCCTTATCCCCATCAACTCATCCCTTGCAAGATGCGCCTCTTCTATGGGCTCATAAGGTACGCTTTATCGGTGCCGGCGTCATTGCCATTGCTTCCTTGTGGACACTTCTCCGCCTTAGTCGCCCTGTTGTCCGTGGTGTGCGCACAGCTTTCTCAGCCTCTCTTCGAGCACTCAGTGATGAAACAGATCGTGATCTCTCGCCTCGCACCATTATCATTTTAGGCTTAATTCTTACCGCCCTGCTCGCTATTATTTTCGGATGGTTTCTGCTTCCTGCCGGATTAGGATGGCACAGCATCCTTCTCATGACATCACTCGGCGTTTTCCTCTGTCTGACACTTGGGTTTATCGTCGCCAGCGCTTGCGGCTATATGGCCGGGATTGTTGGGTCTTCATCATCTCCCATTTCAGGCATTGGCATCATTGCCATTATGAGCATCGGACTTATTTTTTGCGCCCTTGAGACCACGCATTTGCTCACCCCTGCCCAGCGCCCAATGGCCATTGGCTTTAGTTTGTTTATTCTCTCAGCCATTACAGCATCAGCAGCTGTCTCCAACGATAATTTACAAGACCTCAAAACTGGGCAGCTTCTCGGAGCCACACCATGGAAACAAGAGATTGCCCTTCTTATCGGTTGCGGCGTCGGTGCTCTCGTTATCCCTTGGCTATTAAATATTATCTATAATGCCTACGGCCTTGCCGGTCATATGCCTCACCCTGGGATGAATCCTGCCCAAGCACTCCCCGCCCCACAACCCGCTTTAATGGCTGCCTTAGCACAGGGTATCATCAACCATAGCTTAGACTGGACGATGTTAGAAATTGGGGCTCTTCTGGGGTGCTTCCTCATCATAGCTGACACACTATCCCGTCGTTTTAACGCCCCCCTCCCCCCGCTTGCTCTGGGAATGGGGCTCTATCTCCCTCCGGATGTCTCGGTGATCGTTGCCGTAGGAGCCATCCTTGGGCGTATTCTTCATCATGGGAGCAAAAAACGTGGCACGATGATTGCGTCTGGTTTTATTGTTGGGGAAAGCGTTATGGGCGTCCTGTTGGCAGGGATCAGCAGTGCAAGCGGACATACCGACACACTCAGCCTCTCCCTGCCCTCATGGCTCCAAACGAGCCTTGGCATTGTTGTCTTTATCAGTGTTCTTGGGTGGTTTTCCCGCCAAGTGATGCGGTCGTCCCCTCACTGAGAGTGAGGGAAAGCATCCTTTAGTCTTTCCACCATTGGATAGGCTCTTGCTCTTCTACCACGTTCGCTTCTTTTACAGCAGTCTGTATTTTCTTACGCTTCTGGTTTTGACGACGAACAATCGTTTTTTCGTGCTCTCTCGCATGGTGCAACTCAGCTTTAACACGCAATGTTTCTTCTTGCTGAGCCTCAAGAGCCTTTTTCTGTTCATCAACCTGAAGACGATAATGCGCTAAACGGGTCTCGAAACTCTGCAGACGTTGTTTTAACGCTTCTGTCTCCGCTTCCGCGTCGTGGTAGCGGCGTTTTTCTGCACGCAACTCACGTCGTAACTGCTCCGCATCATTTTGCTCATCTAACGTTGCAGTGCCACCCTGACGATTGTCTCGGAAAAACTGCCGACTCTGCGCCTTACGACCTTGTGCTGCATGTTCTACAATGACGTGATTACCACCAGAAAAGCGGCGCCTACGCCCAAAAGCTGCATTCCCTCTTGTTGGCTCATGTGGACGCGCTGATGATGTCATTCTGGAATCATCATGACGTGGAGAATCGCCATCACTTGCCCCAAGACGAGAAAGAGCCTGACGAAGAGAATCTTCAGTTAAGTGCGGATCTTCTTGCATACGTAAAATTCTACAATCGTACTATCTAAATCAACTACCCAAACTTCTCGAACCCACAGCTGGTCACGCATTACCGTAACCTTTCTAGCAGAGCCCTAAAGAAGCTACTGGCAGAAGCATGCCTGTCATCCCACGATTAAGGCAGGCCCTGCCATATTGTCGGACATGTTGCTACTCTATTTTTATCCCCATGTCACCCTAAAGGGTAACACTAACACAGACATTAATTGTGAATAATCACGCCCCTTCACAAAGAAGTTATTTAATATCTCACGAGATCACGGGCTTTTTTTTGCATTTCCTGCCCAATCTGTAACGCTGATCCTGCAAGATTTTTTACATCCGCTGTACTTCCTTTCTTTTGCAAGCTTTCTATTTTTCGATAATCGTTCGCAACAAAAGAACGCGAGATTACTTGCAAAAAGGCATGGTCAAACGCTCGCCCATAAAGGTGAGAAAGACGCTTCGCTGAGTTCTGATCTTCCATACTCAAAGAAGACGGAAGTGTTACATGTAAAGGCTGAATTAACTTTGTGATCGCATCTTGATGCTTTTTATAAGAATCAGAAAGCTGACTTGAAAACTGCTTCACAAGGTCACGTTCGCTGTGGCTTGGCACTAATGCCACTAATGTTTGAATGAAAAGAGCACGCTCATTCATCACTTGAATCGCTGGGAAATCCTCGCTGCTTATAGGGGGTACAGCAGGGCTAACCGGGCCCTTTGGAAGGGGGGGAGCTGGAGGCGCATCCGGGGCAAGCACGGTATCACACCCTCCAAGCGTTAACACCAACCCACCTAACACACTGTACTTGGCCAGCTTTGTCATAAATTCTATTCTTCCTTCTCTCTATAGCTGCTCTTTTTAAAAGGTGATCTTATGCAGCCCTCTTATATGAAACACAGCCCCACAAGCTCGCCCTCGTCTTCCTCACTCCATACCAGCCTTATATTAAGAGCCTGTTTCGCTACAGCCGCTCTTATGAGTGGGATCAGTGTTGCTCTCCAAGCTATAGCTGCTCATTTGCCGGAGGCCGCATTCTCCCCTCCTCATGGGCGTGATATGGTTCATATGGCAGCAAACATCGCTTTATGGCACGGGATTGCACTTTGTGCCCTCACAATTGGAGCCCCTTATTTACACCCATTACGCACACGCCTTGCTTGTGTAGGAATGATGCTTGGCACACTGCTTTTTAGCATTTCGGTAACTCTGTATGGCCTTCACATAACAAGCAGCGCCCCACCAGCTCCTTTTGGAGGTTCTCTCCTTATTCTGTCATGGCTCTTAGTGGCAAGTGCTCCCTTTCAACGCCGCTCCTCATCTTAAGAGTTTTTTTTCCAACGCGCCCATCCCCAGAGCATCCCCATTTGTAGGGCAAAAGCGAGTAAAAAACAGACAACCACAATCGCACTCATGATCAGCTGTTCTCGCCCTAATGCGCTCGTAATATGGAAAAGAACATAAGCCCGCTGCCACAAAGCCGTCCCTGCTGCGTGTTGCACGATATGTGACACGGGTGCGCAAAAACGCACAAGTGCCATAAACAGCAATGTAAGACCAATAAGGCCGGCTGTTCGCCCCAAGGTTGAAGCGATACTTACTTCATTTTTAGCAGAAATCGTGTTTTCGTTACGAGCCACACACTCTCCCTTCATTCATCAAGCCATCAGGTGCCTAGACCATAACGGGCATTCGGGTACATATGAATAGGGTGACACTCTATTCCTGACGATAAGGTTTTTATGCGTTTTTTCTCTTTTGCCGCCCTAGCCGGCTTTGCCGCTCTCTTCGCGCAGCCAGCTCACGCTACAGCTTCTGCGCCGCCTACCCTCCATAACAGCGCGATAAAACCGGCCGCAGCACCTTATCCTGACGCATCCCTTGCTCCCATCCAAGTCCGTGAAGCTTTCATGACTGCACGGAAAACACATCGCCGTGTTCTTCTCGATTTTGGCGCTAATTGGTGCCCAGACTGTCGGATTCTCGCCGGCATTATGGCTTCGCCTGACGTTTCCTTTTGGCTAGAGAAGAACTTTGTTATCGTTCCCATCAATGTTGAACGCCTCACGGCCAATATGGACATCGCCCATCATTACAACGTTAACATTACAGCCATACCCACCGTACTCATGCTGACCAGTGATGGCCGTCTTCTCAATAAAGACGGAACCCTTTCCTTAGGCAACGCCCGCCGTATGTCTCCACAAGCCGTTGTTGATTTGATCGCTCAATGGAACGCACGGCCTTGACCCTTATGAGCGCTCTTAGCTTTATCGGATTCCCTGCACAAAGCGTTTAAGCCGCGTGCAGGCTTCCATCAGCTGTTCATCCGATGCGGCGAATGACAGGCGCACATGCGGCCCTAAACCAAACGCAGAACCCGGCACAACGGCTAAATGTTCTTCTTCCAGCAAAGCTTCTGCAAAGGCGACATCACTGTCCAGCTTATACCCTGCTGCTGAACATTTCCCGATGAAAGACTTGATCCCCGGATACGCGTAAAAAGCACCCTCAGGCATTGCACATGTCAAACCCGGGATCGCACGCAAAATTTCAACGACCTTATTGCGTCGTCGCTCATAGGTCGCCCGCATGGTTTCAACACCGTCCATGCCACCATATAGCGCTGCCTTGGCACCGCCCTGCGCTAAGGTGCAAATGCCTGATGTTATATTGCCCTGCACTTTAACCATCGCCCGGATCAACGCTTCAGGCCCGTACGCAAACCCAACACGCCACCCCGTCATCGCATAGGCTTTACTCACACCATTGACGATAAGAATGCGATCCGCCAAGTCCGGCGCTACTTGCGCTAAAGAAAGATGTGTCCGCCCATCAAAGGTGAGATGCTCATACATCTCATCACACATAATCAAAACATGCGGCGCAGTACGTAAAACCTCAGCAATAGCCTCAAGGTCTTTGCGCTCTAAAATAGCTCCCGTTGGATTATTCGGGAAGTTGAGCACCAGCCAACGCGTTTTTGGCGTGATGGCTTGAGCTATATGAGCAGCATCAGGCCGGAAGCCGTCCTCTTCACGACACACAACATCAACGGGCACACCGCCAAACATCCGCGCGATGAGGGGGTAGCTCACCCAATAAGGCGACGGAACAATCACCTCATCCCCTTCTTCCAACGACGCCATGAAGGCGTTGAAAATGACCTGTTTGCCACCATTGGAGACCATGAGCTGCGAGAGCTTTGCCTCCAGCCCATTATCGCGCTTAAACTTATACGCAATGGCCTCCAGTAAATCTTTTTGCCCAACAACCGGCGGATACCCTGTCCGCCCCTCTTCCACTTCACCAATCGCTCCGGTGAGCGCCTCAGCTGGCGATGGGAAATCAGGCTGTCCCAATGCAAGTGAGAGCACAGGTTTTCCCTGTGCTGCAAGCTCACGCGCTCGCGTCGCTACAGCAATCGTAGCGGGAGCTGGAAGAGACGAAATCCGCGTTGCTGGACGAAACATTACTGCACCCCCTCACAAAAGCGACAAATACGCGCACATGCTTCGACCAAAAGCTCTGTGCTCGTCGCATAAGAGACACGGAAATAGCCCGGCATCAAAAACGCAGAACCATGCACAGCCGCAACGCCTGTTTCTTCCAACAAAGCTGTCACGAAGTCTTCATCCGTGGTCAATTGTGTCCCTTGAGGAGAAGAACGTCCAAGGAGTTTCTTGATCGAAACAAAGACATAAAATGCCCCTTCTGGACGCTGGCACTCCAACCCCGGAACCGAAGAGAGCGCCTCCACGACTTGATCACGACGCCCTTGATACACAGAAACCATCTCATCAATACAGTCCTGAGGCCCCGTCACCGCAGCTAGTGCCGCCGCTTGCGCAATCGAGCAGGCATTGCTGGTGCTTTGGCCTTGAAGCTTAATGAGCTGCTTCGTTAGCTCAACAGGTGCCGCCGCAAAACCAATACGCCATCCCGTCATCGCATAAGCTTTGCTCACGCCATTCATCGTTACGGTGCGATCACGCAAACGCGGCTCAACCTGCACCATTGTTGATGACACACGCCCATCGTAAATCAGCTTGGCGTAAATATCATCTGTCAGTAGCCAAACCTGTGGGTGTTCTAACAAGACATCCGCCAACGCACGCAGCTCTTCCGGAGAGTAGGCTGACCCTGTCGGGTTGCATGGAGAGTTCAACACAAGCCAGCGTGTCTGTGGCGTAATCGCCTGACGCAATTGCTCTGCTGTCAGACGAAAACCCGTTGCTTCTTCAGTCGGGACGACAACAGGCGTTCCATCAGCCAAACGCACAATGTCAGGATAAGACACCCATGCTGGGGCGGGAATGATAACCTCATCACCCGCATTGAGCGTCGCGGTCATCACATTATAAATGACCTGCTTTCCCCCTGTGGAAACCGTAATCTCCTCAGGACGATAATCAAGGTCAAAATCTTTATTGAGCCACGCAGCGACCGCTTTACGCAGCTCAATGGTGCCTGCGACATCAGTATATTTCGTCTCACCACGATTGATCGCCTCAATGGCCGCTTGTTTAACGAAATCTGGCGTATCAAAGTCCGGCTCACCCGCAGAAAGACTGATGATATCCCGCCCCTCAGCTTTCAAGGCGCGGGCCTTCTGGGTAATAGCAATCGTCTGACTGGGCAAAATACGCCCCATACGATCAGCACTTACGGCCATACTCGTCTCTCCCTATATGATAGCCCCGCCCTTTTCACAGTAAGGAGGGGCGTCAATCGCTCTTAAGCCTGCGCTGCCATTTTCTTCAATACAGCCTCGCCCATTTGCTCTGTGGTGGCACGGGCATCACCTTCGCCAGCAATATCGGCCGTCCGCAACCCATCGGCCAATACGCCAGAGACGGCGCGCTCAATCAGTTCAGCATCCTCTGGACGGTTGAGCGAGTAGCGCAACAGCATCGCCAAAGACAGAATTTGCGCGAGTGGATTAGCACTCCCCTTGCCCGCAATATCCGGTGCACTGCCATGAATAGGCTCATACAACGCGGCACGCTTGCCGTGCTCATTCTCCGCCCCCAGCGTTGCAGAAGGCAGCATACCAAGAGACCCTGTCAGCATGGAGGCGAGGTCAGACAGCAGATCCCCGAACAAATTGCCTGTCACCATCACGTCAAACTGACGTGGATCACGCACAAGCTGCATTGCGCAATTGTCAGCCAGCATATGCGTCAACGTGACATCAGAATACTCAGCCTTATGGAGACTCGTCACCACCTCACGCCATAGCAAGCCACTTTCCATGACGTTGCCTTTTTCGACCGAGCAAACACGCCCATCGCGCTGGCGTGCCAACTCAAACGCCACACGCGCCACGCGCTCAATCTCTGCGGTGGTATACACTTCCGTATTCACCCCGCGCTTCGTGCCATCAGGCAGGGTCTCAATACCACGCGGCTCACCGAAATAAACACCACCAACCGTTTCACGCACGATCATCAAGTCCAGCCCACGCACCACTTCCGGCTTTAGTGCAGAAGCTGACAACAGCGCGTCAAAAAGCTTAGCGGGACGTAAATTCGCGTATAACCCGAGCTCTTTACGAAGGCGTAGAATCGCCACTTCTGGGCGCTTCTCAAACGGCGCATCTTTCCAAGCCGGGTCACCGACTGAACCAAACAAGACGGCATCCGCATGACGCGCCTGCTCAATGACCTCATCACGAATAGGCGTATCATGGGCTTTCAGAGAGGCCCCACCGACGAGCTCTTCCGTCAACTCAACATTAAGCCCGCGATGGTCGCGCAACCAATGCAGCACTTTAACAGCTTGCGCCATAATCTCAGGGCCAATGCCATCACCGGGCAGAAGAAGCAGTTGATGGGTGTCGCTCATGAGTTTTCCCCTTGCGTTGATGGGATCCATGCCCGGTTAGCGCGTTGTTCAAATTGCTCAATCTCCCCCTCACGCAGAAGGGTTTGAGAGATGTTATCAAGCCCTTCCAAGAGGTTATGACGCCAGAACGGATCAACATCAAAAGGGATCGTTTCGCCGTCAGGACGGACAATCTGTTGTTTTTCCAGATCAACCGTTAAGCGCGCATTTTCCCCCTGACGCGCATCATCCATCAGCGTTTCACAAATCTCTAAAGGGAGACGGATGGGCAGCAGACCGTTCTTAAAACAGTTACTGTGGAAAATATCAGCAATGCTCGGTGCAATCACACAGCGAATACCAAAATCTTGCAGAGCCCACGGCGCATGCTCACGCGATGAACCACAGCCAAGATTATCTAGGGTAATTAAGATGCCTGCTTTTCGATAAGCTGGTTTATTGAGAACAAAATCAGGCTTCTCATTCCCTTGCTCATCATAACGCTGATCAGCAAACAAATGCTTTCCAAGCCCCGTCCGCTGAATCGTCTTCAAAAAACGTGCTGGGATAATTTGGTCTGTATCAATATTCTCTTGTGGGAGCGGTGCTGCCACTGTCGTCAGACGTGTAAACTTCTCCATCACCGCGCTCCTTCCATCAGCTCACGCACATCACATAACGTCCCCGTCACAGCCGCTGCTGCAGCCATACTGGGGGAACATAGATGTGTTCGCCCTTGCGGCCCTTGCCGCCCTTCAAAATTTCGGTTGGATGTCGATGCGCAGCGTTGCTGTGTCTCAAGCTTGTCTGGGTTCATTCCCAAACACATCGAACAGCCCGCTTCGCGCCACTCAAACCCAGCATCACGGAAAATTTTATCAAGCCCTTCGGCTTCCGCCTGCTGTCGCACAAGCCCTGACCCCGGGACGACCATCGCACGCACGGAAGGCACCACTTTACGGTTCTGGACAATCGCAGCAGCGGCTCGCAAATCTTCAATGCGGCTATTGGTGCAAGAGCCAATAAAGACCGCATCCACTGGCGTTCCAGCCAGCTTCTGCCCTGCCTCAAGCCCCATATAGCTCAACGTGCGACGAATACGCTCCGCTCTTGCTGAATCCGTCGCCTCATCAGGGCTCGGCACTCGCCCATCAATGGACATCACATCTTCAGGGCTTGTTCCCCATGTCAGTGACGGCTTGATCTCCGCCGCATCAAGAAAGACTTCCTTGTCGTAATGCGCCCCGTCATCAGAGCGCAGACTCTGCCAATAAGCAACAGCCTGCTCAAAAGCCTCCCCCTTAGGGGCATAAGAACGCCCTTTGACATACGCAAAGGTCGTCTCATCAGGAGCCACCATCCCTGCACGGGCACCAGCTTCGATCGACATATTGCACAGCGTCATCCGGCCCGCCATATCCAACGCGCGCACAGCAGAGCCTGCATATTCAATAACGTAGCCCGTCCCACCAGCTGTCCCGGTGCGGCCAATGATCGCCAGCATAATATCTTTTGCCGTCACGCCCGGGCCAATCTGGCCCTCCACACGAACAAGCATGTTCTTCGCACGCTTTTGCAACAATGTTTGCGTTGCAAGCACATGCTCCACTTCAGACGTCCCAATGCCAAACGCCAAAGAGCCCAAGGCTCCATGCGTCGAGGTATGGCTATCCCCACACACAATGGTCATACCCGGCAAGGAAATCCCCTGCTCTGGCCCTACCACATGGGCGATACCCTGTTTACGTGACAGAAGTGGAAAATACGGAACCCCAAATTCCTCGACATTACGCTCCAGCGTTTCAATCTGAAGACGACTCTGCTGATCTTCAATCGGCAGCGAGCGATCTGAGGTCGGGACATTATGGTCGGCTACAGCAAAAGTAGCCCCGGGACGCCGCACCGGGCGCCCCGCTGCCCGCAAGCCTTCAAAAGCCTGCGGACTGGTCACCTCATGAAGGAGGTGACGGTCAATGTAGAGAAGGCACGTCCCGTCTTCGAGGGTAAGGACCACATGATCATCCCAGATTTTGTCATATAACGTTCTGGGAGAAGACGGTTTGTGCATTTCTCTATCTCCAGTTAGGACGCAGCCTTTTTGCTGCCTTTGTTAACATCACGCGGACGCTCGGCGATACGTGCTGACTTACCAGAACGACCACGCAGGTAATACAGTTTCGCACGACGAACCTTACCGCGACGCACTACCTTAATCTCTGCGATCGTCGGTGAGAAGAGCGGGAACACACGTTCCACACCTTCACCGTTAGAAACCTTGCGCACAGTGAAGCTGCTACCCAATGCGCGGTTGCTACGAGAGATCACAACACCCTCGAAAACCTGAACACGCTCACGTGTCCCTTCAACAACGCGCACACCCACGCGAACCGTATCACCTGGAGCGAATTCCGGCACGCCACGAATAGCGGAAAGACGCTCCATCTCGCGCGCCTCATACTGCTGAATAATGTTCATGACCAAACTCCTGAAAAGAAACTCAACTACATTAAGGTCGCTGTTCGTACGCCGCCCATAAATCTGGGCGTTGCGCGCGCGTTACAGCGATGGATTTTTCATGACGCCAACGGGCGATATCCTGATGATGACCAGAAAGAAGAACCGACGGAACATCCCGCCCTTCCCACTCTGCTGGACGCGTATAGTGAGGATATTCAAGCAGGCCTTCAGAGAAACTCTCTTCCTCCCCACTATGAACAGACCCCATAACCCCGGGAAGAAGTCGAACACAGCCATCAAGGAGCGCTAAAGCCGGGATTTCTCCTCCCGAAAGCACAAAGTCTCCCATACAGAACTGCTCAACAGCGTGCTTTTCCAACACGCGCTCGTCCACTCCTTCAAAACGTCCACACAAAATGACGACTCCATCACCTTGCGAAAAACGTTCGATATCCTTTTGCTCTAACCGTTTTCCGCGCGGTGTCGGATAGATCACCGGGCATTGACGGCTCCCCCTTACATCAGACAGCGCATGATCTAATACGTCAGGACGCATCACCATACCTGCCCCACCCCCAAACGGTGTATCATCCAGAGCACGATGCCGACCCCGCCCATAAGGACGCAGATCATGGGCCCGACAGGACCACACATCATTCTCTAAAGCACGACCCGCTAAAGAATACCCCAATGGACCGGGGAACATATCGGGAAAAAGCGTAAGAATATCAGCTTGCCAGGTCATGAGCGTATCTTCACATCACCCGACAAATCACCTTCCACCTCAACCATTTCCGGCAATTCAACCACAAGACGATTCGCCTTACGGTCAATCTCCGGTACGCAGGCCAACGTAAATGGGATAATCTGTCCGCTCTCAAGCTCAAGGCTTGTTCCTGCACCGTAATCATGCACCTTCGTGACAACACCAAGACCTTCACCGGACGACAGAACAGCCTCCATACCGAGCAGATCGACATGGTAAAACTCTTCATCATCCGTTTCAGGCAATGCCTCACGCACGGCATAAAGACGGCGATTGACTAGCTTCTCTGCGGCATTACGATCAGGCAAAGCCTGGCCATCAGCATCAAGAAGTGCAGCAATCCCAGGGGCTTTCCAACGCACATGCCACTGCCCCCCATACTCATCATGCAGCGCACCAATATCCTCCACCATGTCGGCAGTTTCTGTGGCTGGATGAAGACGCACGAGCCCCCGCACACCATGAGGCTTCCCAATGGTGGCAATCAGAACATCACGATCTGAAGGGTGGCGTGGCAAAGGAAATTCTCCCGTTTAAACGTCAGTCAATTAGGAAGCGGCTGCTTCAGCAGCGGCGGCAGCGCGCTCCTGAGCCTTCTTCTTCGGTGCCGATTTCTTGGGCTGGTCACGGAAAACAGGCTTTGGAGCCAGACCGGCATTACCAAGGAAGCGCGCAACACGATCTGTCGTCTGCACACCATTGGACAACCAGTGCTTGATGCGCTCTTCGTTCAAACGCACGCGCTCTTCGTGATCGGAAGGCAGCATTGGGTTATACGCACCGACCTTCTCCACAAAGCGGCCATCACGTGGGCTGCGGCTATCAGCCACAACAATGTGATAGTACGGGCGCTTTTTGGAACCAGCGCGGGAAAGACGAATCTTCAGGCTCATACGAACTCCTGCATATTAAGAGAGTTAAACGTCAACAAACTTCGGCCAAGAGGACACTCAGCCAAAGGGATTAGGGCCACCTGGGCCGCCCATCCCCTTGAACATATCGCCCAGACCTCCGGCACCCCCCATGCCACGCATCATCCCGGACAAACCCATTTTGCTGATACGTTTCATCATGGTGGACATTTCATCAAACTGCTTGAGCAGTCGATTGACCTCTGGCACGCTCGTGCCAGAGCCCGCCGCAATACGCTTTTTCCGCGAGGCTTTAATAATCCCCGGTGTCCGGCGCTCCTGCTCAGTCATGGATGAAATAATCACCTTGTGGCGATCAAAGATCTTAGAATCAAGATTCTTCCCTTCCAGCTTATCCTTCAGCTTACCCATACCGGGCAGCATGCCGAGAATACCGGAGATCGACCCAAGGCGATTAATTTGATTGATCTGTGACACATAGTCATTGAGATCAAACTTGCCGGCGAGCATCTTCTTGGCAACACGCTCACCTTCTTCCTGATCCAGCTGCTCCGACGCTTTTTCAACCAGCCCAGCAACGTCACCAAGCCCCAAAATACGTCCAGCAACACGTTCAGGATGAAATTCTTCTAAAGCGGAAACTTTTTCACCCGACCCGGTGAATTTGATCGGCGCTCCCGTAACAGCCTTCATAGACAAAGCCGCACCACCGCGTGCGTCACCATCCATACGGCTCATCACAACGCCTGTGATACCGATCTGGTCTTTAAAGGCTTGCGCCGTATTCACCGCATCCTGGCCGGTCATCGCATCGACAACCAATAAGGTTTCGGCCGGGCTCGTTGCATCACGCACCTGACGGACTTCATCCATCAGCGCTTCATCAATAGCTAGACGCCCCGCCGTATCAAGCACGACGACATCATAGCCTTCACGACGCCCCGTTTCCATGGCGCGGCGAGCAATCTCCACAGGCTGCTGACCATCAACAATGGCCAAAGACGTAACACGTCCTTCCGTCTGCTGCCCTACCTGCTCAGCTAACTGCTGCAACTGTAACTGCGCTGCCGGACGCTGCACGTCCAAACTTGCAAGCAGCACTTTCTTGCGATCACGTCCCGCTAAACGCAGCGCCAGCTTACCCGATGTGGTGGTTTTCCCAGCCCCCTGCAAACCAACCATCAAAAATGGGATCGGCGCTGGCGCAGAAAGATTAAGCGGAACAACCCCTGCCCCACCGAGCGCCTCAATCAGCGCATCATTAACGATCTTAGCGACAGCCTGACCGGGGGAAACATCATCAAGGACTTCCCCACCAACGGCACGTTCTTTGACATTTTTAACAAAGCTTCGCACCACAGGCAGAGCCACATCCGCTTCCAGCATAGCCAGCCGGACTTCCCGCATAGCTTCTGAAACGTCACTTTCTGAAAGCTTCCCTCCGCGAGAGAGACCTTCAAAGACTTTCGACATTCTACCTGAAAGCTGGTCGAACACGTGATACCCTTAATTCCATGACAAACGCGCCACTGCGCGAACCCTCGCGGAGTGACGTGTCCGTAAACCTTTCCGACTTCTAGGCTGCTGCTTCTTCAACGTCAAGTATTTTGATGGGTTGACGCCGCTTCCGTTTTGATGTTTATGCAGGGTCACGCTTTCAGGAGCGCACAATATGCGGATGGGTGTCCGAGTGGTTTAAGGAACTGGTCTTGAAAACCAGCGTGCGGGGAACCGTACCGTGGGTTCGAATCCCACCCCATCCGCCATAAAATTCCTTCACAAAACAATATGTTATTTTATAAGTAAGCGTGTGATGCGCTATACTTAAGTGAAACACATTCGTTCTATGCAAACCACAGAATTGCTTTATGGAACATTCCCTTTAATAGGTTCTCAGCTCTTCATATGACGACCCGTCTTCAAGGTGCTGCCCTGTCCCCACCTGAATGCTCACGACAAGGATACATCCATGCTTTCCTTACCTAGCGCCCAAACCGCCCTTGTTCTTATTGACCTGCAAAATGGCATCGTTTCACTGCCCACCGCTCCCTATTCAGGGCAGACCGTCGTTGAACGCAGCAAAAAACTAGCGCATCATTTCCGGGAATATGGATCACCCATATTTTTGGTCAATGTGGCTTTCGCATCCGATGGTGCCGACGCACTGCAAGCACCTGTTGATCGCCCACTCACCTCTTCTGACGAAGCACTTCCCTCGGATTGGTCAGAGCTCGTCGATGGGCTAGCAGAACCCACAGATCTCCGCATTACCAAACATCAATGGGGCGCCTTCTTTGGGACAGAGCTCGATCTCCAACTTCGCCGTCGCGGCATTACAACACTCGTCATCGGCGGTATTGCAACCAACTTTGGCGTTGAATCAACAGCTCGAGCAGCCCACGAGCACGGATATAACGTCGTTCTGGTCGAAGATGCGACCACCAGCCTCTCCCCCGAGATGCATCGCTTTGCTTATGAAAGCATTTTCCCAGCATTAGGTCGCACGACAACAAGCGACACTATCACCTTAACAACGTAAGGCATCCCAGAGGGAAGACGCACACATCTACCAACCTCTTTATAAGGTGCAGTATTCCACCCATGCCTCAACATCGTCACCGCTACCGAAACGCTCGTCAATCAGGCCATTAAGCATGACGGTTGGAGATGTGTGAATACCATTTTGGCGCGCATAACGTGTCTGACGCTTCAACATCGCCGTGACACTCTCTTTTTCGAAGGAATCCGACAGTTTTAATCCCGCATAACCCTCAACTCGCTGACGAATTTCAGTAGGCGTGACGGCCATCAACGCTCCACGGCAATGGTCGATCGCGTCAAACTCATCACGGTGATCGGCCACAACATCAAGCACACGCCACGCATCCTCTCTCCCCTCAGAGCTCAAAGCTGCTGCCAGCGCTGTCCGCGCAATAAGACCCGAAAAGAGATGCCAAGGCTGCACGTGAAGATACACCCGAACCGTAATGGCCTCTTCTCCCATTAACGCTACAAAAGGCTTTATTTTTTTGAAGGCCTTATTGGAAAATGGGCATGTTGGATCGAGAAAGAACTCAACCTCTACTGGACCGTGCCCCCATGTTAGTGGCGTTCTTTGTGTTCTCTGATCCACCATTTTTTTCCCCCTAAAAAAAAGTCGCTCATTAATCTCGCACACGATCCAAACATTCGCAAAAAAAAGGCGGGGGAATGTTTTTCATTCGCCCCGCCTTCTCACCTGCGATGCACGCTCGCGGCATGATTATGAAGAACGCCGCATGCCACCACGGCGGGGCGCTCCACCACCGCTATTGTGACGACGAGCTCCACCACCACGCCCAGAAGACGGACGACGGGAAGAACGCCCACCACCGCGACCTCCACCTAAAACAGGCGGACGCTGCGTTGAGTTCTGCGCATCATTAGAATGATACGGATGATCCGTTATAACCGAAATATCCTTGTCGATACGTTTCTCAATATCACGCAGCCAAGCACGTTGCTCCGCATCACACAGCGAAATTGCCCAGCCTTCACGACCAGCACGCGCCGTACGACCAATACGGTGGACGTAAGCCTCCGGCACATTCGGAAGATCGTAATTGAAAACATGTGACACGTCGTCAACATCGATACCACGAGCTGCAATATCCGTAGCAACAAGCACGCGAATACTCCCATCACGGAAGCCACTCATCGCACGCTCTCGCGCCCCTTGTGACTTATTGCCATGAATCGCCGCTGCTGTAATGCCATGACGGTTGAGATATTCCGCCACTTTATTGGCTTCATGCTTCATCAACGTAAAGACAACGGCCCGCACAACACGCTCATTATCTACGAGCATCAACAGAGCGTCTTTCTTCTTCGCTGCATCCACGAACAACACGGCCTGACGGATACGATCAACCGTACTGGATTCTGGCGTCACTTGCTCAATGGCAGGATCATTTAACAACGAATGGGCCAGGTCACGGATTGAAGAAGGCATCGTTGCTGAAAATAAAAGCGTCTGACGTTCACTCGGCAATTTCGCGACAATACGACGGATATCATGCACAAAGCCCATATCCAGCATACGGTCGGCTTCATCCAACACAACAATTTCTGGTGTTGAAAGATCAATATGCCCCTGCCCAACAAGGTCTAAAAGACGCCCAGGCGCTGCAACCAGCACATCGACACCGCGCTTCATAGCGTCAACTTGGCGCCCCTGCCCAACACCACCGAACACAACGGCATATGAAAACTTCATATGGCGTGCATAAGCGGCAAAATTTGCACCAATTTGCGCGGCAAGTTCACGCGTTGGTGCCAAAATTAACGCCCGCATACCACGTGCAGGAGTGCGGCGAGGGTTCTCAAGAATATGCTGCAAAATCGGCAAGGCAAATGCCGCTGTTTTACCAGTTCCGGTCTGTGCCAGCCCTAATAAATCGCGCCCTTGCAACAGGTGCGGAATAGCGCCAGCCTGAATAGGCGTTGGGCTTTCATACCCCTCATCATTCAAGGCCTTTAAGATCGGTTCCGCCAGACCGAGAGCCGTAAAACTGCTCATGATTTCTCCTAAGAAACGGCGTTCACCAAGTACTGCCCAATGACATTATGGAAATGGGAGCTTGTTAGTCCTATATAGTAGGCTGGCCGTATGGTGAGAGCAAGGGTTTATTTTCTCCCTAGCTCTCTAAAATTTGCGTAAATCCCTCCAGATATCTCACAGGATATCCGGAAGCACTCACACTCTAAAAACGATCAAAACGCACAATCTCTTCTAAAGGAAGCATACCAGAGCGCGGTTTAGGCTCACTCGCTGCCTTACCAATCGCCACAAACATGATCAGCTCGTGATCTTCTGGCAGATTAATAATCTTCTTGACTTGCTCAAAGTCAAAACCATCCATCGCACAGCTATCAAGCCCGTAAGCTTGTGCGGTCATCATGAGCGCATATGCCGCCATACTTGCAGAACGGAATCCTTCATCACGCTGAACCTGCTCCCTACCTTCATAATAGTTCGGAATCATCTGATCAGCATAAAGTGCTTGTATCTCTTCAGGGGCATTCGCCCAGTAACGTCTGGGCTCTTTCTCCCATGCCTTAAGATCAGCGCACATCACAATTAATGCCGAACAGCTATTAATCTGAGGTTGGTTCCAAGCGACCTTTGTCAGCTTTTCCCGCTGCTCAGCATCACGCACCACAAGAAAACGGTAATTTTGGATATTAAACGCCGTTGGTGCATAGCGTGTTGTATCCAAAATCGCCGTTAAATCCTCCTGACTCAACGCATAATTAGGATCAAAATTTTTAAACGAACGGCGGTTTTTAATGGCCGCAAGAATATCCGTCATAATCTACGCTCCAGGTAACGTATTCATAAAAGAAAGCATGCTCTATCAGAGCGCTTTTCGATAGAGATGGGGACGTTACCTACGTATGTCATCCCTTTTTAAAAAAAAGAACTAAGGCACTCCTTTTTATATTTTTCGTCGCAGCAGGAAGAGCGCTTGCTCCCCACATAAATTGGCTAAACGCGGGGAATAATACCACGGAGCCCGCCGCCCTCGCTCATTAACGGTTGTCCAATGCTCAACGACATAGCCATCTTCTTCACATAAAGCGAAAAAATCTTTGATCGTACAGGGATGGATGTTGGGCGTCTCATGCCATGGCGTCGCCCAGACAGACGTCATCGGCATCCGCCCTGTGTAAAGAAGTTGCAGGCGCAAACGCCAATGACCAAAATTGGGAAAAGAGACAATCGCATGTTCACCAATCCGAAGCATCTGCCTCAACACTTCACGTGGACGCTCGACAGCCTGCAACGTGCGTTGCAACACAACGTAATCAAAACTATCATTGGGATAATGAATGAGATCGTGATCTGCATCCCCCTGTATAACAGGCAAGCCATGAGCGACAGAATGCGTCACAGCCTCCATACTAAGCTCAATTCCCTGTGCATCACAGGCTCGTGTACGGAAAAGATGGCCAATAAGACTGCCATCCCCACTGCCAACATCCAACACACGACTGCAAGGTGCGATCATGTCCGCGATAACCTGTTGATCAACGCGCATGTGCAATCCCCCCTTGCGTTAGCCCCGCGTGCTCAGCGGCCCCGTTCAGAAAACCACGCATCGTGCGGTCAAAGTCTGGTTCCTCAAGAAGGAACGCATCATGTCCACGGTCACTTTCGATCTCCACAAAAGACACATTGACTCCAGAACGGTTGAGAGCCCTTACAAGATGGCGTGATTGAGACGTTGGAAAAAGCCAATCAGAACTGAAAGAGATCACACAAAAACGTGTCGGCGACCCCTTAAACGGAATAGTAAGATCACCGTCATACTCTGCCGCAAGGTCAAAATAATCCATCGCACGCGTTATGCTGAGATAAGCGTTTGCATCAAAGCGTTTTACAAAAGTCGAGCCTTGATGGCGCAAATAACTTTCCACTTCGAACATATCGCCAAAGAAAACCGACGGCATATTACCTATCGCTGAAGGTTGGGACGCATTACGCACACGCCGCCCGAATTTCCGCGTTAAAGCTTCTTCAGACAAATACGTAATATGCGCCATCATCCGCGCAACTCCGAGCCCACGGGCTGGAATCGTATCAAATTGACGGTAATTCCCATCATGCCAGTCAGGATCAGCAAAAATAGCCTGACGACTCACTTCATTAAACGCAATATTTTGTGCTGACTGGAAGGCCGATGTCGCAATAGGTATCGCGGCAAACACACGATCTGGATAATCTGATGCCCAGGTCAACACTTGCATGCCACCCATTGACGCCCCAATCACTGAAAAAAGCCGACCGATCCCTAAATGATCCATCAACTTTACCTGAGCCGCCACGATGTCATGCATCGTAATAATCGGGAAATCCCTTCCCCATAGCTCATCGCTATCGGGTTTATGTGAAAGTGGGCCCGTGGAACCCATACACCCACCCAGTACATTTGGGCAGATCACAAAGAAACGATCCGTATCAATCGGCAAGCCCGGCCCAACCATACGCGCCCACCAGCCCGGCTTTCCGGTAAAGGGGTGTGTATCTGCTACATATTGATCCCCGGTCAAAGCATGACAAATCAAAATGGCATTATCACGCGCCGGAGAAAGTGTGCCATAGGTCTGATAAGCAATATCAAGCGGTGCTACACGCTCTCCGCATTGAAGGTCTAACCCCTCTTGAAGGGAAATTTTTTGATAAACCAATGCGTCTCCTCGTTCTCACGGCATGCGATGGACTAGGACAGGCATCCTAAGACGGAGAGCGAGGAGCGCAAGAGAAATCATTCTGCAGCCTGCATCATTGGCGGATAATTATCTTGTGTCATCCCCATATGCGAGACACCCCGCACCGAAGACGCCTTACGAACAGGTTGAGGTAACCAATACCCATAAGCTGCCAGTGTCATACTTAACTGCATCAATGCTTTCCTGAGCTCTGAAACGATACCCTCTTCATGGGAAAGAATCTGCATCTCTGCCATCACCTGTAACAAATGCTGCTCAGTTGACGAAACATCCAAAGAGCACGTTGTATGAACCGTATGGAGAAAGAATGCGTGAAAACGCTGATGAAGTGAATAAGCTTCTTTCCCCAGCAATCCCGTAAGAGACATTCCCCCTCTTTGGTGATGAGGCCCTAGGAGCTTTCTAAGCGACCATAAAGCAATTTTCTCTTCATGCTTTAACATATCAAGAGGACGACCACGCCCTGAAAAACCCACCATCATAGCTGCTTTCCCTACTGTGCATTGCGACTAAGGAAAGACTAGATGAGAATTCTTCTCATTTTCAAATAGAAGATACCCCATCTAACAGCAGTAGATATAAGCTGCTCTAAAAAGGGGCAGGAAACTGCGCCTTAAAATAGGAGATAGCCTGCCTTCCTTACAAAAAATCTAGATATAGTGCTACCAACCTCAGAAAAACCACTAGGTGCTGATTCTTGTAGGTCATCTAAGTAAGAGCTCTGTAGGGAAGACAAGCAGGAAAACGAAAGAGTCTCTCATGCACATCTTCTCCCACCCGCATGTTCAAACCAGTCCAGAATCGCTTCTCTTTTGAAGAAGTGACTCTCAATGATCATACCTCAGGACGTGTTAAGTCTTGATACGATCGCTGTAGCAGCGATGAGCAAGAAAGGACGATACGGTTTTTCCATATTGTATCGCGACAGCTCGTCATTCCTTGAGCTTTGCCCATAGCTTTTCAATCAGATGGCGATGCCTGTAAGCCCATTTTGGACAACTGACGTCAGGATCGTTTCGCCGTGTTGGACTAACAGGACGGGTTCCATGGTTCCAGATAGCGTCACGGAACTTCTGGGAGGTATAGCCACGGTTGCAGACAACATAACCCGGTCGGTAAGGCAGATTATCAAGAAGAATATAGGCAGATGGCACCTCATGTGCTTGCCCGGGCGTAAGTGCGAAAGACAACGATTTCCCATGTCCGTCAGCTACGCCGCAGAGCTTGGTACCAAATCCTCCATGTGAGCGGCCAAGAACTTCACGGTTTCTCTGGCTTCTTGTGTATCCCCTTTTTTGGCCGCCCCGGCGGCCTTATGATGAGCGCGAATGATCGTACCATCAAGGAAGACCATGCCCAAGGCCGGATCTTTGCGACTGACCCTGTCGAAAAGACGTTGCCAAACACCAAGTTTCGACCACCGAATAAACAATTGCGCAGCAATCCACCAAAGGCCGAACTCAGAGGGTAAGGCACGCCATTTCGCACCGTTCTGATGCCGCCAGAAAATCGCAGAAATCGTCCGTCGAAGGTTCTTAGGCGGCGTCTTTCCCTTTGGGCGGACCTCCTCAATAAGAGGCTCCCAGAGGAACCAACTTTGATCAGAAAAAACGGACTCACTCATACTTATGAAAGACAGACAGGAAGCCTGCCCGTCTTTCAAGACCTGACAGAGCCTACTCCAAGAATTCCTAAAATAAGCATCTTATTCATATAGAGACACTACTTAATAAGTAATAATATTTAAGGAATTCACACAAAACTCTTATCCTCTTGAATGAAATTATCTACTATTCTATATTTCAAATAAGGAAAAGGAAATTTTTATAGCTCACTTTGAGACAACATATCTATTCGATGTTTTTTGTACTAAAGTTCAATGTTTTTGCATTCTCAATTAAAGTCCTTATTTTATCATCTTCTAAACCTTCCGGTATATTGGCACAAATGTCCAACTCTAACTTTATATCCGCACCTGGTATCTGTTTTAGCTGTTCAATAATCCCCTCAACGACCTTCCCAAAAACCTTACTTGGACGCTCAGCAGGCAATGATACCGTTCCAATAAAACGTGTTGGCACAACCGGGGCGGGAGATACATCGGACGATTGCGCAGGCGCAAAAACTGAGGTCCCTCTTCCACTATCTCTAGCTGGAAGAGATGCAACTGATGCGGCAAGCATATCATCCTGCTGTTCCTGTGCAATATCAGAGCGCACAAGAAGGCTTTTTTTATCAATTACGATCGGAGCATCCATGTGACCAGAAACAAACAATCCATTATAATGTCTTGCATGGTCATCATAATAAGCAGCGTAAGCGAAAGGCCCTGCGGTTAGACCTGAAACAGCCTTTTTGATGACCTCCTGCAAAACAGCTAGAGACTGCATCCTCGGTAGATATAAATATCGATTAAAATTTTCCCATACATCCCGCGTATGCAGATATGTTTTTTCCTTCCAAATATATTCTTTTAACTCCCGATTGAAGCGCTCCGGCCCAATATCAGTAAATAGACCTTCTTCACCGACAAGATATTTCCGAACTTTATTCAACACATCATCTGCTACCGCCAACTTCTTGCATGTCCAGTCCGGATCCATTTCAGGCTTTTCCTGCCGAACAAATAACAAACAACACCAGCACTCTTTTAGGCGACTTTTAAGGCTTTCTTCGCTTTGTTTCAATTTAGTTATGGTAAACCTTATATCACTTTCCTTAAGGTTTAACCCGTTTTCTCCGCGATTATCGTATATTGATTCCCAAGCCATTTTTTGGCGCATAGCCACCGTGACTGTCTCCAGCGCCCGTTTTTCAGGAGCCAAAAAGACCAGCGTATTACGATAAACACGCGGACTATTACCTCGTTGAACAAGAATATCTTTTACTTCTATTTCAGTCTCGTCGCGCTCATTCCACCGTCCTGTAGAAGGATATTCTGCTCCTAGAAAAACAATCCGCGTACCATCACACTCATCTGGAACCTCTTTGGAGGAAGAAGGTGCAGCATGAATCCCGGCAAACAACCCGCGATCTAGGCTGCTTGTATATTTCCTTAGAGATTCATCAATATTTCTTAATACAGTGGCCTCCTCAAAGTGCTTAGCACGATCATCTGCTTCCCGATTAAGGCTAGCAGACATAGAATACCAGTAACGCCCACCTTCGCTATGAAGAAAGCGCGCCTCGCTAGCGAGGCGCCGTAGTGCATCACTAAAGATAGCTACTTTCTCTCCCGGCTGAACCACACCTAAATGAATAGAGCGAACATCTATTCCATTATTTTGAGACTGACTTAACGGTGCTGTCTCCATAAAAATGGTTCGCGCGACACGACGAGCTGCAGAATAGCGCCCCAGATTATCTAAGCTTTTATCTATTCGATACGGAATCGCCTGTGTCCCATCCACATCCCCGGCAATAATAGACTGCCATGTCTGGTCTAAATAGTGCAGCAACTCTGGCTCTACCCGAGTAGAGCCCACAGCTACACTGCCAGGCATAATCATGACCGACTTATCCGACTGCATCCATTGCTCATGCACGACCTGAGCCATGAAACGCAGCACCCCGCGCGTCCGTTGAAACTTCTCTAACGATCCCCAACTTTCATAAAGTTGATCGAATAGTTTGGGGTGAATGGGGTAAGCTAAAGATAACTTCCTGCGCTGCTCTTCTCCTTCCCAGCCAACGGGGAAATCCTCCGAATTCTCTCTATATAGCTTACTAAACTGCTTGACTGTATTGTCTAAGTATCGCTGATTATCTGCTGATATCTGTTTAAAAAGACGCCGACGAACAATCTCATAACTTTCCTCTTGATTGGCCGGTTGCCAAGATGTCTGCACACGGCTGAAAGTCTGCTTTAATCTATCTAGCGCCTCTGCCCCTCCGGTGCCACCAACTTCTATCTGAGACGCAGGGAGAGAAGCCACCAACACTGTACGGGGGCTAGTTTTAACGGCTTCTGTTAGCGACTGCGCAAAAGAAAGATTAGAATCAAAAGAGCCTGCGGGCAGCCCCATGACCTTATAAATCTGCCGCAAATAGGCGACCCATTCATCAATAAGGATCAGACAAGGTGCACAATGGCGGAACAAATCCCTTAGTTGGTTAGAACCAGGGGCGGTACCATTAATATCATTCTCCGCTACCATGGCATACCCTTCTGCACCTCCAAGCTGCCAGGCCATATATCCCCATAAGGTATGTATCTCAGGCCCGTTTGCAACAGAAATACAACTACCAGGGCTATGAGCGGTCCCCACCAGGATGGCACGATTAATACCAACCGGTAGGGTAAGGTTTTCATCCCCTAAAAGCTGATCCACCCCCAATAAGTCCTGTGGTAGAATGCTGCCTGTCATATGGTATAGTGCCAGCATTGAGTGTGTCTTGCCGCCACCAAAATTGGTTTGCAGCTCTACCACCGGGTCACCACCTTTATCACTTAGCCTTTTTGCGGCCCCCAGCAAGAGCCTTTTCAAACCGGTAGTTAGGTAAGTCCTACTAAAAAACTCCTTCGCGTCTCTATATTCCGGTGCCGTATCATGTGAAGAGACAGTTGCCAGGTCAGCTGCAAACTCAGATTGTTGGAAACTTCCCTTTGCAACATCATCATGTGGAGTAACTACCTCTCTCCATGGCAACAACCCGGGCATCACATCTACTGCGATATCCGTTTTTTGTACTTTTCGACGCTCCTCGTTACGCTGCTCTTCACGCCACTTTGTCTGCAGAATCGTCTTACGCATAGCTTTCAAACTAGCAGCTATCTCCCCCTCATTTATAGCATCCATAAGGCGATACATTGTATCAAGGGATCGTTCGGCATCATCATAAGTAAAGGGTTCATTATGAGCCACTTTATTTCTTATAACGACCAACTCATTCACCCAAGAGCGAGCCTCTCTCCCCAAAGCATCATCAAATGCCTCCCGCCAGTAACGGTTCATGGTATTCAATAGCGCTTGTTGATCCCAGTTTACCTGGCCAGAACTATTAGCCTGTATAGCTCTATTTTCTTCAAAAACTCTCACCTGCCAATGGCCCTTCAGGCCATGATTTAACCGCCGCTCTACAAAAGGAATCAGAGCTTCTGGCAGTCGTTCCATCCCTTCAAACACACATGTGCGTGCGCTTTTTGCCATTATCCTATTCCTTTTCTTAGATATTTAACGAGCCCTGCCCATTACGAGCGACGGAGGTTTGAGATGATATATTATCTTCATTTTGTCGTGCAGCAGATTCTGTCAAAGTGCCCCAATCCTGTATCAAGGCATTGTAAGAAGTTGCCTGAGCGGGCTCCTGCCGTTTAGTAGCGCAAATTTCATACAGGCAATAAGCTAGATCCTTCACAGCCTCAGCATGCTGCCTCATTTGCCTAAACAGATAAGTCGTTGCCGGAGAGACACCCTCAGCCTCATATTGACGGATGAGATAATGCAAACATTCCCAGATCGTCAGATGGTCATCGCGATCTGGCGACCAATCTTCCTCCAGCTCATTCCGAGGCAGAATGCGAACTTTCCCTGCGCGGCTCTCTATAATTCCAGCATGCTTTACGCCATCAACCGAAAGTCCCTTGGCCATAGCAATATTATTAGCCATGCCATAATCGCCGGATTGAAAGCCATATTGCTCAAACCACGTCAGAGCAAAACGTGTTTCGGCATCAAAATCACCTTCTACTCCCCCCAGATAGTCATCCAACTCCCGATTAATAAGCTGCAAAGCAGTCCGAACACTCATTGAAGTATCATCAGCTTCCAACACTTTTTTGTATTGAGAGAAGATAGCTATGCCCGGCCCGATAGCCGACTGTGGCATGTCGGCTGGGGCAATATTAGCCTTTTGCAAAGTTTCCAGCTCCCTCGGGAGGTGCCTCTTAAGGGCTTGTAGAAACACCCCACGCGTTACCGTCTCTGCCGTAAGGCGCCGCTTACGGCAAACCAGCACAACCGAACTGGCAAGAGCATTAGTGCCTGAAGCAATCATCCGATTAGCCATTTCTGTACGAACAGGCCACGTACCAACAATAGCATACCCTGCTTGCATTACCGCTTGCAGGAAGGTTGCCCACCCTGTGGAGGAAATGCCCTCTGTCTTTATCTCACTCTGTTTAAACGCATAATAAATTGTGGTTGGATATGTGTTATCAATCTGCCCTGCCATATTGGCAATCGCCTGCTCCATTCCTTGCATAAAGAAATCAGCTGCTGCTTCTTTTCCCCCATGCCGGTATGGGGCCGCAATCAGTTCCTCTGTCTTGGGGACAGACAAAAAACTAAAAATTTGCGGGTAAATCTCTTTAAGAAGCGGCTTTAGCCAAACAAAGAAAAAATCAGACAGATCAGCATAGCCGATATTATCATAATAAGGTGGATCAGTCGAAATAACAGCGCCGGCGGGATACGTCACGCTTTGGGCGTCATGCTGTATTTCACAACCGGAAGAAGCTGTTACGAAATTGGCGACCGTTTTCCAGACCCAATTGACCATAGCCATCCAATTACCTGATGATGAGGAAAAAGGATTAGCCTCAGCGTAGTCCCATGTCATCGGGATGGCCTGCCGCCCAAAGGTATTTCTTATCCCATCACGAGAACTATCCCACGTACAGATAGACGACCAATAATCACTACATTTATCAATCGCAAAGCCAAGATAAACACTCACAGCCTCAGCATAAGCCCGCGCACCTGCACCATTTTCCCGCAGAGGTATCCCATCATCCGTCACCCCCGCACCCAGCGCATCCCGCTCGATCTCGTCCCGTATCTCCGCTACTATTTCACTAAAGGTTCCCAATGCCACAAGCTGCCGGTTGGTAAAAAGAGAACCAAACGTGGTTAAGCCGTAAGATACTGTCCAAAATGCTCTTTTTTCATCCGGCAGTTCCGTATCCGGTTTTTCATTAATTATAGCCTGTTTAGCTGCTTGTATCTGCACACGATCAGACGCCAGATAAATTCGTTCCCGCTCTCCTTCTGCAACAATCGCCATCAATGTCGCACCCAACCTTCCTGCCTTCCCCTCCTCCTTAACATACGTAGGTTGGATGGTAGCTCCTGACATAAGACAGATAAAATTTGCTCCTCTCCCCGCTTTTGTCCCCTCCTTCGCACGGGATATTTCCTCTTTCGTGCCCCCATGGCGGACATGATAGGCAATGGTATGGGCTTTCCTATCTACCACTGGCTTCAACCACACTTCCTTCCCTGCCTTAGCACTAAGAAGAAAACTAGACACCAGGGGCACAGAAACATTGGCAAAAGCTGGGTCGGGGCTAGGAACCGTCCGTGCCCAAATCCACGCGATGACCGTTGCTTTTCCATCCCCATCATTACCAGGCTGACTACTGGGCACGTCAATCTCGGGATAAAAAGAACCGATCCGCTCCCACGCCTTGCTTCGCACACGCTCCCCGTAATAACGAATATCTTCAGCTAGTCCCTCGGCATTACGATAGCCAGAACGCGACTGCTCTCCTTCACGCAAGGGATGGATAGGAGGTTGATCTGCAAAACGCGGAGGAATCTCGATAGACGCCTTGCCAATCATCACAGCAATGGGGTTCAGATCTGAACCATAAGCGGGCAAACCAAGCCTTTGAGCTTCCAAAGGGATGGAGCAACCACCTGAGAATGGATCATAAACAGGCGGCAACGCACCTCCGCAGCTTTTTCTTATCTCCGCTCGCGCTTCCTCCAGAACATTTTTACTAGTGGAATTTTCCCACGTAACCAATTTTTCTATAAGGTCGAACAAGCGGCTACGTTCTGCCTCCTGTGCCTGCATGGTTGGAAATTGGTCAGGGTGGCTGGAGGGATCATCCACTAGCTGCGCAAACAAGATAGCCCTACACGCGGCCAATGGCCGCCGCGCCCACCAGAGATGAAGTGTAGAAGGATGCCCGTGCCGCAATGATTTTTCACGTATAGATGCTTTATTGATGGCTTCCAAAGGAAGAGCCACCTCAATAAGTTTTTTCTTATGCGTTAATGCGATGTTTTTTGTCATCGTGACGTCAAACCCCACGTTACATAGATGTTAATGTGATACTCATGATGGCTCTATAGCTCTTTCTAGAATTTTTTTTAAGTTAAAACTCACAGACACCTCAGCAAACCCAGGCTCCCTATTTAATACCGCTCCGTAACGATAGAGTGGTGTTTTAGGCTTACCGTTGTCTTTTATAAACACGAGCGCAAGAATGAATCTTTCTCCTACATTTAATGAAGCCATCAACTCCTCACGCGTAAGAGTGACTGTATCGGCCCCCTCAATACGCCCTTTTACTTCGATACACCTTAATACTTTTTCTGGAGTTTCAGAAAGGATATCATAACCTAGGTTACGCTCAGCTGAAACATCCTTTGGCGAGTTTCCTAACTTACGCTCAGCCTCCATTACAGCTTCCATCGCAGCCACTTCGACACATCGCCGGGCCTCTGCGTCCGCCGAAGTCTCTGCACTCAGACATTTTCCGCGTAAATATCCCTTAGGTATAACGAGCATCCCACCACAAACTTTAGGCGAAAGAGCTTGGATCGACCGTTCTTTCTCCAACTGTTTTAAACGGCACTCTAATCGTTCCGCAAGCTCTTCAGCTCTACGACGGGCGTTTTGGACGTTCATCCGCTTTTCTTGGCCGCGACGCTCATCTTCTCCTATCGTGAGAGCACGACAATCCCAATAATTAATCTCATGTTCTAAGCGTGCTTTTACCTCACGTTCTGTTTTTTCAAGCTCAGGAAGGCGGCGACTTTTCACGTTATCTACATGTCTGCGACTCACTTCAGCAATTGCATAGTCTAACACTTTCTGTTCAAGGTCTTGTCCATTCCATCTTGTGTTACTACCATCCTCTATCGAAGCAATTTCCTCTGCCGTAGCAGGACGAAGGTTGAGATGCGGTGCATGTCCTGCATCGTGTATGCTACCATCCGATGCTACACTTACGAATTGCAATTGGCGTGAGATTATATTTGGTTGGTTATGTCGCCCCGACACACCATCCTTCACAGCCCCCTCTAATAAATATAAAACTGATACGGCAGTCGCATCATCACTTTCATCCACCATCACAGCCCCTTGCTTTAACAGGGTTCCATACTGCTCACGGATAAGACTGGTTACCGCTTCCATTAAAGGATGGCCGGGATAGATAAAGGTAGCTACGGGCTGACGATTGATGAGAGATTTATCAAAGCAAATACGCTCATAGCGCATTTGCACCATCTCTCCTTTTCCCATCTGCCGATCTTGCTCTCTTATCTTGCTGGGCACACGCGTAATCTCCCAGCGCCCCTCTTCCTTTAATTTAATCCTTCCACCTAATTGTTTAAAAGCCTCCAAAAAGTAACTTTCTACATGGTGAGGCTGAAGGCGCCGCACCTCTGCCCGCTCCATTTCTTCGCGGATTTCGGTTACTATCCCAGTGGACATGGTATCTTCTGTCAGAGCACGCCTTTTCAACAGATCCAATAACGTGCTTTGGTCTACGGCCTTATCTACAATGCGAAAGAGTTGATCGCGTCTCTCTTCTCCATACTTAATCGCCTCACACAGTAAATCTTTAAGCGAAGTGCCTTCAAACAACTCTCCCAACACATCGTAAACCCGATCATTTAACTCCAACCGGGCCGCCTCCAATTTTTCCAAAAGACGTGCGTAAACAGCGCCTTCTCGTGTTTCAGAAGCGACTAGATTCCACAAATGACACACTTCTGTCTGACCAATACGATGAATACGCCCAAAACGCTGTTCGATCTTATTCGGGTTCCAAGGGAGATCATAATTTACCATCAAATGACCGCGCTGTAAGTTGACCCCCTCTCCAGCCGCATCATTAGCGATAAGAAAACGTAACTGCTTATCCTGCATAAAACGCTCAACAACTTTGCGTCGCTCTTCACGCGTTACACCACCATGGATAACTGCCACAGCTTCAACTCGCCCCACGTACGATTTAATCCGCTTCCATAAGTAAAAAAGAGTATCTTTAGCCTCTGTGAACACAATAAGTTTACGATAATTACCCTCTTCATCCCTCATGAGAGGGTCATCAAGAATACGCTGAAGCTCAACCCATTTCTTATCCTCTCCAGAATCTACAAGACATTGAGCTCTAGCCTCTAGCATTTTTAACGTCTCAACTTCTTTTTCTAACTCTTCAAGAGTTTCAGACGATGTCGCTCCTGTTGATATAGTATCTTCAATTTTATCAATATCACCCTGTGTATATTCCTCACTATCCTCAAAATAATCATGACTATTCAGCGAGACAGAATGACCAACAATAGCAGTCTCCTGACGCTTAGAGCGTAGCTGTGCCTCACCCAGTTCTTCCTCCAACCTATTACGACGACGCTTCAAAGACTGATAGATAGCAGACGGCGATGAAGCTAATCTCCGCTGAAGAATCTGCAAGGCAAAGCCAACATTGTTACGTTTCTTGCCACCCTCTTTCTTACTTGCAAAACGCTCTACGCGATTCATCTCATCACGCACATAATTCGATACTGCTGTATATAATTCTGCTTCATCTTTTGAGAGATGATAACTTACTGTGCGTGCTCGCCTCTCCGGGAAAAGTGGCCTACCATCGAACCGTAAAAGCTCCTCTTTAGTAAGCCTTCGCATCATATCCTGCGAATCAATTGAATGATCCCCATCCCGAAAGCGCCCCTCAAAGCGGTCACTATCGAGCAAAGCCATAAAAAGCTGAAAATCTTCGGGCTTGCCATTATGCGGTGTTGCAGACATTAAAAGAAAATTTCGACACTTTTTCCCCAATGTCTGACCAAGCGTATAACGCTTTGTGCGCCTAATCTCTCCCCCAAAATAACTCGCAGACATACGATGGGCTTCATCACAGATGATAAGGTCCCAATCCTTTGCTTGTTGAAATTTTTGTTGTAAATCATCATTACGTGCCAGCATATCTAGCCTGACAATTAAATGATGATGATTCTCAAATGGATTTCCTATGCGAGAGGCTTCTGTCATTTCTCGTGAAAAAATAGTAAATTCAAGACCAAATTTCTGCCCAAGCTCATCCTGCCATTGCTCAACCAAACTGCCTGGAGCTACAATCATGCAACGTTCAAGATCACTCCGCGCTTTTAACTCTTTTGCAAACAAACCTGCCATAATCGTCTTCCCTGCACCAGGGTCATCTGCTAGCAAGAAACGTAAAGGTTGCCGTGGCAACATCACCTTATAAACCGCAGATATTTGATGCGGCAATGGATCAATTAAACTTGTATGAATCGCTAAATACGGATCAAAAAAACAGGCAAGACGCATTCTATACGCTTCAATAACAAGTCGTAACAATGCCCCATCACCAGAAAAACTCCAGCTTTTTCCACTTTCTTCTAGCTGTAATTCGGATTCATTATCTCGGAATAATATCGTCTCTCCGAGTATATTGTCATCAGACTTATGAGTAACCTCCACACATGTATTACCAATCCAGCGCGTAGCAATCACTGTCACTATATGGGAAGATAAAATACCCTTTACACGCGCGCCATTCTTTAAATTTTCTAATGTCATTGCCATATGATATTGTCCTCATCCCTTACATATATTTTTATATCCCTACACATAGAATCATAATGCACGCAACCATCTTTACGCCAATGCATTCCCAGAAACAGGGTCACGCATTTCATTCTGTGGGAAACCATTCTCAAATTAGGATGGGTCTAAAAATATACGAATCTGTAAACGTGCGCTTAAGCAGGCTCGACGTGAGAGAGGCTTGTTGAGCTGTTGTTTAAGAGCTTTCAGCCTCTGGTCATGAGGCATCTCGTGTGTGTGGGCTGCCTCTAATAGCTCATCGTTTGGGGCGTCATTCCGCCTTCCTCTTCCCTCTAACCTTCGTCGGTGACCAAGCTTCTCCCCAAGAGCCTCACTATGGAAACACGCTGGGTTCTGTGCTGTTCTCAGCATGAGAAAGCTCTAAGCCAATCCCCGACGCAGACAGCATTTGTCGAAAATGATGCCGGAAGGAGTAGCCAATGAAGAGGTGCGTTGTTTTCCCTATGATGATTCACCATAAATCAGAGGCAAACCTCTTTCCTTTTGCTAAGCAGCATAGTCACAAAATCCTAAGGCTTCTAATTCATCAATCACAGGAATAAGATGTGACCCATTAGCTGTCTTGGTTCCAACTTTACGCAGATCAATGCAAGGATCCTGACCAATCATCACAAGCTCAGAAGGCGCTGATAAGATTTCCCCGCCACGCGCTCCTGTCATCGCCAAGAGAACCGCCAAACACCAACAATCATCACGATGATGCTTCATGATCTGCTGCTTTAAGAAAAACTGCTGCAACTCTTCTTTTGTAACAGGACGCCGCTTTATCTCACCATGAAGCTCATCGCGGGATGCACGCCGAGAAGACTTTAGAAACCCTAAATCATCTGCCATTTCGTCAGAGCGCTGCTTTACCTCGTTCAACCAGAGCTGTGCATCTTGTGGATTAGACGGATCAGGGAGTTTAACAGGTTCGGGAGGCTTCCCTATTTTCATGAAGGAGCGCATGCCCGATAATTTTTCTGCTTGGCGCATATTTTAACGGAGAAGCTCCTCCACTCCCGGATGAGAGAAGAATGCTATAATCCGAGTGACCTTGTGCCTGACATCTTCTATTGATCATGGAATGTTGCCAAGACAGGAGCCATTCTCTGACGCGCAAGTATAATGTCAGAAGTTTTAAGAGAGACGACGATTTCCTTGCCTAAACGTTTCTACTATTCGTGTGAGCTACGGACACGGAGATAGAGACGATTGGGCTGTCGGCTCACGTCAGGAGTATTGCGCTGCAGAGAGACGCAGCTAGTCTCTGAAGTGATTAGAGAGATGTAATTTTATGGGGTATTGGATGCGGGGGTAGGATTTGAACCTACGACCTTCAGGTTATGAGCCTGACGAGCTACCGGGCT
>NZ_KB899346.1 GCF_000378165.1 Saccharibacter floricola DSM 15669
TAACCATGCGCCCTCTTCCACGCGGTATCCGCAACAATAACCCCGGCAATCTTAATTATGCCGGGCAAGCCGGCGCTCATAAAGAGCCGGAGCCTCACGGGCGCTTTGCTGTATTCCCAACCGCTCAAGACGGTTTGCGGGCTTTGCGCGACCAGCTTTTACGCTATGTTGAGCGGGATCGGGTCAACACGATTGCTGGTATCATCGCCAAATGGGCGCCGCCTACGGACGGCAATGATACCAGCGCTTACGCCGCCACGGTTGCCGCCCGCGTTGGTATCGGCGTACAGCAGCGCTTTAACGCCCTCACACCCGACCAGCTCACCGCCCTTATGCACGCCATTATCCGTGTCGAAAACGGCCAAGACCCTTATGGAACGCTCGTGGATCGTGTGGCTCATGAAGCCGTGCGACCGTCCCCCACGATGACCTAACCTCATCCCCCAATACGCCGCCCTCTGAGGCGGTTTTTTTTATGCCTGGAGACTTTATGGATATTACCGCTTTCCTTGACCTTTTGCCGAGCAATATCGGCCTGATCGTCGCGTGTGTGATCATCGTCTGCAAGCTCGTCACCGTTACGGTGCGGCCACCTTCCAACGGTTCACGCTGGGGGCTGCTCTATCGGGCCATCAGCACGGTAGCGCTCAATATCGGATGGGCCACCAATCGCTTCCAAGCCGGACGCCCCACCGACACACGCCCCCGGCCATGACCACGCCAGAGCTTCATTGCCGCGATGGGCCAGCCTGCCGGACGCAATCAACACACCTACTACCCCCTCAAAAAAAAGAACTGAGAATCACCATGACTGACGAAACAACCACACCAACAGCCACCCCCATCACCGCTCTTGTGAACGCAGGCGAAAACATCTTTGCCGCCGTCACAGGCAAGAAAGGCGAGACACAAGAGAAGATCGCTGACGGGGCTGCCCGCTTGCTCGATGGCGTTCTGCCTACCGTTGAAAGCAAGGTCTCCTTTGATCTGGCTTCCGTATTAGCGGGCGCTACGGGCATCCTGTCCGGTATTGCCCTGGTGCTGACGGGCTTAAAAAAGAAGAAAGCCGCAGCCTCTGACGCAAGCGAAGCAGCTCCTGCCGTTAACGGCATGGGCTAACCCACATGGGAGGGCTGCGGCTCTCCCTGACACCTAGAGGGAATCATCCCATGAACCCCTATTTCGCAGGAGGATTCATCCTCACAGTGCTCGGTTTCCTGACGGCCCTGATCGTCTATAGCAACCGAGCAGGCCGCAACAGTGCCCGCGTCAGCTCCGAACGCCAAGACGCAAGCGACGCCACACAATCAGCAGAAGCCGCTCAACGGATGCTCGAAGCCCGCACGAACGGCATACGCTCCGATAACGCGCTCATAGATACACTGGATAAGGGGACGTTTTGATGAAGCACGTTGCTTTATGTGTCGCCTTGTTGTCGCTCGTAGGCTGCCCCCCCCCACCCGATACAAGCCGCTCTGCCCGCCGCTCGTGCATTACACGGCGCAGGAGGAGAAGCAAGCCGCCGATGAGCTACGTGCTCACCCCGACCTGCACGAGCTTCCCGCTATGTTGCGTGATTATGGGAATGAGCGGAAGGAGATGCGGAGTAGGGCGCGATAGAACCTCTGCCTCAGAATACTGTGGTTAGTACACACAGAACTATCTTCACGCCCTCTTACTACAAGCCGCCCAGCACCTACGGAAACGACAAAATTGGGTGGGCAAGATTTGGGCAAAAAGATACAACGAATCGTAGAAAAACACAGCATAATATAGAAAGATACAGAAAGGAGGCTTCTGCCTTCATACCTTCAAAAACTAGCTATTTTCTGGGGGATTTTATTCTTCCGGATGGTGGGCGCAACAGGGATTGAACCTGTGACCCCTACCATGTCAAGGTAGTGCTCTACCGCTGAGCTATGCGCCCTCGCCATCCGGTGAGTGGGTATTTACCTGAGGTAGATAAATGTGGCAAGCCATTACCGTGAAAAAAATTCAAAAAATCTTCTCTGCTGTTTTTTCTCGTGATGCCTCCCCCGTTTCTGATGGGCCGGTAGGCTGCCATCTAGCCTCTTTAGAGAGTGCCTCTCCTCTTTTATTATCCTCTCCACATTCAGGGCGTCATTATAGTGATGACTTTCTGGCCATGGCCTCTCTACCGAAGCATGAGTTGGAAAGAATGGAAGATCGCTTTACCGATCTTCTCCTTCAAGATGCCCCGTCTTACGGCGTTAGCCTCGTTCAAGCCTATTTCCCGCGTAGTTTCTGTGACGTTAATAGAGACTGGAGAGAACTTGACGGGGCTATGTTCATACCCCCTTTACCTTCATACCCCCTCATTCGAAGCAGCAAAGTTGACGCAGGATATGGCGTTATTCCACGCTGTTCAGCTCCAGGGAAAACAATCTATCGTTCATGCCTCCCACATACAGAGGCTGAGCGACGCTTATCCACATGCTGGGAGCCTTACCAGCAGGCATTACAAAAAAGCCAACAAGCTCTAACAAGTCGCTTCGGTTTTTGTGTTCTCTTAGATGTGCACTCTATGCCCCCGCTTCCTCAAAAAAGACGCTGCGATATTGTTCTTGGCGACCTCCATGGTCGGGCATGCTCGCCTATTTTGACGGACTTCTTAGAAGAAAGCTTCACGCAACGTGGATATCATGTCCAACGCAACACGCCTTACGCTGGAGGCTATATTACCGACCGTTACGGACAGCCCGAACAGAACCAACATGCCCTCCAAATTGAGATTAATCGTGCCTGCTATCTCAACCTCAACACCTTAAAGCCCCATAAAAAATTTAAGCATGTTCATCGTGATATAAACGAGATTTTGTCACAGACTGCCTCTTGGCTTTCCCATGATGGTCGTCATCTTCTCGGTTCTATCTAAAGCGCATCAACATAATGCCTCCCCGTGACATTCTTTGCAGTAAACAGTATAGAGGCGGCCGGTTGCATCCATTTTATTGAGCAAAGTTCATTTATGTCGGCACAAAACACTCTTATTTTAGATGGCGGTATGGGCCGCGAACTCCATCGCATGGGTGCTCCGTTTAAACAGCCTGAATGGTCTGCACTCGCGTTGTTTGAAGGGCCTGACTTTGTTCGCAAAGCTCATGAAGCTTATATCCATGCCGGCGCAAATGTTATCACCGCTAATAGTTATGCTGTGGTGCCCTACCATATTGGGGAAGAGCGTTTCCAACGACATGGGGAAGAGCTGGCTCATCTCGCAGGAAAACTTGGCCGAGACGCCATACAGAATACACGCCCCTCTTCTGTGTCCTTAGCGGGCTCCCTCCCTCCAACGGGAGGCTCTTACCGTCCAGACCTTTTTGATCAAGCGCGAGCACACTATATTCTTTCAACCCTCATAAAGGGCTTATCGCCCTCTGTTGATCTATGGCTTGCTGAAACACAAAGTTCTATTGCCGAAGCTCAAACAGCACGACAAATAATAGACCGTAACGACACACGTCCGTTTTGGGTCTCTTTCACGCTGGATGACAGCCAAATTCATTCACAAAGCCCCTATACCCACATGCCCGTCACGTTACGATCGGGTGAACAATTAGTAGATGCTCTGAACACTATGCTTCCTTTAGGTATTGATGGGGTTCTTTTTAATTGTAGCGACCCACGCATTATGGAACCGGCCCTCACAACAGCCTCCGAATTGATACGTTCAGAACCCGAAGCAAAACGCCCTCGCCTTGGCGTCTATGCGAACGCTTTCGTCAGCCATGACCACGGACAAGGTGAGGAAGCAAACGAAGCCATCAGTACTCTTGATGAAGAGCTGACCCCCCAGCGCTACGCTTCTTTTGCAGCAGAATGGGTGCACGCAGGAGCAAGCATTGTCGGTGGATGCTGTGGAATTGGGCCAGAACATATCGCCGCTCTTTCCAACGAGAGGTGAGCGTAATTTTTATATAGGGCCAAGCTCTATAGACAGTTTGAGATGGTGCCTGTCTAAAAGATCGGGAAAAATCATTACAGTCTGTTTAAGAAAGATGACATAAGAGAATATAGCTCTCCCCCTGTACAGCCAGCAAAAGACATAACGATAACCGAATATCTTCTCACTCATTGTGGTTATTCTGTGTCATTAACGACACAATTCACATTGATCTTTCTATTATACACTTAAACACGCGATAAAATCGTTGATCTTTGATCCTCTTTCACTAAGCGTGTGGCTCCCCACTCATCTCTCTTCAGCCGGAGCCCTTTCTCATGCGTTGTCAGAACAGAATTTTGGTTCTCCCCGTTACCCTTCTGTTCGCTTCTTCCGCTTACGCAGACCAACTTTCTGACGCGAAGCGCTCTTCCTATCACCCCATTACGACACCTCATAAGCGTTCATCCGCAACGCACCACCATAAAAAGAGAACCTCTCTCACAGCGCATTCACCTGAGACTCTTAGCGTCACGGCACATAACACCCCCCTGCGCCGCGCACGGGCGAGCACAACGCCTGTCGATGTTATCTCGGCGCAACAGCTTCATCGCACCGGCGCTATCAATCTGGCGGATGCCCTAGCGCGCGTTAATCCGTCTGTCACGATTGGGACGGCAGGTTATGATGCTGGCGCTTTTACCTCATCAATCCGTCTCAGAGGGTTGAACCCTAACCATACGCTTGTCCTGATTAACGGAAAGCGCCGGCATACAACGGCTAATATTTACGCAGATTCTGGGCCCCAGGAAGGCTCTAGCCCTGTGGATCTTAACATGATCCCAGCAGAGGCAATTGACCATATTGAAGTATTAAGAGACGGAGCTGCCTCTCAATATGGTGCTGATGGGATCGCTGGCGTCGTTAACATCATCCTCAAAAAAACTGTCTCTCACCTTGATATGGATGCCCAAACCGGCGCCAACGCTTATAATGGCGATGGATGGCAGTATCAGTTTGGATTTGATGGCGGTCTCCCGCTTGGCGATGACGGCTATGCCAATCTCAGCGGGCAAATGTACCATACGGATCACTTCGTGCAGAAAGGGATTGATTCCCGCACTGGCGTTTCGGATGACCCTGCTCTTAGCCTCTCAGAAGAAACACGCCAAACCCTCAGCCTGAATGCCGGAAAACATCTGACACGCTCTCTGGAGCTCTACGGTTTTGCGACCTATGCCCACCGGCATGGAGAATCATACCAAGATTACCGAACGCCTGATATTTTACCGCAGATGTACCCGCAAGGTTTTGTGCCCATCGAAGCGCTTGAAGAGCAGGACTTTGCCATTACGCTTGGGCTTAAAGGCCGCCTCCCTGCTGGGTTCAAGTGGGATTTAAACTCAACTTATGGTTTTGACGACGACCATATGTCCCTCAAGAACACAGCTAACCCCGCCTATTATGCTGACTATGGGTCTAGCCCAACAAAAGCCCGCACAGAAACATTCAACCATATGCAATGGACGAATGACCTCAATATTAGCCGTAAATTCTCTTTGGGTTCCGGTCGTTTTATTAACCTCTCCTTTGGTGGGCAGCATCGGCTGGAGATTTACCATATCGGTGCGGGCGATCCTGTTTCCTACTATAAAGGCGGAACACAAGGCTTTGCAGGCCTCATGCCTGAAAATGCAGGACGATGGAACCGCGATGTCTGGGCGGGATATATCGACACTGATTTCCATCCAACACGTAAGCTGGACATTGATGTTGGCGGTCGTTTTGAGCATTACACCGATACGGGTAACGCAGAGACAGGGAAAATAGCGGCTCGGTATGACTTCACTAAGCGTTTTGCTGTACGTGCAACCATTAGCAACGGGTACCGTGCCCCAACGCTGCTGGAAGAACATTATAGCGCCCTCAACGTCACACCTTTTGGCGCTTCTGCCAGCCTCCCTGTGAACTCTCCCGCAGCAAGCTCATTGGGAGCCCAACGTCTTAAAGCCGAGCGGTCAACATCCCTGAGTGGCGGCTTTGTGATGGAGCCCGTTGATAATTTCCACGTGTCCGTTGATGCTTATCAGATCAATATTCGCAATCGCATCGCCCCTGGTGGCAGCTTCCAAGGCGGAGCTGCTGAAAATGCTATCGGTCTAACAGGCGCTACGCTTCCTGGAGGCCTCGCATCTGATAATGTCACAGCGACCTACTTTGCTAATGGAGCAAGCACCCGCACGCAGGGGCTCGATATCATGGCTGATTACGCCCTCAGCCTACGCCGTTACGGGCATCTTAACCTTAGTATGGCCCTTAATCTGAACCGCACCCGTATCAGTCATCTTGCAACGGATGGTACTGGGTCACCTTTCCTGAACGCACAGCAGATTGGGTATCTCACAACGGCATCACCACGCAGCAAAATCATCTTGAACGCCTATTGGACGATTGGAAAATGGAGCGTCAACGTGCGTCAGACGCGCTATGGTGAAACCGTTAATAATGTTACGTATCAAGACCAAGCGCCTGCAGCACTCCAATATTCACAAAGCCAATTTCATCGTTTTGTGAATACTCCTGCGTGGCTGACAGACCTTGAAGTCGGCTTCCAAGCCACTAAACGGATTCACCTCGCTGTTGGCGGAAATAACCTCTTCAACGTACGCCCACGCCGGATGCCCTTAGAAAACTCTTATTTAGGCACACTTTTTTATGACAACAACTCGGCTGGAATCCCCATGACGGGAGGGTATTATTATGGCCGCATCAATGTCAGCCTTTAAGGGCAGAATTCTCTTGTGAGTATCCCTATTCGTAAAGGGGCTATTGTCTTCTTAAAGAACGCGGCATGATGCGCCCCCGAGGAGAAAGCCCCCTTTATGACGTCGCCTATTGAACAACACACAATCTACCCCATTCCTGAACAAGGACGGTATGGCCGCCCTTACAGCCAATTTACGATCTGGTTCAGTAGCAACATGACCCTCCTCACTGTTGTCACAGGAGCAATGGGGCCTGCGGAATACCACCTTTCCTTCCTCTGGTCGGCCATAGCCCTTCTGTTGGGCAACCTCATCGGTGGGTTTTTTATGGCCCTTCATGCCGTGCAAGGCCCCATCTTGGGTGTGCCTCAAATGATCCAAAGTCGTGGACAATTCGGCAGCTGGGGCGCGGTGCCTATCATTATGATGGTCATCGTTATGTATATCAGTTTTGTTGCGTCAAATTGCGTTGTCGGGGGAGAAACGCTGCAATTTGTTCAGCCCGCCCTTCACCGCCATACAGCTATTCTCATCATGGCGTTTCTTAGCTTTATTCCCTGTATTATCGGCTATCGCACAATCCAAGCCTGTGCATCACCGCTCTCTATTCTCACGACGATTGTCGTTATTTTATGCTTTGTCCTTGGGCTTTCAGGGCATACGCAACAGATTTTAACCGACTGGCATGGTTCTGTTCCCGGATTTTTACAAAGCTTTTCTATCGCTGTTTTATGGCAAATTGCGACTGCCCCTTACGTCTCTGACTCCTCACGCTACCTCCCTGCCAACCCTAAAACCTATCCACGCGTCTTCTTCGCCTGCTATAGTGGAACTGTCGGCGGTTCATTTCTAGCAATGGCCACAGGGGCTTTTTTGGCCGCGCAATCCCCTCTTTCGACAATTGCTGCTATTGGTCATATCACTGGAGAATGGGGGGCTCTCATTGTCCTTATTCTCGGTCTTTCCATCGCCTTTGCTAATGCAATGGATCTCTATTGCAGCACGTTAGCCACCATTACATTTTGGCACACATTCAAACCACGCTGGCACCCGCGCGGGCTAACGCGCCTCACCATCAGTATGCTCACCGTTATCCTTGCAATCTGCATTGCACTTTTTATGTCGGGCTCTTTTAATACAATTTATACGGCTATCTTGGATATTCTCATGATCGTTATGATTCCTTGGACAGCCATCAATCTTGTTGATTTTTATATCATCCAAAAAGGTCACTATGACGTACCTTCTTTTTTCCAAGAAAACGGCGGTCGATATGGCCGTGTTAATAAACCTGCGATCCTCAGCTATCTCATTGGAATTGTCGCAGGCATCCCCTTTCTCAACCTAAAATTTTATCACGGCCCCCTGCTCGCCTCCCTCCATGGGATTGACATCTCCTGGCTTATCTCTCTCGGCAGTGCAACCAGTGCTTATCTATCCCTGCATCGGAAAACAGAACCTTAGCCTCACTATGATGAGCCCATTCTATGACCTCACATTTTAAAGCAGCACCCACCGCGACAAAAATTACCATCATTCATTATAAAACAGCACAACCCGCCGCCATATATGGCTTGCAAGATCTCTTTTCCGTCGCGTTAATAACACACAAACATAGCTCCAGACGGCCTAACCTCTTGAGCCTCACCTACGTCATATCGTCATTATCCCTCCAAGTCTTGAAGGCATTCCCGACCCTAAGTGCCATAGCGCTCTTCTCCAAAAACTGACCTTTTGGTATCAACAAGGAGCCTTCATAACAGCCGCTTGCGCAGGCACGTTTTTAGTTGCTGCGACTAAGCTTCTTGATGGAAAAAAGCCACCACGCATTGGTCGTATAAAGAGAGCCTTACACAACAATTTCCAGCCGTTACCACTGATGTTCAGCAGGTTCTCATTGATAATGGTCATATCATAACTGCCAGTGGACTCATGGCATGGATTGAACTGGGGCTGCATCTTATTGGTCGTATCTTCGGAGAGGATGTGAGAGAAAGAACGGCTCATTTCATGTTCGTTACGCCAACGCATGAACAGTATCGCCCTTCTATCGCCGAATACCCTTCTCTCAATCATCCAGATAAAGCCATTCTTAAAGTACAAGAATGGCTGGGAAAAGCACATAGGGCCGCTGTGACAGTCTCCAACTTTGCTGATGCCAGCGGGCTCACACAACGAACATTTCTACGTCGCTTTAAAGCAGCAACAGGGATGACCCCAAAAGATTATCTCCTTCATTATATTATGAATGAATCGAAACATGATATGGCCACCACCCGCAAGCCCATTACTCAACTCGCATGGGAAGCTGGCTATAGCGAGCTGGGCGCTTTTAGACGTGCCTTTAAACGTGTAACTGGCCTCTCCCCTACCGACTATCGACGTCGCTCACAACTTTCCTAATTCAATGTCATTTTTGGACTCATTTTTGTCTCTTTCGATCATTTAACCCTCTCATAATTATCTTTACTCTACAGTCATCAACAGATGCTTAAATAAGCTATATATCTTTGAAAGGATGCTCTTAATGACTGCTCTTCTTCTTATCGATATCCAGAATGATTACTTCCCAAACGGCAAGTTCCCACTTCCTGAGATGATAGAGATTGGATTGCGTTGTCAAAACATCCTCAACGCTGCACGTAAAAATGATCTTTCTGTTGTTCATATTCAGCATATTTTCCCCAAAGGAATGGGGGACTTTTTATGCGCTGGCACTCAAGGCTCTCATATTCATGAATGTGTCGCCCCTCTATCCAATGAAATAATTATTACCAAAGAATTTCCTAATTCTTTCCATAAAACCACCCTTAACAAACACCTCCTCAAGCTAGGCTGCAAACATGTCATCCTTGTTGGCGCAATGACACAAATGTGTATCGACGCTACAGCCCGTGCTGCCTTGGATCTCGGCTATCAGGTCACGATTTGTGACGATGCGATCGCTGCTCAACGTGTCACCCTGCAAGGTATTAATCTGGACACGGCCCAAGTTAACGCTGCCTTTCTTTCTGCGCTTTCTATGGCCCAAGCTCGCGTTGTTCCTTCTACTCAGCTCTTGCATACAGAAAGCACGTCAAACGCCCCTTCGTAGGGCTTTACTCTCCTATGCCTTCCGCAAGACATGCCAAATGCCTCTAATAAAAACCACAACCCTATTGTTTGTGATTATCAGGCGTCCCTCAAAGAAACCAATAACTTAAAAAAGAAAACTCTATAATACCTCATAAAAACCTTTTAACTCTATAAAGGTCATGACAATACTTATGATAATCAGTCGCAATTAAAGTTGAAAAACTTCTTTACTTAAAAAAGAATTTGATCCTTCCTCCTTATAGGCTTATAAGAGCCCAAGAAGGCGATATTGCTTTGCCTTACAGAACATGAACCATGTCGAAAGAACTTACTATGGCAGCCAAAGATCCTAAGGTCGTCGAGATTCTCAACATTCAGCTTGCGAATGAGCTGACCGCCATTAACCAGTATTTTCTGCACTCCCGTACTCTTAATCACTGGGGTGTCACGAAGCTGGCAAAAAAAGAATATGATGAATCTATTGAAGAAATGCGCCATGCCGACTGGCTCATTGAGCGTATTCTCTTCCTAGGCGGTCTTCCTAACCTGCAGAAGCTCAATCCGCTTCAGATCGGTCAAGACGTTAAAGAGATTCTTGAGTGCGACCTTAAAGCTGAAGAGCTTGCGCTGACTCACCTGCGTGAAGGCATCGCCTATAGCGAAAGCGTTCACGACTTCGTAACCCGCGACCTTCTTTTCCGCATTCTGGCAGACGAAGAAGAGCATGAAGACTTCATTGACCGCCAGCTTGATCTGATCAAGCAGATGGGCATTGAACGCTACATCCAGCTGAACTCAACGTCAGCTGACGTCAAAGAGTAATAGCGTCTAGACGCTTCTTACATACAATGTAAGCGCTCTTCGTAACACCCGGCTCCTACGCCGGGTGTTGTCGTTTCTATGCCCCGACAGTAGCGCCTGCCCCATCTTGTTCCATATCAATAAGCATAGGCTTCGCGTTGGCCCCACAGGGTAGCTTTGTAACGGCCGCGATATCCTCCGCACATGTCTCCCCACGCGCCTCCAATGCCTCTTTCAGGCAACACGCCATGTTGCGTACACATTGCCCACATTGAACCCGGCATCGCCTTGATGTGTACACTTGAGAGACCCGGCACACTCCACCTTGGACTGCGCTCACGACATCTTTATCAGACAACGAATTACACGAACAAATGATCATAGTGAGGCCCCCGGCTCCTCTAAGGCGATCTGCTCTCTCGACGATAGTGAAAGTGATAGTCGTTCGCAAACAAATTTTTATCTTTCACGTCGAATTTATTAAAAATCATTTATTATCAATAGATTGTATAACAGTTATCTTCTTGGCTTTGCTCTATCTTCACACAACGTACCCGTTTCGCATTCAGCGTTGCGCCCAATTTCCATTATCCGCTATGCAGGTATTTATTCAAAAATAATCGCAGGGCTTCCAATGAAAATTCACTATATTGTTACAAGCTTAGAAACAGGCGGAGCCGAATTCGCGATTCCAACAATTATTAATGCCATAAAGAAAGAAGGCCATAGCGTTGACATTACAGCCTGCGAGCCTCGAGATATGGGGGCTGCGCCACTTCTAGACAAAGCAGGCCTACCGTATCGTGTTTTGTTTCAAAAAAGGCCAAGTATTTTCAAAACGATATTTAATTTCATACAAATTTTAAAAGCACATAAGCCTGATGTTATTTGGACTTCTTTAGGAAGAGGCACGACAGTCGGACAAATAGCTGGTGCTCTTATGGGTATCCCCGTCGTCAGCTGGAAACACAGCGCAAGTGCACGGCTCTCCATGAGATTGGGGAAAAAACTTACCTCTTTTTGGATCGCAGATTCCTCATTCGTTGCTCAATTTTTATCTGACAAGATGAAAATTCCTGACAATAGAATCGCGACATGGCCTCTTTATGTGTGTTCCCCCCATCAGGAGAACATCACAGCGTGGGATGGCAAAACAACCCTACAAATAGGCAGTACAGGCCGCTTGCATGCCGTTAAAAACTACCCTTATCTTTTAAAAGGGCTCGCTCTTTTTTGCTCCCGAAACCCACAATGGGCACAACATGTCCATCTCTCTATTGCGGGAGATGGTCCGCAACGATCTGAACTTGAGCACGTTATTCAAGAACACAGCTTACAAGACCACGTGTCCCTTCTTGGTTTTACCAACGACGTGGAGGGGTTTTTACGTAACCTCCACGTCTATACGCAACCCTCCCATTATGAAGGGATGTGTCTGGCTGTCCATGAAGCTATGGCAATGGGGCTTCCAATTATCGCAACGCCTGTCGGCGAAATGGTTCGCAGTGTTCAAGAAGGAGAAACAGGTTTTCTCCTCGGCCGTGACGAAAAAATCATAGAGACATTTTCTACTAAACTAGAAGAAATATTCAAAAATCCTAATTGCTTAAAAAAACTAGGTAATAACGCTCAATCCTATGTCTATTCTCATTACGGTCAAGATCAATATAACAAAAGATGCCATAAAATATTACAGGAAATTCTTCAGCTGACACATAAAATATAAGTTTTTAAGGCGTTATTTCCTTGCTTACATATTTCCTTGCTTCTCTATGCCATTGTATATTAGCATATAAGCACAGCACAATTTCGTCTTTCATCTACCTACCTTCACGGAGACTGTGTTTTCCTCTCAACGTAGGTTTGGTAACGAAACGTAAACACTGGCCCGAGCACTCTCGTAGGGCCTTTCATAACGACGCGCCCCACACCTAACTTCAGCAATGAGGTTGGAATTAGGTTCGTGGCGTGCCCCAATTTGGTGGAGAGGCTTATTCATGTCTGAAGCGACAACCGAAAAGCGTAGTTTTGTTGAGAAAATAGGTATCCCTAAGCCCTTATTCTGGGCCTTTGTCGGACAACTTCTCTTCATGGTCGGAGATGGTGTCGAAGCTGGATATCTCGACACGTTTGAACTACATAACGGACATACGCAAGACTTCGTTAATCAGCTTTTCATGTATTACGGGATCACCGTCATGATCTCCGCATGGCTTGCTGGCCCACTTTCTGACCTGTTCGGCCCTAAACGGGTCATGTGGTGGGGGCTCATTTTATGGGCTGTTTTAGAAGTTGGTTTCCTCGTATTGGGCCTCACTCCCAATAATGGGTTCATGACGACTCTCTTCTATACCCTGCGCGGCTTTGCTTATCCTTTGTTTGCCTATGGCTTCCTCGTATGGATTTCAGCAGCAGCCCCAACAAAGATGCTTGGTTCCGCAGCGGGATGGTTCTGGTTTTCGTTCTCCGCTGGACTTCCAACATTAGGATCTCAATTTGCGCGCTATGCAATCCCCCAGATTGGTGAGATCAATACGTTCTGGTGCTCCCTTGTTCTCGTGATTATTGGTGGCCTTATTGCGCTACTCTTTACCCATGAGCCTACCGGGAAAAAACGCCTTCTTCCCGAAAATGTATCGGCAGCTCAAGCATTCTCAGACTCACTGAGCATTACATGGCGTGAACCTAAGACCCTTATTGCAGGGATCGTCCGAACCGTTGATACATCATCAGAATACGCCTTCTTAGCCATTATGCCGGGATTTTTTGTCAATACACTGCACTTCTCCCAAGGCCAGTGGCTCAATTTGCTCTCCCTCATTTTTTTGAGCAATATTTTGGTAAACTTAGTCTCTGGCATGGTAGCCCATAAGCTCGGCTATCGCTTTGTAGTTGCTGTTTTCGGCGGGATTGGCGGCTTTATCACCATTCCTCTTTTCTATTACATCCCTCTTTGGTTCCCTGGAAATTTCTGGGCGGCAGCGGCTGCAGGCGTCCTTTACGGTGCTTCTGTTGCTGCTTTTGTGCCCCTTTCCGGCTTGATGCCTCAGATTTGCCCACGTGAAAAAGCGGCAGCCCTTTCCATTCTTGGTTTAGGCGCCGGCGCATCAACATGGGTTGGCCCCGCTGTAGTCGCTGCTTGTAGTGCCTTTTTTGGCCCCGGTATGGCTTATATCATTTGGACATTCGCAGTGATCTATCTGCTCACTTCTCTCCTAACGATGTCCCTCACCATTTCGCCGGAAGCTCGTCGCTACACAGAAGAGATGGACGCGAAAAAGTCTTAAAAACGAACCTCTTCTACCGCTTTTCAGACGAGTTTCTCCATCAAACACCCCTGCTTTTGCGGGGGTGTTCTTGATTCCAGCGCTTAGATCACTCATTTTATGGAGAAATAACATTCATCTTTTCATAATAAGAGGCTCCCTATGAAATGTATCCGTATTAATGACCAACTCACAATTTCAGAACAACCGAACCTAGACACATTAGCGTCGCTGAAAAAAGAGGGCTTCACAGATGTAGTTAATCTACGCCCCGACGATGAGGCGCCCGCGTACCCCCTCCATAAAACGGCTGCTCATACCGCCCGTGAAGCGGGGCTTAACTATCATTATATTCCCGTTACGCTAAAGAATATAAAGCGTGCAGATATCCGGGCATTTCAGGATGTTCTAACTCACCATAGAGGGCCAATTTTCGCACATTGTGCCTCTGGAAAGCGTGTCATGAGCCTTTACGCCCTTGGCCTAGCGCTTGATGGGCATCTCCGCGCTGATGACATCATTTCCTTCGGCCGTAGTCAGGGATTTGACCTTCAAGAAGCCCAAGCCTGGTTTAAACACGAGCAGCAGCGCCCTCTTCTCGTGGAAGGTTTTTTTGACCCACGCACCTGGACAGCTCAATATATTGTAACAGACCCAGCGACCAAACATTGCGCTATCATTGACCCTGTTTTGGACTTTGATGAAAAATCTGGCACGACCAGCACACGCAACGCAGATCATCTTCTCAGCTACGTTAAACAGCATGACCTAACTATAGACTGGATCCTTGATACCCACCCTCATGCAGATCACTTTTCAGCGGCTCATTATCTAAGAAGTAAAACAGGTGCCCCAATGGGGATCGGTGCCCAAGTCACCGCGGTGCAAAAACTCTGGAAAGACCTTTATAACCTCCCTTCTCTACCCACAGATGGCTCTCAATGGGATCGTCTCTTCAATGATGGTGATACATTCACTATCGGGTCTCGCACGGGCCACGTATGGGCTTCACCCGGCCATACTCTCGCTTCGGTCAGTTTTCTGATTGACGATGCAATCTTCGTGCATGACACGATGTTTATGCCAGATTCAGGAACAGCTCGTACCGATTTCCCTGGTGGTAGTGCTCATACGCTGTGGCAATCTCTTGAACGTATCCTTTCCCTGCCAGATGAAACGCGCGTTTTCACAGGGCATGATTATCAGCCTGATGGTCGCCACCCACAATGGGAGAGCACCATTAGAGAGCAAAAAGAAGAAAATCCTCACCTAAAAAACATGACGGAAGAGGGTTTCATTACACTGCGTGAAACGCGTGACCACACACTTCCGATGCCCAAACTTCTTTTACCCGCCTTGCAGGTTAATATCCGTGGCGGACAACTTCCAGAGCCTGAAGATAACGGACGACGTTATCTGAAGATCCCCCTCAACGCGATTGATGATGCCGCGTGGTAACCTACCACTAGACATTGTATGATGATGCCGGCTCTTTGAGCTGGCCATCATCATACTCTCTAACGACTATTGCTTGAGCTGGAGACCCTGCACTGTGATTGAAAATTTTAAGTTTGGCCGTGTCACAGTCATTGGTGATATCATTCTAGACCAATATATCATGGGATCGGTTAGCAGGGTCTCTCCAGAAGCTCCCGTTCCTGTATTGTTACGCTCTCATCAAACATTTGTTCCAGGGGGTGCTGCTAATGTTGCGGTCAATGCGGCTTCTCTAGGCTGTAGCGTGCAGCTTCTAGGGATCGTTGGCGATGATTCTTCTGCACAAGCTCTCCGTCGGGCTTTAGCAGCTTGGCCCTCCATTGATGCACATTCTTTGGTAAGCTTTCCTGGCTGGCCCACCATTACAAAGACACGCGTTCTCAGCGGTCGTCAACAAATTGTCCGCATTGACAATGAGAATACAGCGATCCCTTCTGATATTTCCCAAAAGCTTATTATGGCCGCCCAGCAGGTCATAACGTCATCTGATGTTATTATCTGCTCCGACTATGCTAAAGGGGCGTTGTCGGACGATGTGCTACGCTTCGTGATTGATACCGCTCGCGCTCACAATATTCCTGTTATTGTAGACCCTAAGCGCCCTGACTTTACCGTCTATCGCGGTGCAACACTTCTCACCCCCAACCGCACCGAAATGGCCCGCGCAACACATAATTTGCCTCTAAAAACCGATCAGGACGTTGAAGAAGCTTCCCGTATCGCCAGCCTACAATTTGGCGGTGATGTCCTCCTCACACGGTCGGAAGAAGGCATGTCCCTCTGGTGTCGTGATGGCCGCATCATCCATACCGCCGCTCGAAAGTCAGAGGTTTTTGATGTCTCAGGCGCTGGGGATACGGTTATTGCAACTGTTGCGGCTGTTCTCTCCGCCGGGAAAGGCTTAGATATTGCCACAACAATTGCGACAACGGCCGCTTCTCTTGCCGTGAACAAACTAGGCACCTCGGCGGTCTCACGCGATGAACTCAGCCGTGCTTTACAAGGAGAGATGGAAGATTCCAACGTTATAGTTCCTCTGGAAGCCGCCCTTCAAACAGTGGACGACTGGAAACGGCACGGAGCCCGTATCGTCTTCACCAATGGTTGTTTTGACCTCATCCATCCTGGCCATATCTCACTCATTGAAGGTGCAGCTCGCCAAGGAGATAAACTCATTGTTGCCCTTAATACCGATGCTTCAGTACGGCGTCTCAAGGGCCCTCAACGTCCTCTACAAGACCAAGTATCACGTGCTAAGGTCGTTAGCGCACTTCGCCATGTTGATCTCGTTCTGCTGTTTGATGAAGACACACCTCTTGAGCTGATTAAAGCTCTCAAACCCCATATCCTCGTAAAAGGGGCGGATTATCGTGAAGAAGAGGTTATCGGCGGCGATATCGTCAAAGAACAAGGGGGGCGCGTTGTCTTAATGGATATCGTTGAAGGACAATCAACGACGAATATCGTCCATAAAATGACCTAGTTGCCAGCCGCTTACAAAAAGCCTAGCCTGTTCTCCCAGTAGAGGAAAGATAATGATGACTGTACATTCTCTTTGGAAGAACTGGCTAACTACTCAAGCATTCCCTCTTTGGAGTGGCGCAGGCTTTGACACCTCCCGGCAGTTATACCAGGAGCGCCTCGCCTTCAATCATGCACCGATTGCCCTTCCTGCACTCCGCCTTATGGTGCAAGCACGCCAAATAGCGACATTCTGCCAAGCTTCCTGCGATGGGCTGTATCAACAAGCCGAACAAGCGCATCATTGCTTAGAGCGTGTAGAAAAGCTGTATTATCAGCCTGACGGTCAAGCTGGTTGGGTTTTCTCTATCGGCCCTGACCACAAACCTGTCAATACAACGCGTGATTTATACGGCCATGCCTTTATTCTCTTTGCCTATGCATGGGCTTATAAGCACACACCAACCCCCCATTATCTTCAGATGGCTCGACATACGATCCATGAGATTGAGCAGATCTTCCGTACCGGAAATGGCGGCTTCCTAGATAGTTTTCCTGCTGTCGATGCGATAAGGCGCCAAAACCCACATATGCACCTTTTAGAAGCGCTTCTCACCCTCTTTGAGGTGTCGAATGACGCATTTTATTATGATAAAGCCCAGAGTCTCACTGCCTTTAGTCTCAGAAGTTTCCTCTCAAAAGATCCCACCATGCTTCTCGAGTTTTTCACAGAAGGATGGCATCCTTCCCAGAAACGAGGGGAAAATCGCGTTGAAGCAGGTCATCAGTTCGAGTGGGCATGGCTTCTGAGTGAATTTAATCGCCTCTCTCCGCAACACATACATCTTAACGAGACAGCACATCACGTGGCATCATCTCTTTTCAAAAATGGGCGCCAATACGGCCTGAAAGAGGGACTTGTCCTTGACGCCATGACAGAAACGGGAACGCTCACAGAACTATCCTATCGCATCTGGCCTCAAACAGAACTGATGCGCCTTCTCGTCCGCCACGCAGACGCCCCAGAAACAGAACGTCTTACCCTACTGAACAGCCTATCGGAACGTTTCTTCCGACAATTCGTGCCAACAACATTAGCCGGTGGATGGATCGACCGTTTTCATGAGAACGGACGTTCTGCGACCGATTTTATGCCAGCAAGTTCACTCTACCATATTTACAGCGCTGCCCGCGAAATACTCTTTCACCCCTTAGAAGGATAAGTAATTCAAATATTATACAGTCTTTCTCCTATTGTTCATATCTTGATTAAGGGATAAAAGGAATAAGTCATTCTGACGAAAGTTTTTTATTAAAACTGATGACCAGAAAGAAGTATAGAACTAGCTACTTTATTGCCAGGTGGAACATGGCCAACTACTCTCATATAATTACTGTTAGGAAGTGTTGACAAAAAATATTTTTGTATATGATGCACTCCTTCTCGTTGGAAAGGAGAGAGTGTATGCGCGGTGTTTTAACAGACGCAGAATGGGCGATTATTGGTGAGCTTTTGCCGCCTGAGCACGGTCGCTGGTCACGTCCAGCACACGATAATCGGCTTTTTCTTAACGGAATGCTGTATGTCCTACGTGTCGGTTGTCCTTGGCGAGACATGTAGGAACGTTACGGGAAATGGAATTCCGTCTACGTTCGGTTTCGCCGATGGGCCGAACAAGGGGTATGATCGTGATAACATACGAGACACCTTGCTTTTCCATGCGGTTCTGCCCGTTATCCCACCACGATCAAACCGTAGAAAGAGCATTCCCTACGACATCCATGATTATAGGGATCGCAATCATAGTGAGCGTATGTTCAACAAACTGAAGCAATTTCATCGTATCGCCACATGGTATGACAAAACACGAAAATCCTTCCTCGCCTTTCTCAACATCGCTGCCATAAAAATCTGGATACCATTATTTGTCAACAAAACCTAGTCATTCTCGCGGTGGGGAAGCCACAATAGCCATTGGGTCGCCGCCGAAGAAAATGCGACTGTAAGGAGCGTTTTATAGGTGTCTGAAAGAGGGCTGAAACGGGTTTAAATCAGACTCGTTTCAGTGCTCCCTATTTTGTCTCAAAGTGCAGAAAATTTTGTCCCGCTGCCGTGAGTATCAGAACTCTATGGCGGATTCTATGCATAAACTCCTGTCCGACCAGATCGACAGTCTCGGTCTTGCTCCGTGGTTTACCGTGCTGGAGAATGCCATCCGGGCCCATAACGGCTCTGAGTTCCTCTTCAAGGGACTGGCCCGTAATATCCAGAGCATCAAATCCACTGAAGGCGTTGATATTGCGTGGGTTGAGGAAGCGCAGACGCTGAGCCAAGAATCCATTGAGCTTTTATTGCCAACGATCCGCAAAGAAGGCTCTGAAGTGTGGTTTACGTGGAACCCCCTTGAAGAGGGCTCCCCCATTGAAAAGCTGCGTGAAAGCCTCGCTCAGAACCCTGAGGCTTTTATTGGACAGATTAACTGGTCGGATAATCCGTGGCTCCCTGAGGCGCTTAATAAAGAGCGTTTGCGCTGTTATGAGACCGATCCTGAGAGCTATGACCATATTTGGGAAGGCGGTTTCCGCCGTTACGGCCAAGCCTTCTTTAGCATCGACGCTACGCTCACCGATAAGGCCCCTGTCCCTCTCCCGTCCTTCTGTGACTGCGTTTATGCCGTCATGGATACGACGCTGAAAGGCGGCATGGGCAATGACGGCACCGGCGTCGTGTATATCGCATTTGACCGCTTCAACCATGAGACGCCCCTCTTCGTTCTTGATTGGGACATCGTTGAGGTCGAAGGCTCTATGCTGGAAGACTGGGTGCCGGTTGTTATGGAGCGTCTCGAAACCCTCGCTCGTGACACCCATGCTCGTCATGGCTCTATCGGTTTGCATATTGAGGACAAGGCGGCGGGTTCGGTGATTATCCCACAGCTCCAACGACGCGGGCTGAACGTCCACGCCATCGAGAGCCGCCTGACCAGCATGGGCAAAGACCAACGCGCCTTAGACGTGTCCAGTCCCGTGCAGCAAGGGCGCATTAAAATCACAGAGCCCGCTTTTGAGAAGACAACGATCTTTCGCGGGCAAAGCAAGAACCACTTTCTGTCGCAAGTCTTCGGGTTCCGCCTCAACGACAAAGACGCCGCACGTCGGGCAGACGACCTGCTGGACTGCTTTTGTTACGGCATTGCCGTTGGGCTTGGCGACACGATGGGAGGCTAATCATGGCCGCTGAAAGCACATACGGGACGAATAGCCTCTGGCGCACTATCATGGACGAGAACATTCTTCCCGGCCATGCCCCCTCCTATGAGCTGTGCAAGCTGCTCTATACGTCACACCCGTTGGGCGGCAAGATCGCTCATATGCCCGTTGAGATGGCGCTTGGAGAAGCACGCACGATCCGCGTGGACTCTGCCCCCGATGATGAAGCCGCTAAGGAGTTCCTGCATCATTGGGCCTATAATGGCTGTGATGATGTGATCGCCAAAATCGGCACAAAAGCACGGATTTACGGCCTCGCCGCGATGGTGTTTGGCGCGGTTGATCCGGCTACGGGCAAGCCCATCCCAACAGATGAGCCCGTTCCGTTTAACCGGCTGCACGAGCTGGATATTTACTTCAATGTTGTTGATCCGCTGAACACAGCGGGGTCGGTCACACTGAACCAAGACCCGAACGATCCTGACTTTCTCAAGGCCGCCGCGTCGCTTGCTGTGAACGGACGACCTTATTGCAAGGGCCGCTTTGTCGCGCTCATGAATGAGGGACCGGAATATTTGGACTATGAAGGCTCTGCCTATGGCTATTCAGGCCGGTCGAGCTTCCGCCGCTGCGTTTACCCGCTTCGGTCTTATCTCGAGACACAGGTGGCTAACAATCAGGTAGCGCATAAGGCGGGCGTGATTATCGCCAAGATTAAGCAGGCCTCTTCTACGGCCAATCAGATGATGAAAGTCTTCTCATCGCGTAAAGCTGAAACCCTCAAATTCAGCAGCAATGAGAACGTCATCACCATCGACAAAGACGAAGAGATCACGTCGCTTAATCTTCAGAACGTCGATGGGTCGCTTCACGGTGTGCGGCAGTCCATCTTGGAAGACATCGCCGCTGCGGCCACCATGCCCGCACAGATCCTCAAAGCCGAGACCTTGGCGCAAGGCTTTGGTGAAGGCACGGAAGACGCTAAGCAGATCGCTCAATATGTCGCGCGGATGCGGCGTTGGCTCAAGCCAGTCTATGACTTTTGCGATGCTGTCACGATGCGCCGCGCGTGGAACCCCGCCTTTATTCGCACGATGAAGGAGAAAGACCCCAAGGGATACGGCAACAAGTCCGAGGAAACGATCTTCCGCGAATGGCAGGCCTCCTTCGTGGCGCAATGGCCATCTGAGAACAACGATGCGGAAGAGTTTGAGGTTACAGAGAAGCGCTACCGCATTCTCTTAGACACCGCACGGATACTCATGCCAATGGTTCAGAACGATCCTAGCGGCATGGCCGAGCTGCTGGAATTCCTGCAAACCAACATCAACAACACCGACAATCAGCTCTTTGCAGGTGAGCTCAATATCGACACCGATGCCATCCGCGCCATGCCCCCCGGCTCGTTCAATGTTGAAAGCGGAGAGCCGAAGGAGCCCGATAGGCCCGCTGGTATTTGAGAGAAATCTGGCCTTTTTTCTTCAAGGACTATGCGGTTCCTCCTCGGCCTTCAGTGCTTTCTGAAGAAGGCGCCGTATGGCTTCGGCGCGGGTAATCCCGTTCCGTTTTGCACATGCGTCGATAAGCTGGGTTTCCTCGTCCGTAACGCGTGCCGCTATGTGGCTACGCACGCCACTACGAGGCCTCCCTCTTCTTTTCTGGTTACCATTTATTGACTTATCCATAATTATTGGTTACCAAAAAAACAGACCGAGAGAAAGAGGCAACTTTCAACTCGGCCCTAACCACGAACGAAAAGGAAACTTTCGGCATGGCTGAAACCGCAGATAACACACTTGATGTAAAAAAACAGCATGGAACATCCCCTGCCATTAACGCTTATGAAGCGAGGCAACATGCGCGGAAAGCACGCTATGAACGCCGTGCTGAGGCTGCAAGAGAACAGGCTGTTACGGAAAGCAATGAAGCGTCGTCAATGCTTAACGTAATCACAGATTGTCAACCTATTCATGTTGGTCATCATTCCGAACGCGGACATCGCAGCCTTATAAAGCGCTCATGCGTTAAGATGCGTAAGTCTATCGCGTATGATGAAAAGGCAGACTACTACGAGGACAAGGCAAAAAGCGTTGGCAAGAGTGGGATTTCTAGCGATGATCCACAAGCGATTGAAAAGCTCAAAAAGGAATTAGAAGCCGCGGAAGCGGGACAAGAACGCATGAAGGCGGCCAACAAAATCCTCCGTAAAAATCCAGAGGATAAAGACGGCCTTATGGCGCTCGGATTTTCTGAGAAGGAAAGTGAGGAACTTATTCATCCGCCGCGTTGGATGTGCTCTGTTGGCTTCCCAGCCTATGCTCTTACAAATAATCGCGCAAAGATCAAACGTCTCAATGGACGCTTAAAAGAGCTGAGACGCGGCGCGCAAGCCGAGACTATGGAGACCGTCCAAGAGGGTTACACATTTCGCCACGACATAGAAGAAAACCGCGTCATGTTCATTTCCAACGGGAAGCCGGATGAGAACGTTCGGGCCATTCTCAAACGTTACGCCTTCAAATGGTCGCCACGTCGTGGGGCTTGGGTAAGGCAAGCGACAGCAAATGGCGCTTTTGCTGCACAATATGCTCGCAAAGAACTAGACCAACTGACCACAGCACAGTGAGCTTATAATAGCCGCCTCACAACGGGGCGGTTCTTAGAAAGAACGCCCCATGCCCCGCACGAAGCCTTTCCAGACTGTGCTAAGTGAGGCCGTAGTGGACTTGCGTCGTTATGGCTATGACAGCAAGGCGCGGCTTCAGAAATGGGTGCGAGACTTGCGCCGCGCAGCCCGTGGCATGGTGGGCAGTGATGCCGCTCTTGAAGCGGAGATTAAACGTGCGCTCCAACAGTCCTACCGCCAGCAGGTCACGGGTGGGCTTCTCGCACGCAAGCACGGCATCCCCGCTTATACGATCAAGAAGCTCTCCCCGACGCTACAACGCGAGCTTTCACGGCGCACACAAGCCTCGGTTGATCTCATTCGCCTTAATCGCACGAAGTCCATTGAAGAGACGCTCCAGCGTTTTTCCGGCTGGGCGACCGCTCAGAACCCCGGGAGCGCTGCCGACGAGCAGCTCCGCCCTCTCAAGACCAGCCTCTCTAAGCCGATCCGCTCGCTTCCGTTTGAGAAACGCCGCGTCATTATTGACCAAACCGCCAAGCTCAACAGCAATCTCAATTATCTCACCGCTACCAACAACAAAGCGATTGCGGTAGAATGGTATGCCAATCCTGATCGGCTCAATTACAACCACCGCAAAGAGCACCTAGAGCGCAACGGCAAGATTTACGCGCTAACCGATGGCTGGGCCTATCAGAAAGGCTTCATCACCAAAGGCGCGGGCCTGTACGAGGATATAGACGGCTTCGGGGTGCTGCCTTTCTGCTCCTGTCGTGGCCGCTATCTCTACCATCTCGACCAAATCCCCGACGACATGCTGACCGACAAAGCACGGGCGGCTCTGAAGAACACCTGAAAGGATCACAACATGGATCACATGGATGAATTTGACCGAGAAAATGCCCTCCGCTGGACATGGCGGGGTAAGCTCTTGCATCGCATCGCAAAGCTCCTACGTATCCCCGCCAGTATCGGTATGTATCCTATTGGGAAGCGTCGGGAAATTTTAGACACGTCTAATAAGAACGCGCAATATCCATGAGCCATGTATTGACAGTAGACGGTTGATAAGAAGCCCATTCCTTTTGGATTCTGCCTACAAATATATCATCTTCTCGGTGAATATATTGTTTTAAATCATCTTTAACAGAGCCGACGGATCGTGACGTATCTAAAAACCATACCGATTTCTGAGCATGACAGTAAGATTTATATGTCTTAATCGCTTCTATTAAGTTGGGATAATCTCCGTCATTTCCTTTTAAATCGTATGTCACCAGCAAAACAGACATGTAAGTTGTTCCTTTGTTCATCATCAAAAGAACCACCTTGACAAAAGCTATTGTACATCGCATGTCGCGCGTGCTAGTAATGAAGCATCCCACCGGTGGTTCTGGCACTTGGTGGTTTTAAAGAGCGGGGGCCGAATCCCGCTCTTTTTTTATATCGCCTCTCCGTTAGCATATGTTGTCCCCTATAACAAAGATAACCCCTGCATATAGATAAAGCGCCGTAGCCACCTTTCGAGGTGGTTTTTTTATGCGCTCGTAACGCCCCCCTGAAAGCCCCTCCCTTATGCCTGCTTCTAACAACGACCAGCCGCGCGATGAAAACGGCCAGTGGGTCGCTAAAGGTGGCCCTAAACGTCAAGCCCTTCAGGACAAACACGCCAAGCTTCTCGACCGGTTAGAAAAGGAAGACGCTCACCGTCCCGCTTATGGAGCCGATGGCTGGGAGATGGGCAAAGGCGGATACGATACGCGCGGACAAGGCGAGATCAAGCGCCCGCTTGTGTTGGGAGAAGTGCCCCATCCGCACGATAAAAACACCCGCGTTCCTGTCGTGCTGCGGGAAGGAGAACAAACTACAACCGAGCCGATGGGATCAGGCTTTGGGCGGCGACATATTGAGTTCAGACACGGACAAGAAATCCGCAATAAGGGTTTTAAACATGCCCTTGACTACGCCTCCCACATTGCCAGCAATCATACTCTTGATCTTCACAGCCCTGTACATGGCTCGCGCGTTCTCGCGATCAAACCTGAAGAAGAAAGGTCAAATGCCAAAACGCATATGACCTCGATGCACCTATTGAATAATGGCGATCACTATTCAATCGGAACCGCATACGGTGCAAGATGGCGGGATATAAAAAAGCTGCCGAAGATAGCAGAGGACTCGCACGATCCTCTTAGTGCTCAACACGACCAGAGCAACAAGGTCATTCACCACGACTTACATGGGCCGTTACATCGCAGCACGGGCGAAAATTCACCATCTTCGGCACCTGAAACTTTACACGACGCCTCATCCTCTTTTCAAGCAAAACCTCTCTACCCGCCTGCTTATTTTCACTCTCCTCACGCATTGGAGGTTCCCGCTATGGATGAGAACGTGCAGGCGGCGGGCCGTGTTTATACGGCGAACGGGCGTCTGCTCCTGCTCAAGCGTCCCGATGGCGCATGGGGGATTGTCGCGGGGTCGTGCGAAGACGGAGAGACCGCCCAACAAACAGCCATCCGTGAATCCGCTGAAGAGATTGGCTGTGCGCCTGAGGGCAAGACGCTCTGGTCGGTGCAGATGCCGCGCTCTGATGGGCCGGGGGATTTCCGCGCCTATGCTGTCGCGCTAGAGCAGGATTTTACCCCCAGACTGAATGACGAACACACAGGCTGGGGCTGGTTTGAGGGCGATAAACTTCCCTCGCCGCTCTTCCCCGGCACGGCCGATATTCTCGACCGCTTCACCCTTGATATGGGCGCGATGTGCCGCAAGATGGCCGAGGGGAAATATACCTCCCCACAGCGCTTTATGAATGTCACGCTCTTTGCCATGCGGATTAGTGGCACGGGCTGGGCCTATCGTGGTGGTGAACGGCGCGAATATGCCTATCGCAACCGCGATGACTGGCTCACTCCCGAGGTGATGGAAGCCTGCCAAGGGATGCCGGTTGTGCTGGACCATCCCGATACCTCTGTCGTGACCGATGATTTCTATCGCGGCCGTTCCGTGGGATCGGTGGTCTATCCGTTCATCAAAGGTGATGAGCTTTGGGCCATTACCCGCATTCAAGATCGCCGCTTGGCCACAGTGCTCTCTCACGAGCCGTGGTCAACCTCCCCCGGTGTCATCAGCGGCAAAGACAGCATCAGCCGCCCATTAGGAGAAGACGGCACGACCCTTCTTCTTGAGGGCACGCCCTATCATCCCGACCATCTCGCCCTTGTTTCGGCGGGGGTGTGGGACAAGTACGGGCCGCCTTCAGGAATTGACGCACCCCCTACCCGACAACATGGAGACACGCCCCCTATGGCAAAGCTTAAAGAGGCCCTCCCCTCTGCACGAGACGCGCTGGCCACGCATTGCACCGTCGCACAAAAAGACGCCCAGGAGAGCGGAGATGCCGACAAAAGCGCCGTTTTCTCTAAGCTCTTGGAAGAGCTGGACAAGATTAAGGGCCTCATTGAAGGCGCGGCCACCGCCGAGCATGACGCTCAAGGCGATGACGCGCGGCCCGATGACACTGCCCTTGCTGAGAAGCTTCGCTCTATCGCCCAGCAAGCGGGCCTTACCGCCCCGTCAGAGGCTAAGGCAGATGAAGACACGGGAAGCACGCCTCCCATGCCCTCCAATCACATCCCCGGCAATCCACAGCCCGAACAAACCGACGCTACCCAAGAACCCGCCGCCGCCCCCGCAGACCGCGAAGGGTTGGCTGATGAACTTACCCAAATTGCGCAGGACGCCATGACCGACACACCCGACAAAGACAAAGCCGAAAAAGACACCCGCCACGACGCTGAAAAGGAAGCCCCCGATGAAGGCCGCACAGAAGAGCGCCAAGACGGGGCTGAACCCGACGCTCCAGACACACCGGAAGAGAAAAAAGACCGCAAGGATGGGGTGATTGACCCTGCCTCCGCTCAAGCTGACCGCAAGGACGAGGGCAACGCGCATGACATGCTCGCGAAGATGGTGGACGCCATGCGCAAAGGCGGCGTTGATGATGCGGCCATTGCCCAATGCATCACAGACTGCGGAGGCGACCCTCAAGCCTATCTTCCAGCGGAGAATGAAGAAAACCGCCGCATTCGTGAGCAGCTCGCTGAGATGGATCGACGCGATCAAGAGCGACGCGATGAGCTGGAAGAGGTGAAGAGCCGCACCAAGCCCCTTTCCGACGAAGAACATAACGAGATCAGCGAGCTTCAATCTCGCACAGACGCCGTTGCGCAGCCTCTTGGGGTGCAAACCCCGCGCTATGTCCCCGGTGAGACGGTCGCAGGCTATGGGCGCCGCTGTGCCGAGCTGCTTAAGCCGCATTCTAAAGAATGGGCTACAACCAACCTTGCCGGCTTAACCCCTGAAGTGTTCGCGATTGCGTCTCGCCAAATCCACAAAGACGCGCAAGAAGCCGCTAAACGCCCCACCACCTACGCCGATAACGCGCCAATTCAGGCCATTCGCCAGCGCAGCGACACCGGGCATAGCCGCACGGAGTATCGCGGCTCCTTTAGAGCGGGTTTTGGGGCTTTCATGGCGTAAGTCAGCACGCTCCCTCACTCCACCATCTTTTCGGCCGCTCTCTTTAGGGCGGCTTTTTTATATCCCCCGTCTTCTTTGGACAGTCCCTTATGAACCCTTACAGCACCACCCAAGCCTCAGGCCTGTTTAGCAGCGACACAACCGGCGCGATGCAAGGCCTCTCTCTTGCCGACCCAGCCACGCGCTACCGCCTCTCCCAAGGCTATGTCTCCCCCAACGAAACACTCCCCATGTGGGGCGGTCTTGCCGTGTCTGAGCATATTTCAGGGATCGCAGGCAGCGGCCCTACAAACGCGGCATCCATGAGCAGCCGAATGGGCAGCGAGCTCAAACGCGCGACCTCCGCTACCGACATGATCGGCGTTACGCTGTATGACCACGGCAACCATATGATCGTCATGCCCGGCAGCAACGCGGCGCAAGCGGCTCCCGGCAACTCCATCGGCTTTGCCCGCTTTGGCTCCAACATGCGTGTCCCCGTGCCCGCTGACCCCGCACTGCGCCAGCAAATTGGGCAGAACACCAACCTCCCTCTCGGCTGGGACTTTCAAAATCAGCGCCTCATCGCGGGAACGTCTGGCAATACGATCCCCGTTCGCCTGCTGGAAATCTACGAAACAGGCGGCCAGTTCGTCAGATACGACGCCACGAAGCAAACACTGAATTGGACGTACGCCGACGATAACGCCAAGGACACCATCCTCGTGCTGATCCAGCTTTAACGCGCGCGCCCCTGCTTCTCTCCCCCATTTCCCTTATAGGATCACGTCACTATGGGTCTCCTCGCTCCTGCCCGTTTTACGGTCAATCCCTCTTTTACCTCCCCGCGCGCACTGGTCAGCCAGTCGGTTCGCTCGGGCTTTATGCACCTCTTCCCCAATGGGCGTCCTGATGTGAAACTCACTGAAGGCGCCAAGGCCGTTTATGTGCCGATCTATGATATTCGCACGCTGGCTAAAGGCGCTCAAACAGGCGGCAATGAACTACCGAGCGTGCAGATTAACGCCTCCCTCATCAGCACCCCCGTGTATGAGCAGAAAATCCGGGTTGTCTATTCCCGCGAAGACCTCAACGCGGCCGCCAGTTGGCAGCTCTCCCTCGCCAATGCTTACTCACTGGCGATGCGTCAGGGCCATTTCCAATTGCTGCGTGACATCGCCCTCTTTGGCTTTAACCCCCAAAGCGGTGAAGGACTGCTTAATAGCGCCAGCGGCACTGTTAGTGAGAGCCTGCCGGCCGATAGCCAAGGGCACACAACGCTGGATGCCTATGATGCGGGCGAGGCCCTCCAGGCCTTCTTACGTGCCATTAACGGACGGCTCAATGCCTGTAATCTGCTCGGGGTTTCTGCCCAATATAACGCCGGCGGCCCGCCGGTGCGTGTCGTCATCCTCGCCCCACAACGCGTGCTCGGGCTGATGGCGTCCCGTGTGGTTGAGCTGACCTCCTACCAACGCCCCGGTGCGGGCTCTGCGTCCATCACACAATCCATCATTGATGTGATGAAGGGCTCTAATGTTGAGGTCATCTTCGCCCCTGATGACAGCCTAAAAGAGCGCGGCACGAACAACACGGATGCCGTTGTGCTGACCATCCCAGAGCTGCCGGATATGGGCGCTCAAGGCGCGTTTGATACCAATATCTTTGGTGATGAGTATGAATCCCAAGAGCGCGGCTGTAATGCGCTGTTTGTGGATCGCGACCTCCCTGCGGAAATCACCGGCCCGATTGGCGCTGAAGGCACCGATCTTGTGAGCTTCATGAGTTCCACAGCCGGCTGGTCATTGCGTGGGGAAGCAACAGCCATCCTCTCCGTCCCCGTGTCCAACAGCAACGAGTTCTCTTTAGCTGGATCGTCTAGTGGAACCCCCGCCACACCAGCGGCCGACAGCTCGGGCACGACACCGCCCAAAGCAGCCTCTTAACGCCACGTAACGGGAGGGCACACCCGCCTTCCCGCCTTCTTTGACGGAGAACAGCCATGGAACTATTTATCGGCAACCCGACCCAGCAAACCCATATCTTTACCTACCGGCGCTTTGGCCAAAAAGTAAGCGAGCCGTCCCGTGTCGCCATCCCGGCCGGGGCGCAAATCTCCATACCCGATCTTGATGCTGACGATATACGCGACATTATTGACCAGCACCGCGCCTTCGGCTTCTGCACCCTCAAAGAAGCTCAGCATAACCCGGCCTATCGAGGGCTGATCTACTCTGAAGACTGCGCTGTGAAGTTTCATGACCTCGCCAATGGCGTGCAGGACAATCATGAAAAGCTGAAAAAAGAAGGGGCCAAAACGCGCAAAAAAGCCGCTGAAACCATTGCGGGGCGCACGATGGCCACCACCAAAGGCAAGCGCAACAAAACGCAGTCCCTAGAAGTCTCACTCTCCGCGGATGGCGATCACGACGCCGCCCCCAGCAGCTTCTCTCAAGAAACATACGCCGCCGCAGGAGACTAAGCATGGCCAATGGCACGCCAACCCTTGAGGGCTTCACCGAGTTTGTCACAGACGTGATGGGCGTGCCGGCCGCTTCCTTCCCCAGCGAAGGATCGCTTGGCATGGTGTTCCGCCTCGCCCGTGACCTCGTTATGACCGACCTGAACGCGATTGACCCGTCGCTCTATGAAGCCTGCGTCTACAACCTCGCCGCGTCATATCTGCTGAAATTCGCACAAGACCCTTCCAGTGCGTCCAACCCGACCTACTGGGCCGATATTCGGAAGAAGCTAGGTATGAACACCACCACACCGGGCCTGATCCAATCCAGCTCCGACAATGGCACCTCTCAAAGCTGGATGATCCCCGATAGCCTCAAAAATCTCTCTTTGGCAGACCTCGACGCCATGAAGAACCCTTACGGCCAATTCTACCTCTCCATCATGCAGCAAGTAGGCAGTGTCTGGGGGATGGCATGAAGCTCTGTCTTGGTGTGAAAGACGTTGTTTATGGTGGCAAGAACGGCCAAGCCACCACCACAAGCCAAGTGGCGCAGATTTTAGAGGAACGCTACGGCATCTTCTCGGGCTTTTTAGAGGCCAACAGTGAGTGGCTCACTCAGGAGATCACTACCGCCCTCGCCGGTGCCGCCGCCTCTGCCCTCGTGAATGCAGAGCCCGTTGGGCCGCCTCTCGAACGCGTCGCCGAACAGCTCGCCCACAAGCTCTTCGCGGCCATCAGCGACGGCTCGATCGAGACCATGACCCACGGGCCGGGCCACGTCCCCACACTCGCCGCTCAGATGGGGGTTAATCACCGCTCTAAAAGTGGGCTGAACGGGATAAGCCCCGCCCAGCTAAAAGCCTTCCGCAAGGCACAGAGAAAGCTGCCCAAAGACGAACGCACCCGCCCTGTAGGAGACCCCCGCCCCTCCTTCATCGACACCAGCTTGCTTCACTCCTCCATCAAAGGATGGACGAAGGAGTGAGGCCGTATGTTTTCGTAAGGGGAAAGTGCCTTATGAGAGGAGAGCTTATAAATTCTTCCATCTGCATATAACGCTTTGCCTTACTTAGTTTTATGGGTGATCAATTCGAAAGCAGCGAGATTATTCCCCGGAGGGACGCTTCCTAAGCTGCTGCCATATGCATCACTAACACTGCCATCTGAAGCAATGTGCCCTAAGGTGACGCCATAAGGATCATCAATTTCACCATTAGAAAGAACTTTACCTATAGTGACACCGTAAGGATCATCAATTTCACCATCGGAAAGAATTTTCCCTTCAGTTTGTCCATATTGGTTATCGAACTCCCCGTTGGAAAGAATTTTCCCCTTAGTGTTACCGTACTGGTCCTCAACCTCGCCATCAGACAAAACTTTTCCCCGATCATCTCCATATTGATTACTCACATTTCCACTATTTAATGAGCCTTGAATATTATCATCCGCCATTGCTGGAAAAGGAGACATCAACAATGGAAATAAGAGAAGGGATGATGCAAAAATAGAACGACAATAAGACACAATAAATTCTCCTTTTATGTTCAGAATGATTGTTTGATAATTCTCATTCAAAAACAATAGAGTGAAGAATTATTGTTTTTTAACCTTATCGCCATGTTTCTTCTTTTGACGGCACACATATCCGCCTCACCGGGCGGCTTTTTTGTGCCCAAACGGAAAGGACACTCCATGCCCAACCCAACGCTCATTCCCTTCACGCCAAGTAATGACAGCGCCCCGCCATTCAGCGCACAAATCACCGTCGCAGAAGGGCTCATCATCCTCAGAGCCGCTTGGAACATGGCCGGTCAACGCTGGTATATCGCGATAAAGAACGACGGCGGCGAAACACTCCTCTTCCGCCCGCTTATTGGTTCCCCTATGAATTTTGATATAAACTTGATTCGTTCAATCTCTACGTCCTCGCTCGTATATCGTGAGGATAATCAGACGCTTGAGGTCGTTGTTTAGGAGAGATGCCGTGACCGCTGGAACTGTTGCTCTTGTTTTCCTCCTTGCAGGAGTAACGCTGCATTAACCTTGCTTCTTTAGAGAAAAAAGTCTTCGTAAGAAGGATTGCTTTTTAGTGACAGGATGAAAGCGTTCTTCGGATGGGGTTTTCTCATCTGCCTTGATTGCTATGGAAAAATTAATATCACTCTCGTTTTTTTTCTTAATAATCACCCCATCGGGGATTTGGTCGAGATGGTATTTATAGAAGAATCTACACATGCAATCAGGAACCCCTCCTATTCCAGGAGATAAGTCCTCTACATATTTAATGTTTTTATTAATAATAAACTTATCAGTTAACCAAGTATTTTTTAATAAAAAGAACTCACCATGATGATGAAATTTTTTGCAAATATTAGACCCCATCCACAAGGGAATTTCATCCTCATCCAGTTCATCTCTATTCATTAAGGCACTATATCCCGCTTCATGCCTACTATACATAACTGCACCTATGGCCATATTCTTCTTTGCGTTAGCATAATTCATTGCGCCGTTAATAGCTGCGCCATTATCAATATATTGTCGTCGTTGGGAAAATTTACTTTCCCCTACTTTTCTAACGAGTTGGAATTCACACTCAGGGACTTCAAAATATCCGGGGTATACATCAAATAACTCTTTCTCCCCGTTTCCCTTATAACAATACTTACTAATAGACTCTATAATTCGTGTCTCTTCTTCAGACCTTTTAACTTTATCGGACATATCACTCATCTCCTAGACCCGTTGAAACATTCAATTACGCCCCAAGCCGATTTTTACTAAAACTCTGATTGCTTCGGCGCGACTCATCTTATTAGCAGATGCCCAGCTATCGATCTCTTTCACAAGATCAGGTGGCATTCTTGAGCCGATTAAAGGATAAGCCCCACCTGTTGAAGGTCTTCCGCGGCCTCTCTTTTTTAGATTATCTTTTATTAACATACTCATAATTAATGATTATCTAAAAATACAGGACGGCGCAAGGTCTGGAACACCTCGAGCCGCCCCTAACCCTAAACAAGGAAAGAGTACTTCCATGCTTAACGCTGCGGAAAACCATAGCAGTTTCTCGGCTCCTGTAGAAGCACAAGATACGTCCATCGGAGCTGCTTTAAATGAGCTTTACGATATTCAAGCAACCCTAGACTCTCTTTCTCAAGGCGATGAGCCTGTAAGAGCCGTTGCAGTGGCTTACCTCGCAAAGAGACTAGAATATGTGCATGATGGCTTAGAAATGGGTATTCCCCGTTCTATGCGCTCCGTTCAAGGAGGTGCAGCATGAGCGCCCTTCTGAACACGCCCCTCACCATGTCCAGCCGTGAAATTGCCGAGTTGACAGGGAAGCAGCACAAGAATGTCATTCGTGACATTGAGAAGATGCTGGAGGGGCTAGAAATAGCTCGGCTCAATTTTGAGCACAGCTATATCGGGGAAGATAATACGAAGAGGAAATGCTACAATCTCAACAAAGAGCTTATCTACACCCTGATGGCTGGCTATAACGTCAAGCTTCGCAACGCCATTATCAAGCGCTGGATGGAACTAGAGGAATCCCCTCAGCTTCGCGTTCCACAAACGCTTCCCGAGGCGTTGCGATTGGCAGCGGAGCAAGCGGAAGAGATTGAGCAGCAAAAGGCCCAAATCTCCTCTATGCAAGATGACGTGTCGGCTTTTGATCGGATCGCTAAAGCAGAGGGTGCCTTAAACATCACCAAGGCCGCCAAGGCGCTCCAGATTAAGCGGAAAGACCTGTTCGAGTATCTCCATCGTCACAAATGGATTTACCGTCGTAATGGGGATAGCGAATGGCTTGGTTATGCCTCCCGCACGCAAACGGGCGACCTTACCCATAAAGTCACCACCATTTTACAACCTGATGGCGAAGAAAGAGTGTGTCAGCGTGTCCTTGTCACCCCGCAAGGGATCAGCAAGCTCGCAAAGCTTTTACCGCCACGACTTCAAGCCGTCGCTTAAAACACAGGGGCCGCCTCAAAAAAAGGCGGCTCCTATCTAAAAGCTTATTGATTACCGGAATCGTTTCCGCTCGTATCCCAATCCAAGTTGGTTATTCTAGTGCCATCCTTGGGCTCTAAGGCTGGTTTTTCAACAAAACAATGAGCCCCAGCAACTCTCAAAGCGATTGCAGTAAACGCAGACATCTTCTGAATATATTTCTGATCATCCGCAGAGGAAGAAGTAAATGAACGTCTATCAACATTATCAATGGCGCAGTCTCGATTGTGCCATAGCCGATCCGTAGCTTGATACACGTGGCATTTAACAGCAATGTGGGTACTAGCCCCTTCTGCCATTAAGTCCTGAGCCTCTTGGTCTTCATCAGGCCAAGGAAGGTCAAACTGAGCACATGGCGGGTTATCAGGCACTGTCAACTTAACCAGCCCATAAGGGTTCACGCCATAGCGTCCGTTTTTGTCGCGTCCCCCTGCGTAGAAGGTGAGCTGCTCGTTATCGGGCACCACCACGCAGCGATAGGACGCAATGGTTTGGTATTTACTCTCTGCCACTTGCTCAAAAAGCGGAATGTCTCGTGCGGCCTCTGCGCGGCATTGTTGAAGCGTCCGAAATGGGAGCGCTGAGGGCGAATGGCCACGCACGGAAGCCTCTGTAATGGCACCGTCAGACGAGCCAAAGCGCCGATCTAGCTGGCCGGGAATGTTCTGGCCTGCGCCCATTTTCATGCTTGCCCAAGCAATCGGATTGCGGTCGCGCAGCTCGGTTTTCTCGTCAATATCGTCAATACCTTGTGGGAAGACATACCGATCATACCCCACAGGTTTCATTGGGTGCGGTGGGCCAGCCCACAATAAAACAACCAGTGCAACCGAACTCATAACGCACCCCTTCTTACTCTTCTATGGAGACTTATTCATGCGTTACTATGACTTACGCGTTGTAAAACCAAAAGAGAGCATGACGCAGAGCAAAGACCCTAATTCTATACGTGGCACTCAAGATAATGTGAAAACTCATCCGACCCCATACCTAATGTTAGGCTCCTACATGAAGCGTAAACCGGGGGGATACGGCTGGGAGGTCGGCGGTCCTAATGATGAGTTTCACCCTAACGCGCTAGAAATTGAGTTCCAGATTAACGAGACCTCGATTGATTCCTTCGATAGTCCCAGCGGAAATGCCTCCATCACCATTCACGGTGTGGATATGCACCAGATCAAGACGGCCTCCCGCCTTGTGGGCTCAACGGTCGTCTTAAAGGCCGGTATGGGCAAGGGCCTGCCGCTGAGCAACCCGAACCAAACGGGAGAAATTCTGAACGGTACGGTGCTTACGGCTGTGGGGAACTGGGTTGGGGTGGCGATGGACCTCACGCTTTACCTCTCTAACCATGTGATCCCTCCGCAGGATATAACATTCCCTACCGTTGAAGGGGTCGCCAAGCAGATTGACAGCAGCAAGCCACGCAACACGCATTACCCGTTCCATTGCCTACGTGGGCAAGACCTCTGCCAAGCCATAAAGCTTAGTTTGCAGCGGATTAACCCCGACTACGACACAGAGTTTAACGTCAAAGACCCCGTCCCGGCTCCTGAAGATTTATATGGCTCCTACCCCAACTTTACCGAGCTTTGCGCGGCTATGTCTGAGTTCTGGCACCAAGCGACGAAGAAACGTCTGAGGATTTACCCTCATGGCACGGTCTTTTCTTGCTATGAAGAAGGACGTGCTGAGGTCACACATGATATTCTGTTTGAGGAACTGATCGGCCAGCCCAGTTGGGACGGTGTGGCGAATATCTCTTTCACAACAGCCATGCGCGGCGACCTCAAGGTTGGGGATGTCATCCGCCTGCCTTTGTCTGACACGCCCACCCCGTCAGGCTATGGCGTGATTAGTGCGACGGGTACTGAGGCCATCGGCTTGCAACGCAACCGCGTTCTCTTCTCTGGCACCTATTTGATTATTGGCATTTCCCATCTCGGCCAATTCCGCTCACCTGATGGGCAGCAATGGGCCTCTACCTTCTTCTGTGTTCCTGCGTAAAAGGATCGTATCATGCCGCATTTCCGTAAAAGCCCGCCCTCTCACCATTTGCCGCTCATGGTGCGCAAACATGCGGGGTCTGTCGCTAGCCATAACCGCAAGGCTCTTCCTGCCTCTATCCTGTCGATGAATGGCCGTATTGCAACCGTGCAAGTTGAGGTGGATTGTAACCCCGCGCTTCCGCCGCTGACCGTGCCGATTGCTGAAAGCGAATATGTCCGCACGCCTCTACAGCCGGGATGCAAGGGCGTTCTTTTGGGGGCTGACCTTTCCCTTGGGGCCATGAGCGGCCTGAGCACGAGGCGGCCAACGCTCACAGAGACATCCGATAACATTGGCAATGCGGTCTTCCTCCCCCTCACCAACGCCCAATGGGAGAAGCTCGACGCTGAGATGCTCCATCTCTACGGCGTACGCGGTGTGCAGCTCACGAACACACTCAACGGCAACGCCTCTGTCACGCTGACAGACAACACCATCACGCTCTCCACCGGCGGCGCAAGCATCACGCTAGAAGGCGGCACGGTGACAATCACCGGCAACCTCGTGATTAACGGCACACCCTACAAAGCCCACACACACTCCAACGGGAATAATGGAGCTCCTACGGGTGGGGTTTTGGGATGATATATAGCGCTGCCTGCCAACAATAGCCGCCCCAACCGGGCGGCTTTTTTTATGTCCTTTTCCTAAGGAGCCCCTTGCTATGCCGTCACTGGATGAACTGAGCGCGTCTGCGGGCACGCCGATTGCTAATGCGCTTGAGGCGGGACTGCGCGATACGTCTTACAACCGCACCGTGTCTTTTACGAAATACCGCCGCGCGGTCTTGCCGGTGGACGGGTTTGTCTTTTGGGTCATCACCGACGACACACGCGAGGTGCCGGGGTCGCTCCATATCACGACCGGGAGCGAGCTGAGCGAAGACCAGTCTTACGACCAGAGCACGGTCATTCTCACCACCTCCCAAGAAATTCACGCCTTTCATGATCGCGCTCTTGATGAGGTCTGGGTGGGGGATGTGGAAGGCGTGCGCTTTGCTATTAGCTCCCGGGCCAGCCGCTATGATCAAGCGGGGCTGTTCCATTATCTAGGCGGCACGATCCGCCCTGCTTTTGCCAGCCAGTTTATCGACGACCCCACCCTTTTTGACGCGATGGGGCCGGTAACCAGCAGCTCCCTTGCGCTCTTTCTTGTCATGCCAGCAACGCCTTCTATCGCGCTCAACTGGTGCCCGTGGCCGCCCGATGTGCCGCTCTTTCCGTCCTTTGCGGTGCCGGACAATCAGCCCACGCCCTATATCGCGATCCATCACGACCCCGCCGGTGGCAAAGCCCAAACCATGAGCGCACTTGACCCGGCCACAGGCTCCACCTCCCGGATTGTGTGCGAGAAGGTGCGCCTGCGCCTCTATGGTCTGACCCATCAGCAGGCTGAAAATATCGTGAGTTACATCTTGCACTGGGCGCTTCTGCACCCTGAGACCATCGGCATCACCAACAGCCCTCATATTCGCGATGAAAAGCAGGCAATGGCTGAAATTAACGCGCTCGCCATGTGCAAGACCCTTGAGTTTGACGTGATGTATCCCCAAGCCGCCGTGCGCAACACCGCGCTGGCACTTATTCGTCGCGTTGTCCCAACCCTCTCCCATCCCCTGACAAGGACGCCCTAAATGCCCCAGATTGTCACTATTAATGAAAGCATCATTCGGGGCGCGGCCCCTAATTTGCTGCAACAAAAGGGACTGCTCGTCTCCTTAGGCGGCACGAACACAGCCGCCGGCACACTCTCGTTCCTCTCTGAACCCGCTGACCTCACCGCTCTGCTGCCCACAACGACGGCATCGTCTGCTTCGTCCTCTTCCGCCTCACCGTCCACGTCGCCGGTGTCGAGCAGCAGCTCCACGTCATCGGGAAGTAGCACGGCTTCTTCCCCGCTTCCGTCCACCACAAGCGCGCCATCCCCAACCGTTGAGCTGCAAGCCATGGCGGCTTCATGGTTTGCCAATAGCACAGCGGGTGTCTGGGTGCTGGAATTGGGCACAACGAAGACCATCGCTGATGATCTGAAAGCCTTCCTAGAGAAACACCCGCAGAGCTTCTATGGCGTTGTCTTGCCTCGTGGCGTCTTGGCGATTGATCCTAATCTTCCCGCTTTTCTTGCCAATCAAGGCAGCAATAATACGCGGCTCTATGCCTTCCTCTGCGGGACAAAAGATGACGCTAAGACGCTTACGGCCAACTCATCCAAAGCCGTGTTTTATGGGGCCGAACATAGCACGGCGAACCTCACACAAGAGCATCTCGCCAGTGCGGTATGCGCCCAGTTCCTCTCGGCACGGCCGGGGCCGGTTAATCGCCTCGCCCCGATGAATTTCCGCTTTCTCACCGGCATTACCCCGTGGCCAGAAGCAGGCAATGGCCCCGCCTTTGCCGCGATGAAAGAGGCCAATATCAGCTTCCCCGGTACGGCACGGGAAGGCGGTGTGAGTGGCACGATCCTCTTTTGGGGGAACTTCCTCAATGGCGACCCTATGAGTGAATGGTATGGGGCAGACTGGGCGGCGATTAACCTTGAGCTTCAGCTTGCCAATCTCATCATTGAAGACAGCCAGCCCGGTATCCGCCCTCTCATCTACGATCAAAACGGGATTGACCGCCTCACCGCCCGCGCGGAACAGACGCTCGGCGGCGGAGAAGCAGCGGGTTGTATCGTCAGCTATTCGCTGACCGCGACCTCTTTTGCGGCATATGTGAGCCAAAACCCCTCCGCCTATCAAAGCGGGGATTATAGTGGTGTGGCCGCCACCATCGCCACGCCGCGCGGCTTCCTCTCCCTGACATTTAATCTCGCCGTGGACTTTAGCGGTCAATCGGTTGTGGCGGCTGTGTCCTCAACGGCCTCCAGCACAGGAGCTTAATCATGGCTATTAGTCCCAACACCCCACAGGGGATGCTCAACCGCCTGCGTGGTTCGGTCATCATCCCCAGCAATTCAGCCCTCAATGTCACCTCTGACTTCCTCACTCCAGAAGGGATTGAAATCCAGCCGGAAGGCAATGTGACCGACCTTCTCGATACGATGACAGGCCGGGTGGGCTCCCAAGCGGCCAAGCAGAACATCAATGTGGTGATTAATTTGGTGCGCAGCCAAAGTCTCGCCACCGCCTATTACAACCAGATCAAGAAGAATACCGCTCTGGGCGATCTTCGCATTATCTCCGACAGCTCCAGCCAGCCCGACCGCACAATTCGCAACGCCTATATCATCAGCCGTCCAGAAGAAGCGCTGAACGGCACACAAGTAAAATGGAACGTCACGATCGGCGGCTATGAAATCGTCAATAGTGATTTGTGGGAGGCCGCCTAATGAGTACAGTCACCATCAACCCAGCCCTTAATCTGGTCGTCCCGCTCAATGATAAGCGCAGCTTTGTCCATTGCCCGCCCATGACGCGTGAAGCCTTCGCGAGCTGCTGGTCATTGTTGGCCAAAACATGGAGCCGCCTAGAGGGCGATAATCTCGGCATTACAGCAGGGGCAGCCGTTGCGGCCTATGCTTTGGCCGACATTGCCCGCCAAGACGACCCGGAAATCCCGGGAAGCGACGCCGCCTACCGCTCCTTCATGGCCGAACTCCGGCGCAATGCCTCCTATATTGGCCCGATGGAAGAAGATGGCTTTGGACCCGTCCCTCTAGCCACTGCTCTGAAGAAGGGCTGGATCAACGATGACGATCAAGATGAGATCGACAATGCGCTCGTTTTTTTTACGCTCGGCTCGCGCCTCCTACCGAAGGGGCGCAAGAAACTCATCTTTTCCTTGATGTCCAAGCTGCGTGGTGTGGGCGCTTCCTCATTGAGTGCTACGGAGTACGCCGCTTCCAAGCAGAACTCGACGCAGGACGCACCTACTGGCGCGACGGCGGAGGCCTCATAGCCGATATTTTTGATTGGCTCACCGGCCCCGCCTTCCATGAAATCATGGGCGACAACAGCCCTTTTGACAATGGTGCGCAATATCGCGCCCGACTGATGGCCCGCTATGGTTAACCAAACAAGCGTTATTGACATCTCCGTTCAGTATCAGGAGTTCCTGGACTATATCGAGGCTGTTGAGCGGTATCGCACCTTACTCAAAGAGTCGGGCGAGGAGCTGAGCCGTGCGGTTAAAATGCCGCACGGGGCCAGCCATGAGCGCGAAAAAGCCACAAAAGGGGAAGCCAGCGCAACCAAAGAGCTTGTCACGATCAACCAAAGTCTTGTCGGCACAGAAAGCGACCGCAACAAGCAGCTCAAGGAAGGCAATCGTCAGCTTACCGACCGCAAGCGGCGCAAAGAAGAGGAAGGACGGGTCGAGAGGGAAAATATCCGACGCGTCCAATCGTTCGCTCGCTCACCCTTAGGCAAGATCGCCTATGCAGCGGTCGCGATGAAGGGCGTTCAACTAGGGTTTGCGGCCTTTCAAGGACTCCAAAACATCGCCCATTCCGGCGCGGCCTTACGGGCTCAGAGCCTGCGAACACGGATGGATGCAAGCCATATTAAAGCATGGCAGAACAACCTTGAGCCTTACGACCCTGAAGGCTCCCTCATGCAAGCGGCCAACCGCGCGACACGCGACGCTGGCTATGCCGCTAAGTTACGCGGTATTGGGGTCGATACCTCCAGTAGGGATATGAACAAAATCCTTGCGTCGCTTGTCCAGACCCTCCCTCAATTTGAACGCAAGCATAAAGGAGACAATGAGGACGCTATTTGGGATGGCCGTCATCTCAGCGATCTTCAGGGCGCGGCTATTTCACTCGAACAGGCGCCTGACAAAGAAGTGCGCGCTATTCCGGGCACTGTGGAGGCTAACGCTAAAGAGGCTCATTATAACAAGGAGGCCCTAACCGCGGCTCAAAAGGCCGCGCTTAATGATAGACGCCGCCAAAATGAGGCCGAAGCAACCAAGCTCAACAACTTTGCTCCGACCATCGACAAGGCCATGGGAGAAGCCCGGAAAGCGCAAGAAAATCTTGATGCCGTCACGGACTCTGCTGGCAGGTTGGCCATACAGCTTGATAAAATCACCAACGGCAACGGTCTATTGGCTCTGGCCGGGATCGCCGCGATCGCCCCAACCTTAGGAGGCATGGCCCTTAAAAAGGGCTTCCAAGGAGCAGAGAAAGGTATCCGCGCCCTCCTGGGCAAAGGCGGAAAAGGAGCGGCAGCAGCCGGAGAAGCCGCGGCTGAAGAAGGCGCCGCTGCTGAAGGAGCCGCAGGAACGGCCACCGGCGCAACAGAAGGCGCGGCAGCAGCCACTGAGGTAGGCGCAACGATTGGCAGTAGTATTGTCAGCGTGCTCTCTACCGCGCTCGCGGGCGGCACGATTGCGGGAGCCACGGGCTGGGCGGTCGGTCGTGACGTTAAGGACAACGGCTATAGCCCGTTTGATCCCTATGCGGGCACATTAGGGCCGCACGACAAAGAGGCTGAAAAGAAGCAGGACGATGAACGCACAGACTATCTAAAAGTCTTCAAACACTATCAGGACAGAACCGGGGCATGGACCACATGGGACTTTAACGAGGCCAAAGAGCGGCAGCTGATGGGCCGAGATGACAAACGCCCTAAAACCCCCACCAAGGCCCCGCCGCCCACGCTCGCACAAGCCAGCCCCCGACCTGACAAAAGCGCCTCCTCTTCTTCTGCTTTGACGCACGTTGACGGTATGCGACGGCTGCTTGACCTAACGGCAGGCATCTTGGAGTGTGAACGCACACTAGTCGACCAAAAACGCGACGGGAACGCAGGCCCCCCCATGCTCGCGACCTCGACCATGACAGACACGCCTGCCCGTTCCTCCAATGGGGCGGCAGCGCCAACGCTGGCCGAGACCGGAGGACAAGCACCTGATCTGGATCGTCTCACAGGTGCCGTGGCGATGGCCGAAAGTGGCGGGAACCCAAACGCCGTCAGCCGCGTCGGGGCCAAAGGATTGCTCCAACTCATGCCCGCTACCGCACGCGAATATGGTGTAACTAATCCGTTTGACCCGCTCCAATCATGGAGAGGTGGGGAAGCGATGCTCGCCCGTCTAAGGCGAAAATATCATGGCGACACAGAAAAAACCCTTGCCGCTTACAATATGGGCTCGGGCAATTTAGATCGCGATATTCGCGAACGCGGCGCAAACTGGAAGCAAGGGCTGCCCAAAGAAACGACGGACTATATCCCCCGTGTGCTCCAAAATCTTTCCCGCGGCACCGTTGTTAAAATCGAAAATTATAGCGGCCAAAACATCGCCGTTTCCTCACGACAGGGAGCCATTTTATGAGCGTTGGCGGTATTCTCAACAAGGCAGGACGCACAATCGCGCAAATGGCCTATCAGAGCTCGCCCATCATCCTCACCGGTGGCGTGGCCGAAAAACTTGGCGGCACGGTGCCGATCTTGCTTTATACGCAGGCCGTCGCCACCGCCAACGGGCTCCTCGCAGGCGGCCTCTCGGGCAAGCTAAACCTGCCAAATCTCGATAATATGTGGGCAACATGGAACCCACAGAGTGGCAGTAGCTTGCTTGAAAACGAGGTGGGCACCTACCCGTTCGCCAACCAAACCGTGGCCGCTAACGCGGTGGTCAGCAAGCCCCTTCAGCTCTCAATGCAATTACGCTGCCCGCCCAATGGCCCCGGTGCGATGGTCACAAAGCTGGCCACACTCCAAGCCCTGAGCGCCATCCTCAACAAACACACGCAAATGGGCGGCACATTTGTGGTCATCACACCGGGGCAGATTTACACCTCCATGCTGCTCACCCGCATTATCGACACCTCACCCGATGCCCAGCAATTCCCTGCCGCCCAGTTCCAGTTCGACTTCGTGCGCCCTCTCACGCAGGTAAAAGAAGCCCAAAAGAAAAAGAATGGGCTGCTCAAAAAGCTTTCCGGCGGCCTCAAGGGCCTCGGTAGCTGGGACGATATGGGCAGCGGAAACCTCCTTGAAATCCCGCTCTCTTCTCTAGACATTATTTAACGAGCTGGGAGAACCTCTTTCTCCTTCCCATGATACTAAAATATGATATTATTTACGGATGGAAGCCAAGCACCGCAAAACGCTCGAACTCATCTTTAAGCGTCCTGTCTCGGGCAATGTGCCTTGGGCGTCAGTTGAGGCACTCTTTACCGCGTTAGGCGGTGAGGTGAGCGAACGTGAAGGATCGCGCGTGGGGGTGTTTCTCTTTGGGGAAGTGAGGGTCTTTCACCGCTCTCACCCCAAACCGGACACAGACAAGGGAGCGATTGCTTCTGTGCGGAAATGGCTGGAACAAAACGGAGTAACGCCATGAAGAACATTCTGACCGTTGGCGGTTATAAAGCCGTCGTTGCTTTTGACCCCGAGACGGGGCTTTTCCGTGGGGAGTTTCTGGGCCTCAATGGCGGTGCTGACTTCTATGCCGATAGCGTTGAAGGGCTAAAAACGGAAGGCGAGGCCTCCCTAAAGGTCTTCTTAGAGATGTGCAAAGAGAAAGGGATCAGCCCTAAACGCCCCTATTCTGGGAAGTTTCAGGTGCGTCTTTCGCCTCAAGAGCATGCACGCGCTGTTGAGCTCGCAGCCTCGCGCGGGCTCAGCCTCAATCAACTCATTAGTGAGTCCCTGCGCACCAATGAAGGCGCATCATCCCCGAGCACCCACCCTGCCTAACGAGCAATCTCATCAAACGTTCCTTTAGGGGCGAGAAAATGGGGCATCAAGTTTCACCGGTGAAACTCATTCCGATACCGATTTATTAAGACATCATTCCACTCCCAAAGCCGCTCCTCACCGGGGCGGCTTTTTTAGTGCTCGGAGACACTCTTATGCGCGTCTGGACACGTATCAAACAACCCGACGGCTCGCGTCGCTGGCAGGCCGTTGACGGCGACGAAGCCAACATTGCATGGCTGCAAAATGCCCTGCTCCTTCAGCTTGGCGAGGCCCCCTTCTCCACGGATTGGGGAATCCCTGTGTCTCAAACGCTGGTAACGCGCATCTGGCCGGATTATTACCTCAACCTCACCCAAGAGCGCTTCCGTGAAACGTTCCCCATGCTGCAAATCACACGCCAGCAGAACGACTCTAACCCTAATCCGTCATACGTTATTCGTGCGCTCCTCAATGACGGCACGGTCTATTCCAACGCGAAAAATGCCTTCAACCAAGAGCACAGCCAGACGGGGCCTTGGTCGTCCTAAGCCCACGTCCCTCTCTGCTTTTCACCCTCCCCTCACCGGGAGGGTTTTTTATTGCCCGGAGCTTTTATGGCCATTATCGACCTCACAGACGCCCAGCTCTCCGTTTTGGAAGAGCGCTATCCCGGCCTCTTGACCACACTAAACAATAGCGGCGTGCAGCCAACTGACCCGCAAACCTTGCGAGACCGGCTCATCGCGACGGCCACCACCCGCAGCCCCGGTGTGACGACCGACCTTCCCGGCACGTTAACCGAAGACATGGCCTCAACGGCGATTGGCGCTCTTGCTCAAATTGATCAAGCCAAGGTCGATCTGATCAACTCCGTTTCCCCACTTAATGCCACCCCCGCTTTCCTTGATGAATTTGGGGAGGTTTATGGCGTTAAGCGAGGAGCTGGGGCGAACCCCTCAGCCTATGTGACTTTCACGGGGCCGCCGGGACTTTATCTAGCCGCCGGCTTCCAAGTCTCTGACGGTATTTACACTTACGAAACGCAGGAAAACTATACGATCCCCGCCAATGGTGTGCTCCCTCAAGTCTATGTTCTGTCCCTGACAGAAGGCACGACCATCATTCCAGAGAATTCCATTACCACCATCGTGACCGGCCTTGCCGCCGGCATTAACCTCAGCGTGACCAACCCCGTTAAAGGCACGGCTGGAACCGGGAGTGAAAAAGACAGCGACTACCGCGCCCGCATCCTCCAAGCAGGGCAACGTACCGCTCAAGGCACACCGGGCTTTATTCGCTCATGCCTGCTTAATGTACCCAATGTGCTCCCCCGCTCCATCCGTGTTAATGTTCTTCAAGATCGCGGCTATAGCATCATGGTTGATGGAGGTGATCCCAACCAGATTGCCGGCGCGATTTACACAAGCTGTTTTGACCTGCCGTCACTCCAACCAAGCATCAACCCTATTGCAAACGCCACACGCGCTAACCCTTGCGTCATTGCCTCCGAACTCACCCATGGCCTGACAGACGGGCAGACCGTCACCATCGCGGGCGAAACCGCCATGACGAGCATTAACGGCAGCTTCACAGCCTCTGTTATTGACGCGTCCCATTTCTCGATCCCGGTCGACACGACAAACGCCCCTCTTTATAGCGGCAATGGCGTGCTCCAGACCAACCCGCGCGACTTGGCGGCCTTTGTCAGTGACGGCCCAGACCGTTACGAGGTCGCCTTCATCCGCCCTCTTCAGCAAAAGGTGAAGCTCTCTATCCGCTGGCAGACCAACAATGCCGGGGTCGTCGATGATAGCATCGTGACGCAGGCGATTGCGCCGCAACTCTCCAACTATATCAACAGCCTCACCGTTGGGGCACCGCTTAGCACACTGCAAATGGGCACCATCACAGAGGCCGCTTTGTTGCAACTCCTCCCCGGTGCCACGATTGCGAGCCTCTCCTTTACCGTCTTTTTGGATGGGCTGCTCAGTAGCCCACCGCCCAACAGCGTTATCATTGAAGGCGACCCTCAAAGTTACTTCATCACCAGCCCCGATCAGATCACCCTTGAGCGAGACGGCTAATGCAAAATACCCTCACAGCCCCCGCTTATGCCTATCAGCAATTCTCTGATGACCCTGACATCATGGCGCTCTTTGCGGCCTATAACGAGATGGCCCAAAGCACCTTGTCATGGATGATCGCCCACCCGCTCGCTTTGTATATGCGCCCCACCCTCACAGGTGGCCTGCTTGATTATGCCGCTTTGTGCCTGTACGGCATCGCCCGTCATCAGGTCGGCTCATCGCAGATCGTTAATATTGTAGGCGCGATTGATACAACGCCGCTCAATACGCTCCCCGTGGACGGGAACCAACTTCCCCGCACATCCTCGCGCTTTGATGTGACCGACGACCTCTTCAAGCGACTTTTGACGTGGCATCTCTATAAAGGAGATGGCCTGCAATTCTCCATCCCGTGGCTTAAACGCCGCATCATGCGCTTCCTGACAGGGGATAACGGCCATGCGTGGCGCTTTAACAGCACAGCCTCCGTGAGCATCACACTCCGCGACCATAGCGTCATCATCGCGATTGCCAAAAAGGCGGCGAACGAGCATCTCATCACGCTTCTTGGTGCTTTGATCCGTAACGGGCTGCTTTCTGTTCCCGCTGCTTTTACATACTCCATCACGCAAGGTGACTAATGTTCCTCTTTACAAACAGGGCCAAGACGCAGCTTGCCCGCAATGTGGGGGTCAATGATACCACCCTCACCCTCATGTCGGGCGGCGGGGCACTCTTCCCCGCTCCTTCAGGAAGCGACGAGCTGTTCCCGCTCACCTTGGCCTCTGCTAACAATCCCGACAATTACGAAATTACCTATTGCATAGCCCGCAATGGCGATGTGCTGACCGTCCAGCGCGGGCAAGAAGGCACAACGGCGCGTAGCTTTATGAGCGGCGATGTCGCCTCGCTCAATGCCACCGCCACAACTTACCGACGCCTCGCCCAAGCAGGCCATCTCGGCACGTTCAGCCCTGAAGTCGCCGCCACACAAGGGGGCTACAAACGCGGGGCTATCGTTAATGACGACAGCATCGCAACAACCTATTGGGTCAATCTCCAAGACGGCAATACAACACGGCCCGGCTCTGACAACCCGACATGGCAAGCGCTTTATATGGCCAACTTTGTCTCTGGCTCTGGCAACGTGCCTTCCGATGTTAGTGTTACCGGGCTTTGCATTGGCATCAATGGCACGGTTCCCGTTGCCAAAGACAACACTGGCAAGCTCTGGTTCCTTGCCAGCACCGACGCTCTTTCGGCTGAAATAAGCCGCGCTCAATCGGCTGAGAGCCAGCTCCAAAATTCCCTTAATGCTGAAACGCAGCGGGCAGAAGCAGCCGAAGCAGGCTTGCAACCTAAGGGGCCGTATCTTGTTGGCTCTAAAAATGCCTCTGAAGATGTGCCTGCTCTGGGGGTCTGTATCGGATTTCAGGGCACTATTCCTGTCATTAAAGATAGTAATGAGGTCATCTGGTCGCTCGCAACGCGGGCCTATGTGGATGCCGAAACCCAACGAGCGCAAGCCGCCGAAGCAGGGTTGCAGCCTAAAGGGGCGTATGTGCTGGGCTCTGGCAATGTGCCTTCCGATGTGCCTGTTGTTGGGCTGTGCATTGGAGAAAACGGCACGGTTCCCGTTATCAAAGACAGCACTGGCAAGCTCTGGTTCCTTGCCAGCACCGACGCTCTTTCTGCCGAAACAAACCGTGCTCAAGCGGCTGAGGCACAAGCTGTGTCGGGCACCTATGGCCTGATTGCGGGAACGCACCGAGCCAAGGCCATGATTGAAGGAACAGATGGGAACATGGCCGTC
>NZ_KB899347.1:0-20216 GCF_000378165.1 Saccharibacter floricola DSM 15669
CGTCGTATCGCCACACGGTATGACAAAACACGAAAATCCTTCCTCGCCTTTCTCAACATCGCTGCCATGAAAATCTGGATACCAGCATTTGTCAACAAAACCTAGTAAAAATTACCTCCTCCATTTCAAGGAAATAAAACAAGCACTTAAAGATATTAATAATCCTATTTTATATCATCATGAAAGCAACGTCTGGGCACCCACTACGACAGAATAAACACCACAAACCCCGCCTACTCATCCCTCGTACTTCATCACGATAGACTTACACATATCAACAAGACAATCGCGTAATTCTACAGGTGCAAAGACCGTAACATCTGTCCCCCATGTGAACAAATGATAAGCCATTTCATTCAAACCACTTGCTTGAAAGCGTACATCTAGAGAACCATCTTCTTTTTCTTCCTTATCCTGGGTAGGATGGAACAAAAAGTGACGCGCATCTCCCGCTGCAATAGGAGAAAAACGCAACCCAACCCTATGCTGCTTCCCTTGCCACACACCGAAAGAACGCGCTGCAAAATCCTGTATCGTCCAGCCCTCCGGCGGAGCCTGGGCGACACCCTCCGCACCTCTAAGGGCCGCCATTCGGTCCAATCGCCACAAACGCGGTTGTTCCTCCCCCTTAACAGGACCAACAAGATAATAGCTTTTTCCCGTTAAAAGCCCCCATGGGGAAACGCAACGCTCTTTTCCTCTATACATAAAACAGACACGGCTCACCGCCTTAAGCGCGTACCAGAGTGTCGTCAGAATTTTTTCATCAGCAGTAGGACGCGCTCCAGCTTGCATTGCATAACCTGTATTAAAAACAATCGAATTAATATCAGGAGCCAAGCGCGTATAAAGACTTTTCTTTAAGAGACATTCTACTTTTTCATATAAAGTCGACAACCAAGCCGCATCAGCATGACCATCTTGTTTTAATCGCCTCTCCGCTATTTTGAGGGCGGCCAGTTCTTCATCCGTTGGTACGTTTATAAATGAATCAATCCCATTAGGAATACGCCATCTATAGGGTTTTTCATCATTGACCGTTTCCAATTGTGGGAAAATACTCCTCATAATTCTCAACCAGCGCTCTGCCGTACGAGGGGTTGCTGCGTTCAACCCAACCATAATATCTTTTTTTGTTAAACCTTCACGATGACTTGCCATTCTTCGCAGCAAGCTCATCGTCATTTCGAGATCTTCCTTTCGTCCCTTCTCCTCCTTCCGCTTCGTTTTTCTTAGCTCACCATCTTTATTATCGTGATCTAAATTGTTGTTTGTATCGGTCATCATAATACCCCTTATTAAATATTATTTGAACGAACAGAAACAACGCATGGGAGTACTCCTCTCATATCCCAGCAGCCCAGCGCCCATTTTGCAGCTTGCCAATACCGCAGACAATTACGCGCCGACCATTGAGCTCGTCGGCGACTTTCAAATATTTCGATTGAAGAATTATGATGAAGATAATGCAAGATCATCATGGTGACAATATTCATGAGACAGAAAATTACGAACGACTTAACGACCATAACCATCATATAAGATCCTCCTCACAATGCGCTTCCTGCTCATGAAAAATATGTTCTTCTGAGAAAAAGCGTACAATATTGACGAGTCATGACCATGCCGCCTTGCCGCGTCATTTTCGGTCGCATAGCAACAGATATTTTAATATTTTTTATAGAATAGAGATTCTTTCTCTGTATAAATAAGACATGAATTTCATGTCATACGTTATGGAGGGCGCCATGTCTGATAAAAACGATCCTCATGCTAATGAAGAGCTTACAGAATTTTTGCAGGACATAGGGAAAAAATGGCCACTCTACAACTATAAAGAAATCATATGCACAAATTGTAGTGCTATTCTCTTTCATCATCAGAAATTACCGTTTGAGTGTCTCCCGCCACAAGATATGTTCAGATGTAGAGAATGCGGAGGAAGTGCTCTCAAAAAACGCCGGATCACACGGTGGGAAGCTACGATACGTGACCCTCTAAAACGACGGCGTACACGTAAAATATAATAGATAATAGACTCAGTATCACTATTGTTTTGTCTTATTAAAGAAGAATAACCTCTCTCTCCTCATCTTTAAAAGGTAATATCTAATGGCTAAAAAATCTATGCAATCTATCCTAAATGTGCTGAGCTTTCGCCCGAGTATCGGGATCAAAATTTCAGCACTTGATTACACAAATGCCGACTTACTGATGATCGCGAACGCTCTTAGTAGCGAAAGCTTTCTTATCATCACCGATGCCTCCAAAATGTCCGCTTCTATTGCTCTCACCTCGATGCTACAACGTCATAAAAAAAATGTTATTATCGACTTCACATAACCTCCCCATCACACAGCACATTTTTAACATCTCATCGAAAGAATACTCTATGAATAAAATCTCCTACTCGTCCATCTGCAACCTGACGCGTGCTGGAGCTGGAGTAAAACTCTCAGCACGCACCTATAACGCCTCAGAAATCGCAACCATCGCAAACACCCTCGACAGTAAAAGCTTTCTTATCATCATCGATGCTTCTGAAGTAACAGCCGGAACACTCATGAATTGTGTCGCACAGCATGACATTCATGTTGTTCTAGATTTTACTTAAAAGCCTTTGCCCCCTTTAAAAAGATGAATGATTCATCATCTTTATGTCACAGGCTTGAAAGATAGTCTTCCTTACGGTGGTTCCCACCTTACATTAAGGAAAGAGCTTTATGAAACGCTTCTTAAACACTGTCCTCATTAGTTCCGCTTCTCTTGCCGCCCTTGTTGGGGTGGCACAGGCGCAGCCGGCTCCGGCTGGCCCGGTAGGGCCTCCGCCGCCACCTCCGGGGCCGATGATGCAGCATCACCCGCATCCGCTCATGATCGCGCTGCCCGGCGTCGTGCTTTCTGAGGCCCAGAAAGAAAAGATTCATGCCATCTTAGAAGCGAACCGCCCTGACCCTGCACAGATGAACCCAGCGAATGACCCCCATCATCAGCTGATGGAGCTGCTCCAACAGCCGGGCGATCTGAAAAAGAGCCAGATCAAGAAGCTTGAAAAAGCCATCGAGAAAAGCGACCGCGCTCATCTTGAAAAGATGGTGGATGTGTCCTTGGCCATTCGTGGCGTGCTCACCCCACAGCAGATCCAGCAGGGCTTTGATAATCGCCAGAAAATCCATGATCTGCACCACCAGATTGCGGCTATTCTCCGTGCTGGGCAAGGCCCTGATGCGCCTCCTCCAGCTCCACCTGTTCCGTAAAACGGCGCAAAGCCCCGGTCTCTGTTGGCCGGGGTTTTCTTTTACCTTACAGCTTAGAGCTTTGGCAGCACGAACTGACTCACTGTCGGGCAGCCATCATGTAAGCCATCGCCTCGCGGCACTGCCTCATCCTTGATGACCAACAGCCCTCATGCAGGGAATGGTAGGTGCCGTTGAAAAACATGTCCGCCTCCTGAACGACGGCATGTCAGCACTCTACTCTTCATGATGGGGTTTTATGATAGGACAATAAACAGCGCCACATATCTTAAAATCATGGCGCCATCAGCCTGTGAACGCGGGCATGTTACTCCTCTTTACGTAAAACCCGGCAAACCGATGATGCCGCCCATATAATGGCAAGAGGCATAACCATATTTTCTGTAAAATAGGAGGTTTGATCAATCATAACCATTATTTTATCGGGAAAGAATACACCATAAATATGGTTATGCTGCACGCTTAAGAAATTGATTTTTATAAACATGGTGACACATTTACACATCAGAAGAAGTGCCGAACATAATAGAAAAGATTTCATTGAAAGCGTTTGAATCACTTTATAGTCCATCGTCTTGTCTTCCCTAATAAAACATTAACGCTTTAAAATGAATAGCGGCTCATTCCTTAAAAAACACGAGAAATGGATCACCTTCATGAGCAAGCCCCCTAAGAATGACTCCCTGCAATCATACCGATGCTCAGGACATCACAAAAACAGTTCTTCTGCCTTCCCTAAAAACCCGGCTGGCCAAAAACACCCGCAAAGTAAAACGCTATCCCCCACCTGACCGAGGAAGAATGAGCACGTATAGCGCCCTTAATACCTGAAGAAATGCCTGTGAGATCATCCATGCGCTGCACTTTTCTGTCCACTCTCGCTATGAATGGAAAAGGTTTCCAATTCATTTTGTCCCCTTGTCAGACAGTCAAAACATCACGGCCCCTCGTCAGGCTATTACCCACTGATAGGCCAAAGAATGCTGATCCTGCTGCTGTGACGTTTCTTGTCACGAACGAAGCACAATTGAGGTCATTGGGCGGTCAGATGAGGTGTCGAACGCTCCCCTTCGGCGGGATGATCCACTAGCAACGTCTGGTGAACAAGGATGCTCCCATGCGGTGCCGGAATGCTCATCTCTGACGTTCCCAAAAGGCTATCACCCCCTTGGAAAAACATCTCTTGCACAAAAGACTTGCATTGACCGGAAAACTATGAGAAAAAATAAATAGATTGGAATTATGTATAGCTCACTCAATCATAAGAGCCAGCCAGTCTTTCCCTTATTTTATTGTGTCAGAGGCTTCTCTCGTCGCTTATACGCGGCCTGTCCTTGTATGGCGTATGCGGGGGTTTCTCTTCCCGACGATACAGCCTTTTCCCACAAGAGCATTCATTCTCAGCCTCTGATCCCCCACGCCCCCGCTCCCTTATGGTGCGGGGCTTTTTGCGTGGGCTTTGTTTATCAAGGCTGATTATGTCTCACTCGACACTAACGCTCCAAGCGGGCCGTGTGGTCTTCTTTAAAGGCCACCGCTTTATTATACTCGCCTGCACGCCAACACATGCCGCATTATGTCCCATTGTCACCGCACCTTCTGTCCGACATCGCGCGGATTATGCGCTGAACTGGTGGGACTGCTTCACACTAGGGGCTCATGATGGCGATGTCGTGCGATGCCGCCCCATTATGGTGCCTCTCCACCTCCTGAAAGAGCAGAACCTCTTGTTAAGTGACACGTTACTGCACCATATTACTCAACAAGCTCGGCATGAAATCGTTCGCCAAGATGAAGAGACCCGCTATCGTGGTTATCAAAGCTCCTCACTTTATGGTTAAATCAATCGCCTTATGGGCGTTTTACCTGTGGCGACAGCGCTATAATTGTTGCGAAAGCGGTCATATTATTGTCCCTTCGCGCACACAGAACCATCCCACACGATGTCTTGTCTGTGGTATAATGCCCGAGCTTCTTTCTGTTTCTCCACCTTTGCTACCCACTTCCCCAACTCCATCAACATCGACCAAAGGATAAACCCCATGGTGAGGCCCAAAGCGCCGGGGGACGGCCCCAAGCGCACGCGCCGCACCACCGCGCCTAAAGACGACGACGCCCTACGGCGCAAAGTGCGCCAGCATGGGGCCACCCTTATTGACGCCCTTATTGAGATCGCCACCTCTGCGAGCAGTGAGAGCACGCGTCTTTCCGCTATTAAAGAACTTCTCGACCGCGGTTATGGCAAGTCTTTTTCCTCTGTTGAGCGTGCGTCTTCAACCGCAACACCTCCTCCTTCTCCCACATTGCTTATTCAACCGCCTTCTTCTTCTGCTTCCGACCATGATACCCCCCAAAAGCTCCCCAACAGCACCGACCCTCATTGAGGTTCCCCCAGCTTTTGGAGACTTTGGGCAATCATACCGCTACCGTCTTTGGTATGGCGGGCGTGGCAGTGGAAAGTCCTGGACGATCGCGCGCGTCCTCATTGCCCTAGCGGTAACGCGCCCTGTGCGAGTGCTCTGTTGTCGGGAATATCAAACATCTATTGCGGAATCGGTTCATAAACTTCTAGTCGATCAGATCACAGCGCTTGGATTAAACGCGTGGTTTGTGATCCATGACCAACATATTCGCGCCACGAACGGGTCAGAGTTTATTTTCAAAGGGCTCGCCCGCCATAGCCAAAGCATTAAGTCAACCGAAGGGATCGATATTGCCTGGGTAGAAGAAGCCCAGACGATCAGCCAAGAGTCCCTTGATATTCTCCTCCCCACTATTCGTAAGAACAGCTCCGAACTCTGGTTTAGCTGGAACCCACTTGAGCGTGACGCCCCCATTGAGCAACTACGGGAAAGCCTCTACGGCCATGACAATGCTCTGATTCAACGCGTCAATTGGTCGGACAATCCGTGGTTTCCCGACACACTGAACCAAGAGCGCCTGCGCTGTTACCAGCACGCCCCCAATCTCTACCCTCATATTTGGGAAGGGGATTATCGCCAAATTGGCCAAGCGTTCTTTGCGTTAAGCGACCTCCTGCACGACGATGCTCCGATCGACGTTCCCGCCCCTGTTGATGGTGTCTTTGCCGTCATGGATACGTCCCTTAAAGGCGGGGTCGGCAATGATGGCACAGCCGTGATCTATTTCGCGCTCAATCGTTTTGACCGCGCTCATCCGCTCACCGTGCTGGATTGGGAGCTTGTGGAGCTTGAAGCTGCAACGCTCGACCATTGGACACCGCGTGTGCTGACGGCACTCGAAGACTGGGCACGCCATACCCGAGCGCGTCACGGCGTCATCGCTTGTTTTATTGAAGATCGCGCCGCTGGTTCCGTCATTCTCCCTCAGCTCAAGCGCCAAGGGCTTAATGTGCAGGCTATTGATGCCGCTCTGACCGCCCGCGGGAAAGACCAACGCGCGCTAGAAGCCGGGCGCTTTACCTGCCAAGGCCATGTCCGCCTCGCCCGCCCTGCTTTTGACCGCGTGTCGCTCTTTCGTGGGCAATCGCGCAATCATTTCCTCACCCAAACAACCAATTTTCATCTCAGCGATCCACACGCCGCCCGGCGCAGTGACGATCTGCTGGACTGTTTTTGCTACGGCATCATCTTAGGATTAAGCGAGCTGTAGCGCCCCTTTCGTGATCACTTAAAAGGAGGCCCCCTTGGCCACGCACCACCTTACCAATGGCAGCAACGCCCTGTGGGAAACCCTCATGGGCGAACATATCCTCCCCGGTTTTGCACCCAGCTACGAGCTCTGCAAGCTGCTTTATACCGACCATCCCCTCGGCGCCAAAATCGCCCGTTTGCCCATTGATATGGCGATGAGCGAGCCGCGCCATGTGCGTATTGAAAACGCCCCTGATGATGAAGCCGCCCATGAGTTTACCAAACATTGGAACGACTTAGGCTGTGACCAGATCATTCAACAGGTCGCAAGCTGGGCGCGTGTGTACGGCATGGCTGTGCTGGGCTTTGGCGCCACAAACCCTAAAACCGGCGCCATCATCCCTAGTGACGCCCCCATTGATGCCCAAGACATCCCAGACCTCGACCTTTATTTTAATGTGTGGGATCCGCTCAATACAGCGGGTAGCTTGGTGCTCAACCAAGACCCTAACCAGCCCAACTATATGAAAACACCGTCCTCTGTGACCATTAACGGGCAAAGCTACCGCCAAGGCCGCTTTGTCGTGCTGATGAATGAAGACCCGGTTTATCTGGACTATGAAAGTTCAGCCTATGGCTATTCGGGCCGTTCCTGCTTTAAACGCTGCATCTACCCGCTACGTTCATATATGCAGGGGCAAATCGCCAATAGCCTCGTGGCACAAAAGGCCGGCCTTGTCGTTGCTAAGGTGCAACAGCCGGGCTCTGTCGCCTCCCGTGCGATGAAGATCTTTACTGAAGACAAAGCCGACATGCTACGGCTCAGTCAAAATGGTGACGTGCTGACCATTGGGCAAAATGACACGATTGAATCCCTCAATCTTCTCAATGTTGATAAGTCTCTCCACAGCTCACGGCAGAATATTATTGAAGACATCGCTGCAGCAGCGGGTATGCCCAGCCAACTGCTGAACTCCCAAACCCTCGCCCAAGGCTTTGGAGAAGGCACAGAAGATGCAAAGATGATCGCGCAATATATTCGCGGGCGTCGTCAATGGATGGCCCCGGTCTATCAGTTCTGTGACCAGATCGTGATGCGCCGCGCTTGGAATAGCGGCTTCATCAACGCGATGCGCGACAAACACCCCGAAAGCTACGGCTCTTTGAGTGATGAAGCGATCTTCCGTAATTGGAAAAACAGCTTCTCCGCCCATTGGCCTGCTGAAGAGGCGGAAAGCAATACGTTTGACCTCACCGCCAAACGCTTCTCCCTCATCCTCGACACTATCCGCACGACCGCCCCATTGCTGCAAGACAACCCGGACGGGAAAGACGCTCTTTTAACCATGCTTGAGCAGAGCATCAACAGCAGTTCCGGTGTGTTTGATGGGAAGGTGGATTTTGGGAAAAAGAAACGTTAACGAAATAAAAACTCTATCATGAACGGACATTGAGGAGATTAACCGCGACCGTTGAATCGCCTCACCTCAACGGGTTTGGAAAGCGCTACAACGTCACAATGATACCCCCCGTCCATGCCAGGGCCTGAACAACATCACACGCTATTCTACACCATCCTTCTAGAAGGGAACCCCCATGCGCTATTATAATCTCTGCATCTACCCCCCAGCGACACCCAATGAATCAGATACTCAGCCCATCCTACAATTCGCCAGCACCACAGCCCCCACACGCCCCGGCACACCTCAACGCATGCCCGGCGGCACCCCGACAGATTTACCTGACCCCGGGGCTCTAGATATTTCCTTCCAATTCACACAAGCTGATCTCGCTAAAGCAGATGGCCCAACAGGCGGTGCGTATGTGACGATTAGAGGGGTTGATATCACCACGATCAATCAAGCGTCCAACCTCGTCAATCATACCCTCATCCTCAAGGCCGGTATGAGCAAAGGCCTCCCCTTAAGCAACCCCAACCAAGTCGGCACGATCCTGCACGGCACCATTCAAAGTAGCCTTGGTAATTGGGCAGGGACAGAGATGGAGATCACCTTCTTCGTGTCCAACTACCAAGCACCAGAACACGATCCCGCCAAAACAGCCTATGTCTTTCATTGCCCTAAAGGGAAAAGCGTGAAAGAAACGATCAAACAAACAACCTTCCCCACATTTCACAAATTCAATGTCGTTCTCAAAATAAAAAACGATCCTGTTGCCCTCCATGACTTCGTTGGGTATTATACCAGCTTCAAGGAACTTTGCGTAGGATATTGCGATTGCTGGAAACAAATGTCAGGAAGCCTTCTAACCATTCATGTTTCCGGCCAAACAATCACAATCTTAGACCAGTTCTATGAACGTCCCATAAAGAAAATTGATTTTAACGACTTTATCGGCCAGCCAACGTGGAACGGAAAGAATGATATTACTATCATGTGCCCTCTACGAGGCGATATCCAAGTAGGGGATCTTATATCTTTACCAAAGTCAACTAGTACTTTAGGGAAATATGACACAAATATTCCTTCTCAAAGTATGCCCCTTCCTAAGAAAGATTCCATTTTTTCCGGTGAATTCACCGTAACATCAGTAGGGTATTTAGGTAGTTTTCGTGACAAAAAAGGGGATCAATGGATAACCACTATTCACTGCAAACCTTATTTAAAAAAATAATTATATTTGTGTGTTGACTTATGAAAAAATGATCATACCGTACACTTGATATTTTTAATGAAGTGGAATTCTTCTATGATCAGAAAACACTATGTTCTCACTCTTTTAGTTGTTACATTTTTCACAATCGGTACCCCCCTTGCACAACCAGGAACAATTTACGCTCCTGGTGAAACACCCATCGGAAGGTTTAGCTCGGATGGAACTATAACAGGATCAAATGGAGTCTTCCTAGGAACACTGAATGACGCTGGCACAATTTACGCTCCTGGTGAAACACCCATCGGAAGGTTTAGCTCAGGTGGAACTATAACAGGATCAAATGGCAATTTCCTAGGAACACTAGATGACTCTGGCACAATTTATGCTCCTGGGAACACACCTATCGGGCGAGTTGACAGAAATGGCTATGTAACAGGAAAAGGTGGAATCTATGTCGGTCAAGTTCCAGACCCTAGGATCGGCGCCCTTATGGTCCTTCACGTCATCAATATGCAATAACACCCCCCAAAAGTCTAACTCCCCCGCCCAAGGGCTTACGATGCAAAAGCGCCTTGGCCATTGGGCGGGAGAGAGATGAACAACAAGGGCTCACTGCCATAACGTGAAAGCCCCACGCGCACGCCATAAAGCCCCTCCTCAGAATACAAAAATAGCCTACAATATTAGGTTGACGTTCCCCCCCCAAGTAAGGAGCACAAAATTACAAGGAGGGAAATATGATTAATAAATATCTTTTAATCGCCACTATCTTCTGTATTCCTTTTCTTTCTGGAAACAGCTTTTCCAAGCCAGGTCCTATTTATGATACCTCAAGTACGCCTATGGGCTACTTTGATAAAAATAGCAATATAACAGGACGGAATGGAAGCTCGCTAGGAAAAATCGGGCCGGGAGGGGTTGTTTATGATACCTCCAACACACCCCTTGGGCAGATTGATGCAGGAGGCAATATAACGGGACAAAATGGGAACTCCCTAGGAAGAATAGGGCCGGGAGGGGTCGTTTATGATACCTCCAACACACCCCTTGGGCAGGTCGATGGAAGTGGCTACGTAACAAAAGAGGGTGAAGGCTCTATTGCTCAAGTCCCAGACCCTAAGATCGGCGCTCTTATGCTCCTCCACGTCATTAATCTGCAATAATCCCCCAAAAGTCTAACTCCCCCGCCCAAGGGCTTACGATGCAAAAGCGCCTTGGCCATTGGGCGGGAGAGAGATGAACAACAAGGGCTCACTGCTCATAACGTGAAAGCCACATTCGCACGAAACAAAGCCCCCCTCAGAATACAAAAATAGCCTACAATATTAGGTTGACGTTTCCCCCAAGTAAGGAGCACAAAATTACAAGGAGGGAAATATGATTAATAAATATCTTTTAATCGCTGCTATCTTCTGTCTTCCTCTTCTTTCCGAAAATGGCTTTTCTCAATCAGGAACTATTTATGGCCCTTCTTCAGGTACCCCCATTGGATTCTATGAAGATGGTGTCGTATTAGGAAAAAATAGTATTCCGATAATAAGAATCAGGAATGACGGTTTTATTTATAAATCTTCTTCGAGCACGCCTATTGGCTCGATTGATGAAGATGGTGTCATATCAGAACAAAATGGCACGCCACTAGGAAACATCGGAAGTGACGGTTTTATTTATGAAGCTTCTTCAAGCACACCCATTGGCTGGGTTGATAAAGACGGCAATGTAATGGGACGAAATAGTATTCCTATTGCTCAAGTCCCAGACCCTAGGATCGGCGCCCTCATGCTTCTCGGCGTCATTAAAATGCACTAAGGCCCAAGAGTTCGACTGCCCCGCCAAGGGCTTACGATGCAAAAGCACCTTGGCCGTTGGGCGGGACAATAACAGTGCAATACCGTAACATTAATAGAAAACCTCACCTTTACTCTCGTGATCATTCACATGGCTGCTACAGCAGGCACAACAGTCTTTTGACCCTTAAAGCCATTTCTACATCTTTCCACACATACCCCTCTCTATAAGGACATTTCCCCATGACGAAGCACGCTGGCTTTGCTTATAGTGCCGGTGATCGGCTTCTATTACTTAAAAAACGCGATGGTACATGGGAGCTCCCCAGCACATTAACCCATGCAGGTGAAGCGCCTTTACAAGCTGCCGAACACGCAAGTACCTCTTTGCTCGGCATGGCGCCAGAAGGTACCGTTCTTTGGGCCGTCACACAGCCGCTCAAGGATGGTGAGCAGACCATCTATGCCAAGCGAGTGGACACGCCCTTCACACCAAACCTCAGTAAAGACCACAGCGCTTATGGCTGGTTTAAGCGTGATCAGCTCCCCCATCCCCTGTCCTCTGGGGTGGGAAACGTCGCCCAGCGTTTTTCGATGGATCTCATCACCCTTTGCAAATCTATGGCAGATGAGCAGTTTTCAAGCCCTGAACGTTTTTACAATGTCACGCTTTTTGCCATGCGCATCACTGGGACAGGCTGGGCCTATCGCGGTGGGGAGCGTGGCGAATATACGTTACGTAAACGTGACATCTGGACATCCCCTGACGTGCTTGAAAGCTGTCAGGGACTGCCTGTTGTGATTGACCATCCAGACAGTGCCATCACCGATGACCGCTACTTTGCCGAGCATATCGTCGGCACCATTATTTATCCTTTTGTGCGAGATCATGAGGTCTGGGGCATTGCCCGCATCCAAGATAAGGGGGTTGCCCATGCCCTTATGGAGCATAACTGGTCGACCTCTCCCGGTATTGTCACCAGTTCGCTCAGTCAAAGTCGCGACTTGCCTCATGGCACGCGCGTCACGGTAGAGGGTTCACCCTACCATCTCGATCATCTCGCCCTTGTTCCTGAAGGCGTGTGGGACAAATACCACCCTCCCTCAGGCATCGACACCCCCAACCAGCCCCGCGCACCCTCTGCACGGGGCTTTTTTGTATCTAACGGAGAACATTCCCCTATGGCCCGCACACACCATGATGCGACGCACGATACCCCAGACGCCCGCCTTGATAAAAACCTAGGCGCTACCGACCTCCATACACGCCTTGCGCGTTTATTAGACGAGGTTGACGACCTGAAAAAGCAGCTCCTCACGGCACCGAAAAAAGACGTGCGCTGTGATGACCTGTCCGATGGCGATGACGGCGACGACGCCAGCGCTGAAGGCGATACCAAACGCGATAAACAGGCCGCCCGAGCTGACCGCCATGATAGCACTCAGCGGTTTGATCAAGACGAGGTCTCCCCTCAAAAAGACACAGATGACCGCGCCATGATTGAGCGTATGGTCGCACAGATGCGCAAAGCTGGCGCCCGTGACGACGTCATTCTGTCCTGCTTGCGTGATATGGGCGCTGACCCAGCACGCTTCGGTTTTGATGACGCAAAAGAAGCTAAAGACCACGCTATTCGTGACCGTCTGGACGCGCTTAATCGCCGCAATGATGCTCATGAAGCGGAAATGGAAAAGATCCGCCGCCGCGCTACCCCATTGAGTGACGAAGACCATAATGAGATCAGCAATGCTGAAGCCAAAGCAGACTCCGTCACGCAGCCTTTAGGCCAGCAGACGCCACGCTATATCCCCGGTGAGAGTGTATCAGGCTATCGCCGCCGCTTGGCAGGAAGCTTGCAGAAACATTCACAGGAATGGGGAAAAACACGCCTATCAGACCTTGATGATGGTGTGTTTGAGATTGCTGAAAAGCAGATCTATGCCGATGCACGCGCCGCTGCATCACGCCCGGTCGCCTCAGCACCCAATGCGCCATTGCAGAAGATCAGCACACGCAGTGCTAGCGGCCACACGCGCACAGAGTATCGCGGCGGGTTCCGCAGCGCTTTCGGCGCTTTCATGGCTTAAATCCTCACATCTTTTTTCAGTATTATTTTTCTAAGGAACCATTTTTATGGCATCCGGCCTTAACGTAAATCCTTACACCACCACGCAGGCCTCCGGCCTTTTTGCCACCGATAGCTCCGGCTATGTGCAGGGGCTCGCTTTGCTTGACCCAGCCACACGCTACGCTCTCGCCACAGGCTATGTCGATGAAGGCGAAACACAGCCTCTTTGGGGCGGTATCGCCGTTTCAGAACAGGTGAGCCTGTTGCCCGGCGCGCCAGGTCGGCGCGGTCAAGCGCTGAAACGCGCAACGTCCGCTGCAGAAATCACCGGCTTTTCAGCGTTCAATCAATCGCATCATCTTGCCACCACGCCAAACTCTACCGCGCCACAGGCTGGGCCTGGTAACAGCTTAGGCTTTTTCCGCCTCGGCTCTGGCGTGCGCCTGCCCGTCTTGGCTGACCCCGCTCTGCTCAACCTCGCAGGGAAAGACATTTCCGCGTCTTTGTCATGGGACATGGACAAGCAGCGCCTCACAACAAGCTCGGGCTCCTCTGCTCAGGGTGAAGCGTCCACTTCTTCCTCAGCACCCCTTCCCGTCAAACTGCTGGAAATCGTGCAGAATAACGGCCTCGCCGCGTCCTATGACGCCACGTCCGGCAATTTAAGCTGGGTTCGTCTGCCGGATTCCGCCACCGGCTCCATCCTCGCCCTGATCCAGCTCTAAGGAGATTTCCATGCCTCTTATCGCACCTGCACGCCTCAAGGTTGACCCAAACTTTACCGACCCACGCGTTCTCGTCCATTACGCCCAGCGCTCCGGCTTTGCCGAGCTTTTCCCCGGCGGTGAGCCTGCCGTTCGTCTAGGCGAGCGTGACTTTGCCGTTTACGTCCCTGTCATGAACATGCGCACCATCGCCAAGGGCACTCAGTCTGGTTACAACGAACTACCGAGCGTGTCCCTCGTGGCCGACACCATCACGACGCCAACCTATGAGCAGAAAATCCGCGTGGAATATTCCCGCGAAGACCTCAACGCGGCTGGAAACTGGGGCCTCTCCCTCGCTCAAGCGTACAGCACCGGCATGCGTCAGGGCCACTTCCAGCTTCTGCGTGATGCGGCTTTGTTTGGCTTTAACCCACAGAACGGTGAAGGCCTTCTGAACGCTCAGCAAGGCACTGTGCGTGACAATCTGCCAGCCGATAGCAAAGGCAACACAACGCTGGATGCGTACGACGCAGGCGAGCTGTACCAGTTCTTGCTGCATCTAATCCAAAGCCAGCTTGTGCGCTGTAACCTCACCCAGCCTTCCGGGCAGTATAATATCGGTGGAGAGCCCGTTAAGGTGCGCTTGCTGATGCCACAGCGTATTCTGGCGCTGCTCACAACGAAGATTGTGCAGCTGACCAGCTATCAGCGCATCGGTGCCGGCACGCAGTCTGTCATGCAGGCCGTGATCGAAACCATGAAAGCAGCCAATGTGGACGTGCTAGCCGCTCCTGATGACGAGCTGATGGGCCGTGGCACCAACGGCACAGACGCCGTGATTGCCACCATCCCAGAACTCCCCAAACGTAACGGCTTGTCAACATTCGACACCAACGCATTTGGCGATGAGTTCGGCCAGAGCAACACAGACTGCAACGCTCTGTATGTGGATCGTTCCGTCCCAGCAGAGATCACAGGCCCTATCGGGGCTGAAGCTACCGACGTGGTGAGCTTTATGCGCACGACCAGCGGCTGGGCTCTGCGTGGTGAAGCAACGACGATCCTGTCTGTTCCCGTCTCCACCAGCGGTGTGTTCTCCTCCGCTCACTAACCTTATCAGGCCCTCTATGAAGCGCTGTTCCGTCAGTGAACATAGAGGGCTTTCCCTCCCGTTTTTCTCAGCAGGACATGACGATGCGGCTTTATATCGGCAACCCGACCCACCAAACTCACGTTTTTTCCTACCGCCTCCCCGGTGATGACGCACGCGAATTGCGACGCAACCGGATCGGTGCGGGCCAACAGATTGTCATTGACGATCTCGACCCTGAAGATTGTGGTGACATCATCGCCCAACATCGCGCTTTTGGCTTCTGCTCTGTCAATGATGCACGACGCGACAAAAGCTACCGTGGACTTGTCTATTCAGACAACCAAGCCATCAATTTTCAGGCACTCGCACGGGGGTTGGAAGATAATTACGAAAAACTAACGGAAGAAGGCCGACAGAACCGCCGTTCCTCCGCTGAGAAAATTTCTGGCGTGGCGATGAAGAGCCTGAACAAACGCGGCTCCAAATCCGCCACCCGTGGGATGGAAGTCAGCGTCAAAGCGACCAGCGATGCGGACGAAACCGCCCCTAGCTCCTTCTCTGAAGAAACCTACAGCGCAGAAGGCAGCCCCCATGACTGACATCCCCACAACAGATGAGCCTACCATAGAGGGCTTCATCGCCTTTGTGCACAACGTCATGGGCGTGCCCACTGGGGCACAACCTGATGACACAACATGCGAGAACGCTTTCGGCCTCGCTCAAGACCTCGCCTTTCCAGAAATTCGCCGTGTTTCGACACGGCTTTATCGCAGCGCGGTCTATAACCTCGCCGCCTCTTTCCTCGTGCAAATGGCCCCGGATGCAGAGAACAGCTCTCCACCCCATTTCTGGCAAAATCTCCGCAATAAATTAGGAATTTCCGGCTTCGCACCCGGTATTATCCAGTCCAGCAGCGACAACGGAACCTCCCAGACATGGGCCATCCCTGAAGGCTTTAAGAACCTCTCTTTAGCCGACCTCGACGCCCTGAAAAACCCATGGGGCCGTGCCTACATCGCCATCGCCCAACAGTACGGCACGCTCTGGGCGCTGCGGTAAGAAAGAACGCGCTATGCCGTTTGTTTATCAACAGGCCTTTGGAAACATCTATTATGTTCCTTGGCCAAAGGGCTCTTATGACGAGAAATTCGTCGAAGAGCTCGAGCATCTCTTCATGCTCCATCCCGCCTCGAACCAGCTTCCACTCGCACGGCGGGTTAAGGCGGGCGTCTGAACCAAGACCCCACCCGACCCACGCGCTATTTATGGTCGTGACCCTTGGACGTCAGTTCCCAAGAAAGATTTTATTATACACGGTTATTCAGGAACCAGCGGTAATCGCCACAATATAAATCCCCACCTTATTGACGGACAAAACAACCCAGATGACCAAGAAATAGCCAATATTGGCCCAATCCCACGCGGCCGATACCGTATCAGCGATATTGACAACCATTCTAGTAAAGGTCGCTTAGTTCTGGATCTAGACCCCCTACCTAAATCAGCTTCTTATCCTGGCACAAACACCTTTCACCGTAGTAATTTTCGCATTCATGGTGCTAACCCTCTCTTTCCCAATGATTCTTCTGAGGGATGTATTGTCATAGCTCTTGACGCCCGTAACAAAATTAACGACATTGTCGGCAAAAAGAAGGATCGTCTTCTGATCGTTACGAGGTAGAAAATGAAAAACACCTCTTTTTTTTATGTAATATTTTATATACTCCTCTTCCCGACAGGTAGCTTACACGCATCATCTATACCCGTAGAACATTACCCATACTACTATGATGGGAAAATAGGTCTTCCTGAACAAAAAACACCGAAGACCATTGGATATAATTGCCGAGAAGCTGTAGAGAACTACGCTAAGGCTTTTCTTCATAATAACCTTGACATGCCCGTTGGCGAACCCTTCTCCCTTATCAGCAGTAAACAGTTGAGCTGGAGCCCTCTTCATAAGAAAGTTGGGCACCAGCCTGTCATTCGTGAGATTTATCTCACGACATTTATTAGAATCAATGGAGATAGTTCCTCCGTTATCAGCATATCAGATTCAACTGACGAGGAATGTGCTATGAATGGAAAATATTACAAAATTAGCGACGATCTAACAGGAGATGTCCCAGGATACCCGATGAAAGAGAACAAAGATGGTTCCTACACAATGTATGATACCGTTCTTCCCGTTCAGCATCCGTAATCTCCATTTAACGAAAAAAATCAGTTCATGAAACAGATTTCACTTTTTGGGATATTGGGACTTATCCTCTTTTCCTCCATAGAGACAACAAACGCCGCACCAAACCCAATATCCAGCCTCCCTCATTACTTCAATGGACAGCCAACACCTCCTCAACAACACACTCCTAAGTCCATAGGATATAACTGCGAATGGATGGCAGAAGAATCTGCAGCAGGTTTCGCCGCTGAACAGCTCAAAATGAGCTATACAGAACCTTTTTCCCATATCATTCGTAAACAACTAAGCTGGAGTTTATTGCATAAAAGAGACGAAAATCTTCCAGTAATGCGGGAAATATACTTCTTCCAGTTTACTCGGAAAAATAAATCCTTCAGTGCTATTGTCCTTACCGATTCTACTCATAAAAAAGGTGAGTGTGAGGTCTCATCTAAAGTCTATCGTGCCTTCGATGACATCGATATAAGTAAGGATGACCTATTAACTACTGAAAAAGATGATGGTTCTCGCCCTTCTGTCGTATCTCCGCATGACCCCTCAAACGCTTTATAAGCGGCTCACTATAACGGGGGGATATATGAAACCGGCTTCTTTGTTAGGTATACTAGGTATTACCATATTCTCCCTTATCCATGATGCACAAGCCATCCCCACTTCTATCTATAACTACCCTCACTACCTGAACGGAAAACCTGTTCCTCCCGAGCAAAAAACGCCACATTCATCCTGTTGCCATTGTAGAGAAACAGCGAAAATATATGGTGAACAACTTCTTCGCTATTATATAAAAAATATTCCACATGCCCCTTTTATACATATTGGTGCACAGCAAATGAGTTGGAATGCTTTAAATAAAAGGTTCAACAATCATCTTGTCTTTAGAGAAGTTTACCTTATTAACTTTATATAAAAAGATCATAAAGAATATAAAATAATTGCCATGCTTGACTCTATAGAGGAAGAATGCGGTCTATTCAATAGATTTTATAGTATAGATAAATTACTTGATGAAGACTTCTCTCACGCTCCCCAGCATTGACGACGCCACACACGCGGACAGTACCGTATCAGCGATATTGACCACCATTCCAGTAAAGGTCGCGTCGCGCTAGACTTAGATCCCCTCCCAAAATCAGCCTCTTATCCTGAAACAAACACCTTTCACTGTAGTAATTTTCGGCTCCACGGTCCCAACCCTCTCTTTCCCAACACCAACCACGAACATCCTCATTCTTTTTTACCAACACGCCTCCTCACCGTCCCCTCAGCAGCCTCTATTTGACAACAACACAAAGACGCGCAACGGATAGATCGTCTTAAATGATGCTGGTCATGGATACGCTATGTTGTCGCTCCTTCTCGCTCTTTCTTCCCTTGCTCATGGTTCAGACACGACACCAACTTTGTGCAAGCCTTCAGAGAAAGTCATCATCAGCGGCGAGACAGCTCAGGGCTATGCCTCACTCTGCGCAATTGGCACAGCATGGCATTATCGCTTTGGGCATCCCGGCCATATCACTTATGTTTTCCCGCATAATCATAGCCCAGCGCAAACCAACTTCGCATGGGGCACCACCGCTGCCAGTACAGCCTACAGTACGGGTGCTGATTATAGCTTTGCTGATAATGGAACCCGCACCTTTATTTTCTACTACGGAAACCCTAGCATAAAAAATATTCAGGCCGGTGTTATTCAAATACGAGATGGCGCTATTCTCTCTAATCTACCCTTCAAAACCGTCCGGCAAGAAAGTGTACAAGGGCTTCACAATGCTATACAAGCACATGTGCCTTTACTCATGAACAGTGACCCTATCCATTACCCACAAGGTTTGCAGTTGCCGCCTCCTTCTAAGGCGGTAGTTCAGACACCATGAAGGATACGCGTAAGAACCTGCTCTCAATTGCTTTTTACAATCGTCCCACGCATGATACGGCCATAGGGGTTATGTCGTAGGGAGAATGGTATGATAAAGCCACTGATGACCTTAGCCATGATGAGTACAATGCTCATCTCAGAACATGCAGCTTATGCACAGCCACACACTAAGAAGCACCACCACGTTCATCATAAGCATAAAAAAGCGACCACTTCCCCCTCTGACGATACCGCACCAAAGCCCCCGCCAGCACCCGAACGCACCCCCTTATGCACCAGCGATGAAACCGTCGTCTTTGGCTGCGATACAGGTGACGCACTTGTGGCCTTATGCCAGTCTCACGACATCATGCAGTATCGTTACAGTCAGCCCGGTCTGCTTGATGCCCACTATCCAGACACACCACAGCCTATGTCCCAGGCTTTTCGCGGTGACACTATGGAGTTCCCCGATGGGGATGGCGCTTACGTCACCTTTGTGCAGAACAATCAACGGATCACTGTCCTCACTGCTTTAGATGCCGCTGGCGTATCCATCAAAAAAGACCCTACGAGTGAACGTGAAGTCAGCAATGCCATCTGCCTCAAAGGAACCATTTCTTCCCAACTCGGCAAGACATTCTTCCAAGCCAACAAAATAACGCCACCCGATAGCCTTCCAGACAGCCCGCATGAGCCCTACCGCTTCCGTGTTCCTTTGGACTTTTACCCAACAAGCTCAGGCTTCATACCTCCCCATTTCTAACGCCGTAAGCTCAGCTTTATACGCTATTTTGTCTGGAAAGCGTCTCTCACAATGCGCATACTCACCCTGCTCGCTCTGAGCTTTGTTGCTCTTTCCTCCCACACCGCACGAGCTGCACCTCTGCCAACGCTATGCACGAGTGAGGAAGACGTCGTCATCAGTGGAGAGACCCCACGCGGCTTTGCCTCACTCTGTGCAGGAAAGAACGATGTATGGCATTATCGCTTCGGTGAGCCGGGGCATGTC
>NZ_KB899347.1:20966-44560 GCF_000378165.1 Saccharibacter floricola DSM 15669
ACCGGGACTCCTAACCATCTCACCTATATTTTTCCTGCCGATAATAGTCCACCTTACAAAAACTTCTCATTTTCCCGCGTAAAGGTCATCTCCACCAGAGGTGATGGCGTCGTCTATGGCTTTACAGACCATCATATTCAAACAACCATTTTCCATGTGTTCGATAATAGAGACGACTATTTGCCATTGGGCGAGATAGCTGGCTTAATACAGCGTAAAAACCATCATATTATTAAAGAAATTCTTCTGAAAAATACTATTGATATAAGTAACTCACTCGATGACCCTTCTGCTTTTCTTATTCACTTACAGCATAATGAAAAGTTAAAGAGCTATGATGATGATTTTGTAGTTCCCAAAAAAATGAAGAAACTGGGGTTCCAGTATGAGGGTTTACCCTATCCATGATAAAAAGGTTCGATAAATGTCTAATAAAATTGTTCTATCAGAAGATCATTTTTCAAAACTCACAGAAAACCCTTCACTAAAAAATAAGTTGAAAGGATTCAACGAATATAATGCGCTGCTCTCTAAATATAATATAGTGACCCCAAAATCTATTGCGGCTTTTTTCTCTCAAATAAAAATAGAAAGTAAGAATTTTACGCGATTATCAGAAAAATGGATTAATTAAATGCCCCCTTATAATAAAATTCCAGAAGGATCATTCATTCTAAACAATAATCCCATGTCCGAATTAGACATGACAGGTATTGGAAAATTCAAAGCCTTCTCAGGAGCTCATAATGCACTTAACGACCCGAGTAAAACAGACCAGGAAAAAATTGGTCCTCTACCAAAAGGGACATACTATATTGTCGACCGTCCTCATGGAGGGTTTCGCCAAGCCTTGCACGATTTGTTAGATAAATATCTTATGGGATCTGACCCTAATATGTGGTTCGCCCTCTATCGCAAGGACGATAAAATTGATGACCAAACAATCATCAATGGCCAAAAACGTAGCTCTTTTCGTCTACATCCCCAAGGTCATGGTATATTAGTAACTATTGACAAACTGATACATGGCTTCCATGATTCCTCTATCGGGTGTCTTACCTTACCGAATGCAGATGACGCGTATTTTTTACAGAAAGAACTTTTACGTCATAGGGACAATCGTCAAATCATTCCTGGAACCAATATAAGATACTACGGAATAATATATGTTAAATAAAAAAATAATTATTTTATTGTTCGCTTTTAGCGTGATTGTAGACATAGCAATAATTGTTTTTTTTATTTTTTCTTGGTCATTGTTTATTATAGAAGTAAAACCTCATGGCAATGATTACTCTATAATATCTCATTTTATTAACATAACATTCTCCTTAGTTCATATTGGTGATGGCAGCGACTCATATGAAAATACATATCCTAATTTAATACTATTTTCCTTCGGAAATAGTATAATATTCGGATTTTCAACTGTCGTTTTTTTTAACAAAAAGTTTTATAAATTAATAATGAAAGAAAAGTAAAATGACAATTCCCTCTTATGAAATAAATAATAACAAAACGCCACTCGGAGAATCTCTTGGAAGAGCTATATCAAATATTTCTTATGGTGGAGAAATATATTTCCAAGAGTACAGAAAGATAACTCTTCCCCTTGATGGTTTCTTATTCTGGATAAAAACCGAGAATAAATTTTCTATTCCTGGGAGTTTGCATATTTCTACACGAAATACAAAAAATGAATATCAAAATTATGACCTGAGCCAAATAGTTTTATCCACCTCTGAAAAAATAAACAAATTCCATCAAAAAGATTCTAATTATATTTTAGTTGGAATAATAGATGGACTTGAATTCCTAATAGGCGCTCAAAAAGAAAGCTATCAACCATCCGCTCTATTCCATTACTCTGCAGAAAGTATTCCCCCCTCCTTCAGAAGCCAATTTATCCATACAGAAGCAGAGCTAGACGATTACCATCCTGTTATCAGCTCATCTTTGCCCATTTTTCTTGCTCTTCCGCATATCGGTAGCCCAGCGTTAGGCTGGTGCCCTTGGCCCAAAGATGTCCCTATTTTCCCAAGTTTTAGCTCGCCAGACAATCAAGAACCACCGTATATCATCATTCATAACGATCCCCACAGCGCTCAACCTGTAGGGTTAGGGACCGTCGACCCCACAACAGGCGCTTCAACACAGATGATGACAGAAAAGGTTAAACTCACCCTTATTGGCCTTCCCCACCAAAAAGCCTCCAATATTCGTGATTATATCCGCCATTGGGCACTCCTGCACCCCGATACTCTTGGTATTACAAATATACCCGTCATTGTTGATGAAAAAAGCACTCTTGATGAAATATCAGCACTCTCCATGATGAAACATTTAGAGTTCGATGTCATGTATATCCAAAACACAGCACGCGATTGTGCATTCAAGCTTATCGAACACGCTAAAATGACCCTTAAGAGCAATACGCGCACCGTTCCTTCCTCGTAAGTCCTCTCTTACCGCACGGCTCTATAAACGCTATAGTGCGAGAACGATGTCATAAAGGGCTCTCATCCCCCCATGCGTTCACTGATCTTACTGGCCTTGAGTGTAGCCTCTCTTACCTTCCATAAAGCTCATGCAACAGCTCTCCCTACGTTATGCACATCTGATGAAATAGTGGTGATTAATGGCGAAACACCACGGGGCTTTGCTTCCCTCTGTGCTGGACTAAACAACGTATGGCATTATCGCTTTGGCGAGCCGGGACATATCACTTATATCTTTCCCCGCGATAACAAGCCAGCTGACACATATTTTCATATGGAAATTTCACAGTATGGCCATAACCTTGGGGGAACCGCTTACGCTTTTGTGGATCGCACTACGGCCGTCTTTATATTCGATGGATTAGCCACTCATTGGGGAAGAAAACGCAATATTCTTAATAAAGTATCAGGAGTGACCATCACACGTCTTGATCATACGTATCCTTCGCAAGACATGCCTTTTATTCGCTCTTCTCCAGGAGGTATGAAAAGTTGGCAGCAATCTCCTGAGCTTATGCTCAGCAACTTTCCAGATTTATCGTCTCACCCAAATTCTTTCCATTTACCTTCTCCGATAGGTTTTTATGTATCAACAGACGAAGGTATTCCTCCTATTTATCGAGCTTTTTCTCAATTATCCCATTTTTCTATCCCGCTTGACCTCCGTCCTCCAGAAGATCGCTTGCAGCCTTCTCTTTGTTCACCAACAGAAAAAATTATCGTGAGTGGGGAAACCCCAAAAGGTTATGCCTCGTTATGTGCAGATGTCACAAGCTGGCATTATCGTTTTGGTAAACCCAACTCTATTTCCTATATTTTTCCGCACAATAACAGTCCAGCCCATGAAAATTTTTCATATAATAGTTTAGGTTCTAGTGAAGATCCAAAAGAAGGATATATTTATCACTTTAACGATAAACATGTAAGCGTGTCCATTTTTTCAATGACTCATGCATGGTGGGAAAATCGTTTTTATAGAGATCATAACGCCTCCGATATCCCATCCTATGACATCTCTGATAGAATGGAAGGAACGGTAGGAGGGGTTATTACAGGAAAAGGACGGGATAAACCGCGACATACTTCCATTTCACTTTAACAAAGTAGATACTTTAGTTCCAGAAATAGAAAATTATCACCATTATATTTCCAATACTCTTCCAACGAAGGAAAAGAGAGAAAATATCAATATACTTCCATATTTTTTCCTCGATAAATCCACTCTCATCTAAATATTAACGAAACACTTTCCATATTTAACATTAATACCAAAAAACGTATTGCAGTCTTTCTTTCTCAGGTTTCAGAAGAAAGTGGGAATCTCTCTCAAACAAAAGAGCTCGCTCCAAAATTTAAAAAGAAAAACGGTAAGTTTCTTATTGTAAATGGAAACATCTATCCAGAAGATGGACATAAATTTCGTGGACGCGGCCCCCTCCAAATTACGGGACGTGAAAACTATAGAAGAGCAGGAATCGCCATTGGTGATCCCTCTCTAACCGAACATCCAGAAATGGTTGAAACCCCTTCCATTGGCATGAAAATTGCAGCTTACCTCTTCTCTGATGCTTTTCGGCTTAATCCCATTGCTGATCAAGTAAACACCAATAGTATTCAAAGCATCAATGATATAAATTACAAAATTTCTCGTGCTATCAATGGAACAAACACCCTAGGTTTAGAAGAAAGACTTAATTGCTATCTCCACGCACTTGATATACTTGGACTCTTAAATAGTAGTACGGTTCAACGTTACGTTGAGATATCTCCTATCGACATCATTAAAAGTTTACCCAATTATTCACTGGGAGAACGCATCTATATGGACAAAAAGCAACCCGATACAAAAGAGAACAGAAACGAAATTCAAGAGATAAAAAAACATATGAGTGAAATAAGAAAAATGAGGAACTCTGCAAATCAAAAATTCTATAGTAGCGCCAAAAGACCTGAAGACGTCCAAATAAGATCTGAAACTCTCGATCATATTGATAAAATTGAGAAAAACTACGAAAAATTTTATGACGAAAACATCATTAAATAATGATCTCGTTCTCACAAAAACTTTTAGATAATAAATATTGTATCATCAAAATCTATTAATCAATGCATGAAATGCTTACCTTATAATTTACTTTCATATAGACGCGCACAACACCCACCCAACATTACACACGACACGACTATCCCAGAACTTAATCCCTTCCCCTTTTCTTAGCACAGGCTGTCTCACAAGGCGTGCAGAACGCGCTGCGCGTGCGCGTCTATGCACGCTCATGAAGTCCTTCTGCCGCCTTCTGAAACAGCCCCTCAAAGGAACTTTCATGCCTAATATTGTTACCATTAACGAAAGCGTCATTCGTGGCGCTATGCCGAACCTGCTTCAGCAGAAAGCCTGCTTAGTGAGCCTCGGCGCAACATCCCTCAAAGCCGGACAAACAGCTGAAGCGTCCTCCCTATCTGACGTGCTGGCCCTGTTGGCTCCGTTCAATACGGCACAGGTCGCTGGCTCTACGTCCAACGAAAACCCACCTGTCGCTCAGAGCACAAGCAACACGAGCAGCTCTGCTCCCGATGCAGGCGGTTCAAACGGTTCCGCTCACGATAACACAGCCGCCATGACCGAACTCACCGCCATGGCGCAGTCATGGTTCGCCAATACGACAGTCGGCTGCTGGGTGCTGGAACTTGGTCAGATTGCGGCAACGGCAATCGAAAGCGCGTTAAGCCAGTTTACCGAAACATATCCGCAGCTTTTTTACGCTTATGTGCTACCACGTGGCGCACAGAATGACCCTAATCTGCCCTCCTTCCTCGCCAACCAGTCCAGCTCAGATGGCCGTGTCTATTTCTTCCTGTGTGGGGATAAAGACGGCTACAAAAAACTGCTCATCAACGGCGTCGGCCAGAAATCCACCTTCTACGGTGCCGAATATACGGGTTCCGTCGTGCGTGAGGGCACAACAGCCGCCAACACAGCGCAAGAACATCTTGCAGCAGCCGTCGCGGCACAATTCTGTAATGCACGCCCGAGCGGGTTAAACCGCCTTGCTCCAATGAGCTTCCGCCAGCTCACAGGCATTACCCCATGGACGGAAGCTGGACATGGGCCAGACTTTGCCGACCTCAAACGCAATAATATCGGCTTTGCGGGCACAGCCAATGAAGGTGGCGTGGAAGGCAGCATCCTCTTCTGGGGCACATTCAGCAATGGCGACACCATGTCTGGCTGGTATGGTGCGGATTGGTGCTCTATCAATGTTGAACTCCAGCTTGCTAACGCGATCATTGAAGGCAGCCAGCCGGGAATGCGCCCTCTGGTGTACAGCCAGGAAGGCATTAACCGCCTGACCGCACGCGCTCAGCAAACGCTGGACAGCGCCGTAACCAGCGGCTGCATTCTGGCTCAGTACACGTTGGAAGCCACCGATTTCAACAGCTACATCACCGCCAACCCATCCGACTATACAACAGGCACCTATAACGGCCTTGCCGCCACGGTCGTGCCCGTACGCGGCTTTACAAGCCTGACATTCAACCTCGCAATCGACTTTAGCGGCCAGACCGCCACGTCATCCACCAAAGCGGCTACAGGAGCTTAATCATGGCCATTAATCCCGCAACGGCTCAGGGCGTTCTTAACCGTCTCCGGGCTTCTCTAATTGTTGATTCCAATTCTGCATTGAACGTCACGTCAGACTTTCTTTCCACAGAAGGTATTCATCTCGCACCAACTGGTGACACCACCAAAATGATCGACACGATGACCGGCATGGTGGGAAGTCAAGAAGCCAAACAACAAGTCAAAATTACCGTTAACCTAAACCGCGCTCAAGGTTTAGCTAATGAATGGCTCAAACAGGTCAAAAAGAACTCCTATCTCGGCCAAGTGCGCATTATCAGCGATAGCCCAGTGCAGGATGATCGTACAGTACTCAACTGCTTTATTACACAACAGCCTCAAGAAGACCTCAACGGCACAATGGCCAAGTGGAGTGTCGAACTCACTGGCTACGAGATCATCAACAGCGATCTCTGGTCTTTGTCCTAACCCATAGCTTACGAAAGACAGCGGCCTTGCACCGCTGTCTTTCCCTCTCTTTCCGCTTCGCTCGCTTTTCCAGAAGACCACTAAAATCATGACTTCCTCTTCTAACTCTTCCCTTTCTGAACTTCCTTCCAAAGAAGATGAAACCCTTTCAGCTTTAAATGGGAAGTCGTATATCAATACCTGTAAGATTCTAGATTATCTAAACGGATTAAAGGAACAAGTGGGCAGCTTAGGTGGAGAAGTTACACATCTTGCAACATTTGGTACAGAACTACGAACTTCAGCTAATGTCGCCAACCTTTCTACAGGAGCCCTACAGTCGTGGAAAACTGAGATGGGCGGCTACTTTGATCCCAAACTCATCTTTACCCTCGCTAATAACTCTCTCGAAGACAAAAAAACAAAAAATACTCTGATTAATAAACTAGGAGTTGACAAAAAACACTTTAAAAATAATGATGTTAACGAAATATCTCAAGCTATCATTCGTAGACTGCCAGAATATTATAAAGAACATAAAGATAATGCATTAAATAGCTTCAAAGATCTCGGATTCGATACATATGGGTATTATCGAGACATTGCTCGTAGTCTTTCAAAATTACCTAAAGGTGAATTGGAACGTACGATTACTTCTCTTAACGAAACACAGCATCGTCTTCAAGTAGATGATATTGTCTTACAACATATGCAAGAAACAGATAGAACCATCCATCGCACCAAGGCGATGATTGATACGGAGAAATCAAAAAATGGGCATAAGATGCTATCAAAAGCAGAAGTATACCTTCAGAAAGAAATAAGAGATAAGGATAACGACGTCCTTAATTTTGATAAAGAAACTTCCTCTTCTGGTGGATACGGTTATGCTATACTTGACCTCGCTGCAAGATCTATTATACCTGCTCTTTCAACAATTAAAGATGCCGTATGCAATACCCCCATTAAAAATAAGGACGACAAAAAAGACCGAAAAGATAACAATGAGAGTTCTACTCTATCAAAAGAAAAATATAAGGATAAAAATCTTTCTTCTTCCACTCCAACCAAACGGTTAGTTCCTAATCATGATCAACACAATTCTATGTTAAATGGGGACACTCCATCTCCTCCACTACAACATGTTACCCCATATCATGATGATAACAATAATATTAAAAGATTATGGAAACTTTATACGTCAACATTATTAATATACCTTCCATTAATAACGGAAGAAACAGCGTTACCAGGAGGAATTGTCAGTCCTAGAAACAATAAAGAAAAAAAAGGGAAAAAACTATCCACTCCTCAAGATGAACAAAAGAACTTCCCCCTTCCGCCTCCCTTCTTAGAGGGTTTCACATTAGAGCTCCTTTCTAACTCACGGAAAACGAAATATCATTCACGTACAAATAAAGATATTGATAAAATACATCCTGCGCGCAGTATTATATCAGAAAAACCACGACTAATTTCTGCTTATACCAATATAAATGAAGCACAAAAAACACCACAATATATCATTGATGATCGACCTATTATGCTCACAGTAAACAATATGACCGGGCAGGACCTTTCCCACTCCCTTGTGGCTAGTCGTACTACCTAACACAATTAATGCCACCTGAACTTTTCTTGAACACGCTTCCACACCTCGTCTGCTCCAACCGTTTCAACCCATTCTTCTTCATTCTCCGGTAAATTTACGTAAAAATGCTCTATTTCATAAAACTCTAATTCGCTTCTCATCATAAGCTCTGGGATAATAGTGGAATAATGAGTTTTACTATAATCAATATTATCTAGTATCTCCCAATCATATGAGTCTGGTACAAATCTTCTCAACGTTGACATTTCAACAAAACATATATCTTTTTTATTATGTTCCTGATCTTTTTTATCCTCTGTAATACAGTCACTTAAATTCATCCAAAATTCTCTTATCCTCAGAGAATACTTTCTTTCCTTATTATTGTAAAAATCAGGAAATTCTTCATCATAATCACATTTCTTCTCCCTCTCTTCCAAAGGTGTAACATAAGTATGAATATTTTTAATGATATCATCTGCAGCTTTTTCCACTAAATCTGAAGCATCAGGTGGCGCAACACGCTTTGATCCTGTATGAGGTGCAATCGAACGTTTATGGGTAGATGTCTCAATATCAGCGGATACAGCACCATCTTTATGAAGAAATAAATCCATAATTTTTCGAGGTGCATTGACCGTTGACCATACTCTTTCCGATTTTGTATCAAAAAGAAAAATGTCTTCTAAAGAAGTTAACGGATCCGGTGAGAAGGGCTTTCTTGAAAAATACGTTTTTTTCTTAGGATACTCCATACGATCTTCTTCCTGTAAAATACCGAGCTGGATAGTGCGCCACTCTACAAAGCATCGTTGGGCATTATAACGCTCTGAGATTTTATGACTGATAATCCGCTCATCAATACAGCGCCGCAAATCAACAGCGCTATCATACGCCCACTGCCCTTCTTTATAACGTCGAGATAAGTCCTGAGCAGCCTCCTGTATCATCCGCTCCCCTTGTGCCGGTACATCCTCCTCCGTCGCATAAGCCACAGAAGCATGTAAAAATAATAAGCCCCATACAATTTTTACAATCTGTTTCATCAAACTTCCCCACGCAAAATACTACGCTTTAATGTCTACCCTACCTTCAAAAAACACCCAAATGGATCCATTTAACCTTGGCATATCATCATCCAAATCAACACTATGACAGGACAAGATTTTTCTGCGTCTGCCATAGCTAGCCGCACAGCATGACGCGGCTAGTCCCATTGAAATCTTTCCTGAACACGCCAACAAAGCAAAGAATCACCTTGCGTTTTTAACCAGCGTAACTCCATTTGATTGAGATAGCCCTTATACAATTTATCGCTTTCTATATGGGAAAAGGGGAGTCCTATTCTTATAACGCTGCTAATATTAACTCCTGGATAATTATTTTGCCCATAATAAAGAACATAGTAATCGTGACCATAGTAAAGTTTTGAGTATATATCAAAATCATAAGAAGATGGCACCTCTTTTTCAATTGCATACTCATTCATTAGGCAAATTTTCTTTTCTTAGGATACTCCATACGATCTTCTTCCTGTAAAATACCGAGCTGGATAGTGCGCCACTCTACAAAGCATCGTTGGGCATTATAACGCTCTGACATTTTATGACTGATCATCCGCTCATCAATACAGCGCCGCAAATCAACAGCGCTATCATACGCCCACTGCCCTTCTTTATAACGTCGAGATAAGTCCTGAGCAACCTCGTGTATCATCTGCTCCCCTTGTGCCGGTACTCCCTCCCCCGTCGCATAAGCCACAGAAGCATGTAAAAATAATAAGCCCCATACAATTTTTACAATCTGTTTCACAAACATTCCCTCACAATATACTATGGTTTAATGTGACTAATTCCAACGAAGCTTATCTTGAACACGTTTCCAAACTTCCTCAGCCCCACGTGTCTCAGCCCATTCTATTTCAGGAGAAGAAAGAGGAACAATATACGTTTTTATAAAAGAGAAATCGCTTTCACCACATGAAAAACAGGTTATTGGCACATGAAAAAAATGGCTTTTATTATAATCAACATTTTCTCTAATATACCAATCATATGAAGATGGAATTTGATTTCGAAGAAATGCTATTTCTAAAAAATATATATCTTTCCTTTTATTATCAGTTTTTGAATTCATAATTTTACTATTGACATGATACCAGTATGCATGAAGTCTCATAGAATATTTTTCCTCTTTTATGCCATCAACCTTATCTTCTTCTTCATCATAATCACAACCCATGTTCTTTTCATCCAAAGGTGTGACTTTTCTGACAATATTTTTAATGATATTATCAGACGCTTTCTCAATCATTTCTGGTGCATGTGGAGGAGCGACAATATATTTATTTAAATTTATTTCATCATCAGTGTTATGTGATATACTTTCCGTACGGACACTTTTAATACCATTCAGCATAAGAAAAATATTCATGATTCTCTGAGGTGCATCTACAGTAGCCCATACCCGCTCAGATTTTGAATCAAAAACTATAATATCTCCAAGAGCAGTTAAAGGAGTAGGGCTATTGGGTTTACTCAGGAAATGATTTCTCCCTAAAGCTTCATCTAATATATCGTTTTGAATGGTACGCCATTCTATAAAACATCTTTGTGCGTCATAACGCTCAACTGCTTTATGACGCATAACACGCTCATCAATACAGCGTCGTAAATCAACAGCGCTATCATACGCCCACTGCCCTTCTTTATAACGTCGAGATAAGTCCTGAGCAGCCTCGTGTATCATCCGCTCCCCTTGTGCCGGTACACCCTCCCCCGTCGCATAAGCCACAGAAGCATGTAAAAATAATAAGCTCCATACAATTTTTACAATATGTTTCACAAACATTCCCTCACAGTATACTACGCCTTAATGTCTAACCTACCTTCAAAAAACACCCAAATGGATCCATCTAACCTTGGCATATCATTATCCAAATCAACAATATGACAGGACAAGATTTTTCTGCGTCTGCCATAGCTAGCCGCACAGCATGACGCGGCTAGTCCCATTGAAATCTTTCCTGAACACGCCGCCAAATTTCTTTTTCACCTTGCGTTTTTAACCAGCGTAACTCCATTTGATTGAGATAGCTCTTATACAATTTATCGCTTTCTATAACGGAAAAAGGAAGTCCTACGCTTATGCCACTACCGCTATCATCTCCTGGGTAATTACTCCGCCCGTAGTAAGGTACATAATCATTATTTCCATAGTGCAATTCTGTATATATATCAAAATCATAAGAGGATGGCACCTCTTTTTCAATTGCATACTCATTCATTAAGCAGATTTTCTTTTCATAGAATCCTACATCCTCTGAAATAATATAATTTCTCATATCCATATAAATATATTCAATATATGATGGACCATCGTGTTCTATTACATTACTATAAACCATCTGTTATTCATCAATATTAGTGTCTCTTAACTCATTCACAGAAACATTAATCTTCTTAATCAAATCGCTGGCCGCGTCTTCCATAAGACGATCTGCCTTGGGAGGAGGAGATATTTTATACGACCAGTATAAGTCAGAAATATATGTGCTTTCGACCACAGCACTCCCGTGATAGACAAGCATGAGAAGACATAATCCTCCTGTAAACAGGATCCATCTCTTTTTTAAGCTCCAACTCTCTGTCAAAATCTCCCTAATCATCGCTCTGCCCTTTTCGTATCGCTTGCAATAATCGTTTTAAAGAACTCCGTTATTTTCTGTGGTGCATAAGCCGTCGCCCAGAGCCTTTCTCGTTTCGTGTCAAACAACAAAATATCAGCTAGAAAACTAGACGGTGCAAATGAAATTTCATCTTTTCCTATCCGAAATATCTTATCATTAGTTGCACTCCCCTCTATATCCAACTGCACCGTGCGCCACTCTATGAAACATTTTTGTGCGTCATAACGTTCGGATAATCTATGGCGCACAATGCGCTCATCTATGCAGCGGCGCATCTCTTTATCAATATGAGACGCTAACTCCCCCGATTGATATCGCTGAAGCAAATCATCCTTGGCCTCCCGTATCATGCGCTCTCCATGCTCAGGGGAGCCCGGGCCACCTACGACATCAAAATAGGTCAGACACACAAAAGCCATTGTCTTTTGCACAGAGGGAAGCTCATAAAGAGCAGAGAATGGCACCTTTGGGAGCAACACAACCGCGCAAACCAACCCCACAACCAAAACGATACCCCAACAGGCCTGCACGATCTTCCGCATCTCGTTCCCTCAACTGCCAGACAACAACCCTCGGGCACCCTACACAGCCCTAATCGTTTCGTCACGCGTGACATGCGAAAAAACAACCTCCGTATCAGCAGCACATCTCATCTCTCAGAAAAACAAGCTGTAGGTTCTCTGTTAAACGACAGCACCATAATGATGTGTGTCGTACCCCACTAGATCTTTCCCTTTATACTTTCTTTTAGGAAAATAATCATGTCATCTGTTACTATCAACGAAGCGCTAAACTTGGTCGTTCCACTGAGCGATGATCGCGGTCATGTCCATTGCCCGCCTCTCTCACGTGACGCGTTTGAGCAATGCTGGAAGCTCTTTGCACGCACCTGGAGTGTTCTTGAAAGCGATAACATGGCTATCTCAGCAGCTGTTGCGGTTTCCTCTCTAGCATTAAAAGAATGTGCTGAAGATGGTGATGCGAGCACATTAGAAAAATATCATGCCGTCATGGCAGAAATTCGTCGCAATGCCACTTTCATCGGGGCAACATCGGAAGGTTTTACACCCGTACCTCTTGCCACAGCCGAGAAAAAAGGATGGATCACTGAAGACGACCGCTATGATATTGAGAATATCCTCGTTTTTTTTATTGCCGCCTCTGCCCTTCTGCCGAAGAGAAGGAAAACACTTCTTTTACGCTTCCTGACCTCGCTCAGAGACGTGGAGACTTCCTCCTTAACTGCTACTCAGTACCTCGATTCCTTGCGGAACTCGACGAAGGACGACGCTACTGGCGAGACAGCAACAGTATAATCGCGGCTGTTTTCGACTGGATCTCTGGCCCAGGCTTCAAAGAAAGCTTGGGTTCAGAAAGCGACTTCGACAGTGTCGCTCATTATCGTGCGCGTGTCATATCCTATCCCCTCCCCTCATGACATATCAAAATTATTAGCAGAACGTTACGAAAAGGCCTTTAACGAACAGAAACAGAACCTTCATCATGACCCAATGACACGTTCATTTTTTGAAAAACTACCTAAAGGTAAAAAAGAACCAGATTTCATTAAAAAAGAACGATATTATCTTTTGCATCGTGCTTACATTAGGGCTCTAGCTGGAGCTTTTGATCAACCTCATGCCGACCTACTCCTGACAAAAGACGAAGAACGCTATCCAGACTTTTACCACTATATAAATAGTGCATTTATATACAGAAATGATCATTTAGAATTACAACAAAACACACTTGCTCCCCTCCGCAAGAAGGATCCCTCTCCAGATCGCAAGCCCTCTGGTATGTATTTACTTTACAAACCCAACGCATTTCTAGAGTATTCTTTCGAGACTGATATTCGGCGTCGGTTTAACGCCTATCGGCAAAAGAAAGCCCCTTTATGGGGCAATATGCCCGCCGCGCCGACGGTGCCTGATCTGAAAAATATCCTTACAAAAATGGGGCTCTCCACCTCTGATGGAGGTTCATATGAAAACCCTGCAACACAGCTTTATGATGCATCTCCACCGCCTTTATCCGTTATTCCCTCCTATAAACCAGCAGCTAGTGTTCCTCCGAAACCTAACATTCCCAAAGACAAGCTGAATCATGCCGTGGCTTTTCCTGCAGCCTCCTACCCACAATGGATTGACCCTTCAACTTATCCAATCGAAAAATTCTTATATTATCAAGAATATATCCATAGAATTCATGAAAACGAACCTGCCCGCAATAATAATCCAGGAGACCTCCGTTTTAATCATCAAACACATGCATCTCCTGAGCTCGAAAGTAACGACCTTGTACCCTTTGCCGTCTTTTCAAACAAAGAAGATGGCGTAGAAGCTCTACGAGAGCAACTTTTACTTTATAATCAGTATCGGCCGGATCATGACTACCAAATTCCTCACAAACTTCCCAATGGGAAGACCGTGATGAAAACAACACATATGTTAGATACAATTTATGATGTACTGAATGTTTTCGCCCCATTAACCGAAAACGATACAGAAAAATATATCCAAACAGTAGCAAACGCAATGCACGTGAAGCCACAACAGCATTTTGGACGCCTTAATAATCAACAACTTGCAGTCATGATGAAAGAAATCACAAAGAATGAAGGAATTAAAAATGGATCCTTTGATAGTCTTATTGATAAAATTGCTGCACGGCCCATTCCACAAATAGAATCTCCCCCTCATTCAACAATGTATGATGACATTGAGAAAAAACGGGTTAACCAAGGAGCCTATCAAAAACAAAAAGAAGAAGCAGGTCTTGATATGTCTTTTAACTTCAAACAAACAACATTACACTAACGTATCGCTAAGGTGACATTTCAAATTTCCCTGTGAAGCTATCTCCCATAAAGTCCCTGCTGGCATCCGTACTTCCAAAGATAAGACGCTCATATATATCTGTACTTTGAGAGGCTGTTTTATCAGAAAACCAATTCGTAATTCCCGTTCTAGAATCTTCAGATTCCTGCTGAATCATTACTGCATTTACAAAATAACTTGCTTTTTCGGCTTCCAATGCACAATATTTTAACCCAACATTCTTCCTAATAGCGTCACGTTGTTTCGCCATATCATTCTTCATGCCAGAGAAAGAAGGCATATTCCGGTGATAACAATTTAGGATTTCTTCTCGAATAACATAAAACCCTCTGTAAGCAGACTCTCCATAAACAGACTCTCCGTACCTATCAGCACTTCTGATCCTATTTTCTATTTCATCCGCTTCAGCATCAGAAGCTGTGCCACTCGCCCATGTGCCATTATTCACCATAAAACACAGAAAGAACCCTACCGCACAAAACATGTGCTTCATTTTATGTTTCCCCTTCATTCAACTGCTCCCTCACCTAAAATCACATCGCCATATATCAGCAACATGTCATCGTTGCATGCACACAAAACCTCCACCTCTCTATCGTTTTCTCACAACAGAAGAGACGAGATTTGATGTGTTTTTTACGTCAAACACAGGACATTGCACTAGGCCTTTACTAAGGCCACATATCAATTTTTCTTATGAACAGATCCCCCATAAAATGCTGTTGAGACTCCATACCCCAGAATATAAGGCGCTCATACAAACCTGTACTCTGATACGCTGTGTGATTATAAAACCAATAAGCAATTTGCCTTTTAGGCGGACTTTCCTCTCTTTCATCCTTACGTATAAAAAATCCTGCTTTTTCATATTCCAATACACAATATTTCAATCCAATGCTTTTTCTAATAGCGTCACGCTGCTTGGCCATATCATTCTCCATCCCCGCAAAAGAAGGCATGTTGCGGTGGTAACACTCTAAGACTTCTTTCCGAAGAGCATAAGACCCTCCGTTATTGAACGCATTGATAATCCTGTATTTTATCTCATCCGCATCATCACCAGATGGCAGGTCACTCGCCCTTGCGCCATTACTCACCATCGAGCCCAGAAGGAACCCTACGGCACAAAACATGTGCTTCATCTTAAGATGCCCTACCATTCCATCTGTCCCTCACTCAACATCACGCCATAAACGATCATCAACGCTTCTTCTCCACCCTGAGAAAAGTCGTGGTGTATTTCACAGTCTAAGACTGTTTTTCTACGCCCATCGCTCTCCGCCTCTCGTCGCTCATTGGGTGAACTGTTCTACTCAACCTTCGCTCAGATATAGCATTTTTTTGCATGAAATTTTTAATGATTCCCACGCACTCTTGAGTGACGAGGCGTATAGGGAATAGCAAGAAACTTTGAAAGCTCTGGCTTAAGGAATGCGTCCTTCTCCTCAGTCGTATCAAATAAAAGCAACCCGTAGAATAAAAGCCTCAACGACGCTTCTTCGTCAGAAAACCATAGGCTTGCATCGTCTTTTGGATATGAAAGGGGAACGTCCTTATGGATATATTTCCATTTATGGGCGAGTTCTGTCGTGGCAAGATCTTCTAAATAGCACACGCGCGCTTGGTCTCGATATGGCTGGAACCTATGGTTCTCCCGATCCAGCTCTTCCGTTAGCTGATCTGGAATGGTCGTCATGTAGCATTCTTCTACCAAATGCCACAGTCCAACCACGCCCTCCCGATAGGCCGTAGCGGAAACTGCACGATACGCTTTGGCAATTCTCACTTTCTCCTGATGCGATATAGGAGGCACCACATGACCAGGACTGGCATATGCAGTCCCTATACTTAAAAATGACACAGCCATCCATCGCGCCCACCTATACATAGCCTACTCCTCCTCTTTCTGAGCATCATCACACTCAATATCACGAAAAACAAGAACGTCATCTTTTTACAAGGTTAGGGAAAATATCTAATTATATGTATTTATAAGTCCTCACTCCCATAACAAAAAAGACAATCTATTTCAGCGCGGCTTGATACACCTCGTGCACAAGATAATACTATTCCTTTAAAGAAGGGATCCATAATGGCTTTTTTGACCCTTATATTGATAAAGCGTCAGCACGCCCTATCCCACCCCTTCCCTCTCTTTTACGTCAACCCCATGAAAATGACCCCAACCTCGCAACGCAAGAGCAACGGGAGCAAACTGGTCAGGACCTATCCGTCAACTTAATGTCAACTATCTTGCCTCACTAAAAAGAAGGGCGGTCATGCATTTCATATTTACCGTGCATAAACGCTATCTCTTGATCCCAGTTTACAAAAAAAAGCATTTCATATGCGTAAAGTCTCGTAGTAGAGAGATCCCCGTAAAACCAATAATGAATGGCATCATGTGGGAGGGGCATACTGTCTCCAGGGCTCCACACATAATCAAACGCCTTTTCATTTTCCAGAGCACAATATTTTAAACCCACACTTTTGCTAATAGCCTCACGTTGCTTATCCATATCCCCCTTCATGCTGGCAAGTGGCGGCATATTGCTATGATAGCACTCTAGGACGTCTTCTCGAAGGCCATAAAGTCCCCCGTTCTCAACCGCACGCTCTATACGATTTTCAACGTTCACCTCGTCTGGATCACGGTATACTCCGGGCGAAAGCGGCCCATCCACGCGCGGTCCAGCCATGCGGAGCGGTCCATCCGCAAACGGTGCACCCTCTCCCCATGCGCCATTACTCGCCACCAAGCCCAGAAGGAGCCCCACGGCACGATATACGGGCTTCACCTTAAAATATTCCTTCATGCCACTCACCCCTCACTCACACACCAAACGCACTCTAACATCAACGTTTCCTCTCCACTGTGAAAAAGCCATGGTATATTTCACGCCTTAAGGCCGTCTTGCGCGCCCATTACTCCCCTCCACTCGTCCTCAATTGGGGCACTTCTTATATGAGCTGTTCTTACTCAGTCTTCACCAAGATATAGTGTAAGAAACAGTCTTCGCTTTGCATCAAATTTTTAATGTTTCTTGCGCTTTCTTAAATGATGATAGGTATAAGGAATAGCAAGAAACTTCGGAAGTTCTGGATTAAGAAACGCGTCCTTTTCCTCAGTCGTATCAAATAAGAGCAGCCCGTAGAATAAAAACCTCAACGACGCTTCATTATCGGAAAACCATAAGCTTGCATCATCTTTTGGATAGGAAAGAGGGACGTCCTTACGGGTAGCTTGCCATTTATGGGCGAGCTTTGTCGTAGCAATATCCTCTAAATAGCACACACGCGCTTGGTCCTGATACGGCTGCTGGACCCTATGCCCTTTCTGATCCCACTTTCCATCCGTCGTATTCCGAACAGTCGTCATGTAGCATCGCTCCACCAAATGCCATAGCCCGACCACACCCTTCCAATATACTGTTGCGGACACTTCACGATATGCTTTGGCAATTCTCGCTTTCTCTTGCGACGTTGCAGATGCCCCATGACTAGGGCCGGCATATGCAGTCCCTATACTCAACAGTGACACAACTATCCATCTGGCCCAAACCTGCATAACCTACTCCCCTTCTTCCCGACATCATCACGCCTCATGCCGGGCAAGATATATCCATCTCGTTCAAACAGTCTGCACTTGCTCATTAAAAAGACGGAGACGGATAATGAGGAGGGGACGCTATGCGTATCGCTTTCACAATGAATTTCTGCTCCTTAAAGGAAGGAAACAAAAGAGAGCGATACAATACGAGGCGGTCTCTAAATGGCGAACCCTCCTCATATCTTATATTCACATCATACGGCCCCTTCGACGTAGGATCACGTTCAGCTATATAGTTTAGCTGATATTCTAAATAGAGATCTTCCATATAGCAGGACTTGAGCATCAAACTGCTCATGATCGCCTGACGTCTATGCAGAAGATAATCCTTCTGGCTAGAAGGCGTTTGCTGATCAATGTGCGCTAACTCGTCATGATAGCAGGCACCCACCTGGCGGATTAAACCTTGGGTATCATGGGTATGACGAATGACCTTCCACACAGGATCAAACATCTCTTCCCAATGAGGGGGTTGGTAAAACTCATCTGCATAAGACGAGAAAGGAGCGCATACCCCCAACATTATGGCAGAGAGGAAAATTTTCTTAAAACTCATTGTTCTTTCCTTTTCACGCACCGCTTTTTACGGCTGGCTGCCTTCAATGATTTTTTTCATTTCTGGAATCAGGTGCGTCTCCAGAAACTCTTGATCTTTAATCTCTGGAAAAAGAAGCTGTTTATAAAGCTCTAGCTTCTGGTCAGCATCCCTACGGAAAAAATCCATGTAAATGTTCTCTTTTTGATAATCTTTAGCAAAGGTTTGATAGACATAAGCATATTCTAAGTAACATTTCTGTAACTCTTTCATACGTACTTCCTGCCATGCTTCCTTAAAATCATCGAGATTTTCCGAATCATCCATGACCTGCGTAAAAACCTTAAAGGTTTCTCGACGAAAGCAATAAAATGGCACAAGCAAAAGAGCGTCTGTATTCTTTTGCGCTAATGCATCCATAATCGGCCCTGCTGCTTCGTAAAAACGCCCTTTCCAATTTGGTAAAAGAGGAGGCGCCTCCCATCCACTTAATGGCTGTACCTCAATCCCCATACCTTCTTTAAATTGATCCTCCGTTAACGGTGTGGGAGGCGAGGTCTCCTCAGCCCGCACCAAACTGGGCACCATGACCATCAATACCCCCATTAACGGGACACATTTTCCTTTCCATACACCCATCGCCGTCTCCTCCTTTGTCACGATCCCCAATCTTTTTCACCTTTAGGCAAGCAACACACACCGTCAACCATTCAGCATGCTGTAGGGACTATGCTTATACGCGCGCAGTATTCATTCTCCAGCGACTGCATCAACACGCTCACACGAAAGACAGGGCACCTTAACGGTTATGAGAACGACCTCATTTCTTGACTTGCCGCTCATTTTACGATAGAAAAGGATAGAGTGCTTATTTTATTACCTTCCTCACATTTTTGAGCCCTCTAACAGCGCATGCTTGCCCGTTCATAAGATGCACTATTGAGCGTCCAATTCGATCATCTCGTATCGATATAATGCGCTCCTGTCCCCTTCTAAGAACAGACCATCTCCCTTGACATCAAGAAGCACCAGCGCTTTCCATAGACCTCTATGGAGTTCTTGTTGATGTTAAATGCGCGTTCTTATTTTAGTTCTGTCTGGCCCCCTTTACGCACAGCGACCTTTCTTCTCGCTTTACCCTTCTTATCAGCGCAGGCACGCCCAATCGCTCCTCAGACACACACGGATGACCGCACTGTTGTCAGACCGAGCGCTAATCACCGCAATGCCTCTATCGCCTATCGAAGCGCTCTTATCCGCACGGGCTCTATCATTATGCTCAATGGCAACACCCTCGGCGATATGGATCGCGACGGGTCTATCCGTGGCCCTAATGGGAATTATCTGGGCAATCTGAGCACAAACGGGTCTGTCTTCAGCGCTCATGGTGTTTTGCTTGGTCACGTTGGCCCTGATGGCACAATGAACGATCCTCATGGCCACTATCGCGGTACAGCAGCAGGCCCTGCCCTAGCCGCATGGATGCTTTTGCAGCATACCCCGTAACGTCTTCGCTCTACCTTCCCGCGTTGACAGAAGCCCCAAAGCATCATAGCTCAGAAAGACGTCATAGGGAGACCACGGAGTACCGCGATGCTGGCCACACGCCCTCTTATAGCAGCCCTTTTGAGCACCAGCCTTCTTACTGGCAGCGCTTCTGCGTGGGCTCAATCTACAGGTGCCATTACCGGGCCCAACGGGAATTATCGTGGAGCGATTAGCCCCGATGGGGTCATTCGCAATGCACAAGGCGGCTATCGCGGTCATCTTGGACGTGACGGTTCTATTATCGGCTCAAACGGGGAATACTTAGGCACCTTTGGCCCTGATGGCTCCATGCGTGACGCTAATGGAGGCTATCTGGGTAGCCTTAATAGCGACGGCTCTGTTCGTGGCCCAAGTGGCGACTTGATTGGTGTCGTCAGCCCTGATGGCAGCGTGCATGATTCCATCGGAAGCTACCTTGGCTCCGCGGGCAATCAAGCTCTTGGCGCCCTCATGCTGCTTCACCACGCGCCATAACGCAGCCTTCCTCCCCCAGCACGACGTTCGCCACTGCTCTCCTTAATCCTTCTTACGGCCTCAACAGAGCCTTTGAGGCAGATGGCAGCGTGTGCTCATGCTTCCCACCATCAGCACGCCACTCACGATCCAACGACAGCTTCTAGCAGCGCATCTGTAGGCTCATCCAATGCCCCACCACGCGCATGATGTATCAGCAGCCACAGTCTGAGTAGCCCTCTCACAACTTCTTACCCAGCCTTCCCCTTACCAAGGCGTCCCTAGGCGGCACCATAGTGGTCGCCAGATCCCCTGTCTCATCTCCCCATCGTTCATTCTCTTAGTAATCCCTTTTTCCGACATGCCAGGACAACTGCCCTATGAGTACCGAGATTATTGCCTTCACCCCCGACTATGAAAGCGCCCCGCCCTTTCAATGCCAAACGTCCATCGCAGAAGGACTGATCACCCTCTCTCTCACATGGAACATGGCCGCGGAACGCTGGTATATGCGTGTTCAAAACAGCTCAGGCGACACATGGCTTTATCGCCCTCTCATTGGCTCACCCATGACCAACGACATCAACCTCATTAGCACCATCAGCACATCAAAAATTGTCTATCGCGCCGATAATAGCGCTTTTGAAATTACATTGTGATGTCGTACCAAAAAGTCACTTGCCTTTATTTCCTAGAAAATCATTAAGAGAATGATCTCATGCGCTATTATGATCTATCTATTTATCCGCCGCCTTCCTCTCCTCTTCAACATCAATCTGTCCCGGCACGAAGTGTCCTGTTCCCTCAAAAAATAGCCGTTCCTCCCAAACCCATTCTACATTTTTCTAGCCACGTCCCCCGTAACACGCAGTCGGGCTCTTACCCTAAGATGAGTGCACCCACCGACATAGTCGATCCTGGGGCTTTAGAGATTTCTTTCAGCTTTACCCAAAATGATTCAGGAATTGCAGAAGGAACAACAGGTGGCGCACATGTCACCATCAAAGGGATCGACATCACCACCATCAACCAAGCATCCAATCTTGTGGGGCATACACTCATCCTCAAGGCTGGTATGGGAAAAGGCCTCCCCTTGAGCAACCCCAACCAAGTCGGCACAATCTTACACGGCACCATCCAAAGTAGTCTTGGCAATTGGACGCAGACAGAGTTGTCAATTACATTTTTCGTTACGTCTTACCAACTCCCTCACCCTGTTAGTGACGCTGAAAAAACGGCTCACCTCATCCATTGTGCTTTTAAAGATAACCTTAAAGACGCTATTAGGAATGCCTTTCGCTCCGTCGTCCATAATCCAATCATTACGTTCAATAGCACATTAAACCCTATCGCCAAACATGACTTTATTGGCTCTTATCCTACTCTTAAAGAGCTCTGCGTTGCTTGTTCTGATAGTTGGCAACAGACAACAGGTATGAAACTGACAATAACGACATTGGGAAACCATATTACATTTTCAGACCAAACGGAGGATAGGCCTGTTAAAAATATTGACTTTAGCGATCTTATTGGACAACCTTCATGGAACGGTGTTAATAATATTAGCGTCACATGCCCATTACGAGGGGACTTAAAAGTTCGAGATACAATCTCTCTTCCCCACGGCGCCAGTACAGTAGGTGTTTCCAAATTCGCGAAACCGCTTCCTAAAGACAAATCTCTTTTCTCTGGTCTGCTTGAGGTAACATCCATCAGTTACCTCGGTGATTTCCGCTCCCCACAAGGAGAGCAATGGGCTACAACGATTCATTGTTCGTCTTACGCATGAAAGCCTTATGGTTTTCCTCCTTGATACAAGCGCCTTAAAAGGGCAGCCTGAATAGAAATGTAAACCCATCTATAACGTAAAGCCTCTGATATGACCGTTCATCCCGTTCTTTTTGCCAGCTTACTATGCCCCTCTCTCCTCGTGAGCACTCATCTTGCTCAAGCTCAAGGAGTTGTAACCTATGATAACATCCTCCTCCCTTCACATAACGCACAAATCCATAATGGCAGTGGGATTGTCACCAATCAAAACGGATCGAAAATTGGGTCTATCGACGAATATGGAACAATAGAAAATATTTACGGAACATCAACAGGATACATAAGTCCAGACGGAACAATACAGAATAACTCCAACATAAAAATTGGTTCTATTAACCCAGACGGACACATCAACACGCCTTCCGGATCGCCACTTGGGTCTATCAATGACAACGGGGACGTCTCCGACCGTAACGGATGGCCAATTGGATTCATAGACCAAGAGGGAAACGTGCATGATAGCCATGGAGTACGCATTGCCCAAACCCCCAGCCGAGCGCTTGGCGCTCTCATGCTATTGAACCTTATAATCTTAGACCCGAACCGACAAGCTGATGAATGATTGACCCGATACAGAGCGGACCATGACTGAACCATGATATCGCGACAGCCAAGCAAGAGAAAAAATGACTGAGTGTCGACAGAAATGACGGCTTTTGCCCTATACATTTCCTTAACTTGCCCTTTACGCATAAGCAGAGCAGTCTGATCGGGAAGAGAACCCTAGTCATAAAGTGGAGCTTCTGACATGACCGTTAAGCCTTTCCTCATCATCACTCTATTATGTTCCTCGTCCCTCCTCAACACTCACCCTGCTCACGCTCAGGAAATTGTCACCTATGATAACGCCCCCATCCCTTCCGATGGCTCACAATATAATAATGGCAGTGGGAGTGTAACTAATACAAATGGAGGTCAAACCGGAGCCATAGACCAAGATGGAAAAGTATACAATACAAACGGAGGACAAA
>NZ_KB899348.1 GCF_000378165.1 Saccharibacter floricola DSM 15669
GCCCATTTGGCGATGATACCAGCAATCGTGTTGACCCGATCCCGCTCAACATAGCGCAAAAGCTGGTCACGCAAAGCCCGCAAACCGTCTTGAGCGGTGGGGAACACAGCAAAGCGCCCGTGAGGCTCCGGCTCTCGATGAGCGCCGGATTGCCCGACATAGTTGAGGTTGCCGGGGTTATTGTTGCGGATACCGCGTGGAAGAGGGCGCATGGTTAGCCTCCGAAGAGTTTTTTACAGAGATCAAACAACCCCACGGCGATCCCACCACCAGCACCGCCGGCGACGGTGAGAAGCATGGTTTTGCGGTTGTTCATCTCGCTCATTTGTTGGGAGATTTTAGCGAAACCATCATTCATCTGGGACGCCACAGCGCTGACTTTATCAGAGAGCGATTGAATGCTTTCTTGGGCGTATTTCTGCTTGGTTTCCAGCGTGACCACACGGTCGCGGAGTTCATTGACTTCGCCACGACGGGCGCAGTCTGCATCAGGCATGAGAGCCTCCTTGGGGCATAAAAAAAACAGCCCCTCCATAAAGGAGAGGCTGCGTGATCGGGGGTTATGAGCTGTATCCTTCGACAGTGACATCTAATGTGACGGGGCTGAAGGCTGGTACGAGTTTATCATTCGTATTCTTAATGATAGTTTCGATAGCCACATAACAGCCCGTACGATCAGGCTGAGTATTGTTGAGGATATTGGCAATATGAAGTTGTCCATCGCCATTTTCTGTTGGTGTAAAATGGGCAACGACAAGATCATCCTTAGCGTAAGGTTTCGGCCAAGAAATACGTCCAGCATTACTCACAGAAACGCGGAAGGACTGACGCATACGTCGTCCTTCTGTGTTGCTGGTTTCCAGAAGGTTATTTCCCGATGGCGTGACAATGGTCCCATCGGTCTGCAGCTTCCAATGGTGGTCACCCGTTTCGTCTGTGATACCGAGAATACCTTGTGTCATCTCGCCATTATTACGGTAGAGCTGTTGATAGAATTTCTCTGGTCCGTCATCCATCGCAAGCGTTATTTGGCCACCACCGCGGTTGTTATTCCAGTGGTGTGTGCGTTTTATCGTTACATCACCCTCTAATGTTCCGCCCGTAAGTGGCAGATAAGTCGCTTCAGCGGTCTTAGCACGCTCTGTCTCAGCATTGAGGTCAGATTGTAGGGCTAGAGCACGCCAGCCATTCTCCCCGTCATAATACAAGACATTGTTGTTATCGCCTTGTGTGTGCATGGCGACACCATGAATATCGCCCTTTGTTAGACCGTAGGTACCAGAGATAGCCTGAGCTTCAGCGGTCTGAGCACGCTCTGTCTCAGCATTGAGGTAAGATTGTAGGGCTAGAGCACGCCAGCCATTCTCGCCGTCATAATACAAGACATTGTTGTTATCGCCTTGTGTGTGCATGGCGACACCATGAATATCGCCCTTTGTTAGACCGTAGGTACCAGAGATAGCTTGCGCTTCAGCGGCCTTTGCGCGTTCTTCTTCGGAGGAAATTCCGTCTGAGAGATCCTTGTGGGTTGCGTAATCTCCTCTGGGCTGGAGAGTTGCTTCAACCGTTTTAGCGCGCTCGACTTCTGAGGTTAGGTCGTTATTTGACGCATAGTCGCCCTTTGGCTGAAGGCTCGCTTCAGCGCTTTTTGCCCGTTCCGCCTCAGCCGTAAGGGAGCTAGTCGTCGCATAATCCCCTTTGGGCTGTAATGTTGCCTCTACGGTCTGGGCGCGGTTCGTTTCTGCATTAAGGGCGGTATTGGTGGCATAATCACCGGCGGGTTGTAGCCCAGCTTCAGCGGTTTTTGCACGCTCACTCTCGCTCTTTAGGCCTGCGTTTGTGGCGTAATCGCCAGCAGGCTGCAACGTGGCTTCGACAGCTTCTGCCCGGCTTGTTTCAGCATTTAAGCTAGAATTCGTCGCATAGTCGCCTTTTGGCTGAAGCCCTGCTTCCACTTTCTCAGCCCGGCTTGTCTCATCTTTCAGAGCTGCTTCCAGAGCCGTTACGGCATCTGTCAGCGCAAACCAGGCACCGCTCGTGTCTGTTGTCGGGTCAGCGCTGTTATTCTCTTGTGTCGAGATAAAAAGCCGCCTGGGGTCATTGGGGTCTGTGACAAGAGCTGTCTGCGGATAGCCGCCGATTTGGTGCGCAAAGCTTGCGTCAAAGGCGCGGACTTGCCCGGTTTCTGTCAGGCGCGAGGCTTCAGAAAATGTACGGAACAGTTCTGTTCCAGAAGTTGTGAGCGCTGCAATGTCGCTTATCTGGAAATCATTGAGCAGAGGAGGGCACCCAGCTGGAGAAGGGATAGAGCCGTCTGTGTTGGGGGTAGCGGCAGGTTGTGCCGTGTATGTGTCAGATCGTTGCATGTTAAAAAGTGAACCTTTTGGATCATAAAAAAAGCCAGCACAACGCGGAATGCGTTGGACTGGCTGTGGTGTTTTTGACAGAGGGAGTGTCAGCCCCAAGGGCCGCCTGGCTATGGCGGGGGTCTTGGAGAGGATGATCGTGCGGCGGCTTTAACGAGAAATGTCATGAATGGTCTAACTATAAAAAAACCACCTCAGAGGGTGGCGATGAGGAAGGGAGAGAGCGGTGATACGACGTTACGTCGTGACATCATCTGGAGCAGTAGGAAGCTGCGTGCTGGTGGTATCGGAGCCATCGGCAATAGCCCGCAATGCCTGCACATAAGCGCGCATGTTCGGGCCAAAGACCTCGCCCATCACCGCCGCCATATTCGCCTTTTGTTGCACGGCTTGCAGAGCATTCTGTGCTTGCGGTCTGAGCGGTGGGGGCGGAGGCGTATAGTCTGAAAGCGTGCCATTGTCCCATTTCGCGCCTTTTTTCGCTGAGAAGGTCTTATACTCCTCCAGCGTAATGGCGTGGAAATCAGGGTCTTCCACAGGGCTTCCATCCGCAATGATATAGAAGTTTTGAACAATCCCCGTTTGTGGATCGACGCGCACAAAATAGCGTGCGTTTGGGGAGCTTTCAGCCGGCGGTTCTGGCGTTGTAAACGCCTTGATCTGCTCTGCTATGGTTGCGTTGGCGGCCGTTGTAGAGAGGCTTGGATCTGTCATGATGTTTTTCCAATCGCGATAACGTCGAATGTCAGAGTGTAAGGGGAGATGGTGGTTACGCCGCCATTGGTTGACCAGATTTTGGCAGAGAACCCGCTTCTGTTTTTATGCGGTCGGTTAGGGTCGTCATAATTGAGCGCGACCCAATTAATGTAGCCGCTGGAGACAATGGGTTGGATAATGAACGTGACGTCATCGTCAGCAAACGACCAAGGCAAGCCCACCCACTGCCCATCTGAGATCGTGGTTGTTAGGCGCTGTATCGCGCATTTCCCGCCACCCGTTGCGAGTGTTGTATTGATGAGGTTGTTGCTGGCACTGGTGAGTGCGTCTGTGGTTGCCATAAACCAAAGCTTCTCTTTGGCGTCACGAATGACGGGCACGGTGCCATTGATCCCGATACACATTTCTTGCACCGGCGTGTCGGAAGGCACATTGCCATCGCCCACCACATAATTGCCTTTCGGCTGTAAGGCCGCCTCAGCCGCTTGAGCACGGTTTGTTTCGGCAGAAAGAGCGTCGGTGCTGGCAAGGAACCAGAGCTTGCCAGTGCTGTCTTTGGCAACGGGCACAGTACCGTTGACCCCGATGCAAAGCCCCGAGACGCTGACATCGGTAGGCACATTGCCAGAACCCAGCACATACGGCCCCTTGGGTTGCAGCCCTGCTTCGACGGCTTCCGCCCGTTGGGTTTCGGCATTAAGGGCATTCTGGAGCTGGCTCTCAGCGGCTTGAGCGCGGCTTGTTTCAGCATCAAGAGCGTCGGTGCTGGCGAGGAACCAGAGCTTGCCAGTGCTGTCTTTGATAACGGGAATGGTGCCGTTGATCCCGATACAGATCCCCAGAGCAGGCACATCTTCAGAGGCATTTTTAGAGCCAACAAGATACGGCCCCTTAGGTTGCAAGCCTGCTTCGGCTGCTTCTGCCCGTTGGGTTTCAGCATTGATGGATGCTTCAAGGGTAGAAAGAAAATGTGAACTCTGTTGCTGAACCAATGTGAGAATGGCAGCAACAACTTGTGCATTATTGGTTTTATCTGGACTGATGCCAGCTTTTTCGCAAATAGAGAGAAGCTCCCCTTGCACCATATTAAGCCACCAGGCAGGGACAAATGTTGCGCCTAATCCTTTATCGCTTGGATCCCCGTCTGTGAAATAACCTGGCTGACTAACGGCGTCTGTTGGAAGGGGATCAGGTGTTTGAACGGCTGTAATGTCATCAATTTGATAAGCCATGTTTCATCTTTCTTCTGTTGTGAAATAGCGAAAGAAAAGCGCTGTATGGGCAGGGGAATGCTTGCGGATGACACATTCAATGTAGCCGCGCTGCCACGTTCTCAGCCGGTTGCCTGCGGTGTTGCGGCCAGAACGAAAGCGCGACACTACAAGGCGTGGGATTTGCACACGCCACGCAAACGCCCAATGACGGCCGTAACAGCGTTGACCCGCCCGCATGATACCCGCTCGTGCAGGGGCGAACTCTTCAATCGTAATAGGCACGCCTAGATTTTGAGCGAGGGTGATATAGTAACGAACCGACGAACCGCCTTCATCGGTGAGCTTTGCAATGATAGCGTTTCGCCTTTGCTCAGGGGTTCCATCATCCCCCATGCAGCTATCGGGAAGATCAAACGTCTTTTCCCATTCTTGGATGAAATGATATGTGGTCCCTGGGAACAGATCACTCAGCAAGGATAGGGCTCTATGTGTGCCGTCCTGATAGACTTGGCCTAGAACATGGAAGAGCTTTCCTAAACCGTTCTCTTTTGATCGGTTCCACAGTAAGCCAGAAGGCAGAAGCTTAAGGAGCGCATCACGAAAGTCTTCTGCGCTATAGCGGTGAGAAGGCATGGCTAATTCCTAAAACTAATCTTCCCAAGTATGGGCATTCTTCCCACGGTTTCAGCAATGACAGGGCCACTGGGAGACTGCACGCTATATTGAGGAAGGTTGAGTGCATCTAAGGCGCCATTCCACGTTGAGGGATAGACCGTGGCACCGGGGCCGCTTGCACGTCGGAAAGCATCGTTAAGTGCGTTCGAAATAGCCGCCTGTGTGGTGGCGGTATTATCATCTCCTAGGCCGGAAATAATGAAATCAATGGGCTGTGCAATTGGAGCGCACACAATAACCAGAGCCGTGACAGGGCGAAGGTCATTGATGGCATTTGCAACAGTCAGCTGGTCTCCACTTGCCGTATGGTAGCGCTTTTCAGCTGTTGCGCTGCCATCTTTGCCAATGGGGAAGCCACCTTGAGCAGCATTGGCATTATCGAGCATCACATAAACCACCACACTGCCAATCCCGAACCCATCGGGGTTGACCCAGGCGCGCGTCACGCCGGGAATGGCTAATGCCCAATCGACATAATCTTGAGCGCGTCCATTCTTCCCAGCCGTTTGGTAGGCCGTGAGAATGCGCGCCCTAAAGGCTTCTTCATCCTCGAGGTCTGCCCCGCCTGTAAAGGCTGTGGACACAAGCCCAGATGATTGCACGCCAATAATGGGGTTGGTCAGAGTTGCGACCGTTCCAAGTGGAACATTGCCGTTCGCCCCTGGAGTGGAAAAGCGGACAGGCAGTGTTATCTGACCCGTTCCATCCGCTGTTGCAGCTTCTGTCGTGATGGCCGTGCCTACATTGCCCAAAGAAATCTCAGAACCTATGGGGAGGGCCGTATTAGCAACGGCTTGAAACGTCACAGCTCCTGATGCTGGCGAGGCGGCTTTACGCGTGACGCCCTTGAGGTTTCCCCAGCCTTCAAGATTTTCACCTGTTGCCGTCCAAGGCACACCCTGTTTCGCAATCCAATCAAGATAGGCGTCATGAAGATGAGCCATTCCTGCCCACACTTTGGCAAAGACCCCGAGTACTGAGAAACGCGTGATGTTGGTTGCACCAGGCAGGTTAGCAGACTGCATATTTTGCAAAATACTATTGCGGTGCTCGGTTAAAGTCGGACGATTGAATGGCATAGCGAAACTCAGAATTGCAGACGGGAACGTAAAGAAACGCGCTTAGGCCATGTCTTGCCATGCGAGAGAAAATTGAAAATTCTCAGGAGACGGCCCGGTGGGCTGATAAGCGGCAATAGAAAAGTGAATTGTTTGAGCGCTGTTGTGAGACCATGTCGCGTTGACGTCGATTTTTACGACCACATTATCGGTTATGAGCCATTCAAGCGCTTCATAAATGATGGCCTCGACTTCTAAGAGAACGGTATTGCTTTGCGCCACAATGACACGCTGTAATTGCCACAATCGTGAGCCAATAAGGCCCTCACCAAACATATCGCCCCACCATCCCTTGCGTGGGTTTTCAGTGGCATGAAGCGCATTACCGGGGATATGAAGACCAATAGCCTTATCTTGTGCTGAAAGCTGATCAGGTGCCAGACGATCAGAAAAAAGAGAAATGAGAAGGGCTTCTCTTAACGGGTTTTCTAAAGAAATATCGCCATCAGAAAAGAGCAGATCACCCGCTTGTGTAGCGTTGTGATAATGGAGTGCAATATCGGCCATTCTGTGCCTCCACAAAAAAGAGTTTATGACGGTTTTTTATCGTTTTTGAACCTTTCAAAAGCGCCCCACCGTGCATGAAACTAAAATACACACGATATGTATTTTTCTGTTGAGTATAGTAAGTATAGTGTGTATAAAATCCCTATGAACAGCGCTAAACTAATCCGCGAATTAACAAAAGCGGGATGGAAGGAAGTCAGCTGTCGAGGATCACACCATATTTTCAAGCATCTAGATCATGGCCACTCAGTCACTGTTCCCCACCCTAAAAAGGATTTATCAAAAGGTTTAGTCGCAGCCATCAGAAAACAAGCCGGGCTTTCCTAGCCCGGCAAAGGAGACACCATGCGTTACCCAATCGTTATCGAACTTGGCGATCAAGACACAGCGTATAGCGTGATCGTTCCAGACCTTCCGGGGTGCTTTTCAGCAGGCGATAGCTTTGATGAGGCCATCACGAATGCGACTGAAGCTATGACCTTGTGGATCGAGGAAGAGATCAAAGAAGGCCGCTCTATCCCACGCCCATCAACCCTCGAAAGCCTCAAACAATTAAAGGACTATGAAGGGCCAGAATGGGTATGGGGGTTCGCCTCTGTTGATCCAGCTCTTTTTGAGGAGAAAGCCGAACGTATCAACATCACCATCCCTCGCCGCATTTTGGCACGCCTGGACGCACAGGCTAAAGCAGCAGGGGAAACACGGTCAGGATACATCGCCCACATGGCCATGACTTTCTAAAGAAAGCGTTCTTTTCCCTAATGTTTAGCGCGTTCAAGGCTTTACTGAGGCGCCCCCGTTGAGCTGCCACCAGATTGCACACCCGTATGGGTATGGTGAGCGCTAGAAATCCCATGAGCTATGACGTCTGTCTGCCCAGTGATTGTCCCAGTGGCTGTTATGTTCTCGCTTACATTGAGCGAGCCCGTGAGGTTTACGATGCCGTTTTGAGGGATGATGGAAATGCTTCCGTCATCCATAAAGCGCATGATGGACCCCGTTGGGGGGTGGGTGATGCAGACTTCGCCCGGATTAAGAGAAGTGGGGTAATTACGTTGGTCGTTGGTGGCGATAGCGACGGGGCGTGAACGGTCGCCACCTAAAAAAATAACCAAGGCATCACAGCCCGCGCGTGGCCGCGAGACGAAGCCATAATGCTGTAGAAGAGGGATGTTATCGCGTAGTTCGCGTGAGGTGAGGAGAAGCTGGAGCGTTTGGCCGCCTTTCTTCATCACCGTATCGGCCGTTTGACGGCCGAGCGAGAATAAAAAGGCGAGCCGTCCAGCAAGTCGGGCGAAAGATGACATTTAATGCCTCGCAGAATCATTTTGGGCAGCAGCCCCTGCCTTTTGATTAACCTTATTGACAATAGGCTGCGGGGTGAGGCTGGCAGAGGTCAGCAAGGTAAGCTGCGTACGCCGCCCGTTGGCTGACCCTTCATAGGTGACATTGGCAATCACAAGATCGACGCGACTATCGTCTGGTTTTGTCAGTGTCACACGTGTGTTGGGCGTATAGAGCGCTCCATGTTCGTCACGATGGCCTGACACGGTAATAGTAATAGGCTGCGACCGGCCTGAACGACGCGCGACTTCCCACAGAACACGCTTCCCAGCGACATCAAAATTCGCGTCGCCAAGGTCAACAGGAATGAGAAGGGGGCGGTATCGCGTCATGCCGGGGTCAGTTGCCTGCTTCCCGCTTTCCGATGCCTTAACCTGCGAGACATAATCTGCACTATTGGGCTCAGAACTGAGCAAATTTGACGTTTGTAAAACAGCTTTGATGATGCTGTAACGGTTCGTCGTTGAATGCTGCTCTTCATACTCTTCAATAGTATCACCATACCGAAAGCTTGGCGTTTTCTCCGCTGCCTTCTGCACGGTTGTGAGATGGATGTTTCCCTCTGCGGTATCTGTAAAGAGAAGCCCCACTTGCCGACAGAGGCGGTCAATGATCGCGTAAGGTGTTTCAGTCAGATTGATGGCAAAAAGCGGAATAACGGGATTATCAATCTGAGGATCGACGGTTACGGAAACACCAAAAGGCGCGCAAAGCTGCGTCACCATGCTCGACAGGGTTCGGCCATTATTTTCGTTACCGCCAAGCGTGAGGTCAGAGGTCACGAGGGACGCCGAACAATCGGTGAGGTCTTGTGTCTTGGAGCCAATAATCAGAGAAATCGTATGGCCGTTCGCGTTGATGGATTCACTGGTCGAGACAAGATACCCGGTGAGCATCAGTGTCTCACCCATCATAACAGTGGCGCTTGCCCCTACTGTGAATGAAAGATCATGATTATCGAGCTGGTGAAGGGTAGCGCTTAACGATAGTTGCCATGGGATCAGGTCAATCCCGGCATGGTAGCTATAGTTTTGCCAACCGGTAAGCTCGTGGTTGTCGATGGTGACTTTTAGCGCGTTGGGGTCCGTCTTGCTCATGATGATTCTGCCTCAAAATGACTTGGCATGAAGGCGGGGTGAATAGCCTCTGACCGTGACATAAGCTCACCCGAGCGACTGCCATCCCCATAGAGCTGCTGGGCAAGAGTGAGCGAAGGAAGTGGCCTATTGCGGGTGATGGGCACGAGATCGGGAAGTGCTGTTGATTTTTGTGACAAATCTTGCAGGCTTTTGGCAGCAAGGTCGCTGATGGATTGGTAAAGCTCATCAAGGTTATTATTGCCTGCTGCCATCTGAAAATCGTCATAGAGCGCGGCCATGGTCGTGATTATAGCGCGTGCTTCTGTAGCGGTGGCTGGCTGCCAGTCTGATAATGCGACGGCCAGCGGGCCTAAAGCCGCGCACGCAAGATAAAAGCGTGTCCAAAGAGCGGCCAAAGATGAGGCATGGGTGATGGTTTGGGCTTTTATCTCTATCGGGTTAAGCGCCTCTTGTGGAAGCGCGCATAAAGGCTTGAGCAATGCCAACTGAGCGGAAGGGTCTGAGCTATTTTGTGGCACAAGAGACAGAATATTCTGTACGCGTTCAGTGAGACTTTCAGGCGTTGGAGATGCCGTTGCCAGTGCGCGAGCGGACGATTTGAGTGAATCCCGCCATTGAGAAAGCGTGCTAAGAGCGTCATCAACCGACAATGTGCCTGATGACCCGCTATAGCGGCCATTATTGCCCATTATTTGAGCGACAGGTTGAGTGGTTGACGTTGGGCTATTGGCTTGTGTGACGACGGTCCCTGCCCAGTCACTCATAACAGCGCGCGCGCTTTGGGCCACAACAGCGCCGTGAGCAAAGAGACGGGAAGAAATATTGATATAGCCGGCGGCTGAAATAGCCCCCGTTGCCATAGAGGCCACCCCTAGGGCGGCATGAAGACCGGCCGTGATGAGGTTTGAGAGGAGCTCTTTCTGCTCAACAAAGCTTAGATTAAGGTCAATGACATTGGTATATCCGTCACGTTCTGCGAACTCATAAGAGGTGCAGACAGCCCTGAGGATACCAAGGCTTGGATGGATAAGCAGGCCAGGGCCTTTATGCTCCACGGCCATCGTCAAAAGGTCACGCTGGGAATAGCACAGAGGCCCAACAAGAAGGCCGCGTATTTTCCAGCGCCTGCCTTGCCGCCCTAAATCTTCCGACCAAACGCCGTTATGAGTCGGATAGTCATGGGTGGCAACGCGCCGCCCTGTTGTTCCACTTGAGCCGTAGACCGCAAAGGGCACACCGCGAAAGGTGCATTGTAGGAATTCACCGGCAATGGCTGATAATGGCGAGAGGGAAAAAGACATAATTTTTTTCTCCTAAATAATCCCTAAAAACCATCTCAGAATCCCCCTCATAAAGAGGGGGCATCAGGCGACATCGAACGGTGTGTGCGAAGAGAGCCTAGTGAAATGTTGGGGCTGTTTTCACTGAGTTTTATGCGCGTGCCCGGTGGTGGGTTGAGGTGATTGATGTCAATCACAACCTTGCTGCTTGGGTCTGCCCCCATATTGCCTGAACGTGTTTGAGCGTTGTGGCCCTCATCCTTTGTGAGGTCTGCCTGATGATCAGGCGGCCGAGCTACTGACAGTGGCGGCCCTTTAGGCTGAGGTGGCTCCATGACCAGTGCTGGTGCCGATGGCTTTGGAGGTATAGCGTTCATTGCTGGAGCAGCGGGATGCGAGAGAGAGCTTGTCACGCTTTTAAGTGCTTGTGCCCATTCCCCTGCCACATGGGCGCGTGCGTTCACATCAGGGCGCAAGGTTGCATCGGTCACGCCCGGAATTTCATAACGCCGCCCCATAGCAAAGCCTGCCTCTTCTGGGCTCTTAGCGCCCATAATATCCTTTTGTATTTTTGGATATTTCGCGAGATCGCGTGTGAAGAAATCCACCTGCTCATCAACAGAGCCTGAGGTCATAGGGTGGCCATAGCGCTTTTGAAACTCTGCTTGACGCCCCTTGTCCCACTGAGCAATGCCGGCATGGCTTCGATTATGAGCAGAGGGGTCAAGATTGCTCTCTTGAGAGAAGTTCGCCAAAATTCCGGCAATGGCCGTATTGGCGAAACCATGTTGATGCAAAGAGCGCTGGATGGCTAAAGCATTTTTGTTTGTTCCATCTACCTTGCGATGTAGGGACGCGTAGATGTGGCTATCGTAGCTTTCTTGTGCGTCATAGGGACGGTTAGTGAGGGGCTTTCCTTCATCCGCTGAAGGAGAATAAAAGTTTTCCCCTGCGCCTATGATGGCGTTATGAGAAAGGCGGTCTTCATTCGTTGATGGAGATTGCGCGTTCTGTGTGGCCTTCTCTTGTTGAATGATAGAGCGTTCTTTCCCTTCATCGAAATTCCAGTTCGTCCAAGCTCCGGTTCTTTTTAGATAATGTTTTTTTAGAGCTGTTTTGTCATCGTCCTTTCTTTTCTCTTCCTCATACCGCTTGTCTGATGCATTCGGCTTGTAGTTCATCACACCGATTGCAGCGATCCCTTCAAGGGCTCCTAATATTCCAACAAGAACACCAGAGCCTGCCATCAGGCTCGCAAGAACAGGGGCGGAAAATAGCCCCGCTAGTGCGCCGGCCGCTATCGTTGCCGCATTTTTCCAACCCCCAAGGGATTGGGCAAGGTCATTGGATTTCGTGACAAAATCACCGGCCCATTTCGTGATGCGATCCCATCCGCCATCTTTGAACCAATCGACGAGGTCTTTGACATATCCTGTGATTTTGGTGGCGATCCATTGGCGGTTAGCGGCAATCCAGTCTGCCATCTGTGTGATAATAGGCGACAGAACGGGTTCTACGGTTTGGGCTAATGTATTGCCAAAACCTTGGACAGAAAGCTCTAGGCGATCCTGACTGCTTGCGAGACGGTTGGCAGCCTCCACCCCGCCTTCATTCATGACGCCGTAACGGCGTGCGAGGTTGATGTTCTTTTGCCATGCCTGCCCTGATTGGAGCAGAACAGGGATAACGCCGCTTGCTCCAGAGCCAAACAAGGACTGAGCGGCTCGTGCCCGTTCGAGGGGCGTTTTAAGCTTGCGTAGTTGGGAGGAAACGCGCCCAAAGAGTTGATCGGGGGCGTCATGTTCCAGCTCTTTGGCAGAGATATGGAACATCTGGAACTGAGCTAGAGCGGCGGGGTCTAGCCCAGTTCTGGCATTAAAGCTTGTATTGGCGAGCTGCTGAAGGGTTGATTGCATGCCTTCAGCAGAGCCCCCTGCCAACTTAGCGGCATTCCCCATAGCCTGAAGGCGCCCAGGAGAGACGCCAATAAGCTGCGAGGTGATGCCAAGCTGGCGCCCCATTCCCGCCCAGGCTGATGATAGCCGATAGACCCCCGCTAAGGAGGCCGCCCCCGTCAGCGTCCCTAAAATAGGAATGATAGAGGCGAGACTTTTAGCAGCACCGCCGGTGGATGCGGCAAGCCCTAAAAAACCCTTGCGGAGTTGACGTGGCCCAAAATTATCCAACCGAGCTGCATTGGTCTGGAAACGCTTAACGGGTGCGTTAAGCCGTGCAACACGATTTTCCAGCTTATCCATCGTTTTAGAAAAACGATCTTCTGCCCCGATGGACATTTTGATGGAGGAGTTTTTAGCCATCATCTTACCCCATCTTCTGGGTTGTTAAACCGGTTTAACAATGCCATTTATCCGCTATTTTCTGCGGATATTTGGCGTATTTTGGCAAGTCGGTTTGACTGTTTGACCCAGAAGATCATCTCGTCGCCCGTCAAGCTTTCTAGGTCTCCACGCGTCCAGCCGGGGAAGGAGAGCGAAAGCTCTGCGGGGATGTCACGCCAATTCACTGGAAAACGGGAAAAAAACCGTTGAGATACCCAGACGCTTCGACAAATCTAGAAATAGGAAGTCGTAAAACAGCGACTTTTGGCCATCCGCTTACGGATGTAATGAGCATCTCATTGGATCTATGGAGTTTCTCCAATGAGATTTTTTTTAGGATCATGCGTGCTGATTTAATCTGGCCAATCATCGGGGCGTGCAATGTCATGACATCCCATTCTTTTCCGCCGCCATGAATGGGCGGAGAAAATGTTAATGTTTTTTCGCAAGGGAGATCATGCTCTTGCTGGGTAAAGTTTTCGCGTGCTCGTTCTTCAAAACCCACAACAAAATCACGTGCCTTTTTAATAATGTCGGCAGGAATTTGAGAAAAAAAGGCATCAGAGAGACCAGCGACCTGACGAACAAGTTCTATTTCAGATTCCATGACCTCAACGCCTACGATGTCGGGGAAGCTTACAATCTTTTGCGATGCTATGATGGTTTCATAGAGCGTAGGTTCGCGGAGTTTGATCTCTGTGACTGTTTTTTCCCCAACGCTTATGGGCTTTGAAAGGGGCAATGTGAGCGTTTCGTTTTCTGTGTTTGGTTCTGCTTCCTGATCTTGAGACAGGCTTTCAAGCATATCATTATCTGAGAGTGTCACGGGGTGCCTCCGACGGTTTCTTCAATCACGCTGGTGCCGTGAAATGTCAGTTTAAAGGTGCTTTCTTGTGTCGAAACGGTGAGGTTTTCGACTTGCCACATGTCGCTTCCTGTCACGACTTTTCCGTTAGCAAGCTCTGCAATGATGGTGAAACCAGAAGCACCCTGGAGATCGGCAATGCGTTTATCGTCGCGGTCTCGGATATTAGCGCTTATTTCACCTTCCACGGGCATTTGTCCAAAACCCTCAACGGCACTCTGGCCCTTGAGGGTTTCGTTGGTCATGCCGCTTGGGCGGTATTCGAGGTCTCCGACGACATTCCAGACCTCGCCGTTGATGGTAAAGCTGGCCCAACCAGCAAGGGGGCCTCTGCGAATGGCAGCCATAGGGTTTCTCCTTAGGATGAGGCGAGGAATTGTGCATTGCCAGCAATCGTCCAGAGCTGATCGGCAAAAATGTAGGGCATAAGCGTTTTGAGAACCCCTTCCCCTGCGGATTCAACAGAAAGACCGGCATTGAATTGTGCAGGGTTTTGACACCAGAGATTGTCACATTGCGTCCGGTAGCGTGCCTTAATGGTGTTGGCGACAATGTCAGGCGTGACGGCCCGGACGCCTGCTGGGATGCGTGCCCCATTTTGCAATAAGATGGCGTTCCCGCATTGTTCGTAAACAAAGGCGCCCATGTCTTGGAGGCAGACTTGAGCGGTTAAAAGACGCTCAATATCCAAATAGGAATTGTCAGGCAGGCCGTTGGCGTTCTCAGTATAGGTTGTGATGATCCGTTCAATGACGACGCTGCCATCATCGCTAACGCGGAACGTGCTCAGTCCGTCATGGAGCAATGAATTACGTTGATCACGGTCGAACTCACCCACGCCACTGGGAGGGAGAGCTGGGAGTGTAATCCCCGCAACGGGCAGAGCGGGGTTATCACGCATAGACAGAGCAATAGAGCCGCCCAACCATGCCGCCCATTTAGCAGGATGGGATGGGCTATCTGACGTCGGCATGATGGACTGGTGCGGGTCGTTCTTGCTCACCAAAGCCGTTGCTTGGCCATATGTCAGGCGAGCCGCTGTGATGGCTTGGCCATAGAGCTGCTGCATGGGAGACCACCGACCGCTGAGGTTGTTGGTCCAATCACGAAACGCTGTGAGGGATGCCTCATCACTATAGGGGTGAATGAGAAGATCATAGACGCGGCTTCCTTGTGTTGCGAACACAGATGGAAGCTGAGGGTTTTGTGCGCCGTTGGTGAAGGAAGTTGTGGTGACGGTTAGGCCATTGGGAACAGATTGGCCGCCTGATGACCCTAAAAGCGCAACGGCTAGGCTGTGCTGATTGTCGGTAAGACCGGCATTCTTGGCCGTGAAGACGAGGGAGATCGTGCCATCGTTTCCCTTGGCAGGGGCGCTAATCGTCACAGGCAAGCCTGCGGTTTGATTGAGACGCGCCACAATAGACTGCGCGACAGCCTGCGCTGTGTCTCCATTGGCAACGGGAACGCTGATGAGCGTATCGTTGACATAAAGGGGGAGTGTTCCCGCTTCGGTGGCTTGGCCGTTAAGCGTGAGCGTTGCGCTGGCGTGGCTTGCGCCTGCATCGTCATCCAGCGGTAAGAGCCAGACCTCTCCTGATGGGTCAGTCTGACGGTAGGCGGCCAACATCAAGGCGACGTGGGAGCCGTCGCCATATGAGGCGATGGCATTAGAAAGTCCCGTATCTTTGACCGCAACATTAGCCGCACCGGGAGCGTTTTTGAGTTTTTGGCCAATGAGTAAAACGCGACGCACACCGGCAGCTGTATTGGCTTTGGAGTTATCGAGGGCAAAATAAAACCCCGGAACACGATTGGACGTGTCGTAGCCGGGGATTGAAATAGCGGAACTCATGGGGCTTTCCCCTCTTCTGTGCGGCGCTCAGTCAAAGGTGGAGAAACCTTTTGAGAAGGTTGGGGGTCTGACGAGGGCGGGGCACATTCTACGACGTCCCCAACAGCGAGAAGGCGGTGCCAAAAAGGGGAGGGCGTCACGGTCTCGCCAGAGGGAGAAAGAACGCGTAACGTGCCGGGATGGCGCACCACCCGGCTTTGAGCTGGTTTGATAAACATGGGGGAATCCTAAAAGGATGGTGCAAGCGGTTAGAGGGCGGGGAAAGTGCCAGACAGAGCAGACAAAGGTTTTCCTGGCAGCGAGTAGGTTTCGGAATATTTGAGCTCCAGGGCGAGCGTGAACTGAGCGAGATGATTTTTGGTTTCACTATTGAGTTCGACATGTGTGTGAAGTCCCTCCACTTCCTCAACGTTGCTCATAAGCTGCGTGTCGGTCATGAGGAGGGTTTCAATCGTTTCATTGAAATGGTCGATCTGTTCCAAAGCGTCAGCAGGGTTATCACCCCGCACAATCCCAATGATCTGGATGGTGGTTGTGCGAGAGAAAGACGGGGGGCCTGCCCCTAAAGAGCTGCCAACATCAGAGGGAGCAGAGACCCATAAGGCGGGGAGTTTATCCGCACTTACAGGCCATGGGTTGCCCTTGAAAACACGGCGTTCCGCAACGGTTGATGCGTGCTTTAAAAGATCAACACAGAGGTCACGAAGCTGCACGCGGAAAAGCCGGCCGTCATCGTGGAGAGGGGAAGGTCTCATGTGAAAATTTCCGGTGAGGCATTGCCTGCATTTAAGGTCAGGTGAAGAGCGCCGTGAGAGTCTGGTTGGACTTCCTCAATCACAAGCCGTTCTCCCCTGACAAGAACATGGTCGCCTTGCCGAGGGAGGGTTGGAAAGCTGGAGGAGCGGCACCCGATGACGGGGAGGGATGAGCTGATGTGAGCGGGCGCCATCCCCATCTCTGTTGGGAGGTCTTCGACCTTTTTAAAGCCCTCATCATAGATTCCCACAAAAGGCACTTTTGGCCCTCCTGAAGCGGGAAAGAGTGTGAGGGGCTCACCGAACGTCTCCATCACAGGGCCAAGAACGAGGCCGTCCCAATCAAGCGGCCCGCTCATCCTTGCGAGGTTGGGGGCGGGGGCGCTGATTTGGCAAAGATGGGGAAAGCCCCTTTTGTGACGCGCTCTTCAGCCGGTAAAACTTCACCATCTGCGAGGCGAATAATGCCCACTTCCACCCATTCGCGCGCCGTGATGGGACAGATGGTCATGCTGGTGCCAGGTGGAATAGGGGGCTGCCCCGGCTCATCGTAGATCGGGCGTAAAGCAACAGCACGAACGGTTTGGAGAGTATCCGGATTGGGCACAGGGGGCGTCCTTGAGGGTGTTTGGAGGGTATCTTGGTCAGTGCGAGGTTGCGTTGCCTCTTCTGACTTAGAGGGCTTCGTCTCGTCCGCCATTAGCTATTGCCTCCTGAGACGCCATTGCCGGGGGCACATACGGTCGCACAGAACGCGGCGTTGACCCGTGAGGGGATAGGCAGCGGGGCTGACTGCATCAGCAGATTAATCTGGCCGGGATTTTCGTTGTACCAAAGCTTTGGAGCATACGGTAAAGGCTCGTAATTGAAGTAAGGGTCTTGAATAAGGCCGTAAGCCCGCGTGCCCTGAAGGTCGGGGCCGGTGAGGATAACGGAGCCATCTGGGAGCATGGGGCGTTCAAATTCTTGAGCGTTCCCTTGCGCGTCACGCACAATCCGTCCTGCTGCGTCGCGCTGATAGTCAACATACCAGTCGGCATAGAGCCAAAGATTAAACTGCCCCCAACGGCCCATAGAGACGCCGCCTTGATTGGGAAGGCGTGCCCCTGTGACGATCGGGTCATTTTTAGGGTCAATAAGAGCGTTTTGGAAAATGGCGTTGACCACTTTCGGATCAGAAATAAACTTTTGCCATGCAGACGGTGTGAAAACGATATTTCGAGGCATCGCCCCAGATTTTTGCATGACGTAGATGGCCCAGTTCGTCACGCTATCGGCTGGTGAGACGTTGGGCTGTCCCCATTGGGCATTCCCTGTTAGCGCGATGGTCAGAGAAGGATCACGGTTGAAATCAATGACAGATTCCCCTTCCCCCTCCACATTCATGCCGATCTTGCCGGTGCTGAGGGCTTGGGCGGCCATCCACTCCGTGCGGCGGTTGATCATGTCTTTTTGATCAGAGAGCTCAAAAATGAGATTTTCTTCAAGCCGCGCACGAATAGAGGTATCGCCCCCGATGCGCTCCCCAATTTGACGGCGAATAGGTTTGAGAAAGTCAGGATTACGTAAGTCTTTTAGGGTTGGCGGGGTGTATAAGTTGGTTGCTGTGCGGCGTGATTCAACAGTTTTCCCTTCCACCAGCGGACTCACAAAAGGGGACATGCGGCGTTTACCAACGTCCACATCAATGGCCACTTCAGGGAATTGAGAGGTCACGATGTTGGTGAAAGCGAGGTCAAGCAGAAAGCCAGAGGACTTTTTGAGGTTCTCAACCGTATCAATGAGCTCGGTGAGGCCATAGACGCTGATCATAGCCTGCAAAGAGGCTTCTGAACCGAGCTCTGCACTAGGATTATAGGCCATGGAGATTATTCCTTTTATAAAATATCATTTGAGAGGGATTCTTTGATAAAGAGCTGATTTTTACGGCATGCTGTTACCAGCGCGTCATAGGCCCATGAGGAATCATAAGTGAGGTAGCGGCTATTAAATTCGCCCATCTCATAAATAGCCCCCCAGGCCTGCCCGGCTGTTGTGTCCACGACGTCCACAACAATGCCAAGGGGGTTCTGGCTTCCATCTGTTGCGCTTGGGAGGGATGGAACAAAAAGGCCTGTGGCATCAACACGGCCGACAAGAGTGCCTCGGATAAGGGGGTTTTCTGACTTGTCAAAGGAAACGTCACGCGTGACGAGCTTGAGGTTGCCGGCAATGAGCTGATCGGGGACGAAGGTGACGGTTCGTGCACCAGGGCGGAATTGATAGCTTTGAGGCAAGGGCATGATTACGCTCCTGTGTTCAGGCGTTTGTTAAAAGCCGCAACGCGCGATTGAAGAGAGCTTTTGGGCTGACCAGCATCGGCCTTGAGGGGGCGCACAGCATGAGAGGCCATGCGGCTGCGCAGGCTGGCTGTTGTGTTCTGAGATGTGTGGCGTGTGCTGGCACGACGTGACCGTCTTGAACCACACGATGCCGCACGGAGGGCGGCTACGGCCTGCATGCGCGTCATGGTGGTGTTGAAGGCAATGTGACAGGCAAGGGCTAAATTATGGGCGGCTTCAGGGCGCCTTAAAATGGCGTGCGCACGGGATGAGGCGCGGGCTTTTGCGTCTTCCCGAACGGTTCTGTCGTCGTCATCGTCGCCCTCTTCTGCTTTTCTGTCGTCTTCATCATCACGCTCATCTTCCGCGTCAAGATCGTCGTCAGATTGTGCGGTGTCGTCATCAGGGTCGGGAGTTTCGCCACGATGGTGACGTGCGTGTTGGGTGTCGTCATCCTCTCCAGTGGTTTCTTCTGGGGGGAGGTCGTCTGGGGTGTTCTCGTCCGCTTTCGGTGGAAGCGTGTCTTGATTATCATCGCCCATACGGGCTCCGTTTAAATGAGCATAAGGGCTACGAGTATTACGGCGAGAGGCGGGACGTTGTGCCATTTTTTAGCTCCATAAAAAAAGCCGCTCATCGCGGTGATGGCGGCCTATTTGGCAGGGTGTTAAACCGGTTTAACAAACGGGTTTGAGCGGTTAGGAAAACTGCTCAATGAGGTCGTCTAACGCCTGATGTGGGGGCATGGTGGCGTCGGCAAGGCCAAGGGCAACGCCACGCTCTCCTAAATACGCTTCCCCTTCCATTGCGCGTATCGTGCCTTCATCAAGCGAGCGATTGCGTGCAACGAGAGCGACAAACTTTTCACCAAGCGCATTCACAATCGCTTGTTCGCGATTGATAATCTCAGGGGTCAGTGGCTCTACTTCTTGCAGTTCCGCTTTATGGCGTCCAAAGCGGAAAACGGTGGTTTTGACGCCCTTATTTTGCAGCATCTCTGAGCAGTCGGCATGGATCATAATCACGCCAATCGACCCCACCATGCCCGTTTCAGGAACGGTGATGATATCGGTCGCACAGGCCAGGGCGTAAGCGGCAGAGTTTGCTGAATTATAGACGATGGCGACAATGGGCTTTCGACGGCGCGCTTGGGCGATCGTGTCCGACAATTCTAAGCATTGGCTGACATCGCCACCGGGGCTATCAATCCATAAGGCAATCGCTTTAATCCGGCTATCATCCAGGGCGTCGTCAAGCCGTGCCCTGATGTCCTCATAGAACGAGCAATAGGGGTAAAGAAATCCACCGGGGCCGGATAAGAGGAGCCCTGTAATGGGGATGATCCCCACATTCCTTTCTATGCGGAGAGGGACGCCCCAGTAATGAAAGTTGCTTTCAGAATCCTCAAAACCACTCATCGCCTGAGGAGACTGCGCGACTATCGTGGCGTGCGGCCCATGCGAAACAAGTTCTGAGCGCAATTCAGACGCGCGGCTATGGTCAAGAGCGAGCGGCTTATTCAGGATGGTTGAGAGCCTCAGGCTAGGGTTACTCATTGCTATCTCCTGAATTTTCACTGTCATCATGTGAGACGGCTTCATCTGGCCGACTATCGCCCGGTTGTCGGAGGCCTGCTTTTTGAAAGGCTTCTTGTTCAATTTTTCTTTGATCGAGAATGTCTTCCCAGTTGCGTCCTTCATTCATCGCGGCCTCATCTTCCAGCGTTGACAAGCCCGACTGAACGCCAATAAGGGCTCCTTCACGTTCTTTTGTGGGGTCAATCCAGCCACGGCCAGGGCCAAGCCATTTTACCCGCCCATAAGCATGACGTGCTTCCAAGAAGTGTGGGATGGCGCCGCCGGTGGGCATCGGCGGACGGTCGCTTTCCATCGCTTCTTCCAACCAGGCCAAACGAATGGGAACTGCAAAACCGGCGCAGAAATCAAGGCGGCGGCGGTCTGTTGTTTTGTAGGCTTCAAGCAAGGCGGCGCGGGCTGAAGAGTAGTTTACATCTGACCAATCATTGCTGACCTGCATGGGGCTTAGGCCCGCCGCTGATGCTACGTTTCTGAGAACTGTTTTTTCAAAGTCAGCAAAGCCGCTTGCAGGCCGTGCGGCGGTCACAGATGTGATCTTCTCCCCCGGCGAGAGCATGGGGATGCGTGAGCCTTGGAGCGAGAGATTGCGCCCATCATGATAGGCCACGCGCTCATCCCACCCAGCCCAACCGGCGGGGTTTCCTAAGGCTTCCGACGCGCTTGTGGCGCCCAGTGCCTCTGCTGTTGATTGTGGGTCGTAGGGCGTTTCAATAAAGGCGGCAAACACAGCATTGACGATGGCGGCATCAAGCTCTGCGGTATCGTAGCGTGCCAGCATCTTCATGCGTGTGATGACGGGAGCAAAGATGCCCGCCCCGCCGCGATGCTGCCCGGCCTGATGGCGTTCAAAATGATGAACCGTGATGGGACGGCCAAAGGCGGTCTCTTTGGGGTAGCGTGCCCAACGGGTGGATTGAGCGACTGCAAAATAATCATCCGGGTGGGCTTCACGGATATGGTAGGCAATCGGTTCGCCCGTTATTGGGTCAACTTCAACACCGTTGCGAATGGTGCTGAGGTCATACTGATTATCGGGGTTTGAGAGGCGATCCGTATCAACAATTTGCACGCTTGTGGCGTAGCGCGCACCACCTAAGCAGACACGCTCTTCCAGCCACGGCAAAACGGCCAAAGCATCGCCATCAATGAGAAGATGGCGCATGGCTAAGTGCATTTGTTGGCTGAAGGTGAGCTGCCGTTCCGTGTCGTTGTAATGGGAGGGGTCGTCTGCCCAATTGCGCCAATGGGCGTCGATAAAGCTGCTGAATTCAGCCGCCCATGAAGCGTCAAATCGTGAGTTTCCTGAAACATGGCGAAGCCAGCGATGGTCAGGCTTTGAGACAGGGCGAAGTGAGACGCCCACCACGCTGTCAAGAATGCGTGTGACGGCACCAGAGGCCCACCCATCGTTGCGCACCAGATCGCGCATGCGTGCCACCAGCGTGTCACGCTGGGATGCGCCAATGGTTGAATCCCCACTGCGCAGGCCGGGCATCCATTGCTGGTTATGCTGACCGTAATAATCCGCCCCATCATAGGGCATATTGGACGGATTATGCAGACCCATAGGGCGAGGGCGTGCGGGGGCTTTAGGCGCAGCTCTCCTGCCGCGTTGCAGGGCTGCGCGGCGGGGAGATAGGATGGCCATAAATCCTCATCAGTGTCTTAAAAAACGGGACGCAAAGCAGAGCGCCGCGTTCCTGGTATGCCGAGCTGCGATTGGATCAGCTTAATTGTTTGGAGAAGCTGTGGGGCATCAGCAGGGCGATAGCTGACAGAGCGTGAGCCGTCCCCTTGGGTGTAGGAGACTGAGACGATTTTCTGCCCTGATTGGAGCGACAGGTAAGCCCTTTGGAGCGCTTTGAGCTGCTGTCTAAGCTCTTCTTCATCCATTCCCGCGAGAATTGAACTGCGGGGATTGAAGAGCGGGCGTGACGGGGTAAGGGGAATAGCCATACTGCCCTCAGATTTTTTGGGGAGAAAAGCGCATAAAAAAAGCGGCCCCGATGGAGCCGCCTAAACGATTTTCGAAAAGAATAATGTTTTTATAGGGCTTAGCGGGCCCAATAAGCAAGATGTTTTTTAATCATGTTCTTTTTTATCGTATTGCCTCGCTGGAAACCCTGTCCTTTAGGCCGGAGAAGATGTTAAAGTCTGTATTGCTAGATTGATACGGATATTAAATAGAATTCTTCTATAGAGGTTAGCGTGAAAAAAAGTATCTTTGGGTTAATTTTTATTTCTAGTTTTTTGTCATTAGGCGCATATGCGGCTTCTAAAAATGAAGATTCTAACGAGCAGTTAAACTTAGGAGTTACGCAACATTATAAGAAAGCCGTTGAGTCTCTTCAGAAATCAGCGAACCAAGGAAATGCCAAAGCTCAGCTTGCCTTAGGAGTTGCTTATTATGATGGCCGAGGAGTTGCGCAAAATTATAAGAAAGCAGTTGAATGGTTTCAGAAATCAGCGGACCAAGGAAATTCTAAAGCTCAATATAGCCTAGGTTTTTGTTATAATAAAGGCAAAGGAGTGACGAAAGATTATGAGAAAGCAGTTGAATGGTTTCAGAAGTCAGCGAACGGAGGAAATGACCAAGCTCAGTATAACTTAGGCGTTGCCTATTATGAGGGGCTAGGAGGAGTTACGAAAGATTTTAAGAAAGCAGCTGAATGGCTTCAGAAATCAGCGGACCAAGGAAATGCTAAAGCAAAATATGTATTAAAAAGTTTATATTAAATACATTATCTACCCTACAGCTTTCGGCTCACGGTCAAGCACAAGAAGCAGCGTCCGGGCAGCTTTTTCAGGGCGGCGTCCAATGACGCCCAGCACTCATATTTTTTGCACAATAGCGACACCCTGTTTGAGAGAATGCACCAATTCATCAGCGATATTATGGCGTTCCGTCATCGTTTCTTATCTTTAAGGGCACGTCGTAGATGATGATAAATTTCGCGCTCAACATAGCTTGGAGCATTACGCTCTACCACATCATCAACGATTTGCTGCGCGGGTAGGATTTTTCGGTAATGCGGCGGCTTTGCGACAAAACGGATGATTTGAAGCACTTTTCCGGGCGTGCCTGAATATTTATAAACGCCTATAGGACGTCCGCTTTTTTTTGATTTTCCTATAAAATACTTACCGCGTTGACCATTGGCGTTCTTATTTTTCTTCCCTTTGCGCAAGGCGCGCATTGTCTCTTCTGAAATGTTCTTAGAGGGGTCTTCATAGAGACTGAGATGAGACAGGATGGCTTTGATCTCGCTGGATTTAATGTTTCCGCTTGCATTTAACGGTGCATCATTCCCAGGAACCCAATATTGCCCTCCAGAGACCTTGCTTAAAGCGTGCTCTGACGGCTTCATTCCACGTTCGCCACCAAAAACATCAGGTGACAGATAGCGTGCAGCGGCGGCTCCAACATTTTGACCGGCGACAAGGTCTTTCGTTGCCAAAGCTGCCTCTGTTCGCCCTGGTGGGGCTTTGATGACCCTGAACATGCCTAGGGTCCAGTTCGTGGGGTTATGAAAAACGCGTTTCATACCGTCTACAACAGCCCGACGGCTATCAAAGGCGAGGCTATTCACAACGTTTGTCATGCCGCGTTGATGGCCGCGACCGCGTAGCTTCTCAAGGTCTTTACGGAGCTTTTTGTTATCCATTGAGATGGTGATGAGGCGGTTATTGCTGGCCATTAAAGTGTTCCTTTGCGGGAGAAAGAACCGAGACGGGCTGCTTGTTGTCTGATCCGCTCTAACCGTGCAGCGTGGCTGTTGGGGGTTTTAGGTCTGGTCTGCGAGGGCGTTTGTGCTGGTAAGGCTGCGTTGCTTTCTTCTTGTGAGAGCGATAACGGCGTGATCATGGGGTTGTCGTCCCACTCGCGGGCCCAGACAGGGGGTGCGTCCCAATGATAGCGTTGGAGGCCAAAGAGATGCGCCATGACATCGGCCATCACCATGAGGTCCCATGCCTCATTGCGGCGGCCGCCGCGCTTTTTGTGCCAGCGCCCTGAAGATGAGCGCTCTTCTGCTGAAAGCTGATCATAAAATTCATGCAGCTGGCCAAGACCTGAGGGGAAATGAACAGAGCGCGGACCTGCTTCTGTGATGAGAAGATCAGAAGAGAGTCGGTCTTTGAATTGGTTGGGATTGAATTGCCCAAGCGGCACATCATCAGCCCGGGCGCTCATGGTGCTGGCCCGCTGGCTGTCGGGATAGCGGACGGCCAGAAGCGGGGCGTTCACCGTGCTCATGCCCTTTAGGGGAAGGACGCTATAGGCCACGCGGCCTTCAATCATGCCGGCGCGTTTAGCAAGCCGCCGTGTTCGTGCGCGGCGCCATGCCGCGTAGGCTTGCGCTGTGACGCCCTCTTCCCCACCTGAGTCATAGCCTAGAGCCAGGGGAACCATGCCACGGCCTGATCCATCAGCGAGCGGGATGGGGGTTTCCATAACCTGAGCAATCAGGTTGTCCCAGTCCGCTGCATTGGTGGCTGGTTCCGCTTTGATCTGTCGGTAGGTGATAATCCAGCTTTCTCCATCAATTCCCCAGCCGCGTATGAGCAGTTCGAAGCGGTTGGCTTGTACGTCCACAGAAGCGGTCAGGAAGCGCACGCCTTTAGGAACGCGATTAAGCGATAAGGTGGGGTCTTCACGAAGCGCGAGCGCCTCCGCATCGACCGAGCGCACGGTGCGTGGTGGTGTGTAGGGAACACCCAACCGCTTCACGATAACAGCGCGGTGTTCGGCATCATCTCCAGAGGCGTCAAAATCGCGCTTAGTGCGCACAATTTCGCGCGCAAGAGTGCCGATACCGCCGATCATAAAGGGACTCATTAGGCCCGTGATCCAGAAGCCTGCAATATCAGAGCTGATGGGGGTTCCCGTTCGTGTTCCGTCCTCAGCGACCGTTGTGCCAGCGCAGGCCCAGAACGCGTCTTTGTTCATCGTGCGCCGCCACTTGTCTTCAATCAGACAGCCGCAAGAGGGGCATAAAAGGCGCGCTTGTTGCTCAATCTCGTCGAGCGGGGCATCGACGTCGTAATGCAGCGCCATTTCACGCGATGTGCCGGGGGTCGGGCTGGAGAACGCATTGCACTCTGGGCAGGGCCACCACCAAGTGCGGCGGTCGCTGTCGCGGTAGAGCTTCATGATTCCCGCGTCCCAATTTTTGGGAGAGAGGCCGGTGGCGGCGTCAGGGTGGGATTCACACAGCACCATGCTGTCACGGCCAAAGGTTTGGCGGCGGATGTCAGCAAGGGCATAGGTGTCTTCACCGCTAGGGTCGCACGCGTCGAGCTCTGTGATGATGATGCGAGCGGCATTTTTATTGAGGAGGTTATTGTAGGTAGCGGATAGAAACTGCACCCACATTCCTGCAAATCGCTTAAAATCGAGTGCTCGGTCTTTTGGTTTTAAGCCAAGACGAGATGCCATGCCTTTGTGGAGGTTAATCATGGTATCAATTTCGGACTTTACATAATTCCTAAGTACCTCGTCTGTTTGGGCGTAAACGAGAAAGTCTGCGGGGTCTGTCTCCACGGCTTGAAGGAGCCAATTCTGTCCGACGGTCGTTTTCCCTGACCGGGCTGGCCCGACAATGGCCGTGGTGAGTTGCGGGCCTGTTAGGGCTTCCATAGGCCCGACAAGATAGGGGGCTTCCTCATGGCTCCAGCGCCCAACAAAGCCACCGCCACGATTGTTGAGGTAACGGTGCATGGCCGCGTGCTCTGCCACAGAAACACGTTCAGCAGGGAGGTAGAAGCTCAGTGCTTCACGGACAATGGCGCGGGCTTGAACAAACGGGAACTCTGAGAGTTCTGCTGGAGGGATATTAGAGGAGGCCATGCGTGTCCTCCTGTGTTGCGTGTTCTTGTTCCTCTGGTGGGGTGAGGAGCCCTAGGATGTCGTTGACCGTCGCTTTTTGAAGGTCTTCATACATCGCAATCTTGTGCTGTATGATCGCTGCTGGGATGCCGTTTTCTGTTCCGAAGCGCTTAATGAAGTTCCGGCTCTCTGAGCCTAGCCGCGCGAAGGTGGACATAAGAGCATCGCGCATCTCATTGGCAGGAACAAGAAGGCCGCACTCTTGCGCTTCTTTGCGTTTGAGCTGGTGTAGCTTCGCTATGTCGAGCTGCTTCTTGATGTCTTCACGGCTTTGAATGGGAAGAGCGTCGTCATCGGGGAATAGGTTTGAGAAGCTTAACTGAAGGCTTGCAAGCGCTTCATCACGCCCAGCATTCTTCTCAAGTTCTTCTTCCTTCTTCTGGTCAAGGAATGGGAAAACTTCTTCAGCATCAAACTTGTAAGAAGAACCGTTGCGGCCACGAGAGACAATGGGAAAGTCTTCATATTTCTCAATCCAAGAAGTTAGCGTGGGAAGAGAAACATTTAGTTCTTTGGCCAGTTGCCTTTTGTTTATAAGAATTTTCCCAGACACTTTTCATTACTTCCCAGATAAAAACAACAAAAACAGAAAGTCACTTTTTGATTATCAAAGACTCTGACAGACCGGGGTTCGAATTATCCTCGTGCGGGCCCTCCCTAGGAAGGACCCGTGAACTCTGCTGAGCGGATACGTGACGGTTTTTCCTTCCTTGCTCGCTTTCGATCCGTATCGCGTCTTATTCTTTGAAGGTGGCAGGCTGTTCGGTATGCGGTTGGAAGGATTTTGAGGAGCGTCGCGCAGCTAATGGCCACCTCTTTACGCGCCGCTTCCCCCGACCGTTCTGATAAGAGCTCCTGAGCCATAGCGCTAAAAGATATGCCTTCCACCAACAGAAGTATCAGCTGCTCATGTGCGTCATCGCCAAGAATGTCATGCACATAGGACAATCGCTCTGCAACAAGGGCGCGTTCTAGGCCATGCGTATGAGCATCGCCCGGGCCATCGGGAGACGGCGCCGCATTGGTGGGCACGTCACGCACTCCAAAGCCGGCGAAAAGGTAGTCCCTATGCCACCGTTCAGCGATGCTTTCCGCTTCGCTATCAATCCGCTTAGCTTTACGAAGCGTACGAAGATTATCGACGCGGCGTTTCCTGCCTCCATCACGTGCCTCGTAATCAGGCTTGGCGCAACGTTCAGGCGTTGGCGTCTGGGGAGCGTGTAAATTGCTTGCCAGCCGGTTGCGGGCAGCGCTGTGCTTACGACGTGCCATTATGCGGTTCTCTCTTGTCTCAGGGGTGAGACAAAGGTGAGACAGAAAATGGGACAAAGAAAAGCGCAGTTTTTCAACGCTTGTAGCCCTATTATACTTACTGTCTCACTTGTCTCACTAAAATAGTAATGTAAAGGAGCTCTATGGGCGCTATAGACGGCAAAAAGGCCGAGACAGATGAGACAGATACGCAAAACGGCGCACGCCCCTAGAGGGACTGCGTTTTTTTCTGTCTCAATTTCTGTCTCACGTTTGTCCCGGGGGTGAGACACACTCACCATCCCACGCCCCTTTTTACGGTGATTAGCCATCATCGGCCTCATCACCAAATCCGAGTTCTTCACCAGAAACCCAGATACATCCCCGCGCTTTTACGGCCCCAATGCGGATTTGACCCTTGAACGGCCGTGCACTTTCAAGCCGCCGCAACTCATACTCAAACTTCTGCCCGCTATATGGCGTATCACGAAAGAGAGACCGTAACGGGCTAGAGCCAGGCCAAAACCATAGGCCCAATCCATCTGCTGCTCGAGGCGCGGAACGGCCCCGCCTATCTTTTGATAGGTCGTCGGCTTGAATGACACGGATACCATAGTTCGCCAGTACCTCTGATGCAATAACACGTGTGAGGCCATCAATGTTCTCCTCATTATAAACCGGTTTTTTCAGGACTGTTCTCACGAGTTCAGCGAGAGAACGGCGATCTGTTGAACGCTGAACTTGAACAAGCTGTGAGAAGAGATGGTTCATCATGCGCGACGAACTATCTTGGGTCAGCACATCATCAGAATCACGGATATAATCCGAGATAAGCTCGATCCCTCTATCGGCTTCCAAAGCTTCAGGGACACCCTCATGCGTTAAGACCCACCATCCTGCGAGGAGAGCCCCGAGCTGATCCATTTCTCGTGGCGCACATCCACATACCTTCAGAGCGTCACGGAATGCAGCAAAGGCGCCTCGCCATTCCTTCCATCCAGAAAGGGCACGCGCCCATAATCCCGCGCCATGTTGACGCGCCCAATCCTGCAATTCTTTATGCTCATTGTGATAATCGACGCCCTCATGGGCCTTATCAAGGTCGACGATCGTAAAGCGGCCGAGATGTTGCGCCTGCATGTCCGGTGGGCTGATGGATGCCATCAGGATACTGCCCGCCACCTCAATCTGACGCGCTTTCCCTTCCTTCCCGCCACGACTTCCCTTTGTCCCCTCGCCACCAGCTGCCGATAACACCAGATCAAGCAGGGCACGGGCCCCACGTTGATCTTCCCGATCGGCGGCTTCATCGACATAGGTGGGCATAGCGCGGCCATCCAGCGACTGCTCAAGGCCGGCTTTTGTCGTGTCGTTTGTGTAGAAATGCATTGGGCAGGCCGCGCTTAACACCGCCATAATGCTGGACTTTCCAGAGCCAGCCGCCCCGATGATAAACCCGGCTGGCCGCCACGGGATGGATGCGCCAAAATAGGCGCAGCCCAAAAGTCCGACCAGCACGACCTGCCCGCCAGCACGTCTGAAGTTCCATAAGCGGCCAATTTTGGCCTCTAACTCTTCCCCCACTGCTGCGCTGCATGGGTCACCCGGCCGTGGCGCGGGCGGTGCGGCTGCCCAAATCTGGTTGCCGTGGCGTGTTCCTGCGGGTTTGGGGCGCTTTGCTAACCCTAAGACACGATCACCACAATGAACGACCGGGGCCCCTTCTTGGCTTGGCCAAACCCCCGGCTTTCGGATCAGAATATGATCGCCAAACAGTCCAGCGGCGCGGCACTCTGCCATCAGCCAAGCAGACGCCTTGTTCTTGACGAAATCGACAACCTCCCAGCGCGTGCTTTCGGAACCATCCGCTTCCGTTGTCTTCTGCTGTCGCTTGCAGGGGAAAGCAGCAGTGAGCCACATCCCTTCGTCAAGGAACAACGCCATAAGCTCATCACGGGTGCCCATTTGCCGGGCTGACAAAGCGCGGAGCTGACCAACCGCATCGAGAATGTAGAATTTCCCGTCCAAGTGACCAAGCGGCACAACGGGGCACGGCCCCGCTTCTGATGTGTGCTGTCCTTGGACTTCCTGAGCATTGGCCAAGCTTTGCCGGATTGCCTCACGCCCCATCGGCCCCTCTCAATGTATCGTTGAAGTCTTTTCCTTGCGGCGCACAGGCAATGCGCACACGAACCCCCCGTTCCAGCCACGCTTTTTCCGCCCGCTTAAACGCCGCGATGGAGGCATAGTTATTGTCATTGTCACGCAAGAGCAGAACGCGCTTTACACTGTCAGGAAGGGCGATCTTTGCCATATTCCCAAGCGACCCCGCGCAGATAACGCGCCATTGAGGGCATGAGCAGACGATGGAAAGACAGGTCTCAATGCCTTCCCCAATGATAACTTCTTCCTCTGGACGGCATTCTGCCAGTCTCTTCCCACTATTACCTTTCCAAAGCGGGATCATATGGCCAGCCATGGGGCCCAGCATCTTCTTTGGCCGATCCAGAGAGGCCTTCACCCATCCTTGAGTGGTCTGCTCAAGCCATGTCTGATGGATAGCAGCCACCCGCCCCTCTTTTGTGGTAAAAGCGGCCACCATAGCAGGCAGGCCACGCCCTTTTTCATGGCAATAAAGCTCTGGATGAAAGCGCAATGAAGCCGGCATAATCCCAGCAGGTAGGACAATCTTCCGACCGGCCAAATAAGACAGAACAGGATCATGGCTCTGCAAAGGAAGGGCAGACCGAAACCGAACACGCGCCTGCTCTATACGCTTGGCCAAAAGGCGTTTTTCGTCCTCACTCGGTTGAGCGGGCGGCGGGGCCTGATGCTGTCCTGTTGGTGCAGAGCGACCGTGCCCCAGCCAGGACAGCCCCCAACGATAGGCTTGCTTACGATCGCCTGAAAAAAGAACGGCGGCCACAAGATCAAGCGCATCTCCGCTTTCGCCTGCAGCAAAATCCGCCCAAACCCCAGCTTTAGCACCTGTTAGATGGATAGAGAGGCTCTTCCCCGGCTCCCCCGCGACGGAACCACAGCACCATTCAGACCCATTTTTCTTCCCAGCGGGCAGAATTTCGCGCACAAGCTCAAAAGCCCGCGCGCCAAGGCCAGACGCGACTTCTGATGCGCTTAGAGTGCTGGGCATGAATCCCCTCCAGCCAGAAGAAGACACATCATAAGCGCGAAAAGAATAAGACTGCTGATGACCGAAAAAAGGACAAGAATACGGTCATACTGATGACATTCGACGTCATTCCATCGCGGCTCTGCTTTACATACGCATTCTAAGATGTCGTTTTGTGAAGGCTCACTCATAGGTACGCCCAAACGAGGCAAGACGCCGCTTCTATGGCCGCTACCCCAGCGAAACAGACCGCGAGGATTGTCCGTTTTTTGAGGGCCTGTTGAGCCTCGGCCAACGCGGTTTTTTCTTGATGGAGCTGCCCTTCAAGCGAAAGTGCCTTGTCATGTTTTACGTAAAGCCGCCACTTAAGGTCAGAAACCGTTCCCTTGAGGATCGCAATCTCACCGTCTTTTTCTGCAACAGAATTGTCCAGAAGTTCCTGCTTCCCCTCATGCCCTCCTGGGCACTCAGGTAGAGGGGCGTCGTCTTTGATCGACACCAAGACACGCAGGTCGCTTAAGCTACAATAACCCGGCGTTTCTTCCCCTTCTGGCACGTTTTCATCACGGGCCTTTTCAATGCTAAAAGCCACGTTCCCCCGTTGCCACGCGTCAATAAGGCAGGCAGCCTCAAGAACATCTTCAGGCCCGACATCTCCAGGATACAGAGCGCGGGAAAACTCAAGGACTTCTTTACGAGACAGCATCCCCTGCCAGGGCGTGAGGTCAGGCAGAGTTTCCCTCTGGAACGAAAAATCTGTCATGATGATGCTCCTTTCCGTGAGCGACGCGGGCCGTCGTCATACCCCGGCATTTTCATCACCCCACCGCGCACAAAGGTGCAGCCACTTGCGGACATGCGGCATTGATGGGCCAAAAGGCACCGGTTTTTATGCTGTTGAGGATGAGCGAAGATCACAGGCTTCTTCTGAGAGCGTAATTGGCGCTTTATCTGGCTCATGTCATAAGTTCCTGAGAAAACTTTGAGGGTGAGGAGAAGACATGCGCTCTTTTGTGACGTGGCTGGGTTATGTCGCTTTTTCCGTCTATATTTTCGGGAAAGTTTTCCATCATTCGTTCATCCATACGGTCATCATTTCTGGCATAGGAGTTGCCCTTGGTATGGGCGCCGTGAAGCTGCTTGGCCGGTCGTCCAGCGCGGGGGATGATCAAGAGAAAGAGCGCACACCGTTTCTTCCACACAAGAAACCAAGCCTGATACCATCTGTTTTTTTGTGTCTTGTTTTTGCTGTTGGGACAGCCTTCATGACCGCGTGTCTGTCCTATGATAACGATGCACCGGTTATCCCCAGCGCGATCGCCGCAGCAGCCATCATGGCAGGCATATGCGGCGTCTATGGCCTTGGGCATTATGCGCTGACGCAATGGCGCCTCTACGGAGGGGAACGCACAGGCCCCGCACCAGAAGGCGACACACGCCCACTTCTGCCCCGCCACAGAGAAGACGCGCGAACGCCTATGGATGGTAGTCGTCTGACGATTTTTTATACTGATGCTGAAGGGCAGGCCACCAAGCGCACCATTCGGTGCCAAGAGCTGAACTACGCTCAGGACGGCCGCACGATCACCCCATTCTTGATTGAGGCTTATTGCGAGCTGAGAAGGGAAGACAGAAGCTTTAGCCCCCGACGCATCGCCCGCGCGACCCTGCCAGACGGCACGCCTGTGTTCGACATTACGGCCTTTCTGGTCGCCCATACGGACTTGCCCCGGCAAGAGGGGCCAGCCCCAACAGGCCCAGAGCCCCAGACGCACACGCAAAAGCTCGCGGAAGCCCCGCCCGAAGAGACGACTGACGGCACACATCAAAATACGTACATCAGTTTGGACTTTCAGGACGGATTGCGCATTCCCCCACCGAGCGAAACTCCAGATAATGTGACAAGCAAATTGTTTCACCCAGAAACAAAGCACTGCCGTCTTCGCATTACGTCTGCATGGAAAAGAGACCGTAAAAACGCGAAAGAAAGCATCATTAACCCCATAAATTTGACGTATTTTATGGAGGGAAAAACGCTCTGTATCATGATGATTGAAGCGTTTATTGAGGAGACGAAAGAATGGAAGAGTGTTGACTATACCGACATTCTGACGGCAACCGATTTGGGAACGGGGAAGACAATAGACAATCTTGGACTGTATCTTCTGGGCGATAATTTTCGACATTATGACCCATACGCACGAGCGAATAACCCTGACCCAAAACACAAAAGGATTGCACTGAAAGATACGCCACTCGCCATTTCTTTCACGCAGAAAGGAAGTGCCGGGAAAGAAATTACCCTGATCTTGAAGGCTATGGAGTGCATCATCGCTTACCCCTACGGCCCGGAAAATATGACGCTTGATTCGGTTTCGGGAACGAATATTAAAACCAACAATGAACGCACGATCCGCACAGAACGGATTACGAGCGCCCATGACCCCGAAACAGGCGAGATTATTGAGGATTTGCTGGCGTTCTTGGAAACACGGCGCAAGCGGAAGGCAAAGGCTTAGGGACATTCCTTCCCCCTTTTGGGAGGTGAGGAAGTCCCAAAAAGGTCAGGACGAATAGCTTCGTAGGGGATGTTCAATGCATCCCCTATCTTTTTGACATGCCAACGCGGGACTCGCTTCCACCGCCCGACCGCTTGAGGCGTTACACCACACAGTCGTGCAATCTCCATCATTGATCCGCGCTTTGAAAAAATATCAACAAGAGAAACATTTTTCATAAAATGATCTGTAATTTAATTACAATTTCTAAGCAACGAAAAATGTGCAAAATAAACATTTTAAACGTTTGAAAGTTTTCCCTTTAATTACCTCATGAAAGACATAACTGATGCCCGGAAAAACAACGCTATGAGCAATCTCTCTTTTGGAAAGAGATTGAGAACTTCCAGAATAGCGAAGGGGTTAACCCAAGATGAATTAGGAAAGAGAATAGGATTGTCGGGCAATTCTATTTCACAATATGAAGCCGGAAGGGCATACCCCCGGCAAAAACCTTTCGGCTTATTGATAAAGGAGCTGGAAGTGACGTCCTCTTACTTGCTAACGGGAGATGATCCCAAGGAAAAGATTAAAGCTCAGACAAAATATGAAAAAGAATTACTAGAGATTATGAGGAAAACAACACCACAAAACCAGAAGGTTTTGCTAGATGCCATGCACGCTCTTTCGCAGTCTCTTGATAAAAAGAAGGGATGAAATTAAACTTTTGAAACTTATGTGTTGCCACATAAGTGTAATTTAATTACATAATCTTCTATCTCTTATGAGATAAGAAGTTCCAAACAATCGTTTCTTCATAAAGGCGAAGGGAGGGCGGAAAGGATGGGAAAGACAATCTCCAAGATGGAGAAAGCTCTCCCTGTTGCCAAAAGAGACTGTACCCCCCTACAACTAGCAGGATTATGTCACGCATTACCGAGTCTGGAGAGTTATGAGTTAGAGAACAATCCCCCAGATATGCAAAAACCCCGCTTTTTCAAGCGAGGCTAGTGCAAAAATTCTAGGATCATCAGGAAAGGTCGCCAAACCCGTCCGAGAAACAAAAAACTGTGGTTGGTTTCTTTCTCGGACATCCTGATGAAAAATGCAAGTCTTTCTTGCCACAGGATTTTTGCACCCTAAGGCCTAGGTTTGAAGAGTGGCGGTTCCCCGCCATTTTTAGTGCAAGAAGACCCATGAAACCTGAGATAGATTTATATAATCGGGCGCAAAGACGCGTTACTAAAGCGATGTTCGAGGCCCAAATTCGGGTCGAGATGTATCCGATGCAAGATGTGAGTCGGTCGGACATCCTGACGTGCTTACGACGCGGTCGTCATGAGCTTGGCCTGACACGCCAGCAAGTGGAGCTCCTCTGCTACCTGTCTAGCTGGACAGATCATAAGGATTGGAGCGAAGAGGGAATCCCCATTTGCACCGCTCATAATGATGACATTCAGCTAGAATTCGACATTGGGCGCACGCGTGTGAAAACATTACTCCGTGTCCTAGCTGAAGAGGGATGGATCATTTATAGAGACAGCCCCAACGGCAAACGCTACCGGCGGCGTAATCCGAAAACTGGTCAAACGGTGTACGCCTATGGTTTTGATCTATCACCACTCTCACGGCGCTATGATGAGCTTAGACAAGCGGCACAAGCGGCTATTGAGCGCAAGCGCGAGACCAAGCGCCTCCATCATGCCATCATGACCCAAGCACGCCGTATCTACGCGCTTATCGATGCAGGTCGCGACATGGGCTTAGGGGACGACGAGGCTGCTCAATACGGCACGCAAGCATATGCATTGACCCAAGAGCGTGGCTTACGAAGCGATCAGGCCTTACTGAACGCTCTTGTGGAAAAGCTATCCGCTCTCGTGGAGGCCCTAGAAAATCGCCTATCGTCTCTTATGGTTGTGGAAAGTGACCCCATGGGGTCACCTGAGAGACCCCATTATACTACTACAAACCTAAAGACTCACATAAATGTAGAAAAGGACGTCAGCAAAGCTGCCGAACCCATTGAAATAAGAAGTAGCAGCGTTGATGTGCCTCCTCATCCCCAATCCCCACTCAGAGGATTTAAGGCGACACCCAACTTCCTCCTCCATATCGCTCCACAATTTCGAGAGTTCTGCTCATCATCACGACCAAGCCAGCAAGAAATAATCGCAGCAGCTCTTATGGCATCGGATAAATTAGGGATTTCGCGCCATGCCTGGAACCAGGGAAACAATGTTCTAGGGTCGTATGAAAATGCCGTAGCCATTGCGATCATCGCAGCACGTCAAACAACCGGAAAAATCAAATCATCCGGCGGCTATTTACGCGCTATGGTCAACCGACACCTTGAAGGTGATCTCGCAATGGATCGCACGCTTTACGGGCTTTCCAAAGGTTAAGCTCTGCATGTGAGTTGTCAGATAACGCAGTAGAGACTCGTTTTTAGGGGAGGTATCTTTCCTACGTGTTCTTCAATTGTGAAGACTATTAAAAACAGGAGACAATATGCACTCGTTATGTGTTTTTTCGTCTAAAGACAACTCTTATATCGGAAAAATTAGCAGTGACATTCTAAACGACCTTTCAAGGTTCCCCAGACCGTTTCGTACAGAAATGTTTTTTATAGAAGTAAATATGGAAAACATACCACACGCCTCTGTAATAGGAAGAGAAAGAATAATAATCTCAAGAGATAGAATATCACGTATAGGAAAATATAGTAGTTATTTAGAAATAGAAGCTATTTTTCTAAATGATATTTATAACTTCATTGTCGAAATATCCGTATCATATCTTAAGGAAATATATTGCGGTGAAATGATAAAAGAAATAGATGTTGCTAAAAATATTCATTTTGAAAATGGAATAGATCACAAAAAAGAAGAAAGAGATGCTTTAGGAATGTAAAAGAAAAGGCTATTTCTTTACAATAATCGCCCCTGCTTCTGGAGAATATAATTAACCCCAGAGCGTGACATGCCAACTTCTTTGGCAATCTGTCCAAGAGAGAGCCCGTCTATCTTGAGTGCAAGAACACGGGCTTCACGCTCTTTATTGGCTTTACGACCTTTAAACTTTCCAGCCTTTTTAGCGGCTTCTATGCCTTCTAGCTGACGTTCTTTACGGAGATCATTTTCAAACTCAGCCATGATACCCAGCATATTAAGCATCAGCCGCCCTTGAGGCGTTGCGGTATCAAGGGGCTGCTCTGTTACGCGTAGAAAAGCCCCCTTATCGTTTAGGATTTTGATGATGTCAGTAAGATCAGAAATACTGCGGGCTAAACGGTCAATTCTTGTAACGACCAGAGCATCATCGGTTCGAATGAATTCCAGCAGTAAATCAAGCTGAACGCGTTTTTGTCTGCTCGTGCCCGATATTTTCTCTTCTCTTACAATTTCGCACCCAAACTCTCGTAATCGTTCAACCTGTAAGGCGATGTTCTGTTCTTCTGTCGATACCCGCGCATAACCGAATAACATGCCCACCACCTGTTCTGTTTACCCTTTAGAGGAAAACAGAACAGCATGATTTCTTTTTCCGCACAATCCAGAACAGGTCGGAAAATTGCGAAAAATCAGACCGTGAGAACTGTTCGGTTAGGGGATACCCTAAAAACGCGCAGAACAAAAAAGAGGCCCCTACAATCGTAGGGGCCTCCACCACAAAAGAAACCTTCTCAGGTTTCCACTGATAAGGTTAGCATATTTCCTTCATGGCCGCTGTCTATTTTTAGTGAGAAAAATGGATCAGCAGAAAGAAAAAAAGCGCACCAACCCCGCCCCCTGCGATCGTATAAAGCAAGACCTCACGGACTTCGGACGATAAAAACATACTCTTATTCATTCACTGTTCTTTCTGTCGTTTCCAATATTGCAACACATGCACGAGATCGTCATTTTCTGAAATAGGGGCTATGAACGTTTTAGCTCCAGCGTGAAACGTCATTTTTGTGCTTGTTAAAAAGGCTTTGCTCATCACATCCATTGAGTGGTCTTTGACGTTAAATGTATAATCACATTTTGCGGGCCCAAAATCAGTGACGTCACCAGCGTGAAGCTGCAAGCCGTTAGAAAAGTTCAGAGTAGCGTCTTTATGGCATTGACCCATGGCGATTACTCCGACTTGAATCTCTTCTCCCTCGATTGTGGGGATCAGTTGGAATAGAGTGTCACCTTGAGTGTAAGAACAAATTGGCATGCCGTTATCTGTGCATGACCAAGAGCCAATATTGGTTGCTTCTGCGCTTCCGATACCGCTTAGCAAAACACATGCAAGACCCATAAGAGATTTTTTCACGCTTTTTCCTTTCTTAAACCGTTCCACATTCTTTTTATCTTAGAAAAATACGCAAGATAAAAACATTTTAGCACATTTACCCTTGCCTAATATACGAAATTATCGTATAAAGAAGATGTCGACGCACTTCGGCTCGACACAGAAAAGGACGTGAAATCTTATGAAAAAAGTAAGAATTGCTTTTGAGATTATTCAGACCATCGCAGCACTGATGAGTATATTATCGACACTTGGTGCTTTTATCGCGTGGCTTCACAAACATCTTTCTTAAAGGAGAGCGGGGGAAAACCCCGCTAGCCCTTCTATGACTGTAGACTATTTTTTAGAATGTTTGAGCACCCTTCATTGGAGCCAGAGGCACTTAGCGCGCATTCTTAATATCGACCAAAACATTGTTTTATCTTGGGGGGATGGCTCTGAAGATATTCCCCCTGAGATAAGCCACTGGCTTAATGAAAGAGCATCTTATGCTCGCACTGTTCCTTTCCCAAGCAATGAGTCATCTTTTTAAGACAAGGGAGCACCATCATGGATGTATTATTAAACGGTTTTGTATGGCTTTATCAGCATAAAAAATATCTTTATATTCTTTATACTGTCGTAGCTATTTTAAGCTTTCTGGGCGGTTTTTTTGCCTTCCAAAGATGGGAGGGGCAATGACTCCAGAACGCTTTAAAGAGTGCCTAAGTCTTCTTTGCTGGAGCCAGAGAAAACTCGCCTATATTCTGCATATTTCATCGAGACGCCCAAGTAGTTGGGCCAGCGGGAAAAATACGATCCCAGACCCTGTTGCAACATGGCTTGAAGCGCTTGCTAGCCATGCAGAACAAACCCCACCCCCTCACGATTATAGCAAGGAAATACAACATCACGATGACGCCACATGAGCTTGAAACGATCCTTACCGAAATAGGGCTGAGTAATAGTGCTCTTGCACGCCATGTTAATCGTTCAGAAGGCAATGTCAGACAATGGCGGAAAGGGGTCTCAAAAATACCAGACGACGTTGCTGAATGGCTAAGAGAATATCATTATTTTTTTCAGAAAAACCCACCCCCTCAACGTAAAGGCTAGGACATATGACACTTCATATCACCGTCTGCTCTCCAAAGGGCGGAACAGGAAAGACAACGCTGGTGGAAAATCTTCTGGTTTTGTTTGAACGTGCTGGCAAGAATGTGCTGGGGGTGGACTTTGACCCTCAACAAACCTTGTTGAAATGGCACGCACGGCGGCAAGAAAATGCGTCTGCATCTCAGTTTGATTGTGCTGAAGCATCCCTAACGGACTGGCGAAATGTTCTGGCACATGCTGCTCATTATGACGTGGCCATTTTTGATGTGCCGCCTGGCATGGATTCAGAAATCATGAGCGTGTCCTCGCTGTGCCAAAAGTCTGATCTTGTGCTTGTTCCATCCGCCATGAAAATCGCTGATATTGATTCAGTAGGGCCCTGGGTCGCTGAACTTGATAGCCAGAACATTCCTAACGCGCTGGTCATGAACCATGCTAATCCACGGGAAAAGTTTTTTAAAGAAGCCCGTGCGGAGATGAATAAGATAGGGACATTATGCCCAATTGAAATCCGTAGCCTTGCTGATGCCCATCAACATACCATAGACGGCTTAACCGCTTCTGATAAACCAAAATGCTCGTCAGCATCTGACTTTCAGCAGGTCTATGATTTTGTCTGCAAGTGGCTAAAATCTCACAAAAAATAGCGTTGTTAAACCGGTTTAACAAAGTCTCTCACAAGAAGGTTCTCCATGTCGAAATTTGCTTCTCCCTCCCTGTCTCGGTCTCAGAAGATTGGCCAGGCCGCCACACTTTCAGATCGTCAATCAACAAGCCTGGCACAAAGTACGGTTATTGATGAGAGGTTTTTTGAGACATTCAAAGAAAAATTTGAAGGGATGGAGCTCTTAGACAATCAGGAAAAAGTTCAAGCGATCAGCACGCTTGTAAATGTTCTTAAAAGTGAGCAAAAAAAGCAGCTTCATATCGTTCTTCAGATTGGCCGCGCTTTCTGCAATACGGAAGATGAATTCTCTCAAGAAGAGTGGAAACATCTTCTGAAATATACACAAGAATTGTTCGGCATGAGTCGTCATACAGCGTGTATGTATCGTAACGTTGCTAGAGACATCGATAGCGGCCGTATTCCTCGCGAGATTTGCCCAACCTCTTTTTCCACGGCGTACCAGCTTTCAACCTATACCGATAAGCAATTAGAGCTAGCCAAAGAAGAAGGCATCATTACCCCAGACGTTAGCCGCCGCACGCTTGTTGCCTTTAAACAAAAACATTTACGTCCTAAAAAACGTAATTATTCATCAGCAAAGAAAGGGAAAGATCGCCTGAAAGCTTTAACGAAAGAACGTGAGCGTCTTTACAAGAAGCTTGAAAAGATTGAAGAGCAAATTGCTCGGGAAAAAGAAGAGCACTAAATTAGTTTAATCGCATCTCCCTCCGCTCATTCCCATAATCGCGCATCATAGCGGGCAGTTCGTGCAGGTCGGGATGAGCGCGTAGTTCGTCCGCTGCCTGCTTCTCTTCCTGCGCTGTGTAATGCACCAACGGGGGGCAGAGCGATTTGTAGCGGGCAGGGGCGCAGCTTACTAACGTGCATAAAGCCATCGCACAAAAGATACGTTTCATCAAAACGTTCCCTTATCCAGCTCGTCTGTAAGCTCATTGCCGGAGCGTATGCCGTTCGTGCGAGCCTCCAGCATCCGTTGCGCGGCTTCTGCTGATTGTGTGGCGTCGCTTGCGTCTTGGCGTTCGGAGCAAACACGGGCGCTGTTGCGGCCTGCTCGGTAGGCAAAAATAAGCCATGTGGTAAGAGCGGCGGTGATAAGAACGCAAACGCCTGCAATAAGGTAAGGGATCATCGTATGACCTCGCTGGAAACCCTGTCCTTGAGGGTAGGGAGGAAAGCGCGTATTGACATTTTTTAGCATTCCTATTGTAATCGGATTCGACCTTAAAGGGGCGCGATAACCAAGCGCCTTTGGTCTAGAATTTTTTCTCTAAACCGGGGGAACACTCCGGGCGTGGAGCCTTCCATTGGGACGGTGATGAAGCGCAAACTTCCTTCAGTGGAAATCTCCGTCCTTTAGGGTGGAGAAGATGTTAAAGAAGTTCCCATTTCTTTTTTTGTGGATTGTAAGGGAGAGCCGGTGCCCTCCCTTATTTGCATCAGATGGCGCTGTTTACGTCGCCTGTCTGTGGTGCAGGGCTGTTTTTGTGCTCCAGCACGGCTAAGAGAGTGCGAGAGCCTTCTTCCAGCTCTGTTGCGCCGTTTTCGACGCGCTGGATGGCATCAAAAAGCTCGGTAATATTGAACTTGCTTTCCAGCATCGGGGCAAGGTCGTCTCCAAGAGAACCTAGGACAGAGGCAACGGCATGAATGCGGGTTTTAGTGGCCGCACTTTCGCTGGAGCCCAGAGCGCCCGTGATGAGATGTTCTAGAGAGGTGATGACGTCAGAAGCGGTCGTCATGGTGATTATTCCTTAATGTTTATTGTGAGTGCGTTGAGTGATGCATGATGGCTGGCCCATCGCGGCAATGACGCTCTGGCGTGGTCATGGCCGGGGGCGTGTGTCGGTGGGGCGTCCGGCTTGGAAGCGATTGGTCGCCCAGCCGATATTGAGCGCGACGGTGCTGATGGCACGATAGAGCAGCCCCCAGCGTGATCCGTTGGCAGGCGGGCGTACCGTGACGGTGATGAGCTTGCAGACGATGATCACACACGCGACGATCAGACCGATATTGCTGGGTAAGAGGTCGAGAAAGGCGGTGATGTCCATAAAGTCTCCAGACATAAAAAAACCGCCTCAGAGGGCGGTGTTTAGTGGGGATGAGGTTAGGTCATCGTGGGGGACGGTCGCACGGCTTCATGAGCCACACGATCCACGAGCGTTCCATAAGGGTCTTGGCCGTTTTCGACACGGATAATGGCGTGCATAAGGGCGGTGAGCTGGTCGGGTGTGAGGGCGTTAAAGCGCTGCTGTACGCCGATACCAACGCGGGCGGCAACCGTGGCGGCGTAAGCGCTGGTATCATTGCCGTC
>NZ_KB899349.1 GCF_000378165.1 Saccharibacter floricola DSM 15669
AGGTTCGCGTTCTGGTCAACCGTCGTATCGCCTTGATACTGGTTCGCCCCTGTCAGCGCTGCCGTCGCACCATTGGCAAGCGTAATACCCTTGTCATTCGTGCCGGTAATAGTCCCGGAATAATTCCCACCTTGACCGGTCAGCGTCAGACCGCTGCCTTGTGCAAGCGTGGTGTTCCCACTGCCATTGAGTGAGCCCGCACTCGCTCCTCCTGAATTAACATTCAGAATGCCACTTCCCGTAGAGGTAATAGATCCCATTACCTTTGCACCGCTCGCTAAAGAGACTGTGCCATTATTCGTTACAGAATCATTAATAGTAGCTCCTGTCGCAGTCACCGTTCCATTAACAGTCTGCAATACACCCGAGGCAATTTGTGTTCCGTTAAGATTAAGCGTACTGCCTTGGTTGGACGTTATCGTTCCACCATTGGAAATAGTCGCGTTTTTATCTAACGTTGCTGTACCACTATTATTGAGAGACCCAACAGAAGCGCCGTCTAAATTAATGGTTCCATCATTATTGTTTGTAAATGTTCCATTAACTACTGAACCATTTTGGACATTGACTACACCATCATTCGCCTGAATTAAACCAGATGCAACATTTAGACCATTTAATGTTAATGTACCGCCATTATTGTTTGTAATTCTACTTCTTATTGTTGTATTCTTTCCAAGTGTTGCCTGTCCGCTTATCGTCAAACTATCTGAAATCAAATTACCGTTGGAAACATAAAGGATTCCTGTATTGTCAACTGAAATATCTCCAGTATTATTTAAAGTCGATGCACTTCCATCGACATAAACAGATACCGGAATATTAGAGCCATTCTGATAACCTACTTCTATACCACTAGTTGAATTTAAAGTAGCCCCATTTACAATGGCAACATTAGCAGTATAGAAACGACTTGTACTAGCTGTCAATATTGGATTTTTTGCATTATATACAAGATTACTTCCACTAAAGATAACATTATTACCATTAACGTCGTGCGTCGTGGATGACTGCGCCTGCCCCGTAGACGTATCTAAAAGTTGGAATGTGCCCGTATTCCAGTCACCTGTTCCGGAGACAGGCGTAGCCGTAAGCCAATTAAAAGAATTTGGACCATTATTAATTTGTACGACCTTATTAATTACATCCTTATAGGAAGAAGGAGAGGCCGTTTGCGCAAAGGCACCAGACACGCCGACATAAGTCGTCGACATCATCAACAAACTCATCGTGCTGCAACGAGCACCTCGACGCAATACATTCTTCACACGGTCAGCGGCTTGATAGACCACGCCCACACTCTCCGAAAATCTGAAACAGAAAATTGCCTAAAAATAACAATGCAGGCAAAGCGCCTCTCATGATATGGTAATGTTTAATTAACGTCAACATAATGAACAGGTTAATTTCATGGGAAATAAAGTTCGATTTATATTTATATTACCTTCATTGTTTTTTTATTTTTTATTTAATTTATACTATAAATATTAATGTATTATCTGATTGATAACCTCCCTTTATCAGAAAAGAGAGAGAATTATCTACAGCATCCTACAATATCAGGCACAAAGCAAAATAATGCTATATTCCAACCAAACCTATACGTCATATGCTCTCCCTATTGACCTATAAACACAGCCTCTACTTCCACTAACAATTCTTTTCGACAAATATCAGCAATAAATACGGGCGATTGCTCCGCCATTCCACCAAAGATCTTCAGCATAGCACGCTGTATAAGCGAACCATCTTTACCGTGACGCACGTAGATTTTTAAACTTTGGCACGTCACTGAATCCAGCTCCGGAAAATGCTCGGTCGCCGTTTTTTGGAGGGTTTGGATATTCTCAACCATCACGGCTTGCTGTTCCGCCAATGTTTGCCCAACCGTTTCATGGCCGATAATACTCGCCGTACCAGACACATACAGCACCGTCTGCTGCGCACCGGCCATCACGGTTCCCCGTGCGAAAGAGGGGGAACGACGCCCATAGCGGCGCGGATAGCGATAAGCAGGTAACTGGCGCGGATTTTCGATATTGACCCCGCTCGTTTCACGATGAGCCAGCGCATAGACCGCCACCCCGCCTGTTGATAGGCCAATCCCTGTTGCCGCGGGAAGGTCTGTCAGACTGACACCCATCGCTTCAAAAGCCTGCGACCGTCCACAGCAAAAATCCCGATAGCGCTCTTCACCTTGAGCATTATCGGCATTAATGGCCCCAAGATAATTCCACATCCGATAAAAATGCCCAAACCCCTTCGCACGGCATAAGGTGATAAGCGCTTCGTACCGTCTTTTGACCGCCTCACTCAGCTCTGGCTGGTCATCAAGCCAAAAGCCCGCAAAAAGCACATCCCCCGCGCAACTCCACCCGATGCCATCATCAAGCCCAGCGTGGCGCTCATCTTCTGCGCGCTTCTCGTCTTCTCCAAACGTTATTGCAGCCGCTCGCCAGCATTCATAACGCGCCGGCTTTGGCCCCGGAAGATACATCCATACGCAGCCATCTTCCACAGAGAGTGTCGCTTCTTCACCACCATAACGCACAACCGCGAACGCCTTTTGCGTATTTTTAGGCCGCTCATGGCTGTAACAAGGAAGCATCACGTGACGAGAAGAAGAAAGCACTGTTTAAGCACGCCCCATATACGCACGGAAAATACCACAGGAAACCTCACAACGAACATCGTGAAAGCCGGCATCTTTCATCGCCGTGATGATGTCTTGATACGGAACGCAATGGTCGATCGTATCCCAGTAATAATCCATCAAACGACGGCTTGCACGAGAGGCCGCCATACCAGAGAGAAACGGAACCACCCGCCCCAAATAAAGGAAGAGTAACTTCTGCATCAAACGGCTTTCTGCCCGGCTAATCTCTAATATTAAGACCTTCCCACCCGGTTTAAGCACGCGATGATAAGACGAGAATGTCTTGTGCAAATCTGCTACATGACGCAGCGCATACCCCATGCTGAGGAAATCCATGCTCTTATCCGCAAAAGGAAGGTCCATCGCATCCCCTTGCACGAGCTGAATGGGCAATAATCGACGGCATTCTTGGAGCATTCCCGGGCTCATATCCAGCCCAATAACATTCTCTGCCCCGGTAATGGCGACCGCTTCACGCGCAACCAACCCCGTGCCGACAGCGACATCCAACATTTTCTGTCCCGGTCGCAGCCCCGCCCGTTTCAGCATGCGCCGACGATACCAACGCCCCGTGCCAAATGAAAATACGCTGTTGATACGATCATAGTGAGCCGCTGTTTCATCAAATAAACCGCGCACAAACTCTTCACGCTCTTCTGGACGGCTATAAAAACGCGAAAGAAAAGGATGAGGAGATTTTACAGGGTCTGACATAGGAGGCAATCACGAGCTTTAAAAAGTCAATCAAGAGGTCGGAGCATAGATGCCCGTTTTCCCCAATGCAATAAAGCACAGCGCTGTTAGTGTTTCTTCATAAAAACCATGTACCCCGCACGCAGATTTTGCCCTAATGTTGCGTGGTCAAACTGGCGGATAAAGAGACGCCGTACTGGGATTTCAACAAGAAATAAACACAGCGCCACGGCTAAAGCGCCACCGCCTAGAGGATAGTGCCACCACTGTTGATGAGGCGCTAAAGCCCATAGAAACGCCGGCGCAACGAGGGCGAGTATGAAGAAAACAACCCATCCCCATGTCAAACACCGCGTATAACGCTGTACATCTAGCCGCAACGAGCCATGAACGCCCTCAGCTATTTGAGTAAGGAGCGGAATTTCCCCACGACGAAGGGACAACGAAAATACTGTAAGCGGCCCCCCTAATGCAGCCCCGTATAAGAAAAGCTGGTCTCCCGTCTTCGTCCATATCGGCGCCCACCACCCCATAGCCGCCAACACCACCAAAAGCGGAGGAAATAAAAACCACCATCGCCCGTGCATGGGGATAATCCCCAGCACTTGGAGGATCATGCCAAGACTCACCAAAAAAGAGGAACAGCCTAGAGAGGAGGATAGTGTTGTTACAGAAACAATACCAAGTCCAAAAGAAGCAAAGCGTATCCCCCTAAAAAAGCGACACTTGCTGGGTAACGCCTCCAATGGTATGAGACTTTCAGCTTTGTTCCTCATCATGAGTTGACTGTTCCGTGACGACATCTTCCTCCTCTTCCCAACAATCACCCTTTGAGAGCGAACTGGCTGTCCATCTTGTTGATGCCGTTCAACTAGACATGGATCCACACGAAATCGACCCAACAAGTCCTCTCTTTGGTGAGGGACTTGGACTTGATTCCATTGATGTGCTCGAAATAGCGTTAATGGTCAATACACAGTATAGCATTAAGCTTGAGTCTCATGACGAGAATAATCGCAAGATTTTCCACTCTCTCCGCTCTCTCGCTCAGTATATTGAAACTCATCGTCCGGCACGATAACCAGACGATCCCATGACCGCACAGCATGACCTTTCTCTTATCACTGCACCCGAGCGGGCTATTTTTTATACCGCTGCGGGGCCGATAACCGGCACACAGCTCCTCTCCCACGCATGGGCTTTGGCGGAGCGCTTGCCAGACCGGCCTCTGCTCAACCTACATACTCATCTTCTTGATTTTACCGTCGTGTTTCTCGCAACCCTGTTGCGCGGGCAAACCTGCCTCCTGTCAAGCCAACAGGCCCCCTCCCAGCTGTTAGCTCTCCAGAACGATTATAACGCTGTCTGCACAGGCCCCAACCTTCCCTCTGTTCTGAACATATTTCCGCTCCCTCCACTCTCAGAGCTCATTGCCCAGAAATGGGACAACCCCTCCCTTCCAGCGCACATAATCGCGGCAGAAGTCTTTACATCTGGCAGTACAGGACAGGCCAAGAAACACCGTAAATGTTGGGGAGAACTCGTGGCCCGTAGCCACACAGCGTTTCCGCTGCTCGCCGTCACGCAGCCTAACGCTACCTCGCGCACCACAACCCTTTTAGGCACCGTGCCACCTTATCATATGTACGGGTTTGAAACGCTCATTCTCCAAAGCCTCCATACCCCTACGACCACGGCAAGCGGCCCCTGTTTTTTTCCCAGTGATATTGAGAAACTCCTCGCTCAAACGCCAGCGCCCCATACACTCGTGACAACGCCGGTTCATCTGCGCTCTCTCACAACAGCACAGGCCGCCCTCCCCAGCCTTGAACGTATCATCTCGGCGTCAGCTCCCTTACCAGTAGACCTCGCCCAACACGCCGAAGATAGCTTCAATGCCCCCGTCATGGAGATTTATGGCTCCACAGAAACAGGCTCCATTGCCTTTCGTCGAACCCTCAGCGACGCTCCGTGGCGCCTTTATGACGATACGTCCCTGCTCTTAGACCCCACCGATACGCAAAAAGAGACCTATCTCTTTGAGGCGCCTTATGCGACGCCTCATCCGCTCAACGATGTCATTGCCCTTGACGATGATCGACATTTCCATCTCATCGGGCGAAAGGGCGATATCCTCAAAATCGCTGGGAAGCGCACGTCCTACGCAGCGCTCAACAAAGCGTTATTGCAGGTGGACGGGGTTCTTGACGGCTGTTTTGCCCCTCTCTTGACGGGAGGTGAGGCGGCCGGATCGCTCCATGAGCCCACCCGCCTACAGGCTTTTATCGTTGCGCCCAACCGTGACAGCCGCTCTATTATGAAAGCCCTCCGCGAGCATATCGACCCGTCCTTTATGCCGCGGCGGCTCATCGAGCTCTCCACATTACCACGCAATGCCGTAGGCAAGCTCCCCCGCCACGCATGGGAAGCATTGGTGGAACATTATATGGAAAAGCGTTGTTATGGCACGTTCCATATTCCTGCCAGCCACCCCGCCCTTCCGGGTCATTTCCCCGGCAATCCTGTTGTGCCCGGCGTCGTTCTGCTTGATGCTGTCTTTCACCATCTTCAATACGATGTCAGCACAATAACATCTGTTAAGTTCCTCTCCCTTGTGCGGCCCGATCAACCGATGACCTTGTTCTCAAGCCGTACTGCAGAGAACGAGTTCCGCTTTACGCTCCACCATGCAGATAGCCGCACTGAAGGAGACACGATCCTACATGGGCGCGCTAAAGGAGCGCCTCAATGAGTGGCAACACATGGTTGCGTCCTGAGAAAGGCAATCGGCTCACGGCCTATCTCCTTATAGGGATCATAAAACATCTAGGCCCTCATGCCGCATCATGGTTACGCGGGCCGGCTACTCTTTATTATGCCCTTTTTTATCCAACTGTCCGGCGAGCCTCTTGGCGTTACCTAACCCATCTTTATCACGCGGGAAAGCTCGACCGCCGGCCTCATCACCTCATGGTGCTACAACATATCTACGCCTACAGCACCAATATTGTAGATAGGATTTTCCTCCTCAGCGGGCGCTTTGACCCGGACAAGATCCAATGTCACGGGACAGAGCACCTCCACGCAGCTCTTCAACACGGCAAAGGCTGCATTCTTATGGGGGCTCATATTGGCTCTTTTGATGCACTGCGCCAATTTGGCCTGACAGCCTCCGTCCGTTTTAGGATGCTCATGTATCGGCGTTTCTTGGGCACCACATCACATTTTATCGAACAGCTCGCTCCCGATTTTAATGCTGATATTATCGAACTCGGTCAGCCTGACAGTATGCTCACCACAGTCAGTGCTCTCAAAAAAGGCCAAGTCGTTGGGATTTTAGCCGATCGTGCCCATGATCAGAGCCGCTCTATCGCTCTTCCATTTCTTGGTCATAAGGCCCCATTGCCCGCGGGCCCTTTCCAGCTCGCCGCTCTTACCGGGGCGCCCGTCGTGCTCGTTTCAGCTTTGCGGCAGAAAAATGGGGCGTACCGTATTGCATGCGAGCCTCTTCTTGATACTCTTTTAACCGATGAACCTGCTGCCCCTCTTAAAGCTGATCCAACCCCTCTCATGGGCCGATATGCCCAATGGATGGAGGGGTTATGTCAACGTAGCCCGTTCGCCTGGTTTAATTTTTTCGACTTTTGGGAAGAAGGTCTCTAACCCTATGTCTTGGCTCCGCTCTCCACACACTCTGCTGACCTTGCTCCTCCCTCTTTCGCTAACGCTGCCGTCTCCAGCACAGGCAGAGACAGCGAGCACAACGCCCTCAAGCCCTCCTCCAGCATCAACGCCGTCGCTCACGCCGCAAGAAAGCTTGGCTGAAACCATTCTCACCCATCTTGGGCAAGTGCCCGAGCGCGACAATCATTTCCGCGAAACCCATAGCGTGCGCGCCCTGAAAGCGCCGCTTAAAAGCTCGGGTATTCTGCGGTTCCGCGCCCCAGACCATATTGAGAAAATCACCACAGCCCCCATCCATGATACGTTGATTATGGAAGGCGATGCTGTGCAGATCCATCATGGTAAGAGCCCCGCTCGCACCCTGCCGCTTCATATCACCCCCGTGCTGGAACTGATGGCCGCTACGATCCGCGGCCCCCTCCAAGGCAATACGGCCCTGCTGAAACAGTTCTACAGCCTCTCAGCCCAAGGGGATCCCGCCTCATGGACACTCACCATGACGCCGCGCACAAGCGAGGTGGCCCATATGGTGCATATCGTGCAAATGACAGGCCATAATAACGCCATTGAGAGCATTCACCTCATTCAAGCCAATAATGACGTGACCGACACGATCATTACCCACTGATGACCCGCAAACGCCTGCCTCTCCTCCTCGCTCTTCTTCTCTCCATCGTGGTCGCAGCGCTCACTTTTGCCTCTATTGGGCTGCGGATGGATATGCAGGCGTTTCTCCCCCGTCCTCATGATGCACGCTCGCACTTTCTTCTCGACGAAGTGACGCATGGAGCGAACCAATCCCTCATTATGGCGTCTATCACGACGCCTCATCCCCAAGACCTCCCCGTAATCGCCCAGCGCTTTCATCACGCGCTCAGCTCCACCGATCTGTTCAGCCTTATTTTAGACGGGCCTGCCGCGCTCAATACGCAAAAAGACCAAGCTCTTCTCTTTGCCCATCGCTACGGGCTAGCCCCGCATGACCAAACACGCAATTTCTCCGCCCCGGCCCTTAAAAAGGATTTTGATCGTCTCTACGATTTATTACAAACAGCCGCTTCGCCCTTAGTCGAAGAAATCGGCTTTAAAGACCCCACGGGGGCCTATCCAGACACGCTTGCCGCCCTGTCCACCTCCACACAACCGGCCACGATGGACGGCTTCTGGGTAACGCCAGACCATCACAGCACGCTTATGCTGCTGCAACTGCGCCATACCAGCCTTGATACAGCGTCTCTCAAAGAGAGTTATCACCGCATCACAGACGCTTTCGAGCGTAGCCATCTCAATACGCCCCGTAGCCGCCTTACTCTAACAGGATCGCCGGTCTTCTCCGTCATGGCAGCGCACTCGCTCCGTCATGATATGGATCGCCTCGCCTTGCTCTCGCTTCTCCTTGTCGCGGGGGTTCTGTATTGGCGTTTCCGTTCCCTGTGGGTGCTGGCCACGATTGCTGTGCCCTTCTTGCTCTCTCTCTCGGCCTCAATGCTGGTGCTCAAGCTCCTCTTCGGCTGGGTTCACGGGATCGCCCTCGGGTTTGGGATGACCATGCTGGGCGTGTCGCTGGATTATCCCGTGCTCCTCCTCGGCCATCGTGATCGTGGCGAGGCGATCTCCGTTGTGCTGAACCGCATTGGCCCGAGCCTCAAAATGGCAGCCTTTACCGCAACCGTCAGCCTCTCCAGCATGATCTTTTGCGGCCTCCCGGGGCTTGTCCAGCTTGGGCTCTTCTCCGCTATCGGGATTATGACCGCCGCCTGCGTCACCTTATGGATCATGCCCGCCCTCGTCACACAAGCAGACCTCGCAACCTATCATCAAGGGCCGTCTCCCGCCCTCCTGCGTTGGGAGGGCCTTCGGCGCTACCGCCGTTTCTGTTGGCTGGTCGCCCCACCCGCCCTTGCTCTGCTGGTGCTCTGCCCTTTTAAAGCCGAACGTCAGGGCGAAGTGCTTAACCCTATTCCAGCCACGCTCCAGGCCCAAGACCGCACTCTCCGCCAACAACTTGGGGCGCCGTCCTTATCCGTCATCGGCGTGCTGCAAGGCACGAGCCGTGACCATGTTTTGGAAGACGAAGAACGCCTCCTCGCACAGCTTCCCCCCTCCCTTTCACTCGAAGCCGCCGCCTCTCTTCTCCCCAGCCCTGCCCGTCAGGAGGAGCGCCAGCGCGCCCTGCCGTCTCGCGACACTCTCCAAGCGGCTCTCCAGTCCACCGTGCCCAACACGCCGTTCCAACCCGACAGTTTTGCCGCCCTACCGGGGGAGATCACCCATGCCCAAACGCTGCCTCCTCTGACGCTGTCGGACTTGGACGGCACCGCGTTAGGCCATCGCCTTCAGTTCCTGCTTTTTGCCCGACAACAACAGTGGTATGGCGTGCTGCTCCCCCGTACCGATCACGCACGTCAGGCGTTGATCGAACACGCCCAGCATGATCCCTCCCTGATGATGATCTCCCTCAAAACAGCCGTAGGCGACCTCTTACGCCCTCATATTGAGCGTGCTGCTTTGGGGCTCCTGCTCGGCACGAGCCTTGCTTTAGGCGCTCTGTTCCTCTTTTTACGCAATACCCGGCGCGCTTTGCGCCTGACACTCACCTTAGGGCTCATCATGATCACCCTTTTGGCCATACTGCGCTTGCACACACCGATTTTTTCCATTATCCACCTCGTCGCTCTGGCCTTTGTGCTGGGTGTCGCGATAGATTACGCCCTCTTCTTCGGCCGCCCTCAGCTTGATGATGCCGAACGTACGCGAACGCTCCGCACCCTCTTGACCTGTAACATCATGACCGTTCTTTCCTTCGGTATTCTCGCCAGTTGCGAGACGCCCCTTCTTCACGAACTCGGTTTGACCATTTCAATCGGCACCGCCCTCTCTCTTGGCACAAGCTTTCTTCTGATGGGCGCACGCCCCTCTCATCATGAGGAGCATCGCACGGCATGAACGACCTCATCATCACAGCCGGCACCGCCGTAAGCGCCATGGGCCGCGGGGTCGAGGCCACATGCCAAACGCTCCAAAGCACACGCACCACCCTTCAGCCAGACCAGTTTCAGCCCAATGGTCGCGGCTCCATCGGTCGCGTTTCCGGGATTGAAGACCATACCCTTCCCGAGGCACTCGCCCTGTATGACTGCCGCAATAACCACCTTGCAAATTACGCCCTCACCAGCGATGGTTTTCTTGACGCTGTCATTGAGGCACGCAACCATTATGGCGCTCATCGCATCGGCATCGTTATGGGTACCAGCACGTCAGGTATTCTCAGCGCAGAAGAAGCCTATGCCGCTCGCCCAGCGGGGGAACTCACCCTTCCTGAAACGTTCCATTACAACACCACGCAAGACCTCGCCTCACTGCCGCACTTTGTCGCTGCTCGTCTGGGGCTGACCGGGCCAAGCCTGACGGTCTCCAACGCCTGCGCGTCCTCAACCCGCGCCTTTATTGACGCCGCGCATTTAATCACGAGCGGGTTTTGTGATGCTGTCGTTGTCGGCGGGGCGGATAGCCTCTGCCGCATGACCCTTCAAGGGTTTGCCTCCCTTGAGCTGATCGACCCAACCGTCACGCGCCCTTGTGACGCCACGCGGGACGGGATTTCCATCGGTGAAGCGGCGGGGTTTGCGTTGTTAGAACGTGCAGGCGCCCGCCCGCTCTCCACGACCGTCTCCGGGTATCGCCTTCGCCTCCTTGGCTATGGCGCCAGCAGTGACGGCCACCATATGTCCGCCCCCGACCCAACAGGAGCCGGCGCGACACAGGCGATGACAAAAGCGCTTAAACGCGCCCAGCTTCGCCCTGATGACATTGGCTATATCAATATGCACGGCACCGGAAGCCGCGCCAATGATGCCATGGAGGATAAAGCGATGACCGCTCTCTTTGGCCCCCACACGCCCTGCTCTTCGACCAAAGGATGGTCTGGCCATACACTCGGAGCGTCCGGCATTTTGGAAACGATGGTCTGTGCGATTGTGCTTAACCAACATTTCTTGCCCCCTTGTATGAACAGTACGGACATTGATCCCACCTTCCACAGCGATATGCTCCTCACCCATCGCCATGCCGCACCACAGATCGTCATGAACAATGCCTTTGGTTTTGGTGGCACCAATAGCAGTCTTATTGTGGGAACCATGGCATGATCATCACCATCAACAGTATTGGTGTCTGGGGGTCTGGCCTCAACGGATGGGACGCCACGCAAGCCATTCTCCGCGGGGAGCAGCCTCGGGTTGATGATACGCGCAAGCTTCCGCCACCCTCGCTCCTTCCCCCCAATGAGCGCCGCCGCGCGAGCCAAGTGATCCGCCTCGCCCTCCTCTGCGCTCAAGAGGCTTGCCAAAACGGGCCTTATGAGGCCTCAGAGCTGCCGGCTCTCTTTGCGAGCTCAAACGGAGATGGCTTCATCATCAACCGTATTTTAGACGCGCTCGCCTCGCCCATGGGAGCGGTGTCACCCTCCATGTTCCACAACTCTGTCCATAATGCCCCGGCAGGCTATTGGATGATCGCCCATCACTGCCAACAACCGGCCGTCTCTTTAGGCTTCCATAACGAGACCGTCGCCGCAGCCCTGCTCAAAGCCGCAACAGAAGCCTCGAGTGAGGAGACGCCCCTGCTCTTCTGTGCGTATGATGCGCCTATTCCCGGCTCATTAGGCACAGTCCGCCGGACAGACCAGCCTTTCGGCTGTGCCTTCGTCCTGACACCGGGCGCCCATGCGGGCCCACAGCTTTCCCTCTCCTTACACAACGAGGTCACCGAAACAGACCCAGCCATACAGCTCCCAGTGACACTTCAAGACATGGCGCGCTATAACCCCGCAGGGCGTCTTCTGCCCTTACTGCACGCCCTTGCGCACCATGAGAACCACACGCTGCATCTTCCCTATGGCCAGCACACCCTCACCGTGGAGCTCACCCATGCTTGACCGGAACGCCATCGCCCGCCTCATTCCCCACCAAGGAAAGAGCTGTTTGCTCAGCGCCGTTTCACGCTGGGATGAGACGACGCTCACCGCTGTGACAGACGACCCCCGTGACCCAACCAACCCCTATCGCTCGCATGGGAGCCTCCCGCCCATCATTGGTGTGGAAATGGCGATGCAGGCCGCCGCCCTGCATGGAGCGCTGACCTCTCATGAAGTCCGGCAAGGATGGCTGGCCAGTATGCGCGACGTGCACATACAATGCTCTCGCCTTGATGAGCCACATTGGGGCTATTTAACCATGACCGTCACCCAAGAGCATAACGCTCCCACTGGGATGATCTACCGTTTCTCTCTCTATGCACCGGACGCACGAGAGCTTGTGACAGGCTCTGGTACCGTTATGTTTCCGTAACAATTTTTGATGCGAGGATTGCTCTATGTCTCAATCTCCCCTCTCGTGCGATGTTCTCATCATAGGTGGTGGCCCTGCAGGAAGCACAGCCGCCACCGTTCTTGCTCGCCAAGGGCTGGATGTGGTGATGATCGAGAAAGAACGCCATCCGCGCTTCCATATTGGGGAGTCCCTCCTCGCCTCTAACCTTCCCATCCTTAAAGAGCTTGGCGTGCTTGAAGAGGTCGCGGCGATGGGCGTCCATAAACCGGGCGCTGAATTCGTTACCGATACGGGTGAAGGGCGCCTCTCTTTTCCATTCCGCCACGCCATTGATCGCCAAGCCGATCATGCCTTTCAAGTGCGCCGGGCTGATTTTGACGCCCTGCTGTTCCGCAATGCGGCAAAGGCCGGCGCCACCACCTGTGAAGAAACCCGCGTCACCACCGTGTCCTTCCCCCCCAATGGCCGCCCTTTGGTTGATGTCCGCACGAAAGACGGCGAGACCCGCACCTACAGCCCGCGCTTTCTCCTTGATGCCTCAGGCCGTGACGCGCTCATGCTCCGCCAGCATGGGAAGACATTTGCCGATCGTCGCAATAACAAAGCCGCTCTCTTTAGCCATTTCCGCCATGTGCCACGCGCCGAAGGGAAGGATATGGAGGGCTATATCTCCGTCCATCTCGTCAAAGGCGGGTGGTTTTGGATGATCCCCCTTCCCGATGACATTATGAGCGTCGGTTTTGTGGGTGATCATGACAGTTTCAAAAATCATGGTGGTTCGCTTGAAACGCTCTTCTGGAAACATGTGAATGCCAGCGAGAGTGTGCGCAACCGTATGGAAAAAGCCGAAGCCTTGGCCCCTATTTCCACAACCGGCAATTATTCCTATAAAGGCGACAAAGCATGGGGCGAGCGTTACTTCATCATCGGTGACGCGTTCGGCTTTCTCGACCCTGTTTTTTCCTCCGGTGTGATGCTGGCCATGAATGGTGCGCTGCGTGGGGCCAAGGTCGCACAGGCTTGGCTCAAAGACCCCAAGCGTGGCCGTAAAGAAGCCCGCAAGGCTGAACGCCAAACACGTAAAGAAATGCGTCTCATCGGGTGGCTTGTGTACCGGATCAACGATCCCCTTCTGCGTTATTTCTTTATGCGTCCCAAAAACCATCCGCTGCGTATGCGTGACGCGATCATTGCGCTTCTCGCGGGGAATTTTTCACCCTCATGGCGCGTCATGCTGCCCTTTAGAGCCTTCACACTCGTTTTCTTTATCGCTAAATATATCATCCGTCGCCCACGGTTCACATAACATCGTACCACTCGCCCTCATGAGTGGGTAGAGCTCTATCACGCTCATAAGAGGGGGTATCCTTTTTCTTACGTCCTAATAGCGTTAAAGAGCTTGTCACCAACGTGAGCATTGTTATGTTCTCGTTAGTCGTTCTTAATGTGAGAAGTGTCCCATGCCTCAACCTCCCCTCTCTTGTGATGTTCTCATTATTGGCGGAGGCCCCGCAGGCAGTACAGCAGCCACCCTTCTAGCGCGGGAAGGGCTGGATGTTGTGATGATAGAGAAGAAACGCCACCCGCGCTTCCATATTGGGGAATCCCTTCTTGCATGTAACCTCCCTATTCTCAAAGAGCTCGGCGTGCTTGACGAGGTCACGGCTATGGGGGTTTATAAAACAGGCAGTGAATTCGCCTCCGATACACAAGAAGAACGCTACTTTTTCTCCTTTCGCCACGCGATGGAAGCGCAGGCTGATCACGCTTATCAAGTTCGTCGTGCGGACTTTGACGCCCTTCTTTTTCGCAATGCTGAAAAGGCCGGAGCGAAAACATTTGAGGAGACACGCGTTGTCCGGGTACAGTTCCCCACCCCTAGCGCACCGCTTGTTGAAGTCTGTACGAAAGACGAACAAACCGTTATTTATCAACCGCGCTTTATCTTGGATGCTTCAGGGCGCGATACCCTCATGCTCCGCCAGCATGGCACAAAATTCAACAACCATCGCAATAATAAGGCCGCTATCTTTAGCCATTTCCGCCATGTGCCTCGTGCAAAGGGAGAAGACCAAGAGGGCTACGCCTCCATTCGTACCGTTCCAGGCGGCTGGTTTTGGATGATCCCTCTCCCCAATGACATTATGAGCATTGGCTTTGTCGGTGATTATGACAGAATGCAGAAATACAAAGGCTCAGCCGATGATATTTTCTGGGCTTATGTGCGTCATAGCCCAAGTATCAGTAAACGTATGGCCAAGGCTGAAGCGGTCATGCCACTGACCTATACCGGCCATTATTCCTATAAAGGTGATAAAGCATGGGGCGAGCGTTACTTCATCATCGGTGATGCTTTTGGCTTTCTTGACCCCATCTTTCCCGCAGGGGTTATGCTGGCTATGAAAAGTGCGTTGCGTGGCGTTCATGTCGCTCAACAATGGCTGCAACACGCAGAGCTAGGCCGAAAAGAAGCGCGTGCTGCTGAAAAACAAGCGCGACAGGAAATGCGTTTGATTAGCTGGTTTGTTTATCGCCTTAACGACCCAGACCTGCGCCGATTTCTCATGCGGCCACAGCATCACCGCATGCGTCAACGCATGCGCGATGCCATGATTTCCCCTCTCGCGGGGGATTTCTCCCCCTCATGGCGCGTCATGCTGCCTTTGCGCGCCTTTATGCTGTTCTTTACTTGCACAAAACGCTTCCGACGCTCCTCCACACCCAAAGCCTAAAGGCGCGTCATAAGAAGGGAGGCTTTCCTTCCCTTCTTGCAGGAGTGTTTCACGTGAAACCAACCTCCAAGCCCCTACAAGAAACGACGGTTAAACAAGCCTACGCACTACATAAATGCCTAAAACAACACATGGCGCGATATAGGCCATGATCCCCAAAACCCACTGCCACCACCGATAAGGTGAGAACTGCTCATAGGTACTCAGCTTCTGATCCCACCACGAAGCACCACGACGACAGACATGCACCAAAGAAATAATAAGGCAAATGGTATAGAGATAAGGGAGCATCAGCCCCAGCCCCACACTCCAAGCTAAGGCAGAACGCTTCAGCGACAAAGCAGGTGAGGCATTGTCTCCGTCTTGGTCTTTGACAGAAATGCCGTAAATAATCTTCCCTACCGTCCGTCCAAAAATCAGTGTGGTCATGACTTCGCACAAGAAGCAAACCACCATCAGAGCAAAGCTCACCCCATAGAGGAGAGCCATTTTTCCTCCCAAAGACAGCCCATTCAGGGAACTTAGAAGAAACGAGATCTGACCAGTTTCAACCCCAATTATTAAGAGAATAACCGCGATCACCATCATACCAAAAGTACGCGCAAGATAACGCCGTATCAACTGAAGAACCATTTTAACGCACTTAGACAAACGCTTTACCCTCTACCGCTCCATGTCATTCCATATTTTAGGCCTTGGCAGCCCCAGAAACGCTCTACACTTTATCTCGCTAAAAAATAAATTGATAGAAATATTATTGCGACATCATTATAGAAATCCTGTCATCACTCCCCCTAAACAGTCGAAGGACTCCATAGGCCAGCATGCCTCTTTTAATGGAAAAATAATGACGGCAGAATATTCGGGACACATATCAGGAAGGTCTTATTATGTTTGATGATAGTCTCATAGATACACGTCAAAAAGAGTTGAGAGAAATGAAAGGCTCTCTTTCTCAAATGCGCCAAGGCGCTCAAGAATGGGGGCGAAGGCGGCCCACAGGCGATTGGAAAGGGGTACCGAAGCCAACCCACAGCGCATGCCCTTATCAAATATCTAAAGACATACAGCTACATTGGAGATAAATATGCGCGCAATATTCCAATGGATACGTGCGATGACATCATGAAAGATCACTTCGCCATTGATAGAAGAATAAACGGCCTTCTAGAACATTGGGGATTTAAAGAAACATCTTATAAGAAAAAAGAAAACATCCTTCGAGCACTTGCCAAAATACTTGACGTGGATTCATGGGCACTCGACCGCCTCCTTTATGACAAAGCCTCCGCACTTAACCCCAAAAAAGCCCCTCCCCGCTCCACACATGGCTGCCGTCATACAGCGTCAACGAAAAAACAAAAGAAACATACATCATAGAAAATTAACTTGCCGGACATCACGCTCTGTGATGATAATTACGAATCCGTTATAGTATTAATTGCTGGGCCTTTTTATGCGTCATATTCCTTCTCTTCGTTCCTCGCTTTTCCTTGCTGCCAGTCTGCTTGGGCTAGGTGCCAGCACGACAAGCTATGCTGATGAGGGGATGTGGACATTCGACCATCTGCCACGTGCATCGCTGCAAAAGCATTATCAGTTTACCCCGACACCACAATGGACGAAACATGTCATTCAGTCCTCAGCCCGTCTGGCAGAAGGGTGCTCGGCCTCTTTTGTCTCCGCTGATGGGCTGGTGATGACCAACCATCATTGCGCCAATGCGTGCCTTGATGCGCTATCTGACAAAAATCACGACTATTTCCGCAATGGGTTTTACACCTCATCTCTTGCAGAAGAGCGCCAATGCCCCGCGATGGAGCTAGATCGGCTCGATAGCATCAAAGATGTCTCCGCAGACATTGACCGCGCTACAGCCGGCAAAAGCGGAGCTGCCTATTCTGATGCACGACAAGCAATTGAAGGGCGCCTCACGAAGGAGTGCGTAGACGGCAACCCGACCCGCTGGCGGTGCGATATTGTCTCGCTTTATCATGGCGGACAAACCGCTCTTTATCGCTACCGTCGCTATCAAGATGTCCGCGCTGTGATGGCACCAGAGCAAGATATCGCCTTCTTTGGCGGAGACCCCGATAATTTTAACTATCCGCGCTATGATATCGACCTCTCGATGCTGCGTGTGTATGAAAATGGCGCCCCTGTCCACACGCCCTACCTCCCTTTTAACCCCAACGGGCCTAAAGCGGGGGAGCTTGTCTTTACCTCCGGCAATCCGGGCCGCACACAGCGTGGGCTGTCAGCCGCTGAGCTGCGCTTTCAACGTGATGTCATCAATCCTCGTATGATTGAAAGCAACACCTTGCTGGAAGGGATGCTTTGGCAGTATGCACGCGAAAGTGACCGTCATCGTCAAGAATCTCAAAACACGTTCTTCCTCGTGCAAAACCGGCTAAAAGCCTTCTCTGGCATACAAGAATCACTCCGCTCAAGCTCGATCATCGCCCAGCGCGCACAGGAAGATGACGCTTTGCAGGCATGGATTAATGCCGACCCAGCACGTGTAAAACAGTATGGCACCCCCTTCCGCCAAGTTGACGCCGCCCTCACCACAAGCCGCACTCTCCTGCCTCGTTACGTTGGCTTGCGCCAAGCCCTACGCGGGATCGCGGGCACCGCTCTCACCCTCGTTGATGGCACAACACAGCGCACACGCCCAGACGCACAACGCCTCGCCGGTTTTCATGACGCTCAGCTTGGGGAGATTGAGGCTGAACTGGGCGCTCAAACGCCGTTTTACCCAGAGCTTGAAACCGCCACACTGGCCCTCGCCCTCACCACATTGCGCCAACAGCTCGGCACGGATGACCCTCTTGTTCACACTCTTTTAGGCCATGATGACCCCGACAGCGTCGCAGCACACCTCGTGCAGAGCACCACGTTATCTGACCCCAAGAACCGTCTCGCTCTATGGAAAGGGGGCGACAAAGCCGTTAAAGCCTCCTCCGACCCATTGATTGTCGTCATACGCCGCCTCTATCCAGCCTATGCCGCCCTGCGCAAGCACTTTAATGATGACGTCACCGCACCGCTTAACCAAGCCAACACACGCATCGCCCGAGCACGGTTGGCCCATGCTCAGTCCCTCGGGCAAGCGGATGAACGCTACCCTGACGCCACATTCTCACCCCGTCTCTCTTACGGTACTGTAACAGGATGGACGCAAAATGGGCACGCCATCGCGCCTTTCACGACCTTTGGGGGTATGTATCAACACGCAACAGGCCACCCGCCTTTTGCCCTTCCGCAACGCTGGTTGGACGCACGCTCGGCCCTCAAGCCAGACACGAAACTCGATTTCGTCTCGACCAATGATATTGTCGGGGGGAATTCAGGCTCTCCCGTTATTGACCGCAACGGTCATGCCGTTGGGCTCATTTTTGACGGGAACCTCCCCAGCCTTGCAGGGGATCTCTATTACGACATCACCCAAAACCGCGCTGTCGCAACAGACACAAGCGCGATCATCAGTGCGCTCCGCACCGTGTATCATGAACCGACTCTCGCTGATGAACTCAGCCACGGGCACCGTTAATGCAAGCCTGTGTTCCTTTCTCTGGTCGAGTTTGCCACGTCATAACCCGGCCAGAAGAGGAACATCCTCTTGATGCGCTGTCATAACAATCATGAAAGGATAGACATCATGGCCACTCATGAACCTGCTTACCTCATTGGGAATTTTTCCATTATTGATCCTGACCTTATGGCAGAATATCGTCAAAAAGCAGGCCCTATCCGCCAACGCTACGGCGGGGAAATAACCACCAGAGTCTCAGACGTCACCCCCGTTGAGGGCACGGCGCAGTCTGTTCTCATTGTCATTCGCTTCCCCTCCATGGAACAAGCACAAGCCTTCTATCACGACCCAGCCTATGAACCAGCCAAAGCGCTGCGCATACGCGCAACAGAAGGTGGGTTCATAGCGCTTGTACCGGGAACACCCCCAGCTTAAAAACGTTCCTCCCCTCCGTGCGCCATGTGTGATCCAACATTGACGACCTATGGCAAAAAGGCAGAATACTTCTTACATGATCTCCATACAGGGTCATGAAAGGGGAGAAGTGCCGTTTTGCCTATATCGTTTGCACAGCGCCACCCTTGGCATTATTGGCGCACGGAGGATGCTCATATTCATGAAATGAGCCTTGCCCAAGGCCGTACGCTCGCCTTGCCAGCTCATTGCCATGAGGAAGACCAGATCGCTTTTGTGCTTGCAGGCTGTCGCCACTTCATTTTACCTGATCATTGCGTGTTCGTATCCGCCGGACAAGCCCTGCGTATCCCCGCTGGGTTAGTGCATTCCTCCCGCGATATTGGGGTGGAGACACGTTGTGTCAATCTGTACCTTACCCCCGGCTATGGTGCTGACCCTGCCGATAGCGCGGCTTTGCTCGGCGGCATTGTCAATGACACGCCCCACCATGTTCTCTCCATCCCCACTCCAGAAACCCACCTGCCCCATGTACCCTCTCTGGGCCGTATCGACGCTCTCGCCCATCGTCACCACATGACACGAGAAGCCTATTCACGGCGTTTCCGGCGGGAATATGGGATATCTCCCCAAGGGTTCCAACTGCTGAGCCGCCTCAACAGCGCCAAAGCCTTCCTCCGCCAAGGGCAAAGCCTTGCGGATACAGCCTTCCACGCTGGCTTTGCGGATCAAAGTCATATGGGTCGCTTATTCCGCCGCGCATTCGGCACGACGCCCCGCAGTTACCAGGGCAAACAGAGCGCGTCTGAGGAAAGACGCTTATAGACGAACAGCCCGCATCATCACATACGTTCTATAATCCCCTCATCATCCCCCGATAAGAGAAGAGACATGATGACCATTGCTTCTTTTACCGGCTGGGCACTCTCCTTTCTCCTGATCATCGGGGCGGGAGTGAGTTTGGCTCTACAACAAGTCTTTAACACACGCCTGCGTGCTGAACTCGCCTCCCCTTGGTGGGCCGGCGTGGGGAGCTACATTGTCGGGCTGGTCTTGATGCTCGCCATCGCTCTAGCAGGCGCGCTCCTGTCCCCCAGCACTCAACCCCTGAGCCGCCTTATCCGACACAGCTCTGCGTCCTCATGGACGGGCGGCGTTTTTGGAGCTATTTTCGTTGCGACCGGCATCGTGATGGTGCCGCGCTTTGGCGCCGCTACGGTTCTGGCCTTTGTTGTGGTCGGGCAAATGGTAGGCTCTATCGTGCTTGACCATATCGGCTTTATGGGGCTGCCCGTCCACCGTGTTGATGCAACGCGCTTGACGGGTGCCCTCTTGCTTATTCTTGGCGTGGTCATGGTTCGCCATTAACCGTTTACTTCTCACGAAAGGATCACGTTCTATGTCAATGACGTTTAACGGCCTGAGCGCCTTCCCCATCACCCCAATCACTCAAGATGGGATCGATGAACGCGCCTTTGCGCGCCTGATCAACCGCCTCACAGAAGCCGGCGTGGACTCCATTGGAGCAGAAGGCTCAACGGGGTCTTACGCCTATCTCTCTCGCCAAGAACGCGCCCGCGTTGCCGAACTTGCCGTCAAAGAAGCCGGCACCACGCCTGTGTTGGTGAGCATCGGGGCCATCCGCCTGCGTGATGTGCTCAACCATGCAGAAGACGCCCAAAAAGCCGGGGCGCAAGCGCTGCTTCTCCCCGCGATGAGCTATTTCCCATTGCGTGACGAGGAAGTCTTCTCTCTTTACGCCGCCGTCAGCCGTGCCGTCTCTGTGCCCGTTATTATTTACGACGCACCCGGCACCACACAATTCCGCTTTTCTGATGCGCTCGTCCAACGTATCGCAGCACTGCCTCATATCGCCTCGATCAAAGTGCCCAGCGCTTTCCCGACCGCCCAAGAGGCCATTGCTCGTCTGCACCGCCTGGCCGAACAATCCCCCGCCAGCCTCACCCTCGGTGTCAGCAGAGACCCAACAGCCGCCGAAGGCCTACGTCATGGGGCTAAAGTCTGGTATTCTGAATGGGGCGGCCTCTTCCCCAAGCTCGCGCGCCGTCTGACAGACGCCGCCCTTGCAGGCGACCACGCCACGATTGAGAGCGTCTCTGCGACCTTCAAACCATTTTGGGAGATGAGCAACCGTTATGGCGGCTCCCTCCGCGTTATCGCTTCGGCTGCTGCCCTGATGGGCCTCGCTCAGGAGCCATGCCTGCCAGAACCCCTCCAGGGCGTCAGTGCAGAAGACCGGGCGGTGTTAGAAGAACTCATCCGCACCCACACCCCCAGCTAACCTCGTGCAGAGATGGGAAGCCCCCCGGCTTCTCATCTCACTGATAATGAAGAGAAGGACGCTACACGGCCCCATGGTGCCGGTCGTCATATCTCCCGTACCGCGCATAAAAAACACTTGAAGGACGCTCCATTGAGGAGGTATTTGCCGAAGAAACACAGAATATTGATGCTCGTTTTCAAGCCGGCAAGGTTGATACGTCTGAACGTCCTTCCGCGTATAAAAATGCCGCCTCCGTTTCTGAACACATCGAACGCCTAGGCCTTGCACGAGTGATCGACCGTATTGTGCCTCATGCAGGCCCCATTACTGCGCGTGGATCACCAACGACACCGCAAGGCCAATCATCAACAGACCGGTAAAACCATCCAAGATACGCCAGAGCATTGGCCGTGCCAGCCAAGGGCGGAGCCAGCGCACCCCATAGCCCAGCAACGCAAACCATGCCGCACTTCCACTCACCGCCCCAACGGTAAACACAGAGTGCAGCGCACGTGGTTGCGCGGCTCCCGTTGTGCCGACCAACAACATCGTATCGACATAGACATGAGGGTTCAGCAACGTAACGCCGGCCATTGTCATCAGCACACGACGGGCACTGACTGAGGACGCCGCTCCAAAATCCACCTCCTGCTCACTCAGCATCTTACGCAATGAGAGCAGCCCATACACCGCCAAGAAGAGCGCCCCGCTATAGCTCAAGACCATCTTGAAAAGAGGGAGCGCCGCCAACAACGTGCCCAGTCCACCCACACCGAGGGTCATCAGCACCGCATCAACCGCAGTACAAAACACCACAAGTCGCCCAACATAGCGACGTTGAAGCCCTTGGCGCATCAGAATGATATTTTGCACCCCAATGGCCGAATTGAGCGATAGAGAAAGGCCAAATCCGGCCCCAAAACTGCTGATTAGGTTCATCATAGGACATGATGCTAGACTGCGAAGACCCTGAAGAAAAACGTGTTTTCCTAACGCCCATAAAGCAAAATTTCGCTATGCTTGATTACCCCTCTCTCCTCGCTGTCAGCACCGTTGCCCGTGAAGGCAGTTTTGAGCGCGCGGCGCATCGCCTTGGGATGACATCCTCTGCCGTTTCCCAGCGGGTACGGAGCCTTGAAGAGAGGCTCGGCCATACATTGCTCATCCGTGGGACACCCTGCACCCTCACCCCGTTGGGGCAAACCCTCGCCACCCATCTTGAGCGCGTACGCCTCCTTGAGGCCGACCTCCCCGCTCTCCCCCACACAGCCCGTCATACAGAAGCCCCGCCCCTCGCTCTGAGAGTGGCCGTAAACTCGGATAGTATGGCCAGCTGGTTTCCTCAAGCGATGACCCATGTCGCGCAAGAGCATAACCTCACCCTCGATATTCATCTCGATGACGAGCACCACACGGCCCGCCATCTCCGTGAAGGCCGCGTCATGGCCGCTATCAGTGCCGATCCATCCCCCGTTCCCGGCTGCCACGCCACACCGCTTGGCCAGCTGACCTATATTGCCTGTGCGCATCCTGCCTTTATCACACGCAACTTCCCCTCCGGGGTGACCGCAGAAAGCCTTCGTCGCAGCCCCGTTTTGCGGTTTGACCAGCATGATGTTTTTCAAGAAAAATGGGCCAAGGCGACCTATAATGTCTCTCTCGCTCAAGCCCCTACCCATTGGATACCGTCCGCCCAAGGGTTCTATGACCTTACCCTCGCGGGTCTGGCATGGGCTCTCCACCCCTCTTACCTCGTCGAGTCAGCGCTACAGCAGGGGAAACTCATAGAACTCCCCCCCTATCACCGCCCAACCGTGCCGCTCTATTGGGTGGTTCCGCGCCTTTATGCACCCCAGCTTCGCCCCCTCACACAAGCCGTCTGCCAAGCTGCCCGCGACCATCTCACACCGGTTTAATGGATCGCCCGAAGCGCTTGAATCAAAGCGGATAAAGCGGGCGTCTTCTGCCGTCGGCTTGGATAATAAAGGTGATAGCCCGGGAAAGGCGGACACCATGAGGCCAGCACGCGTATCAACCGCCCCGCTTCTATGTCCTCCTTCACCATATCATCAGGCAAACAAGCAAGCCCACTGCCCTGACATGCCCCTATATGCGCGAGGTGACTGTCATTGACGATCAGAGGCCCCGACACGCGCCGTGTGAAGGACTGGCCCTCTTTCTCAAACTCCCACGCATACAGATGGCCATAGGTTGGAAACCGCAGATTAATGCAGCGATGGTGCGCAAGGTCATCGGGTGTGCGTGGCGGTGCATGACGACGGAAATAGTCAGGAGAGCCCACAACCGCCATGCTCATCATCGGCCCAACCGGCACGGCTATCATATCCTGCGCAAGGGTTTCTCCAAGTCGTATCCCCGCGTCAAATCGCTCCTCAACGAGATCCACCATGCGTGCATCCACACTGATCTCAATCGTTAAACGAGGGTAACGGTCTAATAAAGGCGCAATGGCGGGGAGGAGAAAACGCTCCGCTTGATGGTCTCCTGTCGTCACCCGTAACGTGCCAGACGGCTCTGCTTGCGACGCCACCACCTCGTCCAGCGTTTGATGAATATGCTCCAAAGACGGGCCGGCTTGCTCCATGAGCTGCTCGCCCAGAGGGGTTAAAGACACATGACGGGTCGTGCGGGCCAGCAAACGCACGCCAAGCTGCTCTTCAAACTGGCGGATCATATGACTGACCGCAGAAGGGGACAGGCCCAGCGTTGCAGCGGCCCGAGTAAAGCTCCCCTCCTGAGCTACCGCCATAAAAGCCGAGACATATTTAAGCGAGGCCGCTGTCATTTGTGAATCCTCTTCAACACTGCATGCTCATAAAGCCCGGTAATCATCACAGCCTTCTTTCTTTACGTTCCTGAGCATTGTCCTACCGTCACTGACTGATGAAAGGCCCCTATGTCAGCACCCTCATGGAAGGCTGTCTATGCCCTATCCTTATGCACCTTTACCCTGATTGCATCAGAATTTCTGCCCACAAGCCTTCTCACGCCTATGGCCGCTGGTCTGGCCATCACTCAAGGCCAAGCTGGAGAACTCTTAGCGGTATCGGGGGGCTTCGCCGTCATCAGTAGCTTGAGCGTGCCGTCACTCAGCCGCACCGTTAATCGTCGGTCGCTCGTTCTCCTCCTCACCGGGCTAATGATCGTCTCAGGCATTCTGGTGGCATGGTCGCCCAACCTCCCCTGCGCTCTGATAGGGCGTGCTCTTCTGGGGGTTGTGGTGGGGGGATTTTGGTCGATCTCGGCAGCCTTGGTCATGCGCCTTGTCCCTGCTCAAGACGTTCCGCGCGGCCTGTCGCTGCTCAATGGTGGCAATGCGCTTGCCACCACCGTTGCCGCCCCTCTCGCAAGCGTTCTAGAACCCGTTATCGGTTGGCGCGGCGCTTTCTGCATGGTCGTCCCCTTGGGGGGTATCAGCCTGCTGGCATTGTATCGGACATTGCCTTCCCTTCCTCCTCAAACACAGCACCACTCTGGAAGCCTTGTCAGCATTCTACGCCATCGTGTCGTCTTCTTCGGCTTTAGCGCGATCGGCCTCGTGTTTATTGGGCAATTCGCGCTCTTTACCTATCTGCGTCCTTTCCTTGAGCATATCACGCAGGCATCAAGCATGACGGTTTCCCTTTTTCTGCTTCTCTTGGGTTTGTCAGGGATCGCAGGCGTATGGATAGGGAGCCGTCTTTTTGAACGCTTTTTGACCCCCTGTCTGGTCGCCATACCGGCCCTGTTGGCCCTAATCGCGATCGCAATGATCATTGGCGGGTCATCTTTGGGCATTATGATCCCTCTCGTTGCCTTATGGGGGTTTATCGGAACAGCCGCCCCTGCCGCGTGGTGGACGTGGCTCAGTCGCGCTCTACCCAACGATGCCGAAACCGGCGGCGGTCTGATGGTCGCTCTCATACAGCTCACCATTGCGGCGGGCAGCACGCTGGGCGGCCTCCTGCTGGATCATTTTTCCTTCTCTGCCACCTTCGGGATGAGCGCTCTGTGCCTCATAGGTGCAGCGCTACTCTTCCTCACCACACAACGGCCCCAACACGAAGACAGGGAAACCCACAGATCGCCTCCCCGGCCATAACGCAAACATAGAACGCTCTTTGCGAGACGAAGGAACGTCTAGCTCCTTACTTGAGGGGGAACTCTTTGAGGAGCACTGCCTCCTTCTCACTCCACACGCATGGCTTCATGCATCGGAACCTATGAAATAGGCAGCCCATCAGAGCGTGGAGCGTGGAGCGTGGAGCGTGGAGCGTGCTGATGGGCTGCCATATGATAGACCTCAACCTTTCCGCTAACGCTAGGCTGCCCGTCATCTCTTCAGTCTAGACCTATAGCAAGAAGAGACCCTGTCACGCCCCCTTCTGATGCCATCAGTCAATATTGACCTATTATTTCCATATCGTTATAAAAAGACATGATATGAACACTCTTACAATCCAGAAGAGCTACGTCTCTCACCCGTCATCCATCAGCACGGCATCGTCACGATCCAATGCGCGCCGCACATCAACCCCCTGCCAATACCGATCTGCGTGGTCAGGAGGGGCTGCAAAGCTTGCTTTGACCATCTCCACCACATCATCAAGCTCTTGAAGCATATCGAGCTGGTCAGCTGTTGCGATAAACGTCACTTTGCTTGAAAAACGATGGACATGCTGCATCACGGCCACCACATCCCCAGCCGTTAGCTGGGCTGGCGGTGTCGCAAAAACAGCATCAAGACTATGCGTTCTTGTCATTGTGAAATTCCTTCTAACGCGATGGCATCATCTTGATACCCGCTATAATTAAGAACAGAGATAATTGTTCAAAATTTTTGCACATCACGTCAAGGAATTTTTTTGCTCAGCTCCCGTTCATAAAATTTGCCCTGCGCTTATTTCCAGAGCCATTTCCCCACAACACGGCCATTAATCTCAATGTCAGACAAAAGCACCTCATCGGTTGGATAACTGCTGTTTACACTGATAATCCGCACACGCGGCGGCTTGCTTTTAGGCACCAATTGAAGCTGTTTAATCACAACCCCTAAACCATTCCACAAAACATACACGCCATCTGGATTGGGGACTCGGTGGCGTGTATCCACCAACACACGCTCGCCGGGCATAAAGTCAGGCTCCATCGAGTTCCCCAACACGCGCACGACCGCAAGACCCGACAAATCAGGGATGTAATTCTCCAAAAAAGCCTTCGGCAACGTCCATGAAGCCAGTGACGTATGCTGGTCTGCTTCTCCGCCTGCTTCAGCTGTCAGCGCGCCCCCGCCTGCTTGGGGGGAAACGTCATATTCATTAATCACAACAGAACCCACCATCGGCTGCGCCTCATGCCTGTTGACACGCTCTGCTTGCTCTACCGTGTCGTTGAGCCCCATCATTCCCGGCAATACTCCCGCCAAAGACCAGACTTCCTCCACCGTAATCGGCGGATCGCCACGGTCAACAAGACTTGGCAGGATTCTCTTAATCAGATCAACCGGTAAGTAGGGCTTTTTATACGTGTCTTCATACGCACGATATGTCGTCCATTTGTCACCATAGCCACATTCTTGCGCGAGCTTGCGAATACTCAGCCCCGATCGTTCACGCATCGCTTTAAGACGCTGCGCTGCTGTTAATTCCGCCATGGCTCTATCCCTTTATGTGATGTCATTCATCAGAATTGCACTATGTACTAAAAAAGCGCACGTTTCATGTGCAAAAATTATGCTTGACCGCTGTTCTATTTTATTGCACACCTTGTGCCATGAACATGATACACACCCTCATTGATCGCCTAGGCGGCACGCGTGACGTGGCACGTCAGCTGAGCCTTTCTCCTTCCACCGTTCAGGGATGGAAACGCGCCGGACGCATTCCCGCCTCGCGGCTTGTGCAACTGGAACGCACCTTGGGCATTCCGCGTCATATCTGGCGACCCGACCTCTACCTCACCATGCCCTCACCATCGTTTTTACGAGAGACCCGCCATGACTGACCTTCCCGCCCCCCTCACACCTCCTGATTGTGACCTTCGCGGCTATGATTTCATGCCTCTTTTTGCGACCCGTCTTCTTGATAGCGACCTATACGCGCTTTCAACCGGCGCTGAGTTTAAAGCCGCTTTAACCTTATGGTGCAAAGCATGGCTGCAAGTCCCCGCTGGGAGCCTGCCTGCTGATGAGCGCATTTTGGCCCATCTCTCCATGACCGGAAGCACATGGGATTGTGTGCGTGACCTTGCTTTGCATGGCTGGATACTATGCTCTGATGGGCGGCTTTATCACCCGCTGATTGCCCAAGAGGCCATCAAAGCCTTTGCCATGCGCCGTAAAGAAAGAGAGCGCAAAGCCCGCCAACGCGCTCGCCTCCGCTCGGTGTCTTCCCTGTCCCATGGGACAGCCGAACGACAGGACGCCTTCTTCCGCGCTGACAGGGACAGTGACAGGGACAAAGACAGTGAGTCGCCCGGTACCCCGCGACAGCCCCATCATGACGGCCAGCGCCTTTCCGAAACCTGGACGCTGACCGACGAGCTCGCCGCTTATGCACACGAACTCGGCCTCTCCCCTGCCCGTGAAGCCGAAAGCTTTTGCGATTATTGGCGCTCAACAGCCAATGAACGCGCCGTTAAGCATGATTGGAATGCAGCGTTCCGTATTTGGTGCCGCAAAAGTGCCGAACGCCGCCAAACACGCCGCGCAAGCTCCTCTCGTTCCCCTTCTGCTGCCGAACAAAACCGCTCTGAACTTCTCGCCCTTGCCCGTGGAGCCCTTTCATGACCGCTGCCCTCGCCACACTAACACCCAGCCATCCGCTGACCCGAACGCTGCATATCCGCCGCTGGGAAAGCTATAACGGCCTCGTTTTACGTGGACGCATGCCCCCCAAAGACCCCGCGTTGACGGAAGAAGCCACCGCGCTGCTGCACCAGATTGACCAAGCCCTCACTCCGCTATCGGAGGAAGGAACGCGCCGCCAGCTGACGCTTTTAGTCGCCTCGTTAGGGCAAGTGATAGCTAACCCGCCCAGTGGACAAAAGATGCAACAATGGATCGATATCGCAACATTAGCCATGCACGATGTTCCTCGTCATTGCTGGGGGAAAAATGCCCTACGCCGGGCCATGCAACGCTTTACCTTCATGCCCAGCCCAGCCGAGCTCCATACCCTGCTGCATGAAGAAGCACGAGATCTCCGCGAAAAACGAGCCCAGATCGCCCTTTTTCTTCGTGAACCCAGCTCTCTCACCACCAGCCATGATGTTTTTTATGACGATGCACCATCACAATAAATCACTCCCCTCTAAGCCCGACCTCATTGGCGTTATCGGCTTCCAGACCGATTGGCGCTTTATCCCTCTTACCCTGCCAGCAGAAAGCACAGAGAAATGACCGCAAAAACCACACGTCGCACGAAAACTCAGCCCCCCTCCAATAAACCGACCAAAGAGCGGATCGCCAAAGATGATTACGAAACCTTTGGTAAAAAACGCCTCAAACTCAATACGGTTAAAGCACTTCATCGCGCAGGTGATATTGGTGGCGAAGAAGTCACCGCCGCTCGCCGCTGGCTTGAAGACTTCGTTTTTGCTGATTATGGCTATGCAGACTACACGCAAGAACCGCTTGATAAAGACTATATTCGCGGCAATCTCCACACCTTCACCATTAGTCGCAGCCATGCCTCCGCTCGTATTGGCGAAGTCCAAGATGTGCTCGGCCTCTGTGCGCATATTCGGCTAAAAATGCTGCTAGTTGATGAGCTATCTTTCTCCGCAATGGGGCGAGAGCTGTACCCCCAGAAAGGCAAGACCGAAGCCAACGCCCATGCTCGCGCCCAGTGCGCCCTTCTCTTGGAGCAACTGGCAGGGTTTTACCTCGAAAAACACCGCGAGAAACTCCGCGCCCGCCGCGCAACCATTGCCTCTCAGGCCAAGCACGGCAGCTCCTAACGCCCAGCCGCAAACATCCGTTGCACCGCCTCTCTGACCACAGTAAACTCCCTATGATACGTAGATATCCGACCATAGAAAACAAGGATAATGCAATGGGAGCTTTAATAGGGGGAGCGATCTATGCCGCTCTTTTCCGTGTAAATTCGCAAGGATTTTTGTCCCTACATAATATAGCAAGCGCCTTCTTTTATGTAATACTATTTACTGTAATCGCATTCTTTTTATATAAATAGTAGCGATAGAGTAAGAGGGAAAACACTCCCTCTTATTTTTTATCCTTATCAAACCATTTTTCTCTCATGACTAAAATAGTAATAAACATATGTCTAAAATCGAAAATATCTCTGGTGTCCTTGATAATATACGCTTTCCTCCAACATGAACATTTCTTTTAACCCTCCTTCTCCTACAAAAAGATCACGTTAAAAATAGAGAATAGCCACACAACAAACGATACTTCTTACAAAAGACACGGATGAGAGAAAATTTACTCCCATGCGACCGTTTTTGACGCACTGACATTTTATCTTATAAATCGTCTCTCAAGCTTCCACCGTAAAGAGAGAGAAGCAATAAGTGGAATAACGCCCATCGTTCCCTCGAAAGGCATCTATTCTACAATCGTTTTTGATGCCTTCACAGGAGAAGTCGCATTGGCCAATCACAAAGCACAAACATTTTGCGCAGCAGCAGAAGCGTGCTTCCATACTGTTTCTTTTCAAGAATGGGGTCATGACCTGCACGAATATCCCGGCAGCGTCGGACAAGGCGTCCGCTTTCTCGACGAAACTCGGGACACCCTAAAAACGACGCTCAACACGACGATGAACGCTCAAGAGTGGGATAAATTAGTTATTGCTTTTTACGGTGAGACCAATGCTGGCAAGTCTACTCTGATTGAAGCCCTTTGTTCTCACTTTGACAAAAATGGACAACAAACCCGTAAACATCAGCCCATCGGCGCGGCCATTGGCGACGGGCGCTCCGACTACACGCGCACAACAACAGCCTACCCCTGCTCTCTTGGTGGGCAAGCGTTCACCCTACTTGACGTTCCGGGTATTGAAGGCCGTGAAGACATTGTGCAAGAGGAAATTAAACGCGCCGTTTCGTCCGCTCATGTCATCTTTTATGTCACCAGCGATGCTGCGCCGCCGCAAACCTCCGGCGGCGATACAACCCGTGATGGACATCACAACGAAATTGAAGGCACGCTTGAAAAGATAAAGCACCATCTCCGTGAAGAAGCGCGCATTTATCGTATTTTTAACAAACGTACCCAATCTCCCCGTATGCTAGCCAATGGACTCACCGTCACTGATGAAGAGCGGGCCACCCTGATTGATGCCGATCATCATATAAAATCTGTGCTTGGACGCACTTATGAAGGCCATATCACGCTCTCTGCTCTGCCTGCCTTCCTCGCAATAAACGCCCCTTTTCCCGCTGAGCATCGTTTCTTCAGCCAACAAAAAAAGTTCCTTGCTGCACTCCCTGCAGAAAAGCTTCTTGATGCCAGTGGACTTCAGCATTTCCTTCATCTTTTGGAACACGATATCCTCCCCCAAAGCCATCAACGCATTATAGACACGAATCTCTCTAAACTTTTTCGGATCGTTCAGACAACAGAGCATACCGTCACGCATACCGCAGATGGAATCCTCGCCCCATTGGATGAAACATACGCTCTCTTAGAAGACGCCGCCTGGGCGTATTCCCAGCTTCCTTTTGACATTCAACATGACTACAATCGCCTTGCGACACGACTAGAGGAAATATTTATCAACGATGTGCGTCAACGTATGGACATCCATCACAAAGACGCGATGTGGTCAGACTTTGATGGCACTGTTAGAGAAAAACTAGAGGCCGCCATCAAGGAATCCCTCAAGGAACTTTCTCGTTTTGGAGAGGGCGAAGTCGAACATTTCGTCGAACGTTCTTACAAAAGAATGCGTAGAATCGACCAACGCTTCGTCTCTATTATGCAGCAAAACACACTCACGACCTTAGAAGACTTCTGTCCCCAAACAGATAAACTCACTGAAGAACTGGTCTTTAAGACAGCCTCAGGCATTGATGGATGGGGCCTTGGCGGCACCATTGCCGGCGTTCTTATCGGTCTTTGTTTAGGACCGATCGGCTGGGTGGAGGCCGCTATTGCTGGAGTAGGCGGCCTTTGGAGCATGAGAAAACTCCTCGACTCATCCTATCAAGAACAACAGCAAAAAGACGCTATTGAAGCTGTCCTCAATAACATTCGCCCCAAACTAAGCAAAGCGCTTCATGAAAATTTAAGTGCAATTTCTACACCTCTTTGTTCCTTTTGTTGCAAAAAAGAGAAAGAATTTCAGACCATTGCAACCCATGTCAACGAAACAAAGCAAGAGCTTACGCATACTCGTGATGAGCTCACCTCATTTTGTAAAAAGAACACATCTCTCTCCCTGAATACATAAGTATGACACGCGTTCCATAATACTTCACGCCTCTTGTTCAGGTCTTTCCTAAGGAACATCCCATGACGTCTACCCTCACACTCTCTACACTTAAAGAGAACCTTAGCGCACTTAAAACCTTTTTTGCCGATGGAGAAACATTAGGCTTTACCGTGCCTACTTATCTACCTCGAAAATTAAGCGCACTCTTAGACAAGATTGATACGTTAAGCACACTCTTAGACCGTACCAATGGGAAAGGAGAAGATGGGCGCGTTAAAGTAGCGCTTGTTGGCGGTTTCTCTACCGGAAAGACCTCTATCGTCGCCTCATGGCTTAGCAAAACAAAAGACGACATGAAAATCGGCGTTGGGGAGTCCTCTAACGAAGTGACTGTGTATAATCCCGATGATACCTATCAAATCATCGATACTCCAGGCCTGTATGGCCATAAACGTGATACCGTTGGGGACAAAGAGGCCTATAAAAACAAAACGCGTCGTTATGTGAGTGAAGCCCATGTGTTGCTCTACGTACTCGACCCCGTTAATCCCATTAAAGACAGCCATAAAGACGAGTTGAACTGGCTTTTTCGGCAATTAAATATGCTCCCACGCACCATCTTTGTGTTGAGCCGCTTCGATAAAGAATGTGATGTCGGCGATGAGGAAGAGTATCAAGAACGCTTCAGAACAAAAAAAGACAACATCCTTGAGCGTCTCACTCAACTGATAGGCTTAACAGCAGA
>NZ_KB899350.1 GCF_000378165.1 Saccharibacter floricola DSM 15669
TGTTATCCCCCACCTCTGGATAGGTTCCTACGCGTTACTCACCCGTCCGCCACTAACCCCGAAAGGTTCGTGCGACTTGCATGTGTTAAGCATGCCGCCAGCGTTCGCTCTGAGCCAGAATCAAACTCTCATGTTCAATCCTACCAAAACGCACAAGCATTCAAAGCATCTAAACTATGTCAGAATACATCAACACTTGCGTCCTAGCGCCTAAACACTAAAACGCCGCCAATATATCCCTTCCAGTCTCTTCCTAATTCAACTTTCAAAGATCATCTCAACCGGTCAACTCCGCTGCGTCTCCGCTCCAGCGCCGCCGGTGAATGGGCTTATACGCACACACCCATATACCGTCAACAACATTCATAACAAAAAATGAAAAAACATCACAGAACCCCTCAAAAACCCCAGAAAACTCACAAAAATTAATCAAAAAAACCTCACCCCACCATCACTAAAACTACGAATCACAAAGACTCGCCCCACCCCACTGGGAAAAAAATTCCCTCCATCAGGACAAATCTCCTTAATAGGGCACACGAATCACGCAACAGGAGACAACCATTGCCCTATCTCCGATATATTCTGTCCCTTTTCTTCTCTTCCTGCGGATTGATCTTCATATCCTGCCAGTCCCATGCTCATGCGCAGGTTTCAGATTTTCGCCTTATCACAGAACCAGATCGCTTTATTATTCACACAGGCTCTGACCTTACCTTTGCCATACAGCGCGCTCCTCGTGAGCATACGCACCATGGCATGGGTGATCTTATCTCACTCCGTTATCACGGCATTGACTATCAAGAGCCACTGAAGGGAAGCCAGATCAACTCCGGCTTCTCTAGCCTCTATGACGATACCAACACTGTCAGTGTGGACGCTTCCATCAAAGCACAGGACTTTATCTGCATCACCGTGCGTTCGGGTGCGTTAATCCATACCTATATCGCTCATCGTGGAGAGGCCGCCCTTTATATGACGACTTGGTTTAGTGCAGAGCCCAAGCTTGGTCTTGTGCGCTATGTGATGCGTGTTCCCTATAGTCGCCTTCCCCACGGCCCACCAGAAGCAGACCTTAACGACACAGACCATACTGTCGAAGCTCATGATGTCTTTGGCCTGCCCAATGGTGAAACGCGTTCCAAACATTATTCCAATCATCGTTTAAAAGACTGGTCATCCTTTGGCGCCAGCAATGCAGCAACTGGCCTCTGGATGGTGCGCGATACGAATGAAGGCAATTCAGGAGGACCCTTTTACCGCAGCCTTCTGGATCAAGGCACCACGCATGACCAAGAGCTCACCTATATTATCAACTATGGAGAAGGACAGACAGAAGCCTTCCGCACGCATATTCTCAACAGCTATGCGCTCGTCTTTTCCAAGCGCCCGCCTACTCAGCTTCATATGCCTTGGTTGGGTCTGTTAAACCTCCACGGCTACCGAAGCCCTAATGATCGCGGCACCCTTGAGGGAACAGTTCCTACACAGCTTGATCCGCATTTTCATTATACCGTCGCCCTCTCTGGGCCAACGGGGCAATATTGGTGTGATCCATCCCCACGAACAAAGCAGTTCCGTTGCACCATGGTCAGTCCGGGCCGCTATCATGTAACGCTTTACAAAAATGAACTCTCAATTGCCGAGCAAGATACGCTCATTACGCCACACCACTCCACGAACCTGCCGCCTTTTGTAACACATGATCCAGAACGCGAACGTGCTATCTGGCGTATCGGGCATTGGGATGGAAGCCCTCAAGAATTCCGTAACGGCACAACGCTCAGCCTCATGCATCCATCCGATAGCCGCATGAAGACATGGACGATCCCAACATTTATAATAGGGCACAACACCGTACAGGACTTTCCTGCGTATCAATGGAAAGACGTCAATAATGCTCTGCCAATTCGGTTCCGCCTATCTGCCCCTCCGGCAGAGGATTTAACACTGCGCGTTGGGGTTACAACAGCCTTTATGAAAGGGCGCCCAATCATTCAACTCAACCAATGGCGGTCTGACATTCCTGCACCCTCTCGTCAGCCCTCCTCTCGCACGCTCACTGTCGGCACATATCGCGGGAATAATACATGCTTCCGTTTTCGTATCCCTGCACACGCCTTTAAAGCAGGAGAAAACACACTTACACTCAGCGTGGCTGGAGGTAGCACGTCACGCGGTTTCCTGAGTCCCAGCGTCTCCTACGACGCCATTGATTTGCTGCAACCAAACTCACCATGAAACACAGCCATCACCTCACGACCATTTTCTAAAACACCAAAAGCCGCCATGCAGTCTCCCACATGGCGGCTTTCTTCATAAACACTCTACCAAAAGAGCAAGGTGCCTTATTTCTCGCTAATCACAAGGTGATCATCGTCAGCAGAGACACGCACGGTCTGCCCATCATGAACAGTTCCTTTGAGCAGCAATTCAGCAAGCTCATTTTGCAACTCACGTTGGATCACCCGTTTCAAAGGACGTGCCCCGTAAACCGGGTCATACCCAGCTTCGGCTAGCCAATCTCGGGCTTTATCATCCAGCTCCAGCTCAATCTTGCGGTCTTCCAACAGTTTCCGCAGACGCCCCAACTGGATCTCAACAATCTTACCCATATCGGCACGCTGCAGACGAGAGAACAGAATAATCTCATCCAACCGGTTGAGAAACTCAGGGCGGAAATGCTCACGCACAACACTCATGACCTGCTCATACACCAGCTCGGTTGGCTCACCGTCTTGTTGCTGAGATAGGACATCCGACCCGAGGTTACTGGTCAGCACAATGATCGTATTGCGGAAATCCACCACACGCCCTTGGCTATCGGTCAAACGCCCATCATCCAATACCTGCAAGAGGATGTTGAAGACGTCAGGATGGGCTTTTTCGACCTCATCAAAAAGAATGACCTGATAAGGACGACGGCGAACTGCTTCCGTTAACACGCCCCCTTCATCATACCCAACATAGCCGGGAGGCGCACCAACCAAGCGAGATACGGAATGTTTTTCCATAAACTCACTCATATCAATACGCAGCAAGGCGTTTTCATCATCAAAGAGGAACTGCGCTAGCGTTTTGGTCAGCTCCGTTTTCCCAACACCCGTTGGGCCTAGGAAGAGGAACGAACCAATCGGGCGGTTAGGATCCTGCAACCCTGCACGCGCGCGCCGCACGGCATTCGACACCGCAACCAACGCCGTTTCCTGCCCAACGACACGCTCACGCAGCACGTTCTCCATCCGCAGAAGCTTGGAGCGCTCACCTTCCAACATCCGGTCAACGGGAACACCCGTCCAACGAGATACAACCGCAGCAATACCCTGATCAGTCACCGTATCAGCAAACAAACCAGCCTTATCCGCACTTGCTTCAGCCGCCTCTTGCGCTTGAGCAATGGCTTCTTCCAACTGAGGAATCTGGCTATACATCAGCTCAGACGCCCGCTGGAGGTTCCCTTGACGCTGCGCGATTTCAACCTCTGAGCGTGCTTGGTCGAGCTTTTCTTTGCTCTTCTGCACAGCGCCCATACGGTCTTTCTCCGCATGCCATTCCGCACTCAGCTCATCTGATTTTTCCTGCAAGTCAGCCAATTCTGCTTCCAACGCCACCAGGCGTTCCTTGGACGCAGAATCCTCTTCCTTACGGATCGCTTCACGTTCGATCTTGAGCTGAATAATGCGGCGATCAAGCTCATCAAGGGCTTCAGGCTTGCTGTCAATCTGCATCCGCACACGGCTGGCGGCCTCATCTACCAAGTCAATCGCTTTATCGGGAAGGAAACGATCCGTGATGTAGCGATTCGACAATGTCGCTGCGGCAACAAGCGCGTTATCGGTAATACGCACCCCATGATGAAGCTCGTATTTCTCCTTAATCCCACGCAAAATAGAAACCGTATCCGTAACGGAGGGCTCACCGACAAAAACCGGTTGGAAACGACGGGCAAGGGCCGCATCTTTTTCAATATATTTACGGTATTCGTCTAGTGTCGTCGCACCAATACAATGGAGAACGCCGCGTGCCAGCTCTGGCTTAATCAGGTTAGACGCATCCATCGCCCCGTCAGACCGCCCAGCGCCTACAATCGTGTGCATCTCGTCAATAAAGAGAATGACCTCGCCTTCAGCACTTTCAATCTCTTTCAGAACAGCTTTGAGCCGCTCTTCAAACTCACCGCGATATTTGGCCCCTGCGACCAGCGCACCGAGATCCAGAGACAGCAAGCTCTTATTGCGTAACGCTTCAGGCACATCGCCGTTAACAATACGCAGCGCCAACCCTTCCACGATGGCGGTCTTACCCACACCGGGCTCCCCGATCAGCACGGGGTTGTTCTTGCTGCGTCGTGCCAAAACCTGCACAGCACGACGAATCTCTTCATCACGTCCAATCACAGGGTCTAGCTTGCCTTCACGCGCTACCGCCGTGACATCACGCGCATATTTCTTCAATGCGTCGAAAGTGCTCTCTGCCCCAGCAGAATCGACCTTGCGTCCTTTACGAATCTTTTCGACAGCCTGCGCCAGCGCTTCCGGCGTTGCTTTCCCACCACGCAACGCGTCGCCAGCGGGCGTTTTGCTGCGGCTAATCGCTACAAGCAAACGGTCTTGCGCCACGAAGCTATCACCAGCGGCCTGAGCATCAGCCTCAGCACCATCAAGAACACGCACAAAATCGGGTGTTGCTTGGGGCTGGCTTGCACCAGAACCCTGCACCTGTGGCACTTTTGCGAGAGCTGCATCGTTAGCGGTCTGAACCTGCTTCGGGTCGCCTCCCGCTGCACGAATCAGCGCAGAAGCGGCTCCTTGCTCATCATCAAGCAGCGCTTTGAGCAAATGTTCCGGCGTTAATTGCTGATGATACTCCCGCAAAGCGATCGTTTGCGCAGCTTGAATAAAACCTTGGCTTCGTTCGGTAAATTTTTGAATATCCATGGGTAACTTTCTCTCCTTCTCGTCCCATTAAGAGGCGACGATGACTGTTCGCGCCGTCCCAATCGGCAACGGCCCGTGCTTAATATTTAGGCAGTCTTGGAAAGAATTCAAGGGTCATGACAGCAGCGCACATACCAAAGCGCATAAGCATCACGCCTCATATACACCCATCTACTGTTCCCATATACCGCCCTATCCCGCCATTTGAGAGCCACCAAAACACTCTCAAAGTAACGCGATAAAAGAGGCATAAAACCCAGCACAGCAACCATTCCATCTCACTTGATGTCCGTTGTTGTACATATGGGGAGTGTCTGAATTGACGACTATCCCTCTCCCTGCCCCTCACCCTATTGTGATCATGAGAGAAAGATTAAGCCTCCCCCACAGCTTGCGTCAGAGAAGCCGGATGAACCCCAACGGACGTCAGTGCGTTGACCCATTTACGACGCGGATCGGCACCAAAAACGAGCTCCTCAGTGGCTGGGGCCACATACCACGCATTGCCATGCACAATTTCTTCTTCCAACTGTCCGGCTGTCCAGCCCGCATGGCCGAGCAACATCATCGCCTGACGAGGCCCGCGCCCTGCCGCGAGCTCACGCACGACATCCAAGCTCGCACTTAACCCAGCGAAATCAGTCGTCGTTAACGTGCTGCTCTCGCTCCATTCTGGCGAATGAAGAACAAAACCACGCCCAGGCTCAACCGGCCCCCCTACGCCCAAACCAAAAAGACGCTGCGGTGGATTCGGTGTTATCTCCAGCTGTTTGAGGAGACCTTCCATGCTCGGTTGGTTAAGACGTTTGTTCACAATCACGCCCATCGCACCTTCTTCTGTGGAATGAGCGCAAAGATAAATCACCGTCTGTGCAAACTCAGTTTCGGCCAATACCGGGCTCGCTACGAGCAACTGGCCCGTCAGATTTTCACCTAGAGATATAAAAGGCATTTCCATCCCTTTCAAAATGACGGCATGCTGGTCTCTTCACGACGGAGCATATCCGTCCTTCTTCCTGATATCTTAGGAGAGTGTGATCCATGACATCTTCCCAAACAATTCTTGTTACTGGAGCCACATCCGGCTTTGGCGCTGCCCTTGCAAAACGTCTTGTAAAGGAAGGGCACCGTGTCATTGCAACCGGACGCCGTACAGAACGGCTCACAGCGCTTCACCACACGTTAGGCGATGCGCTCCTTCCCGTCACGCTCGATATGACAGACATCAGCGCTATTCGTAACGTACCACAACAGCTTCCTGACGCTTGGCGCTCTGTCGATGTGCTCATTAACAATGCCGGTTTAGCGCTTGGCGTTGGCCCCGCTCAAGACTGTGACCCCAATGAGTGGGAAACGATGGTGCATACCAATATTTCTGGCCTCATCGAAATCACCCACGCTTTCCTCCCCGGTATGATACAACGCCAACAGGGCTATATCATTTCCATCGGGAGTACAGCTGGAACGTACCCTTATCGCGGTGGGAATGTCTATGGCGCAACAAAGGCATTTGTCAGCCAATTTATGCGCAACCTCCGCACAGACCTCCTCGGCACACCGCTGCGTGTCACCAATCTGGAACCGGGGCTCTGTGGCGGGAGCGAGTTTAGCGATGTCCGTCTTGGCGATTCGGCCAAAGCCGCGGCCGTTTACGAAGGCACCGCCCCCCTCACCCCAGACGATATTGCTGAAACGGTTTCGTGGCTCTTACAGCTCCCTGCTCATATGAACATCAACCGCATTGAAATGATGCCAGTCTGTCAGGCTTCAGGAGGGCTGAGTGTTCAACGCACGCCCAGCGCCTCATAAGAAAAAAGGCGGCCCCATCATGGAGCCGCCCCTTCCTCACATCGTGCACTGTTTCATTAGCGACGACGTGTCGATTTTTCACCATTCTTCGGCCCAGACGGACGCTTGCCAGGCCCACCACGACCACGGCCACTGCCGCCGCCATCACGACGACCACCAAAACGACCGCCACCTGGCCCACCGGGACGACGTCCGCCGCCACCAAAAGACCCACGGCCACCACGACGTGGAGGGCCTGCTGGAGGAGCCTCAGCAGGCTCAATAGACGCTTCACCATCTTCAATCCCGGCACGGCAGGCATTAAAGCGAGCGACTTTTTCATCACTAATCTGAAAAAGCGTATCTTCTTGCTGAATACGAATGCTGCCGATATCACGCTTTTGCACACCACCAAGGCGACAAATCAGCGGAACCAACCATTTCGGATCAGCTTTCTCAGTCCGTCCCACGCTGAGGCGGAACCAAGCACCCGATTCGACACGGTCGCTGGAGCGAGAATCCCGCCCTTTAGGCGGCTCCAAAGACACAGGGCGCACTTTTTCAACGCGTGGAAGGCGTGATTTATACATCCCCACCAGCGCCGTTGCTAAACGCGTTGCATCAAAGGTTTCAACCAGCTTTGCCACCCATGGGTCACTCTCCGCCTGCGGCTCTTGCGTCAACAGCGGGTCTTCCATCAAGCGGCGTGCATCTTGCTCAGCCACGGCGTCAACAGACGGCACATTTTCCCATGTTGCTTTAATTTTCGCTTGTGCAAGGAGACGCTCAGCGCGACGACGCTGATTAAACGGCACCATCAGCACACTCGTGCCCTTACGCCCCGCACGGCCTGTCCGCCCTGAACGATGCAACAAGGTTTCCGACGAAGAAGGCAAGCTCGCATGAACCACAAGCCCAAGCGCTGGAATATCAATCCCACGGGCGGCCACATCCGTGGCCACACACACACGCGCCAACCCTGATTTCAGGCTTTCAATCGCACGGGAGCGCTCGTTCTGCCCCATTTCACCTGAAATGGCGACTGACGCAAAACCACGCTGAAGAAGTTCAGCTTGCACCTGCCCAACCAGCAAGCGCGTATTACAGAAGACCAGCGTCGTCGCACTATCATAATAGCGCAACACATTAACCAAAGAACGCCCAATTTCTTGGGGAGCTGTCACCACGCCACGATAGGTAATATCAGCATGCTGCTTCTGGCCAGAAATGGTATCAATCCGCGCCGCGTCTTTCTGGTAGCGACGGGCCAGACCCACAATGTCACGCGCTAAAGTTGCGGAGAACAGCAATGTCCGGCGCTCTGGAGGAGCAGCGTCCAAAATCTGTTCAAGCTCCTCACGGAACCCCATATCCAGCATCTCGTCAGCTTCATCCAGCACCACGACCCGCAATGCTGATAAATCCAACTTACCGCGTGAAAGATGGTCACACAGGCGGCCCGGCGTGCCCACAACGATATGCACACCACGCTCAAGAGCGCGTGCCTCACGTCGTGCATCGGTGCCACCAATACAGCTCGCAATGCGGGCACCGGTCTCACCATACAGCCATGTCAGCTCAGACTGCACTTGCAGAGCGAGCTCACGCGTTGGAGCAATCACCAACGCTAAAGGAGAATGGGTGGGAGGAAGCTTCTCTTTCTCTCCCAGAAGGGTAGAAGCAAACGCCAGACCAAAAGCGACGGTCTTTCCTGACCCAGTCTGAGCGGAAACAAGGAGATCTCGTGCATCCAACCCCGGCTTTAACACAGCTTCTTGCACGGGGGTCGGCTGGTCATAACCTCGCGCTTTAAGAGCACGGGTCAAAGCGGGATGGGTATCAGGAAAAGGCATCGTCAACGAACACTCGGTCAAACACACGCTGCCACAGGAAGGTGGGCAGCTTAGAAGGGCGGTGAATAGCCCTTTATGTCTCTGAATACCAGAGAATATCACATACAAGGCCACACATCGTTATGTTAACATTAAAATGGCTCTCACAAAATCACCATTTTATGAGGAGATTATTGCCCAGCAGGGCGCCGTCCAATCACCGCACGCACTGTGTCTTTCCACGCGGTCAAATCCTCTGGTGGAGCCACTTCCCCTGTGTCGAGGTCTGTGAAACCGGTGCGGGCCATCAGGGCACTTGTGAAACGCACGCGGTCTTCTGGTTCTAGCGCTTGCCAAATGGCCACAGCTTTTTCAGGTAAAAACCGATCTGAAAAACTCACAATAAAAGGTACGTTCGGTTTGAGAACGCGGTAAATTTCTTCAAATACCACCTGTGGTTGCGTCAAATACGCCAAACCATCGCACATCACCACGCCATCAAAGCTTTGATCTTCAAAAGGAAGCTGCGGCGTTGTGTTGAGATTTTGCACCGTTGCAAGCGACAATACATTATTCGCATCTAGAGCCGCTTGATTGACATCAAGACCTATCAATTCCTGAAACACAGCATCTTCTGGCATATGGCTCATCGCCCCAGCCATTACATCTAAGGTGCGTCCACCTACCGGGAGCGTTGTGCGATACAGAGCCGTCACGGCGGTGCGAGCTCCCATATCCATCAGTGAATCGAGCCCCTGACGGCTAAAAAATTCATCATCAGGCTCATTATTAGCCTGAATAAACGCTTTTTCGTGAATCCCTTCCACGGCTTTCCCTCTCCTCAAGCGTCTCACGTCACGCTTATCTGTTACATCATAGGGGCACCCGCCCATATTTCCTTTAGTCTAACATGAGAGGTCTCTTCGTCTATAAAAGGCCTCATCAAGGTGATATTAACAACCGCAAGATTGAGAAAGACGAAGCCGCAACGCGCTGCGATACGGGTGCGCCCCCTGTCAGAATGACCATCACAGGGACTGGTTTCGAAACAACAATCTCTCCCATACCCGGCCACTATCATACCCCTGACCCGCAAGATGTCGACGCGGTGTTGCGGTGGAGAAAGCCCATAAGAGCGGCTTGGATGGGCTTTAAATAGCGCGTTCCAACACAGAGAAAAACGATGGTGCTAAAGGGCTATTCAGCTCCTCATCCACCCCATATAATCGCCCTATGAGTCTTGTTTTTACGAAAATGCACGGGCTGGGCAATGACTTCGTCGTCATTGACGGCAGAACAACCCCTGTAACCCTCACCGAGGCCGAGATTCGCGCCTTATGTGACCGCCACCTTGGCATAGGCTGCGACCAACTTGTTCTGCTCACCCCGCCGACAGACCCAGAAGCGGACGTGTTTGTGCGCTTCTATAACCCTGATGGGTCAGAAGCTGGCGCATGCGGCAATGCATCGCGCTGCGTCTCGTCCTTGTTGGGCAATGAGCCAGTTCTACAAACCCAGAATGGGCTGCTTCCCACATGGCAAGAGAATGGGCTGATCACAGTCAGCATGGGCGTTCCTAAGCTGGATTGGCAGGAGATCCCCCTCGCTCAGGCATGTGATACGCGCCATCTCCCGCTCTATGATGCAGCCGCCTGCTCTATGGGCAATCCTCATGCGACCCTCTTCCGCTCTATTGAGGATGCTGCCACGTTGGGCGATGCCTTGGAGCATGACGCTCTCTTCCCAGAACGGGCTAATATCGGTTTTGCTGAAATCCGCTCACGCACCCATATTCGCCTACGCGTGTGGGAGCGCGGTGCGGGGCTTACGCTGGCCTGCGGCTCCGGGGCCTGTGCTGCGGTCGTGAACGCTGTGCGTCGTGATCTGGTCGAACGCACCTGCGTGGTCACGATGGAGAAAGGCGATCTCACCATCACCTGGAACGAGGACGGTGCTGTGCTCATGACGGGCCCTGCGACCACCGTCTTCACCGGAACCCTAGTATGAGCGTTTCTTTACTGACCTTTGGCTGCCGCCTCAACGCTCATGAGAGCGAAGGGATGGAGCATTATGCGCGCCTAGGGCAGGTCAATGATGGCGCGCCTACCATCATCATCAATACCTGCACCGTCACGGCAGAAGCGGAACGGCAGGCCCGTCAGGCTATTCGTCGAGCGCATCGCCAAACACCCGACGCCAAGATTATCGTCACAGGCTGCGCGTCAGAACGAGATGCAACGCGATGGGAAGCCCTCCCGGGCGTGCAACGCGTCGTCCCAAACGGAGAAAAGCTCACCCCGGCCATGTGGGGCGTGCGTGATGGAGAAAAACCAAGCCTACCCCCTTCACGCCATGTGCGCGCTCTGCTTCAAATTCAGCAAGGCTGTGACCATCGCTGCACATTTTGCATTATTCCCTATGGTCGTGGTGATGCGTCCTCTATCGCCTTAGAAGACATTATTACGCGTGCGCGTGCTCTCAGCGAGGCTGGACATCATGAACTTGTCCTCACGGGCGTTGACCTTGCCTCTTGGCAGCAAGACGGGCAAAGCCTCGGCACGCTGTGTCGTGCCATTTTGCAAGCGGTGCCGCAACTTGCGCAGTTACGCCTCTCCTCTCTTGATCCCATCTTGCTGGATCCCGAGCATGGCGACCGCGTTCTGTGGGACGTGCTGGAGAATGAGCCGCGTTTGGCGCCGCATCTCCATCTGTCCCTTCAAGCTGGGTCAGACCTCATCTTGAAGCGCATGAAACGCCGTCACTCCACAACGCAGGTCGCCACAATTTTACAGCGTGCACGGGCATTACGCCCAGACATAGGCGTAGGGGCCGATGTGATTGCAGGCTTCCCCACAGAAACAGACGCGCTTTTTCACGAAACCAAAGACTTCCTCACCGAACAGGCGATCCCGTTCCTCCACGTCTTTCCGTATAGCGAACGCCCTGGGACACCCGCTGCGCGTATGCCCGCCGTGCCACGCCCCATCCGGCAAGAACGCGCTGCCCAGCTTCGCGCAGTTGGGGAAGCCAGCCGGGATGCCTTTCTGGATCGCTTCATCGGACGTGAAGACACTCTCTTGATGGAAAGTGCCACAACGGGCCATCTCCCCAACTTCGCCACGGTTATGCTTGAAGACGGCGCACAGAGCACACGGGGCATCCTGCAAAAAGTGCGCATCCTTCACCATACGGGCGGGAAACTCATCGCCCGCCCTCTTTCTACCCCTTGACGATAAACCCCTCTTAGGCTCACTGCTACACGATATGGCTGGATTTTTCTCACGACTCAAACAAGGTCTCTCCCGCTCAAGCGAGCGCCTCAACTCTGTCTTTGTTAAGCGTCTGCTTGATGATGACACGCTAGAAGAGCTGGAAGACGAGCTGATTGCCGCTGACCTCGGCCCTGCCGTCGCAGAGCGGATTATCACGAAGTTTCGCGAAACGAGCTTTGGCCAAAATGTCACCAGTGAAGAGATTCGCGCGACATTAGCCCATGAAATTTCGCATGTGCTCGAGCCGGTAGCCGTTCCCTTTACGCCAGACCCAGAGAAAAAACCTCATGTCGTGCTGGTTGTTGGAGTTAACGGCACGGGGAAAACCACCACCATCGGCAAAATGGCTCACCAATATCGCCAAGAAGGAAAGTCCGTCACCTTAGTGGCTGGGGATACCTTCCGCGCCGCCGCCGTTGAGCAGCTTCAAGTTTGGGGGGAACGCGTTGGGGCCCCCGTCATTGCTGGGAAACAAGGCGGTGATGCAGCAGGCCTCGCTTATGACGGGCTCAAACGTGCGACCGAGGAAAAAACGGATGTTCTTCTCGTCGATACGGCCGGACGGTTACACAATAAAAATGCTCTGATGGAAGAGCTGGCCAAGATCATCCGCGTCATGAAGAAATTTGACGACACAGCCCCGCATTCCGTTCTGCTCGTTCTGGATGCCACAACAGGGCAAAACGCGATTGAACAGGTGCGTGTTTTCCAAGAGCTCGTCAATGTGAGCGGACTGATTGTCACCAAACTCGATGGATCAGCACGCGGTGGGATTGTCGTAGCCTTAGCAGAGAAGTTTAAGCTGCCTGTCCATATGGTCGGTGTGGGAGAGAAAGCAGAGGATCTCCGCCCATTCTCTGCCCAAGACTATGCCCGCGGTCTTGTTGGGGAAGCGGCTACCCCATAAACGATCGATCCCTTTCCCCTTCCTAAAACGCGTCTTGCCCTTCCGGTAGAGACGCGTTTTCTCTGCGCCCTACTTCCACAAAGGCCGGCCGCGCTCCACAAGTGCACCATAGGCGTGAACGCGTCTACTATGCTCGGCTTCTACAATTTTTTGCGCTGTGCAGACCACCTGCCGCCGTTGTTGGTTTGTCTCACGACGGCATTCTTGCGCCAGCACCACGCTATCGCGATTCACAGCAGCACTCACCATTTGCCGCACTGAGTCAGGCGTCGCTTGCCGCATCACCGACGATGACAGGCACTCTCCATCAACCGAGGGAGGCGCCAAAGGATCGCCATAGGTAATGGCAGGCGGAGGACAATCCGCCAAAGCACGCTGCAATACAACATCCACAGCTTGATTGAGGTCGTCCCCTTTAAGGAATATCTGCCTTCCATCTGCATGAGCCGTGGCTGTTATCACGGCCATAATACTCACAAGGCCGCTCACAAATTGCATCATCATTCGTCTCTTATTCTGCCTGACAGCCTCTTTACAGATCATACTCTTCTTACCTAATAGCTTAACTTTCTACGCAGCGCATTTACTTGAAAAGTAACGAAACCCCTATCTGACAGATACACATGCCTACGCGCCCCCTTTCATTTTCCGAGCATATCCATAGGCCGCATTAAGACGTGCCGTCATCTCTGTCGCCGCTTTATAAGCCTCCTCCCCCTTATGTAAAAAACGATCTGGATGATGCTTTTTAAGCAGCGTCCTATAGGCTGTTGTGATCTCAACTAATGTCGCACGTTCCGAAACACCCAAAACAACATACCACAACGCCGCTCCCGCTGAGGAAGAAGAATGTTTGTGGCGCTGCCGAGAATGCTCGCGTTGTTGACGTTGTTTCTTAGCACCCTCTTTTTGACGACGCTTCCTGTCTTCTGCTTCCGCCTGTTCTTGCTCATAGCGCAGCAGATACTCCAGAACTTGGTATGAACAACGACAAAACTCTTCCCAACGTCGCGTTTTCTTACCCTGCAAAACATCAGACAGAATCTTTTGGCTTTCATTCGTCTCTAAAGGAGATAATAAACGCTCCAGAAATGCAAAACTCTCTTCTATATTTTGCTGAATAAGCAGCTTTAACAGCTTCTCACCCTCTTTATGGTCATCAGCCCAACGCCCCCAGAGCATCCCAGCCTCTTGATAGGCTTTCTGCTCCTTAGAAGACATAGATGCTTTATGTTCTTTATTCGACGAGGGGCCCTCTTGCTTAGAAGACCGCCCGCCCCCCTCAGAAGAGGTCACTTCAGCATATTTCTTCGTAATAACTCGTATTGAAGTGATGAATAATAGTAAAAATAAGGAAGAAACAACTATAATTATGGAGATAAAGCCAAAAAAATTATTGGATTTGTTTTTGTTATTGTCGCTTAATAATTCTCTATATTTGTTAGATGAAGGCCCATATTTAGACGAATCATAATGATTGTCTTCGTTCACAGGGGAAGATACCTCTTTCCTAGATAAGCGATACCGCTGTCCTATGTCGCCTTCACTGTTTTGTTCTCCCTCTTGAGTGTGGTTCTCAGAGAGATGTGAAGGCGGCGTCATCTCCGTACGATTTTCGGAGGGAATAGGCGCTGCTTCCGAAGATAGTGAGAGCTGATCTAGGTGAGAGAAATTCGTGAATTGAACTAAACTTGGCGCTAATCGCAGCTCATCCTCTCGACCGAGAAAACCATCTTGATGTGATTGTCCCGTCTTTTCTTGCCAACGAAGAATAGCCCTTCTCGTATCTGCCCCATATACACCATCAATCTTCGTTGTTGGGGGTAAATAGCCAAGATCAACAAGCCTCTGCTGTAAAGCCATATGGGCATCTATAGAACGTGTCGCTTCTTCATAAGCTCTAGGCATAAGAAGAGAGCGATATTTATCTGTTATCCGAGCCGTTTTTTGACGATAACATTGTGCTGGGCTTTCTCCCTCATCTGGATCAGGGAAACATGTCTGCACGATTTGAGAATCGGTAATAAAAGTATTTTTGAGCTGTGGCAGTAAATAAGCAGGCGATTGGTGGCGTAAGGCATAATACGCTTGGTCTAAAATCAGCTCACTCCGTGCCGATTCTGGATCACTACATAAAAGAACAAGAATATAAGAACTATGATCTATTTTATAACAATCAAAGTCTGGTGAATAACTCTTTGAAAGAGCCGAACCTGATAAGGTGAACGTAACAATACAGATCAATATGAAATTGAGACAGGACTTTTTCATATAATAATACACGAATCTCTCCTATACTATTACATAGGATCACAGAAAATCGACAGAAGATATATACAATAAATACACCATAAAAAAGGCTGGCCATCTTCATGATAGCCAGCCCTCCACAATCCATGCTTCGTTAAAAGCCCTTAGCCTTCAAACGGGTCTGTCACCAAAATCGTATCGTCACGCTGTGGGCTAGTTGAAAGCAGCGTCACCGGTGCCCCGGTCAGCTCCTCAATGCGGCGCACATATTTGATGGCTTGCGCAGGAAGTTCGGCCCATGAACGCGCTCCTGCTGTCGTCTCACTCCAGCCCGGCATGCTTTCCAAAATCGGCTTAACGCGCGCTTGTGCGCCCGGTGCTGCGGGGAAGCGTTCAATCGGCTTTCCGTCCAGCTCATACCCCACGCAGATCGACACAGTATCCATGCCGTCCAACACGTCCAGCTTCGTCAGAGCAATGCCGTTGACGCCGCCAACACGCACCGCTTGGCGCACCATGGTGGCATCAAACCAGCCACAACGGCGAGGGCGGCCCGTTACCGTGCCAAACTCATGACCACGCTCGGCAATACCTGCACCGACATCATCAAACAATTCTGCCGGGAACGGCCCTTCACCCACACGCGTTGTGTACGCTTTGGCAATCCCCAGCACAAAACCAACAGCCTTTGGCCCCAAGCCACTGCCAGACGCCGCTACAGAAGCCACCGTGTTCGAGCTTGTGACAAACGGATAGGTTCCGTGGTCAACATCCAACATCACGGCCTGAGCGCCTTCAAAGAGGATACGCTTGCGCGCACGCACAGCCTCATCCAGCCGCGCCCAGACTGGGCATGAGAATGGGAGAAGGCGCGGGGTGATCTCATGAAGGAAAGCAAAAATATCGTCTTTGGTGAACGTCTCTGCTCCAAGACCCGCTAGAAGCGTATTATGATGGAGCAGCAGCTCATCAATCTTCCAGTCCAATGTCTCAGGTTCTGTCAGGTCACAGATACGAATCGCCCGCCGTGCTACTTTATCCTCGTAAGCAGGGCCAATACCGCGCCCGGTCGTGCCGATCTTATGCTTCCCACGCGCAACCTCACGCGCACGATCCAACGCCCCATGCACGGGTAAGATCAAAGGGGCAGTCTCTGAAATCCACAAGGTCTCTGGTGTGACCGTCAAGCCCTGTTCAACCACACGGTCGATCTCGCTCATCAAGGCTTTCGGATCCACAACAACGCCATTGCCGATTACGCCAATTTGGCCACGCACCAAACCTGACGGCAACAGGGAAAGCTTATAGACTTTGTCATCAACAACGAGCGTATGCCCAGCGTTATGCCCCCCTTGGAAGCGCACGACGATATCGGCTCGACTGGCTAACCAGTCAACAATCTTGCCTTTACCTTCATCCCCCCATTGGGTGCCAATCACGGTAACATTGGACATAAAAACGGACTTTCCCTCGAGCGTTACACAATAAGAACCAGTGATGTCAGGAGTCAGAGCGCAACGGCTACGCCATCCTGCCAGATATGGCTGCACCGTAGATGACGAGCAGACTCCTTCAGGTCAGCCTCGTCGTCCAACGCTGCGACCGTGGCATAGCCTGCCTCATGCAGACTGGACAAGTCCTTCTTCGATAAACCTGCCGGAACCATACAACGCAACGTCTTAGACAGCGGCGGAGCAACACGAAGCAAGGCTTGAGGATGCAACGTCAGTCCACAGGCATCTTCTGCCCCGGCACGATAGCGCCCACCACGCCCGAGCTCCTCACGACAATGAAGAGCAAAAACCGTCATGCACACGCCGGTATGATAGCGCCATCCACGGAAATCAATCGGGTCGACCGTGACGTGAACCTCTGGCACACGACGAAGCACCGCCCGAACCGTCTCTTTCAAACGAGCGACATGCCCTTTGAGACGTTCTGGGAAGGTCAGCGTGTCCAAAAGCTCCAACGCTCGCTCAGCCGGGCCCGCCGCATTCATCATGCCAAGGAACAGATCCGCCAATTCACCGCCTTGCTCAGCCACAGCCGCTGCATCACGACGGTCGAGCGCATGAATGAGATTGTCCCGCACCGTCCCAGCGAACGATTCATCAATCAACGTCCAGACCAAAACCGGCATCGACAGGTCAAAAGAAATATGCTCAATGCCCATCGCTTGAAGCGCTTCAGCCCCCAGAGCGATCACTTCCGCATCGGCTTGCGCACTATCAGGGCCGATCAGCTCAATGCCAGCTTGCGCAATCTGGCGCTCCCCCTCACGGCCCGGCGTGCCGATAACCACACAATCCCCTGAATAAGACAGGCGCAACGGGCGTGGTAGATCCTTCAAACGCACTTCAGCAATACGAGCAATTTGCGTTGTCATATCAGGACGCAGCGCCATCATCCGGTGTGACGAAGGGTCCAACATCCGAAAGCTCTGCTCAGACAGCGCTTCCCCGGCTCCGCTCAACAAGGAGCTTTCAAACTCTAGCAAAGGGGGGCGTACACGCTCATAGCCATGACGACCAAACACCGCCATCACCTTCGCAATACCGCGTGCTTCTGCTTCCGCCTCTTGTGGCAGCAAGTCCACAAACCCCATAGGCAATAAAGCTGGGCTGGATGTTTCCGGGCTGGACATCATTGTTCAAAAACCTCTTTCGTACGTGCACATGCCCAATCCAACCATGGAAGAAGGGCGTCAATATCATCTGTTTCAACCGTGGCCCCGCCCCAGATACGCAGCCCTGCTGGCGCATCACGATAAGCAGCCAGATCATACCCGGCCTTCTCTTCTGCCACCTGACGCGTCAAGAACGTAACCGCTTCACCCTGTTTTTCGACAGGAAGCGCCGTAAACCACGGGGCGACAATCTTCAAGCAAATGGAGGTGCAAGAACGGGTCGCCTCTTTCTCGCTCAAAAAAGCAACCCAGTCACGTTGCGCAACCCACCGGCTCACCGCTGCGAGGTTGCGCTGAGAGCGCGCTTTAAGCGCAGGCAACCCACCGATTTCTTCCGCCCATTTCAGCCCATCCAGCGCATCTTCCACACAGAGCATTGACGGGGTGTTGATCGTATCGCCACGGAAAATCGCCTCGTTCAGACCCTTTTTATTGGTGAGACGGAAAATCTTTGGCAGGGCACGCGGTGCGGGCTCTTCCAGCCGCGCAACAGCGCGTGGGCTCAAGGCGACCATCCCGTGCGCTGCTTCACCACCCAGTGCTTTCTGCCATGACCATGTCACCACATCGAGCCGATCCCACGGTAAATCCATCGCAAAAGCAGCCGAGGTCGCATCGCAAATAGCGAGGCCTTCATGCTGTTCGGGCACGACATCCACAGAAGGCATACACACACCAGAGGTTGTGCCATTCCACGTCATCACCACATCACGCGACCAATCAATCTGCTCTAAGTTTGGCAACTCACCATAAGGGGCTTCCAACACACGCAGATCGTTAAGTTGCAGCGAATCCCGTAAATCTTTCGCCCATGTGCCTGAAAAGCTCTCAAAAGACAGGACATCAACGCCACGCTGCCCCGCTAAAGCCCATAAGATCATCTCAACAGCGCCGGTATCAGAAGCTGGAACAATGCCAACCTTCCATCCCTTCGGCACAGCGAGCAGCTCAGCTGACCGTGTAATGACCTCATTGAGGCGTTTCCGACCTTCCGCAGCCCGATGAGAACGACCGAGCAAAGCATTCGCCAACACGTCAGGGTGCCATCCGGGGCGTTTGACACAAGGCCCTGAAGAGAAAAATGGTCGTGCCGGACGGCGTGAAGGTTTAGGAAAGGACATAGTAGCGTATCGACCCATTCGCAAAATACAGCCAGACCCTAGCACACCAAGGCTTTCCCACCCTGGCCTCCGGGCCTTTACAATGCAGAATAATAGCAGGTTTTCCCACTAAAATCCCACGCTGTTTTAGGTGTCACACGCTCCCCAGAGCGTCAAGGCACGATCACTCCGAAGACGCAACAGAAACAGCGTCTTCCTCAAGCCTCTGTGCTTCCCATTCCTTATAGCTTGTGTGCGTTCCCACAAGGCGCCAAGATGTCGGCCCCGCAGCGCTGCGTCCCTTCACGATTGCCGCTGCTTCAGAGGTGCTTGAACAGACATAATCTGTGACGAAAATAGCCTTTTGACCGTCCTGCTTCAGCACACCATTGCGGGAAAGTTCCTCATGACGGTGGCTGTAAGACGAATTCTTATCCCCTTTCCATTGAGGATAAGCCTCTGATCCTGCTTCCACCACGAAATTACCATCTTGAAGTACCGCCGTCGCACGAATGTGATATTTACGATAATTCAGCTCAAATCGTGACAGCTGGTCATCGGTCAGCTCATTTTCCAGATACTGAGGCAACACAGGCTGCTGATGAAGCGTGGAACCAGCAGGACGGGCATTTTCAATAAACATATCTACCCGCACCGCAGGAAGCACCATAAAAAGATTATCTAAAAACCCTTCCATATTCGCCCGCTCTGCTTCACGAAGAACCGGGACTGAGGGAGATGTATTATTTTCTAGAAGAGCCCGTTGCACTTTTTGAGCCTGTTCAATTAAACGAGCCTCAAGATAACGACCATACGCTTTGTGAAGCTGATTATTGGTCGTCGTCACCAAAACAGCTTTCTCCCACCATTGTTTATCATCTGCCCGCGCATGCTGCCCTAATCGTGTTCGCAACTCTTCGGCTTCGCCGATATAAGCACGTAACCGCCCCTGCTCATTCTCTCCCAAAAGAAGATATACGCCTGCATGGGCTGTTTCAGAACGTACAAGCGCTTCCTTAAGACGCAAACGCGGCACAACGAGAACATGTCCCGTCCAATCAAAAATTTCTGCAGTTAACAGGCCATCAGGGCGGCCATCAATATAGAACAACTCAAGAGAACGTTTATTGACACCCATCCAGCACCGCTCCTGTATAACTTACAGCAAAGATCGCACGACCCGTAAGCTGGACGTATCAGAGAGCTTTGCTCTGCCCTAATAAAAAAAGGGCCTTGCGGCCCTTCTTCAAAATCTATGGTGCGAGAGAGGGGACTCGAACCCCTAAGCCTTAAAGGCGGTCGATTTTGAGCCGACTGCGTCTACCAGTTCCGCCACTCTCGCTTTATAGAACAGACCCTGTCACCAGAGCGTTGAGCGGGATTATACTCTATCCCACTCTAAAGGGCCAGAGCTAGAAGAGAAAAATATCAACCCTTTCAGAGTTTTTCCTCTCCGCTCATCAATAAAAGATTGCGTACCGCCGCTCCAGATGCACCTTTACCCAAATTATCCAGCCGAGCTGTCAATACAGCATGCCCCCCCTGCCCATGCACGCGAAGCTCCATATCGTCACGCCCTGCAAGCGTATCCGCTAGCAAGCTCGGCTCGCTTTCACAAACACGAATCGTCTTTGCTCCTGCATACGCTTTGCTCAATGCGTCGTGAAGCTCTTCTGGTAGCGGACAGCCCGGAAGTGTCACCAAATGCAGCGGGATGGAAACAATCATCCCTTGTGGGAAATGCCCAACAGACGGCACAAACAATGGATGCCGCGCTAGGCCGCTATAATGGGTGATCTCTGGAAGATGCTTATGGTTCAGCGACAGACCATACAGCATAAAAGCTGGCCCGCCTTCACGCTCATGATCCTCGACCATCTTACGGCCACCGCCGCTATAACCTGATACCGCATTGATCGACACGGGATGATCCATCGGGATAAGGCCAGCATCGACCAATGGATGAAGCAAAGCGATTGCTCCTGTCGCATAACATCCCGGATTGCTGACAAAACGAGCCTGAGCGATCTTCTGGCTGTGCTGCTCATTCAGCTCCGGCAGACCATACACCCATGCAGGATCCACACGATGAGCCGTGCTTGCATCCAAAAAGCGGGTTCGCGTCTCCTGCCCAATCGCCACAGCCTCACGCGCGGCGTCATCAGGCAGGCATAACACGGTAATATCGGCTTGCTCCATCATCGCACGGCGCGCATCCGCCTCTTTACGCAACGCTGGATCAATGCTCAGGAGTTCAAAGCCATAGTTGGAAGGGAGCTCCTCAAGACGACGACGAATCCCCAAGCCTGTTGTCCCAGCTTCACCGTCAATAAAGATACGCGTCGTCATGTTCATCTCCTCTAGGCAACATTCACCACTGAAAACGCTGCTGCCGTTTTTCATAGAGAAGCATGATATGGCCATCCCTTTCAAACGACTCAAGGTGCGTCATACCGATCGCCCCTAAGATCACACGAGATGCTGTGTTATCCTCACGCGCCACCGCCACAACGCGCTCCTCCCCACGATCGAGCACAAAGGAGAGTGCACAGGCAGCAGCTTCACGAGCAATCCCTCGCCCCGAAGCCCATGGGAAAATCGAGATACGCAACCCCAACCCACGCCCATCAGGGCGTTCATGCACGCCCGTCATGCCGACAAAACGGCCTTGCTCAATAATAGAGAAAATACCGACGCCACGACGCGCCCATAAAGCGACATCCTCGGCCATATCAGCTTCGGCCTGCACGCGGCTCCGCACCCCGCCCAGCATACGCCCAAAAGCACAAATATCAGCTTTGAGGCGCGCCATGTCCTCCATATCTGGCCAATTGACCGGACGAAGGACGAGGCGCGCTGTCCGTAGCTCATGGCCCAGCACAGCGCACCCCCTTTCTGTCCATAAGCGGGCTTATGCCCGTCATCTTTCTACCGTTAGCGCACAATCGGACGATAACGAATCCGCCCTGGCTCTGTAGAATCTGGGCCTAAGCGACGACGCTTATCTGCCTCATATTCTTGGAAGTTCCCTTCAAACCATTCCACATGGCTATCGCCTTCAAACGCCAAGATATGAGTTGCCAAACGGTCAAGGAACCAACGGTCATGGGTGACGACCACAGCACAGCCGGCAAAGTTACCGAGCGCTTCTTCAAGCGCACGCAACGTATCAACGTCCAGATCGTTAGTCGGCTCATCGAGCAGAAGAACATTGTTATCTTCTTTGAGCATCTTCGCCAGATGGACGCGGTTACGCTCACCACCGGAAAGCACGCCCATACGTTTTTGCTGGTCTGGCCCTTTAAAGTTAAACGCACCAACATAGGCCCGTGATGGCACGGAACGTTTACCAAGATGGATCACATCCGTCCCGCCGGAAATTTCTTCCCACACGGTTTTGCTATCATCGAGGTCATTACGAGATTGATCCACATAGCCAAGCTTGACGGTATCACCGATGGTCAACTTACCAGCGTCTGGCTTTTCTTGACCCGTAATCATCTTAAACAGCGTGGACTTACCCGCACCGTTTGGCCCGATCACACCCACAATACCGCCCGGTGGCAGTTTGAAGTTTAACTTATCAATCAGCTGACGTTCACCAAAACCTTTGGAAAGATCTTCAGCTTCAATAACCTCACTGCCCAAACGTGGGCCTGGAGTAATGACGATCTCTGCCGTGCCGCCCGTTGCGTCCTGACCAGCTGCCAGCATCTCTTCATAACGCGTAATACGGGCTTTGCTCTTCGCCTGACGGGCCTTTGGAGAGCTGGAAATCCACTCTTTTTCCGCTGCCAGAGCACGCTGGCGAGAGCTTTCTTCTTTCTCTTCTTGGGCCAAGCGCTTCTGCTTCTGCTCCAACCAAGAGGAGTAATTCCCCTCAAATGGATAGCCGCGACCGCGCTCAATCTCCAAAATCCAATTCGTGATGTTATCAAGGAAGTACCGGTCATGGGTGATGACCATCACGGTACCAGTATAGTCACGCAGCGTCTTTTCCAACCATGCCACGCTTTCCGCATCCAAATGGTTGGTCGGCTCATCGAGCAGCAAAATATCGGGTTTTTCAATCAGCAAACGGCACAGAGCGACACGACGGCGCTCACCACCAGAAAGCTTTTCCACAGGACTATCAGCCGGTGGGCAACGCAACGCGTCCAGCGCGATCTCTAAACGGCGGTCCAACTCCCAGCCTTCACCCGCATCAATCTTTTCCTGCAGCTCCGCCTGCTCTGCAAGGAGGTCATTCATCTCCTCGTCAGACATGGGCTCGGCAAATTTGCCAGAAATCTCGTTAAAGCGATCAACCGCTTTCTTGAGCTCACCAAAGCCCTGAGCCACATTCTCGCCAACCGTGAGATTCGGATCAAGCTGAGGCTCCTGCTCCAGATAACCGATCTTAACGCCTTCGGCGGCCCAAGCCTCACCGCCATATTCCTTCTCAATCCCTGCCATAATCTTCAGCAAGGTGGACTTACCGGCGCCGTTCACACCAAGAACACCGATCTTCACACCGGGAAGGAAGGATAGCGTAATGCCTTTAAAAACCTCACGCCCACCCGGATAGGCCTTTGTGAGGTCCTTCATGACATAGACATACTGATAGGCGGCCATGGCAGGTCTCCTCTAACGTAAAGGTAAGGTGGGCATCGGAAGCCGGATTATAACAAGCCCAGTGGCGACAATAACCCGAAGATAAAACCGGGGCACTCCCGTTATAAGATGTCACCTGCGCCCGGCAGGACTCGAACCCGCAACCAAGCCGTTATGAGCGGCCGGCTCTAACCAATTGAGCTACAGGCGCATAGACAGGGCATCTCTTCGCCTAAGATGAGTTTTTTTTCAAGCCTATTTTACCCAAAAAACACAGAAAGGGAAAATTATCTTCTTCACTCCCCCTCTGGGCAGCGCCCTCTTCCCACGGTAAAATCATAGGACGGCCATGTGGCCGAACACACTCTATTCTAACAGGTGCCGATAGTATGGACGTTTCCAAAATCTCCGCAGGCAAAGACGTGCCTCATGATGTCAATGTCGTCATTGAGATTCCGCAAGGCTCTTCCGTAAAGTATGAAGTGGACAAAGAAAGCGGCGCTATCTTTGTGGATCGCTTCCTCTTCACGCCAATGGCTTACCCAACAGCCTATGGCTTCATCCCCAACACACTCGCCGCTGATGGCGACCCGGTAGATGCCCTCGTGCTCACCCCCGCCGCTGTCGTGCCTGGAAGCGTTATTCGTGCCCGCCCCATCGGCGTGCTGCATATGGAAGATGAAAGCGGCCGCGATGAAAAGCTCATCTGTGTCCCACATGACAAAATCCATCCGCAGTTCCACGACATTACGTCAGTGAACCAGCTGCCAGAGATCACGTTGAAATCCATCGCGCATTTCTTTGAGCGCTACAAAGACCTTGAGCCTAACAAATGGGTGAAAGTCTCTGGCTGGGCTGACAAAGATGCCGCCTGCAAAGTGATTGAAGAATCCATCGCCGCTGCGAAAAAATAAGACGTTCTTGCGTTGTATTCTTGGTGGGAGGGGCCGTGCGCTCCTCTTGCTGAGAACTTTAAAAGCCTAGCCAGCACTAGATATAGTGATTATTTAAAAAAATTTCTTTTTATTTTAAGATGCGTCCCAAATCCATTATAAAATACAGAGTTGAAAAACATGAAAGATGAAAAATAACAAAATCCACTTGATAAATATCATACAACAATAAAGGGAACACTCTCTCTTATTACATTAATAGCCCTACCAATTGGAGGCACAATCCTCGTCCTCCATAGCGTTATGTACGGCCTTTTCCCTTACCTGATACAAAACATATCTGTACTCAATCTCACCTTTATCGGCATTACTAGCAACGTCGTCATTATAGTTGCTTTTCTTTATGGTATGCTCTTCAGCGCTTGGTTAGCCGTACTATGCGTAGCGATACGCTCCGAAGGACGTAATTCTCATCTCTTACTTCCTCCTAAGCCATGGGAACAATACGTATGGGGCGGACTATCTCTTTTCGCCTGCATATTGATTGGGGGTATTGCCTTCCATAAAGGCGGAGAACTCTCTTACTTCTTTGGTTATATTTTTTGTGCAGGATTTGTATGCTGGCTCATAATGGATTCCCCAAATAAACACTGGGAAATCCTTCTCAAACGAAGTGCAATAGCCATTATGGTTGCAATAGCTATGCTCGCTGTTCTTCCTCAGGCTTTTTCACCGTTCATGAATGTCATCGTATCAATCCTAGAATACCGCTCAAAAGGTTCTGAAGCTATTCTCGTCGATGATGACGCCTATCAACAGCTCAACGCGTTAACGGCCCCTTATAACCAGAAACCCAAAGCGTGCCTTGTCATGATCGGTTCACAAAAAATGTGGCATCTACAGGACGGAACCATCATTCTCCAAGGGATTGGCAAACAAACCTATGTCTCCGTAGGTTCCGCTCTGCCTCCCCAGCCATTCCTTCCCTCGCAGGTTATGGCTCTACCGCTTGAAGGACTCAGAGAAAAATGTTGAGGAACAGCATTCTGACGACAATCAGGAAAATCTAATAGCGTCCCTTTCGACAGTGCCCCCGCGGCTTCATTGACTATAAGGGACAAAGCTCTCTCCCATTGCGATGCATATAATGAGTCGCCCCCTTCACGGTTCGGTAAGGATAGAAAAGACAAGAACAACCCAAAACACAAAAACGCCCTACCAAAGTGGAAGAGCGTTGCATCATAAAACATTCTGTGATTTTCTCGACTGGAGCGGGCGAAGGGATTCGAACCCTCGACCCCAACCTTGGCAAGGTTGTGCTCTACCCCTGAGCTACGCCCGCATTCCGTTGTCGATGAAGGGTTTATGCTTCAAAAAAGGATGAGATGCAACCCCATCTAGGCGTTTTTTTTGATTTTTTTTCGTTCTTTCTTTTCTCAGCTTCGAAAATTTCTCTCCGCCCTTGTCTTTCCTCATTCAGCAACAACGTCTTTTAATAAGGAGCGAGCTCCTGTCTGTTTGTTCTTTTCTCTTTATCACTATAAAATAATGGGCGTTTCCTCTTATGATCCTAACTTTTACCCCCTCACCACACACGGCTCTCTACGAAATTAACCACTCCCTCCTTGAGCTACTCGTAACATCTCGCGATAATCGTTTATACAAAGTGGCAACAGAGCGGCTCTGTTTCTTTTCTGCGTGAGGGACTGTCGCAGTTTAATCATTCAAACACGCAGCAACAGTGTTCACTTCCTTCTTGTCTGATGACCTTATGACTCATTCTCCAAGTGCTTCACCTCGCGTTCCCTCTTTTACACGACTAACACTAGCTGACATTCCACCTCGTGTCGGGCTTTTCCCTCTGACGGGCACCCTCCTATTGCCGGGCGGGCACCTTCCCCTCAGTGTCTTTGAGCCACGCTATATCGCCTTACTTGAAGCAGCACTTGCCCATGAGCGCCTCATTGGCATTATCCAGCCTCACACTCACTCTGAAACGGATAATCAAAAAGTTCCAGCCCTCGAAAAAGTCGGTACCTTGGGTCGGGTTACCTCATTTACCGAATATGATGATGGCTGCTTTTCCATTACCTTAACGGGCATCAGCCGGTTTTCATTACTTCGGGATGAACTCACCGCTCATGGATGGCGTAACGGCATCATCGACGCAGCATCTTTCGCACAAGATCTGCTCGAAAATAGTTCTATTCCGCTTGATCGCGACGAATTTATGCCCTTGCTTAAACATTATCTTGATGCACGCCAGCTCAAGACAAACTGGGAAGCCCTCCAACATCTCGACGATGAACGCTTGTTGACCGAGCTGCCGATGCTCCTGCCCTTTAACGCGGTTGAGAAACAAACACTTCTTGAGGCCTCGGACATGAACGAACGCGCCACCGTTCTGCTCAACATCCTGCATAACAACACGCACACATCATAAAAAGCGATGATGACAGCTCAATGGTCGGGATAGCACCCTTATAATCCTGTACAGTATGGGAATAGCGATCAATACCTCCCCTCTTTGGCTTTTAGAAATCAAGCTCAACAATGCGACTCTGTGAACCCTTACGATAACATCTTTCCACAACCCCAGCCGTTTTATAGCAACTTTCCATAAAAATACCCCGGCCAGAATAATCTGACCGGGGTATTCCTTTAACAACACGCTGCCTGCTGCTTAGAAGGCTGCCTTGACAGAAGCTTGGGCTCCACTATCAACCGAATGATTCCCGTACTGCCCAATGTAAGACAGATCAACATTCACACGATCAGAAAGCTTCGCAGCCACCCCGAGATTCACAACAGCAGCATCTCGTGAAAGCGGCACACTCGACACATCCATCCCGTTCCGTAAACCGGTCGAAGCGAAGGCTTGATTCACGCTAGACGACGTCAGACCGAATGTATGACGATAAGCCGCAGAGCCATGAGGTGTGAAGAGCGTACGTCCCATAAAGAAGGATGTTGAAGCACGCAAACCAAACGTTGCGAACGTCACACCTGTATTCATAGAACGCCCAACCAACGCAGAAGACCCACCATGCTCACGATAATGGTCTGTATGCTGATTGACATAAGCCCCATTCGCGAAAGGCTCAAACACCGTTCTCTTACCTGCATGAATTTTATAAGCCAACTCACCAAAGCCCTGGGCCGTTCCACCCATATAACCACTGCTGAGGCGATCGCTAAATGTATTGATCGCAACTGAACGACGCATGCTCATAATGTTCCACGTATAGGAAGCACCTAAGCGCAGATGCAAGTTCCCCCAATGCCGTCCAGCGTAACCCCCAATGGAGATATTATCGCTATGGCCAGAGGAGCTTAGGCCATTATTGATATTGAACATTGAATGCCCATAGCTGACCATCGTCCCAATACGCCACGTATTAAAGATAGGCGCATCCACACCCATAATAAATCCAGCGGTGGAGTGATGCATGGTGGACGCATTGCCATCACCAGAGTTATGACCAAGGCTCCCTAGAGCGCGTCCCCACAGGACTGGCTCATGCGCTAGGCAAGCACTGGTTTTGCGCCCTGTTTTAACACTAGCCGTACTGATCCCGTTACTGGAGCTTCCATCGCAATCCGCACTGTCGAGACGGTCAAACACCGCATCACGAACAAAGAAGCTATCTTGAATAAGCGCCGTGCGCACAGAGGCATGAACTTCACCCGAAAGAGCACCTAGATGAGAGCGCGCCTCCCCTTCAGACATGGGCATAAAGAGCTGCGAAAGAGGGGTATTAACATCCAAGCTATCAAGCCCTGCACCAGCCGCACGTGTATTACGGGATGTTGCGATACTAGCGTACGTCAGATTGCTACGTGCCGCCACCAGAGCCAATACAGGGTCAGAAATATTCTCCAATTCCGGAATAACGAAGGAAGAACGTCCAATTGTTAAATTGGAATTAGCGATCAGATTCTTCGTTGCCTGTGAAATATCGCTCACATTGATCTTATTCGATGATGTAGCGATCACATAAGCTTGCCCATAACGAAGAGACGTATCCCCAGTCACGTGGAAATGAAAGTCATTCCCTGTAAAGTTAGCGGTTCCATTCACAACGACACTATTGCTCTTAAGGACATTATATGTTGTCCCAGAATCATTAGTGATCGTTTTTCCTGTTCCCTGTGACAGAGCATTAACACTGAGCACTGATCCCTGGTTCATATTAAGATCTTTATTGATCGTCAAAGACCCAAGAGGGTTATTAGCCGTTCCTGGAGATAAGGTAGAGCCGGAGGCCATATTAACAGACCCACCAACAGTGCCCTGACCTGACAAGGTTGTACCAGCATCCATTTTGGTATCGCCCGTTGCCTTACTCTCATCACCATTGACTTCAAGCGACCCTGCACGAATATGCGTCTCACCCGTATAGGTATGGTTTCCCGTAAAAACAGTGGCAATATTTGTGTTTTGAGTGAAGTCAGTATCCCCAGAGATCACATTGGCGAAGTTAGTGTTATTAACGTTATTAAGCTCAATATGCCCCTTATTAACGTTCAGATCACTCGTAACATACCCACTTGTTTTTCCATCACCAACACTAACAGTACCATCATTCACTTTAATCTCATGGGAGTACGTATTGTTGTCAGCAAAAACAAGCGTATTGTTATTTGCATTATTGACAATAACATTCCCACCACTTCCAAATGGTGTTCGCAATGTTCCCTTCAGACTATTAATCGTCAGGTTACCATCCACATTTTTCATTTGAATGGAGTTACCACCATCATGAAGTGAAAGAGTATTAATGTTTGCTCCTTGGGCCCCAACACCAAGAGTATTAGTGCCACTCGCTGCCAAAGTTCCATTGACAGTCGCATCATTCAGCGTGAGCGCCGTATTCTGGATATTAAGATCATTGACGGTTGCTTTTTGCGCAACATCAACGCTGCCACCACTGCTGCTAAGCGTGTCTGCATGGACACCAGCCCCCTGAAGAGCAACTTTTCCATCTGTATTATTAAGCGTACCAACTGCAGCATGGTCAAAGAGGCTAACAGAACTCCCCTGCCCAGAATTATTCAGAGAGCCTGCTGCTGCACTATCCTTTAACGTAACAGCTCCATCTTTATTGCTCAGATCACCAGCAATTTTCGCATTATTGGTGAGCGCAACCTGCGTTCCCTGCCCGGAAGTTGTGAGAGAGCCCATCTGAGAAGTGCCATTAAGTGCAACATTCCCGTTCGTACTCGTGACATTCCCACCAACATACGCATGGTCGTTAAGGGTTAAATTGCCATCCGCATTCGAAAGGTCTTTCGCAACACCAGCATTACCATTCAGCGTGACGCTTTCACCAGCTCCCTTACTGGAAAGAGAGCCTACCGTCGCGCCGTCATT
>NZ_KB899351.1 GCF_000378165.1 Saccharibacter floricola DSM 15669
GGAAGTGCGGCAACGTATGAAGCTAACTGATCCTAATCGCCCATATCTCTCACACAGCAAAACACATGCACAGTAGTCAGTCACACTCTCTTCAAATAAACACCAACCAACACTCCCATCACCTTATAGGGTGAGCGGGAAGACCTGGTGGCTATGGCGGGGGCTCCAAACCCGATCCCATCCCGAACTCGGCCGTCAAAACCCCCAGCGCCTATGATACTGCTCCTCGATGAGTGGAAAAGTCGGTCGCCGCCAGGTCCCCTCGCTTACCCTTATTTTTAACCCCTCTTCGGAGGGGTTTTTTATTATATGAATTTTTTAACTTTTGACATAGATCAACACCTTCTTTCCTATCAGCGTTACCGTGGGCCCATCTTAATATGATGATGGAGATAACCAATGGGACGCGTTTCAGGTAAAATTGCTCTTGTCACTGGCGGCGCTATGGGGATTGGTAAAGCGACAGCTGTGCGCTTGGCCAAAGAAGGGGCCAAGGTCATCTTAGGTGATCTTAATGCAGAAGCAGGGCAGGCAACGGTTAAGGAAATTGAAGAAGCTGGTGGTAAGGCTTGCTTTTTACCATTGAATGTCGCCAAAGAAGAAGACTGGAAAAAAGTCATGGCTGCGATTAAGCAGCATGATGGCCGTCTTGATATCGCTGTCAATAATGCTGGTATTGCATATGAGGGAACGGTCGAAACGACCTCTCTCGAAGATTGGCGCCGTGTTGAGTCGATCAATCTTGATGGTGTCTTTTTGGGAACAAAGTATGCCATTGAATTGATGAAAGAGAACGGCAAAGAAGGCGGTTCCATCATCAATATGTGTTCCAGCTCTGGTCTTGTTGGTATCCCTAATCTGACCGCTTATGGGGCAACAAAGGGCGGCGTGAAAATGTTCACGAAGTCTGCTGCGCTGCATTGCGCGCGTTCAGGCTATAATATCCGTGTGAATAATGTGTGCCCTGGCTACATTTGGACACCGTTGGTGGAAGAACTCACCCGCACAAATAAAGATGCATATGACCGCCTGGTAGCGGTGCATCCGTTGGGGCATCTGGGTGATACGGATGATATTGCTTATGGCATTCTCTATCTTGCTTCCCATGAGTCCAAGTTTGTAACAGCTTCTGAACTTGTCATTGATGGTGGCTATACAGCGGAATAAGACGTCTCTATTATTCCTGAGGTAGTGTATTGAGGGCTCTTTTTGGAAAATAGGAGAGCCCTCAATTTATGTCTTTTATATTTTGAATATGAAACAATAATGCAGATTTTTCCATCTTCTCTATTATGGTTGCGTGTACTTTTAGTGGCTTTGTTGTCGGAGGCCTTTTATTAGGACACATGATCCATTGTGCTCAGGCAGAATCTACAGAGGTGTCTCAAAAGATTTCCATAACACAGGGGGCGATGACGGAGCGTGAGAAAGAAGAGTTAGAAGAGATGACGCTGCACTCTTCACCGGAGGAAAAGTTTCGCATAGACGCTCACTATTATCGGCGCCCCCAGCGGGCGCATGATTTAGACCGTGCAATTTTCTTAATTACGCAATCGGCTGATGCGGGCTTTGTCGGTGGGCAAGCTCTATTAGGAGCTTTGTACGAAGCGGGAGAGCTTCTGCCTAAAGATGAGCAAAAAGCTCGCATTTGGTATCAAAAAGCAGCCGATCAAGGGGAAGAACATGCGCAATATAGTTTAGCGCAGATGGATGAAAAAGGTGAAGGAGGTTCGCAAAATATAAAGAAAGCTCTGTCTTTATATGAGCAAGCAGCTCAAGCTGGATACGCTAAGGCTCAGCACCATTTGGCGGAACTTTATGCCGCTGGTGAGGTTGTCCCCAAGGATATGAAGCGTGCTCTTTTGTGGGAGCAACGTGCTGCTGAGCAAGGTTTGGCAGAGGCTGAAGTCGACCTTGGTACTATGTATTTTATGGATGATGGAGTGCCTCTTGATTATCGTGAAGCTGTGTCGTGGATTGAGGTCGCAAGATTTTTCAATGAGAGGTTGCGCGATAGTACATTGATCGGGGACGTGCAGAGATAGATCACGAAATGTCTGCAATATTTCCTGCAGCATGTTTATTTCTGTCATCTATGGAAGACCGATAATATTCACAAGATGGTGTGTGCATTGTCACATGATCCCACCCCCGCCCAGTCTTTCGTGAGAAAGGGCGGGGGTGTTGGTCTTATAACCCAGAGAAAAGTGGGGTGGAGAGGTAACGTTCGGCAAAAGAAGGAGCGATAGCCACAATCGTTTTATCACGATAGCGTTCTTCGTGCGCAAGGGTCATGGCTGCAAAGAGCGAGGCACCGGAGGAAATGCCAATCGGAAGCCCCTCTGTGCGGGCACAGAGGCGCGCTGTCGCAAGAGCGTCGTGTTCTGCCACAGGGATCACGCGGTCAATGGCGGTCAGGTCGAGTGTTTCGGGCTTAAAGCCAGCGCCGATCCCCTGGATGCCATGGGGGCCGGGTTCATCACCATTGAGAATGGCACTTTCCATCGGTTCAAGACCGATGACTTCAAGCCCTTTTTTGCGCTTTTTCAGAGCTTGCGCGATGCCGGAGGCCGTGCCACCCGTTCCGAGGCCGGCAATGACGACATCGACAGCACCATCTGTATCTTGCCAGATTTCTTCAGCCGTCGTGGTCGCGTGAATATGGGGGTTAGCCGGGTTTTGAAACTGGCTAGGCATCCATGCATTGTCTGTTTTACGTACAATCTCTTCTGCTGCTTCAATCGCGCCTCGCATGCCTTTAGCAGCTGGGGTGAGTTTGAGGGTGGCGCCAAGCAGTGTCATCATTTTGCGACGTTCGATGGAGGCACTTTCAGGCATGGTGACGATGAGCTTATAGCCCATGGAGGCCGCGGCAAAAGCAAGGGCAATGCCGGTATTACCCGATGTTGGTTCCACAAGAGTGGAGTGATGCGGGCTAATGAGCCCTCGTTCTTGAGCATCACGAATCATCGCGACGCCGATTCTGTCTTTTACGGAGCCGAGGGGATTGAAAAATTCGAGCTTTAGTAGGATATGGGCGTGCAGATTTTCACGTTCGGTTAAATGTGGGAGGCCGACAAGTGGCGTACCACCAACCGTCTCAACGAATGAGGGGTACACGCGCCCGCGTGGTTGTGCAAAAGGAGTGTTGGAGAGTGGAAAAGGACTCTGCGAGGGGGAGGAAGAGCGATGTGTCATGTGGTTTCTCCTACCAAAGAGGAACATTTTCTGCACAGCCTACTAAACTATTTCACTTTTGACGATGAAATATCGTATAAATAGAGAGATCTTTCTGAGCAGATGAGTTTAATCATGTATCTTAAGAGTGACCGTATTCTGACTGCCTTGTCAATTATGCTAGACGTGGCCTTTTATGCTGGGCGGTCAGGTGTGGTAAGTGGGGCTGATATTGCCAAGCGGAGTGGATTGCTGCGCCGTGGTATTGAACCTGTGCTTCAGGCGCTTTCACGGGCTAATTTGTTGGATAGTGTGCGTGGGCCTAAAGGTGGTTACCGTTTGGCGCGCTCCCCTCGTGTGATCGTGCTGCGTGATATTGCGCGTGCTGTTGGGGTGGAGGAAACCTTGAGAGGTGGCAAAGGGGTTGAGAATCCACTTTTTGAAAAGGTTATTGCGCCGTTCTGGGGGGTGTTGAACACAAAGGTGGATGCCCATCTTGGCGAGATGACATTGAGTGATTTGCTCTTACAGGCCGAAAAATCCGGCTTAGAGCGCCCTCATCAAGCGCCTCTTTCTTTTACTATTTAAGAGTGATTATCATCATCGCACGATGAATAATGGTATTTTTTAAAAATACCGCCATAAAATGTTGATTTTTGCGTGTAATAGCGCATTCTCTTCTCTGTGATGATGACAAAAGCTTCTTATCTTCCAATCGCCCTGCGGTTGGATCAGTGTCAGGTTCTGCTGATCGGTGGTGGGGCTATTGCAACCAATAAGCTCCGCCTTCTTCTTGGTCGTGGTGCGCATATTCATGTCTGGGCGTCTCGTATCACGTCGGAGATTCGCCGATCGGTTGATCAGGGGATCGTGCAATGGCGGGACGATCCCATTGAAGACGGGGCTTTGCGGGCGCTTTTGCCGCAGATGGCGCTGGTTTTTGCCGCCACGGATGATGACGCCCTCAATAAACGCGTCGCTGAATGTGCACATCAGCAGCGTGTGCCGGTTTGCGCGGTGGATGACCAAGCCGTATCAAGTTTTATTACTCCTGCTTTTGTAGATCGCACACCTGTGCAGGTTGCGATCACGACGGAAGGGGCGTCTCCTGTGTTGGCGCGGCGCCTACGACAAAAGTTGGAGGAGCTTCTTCCTTCGAACTTAGGAGAGGCGGCACGCTTTATGCAGGCGCAGCGGGGTTGGATCAAAGAAGCATTACCGGAGGTGGATGAGCGTCGTCGTGTTTGGGAAGCTTTTCTAGATGGCGTGGGATATGAAGCAGCGTTAGCAGGAGAGCATGAGCGGGCGCGTGAAAGCTTGCAGGCGCTTGTAGAGGGGCGGGAACGTCAAGGCGAGGTGTGGCTTGTGGGAGCTGGGCCGGGCCATCCTGACCTGCTGACCTTAGCGGCGTTGCGCTTAATGCAGAATGCCGATAGCGTACTGTATGATAGCCTCGTGTCGGATCGTATCCTAGACCGTGTGCGGCGGGATGCCGAGCGGATTTATGTCGGGAAGAAAGCGAGCCATCATACGCTGCCTCAACGCGATATTGAGGCCGAATTATTACGGCGTGCACAGCGTGGGGAGCGGGTTTTACGCCTTAAGGGTGGTGATCCCTTTATTTTTGGCCGCGGTGGGGAGGAAATGGAAGCGCTCCTTGCCCATAATATCCCTGTGCGTGTGATCCCTGGTGTGACAGCGGCGAGCGGTTGTGGTGCTGCGGCTGGGATACCGCTGACTCATCGTGATTGTGCCCAAAGTTGCGTATTTGTGACAGGCCATGCGCGTGCTGATGGGGTGTTGAATCTGCACTGGCCGAGCTTAGCGCAACCGGGACAAACGGTTGTTGTCTATATGGGGTTGGGGCAAATTGGTGTTCTTTGTCAGCAACTTATAGCGCATGGCCTACCGGATAGTTGGCCGATGGCGGTGGTGTATCGTGGAACCTGCGCCGATCAACATGTTGTGACGGGCACTCTTGGGGATATGCCCCAGCGGGTGCAGAAAGAAGGGCTCAGTAGTCCGGTATTGATGATTATAGGGGAGGTGGTGCATCATCGTGGTGTAGGCGCGTTCCCAGCGTTTAACGCTTTTGCGTCGAAGGAGGAGGCTTGATGAAGCGCTTGTCACATCTCAGCCCCAATGAGTGTGTCTTATTGACGGCGGCTCGTTTGCTGGACGGACGAATTGTCTGGCGTGGTCGAGACGGCCAGTGGTTTGATCATGTTGCTCAAGCAGCATGCTTAACGGCGGAGGAAAGCGAGGCCGCGTTAGAAGAGGCGAGCACTCAGGCAGCCCGTCAGGGTGTCATGGGTGTGTATCCCGTTGTGGCCCGTAAAGGGGAACCTCCCCAGCCGGTGAGTATGAAAGAACATATTCGTGCCTTTGGGCCGACCGTCCATCCTGAATTTTCTTATGTCCCACAGTCGGAGGCCTCCTCATGAAACAGCCCGTTGGACATTACGCGTATGAGTCCCGTGATCGGGAATTTTTACAAGAACGTATTGCGGAATTTGAAGACCAAGTGAAGCGTCGGCTTAGTGGGGCGTTGAGTGAGGAAGAGTTCAAACCGCTGCGTTTGATGAATGGGATCTATCTACAAGTTCACGCTTATATGCTGCGTGTTGCGATCCCGTATGGGATTTTGGATAGTCGGCAGCTTCGTAAATTAGCCCATGTGGCACGACGGTATGACCGTGGTTACGGGCATTTTACCACGCGGCAAAATATCCAGTTTAATTGGATCTCCCTAGAAGATGCACCGGCTATTTTGCGTGATTTGGCCGAAGCTGACATGCATGCCATTCAAACGAGTGGTAACTGCATCCGTAATATTACGTCTGACGAATATGCGGGCGCGGCGCGTGATGAGCTGATGGATCCACGTGTGCATGCGGAGATTTTGCGTCAATGGTCGACGCTTCATCCTGAATTTACGTTTCTGCCTCGGAAGTTCAAAATCGCGATTTCAGGCAGTCCCGAAGACCGCGTTGCGGCGCGCTTCCACGATATTGGATTATTGGCACGTCCGAGTGAGAATGGGCCTCTTTTTCGGGTCTTCGTTGGTGGTGGTTTGGGCCGTACGCCTGTTGTTGGGCAAGAATTGTTCGACAGCGTACCAGAAGCCGAACTATTAGCGACGCTTGAGGCGACGCTGCGTGTTTATAATGCCTATGGGCGGCGTGATAACCTCTATCGTGCACGGATCAAGATTTTGGTTCAGACGATTGGTATTGAGCCGTTCCGTGAGGCCGTAAAGGCTGAACTGGCGAAGATGGATCTTTCCCATTATCGTCTAACACCGGAGCGTGTGGCAGCTATCCGAGCCCGATTTGCTGCTCCTGAACTGCATGCTGTTGATGATGCCGATGCTGTGTTGGCGCAGCATCAGAAAGAGGATCCTGCTTTTGCGCGGTGGATGCAGAGCAATACACATCCTCACTTTGATGAAGGCTATAGTATCGCCACTGTGTCGCTCAAAACGCCCGGGGATATTCCCGGGGATGTAACAGCGGAGCAGATGGACGGTCTCGCAGACATTGCAGAACGCTTTGCTTTTAGTGAGCTTCGGGTAACGCATTTGCAGAATATTGTGCTGGGCCATGTGCGGAAAGATCAGCTCTATGCGCTGTGGCAGGGGCTAAAAGAGCTTAACCTTGCGGCACCGAATATCGGTCTTGCAGGGGATATTGTGAGCTGCCCTGGCTTGGATTATTGCACGCTGGCCAATGCGCGGTCTCTGCCTCTCGCACGTAAGCTAGGCGCACGTTTTGGCGATGCACGCTTGCAAGAAGAGATTGGTGCGTTGAGTATCAATATTTCAGGCTGCATTAATGCCTGTGGGCATCATCATGCGGGGCATATTGGTATTTTGGGTGTCGATAAGCGAGGCTCTGAATTTTACCAAATTCTGCTTGGGGGACAGGCCGGTGATCGTGCGTCAATCGGTGCAATCTTGGGCCCAGCCTTGAGTGAGGATGATGCTGTGGCGGCGATTGCCCGCATGATCGACCATTATCTCGCTCATCGCAATGAGCAGGAAAGTTTCCTAGAGATGGTGACACGCTTGGGGAAAGCACCCTTTAAGGAGGTGGCTTATGAAACTGTTTAACCTAAGCCAGCAGCATATCATTCCTGCGGAGGAGGCAGATCCTGTCTCCTTGGCGGAACTCAAAGAGCACCCCGAAGCAGCGTATGCTGTTGCGTTAGAACCCGATGAGTCTGCCGAGGCTTTGCGTCCTTTTTTGGCACAGATAACGCTAGTTGTGCTTCATTTTCCCATTTTTCGTGATGGGCGTGCTTTTACGCAAGCGCGCTCTCTGCGGGAATATGAAGACTATAAGGGAGAAATCCGTGTTACAGGGCACGTATTGCCTGACCAAGCAGCCTTTTTGAGACGCTGTGGCGTAGATACGGTTGTTTTACCTGATGATGATGACCAAACAGAGTGGGAAGCACAGCTAAAGCGCTTTACCATCACATACCAGCAAAGCATTGCATCATAAGGCTTCAAGGCGGTTTACTGTTCTATAAAGAGCGATAAACCGCCTTGGTATGTTAGGAGCGCTGTTCGCTATGAAGCGCTCTGCTTTTTTTCCATTTTTCCATATTGGCATTGAGTATGTCGAGGCCTTGATCGTTCATTCCATAAACGGCCATGTGATATTTTAAGAAGATGATAGACAAAAGAAATAAGGAGAGGAGAACGGCACAAGAGACAGCTATAACGACGAGAATCTCGGAAAACGTTAGAGCATCAATGATTGTTAATATGTCTTTAGTAAACATGGAATAGAACCAAGGCCATCATTAAAGGTAAACCGTTACGATTTTTATGATGGTCTAATTATCTTTTTGTTTCAAGTGCTATTCTTCCAGAGCATTTACTATGGGTGGAAGTGTTTTACGATCGTCAACTTGTCTTGAAAGATAGAGGGATAGGCACGGTATATAGCACAATTTGAGTATTCGAGCATACTCATAGGGTTTGTCGCTCTTTTGTTGTGGGTATTTTTTTGTAAAGATAGGAAGCAGCGTAAACTGCCTAAAGCATGTCACTCACAAAATCGTCGAGAGGTTGATGTGAGTCTTTTATTCTTGGAGGTCTACCCGAGATAGTCTCTATTTGAGAGAAAGACCACGGATAGCGCTGATATTTTAGCAGGATGATAGGTTTGCGCACTAGGTGGCTGGATCCTTTCTCAGATATTCGTCTTCGCCCAGATGATAAAAGGTCATTTGGGTTCTAGAAACGAGACGCATAGCTAAAATATAATGGGTGCTGTTAGACAGATAGAGGAGAAGGCTATGCCTTCCTTGTGGAGCGTGAAAAAGATATGTTCACTAAAATCAAGAAGGCCTCAGTTTAGGGTGTCGCTTTAGGACGATGAGAAGCGGAGTTAGGGCATATCGTTATGATTTCATTTCTTTCGTTACCGTAATCTCTTAACATTTCAGAAATTTTTTGTAGATCGGGATGAGAGCGCAGCTCTGTTGCGGCCTGTTTGTCTTCTTGTATTGTATAATGGACGACCGCTGGACAGAGTGGTGTGTATCGTGTGGGAGCACAGCTGGTGAGGGTGAGTAGGGATGTATAAAGGAGAATGGATTTCATCAAAAATCTCCTTTATCAAGCGTCGTTAGCAGGGCATTATCACTGCGGATACCGTTTGTGCGGGCGTCAAGCATCTGTTGAGAAGCTTCTGCGCTTTGCGTAGCATCGTTGGCATCTTGCTGTTCAGAACTGACGCGTGCACTATTGCGGCCTGCACGGTAAGCGAACGTAACACCTGCTGAAGCCGCAACGGTTAATAGAAATATGATTCCTGCGATTATATAAGGTGACATAATAATTATATACTTTCTTGATATGTATACTCACATGATAAAAAATGTTGGCCTCGTTTTTTAGGGATTGGGAGAGCCTAAGGAGCTCTCCCAAAAGGCATATTACGCTACGTTGTGTGGCGTGGTGTTGGGCTGTGTTGCTGTGTTTTTCTTCTCTAATACATGAAGGAGGTTGTGCACGCCTTCTTCAGTTTCTGTGATGCCATTTTCAACTTGTTGAATGGCGCTCAAGAGAGCATTGAGATCGAATGTTCTCTCAAGTAAAGGAGCGAACTCGTCACCGAGTGAGCCGATGACCGAAGCAATTGCATGGATGCGTGTTTTGGTTGCGGCATTTTCGCTTGAACCTAGGGCACCCTCAATGAGGCCTTCAAGGGATGTAATGACGTCAGAAGCGGTGGTCATGGGAGAGTATCCTTATATGTGTGATGAAAATGGTGTGTCCTGGAGTTATTGAGTTCTCCGGGTTTATTCATGAGAGGACGTCATTTTTTGGGCTGTGATAGCCCGTCGCGACGCCCGGCTTGGAAACGGTTGGTCGCCCATCCAATATTGAGTGCGACCGTACTAACAGCACGATAAATGAGCTCCCAGCGTGAGTTACTGGCAGGGGGACGTACGCTGATAGTGATAAGCTTGCAGGCAATAATCACACCGGCAACGATCAGGCCGATATTGCTAGGCAAGAGGTCAAGAAAAGAGGTGATGTCCATAAAGTCTCCAGACATAAAAAAACGCCTCAGAAGGCGGTTTCTTGAGCGATGGTATTGACGAGGGGCCCGTAAGGATCTTGGCCATTTTCGACCTGTATAATGGCGTGCATAAGGGCCGCTAGTCGGTCAGATGTGAGAGGGCCAAGGGGTGCGGTGGGTTTTACATTGAGGTGCGAGGCCACCGTTTGAGTATAAGCATTGGTATTATTGTCGTCAGAAGGTGGCGCCCATTTAGCAATGATGCCGTCAATAGTGTCGATCCCATCACGTTGCTGGTAGCGAAGGAGTTGGTCTCGCAATGCACGGAGACCGTCTTGAGCGGTAGGGAAAACAGCGAAGCGTCCATGAACGCCGGGCTCTTTATGGGCGCCGGCCTGGCCGACATAGTTGAGATTACCGGGATTATGGTTGCGGATACCGCGAGGAAGAGAGGAAGCCATGGCTACCATCCAAAACTGCGTTTGCAGAGCTCAAATAGCCCAACCGCAATGCCACCGCCTGCACCACCTGCGACGGTGAGAAGCATGGTTTTGCGGTTGTTCATCTCAGTCATTTGTTGGGAGATTTTGGCAAAGCCATCATTCATTTGTGAGGCAACGGCGCTGACTTTATCAGAGAGCGATTGAATGCTTTCTTGGGCGTATTTCTGCTTGGTTTCGAGAGTGACCACACGGTCGCGGAGCTCATTGACTTCGCCGCGTCTGGCGCAGTCAGTATCAATCATGGGAAGTGAGTGTCCTTATAAAAAAACCACCTCAGCGGGTGGTGTTATTGGTCGAGAGATGCAGGAGCAGAGGGAAGTTCTCCCCACGCTTTTTGGGCATTGGCTAAATTTTTTAACGCTCGGTAATAGGCTAGAGTCTGCGGGCCACAAAGCCGTTGAACGACGTGATCTTCTAACGCGTCACGAAAAGAGATGAGATCATTTTGTGCAATGGTTGAGGCCATATTACTCATGGAGCATTGTGGGTCTGAGTGGTCAGGGTCACCAAAATTATGGCCACCAAAGATTTGATCGGTCATGATGTTGTTCCTTTTTGTGATGTTTCGGGAATGCCCCACAGAACGAAGGATGTGGTTTCTTGGCTATTACCAGGCCATCCGGGGGGATGTTGGAAAATAAAGCTTTTTCTTCCGATGGAGACAATACGAGGCCCCGATGGAGGAACGGTATGTGCCTCATCGATTGGGATGATGGGACTTCCATCCCAGTCTAGGGGAACAGTGTGTGATTGAAGTTGGATAAAAGGGGGTACTTGGAAGGAGAGGCCATTGGGGTAGGCGATTTCTTCCTTGTGGATTGCGCCGCCATCGCGTGTAATGCGGAAAAAGGTGGCGACGACACCGTCCTCAGAGGTGTTTTTGATAGAACCAAGTGAGGCTTGGACGCCGGCAGGGCCTTGGGGGCCTGGGCTCCCATTAGGGCCGGCAGGACCGACCGGGCCGACGGTGCCCTGAGGGCCTTGGTCTCCTTTCGGCCCTGCTGGGCCGGTTTCGCCTTGAGGGCCCGTAGGGCCTTGGGAACCTTTTGGGCCAGCCGATCCTTGGAGAGTTGCGATCCAATCATTGAGGGAGCCTGTATAGCCCTGCATGACAGCAAGCTGATACGCATTCAGTCCCGTATCCCCCTTGGGGCCACGTTGAAGCGCTGAACGTGGGATTAGTGCTGCATGAGGAGCGGCGGTTGGATCAGATGAGATTAAACCGAGAACGGCATCATCTTCTGAAGGTGTATCGTAACGGGGAAGGCTGGTAATGGGGGCCGTTTGGGGAAGGTTGGATGATGTTGGAGTAGGAGTGGAGGATGTCTGTGTGGAAGAATCTGTCATAACAGTCTCATAAAGTGAGTGGAGAACCGTCTTCGAGAGTAAGAACAGTGCCGTTATTGGAAAGGGATGAGGGAGGGAGGCAGTAATTACCAGGCAACCGGAGAGGGACAGGCGCTAAAAATGTTGTGTTATCGTTTTGTACATTTAATGTAACATTAAGCGTGTGTTGCCGCCCTGCTGTGGTAAAAAGTGTCACGCTGATCGTCGTTAAACCAGGCGTTCCTCCTGTGAGAGCTATGGCAGCCTTACCCTCAACAACGCCCCACCAAAGAAGGGTCAGACCACTTTGTGGCGGAAGAGTAACGTCGATAGCGTCTAAGAGATCACCGCCATCTTGGAGCCAGAGAGACGGGTCAAGAGCATAATCAAGCGTGTCGCTTTTGAGTTTATCGGGCCATTGCAGGCTGACTGTCGGGTCAATAGGGACAGGAAGCATGCGTGCCCGCGATAATCGGGACATAATGATAGGGTCTCATAAAATGTAAGGAGAGAGGAGTTATGATGTCAGGCGAGATACTTTGACCGTGATAGAATAGAACAAGGACATTTCTTATTGTGTTGGGTCAGAAGGCGCTGTTGGTAGAACAGTGCTGGTTGTGTCTGAGCCATTCATAATGGCACGCAAGACTTGTACGTAATCGCGCATTTTAGGGCCAAAACTCTCGCCCATGGCTGCGATCATACTCGCCTGTTGTTGAACAGCCTGTAGAGAGGTTTGTGCTTGGTCTTTTAAGGGCGGAATGTAGGGTGTCGGGGTGAAGGGAATAATCTTCCCTTCAAAATATGCGGCACATCCGCCAAGACCATTTTGGTTATACTGTATGTCGTCCCATTGTTCTTGGGTCATATCTGGAAGATAGAATGACTTATATCCTTCTGGTGTTTTATAGGACGGTGGTTCTGTGCCTTCATCGTAATGTAAAATGTCCCACCCAACAATTCTGGTTGGCTTTGCCATGTCGGCATCAGAATGCACTAATACGACAAACATGCTCAGTTGTGGCGTTATAGTTGGCTGGGTTGTTTCATGGGATAGGGGCGTATTAGGGGATGTCATTATGCAGTCCATCCTTCAACGGTTACGTCAATTGTGACTGGGCTGGTTTCTGTTCGAATCTGGTTAGAATTATTTTTGTTGATCGTTTCGATTGCGACCTGACAATTGAAACGATTGGGTAGAGTGTTATAAAGATAGTTGACGATATGGAGTTGCCCACTTCCATTGTCTTGAGGAGAAAAACTGGCCACTACGAGGTCATCACGAGCGAAAGCGACGGGCCATGTGATGAGGCCCCCGTTGAAAACTTGAACGCGAAAGCATTGCCGCATGCGTGGCGCGCCTATGTTCCCTGTCTCAAGAACATTGTTCCCCGTTGGTGTTGTGAGTGTTTTTTGTGTCGGGTTGAATTGCCAAGACTGGTAGATCTGCCTCGGATTGTTAGCCCCCAGAATGAGACGTATATTGTTGTCATCTTTCACTTGTCCCCAGACTGAACAAAAACCGCCACCAATTTTGTATTGAATTTGTGGAGAACCTTCCCATGGCCCGTAGGTATTTCCGGCATCTAGTACGAGCCCTCTAAAGGACGTATCACCAAAGCGACTGAGCTTATCGCTGTTGAGAGTGGCAATATCGTCGGTAGTTGCAAGGATTTTCCCCGATGCAGAACCAATATTGTATACGATGAGATGGCCATTGCCTGCATCGTCAGCTTCAAGAAGAATATGCTCGCTTGGTGTGGTAATGCGGCCGTCGTCTGAGCGGAAGCCCCATGCTTTATTGGTGCCATCTACGTTCTGAGCATAGAGTAACGTTTGGTAGTTTCCATCATTACGAATTTGGCCAAAAATGGCTCCTAATGCCTTTGAGTTTTGAAATGTGAAAATGCTTTGTGGTGTTGCTGCCCAAGGGGAAACGGTTACATCTGATTTATAGATGAGGTTTCCAGACATTGTATCGCCAGAATGATTTACTTTGCTGACGACGTCGTCAAGTGTTGCAAGAGTTTTGCCGGAGGCAGAGCCGATATTCTCAAGGGTGACATGACCATTACCCGTGTCTACGCCTTCTAGAAAATGAGTTCCGCGTTCGGTGGTGATATTACCTTTTGTATCTGCGCTGAAAGGAATATGATAGTTTCCACCGCCATCACGTAAGACTAAGCGACCGGTTGTTACTTCCGCATTGGCATCATTAGCAAGCTGAAGAAAAAACTGCTCTGCGTTAAGAGATGCTCCAATCGGCTGGGTGAGTTCAAGATTTCCTTGTTGGTATGTGCCTTGAGAAAAGACAGGATTTTGAAAGCTTGTATTGCCCGTAACGTTGAGCTTGCCATTAATGATGGTTTGGTCATAATTGTCGATCTGAATTGGAAGATGGAAGTTTCCACCTCCATCACGTAAGACCAGTCGTCCGGACGTATAACCAGTGTTATTGTCATTGACGAGCTGAAGGTAGAATTCCTCTCCTTCTAATGCAGCGCCGATTGGTTGAGTTGCATAAACATTCTCTGATGGATTAAATGTTCCTGTTGAATACAAAGCCCCTGTGAGTGTATCGCCTGATCGGCTTATCTTGGAGTTTTGAATATTAGTGATTGCTGCATTGAGGTTATTATAGGTATCTGCACGAATTTGTGCTTCATTGCTCAGCTGTAGAGATGTTGCAAAGTCACCGCTTTCACCTGGAGGGCCAGCAGGCCCTTGGGGCCCCGTGTCGCCCTTGTCGCCTTTTGCTCCTGCTGGAAAGCTTACGGTTGATGTATGAACTTGTCCGTCTTGGCTTTGAACATATAAAGTTCCATTACTGGTTTGTCCGGCTGTGATGTCTTCTTGTGAGACAGAAACTTTGGTGATAACCCCGCTTCCTTGGTCTAACACATGAAGGGGAAATAAGGCGTAGGAGGCCACGCCATTTTCATCTGTTTGAGCGCCGAGAATACGGTTAAGCGGTTGAGATGATTTAGCTAAGGGAAGAATATTAGGATCAGAGAGATCAGTCATGTATAAATACCTTCTTTATTGTGTTGGGTCAGAAGGTGCAGTGGGTAAAGCCGTGCTCGTCGTGTCTGAGCCACTGATAATAGCACGCAAAGCTTGTACATAGTCGCGCATTTTAGGGCCAAAGGTTTCACCCATTGCTGAAACCATGCTGGCTTGTTGTTGCACGGCTTGCATGACATTTTTTGCTTGAGTTGTTAGAGAGATAGCAGGAGAAGGGGGAGTATAATCAACGATCTTGCCATCTTGGATGCCACGTCCCGTGGGAAGACGGAAATGTGTTTCGTCTTCCCAGTCATTAGCAGTAATGGCGATCATGTCAGAGGCTGGTGGGACATGGGATAGGCTAGCAAGAGACCAGGTATCATACCACCCCCTTACAATGGTTGGCTGCGGGGCTTCTGTATCATAGCTGGCGTAAAAACGTTGAGGGTATGCTTTAAGAACATTGTCAGGAGTATTACTGTAGGAAGGAGAAGGCATATATGCTCCATTATGAAATTAAGCGGGGCCAATAGCTGTAACCCATAGGGTTCCACTTTGATCGGTTGGACCGGAATAAATTGAGTCCAGATCTACGCTAACGCCATTGGGCGCGATATTTGGGGTATTGTATCTATCTTTGTTGGTGATGCTTGCCATGCGAGGATATCGTGATCCATCGTCTTCGCTCAGTGGTTCATTATTAACCTGTACGTGAACGGAATATGGTGTTGCACTGAAAGATTGAGGGAAAGAAACCCACAATGTCTCTGTCAATCTTGGGAAAGTTAGGCTGAAGGCTTGAACCTTTGCTGTGCTTGAATTCCCACTTATTTCAAGGAGAGAATTTCCTGTTGGTGTGATGATGCTGTTATCTGCATTAAAAAACCAACTATGCTCAGTGTTGTTTTCGTCTCTAACGGAGAGGGCTGCGGCTGCATGACCCGTACGACCAAGAAGCTGTAGGCTGGCTTGTGTCGAGGCACCGTCTACAGTGCTACGTAATGTGCGACCATAGTAATTTCCGTTCCATATATTGCCAGACAAAAGAAGGTCACCTGTCATGGTATCACCAGAGCGATTGACTTTATTTTGCGTGGCGGCGTTGAGGTCGCTGTGTGTTGCGAAATCGCCGGCTTCCTGTAGGTAGGTGAGCTGGTTGTTTTCGTCGACTACGCAGGGAATGCCATTATTACTGCTGCGCCAAAGACGTGTGATATTGACATCATTACCACCGTAACCATCGCCTCGGACAATACGCATGGCAGAACCGTCGCTGATATTAGCAAGAAGGTTTCCGTTCGTTCCTTTCCATATATTAGTGAGGGTTAGATCGCCATCAGAGTATCCGTGACTTGTGATGTAAGAACCTTCCGGCTGTAAATAGAAAAATTTGCCACTAGAATCATTATGAGCCCATATTCTTCCGGTTGTTTTATTGATACCGATTTCGTTGAGCTGATAGTCAGTATCGTAAGAGTGAGATTTCACAATGTCTGAAAGCGCAGCATTTAAGTCGCTATGGGTTGCGAAGTCTCCAGTTTGCTGAAGAGAATAGATTTTGTTGTTTTGATCTCGAACTAAAACCTGTCCTTCACTACCACCGAACCAAAGGCGTATGATGTTTAAATCTCCTGGAAAGCCATAGCCTTGTCCGCACACAAGTTGACTTTCAGCGTTCTCGGCGCGCTGAATTTCGGCATTGAGATCAGATGTTAAGGCAAGGGAACGCCAACCATTGCGTTGGTCATTATAGAGGACGCGATTGGTACTTCCTTCTGTATGGAGGCCTTTGCCTTGAAGGTCTCCTGACACTTCCCCTAACGTGCCGGAAACGTAGGAATCATTGGCATTGAATGAGATCCATGCACCGCCCAGGCCATTACCAGGAGTGGTTGCATTTTCGTCTTGAGTACTGATCCAGAAAAGGCCGGTAATATTGGGATCACAAACGATCGCATTTTTTCGGTAACCCCCAATACGATTAGCGATAGTCTGGTCGTACACTCCCATATAGCCTGCTTGTGGGAAGAGATCGAATACGCCAGCTGTCATATTGAGAGAGGCAACATCTCCGCTGCTAAAAGATTGAGGGGTTGTATCCTCTTGTCCACGCTGAACGGTAAGGGTATCACCATTGCGACTGAGAACTGTGCATATTTCAAATTGATCGGGGTTTTCAACAGAGGCTAGCGTAAGGGCAAAGAAGTCGCTGGGAGGTTGAGGTAAAGGAAAGAGGCTCCCTGATCCAGCGGTAAGGGTAAGGGTTGTATCATACGAAGTGATACTGCGTGCTAACTGCGCTTTAGCCCGGTTAGTATAACGATAAGTCATAAAAGAGAAAATATCCTATATAAACATTACTTTAAAACAGCAAATATAAATCATTATGATTTAATCTGTTATTTTTTCAGGAGCATCAGGAAGAGTATTATCTATATTATTAGAGCCGTCAGAAATATTTTGTAACGTTTTTACATAATCACGCATTTTGGGCCCGAATGTTTCTCCCATAGCGGTAATCATTGCGGCTTTCTGCTGCACAATTTGCAGAGCATTCTGGGCTTGCTGTGTTAGTGGTGGTGGAGGTGGTGTATAAACCGATAATGTACCATTTTTCCATTGAGCGCCGGATTGTTTGCTGAAATGTTCAAAATCGTCGCATGTGATTTCGTGAAAGCTAGGGTCTTCTACGGCTTCACCTGGAGGAATAGAGTAAAAATTCTGGACAATGGTTGTTTCAGGATTAATGCGTACAAAATAGCGAACATTTGATGAAGGAGTGTGGGAAGATGTCATGACGTTTTTCCAATTGCTATGACGTCATAGATAAGTGAGAAGGGAGACCAGCCGACAATGGATCCATTTGAAGAGAAAACTTTTGCTGTAAAACCATTGCGATTTCTAGGGGTAGGTGCATCATAATCAATGGAGACTATGTTGATGTAGGTTTTACTGACGAAGGGTTGAACGATGAATGTGACGTCATCGTCTGCAAAAGACCAAGGTAGCCCTACCCATCCACCGTCGGATATGGAGGCGGAGAAGCGTTGTATGGTATAAGAGCCAGAAACGGACTGAGATTCAGCCTGCTGAGCGCGTTGAATTTCTTGTTGGAGGTCTTCGCGAGAAGCATAACGCTGATCTGCGCCATCTTTGGTAATGACGGTTTGATAAAAGCCGGAAGTATCTAGGTATCCGATCCCGATAGGTTTTTGATTATTGCTATCAGCATATTGAGATTTGATACTGACAATCTGACGGCTGTAAGCGTCAAGACCTTTAGTTCCAGAGACGAGATTTCCTTCAGCTTGTTGTGCGCGTTGGCTTTCACTCTGTAAATCAGAAGTGAGTGCAAGAGGGCGCCACCCATTTGTTGCGTCACCGTAAAGTACGGCATTATCACTGCCTCGTGTATGAAGGCCGATCCCGGGATGGTCTTCGCTCACTAGGCCAGCGGTACCGGAAAGAGGGGCGCTGTCATTAAGGCTTGCAAGAGTATCGTGTAGTGTGCGTAACCGTGCGAGAACCTCTTCGACGGTCATCCCATCTAGTGTTGAACTTGTATCCAGTGCAAGTTCCGTTGCTTGTCCATTAATGGCGTCTATTTTGTTGCCAATCGCTTGAGCAACAGTGGTGGATTTTACAATATCAGCACTATTTCCTGTATCGATGTAGGAGTGCCAATTAGGTGTTGTGTTTTGAGGAGACATAAGGGTCCTTACAGAATATCACCACCAAAGTCCGTATTGCGAGGGACTGGGTGTAAGCTGAGGGTAAAAGTACGCATGGGTGGCACATTGAGGATGCCATTTGTGAGGATACGACTAAGCAGTGCGGTTAGTTCGTCAGGCCAGTCAGCGCGGTCTAGGGTGATGATGACGCGTTTGCCGACACAGCGCACACTAACAGAGTGAGTGCTATTAAAGCGCCAAGCATGACCATTCTCTCCTGTAAGAAAACGCATAACGCGGCGTTTAAGCCAGGGTATGGAGAAGTTTAGCCCATCCCCCTTATAAAAGTTCCATGTGAGGATACGCTTGAAGAGATCATCACTAATGGCGCTGCCGTCATAACGTTTATCAATAGCGGTATCATTAATGGTGAGCCGGTCTATGTCTGCACCGTCAATCTCACCCGAGATACTCCGAATCTCGGTGTAGCTGATACGATAGCGGAATTGACCATACAGGCAGAATGCACAATATGTAAGCAGATTGCCTTCCAGGGCCGGCCCGATATAGAGCGCCATAGGGTGGGTGACCATCCATGCAAGAGATTCTTGGGCGAGCTGGTTATAGGCTTTAAAGAGGGCGACAATATTCGCATCATCAGAAAATTGCTGATAGGCATAAGCGGGGGCAATGAGGTCTGTGCGCATTACCGCCTCACAAGAGAAATATCGGCAGGGGTGATGGTGAAATAGCTTTGAGGGTCACCGGCTATGGTCGTCCCTTTTGGGGAGGGCAGTGTCAGAATATCGTTAAGATACAGCTCAAAAGAGAGCTCGGTGATGAGGTTCCCGGGGATGATCTTGAGCAAAGCTGCTTCAAAAGCTGTGCTGAGCTGCATGATATTGATGGGCTCATTGACAGAGAGGCTGTTGATATAGTCCGCTAGATTAGGCGCACACAGGCGTGTTGCTGCGTCATTATCAATGATATTGACCGATGATGTCTGCCAATGAACGATCAAACGCACTTTCTGCTGTAATGGACGAATAAACGGGATGTCATAGCGGTCTGTTCCGTCAAGGAGAGTCGCTGTGAGATTACGGGGATTGGTCTCTAACAGCCCGCCGCCGCTATAAAGAGGTGCTGTGCTTGTATCTAGCGGGATAGTGAAACGATATGCATCGAGTACTGTAGCGGTGAAGCTACCATTGATGCTTTCCATTCCTTGTGCACCACTGATCGTAACATTCTGCCCATTCGTTAGCCCATGGGTGAGCGTTGTGGAGATCGTGCATGGGTTGGATTGTGTGGCACTACTGACTGTATTGGTGCTGCCCTGAAGAGAGAGGAGATCGAAGCAACTTTCATAAATAGCACCAGCGATTTGTTGTGGGTCGCCACCATCGGCCGTGATGGCATAGCCTTGTGGAATACCATCAACATCACGGTTAATAGATACGGAAAGAGAACGTTCAATGATATTAGGCACTTTTTGCAGGCAGCTTTTAATGAAGTTGGGCGTTCCCTGCGTGGTGGATTGTCCAGCTTGGATAATACGGGCACGGTAAGAGGCATCACTTTCCTCTTGTGCACCAATCGTTCCTGGCTGCGGGTTGATAACTGAGAGCGTTACCGATGCAGAAAGGCCGCTCACGACTTGCGTAATCGTACCTGCGGGAATGCTATATTCTCCTGCACTGATGGCGAGCACGTAAATATTGGTCAGACGCCCTGCTTCAGGGAGAGTGACATTCTCTTGTGTTTCATACAAATAAGTTCCATCACTGACTTGGAAACCCGCCCCGAGGAAAAGACCGGGTGTCCCTGTGAAGGTGACATACGCGGAAGGGTTGGCCCCTACACCACGTTTAACGCCGTAGATTTCACCAAATTGATCCAGCATGGAAGATGTTACATTAAGCGGGGAAATAGCGTTAATGAGATCGACCTTGGCTTGATCAATTTGAAGGAGCGCTCCGACAGCGGTGGAAGCCATGTCTTCAATTAACGTGCCGGGGAGGTCTGTAGTGACACCGGGGCTGAGTTTGGCGGCATGGGTGACCAGTTGATCACGTAATGTGGACGGGTCTGTGGGTTCTACTCCGCTATTAAGCAGGGCAGAGAAGAGGCCAGGGTAACGTTCTTCCAAAAGGGAAAAAAGAGTTGGGGAAAGGTCAGTTTGATCCATGGAAAGGGCCTGTTTGGCTAAAGCTTTGATTGAAAGATTTTTTACCGTTCTGATATGTCGTTCCATCAGGGAAAATGGCGGCTACTTGATACACAGGGTTATCCTCCGTAGAGGTACTGTCATGGGTAATGCGCAAAGAGGCGAAATAGTCTGAAAATCGGTTTTGTGTCATATTGACATAGTAGTCTGGCCAAATTTGCGTCACGATATTTTGTGTTACGGGTAACCCCCAATCGTTCCAAAAATGAGATTCTCCCAGTTGGAGAAGAAGCGCATTCTGAAGCCATGCAATGCTGGCTTGCTTATTGTCGACGGATTTCCATTGTTGAGTGCCATCGGGTTGATGCTGGCGTGTCCAGACTCTCATGAAAGGATTCCTCCTGTTGGTGCGCCATTATGGCCATTACTATGGGTGTGTGCTTTGTACTCTTGTCCGTTAATGACGAGGTCTCCGGTAATCGACACGGTTCCACCTGAAAGCGTGATCTGTGCACTCCCGGTGGAGAGCGTTATGTCGTCATGAGTGAGGCGGACGGTGTGAGGATGGTTTAGACTGGGGTTGAGCTGCACACCTTCCACACCATAGAGGTTGAGGAACTGCCCATTCAGTTTCTCCCATGCGGCATGTGACAGCGGGACGAAAACACAGGCAGAGAAATTGCCGGGGCGCTCTCCCATAGCTGGGCGGCGTATACCGAGGCCCGTCATCAGCCCAAGTGTGAGGTGAGCGGGGATCACCATCCCCAAGCAGCCCGGTTGAAGAGGAGCCCGAATATATTCGCTCTCAAGGAGTGGAACACGGATCCGTGGGATGGGTGTATTATCGGCTTCAATTTGTACCGTAGCAATCCGCCCTTCCATTTCGACAAGGGATGCCGGCAAAATAGAAGGCAAATGGTCTATTGCACGAGAAGCATGATAGCGGGCGGCATTGGTAAAGGCATCCGCTTGGGGAATTTTACGGAAACTGCTCATAAAAGAACCTTTTGGAGAGGAAAGTAAAACGCTTAACATCAACCTGATGTTTTTTTGAATAGAGATCGACTTTAATAATAGTGATGATGCGTATAGAACGAAATAATATGTGTAAAAGAGAATATAGATAATATTATTTATTGTTTTTATTGGAATTCTATAAAATGGAATGAATGGTAGCTGAATGGCACATGTCTATCGATATTGACACATAAAAAGAGGGAATATTGCTTATAACGTGAGGTGAAGAACCTCCTGACGTAGAGGAAAGGAGGCCTTATACATGTCAGCTAGTGTAATGGAACAATCCCCAGTGGCATAAGAGCCCCGATGGTACGGTTGGGGAGTTTTCCAACTATCTGACTGTCAGAATGTGTTACTGTACTGTCGTTCTGGTTTATGGCTTCCGGAAATCTACCGTTTATCCTCCATTATAGCGTCCTGAGCGTATGCGTTATGGTTTATTATGAAAAGTGGCGAGCAGAGCAGAGCGGTTAGAAGCAAGGCTTTAGAAAGCATTGAGAAACTTCATTGATGTATGATCATTCGCACCTTTGCCAGTTTGCTCTTTGCACATCGTAAGGACAAGTTGTCTCTTATAAAAACGGCATGTAGGAAAGCGGTGTGTCGGAGACATTCCCGCTCCCTGTTGAACCAAAGTCTCCGATACTGGGCATGCCGTCAGAGGCCTTTGTCATCAAGGTGCTTATTGGTAAGGAAGGTGTTCCGTACTTCCTCAACAGAAGGCTTGGAGAATGCTCATCAGAGCATTTCATTGAGTATTAGGGGGGATGGGCACATACTCTCCCCGATGGGGGGAGAGAAGGTTGAGGACGTAGTGTATATGTTTATTGTAACGGAACAACATTGAGCAGCATAAGAGCGCCAAGGCCGCGGTTGGGGGCATGGCCGACAAATCCGTTATTAGAATACATACTTCCATCGCTATCGATGGATCCGACAAACCCGCTGTTAGAATATATCTTTCCATCGCTATCGATGGATCCGACAAATCCGCTGTTAGAATATATTTTTCCATCGCTATCGATGGACCCGACAAAACCACCATTAGAATATATTTTTCCATCGTTATCGATGGACCCGACAAATCCGCTGTTAGAATATATTTTTCCATCGTTATCCATAGATCCGACGAATCCTCTATTAGAGTATATTCTACCGTCTTGGCTTGTGGAGCTATTATCGGATGGAGAGGAGCTAGGGGGATTATCATAGGTGACGGTCCCCTGAGCGTATGTGGTATGACTTGCAGCGAGAAGCGAGGGGCAGAGCAAAGCGGTTAGAAGCAAGGCTTTAGAGAGCATTGAGAAACTCCATTGATGTATGATCATTCGCATCTTGGCCAGCTTGCTCTTTTCACATCGTAAGGACAAGTTGTCTCTTACAGAAATGGTACATAAGACAATGGTGTGTCGAAGACATTCCCGCTCCCTGTTGAACCAAAGTCTCCAATACCAGACATGCCGCCAGAGGCCTTTGTCATCAAGGTGCTCATCTTTTGGGCGGCTTCGTTTTTTTGTGTTAAAGGACGAGTGAACTTAAAAGTATATTGGACTGCAGGTTGAGTGTCTGCATGCGGAGAGCTATCTGCAACGTTTGTTAGGAGCATTTTTGTATAGAATTGTCCGGGTGTAATAATGTTAAAATATCCACCTAATTGACAATGCTTATTTAAAAGTGAGACCAAACTTTGAATGGTAAGAATTTTCGTGAGCATCGCACCGGGGCCGCGTGGAGGGCAGATCATTTGCATCGAAATATTAGTGGGGTTGGTAACAAGCGCATTGGCGGCAACGGTTTGGTTCGCGTAAGGATATTGAGCAGGAGTATTGTCAATTAACGTATTCCCTTGCACATTTTGCCAATGACACCATGTATTATCCAAATTTGGGAGATTGACGTTCCCTCTAACAGCGCCAGAGATAAGACCATTTAACGTGCCTACAAGTTGCGTATAAAACATGATGGGGACGGTCCCTCCCATTTTGTTAGCGATGCCATCTGTAAGGAGGATTGGGCTATTAACATAAGCAAGCTGTCCAAGTGTACGGCCTGCTTTGTCAAGAACTTTAGAAAGACTCATACGAATATGTCCTGAGCAAAAGAGAAGAGATAAAAAAAACCCCTCTGCGGAGAGAGGGGGTGGTATCTAAAAAAATATGATTATAGGTAATTACTGGAGAGGTAACACGTGGAGCAGGATGAGCGCGCCGAGGGTTCGGTTGGGCGCATGGCCGGCAGAGCTTCCGCTTGCATCTGTTAAATCTCCGTTTGG
>NZ_KB899352.1:0-4768 GCF_000378165.1 Saccharibacter floricola DSM 15669
AAACGACCGATCGATTCCCCTGAAATCATGAATGCGCTGTGCACTCTTGTCTGCCTTGGCTGTGTATGGGAGGAGATGCTTTCGGTTCATTTTGATCCCTGGTAGGCCGTCTATTGGTGGTTTGTTGATGCGTCACTTTCTGTTTCAGAGCATTTATGATGTTTGATGGATGGATCGTGTGAGGCAGAAAGATGTGAAGCCGGCTCGTCTGATGGCGTCATAGACCGTCAGAATATCAAGGGCCCCTCATACAAAGAGCAGTGGGGGGTATGACGCCGGTAAAAAGGTGGTATGGGCGCGCAAGCGCCATAGGGTGGTCAATACGGATAAGCGACGGCTACTCGTCAGGCTAATGCCAGCTGATAGTTCAGATAGCGGAGGGGGATGGATGATCCGCTGGCGACGTCTGGTGAAGGATGATGAGAAATGCATCGACTTCGCGGAAGTCATGGCACCCATCGCCATGGGAAGCCTCATGCTACGCTGAAATGCTCATCCCGGAAGTCCCAAAAGGCTCTTATAACCCCTTTATGGGGGAGTATGGTCGCTTTCTTTAATAATAAACATGGCTCTCATAAGTATAATAACTGAAGTTTTATATTCGTATGATTAATTTCTGATTATATATTAAATAAAATCTACACAATATAAAAACATCAACAATATTATGGGATAGTTTAGTTTTTATATTTAAATCGGCATGATTAAGTAAAATTATAAACTATTATTGATATCAAATAGAAATGATTATATTAGACAGTCATGATCTATTGACGATAAAAAAAATATCACTTAAAATGACATTTATAATTTTTCTTATTCATAAAAATGAATAAGGCGGCCTGTACCCTGTCACGTGGTCTTGTCCTGCATCGATAGCGATTTGGTACGGTTAATAATCAGCACAGTTAAGGGAGATGAAGATGAAGTTGATGCATGCCAAGCGATGTCCGTCACGTGGTGTTTTCTTGATGCATTCTGCTCTTTGTGGTGCTTCATTCTTGCTTCTTAACCAAACAGCATATGCGCAGACAGCACCTCAGCCTGTTGAAGCTCAAACACTAAGCCCAAGGCAAAGCGTTTCAGGGGCTGATGTTGTTAACAATAGCAGTAATCCTGTTACATTAAATAATGTATCACTAGGACAAAATTTCATTAATAATGAAAGTTCTAACGCTAGCCTAACAAATATCTCCAATGTGAATGGAAATGCGTCAAATGCGAATGGCCAGCTGACACTTGATAATAGTACAGTACAGGGTAACCTTATTAACGGTACTGGAACGGCGAACGTACAAAATAATTCTAGTATTTTCGGGAATCTGACAAATAGTGGTGGCTCTGTCAATGTGTCTGGGTCGTCTCAAGTGTCAGGAGACTTAAATAGCAATAATGGAAAAATAAATATTTCTTCAGGTGCAAATGTCCAATATCTTCATAGTGAAAATGACAATGTCTATATAGATGGACGGGATGCTTCTCAATCTTACAGAACGATCGTTGGTCAAGAGGTTTATGCTACGGGTGCCAATGAGCATATTACTGTAGATGGTTCTAAGGCCATGATTGTGCATTCATTGTATAATATGGACGGAAGTACCGCCACTTTCGACAATGGTGCTAGAAATGTTGGTCGTGCACCAACAAATAACGCTGCCGCAATAAAAAATCCTGATGGAACTTATTTTGGGACAGGGATTGTTAATAGTAATGCACATCTTATTATTCAAAACAATGCAAATGCATTTTATGTACAAAATACAAAAGGAGGAGATGTTAATATTGGGAAAACGAATGAAGGATTTTATACAGTTGGTACATTAGATAGTGATAGTGGTAGCGTTAATATTAAAGAAGGAAGTGTTGGAACTTTCCATAATAGTGGAACGGGAAATGTAAATGTATCAAGTTCAGTTGAAAATCAATATGCTATTTATAATTTAACAAATAAAGATAATGCAACGTCACATATCGCAAACAACTCTTCAGTTGATACTATTTCAAACAGTGATAATGGTCAGGTATTTTTGAGTGGCGCCTCAGCTGTTAATGATGCTGTAACGAATAGTGGGCATGGGCTAATTTCTATGGATGGGCATTCTACGGCTTATTCAAATATTACAAACAGTGATAGTGCAACATTTTCGTTAGACGGGCAATCTCAGGCCTTAGGGCCAGTGAGTTTTACGGGTGGGACACTCAATGTTCGAGGTGGGTCATCTGTTCAGAATTTAACCATGTCATCTGGCACAACGGTTAATTTGGATGGCGGAAGTATCACTGGTCCTCTAGGGTTCACTGTAGATGATAATACGACCACCCTGAATGTGGGTAGCGGCGGTGGATCAATTTCTGAGATCGCCTTGCAAAACGATACCGGAAACTTTCAATCAGCTTCCATTAATGGGGTTTTGCATATTGGGACGATTGACCAAGGTTTTGCTCTGATGGGCTCTTTGGGCAATAATGGTAGCCTACAAGTTGATGAGGCGAATGGTCAGGCTGTCCTTTTGACAGGTCAAAGCACATCTAAGCAAGCGACAACGTTTTCTGGTGGAACGTTGCAGTTGGGTGATGGCAAGACGCAGACCTCGTTGGCAGGAGATATCAATCTTCCTATTGATAGTGACCAAGCCACGAGTGATGGCATTGATCGAAATACTCTCGTTCTTCAGAACCCTGATAGGACGACGAATGTTTTTTCCGGACATATTACTGGCAATGCTGACTTGGTTCAGAAATCTGGCATTAATATTTTATCGAATGATAATAGTTATAGTGGAAACACCACGATTAAAGGTGGGACGTTACAGCTTGGTGATGGTCATGGGGCTGGATCGATTACGAGTCCTGTCGTTCAAATTAATAAGAATGGCTCGCTGCTTATTAACCGTGATAATACGCTTGTTCTATCATCAGAACTTACAGGGCGAGGTTCGTTAGAGCAGGCGGGTACTGGAACGACTGTTGTTACGCATAATAATGACCGTTTTTCAGGTGCTGTTAAAATTGATCAGGGCAGCACGCTTCAGCTTGGTGATGGGCATACGCAGGGAAGTATTGGGAGCGGTGCTATTGCCAATGATGGTACGCTTTCCATCAATCACTCCGGTGATTTTAATCTTACACAGGTTGTAAGTGGGAATGGTGTTCTAAACCAAGATGGTTCAGGCACAACGGTTATTGCAAATGAGCAGCTTTACAAGGGTGATACGCATGTTAACGCGGGCACCTTGCAACTCGGTGATGGGCATAATACTGGAAGCATACAGGGGAATGCCGTTACGGTAGCGAAGGGTGCTACATTTGCGATTAATCGTGGTGATACGTTTGTGCTCAATCAAACGGTCTCTGGCGATGGGCAGTTGGTTCAGAATGGATCGGGCACGACGGTTCTGACAGGTAATAATAGCTACACTGGTGGCACGCAGGTTGAGGCGGGCACCTTGGATGTTGAAGGTGACAATAGCAAGGCGACCGGGACTCTTAATGTCGCTTCTGGTGCTAGCTTAACGGCCAAACAAGCAACGATTGGTGGTGATGTCCATATTAATTCTGGGGCGACTTTCTCTCCAGGGTCTACGACAATTAATGGTAGTCTGACGCTTGATCAAAATTCGATTCAAAACCTTCATCTTGGGCAAAGTTTGACCGAGGGTGGAGCTTACAATGATTTTGTGAATGTCAAAGGAAACCTCGCTTTAGGTGGTACGCTGAATGTGACGCCGTCCCAAAATGGGCCGAGCCTTATACAAGGGGATCTCGGACCTGGGGTGTATCGTGTTTATGATTATGGCGGAAAGTTGAGTGGGAACATACAGCACGTGAATGTTCCTCATCTTCCGGGAGTGGACTTTACTGTTCAAACAGCTGTTGATCATCAAGTGAACTTGGTTGCTGGCGGGAAAGACTTTAACTTTTGGGATGGTGATAATGACAGTCATCGTTCTGCCAGTGGGTCTGGAAATGGTAAGATTGATGGAGGAAGTGGCGTATGGCGCGCTCTTGGTAATGGAAGTACTCTGAATTGGACAAAAGCAGACGGATCGGCCAATACCCCGTGGATGGGCAATAATTTTGCCATCTTCAATGGTTCGGCTGGTACCGTTCAAGTCAGTGATAAGTCTGATACAGGGGCATTTATGCCTGTTACCTTTAATGGAGCACAGTTTGCCAATAATGATGGCAAAATGTATGTCATTAAAGGAGATACGCTTTACGCAACTACGCCAGAAACGGTCATTGATGTTGGTGATCACTCTGGCAATGGGGCTTCCACTAAAGATGAAATTGATTCTGTTATTGATGGTAGTCAGGTTTCCGGAGGGACGGCGCTTCATAAGACTGACGCTGGGACGTTAATTCTTGGTGCTAATAATAATTTCTCTCGTCCAACTGTGATTGAGGGTGGCACATTGCAGTTAGGCAATGGTGGCGCGACAGGGGATATTGGGCGTGCTGACATTACTGATAATGGTACCTTAGCCATTAATCGTAATAATGATGTGACGTTAAGCCAGGTTATTTCTGGAAGCGGAGGCGTGACCCAACTTGGGACAGGGACAACGATCTTAAGTGGGCATAACCATTATGCAGGCTTGACGGATGTTCAGGCTGGTCAACTTAAGATCACAGGCTCAATTGATGGTGCCTTAGCGGTAGCAGGGGGTGAAGCCACAGTTGATCATGGCAGTGTTGGTGGAGCTGTGACGAATCATGGCACCTTCACGTCACATGGCGGTTCTGTGGGCAGTGTGACCAATGCTGG
>NZ_KB899352.1:5502-7823 GCF_000378165.1 Saccharibacter floricola DSM 15669
CAGAATAGTGTTGTGGCGGGCGATGTTACGCAGAATAACGGCTCTCTTAAGCTTGACGGTAGTGCAATCAACGGAACGTTGGCGCTTAATGGTGGTGCGACAGAGTTTAAAAATGCAGGGAGTTCTGTACAATCATTGACTGGTCAGCAGGGCGCTCAACTTAATACAGCTTTGACACTGACACATGCTGCAGGTCGTTATGACGGTGCCTTGTCGGGTTCTGGTCGTTTGACGGTTCAAAATGGCAAAGAGATCCTGACGGGTAACAACACGTATAGTGGCCCTACGACTATTGAGAAGGGAGCGAACCTCCAGCTCGGTAACGGAGGCAATACAGGTTCTATTGGGAATGCATCTTCCATTACAAACAACGGTACACTCGCTGTTGATCGTAATGATACGTTGGTGATGGGACAAAGCCTTACGGGTGATGGACGCTTTGAACAGAACGGTTTAGGGACGACCGTTTTAGGCAATGCAACCAACTACAACGGCACAATAGCCGTGAATGCGGGACATTTGGAAGTCAATGGACAGCAAGATCATGTGGTTGGACAAACCACTGTCGCTTCCGGTGCAGCATTAGCTGGAACGGGAACGCTTGGTGGTTCTGTCAATGTTGCGTCGCAGGGGGTGTTAAACCCCGGCACGAATAGCGACCCAACCGGACGTTTGACGGTCAAGGGCGACTTGACGATGAATCAAGGTTCTGTCTTGCAGACGAGCGCTATTGCTCAGAATAGTGGCCAAACGATCAAGAATGATGCTGGCGTTTCCTATAATGTGCAACAAAGCAGCAGCGTTAATGTGCAGGGAAACACTAACTTTGATCACACGTCTTTCCAATTGCATGTGACGGGAGATAAGCACATGCAATATGGTCAGGCTTACGTGCTGGCCTCGTCTAATGGGCCCATTAACTTTTCTGGTAATATGGATCAGGCTGGTCGAGAGACAGCAGAAGCGGCGGGGATTGTAGATACGTCGTCCTTTGCAAGTCCCGTTTTGAGAACGATGGGTGACCCTGTACTGGCCTTGGTCTTGGAGCGTAATAACGTTTCGTTTGCCACCGCGGGAACAACAAAAAATACGCGCACGGCTGGTCTTGGTTTGGATTCTCTTCCAACGTCGAACGCTCTGTCCCAAACTTTTACGGCGATGTCGTCCAAAGAAGCAGGCCGGTATCTGCATACAGTGTCGGGCGAGGTTCATGCGTCTGTTCGGACGGCGCTCATTCAAGACAGCTTCTATGTTCGTCAGGCGGCGTTAGACCGTTTGGACAGTGCCGATTGTGATGGCTCTGCCAGCAACGGGATCAGCACGGCAAGCCTCAAGACCGGGCGTAAGACGAGTGCTTGCTTGGCGAATGAGCCTGTTCTGTGGGGCCGTGCTCTGGGAAGCCTAGGGCATAATTCTGGCGATGGTAATGCCGCGTCGATGCATCATTCCACGGCAGGGTTTGTCATCGGGTTGGATGCACCTGTGTTTAACCAATGGCGTGTGGGTGGCCTCGTCAGCTACAGCCACAGCATGTTCAATATTGGGAGCGGGCTGAGTTCCTCTGGTCGGAGTGATAATATCTCGATCGGTGGGTATGCTGGGCGTCATTGGGGTAACCTGCACTTACGCCTTGGTGCATCCTATACATGGAACATCATGGGCATGAACCGTTCTGTTGTTGCGGGGAATTATAGTGATCGCCTCAGCAGCGGGTATATGGGCGGAACAGCTCAGGGCTTTGGTGAGTTGGCGTATAAGTTCCATACAAAACATGCTGTGTTCGAGCCTTTCGCCAATGTTGCTTACGTGAACCAACATACAGATGGTTATCGTGAACATGGTGGCGCGGCCGCCCTTGCTGGGAAGTCGATGAACACGGGTGTGACGTTTGCGACCTTTGGGGCACGTGCTTCAACGAGCTTTATGCTGGGCCGTACGCTTCTGACCACGCATGGGTCTTTGGCTTATCGTCATACCTTTGGGTTGACCAGCTCCAGTGTTCGCCAAGGCTTTGCCTCAACGCATCGTCGCAATACGATGGATGTGGGTGGTGTGCCATTGTCACTGGACGCTGCGGTTGTGAACTTCGGTGTTGGTGCGAAGCTGACTGACCGTATCAATGTTGATCTGTCCTATATTGGTCAATATGGGAACCACTCTGTTGATAGTGGGGCGCAAGCGAGTGTTTCTGCGGCCTTCTAAGGCCGCAGCATCGCTGGTTTAAGCGTTGTTTGGTTGAAGAGACGCTTGAGAGCATGTCAGAGTGAGTGGAGAACAGTCTCGCGATCTTACTCTCCTAATGGGGAGTGGGGTCGTGGAGA
>NZ_KB899353.1 GCF_000378165.1 Saccharibacter floricola DSM 15669
CAAAGTGGCCAAAGTGGCCAAAGTGGCCAAAGTGGCCAAAGTGGCCAAAGTGGCCAAAGTGGCCAAAGTGGCCAAAGTGGCCAAAGTGGCCAAAGAAGTAGTTGTAGTTGTAGTTGTATCTGCTCTTATTCATTCCAATATAGATTGGAATATATTGGCAGAAAAATTGTCTTCAAGACAAAAATATGTCTGTCCTTATTGGAGAAGATTTCGTCATGAAAATCGCCCCTTTGTTCCGTTCTCTATTGTTGAGCAGCGTATCAATGGTCTTTGTAGATATTGGTTATGCTGCAGATGGAGGCGGTCAGTATGTTGTGGGGGCTGATAATACGGATTCTACCGTACAAGGTGCCGTTAATGGTCCTGTTTCTTTAGTAAAAAATGGAAGCGGTACTGTTACCGTTACAGGAAATAACACCTATACTGGTTCAACGACTGTTAATGACGGGACGTTGCTTTTTAACATTGGCCAGCAGTATGTTGACACGAGCTCTGTAACAGTCTCTAGCTATACAGATAGCTACCCTAAGATGGTCGTCGACAACAGCTTGTTTGCTTCAAATGGGAACGTAGCAATTGGTATTGCGCAGGGGTCCTCTGGTGAGTTGTCCATACAAGGGCCCAACAGTAATTTTCAAAGTCAAGGTCAGGCCTTGTTTGTGGTGGGCAATGGTGATCCAAGTTACGGAACAGGGTCGAGTACTAAACCGAGTGTTTTAAGAATTGCTGATGGGGCTCAAGCATCAGCATATGGCGTTGTAGTTGGGAACTATGGCAATACATCGGGGGAAGTGGATGTTGTTGGGCAGGGGTCTACCTTAGTTGCTGGGAGCTATAGCCTGTATATTAATGGTGATGGTCAGGGCACTGTTAATGTTAGAGATGGTGGACAAATCTCTAATAATGGCCAAGTTATTTTTGGATCGGGTTCGGGGACAGGCTTTGCGACATTGAATGTTGGGCCCAACGGCACTCTCGTGGCAGGGGATGTTTCTCCCTCCAGCCCTGGTATTATTTCCAATTTGCCGCCTTCACAGTATCAAATGCTGGTGAATAACGGCACTATCCAGAACTATCAAGGGTTCTCTCTCCATTCAGCGGTTAATATGACGTTGAATGGAACATTGTATGCCAACACTCTCGATCAGCAGACAGAGTTTTCCGGAGTTCTTTCAGGAGCCGGTGGTGTTGATAAGCAGGGTACTGGAACGTTAACACTAAGTGGTAATAATAGCTTTCAGGGTGGCGCTACCGTTGAAGGTGGAAATCTTCTTATTACAGGAAAAAATAGTTATAAAGGAGATACTGTTGTACAGCATGGCTCTATTCAAATAGGGAATGGTGGAAATACAGGGTCTATTAATAATTCTCCTAATATTGTTTTGCAAAATAGTGATGCATCGATTGTTTTTAACCGTTCAGATGCTTTAACAGCTACTCAAAAGATTGCGGGTGCAGGTGGGTTGACCCAGCAGGGGCCTGGGTCACTTCGTCTGACGGGCGATAATGACTATAAAGGTGAGACTTGGGTAAAAGGTGGTACACTGATCGTTAATGGCGACCAGAGTGCGGCAACGGGCGATACGAAGGTTACGAATAGTGGGATACTAGCGGGAACTGGAACGCTTGGTGGTAATGGCTTCATACAAGCAGGAGGGAGGTTAGCTCCTGGTGATGGGGAATATATTGGTTCCCTCAATATCAATAAAAATCTGTCATTTGATCCTCAAGCACATCAAACGTGGCTTGTTGGTCGTGACAGCAAAAATAGTGCGGCTTCAAGTAACTTTATTAATGTCGGTGGGAACTTATCTCTTGCAGGTCCTGTAGATGTGATCGCTACTCCACAAGGGCGTAATATGAAGCCTGATGGCAGTTTGCAAGATGGTATTTATAGAACCTATAATTATAATGGAACATTATCGGTTGATCCGAGTTTTCATTTAGCTACAGCGCAGGGTGTTAATATCAATACGGTTGGTGTGCAAACTTCGGTTCCACATCAGGTCAACCTCATTTCCAATCCTCAGCATCTTTCTTTTTGGGATGTAGTCAATGGTGACGCTGTAGCAGATGGAACGATCCGTGGGGGAACTGGTGTTTGGGCTGCTTCTAATGCGCCGGGTGGCGGTGGCGGTTATGTCTATCCTGATGGCTTTATTTCAACGCAGGGTGGTCCGCGGTTAGCCCCTAATAATGGTGGGTATATCTATCCGACCGTGTATGATGCAGCGAATAATAATTGGACGGATGCTAACGCGCAAAACCATAATGCCTGGGCAACGGGGAAATATGCAGTCTTTGAAGGAAAGTCAGGGAATGTATTTGTACAAAGTAATAAAGATGCTCCTATTTTAGTTGACGGAATGCAGTTTGCTAATACAGATGGTGGTGTATATACTTTAAACGGCGGATCTATTTACGCATCGTCTAATATGTTGACCATTCGTGTTGGTGATGGGTCATCTGTTAGTGGTTCGATTAAAGCGTTGGTGAACTCAACCCTTGATGACAGTATGGTATCAGGAGGGGCAGGATTAACGAAGCTTGATCCTGGAACGCTCATCCTTGGAGCAAACAATAATTACCAAGGCCAAACACTGATTAAAGGCGGGACACTTCAGCTCGGTAATGGGGGGGAGACCGGATCTGTTGGAGCTGGTGAGATTGTTAATGATGGTACATTGGCAGTCAACCGTAGTAATGGGATCACTTTAGGACAAACTATTTCTGGTTCGGGTGATGTGTGGCAGAATGGCTCTGGCACAACAACCTTGATGGGGAATAACTCCTATACGGGTGCTACTCATGTTACGAATGGGACATTGGCGTTGGCCGATTCCGGCGGCATTAGTCAGTCTTCTGGCGTGCGGGTTGATGGTGATTCTGCAAAATTTGATATTTCTTCTTTGAATAATCGTGGAACGTCTATTCAAACGTTGAGTGGGCAGGGACAGGTTATTCTTGGTGGGAATGATTTAACGATTACAAATGGCAACCGTACGGTAAATACTGTATATAAAGATGATGGTGAAACCATTAATGTAACCTCCAATACCTATAGTGGGGAGGGTAATGATAATACGGTCTATATTGACAGTAACGGTAAAGTTATCCCTAAAAGTCAGTATAATGCAGATAATGGTGATAGAATTGTTGATCTGAATAAAGATGGTTCTGTTATCGTAGGCAATCGATTTAACGGCTCTATTTCTGGTTCTGGTGGTGTTAATATCACCGGTGGTCAGGAGATTTTCTCTGGACAAAATACTTTTTCAGGAAGGATGTCTGTTTCCTCGGGAGCAGGTCTTATCTTAACAGGCTCTCTTCAAGGAGGAGCGGTTGATCCCAATCAAGGGGGGCTGTACAACCAAGGTACTGTTACGGTTAATGGCGGGACGATTTCCGGTAAAAGCATTAATGATAACGCTAATGCGGTTCTGACGGGTATTAATCACAGTACTTTTGGTGATATTGAGAACAATTCTGGGAAACTGATTTTAAGTCAGAGTACAGCTAATAGTCTTAAAAATAATAGTTCTGCCTTAATTGATGGCTCTACGATTAATGGGGTTCTTGATTCGGGAAGCAATGGTAGTTTTGAGGTTTCGTCAAATAATGCTACTGTTGGTTCGTTAACAGGAGCTGGAACAGGGAAACTCGATGGTAATTTGAGTGTCGAAAATGCTCAAGGCACGTATTCCGGTTCGATGGATGGTGCGGGAAGCTTTACGGTTAACAACGGTAAGCAAATACTGACAGGCGATAGTAACTATACGGGACTTACCATTATCGGAAAGAACGCCATTGTACAGTATGGAGATGGTGGCACAACTGGCCGTATTAAGGGAATATTTCCTAACACAAATCCTCAGATCCGTGATGATGGGCAGCTGATCATTAATCATAGTAACCTAGTACAGGGGACGTCGGGTATTTTCGGTTCTGGGTCCTTACAACAGGTTGGTACCGGTACGACTGTTCTAACGGGAAATAACTCCTATACGGGGGGAACGACTGTTACCAACGGAACGTTGCAGGTTGACGGTGATCAGAGCCCTGCTAGCGGCGATACGGTTGTGCAGTCTGGGGCTAACCTTGCTGGTAGCGGTATTTTGGGGGGTAATGTTTATCTCCAAAAAGGTGCAACTTTGTCTCCAGGTGATGCGCCGGGGACAATTGGTGCTTTTACCATTCGAGGTAGTTTGACCGAAGAAAATGGTTCAAAGCAAAAATGGGATATTGGCCAGATTGGGACTGCTGGTGGCGCCTATAATGACTATGTGGATGCCAAAGGTGATTTAACACTCGGAGGCCAATTGGTTGTGAACGCCAATCTGAACGGTCCCAGTGTGGATAATGGTGTATTGGAGCCAGGGGTTTATCGGCTTTACAGTTACGGCGGAAAGCTATCTGACAATGGTCTGACGATTGATAAAGGGAATCTGAGCATTCCCGATGGATATACGGGGGAATATCTTACTTTACAGAAATTGTCGGTTCCCAATCAGGTTAATATTGTCGCTGATGCTAAAAACCTGAACTTCTGGGATGGTGGCAATCCGGCACATCATGGAGACAATCCTTCCGTCGGTAATGGTGTCGTTGATGGCGGTGATGGGGAATGGATTGCTCATACTGGTAATAATTGGACATCAGTATCTGGTTACTCAAATACAGGGTGGCTTCTAGGTGGGCGTGCCATTTTCACCAACACACCTGGTACTGTAACTGTAAAAGATCATAACGTTTTAGGAGCGTTCGATCCTGTCACGACAATCGGGATGCAGTTTATTGGTGGTGATGCTCAAAACCATTACAAGATCATAGGCGATGATCTTTTTGTGACGAACAAGAATACAACTATTCGTGTTGGTGATGGCACAATAGCCAGTAAAGATATGGTTGCTGAGATTGGTTCTGTTCTCAATGATAGTCAGGTTGCTGGTGGGGGAGCGTTAACGAAGAGCGACTTGGGAACACTCATCTTAGCAGGAGATAATGCTTATAGGGGAGGTACCACGATTGACGCGGGAACGCTTCAATTGGGGAATGGTGGCTCATCCGGTTGGGCCGGTTCTGGAGATATTACCAATAATGGTGTTCTTGCGGTTAATCGCTCTGATGATGTGAATTTCACACAGAAAATTTCTGGTTCAGGTTCTTTCGTGCAGATGGGAGGCAATGGTAGCCATACGACCTTGAGCGCTCAGGAGCGTTATACAGGAAGCACGACTATCCAGAATGGTACGCTCAAATTAGCGGGCGAAGGGTCTATTGCCTCATCTTCAGGGGTCATGAGCAGTGCTACGGGACATTTTGATATTGCAGGTATTTCAGCATCTGGGACGTCTGTGACCACGTTAGGTGGGCAAGGAGGCGTGAACCTAGGTGATAAAAACCTGACATTAGCGAATGCTAACCGTACAATCCGGGTGCAGTTGCTTGATAGTCAAAATGTGAGACGCTCGGTTGATATTTCTGATAATAGCTACACAGGCCCAAATGGTAATCACCTCATTTACACCGACGCGGATGGTAAGGGGATTGCGTCTAACGCGTATGATCCCAATAAGGGTGACCTTGTCTTTGATCTTTCAAAAAATGGGCAGGTGATTACCGATAACCAATATGGTGGTGTTATTGCGGGAAGCGGTGGCCTAACCCTTGCCAGTGGAACGGAAATACTTAGTGGTGCCAATACCTACAAAGGGATGACACGGGTTACCCAAAATGCGGCGTTGCTTTTGTCAGGCTCCTTACAAGGGGACGTGACGAACGCGGGTGTTGTTGATGTTAATGGTGGTTCGATTGCTGGGACAACCACAAATAACGGGCCTAATGCTGTTCTCACGGCTGAAAACAATGCCTCTTTAGGTAATATTCTTAATAATGACGGTCGTGTTACGCTTGTTAGTGCGTCTGCTCAAAATGTAACGAACTCGTCTTCAGGCAACTTCAGTGCAGCAGCTGGGCAGTTAGAAAGCCTGACAAATGCTGGCACAGCATTATTAACAAATGGAAACAATGTTACACAAAATGTTACCAATACAGGTAAGTTAACTTTAGATGGAGACGCTATTGATGGTACATTATACTCTAATGGCGGCTCCTTTACAGTTACCAACAATACAGCGTCTGTTGGGTCATTAGCAGGGAGTGCTCCTGGTACGCTGAATGGGAAGCTTACACTGACGAATGCTCACGATACGTACAGTGGTGTTCTATCAGGGAATAATCAGCAGGTTGACATTAAAAGCGGGACGCAGGTTTTCTCTGGTCAGAATAGTTATACAGGCGACACCTTTATTGGTAACGGCGCGACGCTCCAACTTGGTGATGGGGGAGAAACAGGCTCTGTTGCGAGTGGGACTATCCGTGATGAGGGCAACTTAGTCATTAACCGCAGCAATGATTATTTGCTATCTCAGGCATTATTGGGCGGCGGTAATGTCAAACAGATTGGTGCAGGGCGGACGATCATTACATCGCCTAATGCTTATACGGGTTTCACGTCTATTGAACACGGAAGATTAGCCTTACAAGAGGGTGGTTCGGTCTTACGCTCATCAGGTGTTCATGTGCTCAATGATGGTGTGTTTGATATTTCAGAGATCAAAGCACAGTCTGGCACGTCAGGAGGCGTGCATGGTGGTGTGACCATCCCAGGAGGTACACCAGATGTACAAACCGGGAATGACGGGAAGACGGCGATTGTCCAAGCTCTTGATGGAAATGGTAATATCTTCTTAGGGTCTAAAAACCTTCAAATTTCGAATGCAAATGTGCAGTTTGGGAATAATTATTCAGGAGTTATTTCCGGCACGGGTGATGTCGGCCTAACAGGTGGACAAGAGGTCTTTAGTGGCAAAAATACGTCTTCAGGAGTAACGTCTGTTAGCATGCCTGCATCGTTGACGCTTACGGGCTCTTTGCTGGGCGAAGCAAACAATGCAGGAAGACTGGATGTTAAGGGCGGTTCCATCGCAGGGAAGACTGTTAATAATGGCTCAAATGCGTTCTTAACAGCTGAGAATAATGCTTCCTTTAGTGATATTGTGAATACACAAGGCCGCGTTGCGTTGACGAACGCGACTGCGGGGACAGTGACGAATGCGGCAGGCCAAACCTTTGGTGCTTCAGGGGGTAAGCTTGCGAGTGTCACGAATAG
>NZ_KB899354.1 GCF_000378165.1 Saccharibacter floricola DSM 15669
CATGATCGTTAAGGGTTAAATTGCCATCCGCATTCGAAAGGTCTTTCGCAACACCAGCATTACCATTCAGCGTGACGCTTTCACCAGCTCCCTTACTGGAAAGAGAGCCTACCGTCGCGCCGTCATTGAGCGCAACAGCCCCGCCAGTGTTATCAAGCTGCCCATTAATCTTAGGCGCATCACCACTGGCGTCTTTCCCGCCTAAGGTGATCTGCGTTCCCTGTCCGGAAGTTGTGAGAGAGCCCATCTGAGACGCACCGTTGAGCGTAACATTACCTCCGGAAACTCCCTTAGCGGCATCCCCGTTAGTCACATCACCTATGACATGCGCAGCTTTATTAAGCGTCACATCCGTGCCCTGCCCCAAGTTAGCCAATGAACCAACTGTAGCTGTATCATTAAGAGCAACCTTGCCATCCGTGTTATAAAGCTGGCCCTTAACAACAGATGCACCATTAAGCGTAACCTGTGTCCCATGCCCTGAATTGCTCAGTGATCCAGCATATGCACCATCATTAAGGGTTACGTTGCCATCAGAGTTGGAAAGATTGTGAGTGACGCTTGCATTATTATTAAGCGTTACACTTTCTCCAGCACCTTCACTGGTGAGAGAATCAGCTTTTGCTGCGGCATTCAGCGTAACTGTTCCGTTTTTATTGTAGAGATTACCCTGAACAGTTGGTTGCTCATACTTATCCGGATTAACTCCCGAAGCTGGAACATTACCAATCGTAACAACAGTTCCTTGACCTTGGCTGTTAATTGTTCCGGCTTGAGCGCCGCCGGTAAGGGAAATATTGCCATTTGTGTTATAAATACCACCCGTAATTTTTGTGGTATCCCCAACAGCTATCATGGCTCCCTTTTGAGTGTTTCTAAGAGAGTTTACTGTCGCCTGATCTAGAAGATTCACATTACTACCACCAGCATCAAGGGTGCCTGTAATGGTAGCATGGTTACGTAATGTGACATCCGCATTAGCACCACGCGTTGTCACATCACCAACACTCGCATTGTCACTTATGTTAACAATGCCGTTTTGGTTATCAAGCTTACCAAGAATTTTGGCATTCTGACCTAAGTTAAGCGTGGCCAATGTACTGCCAGCTGCCGGAGCGCCAACTGTATTCTGATTTGTAAAGGAATCGGCTGTAGCATTACCGGAAAGAGAAACGGTTCCATCCTGATTCGTGATGTTCCCATTAACTTTTGAACTATCGGTTAAAATGACTTTCGAAGCCGAACCAGTATTCGTCAGAGCAACCGTATCTTTTGATTGGTTGCTATCACCAATCCAAGCATTCCCACTCAGCTTCACCGTACCATCTTGGTTCGAAAGCGTCTTAGCAACACTTGCATTATCACTAAGCGTAACGGTTTCACCCTGCCCACTAGTCTTAAGAGAGTTGGCCTGTGAATGTCCGTTCATTATGACGGTGCCGTTGGTGTTCGAAAGCTCTCCCTGAACTTGTGCCGTGTCACCTAGTGTAACTTGTGCCGTTTGACCACTATTCACCAAAGAGCCAGCTTTAGACTGACCGTCCATGGTGACAGTACCGTTTGTATTAGAAAGTGCCCCCTGCACTTGAGACGCACCATGGAGATTAATTGTTGAGCCTTTGTCGACATTGGTCAACGTCCCAACGGTAGCAGCGTTATTCAGCGTCGTTGTTGCAGTGCCGGCATTATGCAACTCACCTGTGACGGCACCCCCGTTCATCACAGCTTGTGCCCCTTGGCCAGTATTCGTCAAAGAACCTGCCTTAGCACTATCATTGATCGTAACCGTTCCGTCCGTATTTGAAAGATTTTTTGTCACACTCGCATTATTATTAAGCGTGACTGTCTCTCCTGCTCCTTTACTCACGAGCGAATCAACATTTGCACCGCTATTTAACGTGACTGTCCCGTTCGTATTAGAAAGCTCACCAATAATTTTAGGAGCGTCCCCTCCCGCACCTTTCACCCCGAGAGTGACCTGCGCATCTTTCCCAAAAGAGCTTACCGCCCCAGCTTGGGCATTTCCAGTGAGGGTAACAGTACCACCAGAAATGGAGCTCGACGCATCTCCATTCGTAATGCTTCCACCAACCTGTGAATGACCACCAAGAGTAACAATACCTCCCGAAAGCTTCGCATCACGAGACCAATTAGTAACATCCCCTTTGATCTGTGCATTGTCGTCTAATGAGACGCGAGCACCAGAACCAAAATTTATGAGCTGAGCCGCCTGTGCATGATCTCTAAGATTAACGGTAGCGCTCGTATTATTAAGAAGAGAGCCCGTCTGACTGTTCGTAATCAGCCCAGTAACCTGTGAATTCCCATTAAGCGTAGCAACCGCACTCTCTTTATTCGTCAATGTTCCAGCCGTTGCTGAATCATTGAGAGTAGCCGTTGCACCATTAGCATTCCCTAGATCACCCGTTGCCGATGATGTGCCATTAAGGAACAGTTGTGTGCCCTGACCGTCATTACTAACTGTACTAACAGGCTTAATATCCGTCAGGTTCGCCGTGGAAGCCTTATCATTAGCTAAAGAGCCAATAGAAGCTCCTTTACTTACTGTAAGCGCAGAACCACTGGTATTACTCAACAGTCCATTCACAGTGGCCGTGCCATTGATGATGGTTTGAGTGCCCGTGCCACTGCTCACCAACCCCGTGGAGCCTTGCGCGTTCGCACTATTAATAACTGAGCCACTATTAAGCGTCAGGGTTCCCCCCTGAGTCGTCACCGGATTGACGATGGTTACGCCACTATTCAACGTAACGTTTGAGCTGGCACCTTTATTAGAAAGAGAGCCAACGTTAATCGCATTGCTTCCTTGGCTGCTCCCAAGGACAACTTGGCCATTGGTATTATTTAGCGCCCCCGCAATACTAGCACTTCCATTCAGGTTAACCGTTGAGCCCTTCCCGTCATCATTTTGGCTGCTCTGGCTTCCCTGAGGCCCATTATTAAGATTGCCCGTCACTTTGGCGCTGTCATTAAGCACAACCTTCCCATCCATATTGGAAAGATCGCCGTTAATGCGCGACTGATTGCCGAGGGTAACACTCCCATTTGCACCGGTATTTGTCACAGGCCCTACCTGCGAGCTATCGCTCATTTGGAGGGTCCCGCCCGTATTCGTCACCGCGCCCGTCACTTGAGATTGACCACCGAGAGTCAGTTTCCCACCTGGGTTTGTAAACGCATTATTTAACCGAGCATTATCAGCTAATGTGATATCAGAAGCAGTTCCCGCTGTACTGTTGATTGCATTCAACTGCGAGAAACCCTTCAAAGTAATGGAACCGCCACTATACGTAATCATGGAAAGAGCGGGAGAACTCTGCGCAAGATTAAGCGTAACATTCCCACCGGAGCTGGAAACTCCTCCCGTAATTTGTGAGTTATCATTAAGTGTTAAGTTTCCACCAGGGTTAGAATATCCCCCTGAAATGGTTGATTTGCCATTTAAAGTAACATTTGAGGTTGTGCCTGTAGACTGAAGCGATGATACCTGCGCCGTATCCCGCAGGATCACTGTCCCGCCGTTGTTGACGATACCACCCGATACATTAATTCCATTTCCAAAATCTAAAGTACCCGTACTATTGTTGGTAACAAGGTTACTTTGCACCATATAGGCTGTAACACCAGAAGGGATACCCTGTGGTATGAACGTTTTTACAGTCCCACTATTGATAATTTGACTATTAGTCAGAAGTCCTTTTGAAGGAGTTCCCCAACTATTCGACAATAGAGGGCCAAGTAAAAGAGTCGCACCTTTGTTAATAGTTGTATAGCCGGAGTAATCTTTACTAAATCCCATCATGCCTTCTGTACCACCAGCAATAGTGATACCACCTGACCCTGTACTCCCAGAGCCACGGTAAAGACTCGTTTCAGTTGGTTGATACCCGTTAGGAAGAGTAGGTCGACCTTGGTCAAAATTTGTATCATATCTATAACTGTCAAGATATTTGTCAGCTACACCGTTTGTAATAACAAGGGTGTTATTCCCCAAATAAAGCGTTGGGACACCCGTGAAAGATTTAAAGTAAACTGGGCTCCCAGTAGATCCATCAGGATTTTTTATAGAAGCACTATTACTTGCTCCTCTAAGATCAACCCCCATACCATATTGAGCAAAAACAGCACTATTAGGGAGAGAACCGTTCCCTGTAATGGTAAGAGCGCCATTTAGTATATTCGTTGGGCCGGAATATGTATTATTTGCTGTAAATGTTGTCGTTCCACTATCCGCTTCATAGCCCCCCGTTCCACTGATACTATTATTAATCGTAGGAGACCCGTTGGTCGTAATCATGCCGTTATTAACGACCGCACTCGTATCACCCGGAAGCTGCGAGGCGTCAACTGACTGTCCTGCATTAATCGTATATGGTGTCGCTGTTTGTGCATAAGCCGATGTATGCACAATTGCTGCAAGCGAGACACCGCAAAGAGCAAAAGAAAGAACCCCATAACGGCGCTTCGAGGTCGTCAATGACGAAACCGGAACGTTACGAGCTACATAGCTCCCAGAATGACGAAAGCTCATTTTTGACTCCTGCAGAACATAAACGCATGACAGTGTGGTGTTAAAAACCGCTGTAAATTGCGGAAAAACAATAAAAACACGATCTCAAGCGTCTGCTGTTACCAATAAGATTAGGCGAGATTACACACGATTTCATAGGAAAACAAACCTTAAATTTATAGGAGAAAGAAAACATCTTCTTCTTTTACGACAATCCACAACCAAAACTAGTTAAGAAAAATTGAGCACTTATGAAAAAAACCAATCTATCTTTATTAAAAAATCCTAGTTTCTTCCGTATTATCTAAAATTACCTCAACGAGAACATAGCCACATCACCCATTCTTCAGTGTTAGGTGAATATATTGAGATCACCATGAAACATAGAATTATAGTTCCTTTATGTTTCTTTTTTGCAACACATATCAAAATAGATTCGTTGGTAAAGAGGTGAACAAAAAAGATAATGATGGTATTTTGCTTTTTATTAACTTTTAAGAAATCTATTCAAGAAATCGTTCTCAGGATAGATTCATAAATTCGCAATAAACTGCAATATCCCATTGGGGAAGCACCTAATAATGTAGGGATATCTCCATGCAAAAGAACATCTCTAGGTGATCATTCACACAACTTTTCTAGAAATATTATTCCATTATCGAATCAAATTATGGATGACACACAAGCATCATCAACGCGACAATTTTATATCATTGCTGAACCATTGTGAGGATACCCCTGCTTAAAACAAACCAGAAAACCCGATAACACCTCAAAACCTTTTTGGAACTTCCGGGATGAGCATTTCGGTGTAGCATGAAGCTTCCCATGGCGATGGGTGCCATGACCTCCGCGAAGTCGGTGCATTTCTCATCATCCTTCACCAGACGTCGCCAGCGGATCATCCAGCCGACACTACGTTCGACGATCCATCAGCAAGGAAGACGCTCAAATCCTTTTGCCGTATCTAACCACCGAATGACCTCGACCGTAACGAAGAGAAACGCGCTCTTGTTCATCAACTGAAGACGATCATATGCCCATCCACGAAAAGAGGTCTCACATAGGGCCTGCGTTTACGGATAGCATCAGGAACCATCCGTTCCCCTGCGCTATCTGAACTATCAGCTGGCATTAGCCCGACGAGTAGACGTCGTTTATCCGTATTGACCACCCTATGGCGCTTGCGCGCCCATACACCTTTTTACCGGCGTCATACCCCCCACTGCTCTTTGTATGAGGGGCCCTTGATATTCTGACGGTCTATGACGCCATCAGACGAGCCGGCTTCACATCTTTCTGCCTCACACGATCCATCCATCAAACATCATAAATGCTCTGAAACAGAAAGTGACGCATCAACGAACCACCAATAGACGGCCTACCAGGGATCAAAATGAACCGAAAGCATCTCCTCCCATACACAGCCAAGGCAGACAAGAGTGCACAGCGCATTCATGATCTCAGGGGAATC
>NZ_KB899355.1 GCF_000378165.1 Saccharibacter floricola DSM 15669
CTAAGTGCCTGCCCAAAGGTTAAACCGAGTTGGTTGGCATCTTGGCTGGCATGATCCAACAGATCACGCATTTGCTGGTCCGCACTCTGAGGGCTTCCTCCAAGAAACGTTTGCCCTGTTGCCGAGACAATTTGTTGTTGGACATAATGCGTATCAAACCCGCGATCACCGAGGAACTGATAATCCTGCTCTGACTTCCCTAAACGCCCAAGAAGATAGTCTGACCCATAGAGGCCGGCGAATGTCGCGTAACGCGGGCGCGTCTCCAACAAATAATGCGTGCTCGGTGACGGGTTCGGTACAAAAAAACTCTTCCCAGCCGGGATGGAAGAAACAATCACGTTAAGATTAGCCGAAGGCACATGCAGCGTAGCGCCTGTAGCTAGGGGCTCTACTGAGGCCGCCCCTTGGCTGATCGCAGGTGGGCTATTTTGTCCTTGGGCCGAGCTCATTGGCCCCGCATGACCAGCCGCTATTGCTGTTGTGCCCGCCGTCGGACGACCACTTGGCCCGGACTGGTTCGTAATTGGCGTAATACCCCCACCCTGAGCCGGTATTATGGCACTAGGAGCAGATGAAGACGGCGGATTAATCGTCGTTCCGCGACTATCTGTCTGCCCACTTACCTCTGGTGGATGAACGTTTTGTCTTTGTTGCGCCGACGGCGACAATGCAGGCGGAACCTGTATGGAGGACGCATTATGATAGCTATCGCCAGACGTTGGAGGCAGGTGTAATGTCGTTCCTCCATTATTTGCTTGTGCGTAAGTCCCTGTTGACGTCAATGTACTTTGTCCAGTCATCGACGTAGCAGTTTGCGAGGTCTGAGCAGGAGTTAAGCCTCCTTGTGATGGCGGCTGTAAAGCCGGGCTCGCTCCCCCTTCATGAAGAGCTATTCCGCCTGCAAGTTGAGTAGCGTTCCCTTGTGTCGTCAAAGGCCCCTGACCACTATAAGACGACGTCAAAGCGCTTCCATCGGCCGCATGAGCCGCTTGCCCGAGAGCATTTCCTTGTCCAGATGCTGTGCTACTGGGTGTCATCCATGGCTGAGGGAACCCAGCCTTCGTTGGGACCGTCGCTATTGAGCCGTCAAACCCCGGAAGGGCCACCGCTTTATTCTGCGCAGCAGCTGTCGGTGTCACATATCCTTGATGAGACCCATTAAACCCCACTGTATCGTCAAAACCATAAAATGGTTGGGATATGCTCGTTTGTCCTCTAGTTTCGGGTGTTGTTTCTTGACGTGTTCTTGGCTGAGCGATCATCGTGCTGTTGGTGATTTTTCCGGATAATGTACCAACAAGATTATGCCCCGCTACAATCATGCTGCTTAGGCCTGGAAGAAGAATAATTGCTCCCCATGGTTCTTCAGGAGGGCGGTATCCCTTATGTCCCCCTGACGTCCAATTCGGGTCGCTCGCACTGGCTATGTAAGGGAGGCTCGTATGGGAGCTATCCCAACCACAGCCTGCATGGTCTTCACATATTACATAAAAATGCCGTGCATTTTGATAGGCTTTATTATCTAAACTTGTCCCGTTGAGGTACAAATCGTGGCCTGCTGATACAACACCAACGTAATTAGTAATCCCCCCTGTCGCATCTAACATTACATCATGCGCACCTACTAAAATAGGTTGAGCATGGTCTGCTGTATACGTCACATCTTGTGTATAAAAACGTCCTTGCCCTCGATTATGGTGTGGAGTTTCTGTGGATGCGTGCATGATAAGATAACCGGTCACTTGCTTCCCATGATCATCAAGCTGTCCAGTTACCGCCGGAATTTCTATTGTTCTTGTACCACGCCCCCAACTTTGAATAGTCTTCTCACCAGCATTTTTGTCTGCTTTTGGATCAACAGATGTATCTGCATTACTTTTAAGAGTACCAACTAGCGCATTCGTAATCGTATCAGCTCTCACAAGCAACGTACCCTGAGCAGCATCAGCTCTAATTTCTCCAGAGCGGTTTGTAACGGCCGCACTTCGACCCCCATTATTAGCCGCAATGGTGAGTGAACCGTTGTGACTGACAATACTTCCTTCATCATTAAGCAACGTTCCTGGAAGATGCAGCTGCATAGCGCCTTCAGAACGAATAATACCTGTATTATGGATGTCACTTTCACTTTGAAGCGACACAGCCCCATTTTGAGCAAATAGCGCCCCCTGATTGGTTATGCTATGCGCTGTAACGGAGGCGTTTCCGCCCAAGGCGAAGACCCCACCATTAGTACCCGACATATAATCACCTAATACGTTCAAGGTGACGTTACGCCCTGCTTGGAAGAAGTTATCACCATCAGTTGTCCGAGTCGTGATAGTTAAGTCCTTGGGCGCAATAAGAGTACCCATCCCTTGGGTTGTATCCACCGCAAGCTGAAGCCCTCCTTGCGTTTGCAGAAGGCCATAGGAACCATCTGATCCCTTCATTAGGGTCGTCAGAGCCGTGGGCCCACCTGCATCAATAACAAGATCACGGTCTAATGCTTGCTGTAAAATGCGCCCCCCGGTATTGTTTAACGTCTGCGTCGCAAGATACATCCCCCCGTTAGACTGAAGAGTGCCACCCGTATTATCTAACGTTCTCAGCCCATGATCCCCAGCAGACAGCGTCAATCCGCCAATACCTGCATTCACCACACCCGAAGCATCATTATCAAATGATGATGCTACAAGCGTTGCACCTCTTCCTGCTTGGAGCACACCACCATGATTATTCATCGTTCCCGTTACATGAGCGTTCAGATCGCCCACGTCAGAGAAAATCATACCGCCGGCATTATTCAGCCCCGCCCCTTGAAGGGTCAGTGTGCTTGAACTCCCAATTTTACCGCCAGCATTATCCAGCCCTGCACCTCCTGAAGAGGGCGCTTGTTGGTTCTCTAATGTCATCGTGCCTGCTGAAAAAAGCGTATGATGATTAACCAATGCGCCCGTAGCAGACACCCCTAACTGTGCTTGCTCCCCTTGTGCCGCTATCGTGCCCTGATTGGTGAGCCCCACTCCACCAAGTGTTACCGCGAGAGGGCCGGATAGAGAGACAATCATCCCTGTGTTCATCAGGCCTGGTGTGGTTAATGTGAGCCCCTTTCCACCTGAGAGGAGACCATTTTCTTCCAAAGGAGACGCAACATTCAACGTCAGATGATCAACCGAACTTACGATAGAATGCGTGTCGCTACTGACATCTGTGAGAGCTAAATTAACCGGCCCAGTTGCCTTAATTGCACCGCTCGCATTCGCTAGGTTCGTGGCGCCATGAGCGGCATTATTAAGGGTAATACCGCCCTCTAAACCAAGGATTTGGCCATTGCCATTGTCCATCCGCGCCGCTGTCAGGCTCATATCACGACCAGCTTGGAGGATGCCAGCTTGATTATCCACATAAGCGTCTGACATTCCAACCTGAAAACGCGCTCCAGATTGAATGACACCATGACGATTAAGAAGGGTGCCACTTTGCGCGACCACATCACCCGCAGCGCTTAATTGCCCATTATCATTAACGATTTTATTGGCTTGGACAGCCAAAGTGCCCGTATTAGCCCTTACATTTCCTGCATTATTAAGTAATTGAGCACTGGTAATCTGAACACCTGTACCATCACCTACCAGCATTCCATTTTGGTTATTTAATGTACCACCTGACTGAACTGCTAAACCCTTTGCACCGTAAACCGTTGCGGTATTCGTCACATCCTGTGCACTTGTCAGTGTCATGCCACCTGCAGAAAGAATCGTGCCATTATTCATTATATCAGCCCCTGAAAGGTGCTCAGAGCTGTTTCTATCGCGTTCTTCTATCGTTCCTTCGTTACGAATATCCCCTTGCAACGCCGTCAGGGATAAAGCCCCCTTCCCGCCCGTCAAAACACCCCGCACTCCATTGTGAAGAGACGATGCTTGTACGGTCAGTCCCTCGTTAGCGCCCAAGATCCCTTCATTATCAAACGCTCCCGGCAAAGAAAGCGTCATGGCTTGTTGAGAGACCAAGCGAGACGTCGCATCTGACGTATAATCAGCTAACGTTGTTTTTAAATCTCCATCAGACTCAATTTGCCCCCCTTCATTCAAAACAACCGGTGTTGAAAGAGTGAGTGTACCTTGCTGATTGACGAAATTTCCTCTCTGATTGTTAAATTGATCCGCTTCAATAAGAGCACCATGTCCTGCTTGTATTTTCCCTTCTTTATTTGAAACGGTCTTTGCTTTTAATGAAACATCATCTGCCTGCGTTAAAATCTCTCCATTATCATTGGCAATTCCATCCGCAACCATGCCGAGTGTACCTTGCTGAACACCAACCCGTCCTTGACGGTTATCCAGTTGCCCTGCCGCATGTAAGCTCATAGCCTTTGACGATAAAAGAAGCCCTGAATTAGAAAGCCCGGCCCCACTTTCTACAAGCATTGGACCAGCTGACGAAACGGTGCCACTATTAGAAAATGACGCAACGTTAATATGTAATACCGATGGCGTTACTGAATCATTTTGTGTCGAAATTGTCTGAACAATACCCGTATTTTGAAGAATCCCATTCCCTATAATAGTGAGCGCTTCACCAGCTCTGATCATTCCATTATTAGAGAGTATGCCTGAACTGTTGAGCGTTACATTCTTCTGGCTACTGAATGATGAAAGATCGTCAGAACGATAGCCTTGCAAGAGCGCGGTCACATCACCCGCAGATTGAAGCGTTCCATGCTGGTTATCAACATGAGACGCTGTCAGTGTAATGGAGCCCGCTTGGTTCAGTATCTTACCATTTTGGTTTGTGAGGTCACCCATAATACCGAGCTGTAAGCTTCCTTGAACGCTACTAATCACCCCAGAATTCGTCAGCGTCCCCTGCGTCGTGAACAAAAGCCCATCACGAGCCGCAATAATGGCCTGATTAGACACATCTTTATCTGCTTTTATGGAGAGTTTCCCGTTAGGAACGCGTATAACTCCCTGGTTATCAAGTCTCCCTGCACTTTGTAGTGTGATTGCTCCTTGATTAGAGAGCAGCCGTGCTGTCCCTGTATTACTTAAAGCCCCAGTTTGTATCGAAACATCGTGCTCTGCACCCAATATTCCTTCATTCGTCAACGCACTGGACGTCGTTACAGTCAGTGTATTACCAGCCACAACCGTAGACTCAGCGTCAGACCCGTAGCTCCCAAGCGTTGCCGTCACCGTCCCATTGCCCTGGATCGTGCCGCCGTTGTTGCTCACCGCTCCCGCTTGAAGCGTCAGGTCGCCTTGTCGGCTTAAGAGCGTTCCTTGCGTGTTCGTTAAGTCCCCAGAGCTCAGCGACAGAGCCTTATCAGCCTGCAATAGCCCGTTCTGGTTCGAGACTGCTCCATTGGAGGTCTTGACCGTCAGTGCCCCATTCGTCGCGATGATCTTTCCGCTCTCATTGTTCAGGCTCG
>NZ_KB899356.1 GCF_000378165.1 Saccharibacter floricola DSM 15669
AAACGGTCTAACGCCGCCTGACGAACATAGAAGCTGTCTTGAATGAGCGCCGTCCGAACAGACGCATGAACCTCGCCCGACACTGTATGCAGATACCGGCCTGCTTCTTTGGACGACATCGCCGTAAAAGTTTGGGACAGAGCGTTCGACGTTGGAAGAGAATCCAAACCAAGACCAGCAGCGCGCGTATTTTTTGTCGTTCCTGCTTCAGAAAACGACACGTTGTTACGCTCCATAACCAGCGCCAATACAGGGTCGCTGATATTTTTCAGTACAGGGCTCACAAAGGACGAGCCACTCACAAGCCCTGCACCGGCTGCAATTTCCTGTCCAGCTTTCCCCAAATCCCCAACAAAGTTAATTTTATTCTTGTCAGAGGAGGCCAAGACATAAGCCTGCCCATACTGAACCTGCTTATCGCCCGTTACGTGCAGTTGGAAGGATGTGTTGTTGAAGGTCGCCGTTCCCTTCACATCAACAGAACTCCCCTTCTGCACATTATAGGAAATGCCTGCATCATCTTTGATCGTCTGACCACTATTTTGAGCAATAGCATTTACTTGCAGAACAGAGCCCGGATTCATGGTCAAGTTACCATTAACCGTCAACAGCCCCGTTGGATTGCTGCTTGACCCCGGCGTGAGCACACCATGAGAGGCCACATTGACAGAACCGCCAAGTGTGCCTGTCCCAGCTAATGCAGCACCGGAAGCCACCGTCGTTAACCCAGTTGCGTCCTTCTGGTTGCCATCAACCTCCAGACGCCCTGCATTCACAGACGTTGTGTTCTTGTAGCTATTGTTATTCTCAAGAAGAGTGGTGCCCGAACCATTTTGCTCAAACCCACCATTACCCGTGATGTTCTGACCCATCGTTACTGTGTCATTGCGATCAACAGCCAACGTGCCATCATCATTAATAGAGGATGTATTGCTAATAGAGCCCGTATTGCCACCATTGCCAAGCTGGAGGGTTGCTCCCTGCCCAATGGTTGTCGAACCATTATACGTATTCGTGCCTGTTAGGGTTTCTTTGCCGTTCTGAACCGTCAAACTCCCCGCACCAGACAATCCACCATCATAACGACTCTCTGCATTGGTCAACGTCAGGCCTGTATTAAGCGCAACATCGTGACCACCCACCAGCGATCGTGCCGAACTGGCCGCATTGTCGAGCTTAATCTGCCCACCATTTGCAACCAACGTGCCATTAATTGAACTACCATCAAGCGTTAACGAACCGTTATTTTGCTCAACATCGCCCGCCACGACGCTATTCTGGTCAAGCACCGCCGCGCCAGTGTTGGTCACACTGCCCACAGAACCGCCATGTGACGTAAAGGTGCTATGGTTCGTCACAGCACCACCAACGCTGCCATGGTCAACGGTGGCTTCGCCCCCAGCTACCGTTAAAGCGCCATTAACCTTGCTGCCTGTCAAACTGAAAGAGCCGCTATTTTGCTCAACGTCTCCTTCAACAACGCTCCCCGAGTTCAGAGTAGCACCACCTGTGTTTGTCAAACGACCGACAGCACCGTTATTCTTAACGAACAAGCTCCCGCCATTATCAACAGAACCAGCAACAGTGCCGGAATTGACGGTCGCTGTTCCAGAAGCAATAGCGAGCTTGCCGTTAACCTTACTCTTATCAAGGGTAAACGAGCCTCCATTCTGAGCAACATCCCCTTCAACAACACTGCTCTGGTTAAGAGAAGCATCACCCGTGTTCGTCAAGCTCCCAACTGTACCGCCAGCCTGACCATCAAAAGTACCGCTATTGATGACAGCGCCAGCAAGCGTGCCCGCGACCGTGCTATGGCCCGCATTCTCAAGAGCACCATCAAGAGAACCGCCCTTTGCTAAGACCAGTCCTCCAGCGCGATCAACAATCGTGTTCTCGGCATTATGGTTTTGACCTGTCAGGGTCTCCGTTCCCTGATGAACGGTCAGTCCGCCACCATTGAAGGAACCGCTATAGGTGCCGTTACCATTCGCGTCAGTCAACGTCAGACGACCAGTAAACTGACCCGCACCATTGCCACTGAGCGAGCCCGCACTAGCGCCGCCTTGCCCAACAGTCAGCGTGCTGCCATCTGCTGTGTTGACCGCTCCTGTGACCGTTCCGCGGTCAAGAGTGGTCGCTCCTTTATTCTCAAGAGCTGTAATAGAGCCACCTGACGTTACCGCCAGACCCGCGTCCTTCTCAACAGTCGTCAGACCCGTATAATCATTCTGACCCGTCAAGGTCGCAAGACCGCCAGTGACATCAACCGCCCCCTGGCCGTGCATCGCTCCGCTATAAACATCTGTCGGGTTCGCATGAGTAAGGGTCAGGGTGCTCTTGTCATTCAGAACCCCAGTTCCGCTGCCCGCAAGAGAGCCCGCTGTGGCATTGTTCGTGACGCTAAAGTGGCTGCCTGCCTCGTTATTAAACGTGCCCTGAACCGTTGTGCCATCAAGGTTCGCTTGGCCCTTATTGTCCAAGCTCCCAACTGTGCCGCCAGCCTGACCATCAAAAGTACCGCTATTGATGACAGCGCCAGCAAGTGTGCCCGCGACCGTGCTATGGCCCGCATTCTCAAGAGCACCATCAAGTGAGCCGCCCTTCGCTAAGACCAGTCCGCCAGTGCGATCAACAATCGTGTTCTCGGCATTATGGTTTTGACCTGTCAGGGTCTCCGTTCCCTGATGAACGGTCAGTCCGCCACCATTGAAGGAACCGCTATAGGTGCCGTTACCATTCGCGTCAGTCAACGTCAGACGACCGTTAAATTGACCCGCACCATTGCCACTGAGTGAGCCCGCACTAGCGCCGCCTTGCCCAACGATCAGTTTACTGCCGTCTGCTGTGTTGACCGCTCCGGTGACGGCCGCACCATTATCAAAGCCCGTCGTCGTCCCCGCCTTAGCTGTGAGACTATTGAGGGTCGTTTTGGTGCCATAATTAATCGTTGAGCCTGCGGTTGAATTCTCCTCATCACCAAGCTGAGCATTGGTGTAATTCAGAGTTCCATAATTCTCTCGGCCACCATTGAGCTTGCTACCATTGCCATCAAGGAAAGCGACCCCATGATTAACCAGCTTACCCGTAAGCGCTGAGTTCAGGTGAAGGGTTCCATCTTTCCCAACCGTGGTCGCACCTTGGTAATTATTCTCTCCGTTAAGGGTGGTCGACCCTCCTAGAATGCTGATACCACCATTCTGGCCGCCATTTAATGTGCCGGAATAAACACTCGATGCACCATCTGTCCCCTTCAAGGTCAGGACACCATCAAGCTGCCCGGTGCCCGCGCCATTCAGAGAACTCGCACTGGTTCCACCTGTACCAACGGTCAGATGACTGCCATCCTCTGTCGTAATGCCATGCGTCACAACCGCGCCATCTTGCAACAGAGTGTTTGTGCCTCTTTGTCCCGTAAGGCTATTTAAGGTCGTATTCCGCCCATACGCGATTTTACCGCCCGTAGCGTTAACTTCATCGCCGAACTGTGCGTTCGTATAGCCTAATGTCCCTGTGTTCTCTAAGTTAAGCTTAAGATGTTGGCCGTTTCCATCAACAAAGGTGGTTCCCTGATTGACCAACTTGCCCGCTAGCGTTGAGTTAAGGTTCAGGGTCGCACCAGCGTCAACCGTGGTCGCACCTTGGTAGTTATTCCGCCCCGAAAGGGTTGCCGTCGCACCATTGGCAAGCGTGACACCCTTATCATTCGTACCGGTAATAGCCCCGGAATAATCACTCCCTTGACCAGTCAGCGTCAGGCCACCGCCTTGCTCAAGCGTGGTGTTACCACTCCCACTGAGTGTGCCAACTTGCGCGCCCTTTTGCGTGACATCAACCGTGCTGCCATCAGCCGTGGTGACAGCACCATTAATCGTCGCGCCATCAAGCTTCGCAAGCGCCGTCCCTTGGTTGTTCAGACTGCTCGCTGAGCCGGAAAGCGTCGTCTGACCCGCGAAGTTAGTGATCGCTCCTGCCTTACCCGTAAAGGTCGTCGTGCCAACGTTGGTAATCTCCCCGACAGTGCCGTTCAACGTCAGGTTCGCACCCGGCCCAACAGTCGTATCGCCACTATAGCTGTTTTGTCCTGAAAGAGTCGCTATCGCACCGTTGGAAACCGTTAAACCACCATCATTCGTACCGGTAAGATTACCTGTATAATGACCATCCGTACCCCTCAGAGTCAGCCCTGCACCCTGCGCAAGGGTCATGTTGCCACTCCCGTTAAGGGAACCTGCATCCACACCACCCTGCGTTGCATGAACCGTGCTACCGCTCGCCACTGTCAGAGCACCAGTAATCCTCGCAGCAAGATTCGCTAACGCTGTTCCTTGATTAGTAAAGCTACTCGCCGACCCAATAAGCGTGGTTGTACCGGCTTGGTTGGTGACAGCACCCACTTGCCCCGTCAACGTCGTCGTACCAGATTGGTTCGTGACATCCCCGGCCTTACCCGTAAAGGTCGTCGTGCCACTGTTGTTAATCGCCCCAATAACGCCATACCCCAGCGTCAGGTTCGCGTTCTGGCCAACCGTCGTCACACCTTGATACTGATTTTGCCTAGAGCTAGAAAAAAACGCTGTCGCACCGTTGGCAAGCGTCAGACCCTTATCATTCGTACCGGTAATGCTACCTGTGTAATGACTCCCAGTGCCATTCAGCGTCAGGCCACCGCCCTGTTCAAGCGTGGTGTTCCCACTCCCA
>NZ_KB899357.1 GCF_000378165.1 Saccharibacter floricola DSM 15669
CAAACCGAGGTCAACCAGTGTGTCGAGCAAAGCATCCCAGACCCCTTGTTCGGCCCATCGGCGAAACCGAACGTAGACGGAATTCCATTTCCCGTAACGTTCATGCATGTCTCGCCAAGGACAACCGACACGCAGGACATACAGCATTCCGTTGAGAAAAAGCCGATTATCGTGTGCTGGACGTGACCAGCGACCGCGCTCAGGCGGCAAAAGCTCACCAATAATCGCCCATTCTGGGTCTGTTAAATCACCGCGCATCCGCCCTCTCATTTTCTCTCCGTTATCCTCATCGCTGCTACAGTAGATTACATTAAGAACTAACAGAGCATAGCACGTATCAGAGTTGATGCAGTGCAACTTCAGATTGTGTTCTTGGTTAATCAAACTGTTGCGAAAATGTTACAATAATATAGAAGCGTAAAAAATACCGATTCCCGTTAACTATTTTAACATACATTTTTAAGTAGGCTGTTAGATATCGGTTAAAATTACGTGGTTGGTTTTTATTAATGCGTTATGTTCCTGCAATCTTCTGTGTCTTGGCCTTGAGTGTTTTTTCAGCTCACAGTGCGCCTTCTGCCCAGCCTGTTACGGCACCGCAAGAAAGTCCAACGACTCTTTCTGGGACGTCGAGTGAGTGGCAGTATCGTTACGCTTTCTCGGCTAATCATTATAAAGACCATGCGGTCATGATGGTAATGGAACAGTCATTGATGGCGCAAGATGACCAAAAAAAGCCCTTTCCTTTAGGGGCGGTGTTGCTTGCGCGCATGACGGGCAACGTTGGTAAGATGCCTTTGCAACAACGTCCGTGGCGTTTAACGATTATGGCTCCGCTTAATATGTCTCTATTACGTCCTGCTCGTGTGTCTTTTGATCAAGGGGCTGTTGTTGTTTTGCCGTGGCAGATGTGTACAGAAAAAGGTTGTTTGGCTTCGTTAGACTTGACCTCCCAACAAGTTGACCAAATTCGTCGGGCTAAGGTAGGGCGTATTATGGTTGATAAGGTTGTGGGTGGCGTGCTGACTATTTCCTTTTCTGCCAATGGTGCTGCTGGTGCTTTGTCAAGCCTTGAGGGTTGGATGATGCACCCTCCTGCGCGTTAATTGTCATGATGGTGCTGAGTGTGACATGGCAGAAAAGGCGGTTTTTAGCCTGCGTTATGGTGGTTTTTGGCTATGTTGGCCTTGCTACCGCGTATGGCCAAACCCCGCCACTTAGTTCGGGGTTGCCTGCAGGAGCTGGCTCGGCTCAGGATCAGTTCCAGCGTTATCAACAGCACCAACATCAGCTTGATGCGTTGCCGCCTCCAACCTCTGATATGCAAGTGGCGCCCCAGCGTAACGTGCCGGAGGCTTCTCCTTCATGCATGGCTATTTCTCAGGTCCACATCCATAAAGCTGATCATCTTCCACTGGCCTATGTAAGGAAGCTTGAACGTGAGTTTTCGGGGCGTTGTTTGGGAGTGCAAGAACTAAATAGCTTAGTAAATCGCCTGAACGGGGCGTATCTTGAGAGGGGCTATATTACTTCGCGGGCCTATTTGCCGGAACAGAAGCTCTCTGATGGGGTATTGTCTGTTGTTGTCATTGAGGGGTCTCTTGAGGGGGTGGATATTAAAGGCCGACCAAGGCGTTTTGTGTCGGCGATGGCTTTTCCTGGTTTGAAAAGCCAAATCCTCAATTTGCGCGACCTTGAACAAGGCGTGGAGCAGATGAATAGGCTTCCTCATTTTGGAGCTCAGATGGCTATCCGGCCCGGCAAACAAGTTGGTACGTCGCGCGTTGTTGTGACGGCTCCAAGTCATGGTATTCTGCATGGACAGCTTTGGGCAGACAATAATGGACAACGCGTGACAGGGCGTGAGGTTGGCCATGCGCTTTTAATGGCAGAAAATCCTCTTGGACTGTTGGACTTATGGTCGATTGAATATGATCATTCTTTGCGTGGGCCTGACCATGGCGCGCGTGGCACATCGTTTCTCTCAGCAAATGGATCTATTCCTTTCGGGGCATGGACGCTTTTTGGGTCGTGGTGGCAATCACAAGATGCGTATCCGTTACAGGCGCGGACAGAGTTGTATCATCTCAGTGGTTCACAGACGGATTGGCAAGTTGGGGTGTCGCGCACGTTATGGCGGCATCATAATGGTGTCACAACGGGGCAAGTGTCTTTTGAGCGGAAAACATTTGGCTCTGAAGTTGATCATACCAGTGTCAATAGTCAAACGGGTCGACAGGCTTATGTTAATGCATCGGTGAGTGAATCTCTCAAAGTGGGTGCCAGCAGTTGGTATGTAACAGGTGGTGTAAAAATTGCCGTTGATGGGGCTGGCTCTTGGAATGGTTATGCCCACCCCGCATGGAATGAACCGCACCGTGCTTATGCTAAACCAACGCTTGATATTGATGGTTATGTACCCTTCGCGTCGCGCTGGCTGTGGCATACCACAATGCATGGCGAGATCAGCTCACGTGACCAAAACCCGATTAATGAGCTTCAAGTAGGGGGACCTTACACGGTGCGGGGTTTCTTAGCGCAAGCCTTTGTTGGCAATGACGGAGGGTATATACGCAACGATGTGTCATGGACGCCAGCCTTTGATACAGGAAAATGCGGTTTTTATAGCACGCTATGTGGCACCTTTTTAAAAGGGGTGCAGCTCTATGGTGCGTTGGATTTTGGTGTTGTTCGGGCTGGTTTTTCTTCCTCGGCAACACCTGCTGTTCTCAAAGGTGGGGAGATGGCGGGTGTTGGGCTTGGCGTGCGTAAAACCACAGGTTTGTTTTTTTGGAATGTGATTTTGACGCACGCGATTGCACGCGGTCCTCTCCCCGCTGAAGGGCTGATCACATTTTTTAATACCGGTATTAGATTATGAGCAAGGCGTTGATGATGCGTTCTCCCTTAAATACCCATAATAACGGAACGGAAGTCTATGGGCATTTTTCTGCCTTGAGACGCGTTGTTAACCTTGCTTGTGCTTTCATCATTCTTTTCGGTTCGACCATCAGTCCTGTTTTTGCTCAACAAGCAGCGCCGCATATTGTGGTTGACCCAACGGCTTTGGGGCCGCATCCTACTTTAGAAAAAACCCAAAATGGCATTGACCAAGTTGATATTGCTACGCCTAATGGAGCGGGCGTGTCACACAATACATTTCGGAACTACAATGTTTCATCAAATGGTATTGTTTTGAACAATGCCCCCCATAATATTCAAACCAAGATAGGCGGTGCGATCTTAGGTAATGCTAACCTTAATGGTCATTCCGCACATGTTATTCTTAATGAGGTCAGTGGTTCTTTGCCCAGCCAAATTGCGGGCTATACGGAAGTGGCAGGGCAGCAGGCGGCTGTTATTCTTGCCAACCCCAATGGACTGACCTGTAACGGGTGCGGTTTTATTAATACATCACGCGTCACCCTTACTACAGGTCGCCCCAATTTGGACGCGCAAGGCAATGTGCGTTCTTTTTACGTTAATGGTGGCGCTGTAGCTTTTGAAGGGCGTGGAGCTGATTTCACAGCTGTACCAATTTTAGATATCTTATCGCGTTCTGTAAAAATTGCAGCTCCCGTTAATGCTCAAAAAGTCGCGATGGTTTTAGGCCGCAATCAGGTCGCGTATGGGAGTAACACACCGACCGCTCTAGCTGATGACGGGACTAAAAAGCCTGAATGGGCGCTGGATACAGCCGCTATGGGCGGATTATACGCCAATAGTATCTATATGGTTGTTAATGAAGCCGGGGCAGGGGTTCGGGTTGATGGGACTATGGCCAGCAATGCCGGCGATATGCATTTAGATGGCCAGGGCAACTTGGTTCTTAACGGCCAGATGGCGTCATCAGGGCAGCTTGATAGTTCTATCTCAGGAACAACACACATAGGCACTCATGGTGCTATGGTCGCCCAAGAGAATTTAACCTTAAATAGTAAGGGTGACCTTATTAATTCTGGTGTAGTTGCTGCACATGATGGTGGAGTGCACCTCACATCAGGAAGCCCAATTGTTAATTCAGGAACCATTGCGTCATATGTAGGCCCTGTGGTGGTTCATAGTGCAGATCGCATCACTAACAGCGGTACTGTTAATGCGCAATCTGGCCGTGGAGAATTTCAAGCAGATGCTTTGAGTAACCAAGGGGAGATTTTTACACACGATGGATTGATAGTTGGGCTTGTGCACGATCTTGATAATCATGATGGAACCATCGGAAGTGTTTTAGGTGCTGTCGTTTTAACGGGAGGTGTCAAAGATACATTCAATAATGACCAAGGGAAAATTACGGCGCAGTCTGGAGATGTGACCATCTCAACGGGACAGCTCAGCAACAACGGCGGCACGATCCAGGGCAATGGGACGGTGACGGCAACGCTTGGGAGCTACGGGTCTGACGCTCATAGCGTGTTCACCGGGGGACGTAATTTAACGGTCACGGCGTCTGGAGCTGTGCAGAATGAGGGTGTTCTCGCTTCTGGTCAGGCCCTTCATGTGCAGGCGTCAGGCTTTGGCAATGGTACGCAAGGGCAGGTTCAGGGCCAAACGGTCACAGCTGAGATAGGGTCTGGCGGTCTAACGAACGTGGGATCGTTGATCGGCACAACAGGGGTCACGCTGACCAGTCAGG
>NZ_KB899358.1 GCF_000378165.1 Saccharibacter floricola DSM 15669
GCGCGAAAGTGGTGTGGGACATTGAGCACGGGGATAGCAACGCTGCGAAGATTGATCTGCTGATGGGGGCGATTAGCGCGACGGGTCTTGATGTCCAAGCGTTTCATCTTGTCGGAACGGGGCTGAGCGACGTTGGTAAATCTGTTCTTCACTATATGCAGAGTGAGGGCGGTGTTGGGGCCGGCGCGGGCGCTATTATTGGGGGAGGTGGCAAGAAAGCTCTCGCGGAAGGTGAGAAAACCACTGAAAAGACATTAGAGGAGGGAGGTTCAAATTTCTCTAAGGAGGAGCCATGGAAAAACCCTGACGGGACATTTATTGGTAAGACGGGAAGTGATGAGAGTAAGCGTGTTCTTGATGAAGTGGATGATGCCAACAAAGAAGCTGAAGCATTAGCCAATCAGATTGTTGGTGAAGGAGCAACGACAAAGCACATTATCCCTCCTAAGAATGGTAGTGAGCCAGGATGGGTGAAAGTGAGCGCAGATGGAAAGCGGAATGTAACTTATCGTCCGAAGGGATTGTCTGGAGATAAAACGGAAAATCATATTGCGAATATTGACATAAATTCGCAGGAAGTGCATTCTGTTACAAAAGGAAAAAACTTGAAAATTAAAATCCCTGAAAAAAAAGAGTAAGGAATATGTAACGTGACAGAAAAAAATCTAGAAAAGTTTTTTTTGTGGTATCAAGATCCTCTTATTTGTCTAAGTATTGAAAATTGTTATAGTCTTGTTGCTCTTTTTACGTCAGTTCCCTATAAAAATGGTTATAATTGGAACGATAAAAAAGAGTATTACTCCCTTGAATGGTGCCAAAATAGTCTAGATTTCCTTTATAGAACAGTTGTGAGTGGATTATGTGATTTTACTTTTTCTGAGGACACGCTTCGTCCGATTATTGATAAGCTTGCTAAGGAAGGGCCAGGTGTTTTCCCGGGCTATGGGGTATGGGAAGAGGATCAAATCTACATCACAGATAAGGGGCGAGCTCTTCTACGAGAGTGCCATGTGGATGTTGAGACAAAGGAGACGTCCTTTCTGTTAAAAGAAAAGCTTACAAAGCTGTTTTATGATTGTGGTGTAGGTTTTGAAAAAAATGCATTCGTAAAAATGCATGATTATCCGCCTGAGATTGAATAATAATTCTATTATTGATTGATTTTTCATAAAAAACTTCACGACAAAGCGCGAGTGCTGGGCGTGATCTCAGTCTTGTTGCACGTGGCCCGAGCGATGGGGATAAGACGGGCGGGTCTCTTGACCTGACGGCAGCTCAGCTGGATGCGGCGAAAGACGTGGGGCTGAAAGCGGGATGGAACAGCACGGGAACGCTTAACCGGAGTAAGAGTAGCTCAGCGTCCTTGGGCGTGGATGTCAGTGTGGGTGCTGGGGGCGTTGGTGCGGGTATTTCTGCATCAGGACAAATGCAGAAGCAAAACGGCCATAGTGCGAGCGCGACCGCGGTTGATACGACCGTTAATGGTTCGCAAAACGTTACGATTAACGCTCCCGGAACGACGGACATTAATGGCGGGGAAATTACAGCCAAGCGCATTGATGTTCATACAGGCACGCTGGCCATTACGAGCCCACAAAATACGTCGGACTATGAAAGCAAAGCGACACAAGCGAGTGCTAGCGGAGAAGTTGGCACGACGGTGCAGGAGTATAATGCGAGTGGCTCCTATAACCAGCAAACGTTGAAAGATCATTTTGTCACGACCGAGAGGAAGCTATCGGGTTTATATGCGGGATCTGACGGGCTTGGTGTTGATGTTAGCGGTGACACGACGCTGAAAGCGGGTGTGATTAGCAGTACGGCGGATGCAAGCAAGAATAGCCTCACGACGAAGCATCTTGACGCGCAGAGCGAAGACAACAGCTCGGTTTGGAAGATCGAGAGTGTCGGCGGGCAAGGAGGTGTCGGTTCTGGCATGCTGAGCAGCGCGTCCAACTCGGTGTTGACAGCGGTTAAAAGCATGGCGGCGAACTCGCTTGGGATGCTGGGCGGTGGCCGCTCGCATAATGAGCACAGTACGAGCTACTCAGCGATTGGTGGGAACATCACGGTTCATGCGACGAGCCAAAGCGGATCGTATCTCACGGATGTGACCAAGGCGAACGGTGCGCTTGAGAACAAATTTGACCCGCAAAAGCTGCAAAACGAAGTGCAAGCCTCCCAGGTTGGTTCTCAGCTTGTGGGATCGGCGATTGGAAAAGTCTCCGATGTGTTAAAAGACCAACATGTCTGGGGCTTTAAAGATGGCGGCTATTTACGGACGGCGCTTGAAGCGGGTGGCAATGCAGGGATTGCGGCTGCAACAGGCGGTAATGCAGGCGCTGCAGCGGCGAGCACGGTCTTAGGGAACATAGCGGCTTCGCAAACGCGACAACTTGTTGGTGATTTAGCAGGCAGTCTGACCGATAATCCCGCGCTACGCACCAGTTTGACGAATGCGCTGAGCAATATCATTGCAAGTGGAGCGGGAGCAGCCGGTGGCCTTGCCTTTGGCACAGACCACAGCACGGGGATCAACGCCCTCAGCGGCGCCGCCGCAGCCTCCGCTATCCAGCAGTATAATCAGGCAAATGAGGACCAAGCGGAGAAAGAGCGAGAGAAAATTGGGAAAGATATTTTGGAAGCTGACCCAGAAGTGAAAAAGTTACTTTTGACTTCACCAACGGCTAAGGCTGAAATTGAGGGATTAGAAAAACAAGGTTGGTCTATTGTTTATGGGGAAGGAGGAGAAGGTTATACAGATTATAATACAAAGAAAATCATACTGAACTACGCTGATGCCCAATACGGGACTGGTGGCGTTGCCAGTACTATAAGTCATGAGCTTGGTCATGCGATACATAGAACAGAATATGATTACTCGTCTAAAGATGCTTTTGTGAGTAAAACGCTTGATGGAGAGGGATGGGCAACATTAAATAATATTATAATTTCGAGGGAAGTGAACTCAAAATTAAGCGACCCTTATAATAGAATGAAGGTCGAGACAAGTATTAAAGAAAATTCTGTAGTTTATGATAGTATATTTAGAGAAAAGGGGAATACCTATGACGCTGCTCATGAGATAGGAAAGTATTATATGGGTCATGAGTTTAATAGTGTTGATAAAAAGAAGTATGGAGATTATTACGGTGATGCGTATGATGCATATAGGAAGGGAAAGTAGGGTGAGGTTATTTTTTTCTATCTTTTTTCTATCTTTTTTCTATCTTTTTTCAGATAGTTATGGGAACGATCTATCTAGTATTATGTATTATCGCAAGGTAGAGGATGTTCTAAAAGTTTCTATAGAAAAAGAGCGAGGTCTGCATGATGCTTTTTATAAGAATATAGGGGGGAACAGTCCTTTTTATTTAAAAGAAAAAACAAGTGTATTAAATATTTATCATTTAAAAAGAAATTACATCGATAGTTCAGTAAGTGATTTTAATTTTGCATTGTCTCATGGTTATGTCAAATTTTTCTACGCACAATTTTTCATAAGTAAAAGAAAAAAATTATGTTATCCTCTGTTTAACCTAATGGATATTCTTAGCAGGTACCCACTGAGATTGTATTCAGATGTTTTTGCTCCAACTGAGTTCGCAACACCGGATGATTGGGGACGATCTTATGTGTGGCATCCTTATAATACCGAAGTTATTATAGGTACCTATAGGAAATATCCAGAATGTGTTAAAGATATTATGATTGAATTTGATAAGGAATCGTTTCAATATCCTTTCAAGCCATAGATAGTTAATTTTGCTGTAGGTGCAGGTTCTTATAGACTTAACGTAAACAAAATTCAAAATAGAAGGCTATTGTAGCAGGAGCGGCCGGAAATCTTGTCGCAGGAGGCGGACATAACAGCAGCGTAAACGCCCTCAACGGCGCCGCAGCAGCCTCCGCTATCCAGCAATATAATCAGGCAAATGAGGACCAAGCGGAGAAAGGGCG
>NZ_KB899359.1 GCF_000378165.1 Saccharibacter floricola DSM 15669
GAGAGAATAAAAACTATAATAATAAAGACATAAATCATGAGGAAACATATAAAAATTATGATTTGATTAACGCACAAAATATAAAGTATAAAGATAAAATTGATGAAACGATTGATGAGAATTATTCAGGGAAACGTAAAATTCGGTCAGATGCAATTCGACATGTGGACGGACTGGTTACAAGTGATAAAGATTTCTTTGATGATTTAAGCGGAGAAGAAATAGAACGATTTTTTAAAGATAGCTTGGAGTTTCTAGAAAATGAATACGGTAAGGAAAATATGCTGTATGCGACTGTCCATCTGGATGAAAGAGTCCCACATATGCACTTTGGTTTTGTCCCTTTAACAGAGGACGGGAGATTGTCTGCAAAAGAACAGTTAGGCAACAAGAAAGACTTTACTCAATTACAAGATAGATTTAATGAGTATGTGAATGAGAAAGGTTATGAACTTGAAAGAGGCACGTCCAAAGAGGTTACAGAACGAGAACATAAAGCGATGGATCAGTACAAGAAAGATACTGTATTTCATAAACAGGAACTGCAAGAAGTTAAGGATGAGTTACAGAAGGCAAATAAGCAGTTACAGAGTGGAATAGAGCATATGAGGTCTACGAAACCCTTTGATTATGAAAATGAGCGTACAGGTTTGTTCTCTGGACGTGAAGAGACTGGTAGAAAGATATTAACTGCTGATGAATTTGAACGCCTGCAAGAAACAATCTCTTCTGCAGAACGGATTGTTGATGATTACGAAAATATTAAGAGCACAGACTATTACACAGAAAATCAAGAATTAAAAAAACGTAGAGAGAGTTTGAAAGAAGTAGTGAATACATGGAAAGAGGGGTATCACGAAAAAAGTAAAGAGGTTAATAAATTAAAGCGAGAGAATGATAGTTTGAATGAGCAGTTGAATGTATCAGAGAAATTTCAAGATAGTACAGTGACTTTATATCGTGCTGCGAGGGCGAATTTCCCTGGGTTTGAGAAAGGGTTTAATAGGCTTAAAGAGAAATTCTTTAATGATTCCAAATTCGAGCGTGTGGGACAGTTTATGGATGTTGTACAGGATAATGTCCAGAAGGTCGATAGAAAGCGTGAGAAACAGCGTACAGACGATTTAGAGATGTAGAGGTACTTTTATGCCGAGAAAACTTTTTGCGTGTGACAGTCCTTAAAATATACTTAGAGCGTAAGCGAAAGTAGTAGCGACAGCTATTAACTTTCGGTTGCAAAGCTCTAGGATTTTTAATGGACGCAGCGCATCACACGCAAAAAGGAAATTGGAATAAATGCGAAATTTGAGATGTTAATTAAAGACCTTTTTGAGGTCTTTTTTTCTTAGATTTTTGGGGTTATTTAGGGGAGAAAACATAGGGGGGTACTACGACCTCCCCCCTAGGTGTCCATTGTCCATTGTCCAAACAAATAAATAAATATTGGGTTTTTAATGTTAAAAGGTTGTTTTTTATGTTAAAGTGAAAAAAACAGATGTTGGGAGGTACAGTGATGGTTGTAGATAGAAAAGAAGAGAAAAAAGTTGCTGTTACTTTAAGACTTACAACAGAAGAAAATGAGATATTAAATAGAATCAAAGAAAAATATAATATTAGCAAATCAGATGCAACCGGTATTCTAATAAAAAAATATGCAAAGGAGGAATACGGTGCATTTTAAACAAAAAAAGATAGACAGCACTGGCATGCTGCCTATCTATGACTAAATTTTGTTAAGTGTATTAGCACCGTTATTATATCATGAGCGAAAATGTAATAAAAGAAACTGAAAACAAGAAAAATTCAAGAGGACGTAATTGGACATTTGTTTTATATCCAGAATCAGCAAAAGCCGAGTGGTTAGAGTATTTAAAAGAGTTACACATTCAATTTGTAGTGTCTCCATTACATGATAGGGATACTGATACAGAAGGTAGGATGAAAAAAGAGCATTATCATATTCTAGTGATGTATGAGGGTAATAAATCTTATGAACAGATAAAAATAATTACAGAAGAATTGAATGCGACTATTCCGCAGATTGCAGGAAGTGTGAAAGGTCTTGTGAGATATATGCTTCACATGGACGATCCTAATAAATTTAAATATCAAAAAGAAGATATGATAGTTTATGGCGGTGTAGATGTTGATGAATTATTAAAGAAAACAACAACAGATAGATATAAATTAATTAAAGAAATGATTGAGTTTATTGATGAACAAGGAATCGTAGAATTTAAGAGTTTAATGGATTATGCAATGAAGTTTAAATTTGATGATTGGTTCCCGCTTTTATGTGATAACTCGGCGTATGTTATTCAAGAATATATAAAATCAAATCGGTATAAATCTGACCGATAGATTTTGAATTTAAGAGTGTCACAAGACACTCTTTTTTCGCACCAGCGAAAACTGGTTTAAGCCGACTGCGCAAAAGACATAATCGATTCACAAAAAATAGGCACACGAAAAACAAGTTAAGGGATGCAGTTTATGCATCCCTTAACTTACTTATTAAATAATTTATAGCTATTGAAAAGAGATAAGAATTGTTCAAAGCTAATATTGTTTAAATCGTCAATTCCTGCATGTTTTAAGGAATTGTTAAATTGATTTTTTGTAAATATTTTCTTGTATTCTTTGTTAACCCATTTCATAACGAAATAATTATACTTTTGTTTATCTTTGTGTGATATTCTTGATTTTTTTCTACTTAATCTGATAAGTGAGCTATTCACTTTAGGTTTAGGATGAAAATATTCTCTTGGAACCATACTTAATATAGAAATATCAACTTCTGCCATTAAAAGTAATGCCAATGAGCGTTTTGTATTTAATAATCTTTTAGCAAACCCGTATTCCACGATTAAATAAATCTCATTAGCTATACTATCAAAAACAATTTTGCGTATTATATCCGTACTTATGTTATAAGGTATATTACCATATATTTTATAGGATTGGTTTTTAGGAAATTTAAACTGCAATATATCCTTGTTTAAAACTTGGAAATTATCGTGATCAACAAGTTTATTTTCTGTAGTTTTGCATAATTTATGGTCTATTTCAATGGCAGTTACGAAATTACACCTCTTTACTAATTCAAGGGTAAAATGGCCTTTTCCTGAGCCGATTTCAAAGATATTATCATGTTCATTTAATCTTATATTTGTCATTATTTTATCTATATTATGTTTTGAAGTAATAAAGTTTTGACTGTGTTTTATATTTTTCTCGTTCATTATACCCCTCTTTAATTTGGTTATATGAATTTTGCTTATTAACGATTCATTATAACCACTTATTTTTTGTTTGGTTGATAATGAACTGTGCTGATTACAAAAATACTAAAAATGCCCATATTTTTTCCTCCTTATAAAATTAGTATAATTATAGCACGAGCTCTGATAAATATGAACATGATGAGTGATCGTTAAATTTATACTGCAATCGGATGCGATTATTGAATAAAAGATATGAGAGATTTATCTAATTTCTTTTTTCTTGTAAAAAAAGAAAGTTCTTAAAGGTTTTATAGTTTTGGTCGTAGAGCACACGGTTTAACGACTTAATTACGAAGTAAATAAGTCTAGTGTGTTAGACTTTATGAAATCTATATACGTTTATATATATTTATTATCCGGAGGTGTAGCATGTCTCATTCAATTTTGAGGGTTGCCAGAGTTAAAGGATCAAGTAATACAAACGGGATACAAAGACATAATCAAAGAGAGAATAAAAACTATAATAATAAAG
>NZ_KB899360.1 GCF_000378165.1 Saccharibacter floricola DSM 15669
AGTGTTGATGTATTCTGACATAGTTTAGATGCTTTGAATGCTTGTGCGTTTTGGTAGGATTGAACATGAGAGTTTGATTCTGGCTCAGAGCGAACGCTGGCGGCATGCTTAACACATGCAAGTCGCACGAACCTTTCGGGGTTAGTGGCGGACGGGTGAGTAACGCGTAGGAACCTATCCAGAGGTGGGGGATAACACCGGGAAACTGGTGCTAATACCGCATGATACCTGAGGGTTAAAGGCTTTTGTTGCCTTTGGAGGGGCCTGCGTTTGATTAGCTAGTTGGTTGGGTAAAGGCTGACCAAGGCGATGATCAATAGCTGGTTTGAGAGGATGATCAGCCACACTGGGACTGAGACACGGCCCAGACTCCTACGGGAGGCAGCAGTGGGGAATATTGGACAATGGGGGCAACCCTGATCCAGCAATGCCGCGTGTGTGAAGAAGGTCTTCGGATTGTAAAGCACTTTCACTAGGGAAGATGATGACGGTACCTAGAGAAGAAGCCCCGGCTAACTTCGTGCCAGCAGCCGCGGTAATACGAAGGGGGCTAGCGTTGCTCGGAATGACTGGGCGTAAAGGGCGCGTAGGCGGTTTATACAGTCAGATGTGAAATCCCCGGGCTTAACCTGGGAACTGCATTTGATACGTATAGACTAGAGTCCGAGAGAGGATTGCGGAATTCCCAGTGTAGAGGTGAAATTCGTAGATATTGGGAAGAACACCAGTTGCGAAGGCGGCAATCTGGCTCGGAACTGACGCTGAGGCGCGAAAGCGTGGGGAGCGAACAGGATTAGATACCCTGGTAGTCCACGCTGTAAACGATGTGTGCTGGATGTTGGGAAACTTAGTTTTTCAGTGTCGAAGCTAACGTGTTAAGCACACCGCCTGGGGAGTACGACCGCAAGGTTGAAACTCAAAGAAATTGACGGGGGCCCGCACAAGCGGTGGAGCATGTGGTTTAATTCGAAGCAACGCGCAGAACCTTACCAGGTCTTGTATGGGGAGGACGTGCTCAGAGATGAGTATTTCTTCGGACCTCCCGCACAGGTGCTGCATGGCTGTCGTCAGCTCGTGTCGTGAGATGTTGGGTTAAGTCCCGCAACGAGCGCAACCCCTGTCTTTAGTTGCCATCACGTTTGGGTGGGCACTCTAGAGAGACTGCCGGTGACAAGCCGGAGGAAGGTGGGGATGACGTCAAGTCCTCATGGCCCTTATGACCTGGGCTACACACGTGCTACAATGGCGGTGACAATGGGAAGCTACATGGTGACATGATGCCGATCTCAAAAAACCGTCTCAGTTCGGATTGCACTCTGCAACTCGAGTGCATGAAGGTGGAATCGCTAGTAATCGTGGATCAGCATGCCACGGTGAATACGTTCCCGGGCCTTGTACACACCGCCCGTCACACCATGGGAGTTGGTTTGACCTTAAGCCGGTGAGCGAACCGCAAGGGCGCAGCCGACCACGGTCGGGTCAGCGACTGGGGTGAAGTCGTAACAAGGTAGCCGTAGGGGAACCTGCGGCTGGATCACCTCCTTTCAAGGAATTGTTCTGATACGTTGGAACATTCTAAGAATAAGAAGACCTAAGCTTAGAGTTTAGGCATTTAAAGCACTAGAGCGCCGTCAGTATATCCCTTCCTTAGTTTTCCTGGGCTAGTAGCTCAGTTGGTTAGAGCACACGCTTGATAAGCGTGGGGTCGGAGGTTCAAGTCCTCCCTGGCCCACCATGAATGGGGGCATAGCTCAGCTGGTAGAGCACCTGCTTTGCAAGCAGGGGGTCGTCGGTTCAAACCCGTCTGCCTCCACCATCTTTTGAGATGGTTGGATGATGCCTAATTGGTTGAGTGAGCTTTTACAGGAAGATAACTAAGGGAAGAGGAAAGAGTTCTTCCTTCTGATTGTGCTTTTTAGCATGATGTGACGAAGAGAAGTGTCTGGTCTTTGGAGAGTGAATCGGTTGGTGCGCTATCTGGGTGCGCTGTCATTATTGTCTGATCCTTCAGGTGTTTAATGTTTCCTTATTAAACACGGGATATGGCAGTGGCGGTCAGATGGCGTTGAAGAAATGACTGACATTGTGTGAACAGTGTCTTTCATAGAGAGGATAAGGGAAGAGATTTTCTTATTTTCTGTGTGATTGGCTACTGTGCATGTGGTGTGAGAATGAGAAGGGCATTTGGTGGATGCCTTGGCACCAAGAGGCGACGAAGGACGTGACACACTGCGTTAAGCCATGGGGAGCTGTGAGTACGCTTTGATCCGTGGATATCCGAATGGGGCAACCCCCTCTTTTAGAGGATCATACGCTGAATACATAGGCGTATGAGGCGAACCCGGGGAACTGAAACATCTAAGTACCCGGAGGAAAAGACATCAACAGAGATTCTGCTAGTAGTGGCGAGCGAACGCGGAACAGGCCAGTGCCTAAGAGAAGACAAGCACAACAGTCTGGAAAGTCTGACCATAGTGGGTGATAGTCCCGTATGCGTAATGCTTCTTTTAGGACTTGAGTAGGGCGGGGCACGAGAAACCCTGTCTGAACATGGGGGGACCACCCTCCAAGCCTAAATACTCCTTGGTGACCGATAGCGAACCAGTACCGTGAGGGAAAGGTGAAAAGCACCCCGATAAGGGGAGTGAAAGAGACCTGAAACCAGATGCCTACAAGCAGTCGGAGCCTCTTTATGGGGTGACGGCGTACCTTTTGTATAATGGGTCAGCGAGTTTCTGTCCGTAGCGAGCTTAAGCCGGTAGGTGTAGGCGTAGCGAAAGCGAGTCTGAATAGGGCGATTTAGTTACTGGTAGAAGACCCGAAACCGAGTGATCTAGCCATGGCCAGGCTGAAGGTGCAGTAACATGCACTGGAGGGCCGAACCCACGCCTGTTGAAAAAGTCGGGGATGAGCTGTGGCTAGGGGTGAAAGGCCAATCAAACTCGGAGATAGCTGGTTCTCCGCGAAATCTATTGAGGTAGATCGTCATGTATTACCCTCGGGGGTAGAGCACTGGATGGGCTAGGGGGGCCCAAAGCCTTACCACACCTAACCAAACTCCGAATACCGAGGAGTATGAGCATGGCAGACAGACGGTGGGTGCTAAGGTCCATCGTCGAGAGGGAAACAGCCCAGACCACCAGCTAAGGCCCCTAAATCGTGGCTAAGTGGGAAAGGATGTGGGGATTCCAAAACAACCAGGAGGTTGGCTTAGAAGCAGCCATCCTTTAAAGAAAGCGTAATAGCTCACTGGTCTAATAGAAACCCTGCGCCGAAAATGTAACGGGGCTCAAGCCACGTGCCGAAGCTGTGGGTGCATACTTTTAGTATGCGCGGTAGCGGAGCGTTCTGTAAGCCTGCGAAGGAGACGGGGTGACCCTCTCTGGAGGTATCAGAAGTGCGAATGCTGACATGAGTAGCGATAAACAGTGCGAGAAACACTGTCGCCGAAAGTCCAAGGGTTCCTGCGCAAGGTTAATCCACGCAGGGTGAGCCGGCCCCTAAGGCGAGGGCGAAAGCCGTAGCCGATGGAAACCAAGTTAATATTCTTGGGCCTGCTAGAAGTGACGAATGAGAAATGTTGTCTGCTCTTATTGGATTGAGCAGGCTTTTGGACCATTCCAGGAAATAGCTCTAGCATATAGACCGTACCCGAAACCGACACAGGTGGACTGGTAGAGCATACCAAGGCGCTTGAGAGAACGATGCTGAAGGAACTAGGCAAATTACTCGTGTAACTTCGGGAGAAACGAGACCCGTTAGTGGGCAACCATTGGCGGG
>NZ_KB899361.1 GCF_000378165.1 Saccharibacter floricola DSM 15669
TCTCATAAAGAAACGAGCGTGAGCCAGTCAGCGATTAGCGGGAACATTACGGTGCAGGCCCACAGCCAGAGTGGGCATTACACGACGGATGTGAGCAAGGCGGATGGGGCCTTAGACAATAAGTTTGACGCCACGAAGCTGGGTAATCAGCTTCAAGCCTCCCAAGTCGGCACGCAGCTTGTCGGAAAAGTCGTTGGGGAGGTTTCCGATGAGCTGGGGCCTTATACGGATAAGAACGGTGTGCATCATAAAGGCGTTCTTCCGGGGTTTGACGACAGAGACGTTACCAATAATTGGGCGCGTATTGCTCTAGAAACAGCGGGGGATGCGGGCATAGCGGCCGCAACAGGAGGGAATGCAGGAGCAGCCGCCGCCGCAACGGCGGGAGGGAAAGTGGCAGGAGGATTGGCTGCTTACCCAATTGGTTATGGGATGGGACGTCTGTTTGGCAATGGAACGAGCGTACAGATTGCAGCCAATTTAACGGATAATATTATTTCTGCTGGGGCGGGAGCGGCTCTTGGTAATACGATCGGAGTGGGTATAGGCGGCGCTTTGAATGGAGCCGGTATCGCTTCCATCATCAATCAATATAATGATACGGCGGCAGGAATTATCAAAGAAGCGCTCGCGGAAGGGGTAGCAGCACAATATATCAACGAGGTGCACCAGGGCGAATTGAGGCGGCACGTGGCTATAGCCTATGAGTGCGGGTTTGATGACCATAATGGTTTTTGGAAGGCAGATGGTGGAATAGGAGGCGTTGTACCTGATGAATATGTTTTACCCACCGACGAAAGCTTAAGGCAGATGGGAATTGATGGGGTCGATGGATTGCGGAAGATGTTGTACCATCCAATTGACGTTGTAACAGGGCAAGCTTCGGGTTTGCAGGGAGTTTTATATCTTCCAAAAGATCCATCTAATGCGGAAACGCCTCCTCTTCTTGTTTTCAAGGGGACAGATAACATAGCCAGTAGCATAAACGACGCGTTTCAATATCCTGGTTTGGAATTTATCTCACGCATTTTTGAAGGGGAAGGTGAATATGCTGCTGTGCAACAGCTTGCGAGAAAACTTCAAGGGACGCCTCTGATGAAGCATGTTCTTGTTGGCGGAAACTCCTTAGGAGGAGGGTTGGCCACGAGCTTTGCTGAACTAACCGGTATTAACGCGGTGGCAACTAACCCCGCATCGGTGAATATGCTTACTAATAGCGAGAATGCGCTTCTGGATAGTGCTTTTTTAGGTAAAAATGGTGATACTAAGGTAACGGCGAGTAGAAGAAATTTTGAGAAGCAAGAAATTGACCAAGTATATATTAATGGAGAATTTTTACATTTATTTCAAAATGGTGTCCATGAAGGCTTCTTATTAGGGGGATCTCCTTTAGGACACTATCTTCCATATGCTGAAAATGATAGTAAGAAGGGGATCACAGTATCATATGTGCCGACAGCAACGGTGGATAAGAACATGAATCCAATTTTGGGTATAGTGTATAAGCACTACAATAGCACTGTTGCGCGGGCTCTTGATGAGCAGTACCGTAACAATGTTAATCTTCTTAAGTCTAAGCTACATAAATGAGGATGTGTTATGGATAATGTATTTATTAAGTCTGTTTTCTTCTGGTTGTTTTTTTATTACATTAATTCGTTTTTCTTTAATGGAATTGAATTTTATATATGTTTCCATGTTTTAATTTCATTATTTTTAATATATAAGATGTCAATATATTTAGGTGATAAGAAATTATATAATATATATTCTTTTATAATCATGGTTTTTATTTCATTTTTCTTTATTTCTTCTCGTATTTCTGATGATTCTTCAAATTATGTTTTGTTTTCTATATTATATCCCATAACTGTTTTGATGAGTTTTTTATTATATGTGTCATTGTGGAGAATTGATATTATATATACATTATGCTATACTAGCATTTATGTGATGTTCTTTGTAATGTCTTTTTATATTCCATGCTTTCTCTCGGTGAATAAAAAAAATTATAAAAAGTATTTACCATCAATTTTTATATTGTTCTTACTTAGTACTTGTCACATAAGGAAGTGAGTTAAATTTTAATACGAAGAAGTGCTGCTAAGTCTACCGTGAAGACATTCTTTCAAGATTTTCTGAACTAACTGGTGTTAACGCGGTGGCAACACGCTATGATAAAACAGCTTCATCTTTCATATCCGTGCTCTATGTTGCCGCCTCCGTTGATGATTTCAAATCCTAACAGACTCTAATGCTGCTGCGTTTCATGTAAGTACTGAGAGACTGTATAATATGTCTGGATATTGGAAAGATGTTTCTATTAAAGCCCGAAATGATGAAGAAAAAATAGATAAAAGCTATATTAACGGAGAATTTCTTCATTTTATTCAGGATGGATTTCATATATAGGAACATATACATAAGAGCGAAACGACTACATTCATTCCTCCAGCAACGGCTGATATTGGTGATATAGAAGAATTTATAGATTATCATCTTGCTACTTATGTTAAGAGAGTACGTGATGAAGATTTCCATAATAAATGGAACTCTCTAAAAGAAATGATGAATAAAAAAGAAGGAGTGTATTAAGTGAAAAACCTTTCAAAAGACTCATCAAGGTTTCTTTTCTTTTACTTTATTTTAATTTATCTTCTTTATTTAAACAGATTTTTATATAGTTATTACATTTCCTTTTTTTTCTAGGGATTTTGTTTAAAAAACATATCATTATCAATGACATTTATACGTTACTAGTGGTAGTCATTACTTTTATGAGTATATCTCCTGTTTTTTTCTCTTTTCTTTATGTAATTACTATTTTAGTTATAATATTATATCCTATATTTGATATGGTTTTTATTTCTGGTAAGGTTGATATTTTTAGCGAAGGGAATCTACCTGAAAATTTATATTTTCTTGTTTTTTACATATGGACATATTTTTTTAGAAAAGAGCTGATACCTTATTTATATTTATTATTTTTTGTATTATGGTTTTAAATATTGTGATATGATATATTAATAGATCTCATGTATAAGAAAGAACAAATCTGAGAATGCGGGGAACGATGTCTCGATTATTGCCCGAGGCGATGGAGCGCATGATCAGACAAAGGGCGATATTGATTTAGCTGCGACGCAGGTTTTAG
>NZ_KB899362.1 GCF_000378165.1 Saccharibacter floricola DSM 15669
GGCCTGCCGCATTCGTCACTGTCCCCGCAGTCGCGTTCGTCAACGCAACGCGGCCTTGTGTATTCACAATATCACTAAAGGAAGCATTATTCTCACCTGTTAAAATCGCGTTGGCGTTATCATTAATACTCTTTTCAAAAATCGTCCCGCCATTGACCGTAACATTCCCTTGATTGTACAGCCCTACCTTATTGGAGTCAGACGCCCCTCCTTGAAGGGAGCCTGTTAAAATAAGGCCCGCTCCAGAAGAAACAGACGTCTTTCCTGAATACGTATTTTGTCCAGAGAAAATCTCTTGTCCGCCCGTGATATTAACGCCACCTCTACCAGAGATAGAGCCTTTAAATTGATTATCTACAAGGACGGAACCTTCTTTGTTAAGATCAACAATTTTATCACCATTATGTTCATTATACTGATTTTTAGAGATAATGTTACCATTACCATCAATATAGACCGTATTATTATTTCCCTCCCCACTATATGTGTTGGAGGTCACATTGGCGGTTTCACCATTAATTAACGTATTTATCGTACGATTACCGTTTGTAATCGTTAAATCATTACCACCAAGAACAACCTGTCCTTGCCCACTCAATGTTTGAATAGAAGTTCCATGATTATTCAAGGCCGTAACATCAAACTTTGCAGCGTCTCCGTCAACTCGCACACCAGCTGATGTGCTAATAGAACTCGAACCTGCGAGTGCTAATATCCCATTTGTAACATGCGTCGCACCCGTATAGGAATTATTCCCCGCCAAGGTTGTTGTGCCAGAGCCATTCTGCCACACATCACCCGATCCAGAAATAGTTTGTGTTAATTTAACTCCATTACTATGATTAACTACAAATGCACCATCATTAACAATTTCACCTGTTCCAACAGATCCTGTTTCTCCCCCATTACCAATCTGAAGCGTTCCTCTTTGAATCTGTGTTTGGCCCTGGTAATCATTATTTGTTCCAACAATAACCGTTCCAGTCCCCTGTTGGATCACCCCACCTGAGCCCGTAATATGCTGGTTAGCTGAAAAAACATCTGAACGGTTAAATACAACTTCTGAATCGTTATTTTGCAACCTAATATTAGGAGAATTATCAATAGATCCTGTATTTCCTCCATTACCTATTTGAATGAATCCATGCCGCACAATAGTATCTTTATTATAAAGATTTTCCCCTGTGACGATAAGACCTGCTGTTTCAACCGTAACACCCCCCTGAAAAGTATTATTTCCGCTTAATGTTGCATTCGCAGGGCCTTGCTTATCAATACCACCTTGTCCCGAAAGAACCCCAGAAAAGTACATGGGCCCCTCGACTTGGCCCGTATCAGTATCTCCAGCGTTCGCAACTAATGTTCCATTCAACGTCATATTAACTGTCGTATGAAGAGAAATACCGTCATAAGTCTGTATTGTGCCGTTGTTCACTGTCATTTGATAGAATGACGGTGGCAGATTGGACGTAATCCCTGGGTACAATCCACCCGAACCATCACCAGCTACAACAGTAGCATTCGGGCCAATATTAAGCGCAGCAAAACCTGTCTGCGAGGCCGCCCCTAAAGTAATCCCACCGGGTACAGTGAGAAACCCTCCATCTGAAACATTAGCAACACCTCGGCCACCATTGGTGATATTCGTGGGAACATTGTTATAGGAATTTGAATTCCCACTGATATACAAACTGCCAGTTGCCGTTAGAACAGACCCCTGCCCAACAACATCTACCTCCCCCGACGTCTTGGCAAAATTCCCAACCACAACATCACTACCTACCTGTGCTTGGGCACCATCCATAATTCTCAAAAAACTCGTCTTCGTACTCGTCCCTGTTCCCTGTGTCGGGTCTCCATTCCCCACAACGAAGGAGCCAAACATACTTTTTAAATTACCACTGCTCCCTTGTGCCACCACTTCACCAGATGCCCCCTGAGCATTGCCAATAACTATGCTTTGGAATGAAGAAAATGGGACATTGTCTAAGACCATCTTAGCCTTGCCATCTACATTATTAGATACCGTTGTATAATCAGTGTAGTCATAGTTATTTTCATCATTATGTGTCGTATTTCTAAAAATTAAAGTGCCATTATTAACCGTTGTTGAGCCTGTATAGCTATTTCCCCCTGTAACGGTAACGGTACCCGTACCATTTTTCACTAAAGCAACAGCCCCATTAATCCCAGTTTGGGTTGAATCCGTATTGTCAGCCCCCACAACGTACGGAGGATGAGAAGGAGGCCCCAGTTGAGCATAAGCGTTTCCTCCCAAAAACATTGATACGCTACTCAATAATAACGAACGAAACACTGGGACACCTTTCATGACAAAACTCCCTCCCTTTAAAATAACTAGCAATCAACTTAGTCAATCCTATTATTGATCGGGCAGTTATTAACTAAATTTATAAACAATATTGGCATAGTTTATCTAAAATTTGCAATATCCAATGTAAATTAACTTTTCTGGTAGAAACCCTTCATCTAAATTAAAGATAGATTTTTCTGGAAAACTTATCATCCCTTAAGATCATACTTCCGTATAGAGAATATTTATTATTGGTTAAAACACACTTTCTGAATTCCAGTTAGGTTTTGACATCATATGCTGCATTTGCAACACAGATAACCGAAATGAGAAGACTACCGCTTTTTTTGTATTCTACTGTGATCACCCACCATTTCTTGAACAGTGCCCATCAATTTTTGAGTAGGTTTTGTTGACAAATAATGGTATCCAGATTTTCATGGCAGCAATGTTGAAAAAGGCGAGGCAGGCAGCTCTATTAAGGATGCAGCACCAGAAGTGTCCGAAACTTCACCACCTGTCAGTTTGAAGCCAAGAGGGCGCCCTTGACCGTCTGCACAGGCATGGACTTTGCTCGTAAATCCGCCGCGGCTGCGACCAAAACC
>NZ_KB899363.1 GCF_000378165.1 Saccharibacter floricola DSM 15669
GCGCGAAAGTGGTGTGGGACATTGAGCACGGGGATAGCAACGCTGCGAAGATTGATCTGCTGATGGGGGCGATTAGCGCGACGGGTCTTGATGTCAAAGCGTTTCATCTTGTCGGAACGGGGCTGAGCGACGTCGGTAAATCCGTTCTTCATTACATGCAGAGTGAGGGCGGTGCTGGGGCCGGCGCGGGCGCTATTATTGGGGGTGGTGGCAAGAAAGCTCTCGCAGAAGGTGAAAAAACCACTGAAAAGACATTAGAGAAAGAAAGTGAGTCACCGTTATCTGGTAAGGAAAAGGAAACCATATGGGATCGTATATATCCAACACAGAACAGTTATGAAGGGAATCCTATTCCTCGTTCATTTAATATAGAAACAGATAAAGGTAGATTTTGGGTTGCTAATAATGGTACTAAACACATGAATGAGATAGTAGCCTCAACGATTAAAAGGATGTCAGAAGAGGGAGTTGATGGAAAAGACTTGGTTAATATAAACTCACAACAGGTTTTAAGAAGTTTTGGAGAATCATTAAATAATGTTGTTAGAGGTGAATTTAAATATGGTGAGAAGTTGACTGATGGAAGTTGGGAGTTCATCATAGGACCTCCTAAGAAAGATGGTCTTAATCCAGCTATTTTCCATGCGCTACGGAGGTGATGAGACGTTGAATATAAGTATTTCTTGTCCATTCAATATTGTTTTCGATGTTAAGGACTATGAAGATATATATGGATCCTTAAATTTTGATATACATTTAGAGGATAAAGAGGTTTCATATGAAGTTTCTTTTTTTAGAAATGATTGGATATCTTATAAGGACTATGACTTATTCGTGTATAATCTTAAGTCATTTAAAGATTCTGAGCTTATAAATTTAGATCAAGAAATTATCTTTTCTATAAAGGATAAAAAAATTAATTTTTTGGCGAAGAAGTTTACTGAGGAAAATGAAATGTATATTTCTTTAGAATACAAAGGAAATATTGACTATAGATATAATATAATTGAATCTTTTTCTTCTTTCCCTAAATGGTGGTAGATTGAAATAGTTAAAAATTCACATGTTAATTAATTATAGTAAAAGACATAAATTGGAAAGAAAGATGGCGATAGGAATGACATTGAATAGACTTCCAAATTTTATTCATATTCCTCCTAAAGAAACATTAATTAGAAAGCGTGAAAATGGGGATATATTATTTTATGATTCTAAAACAAATATATTCGCGGCGAAGGTCTTTAGAGGGACTCTAAAGATAAGTCAGATTATTGGAAGGATCAGTAGAATGTATGATGTAGAATATAAGTGTCCTGTTTGTGGAGAACTTACATTAGGGGAAGACGGAGGGTATGAGATTTGTCCAGTTTGCGGATGGGAGGATGATCTATATCAGCGTAGGCATCCAGACTCTGACGGGGGCGCTAATTCGTTGAGTTTGAATGATTATAAAAAGAAATATCTTAGTAAATTACAAGGTAAATGATTCTTGCTATGCTCCTATTATGTCCTGATACATGGAAGAAAAGGTGTAGTAGAATAAGGTTTGAAAGTGACGTGGGATGTTGACTACGGGGATATGAAAGGTACGAATATTGATGTGCTTATAAGTATGGTTAGTGCGACCAGTCTTGATGTCAAAGCATTTCATCTTGTCGAAGCGAGGGCTGAGCAATGTTGGTAAAATTGTTCTTCATTATATTCAGGGTGAGGGAGGAGCTAGCAAGAAAGCTCTCGCAGAAGGTGAGAAAACCACTGAAAAGACATTAGAGGAAGGAAAAGAGCCGCCGTTATCAGGTAAGGAAAAGGAAGATGAAGATATTCCCCCAGAGTTTGCCGCTGGATCATCAAGTAAGATCGTTCCAGGTGGTGGTTTACAAGCTCATGAAGACCTTGGTGGACATCTGATTGAGAGGCATGTAGGTAAATCAATAGAATATTTGCAGGAAAGATTGGCCAACACTAAGTGGGATGATGCTGTTATGTCTACTTTTTCTGATCGAGCGACAGCTGAGCGGGCCATATCAGAAGCTTTGGAAAGTCCAGAAGGTATCGAAGCCATTACAAAAGCGTTAAGCAGTAAAAAGCCGATACCGCTTAATTATAATATGCCTTATAATGTGGGAGGTTATTTGCGGAAAGGAGATAATGCTTTAAGAGGTACAAAAAGTATTCGCATTGTGTTAAAGAAGAACCCCAAATCCCCATCTGGGTGGTCAATTTTAACAGGATTTCCAGTGCCATGAGCAAAAAATTCGAAGAAATGAAAGAGTTTTTAGATGTTTATTTTTGTATGGATTATGATTTATTTGGTGAAAACGTAGATGAAATAGTAAAATGCTATGTTTATGACGCGGAGGAAAATGATATTTTTAGGTTATCTAATGAATTGCATACATACTTAAATGATAATTCAGATGATAAAAATGATATTTTATTTAATAGTATATTTGATATTCATTATTGTTATAAAAATTACTATATAAATTCAGGAGAGTTTTTACGAAATGTTTTAGGTAAACTCATCTTCTACAGAGATCAGCGCTTACAAGAAGAAGTGGATGCAAAGAAGACGTAATTTGTTATTTACTGTTACCCTTTAGATATTATATATCAAGCTGTACCAACATTGAAACGGTAGAGCTCTTCTCTTCCCCGGCTGGGAAGAGTTTTTTTGTACCGAACCCGTCACCGAGCACGCATTATTTGTTGGAGACGCGCCCGCGTTACGCGACATTCGCCGGCCTCT
>NZ_KB899364.1 GCF_000378165.1 Saccharibacter floricola DSM 15669
CAACAAATTGTCTCGGCAACAGGGCAAACGTTTCTTGGAGGAAGCCCTCAGAGTGCGGACCAGCAAATGCGTGATCTGTTGGATCATGCCAGCCAGGATGCCAACCAACTCGGTTTAACCTTTGGGCAGGCACTTAGCCCGGAACAGCAGAGCAAACTCACCGATAATATCATTTGGTACGTTCCTGTTTCCGTTGATGGCCATACGGTTTTAGCGCCACAGCTTTATCTGGCCCCTGGTAAAGAAACGATACGGAGCGGCGGGGTGATAGCGGCGGGGAATGATCTGTCGCTTTCTGGTGGGTCGATCAGCAATAGCGGCACGATCAGTGCGGGGCAGTCGCTGAATCTTGTCGCGACACAAGGTGATCTCGATAATGACGGTGGGACGATTTCTGGCAAGGATGTATCGCTGACCAGCCTTGCGGGGTCGATCCACAATAATAGTTTGCTCCAAGAGAGCCAAACGATTGGCGGGGTGCAGCAAAATCTTGGCCAACAAGGGAATATTATCGCCACGGGTGATGCGCGCCTGAGTGCTGCGAAAGATATTCTCTTTACAGGGGGGAACCTCCAAGCGGGCGGGGATGCAAGCCTGATTGCTGGTGGTGGTCTGACATTAGGGGCGCTGACGGCTCAGTCGTCGGAAAATATTAACCGCCATCATTATAGCCACCAAGCCAATGAAACGAAGAACTACGGCTCCAGTGTGATGGCCGGCGGCGGTGTGACGCTCGCGGCCTTGGGGGGCGATCTCACTCTTGCAGGCTCTGGGGTGACGGCGGGCACGGATGCGCTGTTGCAGGCTAAAGGCAACGTGGCGCTGCAAGCGGTGACAGACCATCGCTATGATTATACACGCACCGTCTCAAAAGGCTTCCTGAGTAAAAAGACGATTACACAAAGCAAAGATATCACTGATGAGATTGGCGGTCTGATCGTCGCCAATAACAATATTGCCGTTTCGGCAGGTGGTGATGTGTCGATTGCTGGGGCGATAGATGGGAAGAAGAATGTTGCCCTGAGTTCTGGCGGGAACTTAACGGTCACAGCGCTGAAGAATACCGAGGACACTTATTATCAAAAGAAAAAATCAGGCCTAATAGCTAGCCTGAAGGGAGGATCGTTTTCTTTCGGTGTTGGACGCTCTCAAAATACCGATACAAATACTGGTGTTACGTGGACGCCAAGTGATCTCCGAGCAGAGAATGGAAATTTACTGCTTACATCGAAGGGGAATACGTTAGTCAAAGGGTCCACTCTTTCAGCGGGACAGAATCTTCAGCTTAATGGTTCGTCTGTGACGCTGGATGATGCCATTAATACGCTGACACAGATACAACAGAGTAAATCATCCTTTTTGGGTGTTACAGCGGGGATTACGTCAAGTTCAGCGGCAGGCAAGGCTCTTTCTGGGAAGAAGAAGGATCCATCGTCTCAAGGGCAGCCTTCTATCAGTCTTCTTCGCACTGAAAGTGCGCTGGATGTTGCCGGTGAGCAAGGCAAAGGGCTCGGCGATTATATGCCTGGCAACGTCTCTCAAGTTTTGTCGCAATTTGGTGTGAACGGAAACGCACTAACCGTCCAAGCGAATATGGGCTTTAGCAAGGTGAAATCCTTTGCTCAACAGACAACCCATACCGTGCAAGGGGATAGCCTTAATGCCGGGAACACTGTTTCTATCATAGCGCGAGGGGACAACCCTCAGGATGGGACAAGTGGTGCCATCAAGGCTGTTTCGGCCCAGATAAACGCACAGAACATTGCTCTTGAAGCTCAGAAGAACATCAAGTTGCAATCAGATTGGAATACGCTTTCAGCCTTCAGCAAAACGCATAGTAGTGGGGTTTCTGCAGGCGTATCGTTTGGCACGAGTAGTGTAGGCCCGGATGTTTCTGTCGATAATACGCGGCAAAATGCCACTAAAGAGAGCGGAACAGCCGTTAATACGTCGCTCAACGCGCAACAGAACATAGCCCTTGATGCGAGCCATGGGGGGATGACCCTGGCAGGGGCAGACCTTCATGCTGGGCAGTCAGCTGTTTTGCAGTCCAAGGGTGATATGACGCTTCAGGCTGTCACGAATTATCAGTCCTCGACTTATAACAGTACCAATCACGGGCTCTTCACGAAACAAAAAGATATCGACAATAACGCCTCTACGAATGAAACGGGCAATACGATCGCAGCGCAAAACGATGTTGCTCTGAGTTCTGGTGGTAATATTTCTCTTGCGGGCAGTCTTACGGGCGGTCGTAATGTTTCTGTTACGGCAGCGGGCACGGTTGACGTTAACGCGTTGAAGACGACGGCGCACTCGTTTAAAGAACACAAAACATCTGGGCTTACGAGTAGCTCAGAAAACGGTCAGTCTAAGCTTGGTTACGGGAAGTCTGATGACCAATCGACGGTTGATGCAACGGATTGGCAAGGCAGCCTTCTTAAAGCGGCACAGCATGACCTGACGATTCATTCCGGTGGTGCGACAACCATCACGTCATCGTCCTTGTCAGCCGGTCATGACCTTGGGATAGACGCATCGTCTGTCGCGTTTAAAGCGCTAGAAGACACGCTGACCCAGCAACAGCTGCATAAATCGCTCTTTATTGGCGTGACGGCCGGTCTCTCTCCGAATTCGATTGCAGGGCAGGCACTTCAGAGTGTTTTGGGGGCGTTGCAGAGTTCCGGCAAAGGCAGCACGCTATTGCGCAGCCTTTACGCGATGCAGGGAGCGGAAGC
>NZ_KB899365.1 GCF_000378165.1 Saccharibacter floricola DSM 15669
CCACACGGTATGACAAAACACGAAAATCCTTCCTCGCCTTTCTCAACATCGCTGCCATGAAAATCTGGATACCAGCATTTGTCAACAAAACCTAGAAAGATGAGTTGACGGAGCTTACTATTGCCTTCTATGAGGAGAGTAGGAAGAATTCTGTTTCAAAAAAGAGAGACGCCCATTATGTATGGAGCTATTACCGGAAAGATTGCTGTAACGGTTGTTATCCTGCTTCTTTGCGTAGCGCGGGTTGCTATGCTGATTTATAACCGACAACGTGCTCAGCAAGGGACTGGGGAGATTGTTTCTCTCGTTGTTCAAATTTCTATTCCACTTTTAGTTGCCGTTCTGGTGTGGAAAGTGCTTTGGTATTGAAATATAGATACTATTTTAAAAAAATATATCAAATATTAAGTAAATGTAAAATTTTGATGAGTGGCTGTTTTTCGTAGTTTTCTACGAATACAAAAGAGGAGAAGCTGTGCTTTTGATAATAAGTTCGTATCCTTACTGAGACGATGATATCGATCCAAAACGAGCGGTTGTTCCCAGTCTTTTATTACCTGAATGTGATCGTTGGTCTCAATCAGCACAAGATAATCATCTTTTTATTTACATAATGCTTTATGTTTTGCGTGTTGGATGTCCATGGAAAGACATGTATGAATGTTACGGTAAATGGAACTCAGTGTATGTGCGGTTGCGTTAATGGGCAGAGCAAGGCATTTGGGATGTTCTGCTGGAAACGCTGATTTAATTCGGTCTGACCGATAATTGACAGTAAGGTCGATTGGGGAAGGCATAGCCAGGCGGGGTGCGCAAAAAAGGGACGTATTAAGGAAAATTTTGGTCGAAGTTGCACCTACTTCTGCTGAGAAGTGGTAGGATAGTGACAGAATACGGGAGATGGTGCTTTTTTGAGCTACTTTACTGTGTTCAAACTGTACAAAAAATAGTCCCTGTGATGTTCTTTCTTGCAGGGATCGTAATCCGTTACGACAAAACAAGACGTAGCTTTCTCGTCTTTCTTAATCTCTTTGTTAGTCAAAGCATTTCATGATTTGTCTCTTGCACTTATCGAGCTTAGCAAGGCCTTGGTGTAATTTTGAACCACTGTCTTCTGCCGTCGCTAACGATGTGTCGGTTTGTACTCCTTGACCTTCCTGCAGCATTATAACCTTGTGGACTGTCATTTTCGCCCTTTTGAAAGATTTGAGTGTCGATGATGTCAACGCGTGGAATTGCGTCTCTTTTACCTTGTTCTCGCGATATTATAACTAGAATATGATTGATGCCCTTGTATATTGTGCAGATCATCTATGGAGGAGAGTTATAAAATTCCTTGTGAATGGGTTTAATGGCGTGGGAAGCATTCTTATATAAGAAATGGTATAAGACAATATTATGGAGAAATGTTATGGCAAAAGTCGGTATAGAAGAAAGATCTGGTCGATTTGATTTGGTTTATGGTGGGCATGTGCTGCATAAATTTTCTCATAAGCACGAAGCACATAAGATCGGTAATTTGTTTGAAAGCTTACATCTGAATGAAAAGCCTTTAGAGGAGCAGAAGCATCTTCTCAAAAAGGAAATGGAAGCTGCGAAGGGTAGTAATGACGCTACCCTTATTGAGACTGTTCTTCGGGCTATGGATGGACGGCTTTCTTAATTTTTGTCGCTACGTTCTTGCTGCACTGCTCGTCTTTTTGAAAGATACAGATGAGCAGTGCTAAGATTCAGATTTAAGGTGAGTAGGAATGATACGATGGCGATAGAAGACCATACGTAGATCCGTACAGGCATGAAAGAATGCGTCTTTTATCTTTTTGGTCCAAAGAAGAAAAATTTAAAGCTTCAGGGAAGCTGGCGGAGAGAGTGACTGTCATATTGGGATGTTATATCCTTTGTTTTCTTTAATAAAATAGAATTAAAAATATTTTGATACCCCTATTCATACCCCCATTTTCTTTTCCTTCATTAATAGCCAACGATAGAGGGCGCGGTTTAGCTGTTGCTATCGCGCCCTACTCCGCATCTCCTTCCGCTCATTCCCATAATCCCGCATCATAGCGGGCAGTTCATGCAGGTCAGGATGGGCGCGTAGCTCGTCAGCGGCCTGCTTCTGTTCCTGCACTGTGTAATGCACCAGCGGCGGGCAGAGGGGTTTGTATCGGGTAGGGGCGCAGCTTACTAACGTGCATAAAGCCACCGCACAAAAGGTGCGCTTCATCAAAACGTCCCCTTATCCAGTGTATCTATGAGCGCGTTATCGGAGCGTATGCCGTTCGTGCGGACATCCAACATTCGTTGCGCGGCTTCTGCTGATTGTGTGGCGTCGTTCGCGTCTTTGCGTTCAGAGCTTACGCGGGCGCTGTTGCGACCTGCTCGGTTGCTATAGACGATCAGGGCCGTCAGGAAACCGAGCACGGTCAGGGTAAAGCCCCCTGTGAAGTAGGGATTCATGGGATGTTTCCCTCTAGATGTCAGGGAGAGCCGAAGCCCTCCCATGTGGGTTAGCCCATGCCGTTAACGGCAGGAGCCGCTTCGCTTGCGTCAGAGGCGGCGGCTTTCTTCTTTTTTAAGCCCGTCAGCACCAGGGCAATACCGGACAGGATGCCCGTAGCGCCCGCTAATACGGAAGCCAGATCAAAGGAGAC
>NZ_KB899366.1 GCF_000378165.1 Saccharibacter floricola DSM 15669
TGTCCCGTTATTGTTGATGTTCTTGCTGGCAATAGAGCCTGTCGTACCACCATTACCAAGCTGTAACGTCCCATCGGTGATTGTGGTATCACCCTTATATTTATTATCCCCACCAAGAACGAGCTTACCGGCATCCGTCTTATCGAGCGAGGTTCCACCAGGCACATGGCTATCATCAATCGGTGAATTCACAACCGCCGTTGTGCCAGAACTTTCGTGCGTGCCATCGCCTACACGAACAACTGTACGCCCTTGCGAGGCATAGATAGGATCACCAGACACAGTGTATGTTTTGCCATCATTATTGGCAAATTGCATACCTCCGGTTGTTACTGGTGTCGGATTGCCCGCAGAATCATGATCTTTGACGGTAACATCACCAGCACTCCCCTCAAAAACGGTCATGGCTTTTGATGGTGGAGTGTTGTTCCCCGTTGCACCAGACCAAACGCCTCCCCCTCCAGAACCACCGTTCCAAAGGTTTAAACCATCTGTATTCTGGACAAGTAAGTTCACCTGATGGTCAATGGATGTCTGCACACCAATACTAATACCAGGTGGCTGTTCAACCTTCCCTATTTTTTCATTATTTTGGCCCGTTAGCTCCCCGCCATACGTATAAATGCGATATACACCGGCCTCGAGAGCGCCATTTTTGACCGTTGTTCCACTAAGATTTGTGGCAACATTTAATGTTCCACTTAAATTGAGATTCCCTCCAACATGGACAAGATCATTGTAAACGCCACCTTCATGATATGCCTGGCCCATATCCCAATTTTGGATAGACCCTTGGGCAAGATGCAGATCTCCATTAATCCGTAACGTGCCTGTTTTGCGCTCCCCATCCCCTGGTGACAAAATACCACCGTCATTAACAGTTACTGAGCCACCTACGAGGCCGCTCCCTGCAATGGCTGCTTGCGCCGCAACTGTTGTTGGCCCTTTAGCGTCCCCCTGCTGACCATCAATTTGCAATGTTCCGGCATTAACCGCCGTCGGGCCATTATAGCTATTGTTCCCCGTCAGAATCGTCGTGCCAGAGCCATTCTGGCTCAAACCACCTGTGCCAGAAACGACCTGACCAAATGTCACGTCATCACTACGATTGATCGCTAACGTTCCGTTATCCGTAATCGCTTGGCTCGCAATCGACCCGCTCGTGCCACCATTACCAAGCTGTAGCGTACCCTTGTTAATCACTGTGGGGCCACTATAGGTGCTGTTACCCGTCAGCGTCGTTGTGCCAGAGCCATTCTGATTCAATCCGCCCGTGCCGGAAATCGCACCTCCAAGAGTGACGTCATCACTGCGATTGACCGCTAACGTTCCGTTATCCGTGATCGCTTGGCTGGCAATCGACCCACTCGTGCCGCCATTACCAAGCTGCAGCGTGCCTTTGTTAATCACTGTGGGGCCACTATAGGTGCTGTTGCCCGTCAGCGTCGTCGTGCCAGAACCGTTTTGGTTCAATGCACCGGAACCAGAAATTGCACCTCCAAGAGTGACGTCATCACTGCGATTAATCGCCAAGGTGCCATTATCCGTGACCGCTTGGCTCGCAATCGACCCGCTCGTTCCTCCATTGCCAAGTTGTAGCGTGCCTGCATTAATCGCTGTTGGGCCGCTATAGCTGCTGTTGCCCGTCAGGGTTGTCGTACCAGAGCCGTTTTGGTTCAATGCACCGGAACCAGAAATCGCCGCCCCGAGAGTGACGTTATCACTGCGATTGACCGCTAATGTCCCGTTATCCGTGATCGCTTGGCTGGCAATCGACCCGCTCGTGCCACCATTGCCGAGCTGTAGCGTTCCTGCATTAATTGCCGTCGGGCCGCTATAAGTGCTGTTCCCTGTCAAGGTTGTCGTGCCAGAGCCATTCTGGTTCAGCGCACCGGAACCGGAAATAGCTTGGTTCAAGGTCAGATTATCACTGCGATTGACCGCTAATGTCCCGTTATCCGTGATCGCTTGGCTAGCAATCGACCCACTCGTGCCACCATTGCCAAGTTGAAGCGTCCCTGCATTAATTGCCGTCGGGCCGCTATAGCTGCTGTTCCCTGTCAGGATCGTTGTGCCAGAGCCATTCTGATTCAATCCGCCCGCGCCGGAAATCGCACCTCCAAGAGTGACGTCATCACTGCGATTGACCGCCAAGGTGCCATTATCGGTAATGGCTTGGCTCGCAATCGACCCGCTCGTGCCACCATTGCCGATCTGTAGCGTTCCTGCATTAATCGCCGTCGGGCCGCTATAAGTGCTATTCCCCGTCAGCGTCGTCGTGCCAGAACCGTTTTGGTTCAGCGCACCGGAACCAGAAATCACTGCTCCGAGAGTGACGTTATCACTGCGATTGACCGCTAATGTCCCGTTATCCGTGATCGCTTGGCTGGCAATCGACCCGCTGGTGCCACCATTCCCAAGCTGTAGCGT
>NZ_KB899367.1 GCF_000378165.1 Saccharibacter floricola DSM 15669
GATGTCGGCGATGAGGAAGAGTATCAAGAACGCTTCAGAACAAAAAAAGACAACATCCTTGAGCGTCTCACTCAACTGATAGGCTTAACAGCAGAAGAAGCTGCCTCCCTTCCTATCGTCGCTGTTTCCGCAGCGCCAGATGATAAACCGATTAACGACTGGCTCAACGGCGATCAGGCGGAATATGAAGCCCTTTCTCATATGGCGTCATTGCGTAACGCCATTCATGCCATCGTTGAAAATCAAGGCGGATATGACATCCTTCGCCTCAAAGCCACGACAAGCACGATCCGTGATATTCTCTTCCAACCTCTTGATTTCGCAAAGACGCGAGGTCAGAAACTCCAAGAAGACTACGCTCAAACGGAAAAAAATGTTTCTCTGGAAAAGGCTCTCCTCGGAGAAGTGCCCGATAACGTAAAAATTGCCAGTGAGAGGACTCTTAAAGAGATCGAGTTACTTTTTAACCATCTTATTGACGATATTAGCAGCAGTACCCCAAAAACGCTGCAAGAAACACTCACGCGACGCCTTGGAGAAACAGGAGAAAAACTAAATGAGGAAATCACAAATATTTATAAAACAGAAGTACTTCCATTGAGACAAGATGCTAAACAAAAGATAAAGGAAATCTCATTCCAAGATATTCAAGATCTCTATCATAAATATTCCATGGACAAAAATATAGATATTGGAGTCGAAGGCACCTTCGCCATCTCTCGCTCTTTGGGCAATGATGCATGGGACAACACTCTCGACAGCCTCATAGGTTTTATGAAAAACGACCATATCCTTTCAACCCTAGAACAGTTTCTGGGGCTTGGAAAAGGAACAGCAGCCGGCGGTGCGGCTGGAGGCATCGGTTCTGCCGCCGCGAGGACCGTCAAAGAAACCGCAGAAGCGGCGGCCAAAGAAGCGGCCAAAGAAGCATCCAAACGGGGAACCAAAAAGGCCGCTAAAGAAGCCGCCAAGAAGGCCGCAGAAACTGCCCTCAAGCAAGCCAAATGGGCCGGTCATGTCGCGACTTTTATGCCACTCGTAGGTCTTGTTGCGGGCGCGGGGATGGACATATACAAAGACCACCATGCTTCAAAACAGGCCGAAGAATTCCAATCATGGAAACAAGACGTTACGTCTTGTTTGCGCGATGGGTATCGCACTGTCCGTCATCAGATGCAGATGGACCCGTTTCTCAAGAACAACTTTCCTTATTGGGAAGAATTTGTTGCTCTTGCGGCCACTCATCAAAAAGAGCTTGACGAAAAAAAGAACGAGATCACCCGTTGTGCAGATTGGCTCGCCCACGGCGAGGCTTTAGAGAAAGACTTTACCGCCTCTTGACCTCTCACAAAGAGATGACACTCTATGGATCGTCCTTCTCTCATCAAAGAGAGGGACGGTTTCTTTGTGGTTTCTGCGATTTTTTCTATTAACCGTAAACTGGCATATGTCCAAACACGAACACAACATATTCTAAAAATACACTATGTGGAGCATGACCAGAACAGTAGAATATCCTCCTATTCTCACGGGTAACTTAGGGCCTGTTGACAAAAATATTTTTGCATATGATGCCCTCCCTTATCATCGGAAAGGAAAGAGTGTATGCGCGGTGATTTAACAGACGCAGAATGGGCGATTATTGGTGAGCTTTTGCCGCCTGAGCGCGGTCGCTGGTCACGTCCAGCACACG
>NZ_KB899368.1 GCF_000378165.1 Saccharibacter floricola DSM 15669
TGGCCCGTCTCTTCCGCGATATGAGCGCGTGCTTCATCTCGACGCCCTTTCTCCGCTTGGTCCTCATTTGCCTGATTATATTGCTGGATAGCGGATGCAGCGGCAGCGCCGCTGAGGGCGTTGACCCCCGTGCTGTGGTCTGTGCCAAAGGCGAAGCCTCCGGCCGCTCCTACAGCGGCACTTTGCTATTTTGTTTTTAATCAATATCGATATGAACGCTAGAATTTACGATAAAATATCTTGGCTCACATCTCCAGTTTCGATAAATTGACGGCATGCCTCCTTTACGATTGACAGATCATTACAAATAAATGCTCCACTCCAATCTTCTTTGTTAAAATTAATCACTTCTCCTGCTCTTTCTTTGTTCGTAAAATCTCTTACTTCGAGCTCCCCATCATCTTCGTAATAAAGAAGTGTCATAAAATAATCCCCATTGATCATATCAACCTGTAAAACACCTGCCCCCTTAAAATCTTCATTTTCAAAATCTTCTTTCCTTAAATAAATAGTGCCATCCGTTTGAGACACCTTCTCAACGTGCTTAAAAACATACTCAAGAGAACAATTGTCTCCTCCCCCTCCTTTTCTAAAAGAACCCATACCTGCCCTCCAGGTGAAATTGATAATTCCCATCTTCACTTCTCCTTAGAAGGTCCCAAAATAGTTCTCATAGACTTGTTCTCTTTCAATTTAGTTCCTGGTTTCCAATAATGAAAGACTTCATAGTCTATTCTATCTTTTTCAGAAAAACTCCTAACTCTCATAGAAGATAAACCAACCCGATCCGCCATTTTAGAAATATCACTTCGGCAATAGGGACAGATTGGTTCCCCATATACCGTCATATCCAAATGTGCTCCATCCGCAAGCCCTTTATCAAGGGCTTGCTGCAGAAGACCTATCTCAGCATGGGCAGACCCAGCTGTTCCATTTGGAAATTTTTTATCCGGGTTTGTGGCCTTTTTCTCTTGTTTGAGATGTTTCTCTCGAACAATATCAAAAAGAGCTGTTTCCGCATCTTCATCAAAACCCTCTGGATTGCGTGCTGTTTGGTTAACATCTCTTAAAATCGTATCGCCAATTTTTCCCTCGGCAAAAACCCTCAGATTCTCTTCTCTGGTGCCTTCGGGAAGTCGCTCTTGTGGGATTTCACGTGGGTCTCCCCTAAGAGGGGAGTATTTCCTATCCAAGAAGAAGTCTAACCCTATCTCTTCCCCTCCGAAAAGCACGACCTTTTCTACAGGAGCTGCTAGCGAGAACGGGAGCGATAAATCCATCGCCATGCCCAAAACGTCCTGCGCTACGTCACTATAGTGCCCCTCCGCACCGTCAATAACAGCGAGGCCCAGATCAGATGGGCCTGCAAGAACAGGAGCCCACGCTGTCTTATTTAGAAAATCTCTTCCATTAGCGCGTTGCTCTTCTGTGCCTCTTCGTTCTTCTTCTGTATCCTGATCTTCATTTGCCTGATTATATTGCTGGATAGCGGAGGCTGCTGCGGCGCCGTTGAGGGCGTTTACGCTGCTGTTATGTCCGCCTCCTGCGACAAGGCCACCTGC
>NZ_KB899369.1 GCF_000378165.1 Saccharibacter floricola DSM 15669
GCAGGTGGCCTTGTCGCAGGAGGCGGACATAACAGCAGCGTAAACGCCCTCAACGGCGCCGCAGCAGCCTCCGCTATCCAGCAATATAATCAGGCGGCAGAGAAGCTTGCGGAGTTGGGAGTAAAAGAGGGAAGCGCTGCTGCCGGGACACTTTTAGCCGCAGTGGGATTAGTTAGTGATCCACATTTTCTTGAAGATTCTCTTGATGATGCTGAACATACTGCATCACAGTGGGTATATAGTGCAGAATCGTCTGTCAGTGATTGGATTTCGCAGGCAATGGTGGCGGCTCATAATGATGTGCCGTCGGAAACAGGGAGCGCCTCTGATAAGGCAGACCAAGAAGCCCCCCAAGCAACAAGTCCATCGCCTCCACCTGAGAATGAACCTCCAGAAGATGATAAAAATACCAAGTCACAGAATAGATCATGGTTAAATGAGGATGGAACCCCACGTGGAGATACGGGGGATAGTTTCTACATACGTGAAATGGAGGGTAGTGAGAATCCAGAACAAGCTATGAAAGATTTCGTTGATCAGGCGTTGGAGGGAAGAGAAATCAAAAGTGAGAAAGATTTTCCTATTAAAATTAAGAGAGGAGATGGGAGTGTAATCAACGGAAGAGGGTATAATATTATGACCGAAGACGGATTAAATATTTCGATTCGGAAGCCTGGTAATGCTGGAATGGATACGCCAAAGACGACAGGGACGGTAGAACTTAGTGTCAGGAAAGGTACAGTAGGTGCAAGACAGAAAAAATTTAAGTTTAAGTTTCCGGAGTTAAAGAAATGAAAAGCAGTCTTTTTTATAGAATATACCAGAACAAACTACGTGAATTAAGTATTATAGGAGATGCAAACTTAATTTTTCTTTTAGATGATGGTGATATTATAGAGAATTTTTATAGTAATATAGGGGAGTACTTTCCTAGAGATTGGTGTATTGATATAATAGACTTTATGTATAGAATGATATCAATTAATCTTGCTGAATTTCGTAGTTTTGTTTCACTTTCGACTATCCATACAGATTTAGATGTTTTGCATGAGTTGGCAAAAGTTCCTCCGGATAAAATTGAAGATGATCCTGATAAGCTTGGGGGAGCAGTGTGGTACGCGTGTGAAGCGGGAATTACAAAAGAAGGAAAAGCATTTTTAAATAAATTCAATCTATTAACCTCAGATAACCTTGATAACAGTTTTTTGTTTTGTCCAGAATTCAAAAAAGAAATAGAATGTCTTTGTGATGAAAAAGATATAGGTTTTGAAAAAAGAGAGTTAATTAAGCTACGGTATTAACTTTTTATACAAAAATAAATATTTTTTTAAATATTCTAGAGAATAGTCCTACTGGCTCATCAACAGCTCACGAAACGGAACCAACGGACAATCGGCCGAGTATACTTTCGACCCATGCGTCTGATGGGGCGAATGAGAGCACGCCTGAGCAGCAATGGATGAACCAAGTAGCGGATTCCATTAG
>NZ_KB899370.1 GCF_000378165.1 Saccharibacter floricola DSM 15669
TATGATGGGGTCATGTCAGGCAGTGGAAGCGTTAATGTCTCCAGTGGGAAGCAGATTTTCTCTGCAGACCAGCAGTATTCTGGTGATACATTAATTGGGAAAGAGGCAACGTTACAGCTGGGCACTGGTGGCACAACAGGGTCTGTTGTCAGTCAGTCCATTCATGATGATGGCACATTACGCATTAACCGTAGCAACGCGTATGATCTCTCTCAGATTGTCTCTGGCACAGGTAGTCTTGTGCAGGCTGGAACAGGTCGGACGGTTGTCAGTTCTGCGCAGACATATACTGGGGCGACAACGATAGAGCATGGGGTTCTGACTTTAAATGATAGCGGCTCTATTGAGAGCTCTGCGGGCGTTCACGTGCTTAAAGATGGTCAGTTTGATATTTCTGGCACCCCAGCACAGCCGCTCTCTCTGTTGAGCTTGTCTCTTTTTGCTGCAGATGATGCGGTACAAACGCGTAGCAGTGGGATAACCAAAACCATCCAGGCACTGGATGGAAGTGGCAACATTTCTCTAGGGAATAATACGCTACAGATTTCCCATGCCAATGAGCAGTTTGGTAATCTCTATTCAGGCGTTATTTCTGGGACTGGTGGTGTTAATATCACCGGTGGAAAGGAAATCTTTACAGGCCAACATACGTACACAGGAACGACAGCTGTATCACCCAATGCAGAGCTGACGCTTCTTAAGGGGTCTCTTCAGGGAGACGTTTATAATGAAGGAGCGGTCACCGTTGATGGTGGGCACGTTGCTGGGCAGAGCACGAATAACAATGCCAATGCTGTCTTAACGGGCCTTAATAAGGCTCAGTTTGGAGATATTAACAATCAAGCTGGGCAAGTTCTGTTACACCAGAGTACTGCGAATTCACTGACCAACCAAGGATATGTCCTTCTTGATGGGGCAACCATTACGGGTGCTGTGGATACAGGGAAGGGCACTTTTGATGTCTCTGCGCAGAATGCAACGGTTGGTTCACTCACGGGCGCAGGCAAAGGGACGCTATCGGGACTCCTGACGATTCAGCAGGGTCAGGGAACCTACGGTGGGGCTCTACAAGGGGCTGGTGGATTGACGGTTAATACCGGCAAGCAAATCATGACCGGCGATAGCACGTATAGTGGAACAACCACGATAGGCTCTCATGCTGTTGTGCAGTACGGCGATGGTGGTACGAGTGGACGTGCTACGGGATCAGCGATCGTTAATGATGGTCAGTTGATAATTAATCATAGCGACCGTGTTGATATGACATCGGCTATTTCTGGTTCTGGGCGATTTGATCAAGTTGGTTCTGGCGTGACGGTTCTGTCTGGGAATAATTCCTACACAGGGGACACGACGGCTGAGCATGGGACATTGCAAATTGATGGCGACCAGAGCAAAGCGACAGGAGCGACGACTGTACAATCTGGTGCGACCCTCGCCGGTAA
>NZ_KB899371.1 GCF_000378165.1 Saccharibacter floricola DSM 15669
GATGTCGGCGATGAGGAAGAGTATCAAGAACGCTTCAGAACAAAAAAAGACAACATCCTTGAGCGTCTCACTCAACTGATAGGCTTAACAGCAGAGGAAGCGGCCTCCCTTCCTATCGTCGCCGTTTCCGCCGCGCCAGATGATAAGCCGATTAACGACTGGCTCAACGGCGATCAGGCAAAATATGAAGCCCTTTCCCATATGGCGTCATTGCGTAACGCTATTCATGCCATCGTTGAAAATCAAGGCGGATATGACGCCCTTCGCCTCAAAGCCACGACAAGCACGATCCGTGATATTCTCTTCAAGTCTCTTGATTTCGCAAAGACGCAGGGTCAGAAGCTCCAAGAAGACTACGCTCAAACGGAAAAAGATGTTTCTAACGCTCTTGAGAGATATTCCCAGCTTCCTTTGGACATTCAACATGACAGCGATCGCCTTGCGACACAGCTAGAGGAAAAATTTATCAACAGTGTGCGTCAACAAATGGACATCTATCGCAAAAAGGGTATGTGGTCAGATTCTAATGACACTGTTAGAGAAAAACTAGAGACCGCCGTCAAGGGAGCCTTCAGGGGAATTGCTCGTTTGGGAGAGAGCGACGTCAAACAGTTTGTCGAACGCTCTTACAAAAGAATGCGTAGAATCGACCAAACCTTCGCCTCTATTATGCAGAAAAACACGCTCACGACCTTAGAAGACTTCTGTCCTCAAATAGATCAACTCACTGAAAAACTGGCCATTGATACAGACTCGGGCATTAGTGGATGGGGCATTACCGGCTCTCTCATCGGTCTTTTTTTAGGACCGATCGGCTGGGTTGGGGCCGCTGCAGGCGGATTGTGGAGCATAAGAAAACTCTTCGACTCATCCTATCAAGAACAACAGCAAAAAGACGCTATTGAAGCTGCCCTCAAGAAAATTCGCCCCAAACTAAGCAAAGCACTTCATGAAAATTTAAATGCGATTTCTACGCCTCTTTGCTCCTTTTGTTGCAAAAAAGAGAAAGAGTTGCAAACTATTGCAACCCATATCAACGAAAAAAAGAAAGAGCTCACACATACTCGTGATGAGATCATCTCATTTTGTGAAAAGAACACATCTCTCTCCCTGAATACATGAGTATGACACGCGTTCCATAACATTTCACACCTCTTGTTCAGATCTTTCCTAAGGAACATCCCATGACGTCTACCCTCACACTCTCTACACTTAAAGAGAACCTTACCGCACTTAAAACCTTTCTTGACGATGGAGAAACATTGGGTTTTACCGCGCCTTCTTATCTACGCCACAAATTAAGCACACTCTTAGATCGTATTGATGGGAAAGGAGAAGATGGGCGCGTTAAAGTAGCGCTTGTTGGCGGTTTCTCTACCGGAAAGACCTCTATCGTCGCCTCATGGCTTAGCAAAACA
>NZ_KB899372.1 GCF_000378165.1 Saccharibacter floricola DSM 15669
AACTTATCATTGTTTTTTTGCAGACAATCAAGAGATTCAACATAGTTCAATAAGCTCTTCATATAGATATTGTGCTCTTTGAGCAGCTCATATGGAGCCAACTTTTCACCAGGCATCAACGAATCAAAACACGCTACTAGATAGCCTATCCCTTCTCTCATAAGGTCCATATCATTTCTCCCTTCCGTTCCTTTCAATAATATTTTTTCTCATACGCTTCATATGCCTCTCTATAAGTATACCGATTCTGATTATTTTCACGGAATGACACCATATAAACAAAATAAAGACTTATCCTTTGATAAGTCTTTTCAATAAAATTTCCTATTTTTTTAGAACAAAACATCACATCTCTTACGGTTAGAGCAAGGAAATCTGCCTCGTTCCTTTTAACACATTGATGGAAAGATTCGACAGCTATGTAAAAATTATATGATAAATTTTTGTATTCTTCACTGACTCCTTTAAAATTCATTTTATCATATACATGATATTTTTTCATCACATCATCAACAGTTTTTTCCATATATTCAATCAATAAAAGATGGTTATCATACATTACCTCTTCTTTATTGCGTGAAAATATGCATGTATTGTAGAAATCAAAAATACTTTTATGTGTTTGCCCTGTCTTTAAGCAATATTTTTTTACCAATCCCTCCATATCAGAGTAAATGTAATCAAAATTATATATTAAGTCTTGTATTGCGTCAACTAGGAACCTGAGGGAGGTATATGTGTCAATATATTCATAATGCTTATCAACCTTCGATAATATCTCAATGCATTTACGTAACTTATTCATGCCATCCTGATAGTCATCTAAAGCATCATAGATATCCATCTTCTCTCGGTAAGAATCATCTTTTACCAACAGCTTAAAAGTCTTTTCAAGAAGGGCTATTTCTTTAAAAATGGTAAAGTCCTTTTCTTTACGTCTACTGATTTCTCAGCATTTATACTCCCATCGAGATTCAATACGTGTTTCCCTTTGCCCCGTCCATTAAAAACTTCAATATGATCATAATGCTTCGTATCAAGATAAATATAATCGTTCTTTTGTAAATTATATTGAGGCATTTTCTTTGTCACTTTGTAAATGTTCGCTCCTTTCTCTCTCCCTCTTGTTTTTACGGTATTCTCTTTAAGGTCTTGACCAAAACCTTCTTCCTCAAAAAGCTTTGTTAAGCTATCTACTTTCCTAGTCTCACGCTCACTTTCTTTTTCTCCAGCTGTGAGAATTTTTTTGCCACCACCACCAATGATAGCGCCAGCCCCAGCACCGCCCTCACTCTGCATGTAATGAAGAACGGATTTACCAACGTCGCTCAGCCCCGTTCCGACAAGATGAAACGCTTGGACATCAAGACCCGTCGCGCTAATCGCCCCCATCAGC
>NZ_KB899374.1 GCF_000378165.1 Saccharibacter floricola DSM 15669
GAGGCGCAGTTTAATAAGCTTCAAAATGCGAAGAAAGCGACTGTGAAGCTGACGGCGCTGACGGGGCAAGATATTGTTTTGCCTTTCTCAACGAAAGGACTGGGTGATGCCGTTGCACGTGTTAATGCATTAATGCACTAAGATGGTGTGATGGAATCAGAAAAAAAGGCCCTCCAGATGGAGGGCCTTTTTTGTAGGAAATGTATTAAAACCCAGCAGCAATAGCGTTAATTGAGATTATACCTGAGAAATATTTATTGGTCGGTAACGTTACCTGGCCATTGCTATTATGAAGAGGGATTGTGCCGCGCGTATGAGGGAGTCAATTTTTTTGATTATACTTAGCCTAGGCCCTGTTAGGTCTTGAAAGATGCGGTATGCTGTTGATCTGTTTATCATGAGTATGAATAAGACCGTTTTTCTGATTAAAGTTGGTCCCTCTGGGAGCCTCTTATTGAGGAGGCCGCCCGAAGGGAAAGACGTCGCCCAAGAACCGTCAGTGGACGATTTCTGCGATTTTCTGGCGGCATCAGAACGGTGTGACATGGCGTGCCTTACCCTCTGAGTTTGTCCCTTGGTGGATTGCTGCGCAATTGTTTATTCAGTGGTCAAAACTTGGTGTTTGGCAACGTCTTTTCGACAGGGTCAGCCGCAAAGACCAGGCTTTGAGCACGGTCTTCCTTGATGGTACGGTCATTCGCGCTCATCACAAGGCCGCCGGGACGGCCAAAAAAGGGGATACACAAGGAACCAGAGAAACCGTGAAGCTCTTGGCCGCTCACGTGGAGGATTTGGTACCAAGCTCTGCGGCGTAGCTGACGGACACGGGAAAGGCTGTCTCTCGCGCTTGCACCAGGGCAAGCATATGAGGTGCCATCTGCCTATGTTCTTCTTGATAACCTCCCTCATCGACCGCGTTGCATCGTTTACGACTGTAGCTATACCTCCCAGAAGTTCCGTAACGCTGCTATTTGGAACTATGGAGCGTGTCCTGTTATCCCAACCCGGCGAAATGATCCTGACGTCAGTTGTCCAAAATGGACTTACAGGCACCGCTATTTAGCTCCTTTTGACAAAAATATTTTCAAATTTCTTTGCATATGATGTCTCCCTTATCATCGGAAAGGAGAGAGCGTATGCGCGGTGATTTAACAGACGAAGAATGGGCGATTATTAGTGAGCTTTTGCCGCCTGAGCGCGGTCGCTGGTCACG
>NZ_KB899375.1 GCF_000378165.1 Saccharibacter floricola DSM 15669
AATGGGGCGACTGCTTACCTTAATGGTGGCTCCTTTGCCACCCCGCCGACCGTCACAGGGAATGGCGGCTCCATGATGGTGGAGAGCGGCGCGAATCTTTCTAATCTTTCTGCGTCCAACTATGGTACAGCTGTTCTAGATAGCGGTAGTTTAACACAGACGGCTACAGGCGGCTCAGGTGGCACTATTGTTGCGAATAGCGGCGCTCAAGGGAATTCAATTGTCCTAAGCGGCGGGCAAGGAACCGTCCTAAGTGGCGCTAACTTCTCCAGCATGAACATCCTCGCTGGCGGTAATGGTATTGCAAGCAATGGTGCCTCTTTGGACTGGATGTATGTCAGTTCTGGGAACGGAACCTTGCAGTCCGGTGCCACGGTGCAGCATCTCCGTATTCAGCCTGGAGGCTCTGGCTTCTTAATGTCCGGAGCTTCTGCTCTTGATATTACCGTTGCTAGTGGCGGCTGGATTAGTGGCGCCGTTGTTAAAGCAGGCAATAGCATGAGCGTTGCCTCAGCTGGTACCGCCATTAATACTATTGTGACCGATAGCTCTGCTAATGCTGGTGCAAATCCAACAACTATTCTTTCAGGCGGGTCAGCTATCAATACTGTTCTTGCTGGAGCTAATCCAACAGGAGGAACAGCAGCACTCGGCGGCCTGCTAACCATCCAGTCAGGCGCGAACCTCTCCAATACCTCCATGGGCTATAATGCCCGGCTGCGCGTTCTGGGGTTACAATATGACAAGGGGGGAACCACGTACCTTAGCGGTGGCACCCTGCATGTCATCGAAAATGGTCAGGAATGGACGACAACCCTTCAGGGGTCCTATCACGGGAAAAATGCTTCCGACAGCGGCTTCATCCTGCTGGATGATGGACAAGGGAACACGATTGTCGCCTATGACCAATGCTTCCTAGCAGGGACACTTATCCGGCTTGAGCAAGGCGATGTTGCTATTGAAGACATCCAAAAAGGCGACCTCGTTCGTGTGCTTAGCAACGGCCAAGAAGAACTTCGTGAGATCACCAATGTCATGAAGCGTCATGCGCATGTCCACACAGATCTACCGAAAGATATGGCCGGTTGGTCTGTTAAGATTGATAAAGACGCTTTTGCAGAGGGTGTGCCAAGCCAGGATCTTTCTGTAACGCCAGAACATTGCTTCTATTTCGATGGACGCTTCGTTCCGGCTCG